>PHEQ01000032.1 GCA_002842985.1 Alphaproteobacteria bacterium HGW-Alphaproteobacteria-1
TTTGACCGCGGGCTGAAATTCCGCTCCATGGTGCTGCCCGATGTTTTCATAGATCAGGCCAGCCCCGCGCAGATGTATGACGTGGCGGCGATGAACGCGCCGCAGATCGAGGCGAAGGTGCTCGAGGTGATGGGGCTGGGCTAGATCGCGGGCAAACGCGCCTGAGGCGCGATTTGGGATACTCACCGGATAGGGGGGTGTCGGACCCGTATCCGGGCACGTCCTCGGGGATCCGGTGAAAGGCTCGGCGGGAGGTCTTGCGGGCTGAGTTTTGGTCTCCGCGCGGAATAAAGGCGTGCTTGCACGCCGCCGCGCGAGCGCCCGACCGCCCCCGGGCGGGCGCTACGCCTCAGCCCGCCACGGAGGCCGCGTGGATTGCGTCGATGGTGGCCGCGATGGTGGCGTTGAACTTGGCATCCGACTGCTGCGCCGAAAGCCCCTCGGTCAGCGCGCGGCTGAAGCTGGCGATCACGCCCCGGTTCTGGGCAAGCCGCGCATTGGCCTCGTCGCGGCTATAGCCGCCCGAGAGCGCCACCACGCGCAACACGCGCGGATGATCGACGAGGCTTTCATAATGGTTGGCCGTCTCGGGCAGGGTGAGCTTGAGCATGACCTCGTGGCCCTCGGGGAGCGTGTCGAGATGGGCGGTGAGGCGCGCAAGGAGCAGGTCCTCCGCCTCGGCCTTGTCGGCGATGGAAATGGTCACTTCGGGCTCGATGATCGGCACAAGACCGGCCTCGAGGATCTGACGGCCAATCTCGAATTGCTGCGCGACATTGGCCTCGATCCCCGTCGCATTGGCCGCGTCGATGACCGAGCGCATCTTGGTGCCGAAAATCCCGGCAGCATTGGCGCGCTCAAGCAACGCATCGAGGTCCGGCATCGGCTTCATCAGCTTCACGCCGTCGGCTGTCTCGGCCAACCCCTTGTCCACCTTGAGGAACGGCACGACGCCGCGCTCTTCCCACAGGAACTGCGCCGAGGGCTGGCCCGCGATGCTGCGATCCATGGTCATCTCGAAGAGAATCGCGCCCAACACCTTGTCGCCGGTAAAGGCCGGGGCCTGCGCGATGCGCGCGCGCATGGCGTGGATGCGGTCGAACATCTCGGCCTCGGAGGCGTATGCGCTCTCCTCGATCCCGTAAAGCCGCAGCGCCTTGGGGGTGGAGCCGCCCGATTGGTCAAGGGCGGCGATAAAGCCCTGGCCTTGGGTGATCTTGTCGCGTTGCGCGGCCTTCGACATGGCGGAAATCCCTTTGAGCACATCTTCTTCGCGCCCTCTTAGGCGAGGCGCGCGCGGCGCGCAATCTTGGTGGCGCTAACAGCGGGCGGTGCCTTTGGCCTCTTGGATTTCGTGTCCTTGCGGGGCTATCGTGTCACCGGTCTTGTGGTGCAGGAGGGGACATGCGGGCAGTGTTGCAACGGGTGAGCGAGGCCGAGGTCACGGTCGGGGACATGCGGATCGGGCGCTGTGGTGCGGGGCTTCTGGTGCTGGTATGTGCCATGCAGGGCGATACCGAGGCCGAGGCGGAGCGGCTGGCGGGCAAGGTGGCGCGATTGCGCATCTTCCGCGACGCCGAGGGGCGGATGAACCGCTCGCTTCTCGACACGGGCGGCGGGGCGCTGGTGGTGAGCCAGTTCACCCTTGCCGCCGATACGTCGCGCGGGAATCGCCCCGGTTTCTCTGCCGCCGCCGCACCAGAGGAGGGCCGCCGCCTTTACGAGCAGTTCGCGGGCGCGCTTGCCGCGCTTGGCGTGCCGGTAGAAACGGGGCAATTCGGCGGGGACATGCGGGTGCGCCTCGTCAATGATGGCCCCGTCACGATCTGGATGGAAAGCTGACGGTGCGGGGCAGCGCGCGAGCGCCCCGCCCCGAGGCTTCAGGGCTTCAGCCGCGCCGGATCTCGACCTTGCGGCCCGAGGCGACTTCTCCGCTGCGCTTGGGGATGGTGACGCTCAGCACCCCGTCTTTCAGTTTGCCCTCGATCTTGTCGCCATCGGCGTCGGCAGGCAGGCGGAATGAGCGGCTGAAGCTGCCATACTGGCGTTCGGAGAAGAACCAGGTTTCTCCCTTTTCCTCGCGGGTGGCGGATTTCTCACCCTTGATCGTCACCATGCCGTCATGCACCGAGAGGTCGATATCCTTTTCGGTGACGCCCGGCAGTTCCATGGTGATGTGATAGGCGGCCGCATCTCCCGAGGCGTCCGAGGCCGGTGCGAGCCAGTCGGCCACGCGCGCGCCCAAGTTGCGGAACGGTTCGTAAAGCTGCGGCCAGAAGCCTGCGACATGCGATTTTTCAACCATTGCGGCATCCTCCTTTGCTTGGTTGCCCGCGCAATTTAGGGAGTCGCGGTCTGAGCTGCCTTGACGCGCATCAAATCGGCGGTTGATGAGCGTGAGGCATCAGCCGATCAGCGCAAGTGCCGGGAAGGTCTCGAGCAGCCAGAAGGAGAAGGCCGAGAAGCCGCCCGTGAGCATCAGAAGGCCGATGGTCCACAGAAGCAGCCCCATCACCCGCTCGATCTGGGCCATGTGCCGCTTCATCCAGCCCATGAGGCCGGTGAGGCGCGGCAGGAAGGCCGCGACCAGAAGGAAGGGCACACCAAGGCCGATGGCATAGACCGCCAGAAGCGTGGTGCCGCGCGCGATATTGGCCTCGGATGCCGCAAGCGACAGGATCGCGCCCAGTTGCGGGCCGATGCAGGGCGTCCAGCCAAAGGCGAAGGCCAAACCGAGAATATAGGCCCCAAAGGCCGAGCCGCCGCGATCACCGGCATCAAGCCGCGCCTCGCGGTCCAGAAAGCCGATCCGGTAGACGCCCACGAAATGCGCGCCGAACGCCATCACCAGAACGCCCGCCACGGTGTTGAACCAGTCCTGATATTGCAGGAAGGCGCGCCCGAGGGCCGAGGCGGTGAAGCCCAGAAAGATGAATACGGTCGAGAGGCCCAGAACGAAGAAAATTGCCGGCACCACCGCACGCGCGCGTTGCGCGCCGTCCTGTGACAACTCGTTGAGGCTGATCCCGCTCATATAGGCGATATAGGGCGGCACGATGGGCAGGACGCAGGGGCTCAGGAACGAGATCACACCCGCCAGAAGCGCCACGAACATGGCGGGCAGAAGCGCCGCGTCGATGATTTCGATTCCGAACATGGGGCAGACATAAACGCTGTAGCGGGCCGCGTCACGGGGCACGGTGTCACAACCCTGTGGACAGGCTGTAACAAGGCCGCTATCTGGGCGCTTATGACCCCGAAAGAGATCCTTGATGCGCGCGGGCTGCTCTGTCCGCTGCCGGTGCTGAAACTGCGCAAGCGGCTGAAATCGCTTGCGCCGGGCGCAGAGGTCGCCATGCAGGCGGATGATCCGGCGGCGGTGATCGACGTGCCGCATTTCTGCGCCGAAAGCGGGCATGTCCTTGTCTCGGCGACAGAGGCGGACGGGGTCCAGACCTATGTGATCCGCAAGACCGGTTGAGGGGGCGTGCCCCGGCCCGCATGTGGCCGGGGCGCTGTCGGATCAGCCGAAGGACCACCAGCCGCGACGTTTGGGCTTGGTGTCGTCCTCGGGTGTCGGAGTGTCGCCCGTCTCCTCGACCGCGACGGGGCTGTCCTCGGCCACCGGTTCCGGACCGTTTGCCGCAACCTCCTCGGGAACATCCGTTGTCGGCTCTGGGGCTACGGGTTCGGGCTGCTCGACGACCGCGGATGCGGGCGCGGGCGCGGGCGCTGCCTGCTCGGCCACCGGCTCAGGCGCGGGAGAGGTCGGCTCGGCCACTGTCTCGGTTGTCGGGACGACCTCCACGGCAGCGACGGCCTGTGCCTCGGCAGTGTCCGCGGGGGCCGCTGCGGCCTCCTTGGGTTTCTTGCTGCGCGACACGGTGCGGCTTCTGGGCTTGGTGGCCGGTGCCGCGCCGGTTGCGGCGTCCTCGCTCGCTGGTGCCGGCGTCTTGCGGGTGCGCGAACCAGAGCGTGAGCGGGCGCCGGACTTTGGCTTGGCCTCGGGCTGCACCTCGGCCTCGGGGGGCTCGTCGTCCCGCGCGGTGTCGTCCTCAGCGTTGTCATCTGGCGCGTTGTCGACTCCGGCGCCGTCGTCCTGAACGTCCTGAGCCTGATATTCGCCATTCGATTTGGGCTTGCGCTTGCGGCTGCGCGAGCGGCGGCGCTTTTTCTTCGGGCGTTCGCCGTCATCAGAGGCCTCGGGCGTGGCTTCGGCCACGTCATCCTCCTTTGCGTCACCGGCTCGGGCACGATGCGGGTTGCGGTCTTGAACTTCTCGAGGGTGAAATCGGGGCTGACCAGTGCCGGGTCCCCCTCGATGCGCACCGACAGGCCATAGCGCTGTTCGATCTGGGCGATATGTTCGCGCTTCTGGTTGATGAGGAAATTGGCGATGGCCACGGGGGCGCGCACCAGAACCTCGCGCGAGCGACCGCGCGTGCCTTCTTCCTCGATCTGGCGCAGGATCGAAAGCGCCATGCTGTCATCCGAGCGGATGAGCCCGGTGCCGTGACAGTGCGGGCAAGGCTGTGTGCTGGCCTCGAGCATCCCCGGGCGCAGGCGTTGGCGGCTCATTTCCATGAGGCCAAAGCCCGAGATGCGGCCCACCTGGATGCGCGCGCGGTCGGTCTTGAGCTTGTCCTTGAGGCGCTTTTCGACGGCGGCATTGTTGCGCCGCTCGTCCATGTCGATGAAGTCGATCACGATCAGCCCGGCAAGGTCGCGCAGCCGCAACTGGCGCGCCACCTCTTCGGCGGCCTCTAGGTTGGTCTTGGTCGCGGTCTCCTCGATCGAGCCTTCCTTGGTGGCGCGGCCGGAGTTGACGTCGATGGCGACAAGCGCCTCGGTTATGCCGATCACGATATAGCCCCCCGAAGGCAGCTGCACCGTGGGGTTGAACATGCCCGAGAGGTAGCTTTCGACCTGGTGACGCGCGAAAAGCGGCATCGGATCGACGTAGTGTTTCACGTTCTTGGCGTGGGACGGCATGATCATTTTCATGAAGTCCTTGGCGATGCGGTAGCCGCGCTCGCCCTCCACCAGAACCTCGTCGATATCGCGGTTGTAGAGATCACGGATCGACCGCTTGATGAGGTCGCCCTCTTCGTAGATCTTGGCGGGCGCAATGGATTTCAGCGTCAATTCGCGGATCTGTTCCCAAAGCCGCTGAAGGTATTCGTAATCGCGCTTGATCTCGGCCTTGGTGCGCTGTGCGCCTGCGGTGCGGATGATGAGGCCCGCGCCGCGCGGCACGTCGATCTCGGCGGCGATTTCCTTGAGCAATAACGGCCCGCGAGCGAGAGATAGGTGGTCAGCGCCGCGCCCTTGTTGCCGCGTTCTTCCTTGACGACCTGCACCAGCATGATCTGGCGGACCTTGACGACCTCCTGGATCTTGTAGCGGCGCGCGCGGGGCTTGCGGGCGGGGCGCAGATCCTCGCTGTCATCCTCTTCGGCCACGGACTCGATGCTGTCATCGAGCGCGGCGTGATCGCGAGTGTCTTCTTGCGGCAGGGTCTCGGCGGACGCGTCCCGGCGTGTCTCGGTGGCGTCGTCCACCGGTTCCTCGACCGGGGTCTCGGCCACGCGCTCCATCGGCGAGGTGGCTTCGGGGATGATGTCGGCCTCTGTTTCGCTGCTGTCCTCGACGGCGATGTCGATGGTTTCCATGCCCGAGATTTCGGAGCCTGAAACGTCCGCTCTGGCCACGGCATCCTGTGACTTGGTCTTTTCGGCGCTGGAGCGCGAGCGCGAGCGCGACCGCGAGACGGACTGGCGGGCTCTGGGCCGCTCGTCCTCGTCTTCCTGCGCGCGGGCAAGCGCCTCTTCCTCGGCCATCAGCGCCTCGCGGTCGGCCACGGGGATCTGGTAGTAATCCGGGTGGATTTCCGAGAAGGCGAGAAAGCCGTGACGATTGCCGCCATATTCCACAAAGGCCGCCTGGAGCGACGGCTCCACACGGGTGACCTTTGCGAGATAGATGTTGCCGGCTAGCTGGCGCCTGTTTTCCGATTCAAAGTCAAATTCCTCGACCTTGTTTCCGTCCACCACCACGACGCGGGTTTCCTCCGCATGGGTGGCATCGATAAGCATTTTCTTTGGCATGTGTTCCAATTGCACCGCGGCATGGCCCGGCGCCCGGGGGGCGCGGAGAGATGCGGCAAGTGTCTGTCAGGGGCGATGATCGCGGCGCACACGCAAGCGGCGCGTTGCGCCCCTGCTGTCACTCTCGATCCTGTCGCGCGCGTCATCGCGGTTCTACTACTCCGGCCCCGCAGGGCCAATTCAGCACCCGGCGCGCGCCATGGCGCGGCAACGGGCAAGCGTGCGGTCCCCGAAGCGGGGGCCAATCGGTCTGCTTCGGCCCTGGGGATTGTCGTCCAGAAGGGATCAGAAACAGCGAATCTCTCGCGGCGGTTGCGCATATCCCTGCGATACCGCCGTTCTGACACCCTAAAGCCTCGGACAGGCAAAACACAATGGAGAAATCATCCGCCGCGCTCAGCCGATGTAATCCGAGCGCGTGAGGCTGTATTTCGCCATTTTTTCGTTCAGTGTCCTGCGCGGCAGGCACAATTCGTCCATCACGGCGGCGATACTGCCCTTGTGGCGGCGCATGGTGTTGTCGATCAGCATCCGCTCGAACGCCTCGACATATTCCTTGAGCGGCTTGCCCTCGGTGGTCATCACCGGCTGCATCTCGGCATGGTCGGACATCAAGAGCGAGGTGAGCGTGCCGGTTTCGCGCCGTGCCTGCAACACCGCGCGCTCGGCGATGTTGAAGAGCTGGCGGACATTTCCGGGCCAGGGCGCCTGAAGAAGCTGGGTTGCCTCCTGCGCGCTGACCTGCGGCGCGCTGCAACCGTAATCCTCGGCGAACTGCTCTGTGAAGCGGGTGAAGAGCGTCAGGATATCCTCGCCGCGCGCGCGCAAGGGGGGCACGGTGATGCGCAGGCTGGCAAGGCGATAGAACAGGTCGGGGCGCAGCGCATCCTCGCAGGTATGGCCCTCATCCTGCATGTTGGAGATGGCGACGATGCGCGTCTCGGGCGGGCTACCCTCTTCGTTGACGAAGGTCAGCAGGCGGGCTTGCACCGTCTCGGGAAGGGCCTCGATATCCTCCAGCACCAAGGTGCCGCCGCGCGCCTCCTCGACCGCCGGAAGGTGCGGATCCTCGGGCTGGACCGGGCCGAAAAGGCGGCGGGAGAGCGCGCTTTCCTCCAGCGCGGCGCAGGAAATCACCACGAACCGCTTGCCCGCGCGCGCGCCGACCGCGTGCAGCGCGTGCGCCACAAGTGTCTTGCCGGTGCCGGTCTCACCCTCGATCAGCACATGGCCGTCTGCCTGGCCGAGATCGAGAATATCCTCGCGCAGCCGTTCCATTGCCGCGCTGGTGCCGATGAGTTTCTTCATCAGCGAGCCACCATCCGACAGGTCGCGCCGCAGCGCGCGCGCGTCGAGCACCACGCGCCGACGTTGCGTGGCCTTCTTGGCCAGTTGCGTCATGCGGTCGGGGTTGAACGGCTTTTCCAGAAAGTCGAAGGCGCCGAGGCGCATCGCCTCGACCGCCATGGGCACATCGCCATGCCCGGTGATCATGATGACGGGAAGGGTGGAGTCGCTGCCCATCAGTTTGCGCAGGAATTGCATCCCGTCCATGCCGGGCATCCGGATGTCGGTGACGACGATACCGGGATAATCGGGCCCGAGGCTCTTGAGTGCCTCCTCGGCGCTGGCGAAGGTTTCGGTATCGTAGCCCGAGAGCGCCAGCCACTGGCTGATGGACTGGCGCATGTCGCGCTCATCGTCGACGATGGCGATTTTCATGGCAGACGGCATGGCATGTCACTCCGCAGCTTGGGTCTCTTCGGGCAATATGGGAAGCTGGACCTCGAAAACAGCCCCCCCGCCCTCGGCATTGCGCGCCGTCAGGCGCCCGCCAAGGTCGTTGACGATCCCCGAGGAAATGGCAAGCCCCAGCCCGACGCCGTCGCCGGGCAGCTTGGTGGTGTAGAAGGGCTCGAACAGCTTTTCGAGATTGTTGATCCCGTGGCCGTTGTCGCGCACCGTCAGCACTGCCGTCTCTCCGGCCGCGAGCAGAATGTCGATCGCGGCATCGGGGGTCTGTTCGGTCGCGTCCATGGCATTGCGCAACAGGTTCACGATCACCTGTTCGATGCGCAGCCGGTCGCCCATCACGAAGACCGGCTCTGGCGGCAGGGAACGGGTGATTTCGACCTTGCGGATGCGCAACTGTGGTTCCATCAACGCGAGCGCCGATGACAGCGCGTCGCCAAGATTTACAGGGGTGAAACGGTCGCCGGACTGGCGCGCGTAGGATTTGAGTTGGCGCGTGATGGCGCCCATCCGCTCGATCAGGTCGTCGATGCGCTGGAACGAGGTCAGCGCTTCGTCGGGGCGGTTGCGGTTGAGCAGCATCCGCGCGCCCGCGAGATAGGTCTTCATCGCGGCAAGCGGTTGGTTCAGCTCGTGGCTGACGGCCGCCGACATCTCTCCCAGAACCGCCAGCTTGGAGCTTTGCTGGAGCGTCTGTTCGGCCTGCGCGAGGTTCTCCTGCACCCGTCTGCGTTCGGCGATTTCCCGCTGCAAGCGCACGTTCAGTGCGCGAAGCTCCGCCGATTCGCGCTGAAACAGCACCATGCGAGAGGTGGCGCGACGATTGAGGAAATAGAAGGCCAGCGCCATGAGAATCGCAAATCCCATGATCTCGAGCGCGATATAGCCGTTCACCTTGTCGCGCACGGCGGCATAGGTGGTGAAACTGGCGATCCGCCAGCCGCGAAACGCCACCCGCCCCTCGACCCGCATTACCAACTGGCCGCGCAGATAGGCATCGCCGGGCAGCGCGGTCCAGTCGGATGTGGCGCGCAGCGCGCGCTCGATCGCGCTGCGCGCGGGCTCCCGCACAAGCGCCTCGGCCTCGGTCAGCCCGCGCCAGCGCGGCTCGGTCGACAGAATGATCGTGCCCTCGCTGTCGGTGACCATGACGGCGTCGGAAATCCCCGACCAGGCGCGTTCGAACTTGCGCAGATCCACCTCGACCACGATCACGCCAAGCACACCCGTCGGCGTTTCGACCCGACGCGAATAGGTGAAGTGAAACTGCCCGGCCTCCTGCCGCAGCACGCTGAAAACCGTATCACGAGAGCGCAGGGCCTCAACGAAATAAGGGGCCTGACGGTGGCTTTCGCCAAGCCGCGTGCGCTCGGTCACGGCCACTGCGCGCCCGTCGCGGTCCAGCAGCGTGAGCGAGGCCGCGCCGATCTCATCGACGAAGGAAATCAACCGCTGGGTCGACTGCGCATAGTCCTGCGTGTTGAGCGCGGCAATGAGCGCGGGGTCCCGCGCCAGAAGCTGCGGCACGATGGCGTTCTGCCGCAACTCGCTGAGCAGGTTGCCGCTATAGAGCAGAAGCCGCAATTCGGCGCGGTTGCGTGTGGTCTCTGTGAACCGTTCGGTGAGCAGGCGATGCGTCACCACAACCACGATCACCGCCGTCACGAACAGCAGCGCAAGCACGAGCCGCGCACGCCACGGAACGGTGCGCGGGCGCGAGGCGGGTCGGGATGAGCGCGCGGCTGTCATGGGCCAAGTCTAGGGCGCGCGGCCCCTCCGCTCAAGCGTGGGCAAGATCGCGCACCAGCCCCGCGAACATCGCCGCGCCGTCGCTGCCGCCATGGGCGGGCTCGGCCATGCGCTCGGGATGGGGCATCATGCCCAGAACGCGGCGATTGTCCGACAGCACCCCGGCGATATCACGGGCAGAGCCGTTGGGGTTCTCGACATAGGTGAAGGCCACGCGATCTTCGGCCTCCAGCCGGTCGAGCGTGGACGTGTCGGCGAAATAATTGCCGTCGTGATGGGCGATCGGCACGGTGATGGCCTGGCCAGGCGCGTAACCGCGGGTAAAGGCGCTGTCGGTCGTGGTCACGCGCAGACCCACCGGCTTGCACACGTATTTCAGCCCCGCGTTGCGCAGAAGCGCGCCGGGCAAAAGCCCCGTCTCGGTCAGGATCTGAAAGCCATTGCAGACGCCCAGCACATAGCCGCCGCGCGTCGCATGGCCGACCACCGCGCGGCAAATCGGCGAGTTGGCGGCAATCGCGCCGCAGCGCAGGTAGTCGCCATAGGAAAACCCCCCCGGCACGCCGACGATATCGACGCCCTCGGGCAGTGCGGTCTGCTTGTGCCAGACCATGGTGACGCGCGCGCCCGCCCGCTCGAACGCGACCTTGAGATCGCGGTCACAGTTGGAGCCGGGAAAGACAAGGATGGCGGCGTGCATGGCGGGAACCCTCAGATGAAAGCGTTGGCGTTGCTCTAGCGCGCGGCGGTCCGCTTGTCCATCGCGGGCGCGTCACCTCAGCGAATCATCCATTTCCCCTGCGGCCAGAAGGCGTGAAAGGCAAAGGCGAACATCACGTCATGGGGCACGTTGCGGCCCTGAGCGTCACGCACCCGCACCGTGCCCACGTCGCGCCCGCCCGCGATCGTGCCCGCATCGAGCGCCGAGGCCTGCCCCGCTTCCCATGAAATCCTTACGCCGCCTTCACTGACAGCGCCTTCGCGGCGGATGCGGGTCAGCGGCCAGGCGCGGTCGCCCACGCGCACCACTCGTTCCAGCGGCGGAATGCTGTGGGGCGGGTCTTCGCCCTCATAAAGGAACGGTCGGCGCGAACTGTCATAGCCCTGATAGGGGTTGCGCCCGTAGGCGCGGTTGAAAGCCGGCTCTGCCAGCACGAGGCCCTCGGGATTTCTGCTGCGGAACTGGTCCCAGCTTTCCATCCAGCTTGGCAGCATCCGCAGCTCGACCCCTGTCATCTGCCCGACGATGCCCCGTCCCACGGCCTGTTGCCACCAGCTTTCGGTCTCGCGGTCATACATGACCATGTCGGACATCCGCAGCTTGCCCGAGACGCCGAAGCTGAGAACGCGGCCCTTTACCCGCCGGTCAAAGGTCATCGCCGAATTGCACAACGGGCAATAGGTGACGGCCACGGGGATGCCGCCGATCTGGTCATTCACGATCTCATGCCACATGAGATAGCGGATCGGATAGGCGCGCGGGGTCTGGCCGTCGAGTTCCAGCGTCATGACCGGTTCGTTGCCCTTGATCCGGGTCTCGGACCTGGCGCGCAGGAATTTCGGCGCGTCGATGGCCGGGATGCCGTCCTTGGGCGGCCCGCCCGATCGGATCTCGGACCAGTCCTTGATGGTGGTGCGGGAAAAATCCGTCTGCGGCCATTCGCTTCGCCAGAAGGACGGGTTGGCATGGGCCAGGGGCACGGCCACGACGAGGGCCGCGAGAAAGGCGATGAGTCGGGACATGGGCGCTCCTGCAAGGGTGTCTTGCGTGGATGATGCGGGCCGCGCGGGATTCGGGCCAGCCCACCCCACGCGAATGTGAGCGCGTGTCAGCGGCGCTTCGCCTCCGATAGCGCACGGTCCCACAGCCGGTCGTGCATGATCCGCCGCATGGCGCGGGACAGCTCGCCCACGCCGTCGCGCGCATAGATCCGCCCATGGGTGAGAACCAGGCGCTCCGGCCTCCAGTCGAGCACCTGTTCGACCAGATCGCCCATGGCCTTGCGCCCGCCAAGCCGCGCGGCAAGGCGAGGGGGCGGCTTGCCGTCGCTGTCGTCGATCCCCGCCAGCCAGACAAGCGGGCGCGCCCAGGGCGGCATTGGCGCGGTATCGACGGCGATGATCAGCCGCGAGAGGATCGCCGAGCGTGAGGAGAGGTGGCAGAACACATGCTCGTAGCTGTCGCCATGCCGGATCGTAAGGGGCCGGATGTCACGCCGCCACGGGGCATCGGCCAGCCCCTCGCCCTGCCAGTGTCGCGCCTCGGGGAAGGCGGCGCGCCAGTCATCCAGCCATGGCAAAGCGGGCGCACCGGGCAGCACCAGATGCGTCACCCGGCCCTGATCCGCGCACCACGCCCGCAGGTCGGGCGTGAGCGGCCCCGGTGCATGGACCCAGAGCGCCCCGCCGCCGACCCGCGCCACCACCGTGCGCAGCGGCATCGGCACCTTGAGCCGCCAGGGCACGCGCGCCCCCTCGATGGCCCATAGCCCCTCGGCCAGAGGCACCGGCGCCAGGGCGGGCGTGCTCATATGGTCAGTTGGTGACGCGCACGCGCGTCATCACGTCCGGCTCACCGATGACGGCGCCATTGGGGCCGCGCCCGCGCTTGATCTTGTTCACGATCTCCATGCCGGAGGTCACACGCCCGACAACGGTATATTGCCCGTTGAGATGGGTTGCAGGCGCGAACATTATGAAGAATTGCGAATTGGCGCTGTCGGGGCTCTGGCTGCGGGCCATGCCGACCACGCCCCGCTCGAACGGCACGTCCGAGAACTCGGCCTTGAGGTCGGGCCGGTTGCTGCCGCCAGTGCCCGCGCGGCGCATGTCGCCGCCCGCGCGTCCGAATTCCACATCGCCGGTCTGCGCCATGAAGCCGTCGATCACGCGATGAAACACCACCCCGTCATAGGCCCCCTCGCGCGCCAGCGCCGCGATCTGCGCGACATGGCCGGGGGCCACCTCTTCGAGCAGGTCGATGGTGATGGTGCCATTGGCAACGCCTTTGACCTCGATTTCGAGACCGGTTGCAAAGGCAGGACCGGAGGCCAGCAGGCCAAGCGCGAGAACAAGCTTACGCATCGGCGGCCACCTTGACGCTGATCATCCGGTCGGGGTTCGCGGGCGGCTCGCCCCGGGTGATGGCATCGACATGCTCCATCCCCGAAATCACCCGGCCATAGACGGTATATTGCCGGTTGAGGAAATGGTTGTCCTTGAAATTGATGAAGAACTGGCTGTTGGCGGAGTTCGGGTTCTGGCTGCGCGCCGCGCCGATCGTGCCACGATCATGGGGAATGCCGCTGAACTCGGCCTTGAGATCGGGCAGGTCGCTGGCGCCGGTGCCAGCGCGACGCGGGTTGTAATCCTTTTCCATGTTGGCGTGCTGCACATCGCCGGTCTGCGCCATGAAGCCGTCGATCACGCGATGAAAGGCCACGTTGTCATAGGCCCCGGCGCGGGCAAGCTCCTTCATGCGCTCGCAATGCAGGGGCGCGATGTCGGGCAGAAGCTCGATGGTGACGGTGCCATCCTTCAACTCGATCAGAATGGTGTTCTCGGGGTCCTTGATCTCGGCCATGTCATGCTCCTTTGTCGACTTTGCCACAGGTCTAGGGCCTTGGGGCGCGCTTGCCAAGGGCGGGCGGTTGACGCCGCGCCATGCCCGCGCCAATAGAGGCGCGAAACCTCATGAGGAGACCGCCGCGATGGGCTGGAAAACGCTGGACGAGATGGAGCTTGGGGGCAAACGCGTGCTGGTGCGCGTGGATATCAACGTGCCGGTCGAGAACGGCAGCGTGACCGACGCCACCCGGATCGAGCGGATCGTGCCCACCGTCCACGACATCCTTGCGCGAGGGGCAAAGCCCATGCTCATTGCCCATTTCGACCGCCCCAAGGGCAAGGTGGTGCCGTCCATGTCGCTGCGCGTGGTGGTGCCCGCGCTCGAGGCGGCGTTGGGCCGCAAGGTGCGATTGATCGAGACGTTGGAGGGGGCCGAGAACCTTACCGAAGAGGCGCGCGCCGCCGATGTGCTGTTGCTGGAGAACATCCGCTTTCATCCGGGCGAAGAGGCCAACGATCCCGATTTCGCCGCCCGCCTCGCGGCCCTCGGCGACATCTACTGCAACGATGCTTTTTCGGCGGCGCACCGGGCGCACGCCTCGACCACGGCGCTTGCGCATATCATGCCCGCCTGCGCGGGGCGGCTCATGCAGGCCGAGTTGCAGGCGCTCGAGGCGGCGCTCGGCAAACCCGAGCGCCCGGTTGTGGCCGTGGTGGGCGGGGCCAAGGTCTCGACCAAGCTCGACCTCTTGGGCAATCTGGTGGAGAAGGTCGATACGCTGGTGATCGGCGGCGGCATGGCCAATACGTTTCTGGCCGCGCTCGGCCTCGATATGGGCAAATCGCTCTGCGAGCACGACATGGCCGGAACCGCGCGCGAGATCATGGCGCGGGCGGGCGCTGCGGGTTGTGCAATTCTGCTGCCTGCCGATGTGGTGGTGGCGCGCGAGTTCGCCGCGGGCGCGGCGCATGAGGTGGTGGGGGCCCATGCCTGCCCGCCCGACGCGATGATCCTCGATGCCGGGCCGCAAGCCGTGGCGCGGATCACGCGCGCGCTCGATGGGGCAAGAACGCTGATCTGGAACGGGCCGCTCGGGGCCTTCGAGATCGCGCCTTTTGACGCCGCCACCAATGCCGCCGCCCGCCACGCGGCAAAGCTCACCGGCGAGGGGCGGCTCATCTCGGTCGCGGGCGGCGGCGATACAGTGGCCGCGCTCAACCGCGCCGGGGCGGCGGAGGGCTTTACCTATATCTCGACCGCCGGGGGCGCGTTCCTCGAATGGATGGAGGGCAAGGAATTGCCCGGTGTCGCGGCGCTTCACGCCGCTTGACGCAGGGGCTGAAACCGGCGCAGCGTGGGGTATGGATACATTCACCCTGATCACAGGCGCCTCCGAAGGGCTTGGTGCGGAATTTGCCCGCCTTGCCGCCGCCGAGGGGCGCAACCTCATCCTGACCGCGCGCTCGGAGGACAAGCTGCGGGCGCTGGCCGAGGAGTTGGGGGGGCGCGCGGGTGCGGTCATCGTCCTGCCTGCCGACCTGAGCGATCTGGCGCAGGTCGAGCGGCTCTGGCAAGCGGCGAGCGAGGGGCGGCATATCGACCGGCTGGTGAACAATGCGGGTCTTGGCCGTCACGGGCATTTCGGCACCGGCGAGGGGTGGGCGCGCGATCTGAGCACGATCGCTGTCAACGTGACCGCGCTCACCTGCCTGATGAAGTCGGCGATACCCCATATGACGGCGCATGGCGGCGGGCGCATCCTCAACGTCGCGTCGGTGGCGGGATTCATGCCAGGGCCGACCCTTTCGGTCTATCACGCCACCAAGGCCTATGTGCTCTCGCTGTCCGAGGCGGTGGCCGAGGAATTGCGCGGCGGTCCGGTCAGCCTGACGGTGCTGTGCCCCGGACCGACGGCAACGGCGTTTTTCGACGCGGCGGACATGCACGGCATCGGCCTCTTGCGCCTCACACGGCCCGCGCGGGCGGATGCCGTGGCGCGCGCAGGCTGGGCGGCGATGGCGGCGGGCCGCCGGGTGGTGGTGCCGGGGCTGCTCAACAAGTTCTTCGCCTTCAGCCCGCGCGTGACGCCCCGCGCCCTGGCCACGGTCATCGCCGCGCGGGTGATGGGCAAGCCGGGCGGGTGACTGCGCTCAACCGCGCAGGTCAAGAACGTCGTCAAGCCCCGCGCGCGTGGTGCGGAAGCGGTTGACGGGATGCGCGGCGTCGGGCCAGCCAAAGGATATGGCGCAGAGGATGAGCCGCCGCTCTGGCAGGGCGAAATGTGCGCGGATGAAGGGCGCATAGGCCGCCACCGAGGCCTGCGCGATGCTGCCCACCCCAAGCGAAGTGGCCGCCAGCAGGAAGGCGGTGACAAAGCCGCCCGTATCCATTGCACCGTAGGGCCCGAGTGCCGCTTCGGCATGGACGATGGCCACATGCGGCGCACCGAAAAGGCGGTGGTTTTCCATGCTCTGCTCGGCGCGGGCGGCGCGATCCTCGCGGGCGATGCCCAGGGCCTCGTAGAGTTGCAACCCGCATTCGCGCCGCCGCGCGCCATGCACACCCGGATAGCTTTCGGGCCAGGGCAGATCGGGGCGGGGTGTGCCATGGGCCACCTCGGCCAGCAGGGCGGCGCGAAATCTTTCGGTCTCATCGCCTTGCGTCACCAGCACTTTCCAGGGCTGCGCGTTGCACCATGAGGGCGCGCGCCCCGCCGCCGTCACGATGCGCGCGATGGTCTCTTGCGGCACCGGGTCGGGTCGGAAGGCACGGCAGGAATGGCGGGCGCGTAGCAGATACTCCAGTTCTTCGATTTCGGTTGTCATCAGAACCCTCCTTCCATAGCCACGACATAGCCGATCGCCCCTGCCACCAACGCGCCGAAGAGCACGGCCACGGCGATTTTCCAGGCCGACCAGGGCCGTTCACCCTGCACCCGGCCGGTGCGGGCATTGACCACGAAGCGATAGGTCTCGCCCCGGTATTTGTAGGCGGCAAGCCACACGGGCAACAGGACGTGCTTGAAGGTCACGCCGCTCACCTCTGTGTCGATGGCATGGATGCGCTGCCGGTCGCCGCCGATGTCGAACCGCACGTCGCGGGCGATCACCGCGTCCATATGGGTGCGCGCCTCGCCAAAGCCGGTTTCCAGATCGACATTGTAGCCCTCGGCGCGAAACCCCGCGAGGTATTCCGGCGCGTAAGGTTCCAGCGCCGAAAGATCCCACGGCTCCAGCGCGTCGGTAAAGCGTTTGGGCAGCGAGGTCGAGGCCAGCACAAGCACATCGTCGAAGAACCGCGCGACCCGGCCCGAGGCGGGGCGCCAGCGGACCTTGGCGACCTGCACCTGACGACGCTTGCCGTTCTGGGTGACGGTCTGCGTCTCGTAATAGACGGTGCCGCGCTCGCCCCGATAGCGGCTGTCGGTCTGGGCGTCGAAGGTCCAGTAGGGCACATAGATGCCCTGCATCTTGCGGCCCTTGCGGGCATAGTCCTGCAATCCGCCCGGCGCGAACCAGAGCCGCCCCAGCCAATCGGTCATGGCGCGGCGGGCCGTGGCCTCGTCAAGCGCGAAGGGCAGAAGCGCGCGCGGCTTGATATGACGGTGCGCGCCGGTATCTGTGACCACGGGAGAGGCGCAGAACGGGCATTCGATGGCGTGGGTGTCCGCGCCAAGTTCGACCTGCGCGCCGCAGCTTGTGCAGGTGGTGGTGCGGGTCTCCTCGATCTCCTGCGCGGGAAGCTGGTCGCGGATCGCCGCGCGGAAATCAAGCTCCTTGATGCCGCCCTGCCACGGCCCGCCTGTGCCGATCTCGGCCACGTCGCCGCAATGATCGCAAATCAGCCGGTTCTGCCCCGGATCATAGCGGTAATCCGACCCGCAGCTTTGACAGGGAAAGCGGTGCTCGATGGGGGCGGGAGGGGGCGTGTCGGTCATCGGTGCTTTCACAGGATATTATGCAGGAAACGCGGTGTCATACGCCGCAAAGCCCCGTCGCCAAGGGCGGTATGCCGCCACATGTTGAAGACCGAATGGATCAGCGCGGCGGCAACGAGCGCCAGCAAGAGCGTGCGCGCATCCGGGCCGGGCAGGGGGCGCGCGAGCGTCTCCGAGAGCAGCGCCACCGTCCCCCAGAAGATGAGCCCGTAAAGCCCGCGATGCAGCCACGGATGGGCCACGCGAAACGCGCCCTCAAGCTTTGGCCCCGGCCCGTTCATCAGCCCGAAGCCAAGCGCCAGTGCGCACATCGCCAGCCCCGAGAGCGCATAGAGCCACGCCAGCCACGCCGTCGCCCCGCCATCGCCCAGCACGAAGAGCAGAAGCGTCGCGGTCAGCCAGTGCAGCGTGATGGTCGCGCGGCGGCGCATGGGATCACGCGCCCGGCGGCGGCGGCGGCAGGACGGTGAAAAGCTGTGCCAGTTCGGCCACGTCCTCGGCGCGCTTCCAGCCGTCCTGACCGGCGGTCCAGACATGGGTGTTGCGGGTGAGTTTGCCCTCGGTCGCCATGCGCCCGAGACCGGCCTTGGAATAGGGGCCATGGGTCTGGCCATTCTCGGCGATGTGCCAGACATGCTCGACCGGCGGGGGCGGGGGCGGGGGGGCGGCCTCGGGACGCGCACCCCATGGCCCCTGCGCGCGGTTCTGATCGGCCATCTGTTGCGCCATGGCCATGCCCATCCCCATGCCAAGGCCCGCGCCGATGCCGCCGCCGCCCGACGGGTTCTTGGCCGCAGCCGTCATCGCCTCGGCGGTGGAATATTGCGTGAACCGGTTCAGGTCGCCCGCGATCCCCATCGAGGTGCGCTTGTCCAGCGCCTCCTCGACGGCGGGCGGCAGGGAGATGTTCTCGATATAGAATTCCGGGATCTCGAGCCCGTATTCGGCAACCACGGCGGTGATCTCGCCCGCCACCAGCTTGCCCAGATCGGCGGTGTTGGCGGCCATGTCGAGCACCGGGATGCCCGAGCCTGCGATGATGCGCGAAAACGCCTGCACGATGATGTTGCGGATCTGGTAGCTGATCTCGTCCATGGTGAATTCGCCATCGGTGCCGACGATCTCGGCCATGAACCGCGCGGGATCCGAAACGCGCGCGGTGTAGGTGCCGAAGGCGCGGATGCGGGTCGGGCCGAATTCCGGGTCGCGCAGCATGATCGGGTTCTTGGTGCCCCATTTCAGATCGGTAAAGCGCGTCGTGGCGACAAAGTAGATCTCGGACTTGAAAGGCGATTTGAACCCGTGATCCCAGTGCTGGAGCGTGGTCATCACCGGCATGTTGTTGGTCTCGAGCATGTAGAGGCCGGGGGTGAACACGTCCGCCAACTGACCCTCGTGGACAAAGACCGCCGCCTGCCCCTCACGCACGGTGAGCTTGGCGCCATACTTGATCTCGTGGCCCTCGCGCTCGAAGCGCCAGACCATCGTGTCGCGGGTGTCGTCGGTCCAGTGAATGACGTCGATGAACTGGCCGGAGAGAAAATCGAAGATGGACATTGCGAACTCCTTGGTTGGCGCGTCAGACCGGCCCGCCCGCGCGCGCATCCAGCAGGCGGCGGATGATCGGGCGGGCTTCGTCGGGGGTCATGCCGGGTTTGAGGTCGGGATGGTAGAGCAGCCATAAAAGCTCTTCGTCATGGCGGGTGAGCAGGGCGAATTCCTCGTCGTCGTTGAAGATCGAAGGCCGTGCGCGGGGGCTGTCATTGGCCAGCCCAAGACCCTGTGCCAGTTCCTCGTGGATGCACGAGGCGCGCGAGAGCGCAGGGTGTTCCGCGCGCACCCAGGCGATGGCGCGGTCATAGGAATGGGGATTGCCCTTTTGCGAAAACGCCACGACCAGGCAGTGAATGGAGCGGGGCATATCCCGAAAAACGCCAAGTGTGGCGGCGTCGATCTGGGGTGCAAGCGCGCGCACGCGGGCCAGCCCGTAGGCGCGGTCATCCTCGCTCATGAAGAGGACATGAAAATTCGCGCCGCGCGCCTCGGACGTGATCGGATGGCGCGTGGCGCGCGACAGGCGGGCCGCATATCCCGCCACGGCGGCGCGGTCAGCGGCGCGTTGATCGGGCGGCACGGAGGGGCCGAACTCGACCCCGAAGCGCACCGGCGCGGTCCATTTGCGCAAGCCCCCGGCAAGGCCGCCCGAGGGGCGGAATCCGGCACCGGGCCGGTATTCGTCAAAGAACACGATGCTCTCGAAATTGCGCATCAGATCGGTGTCGGTCCAGGGCGTGTCCGGCCCGCCGCCATCGCGGCGCAAGAGGCCGCGGTTGAGAAGGTCGCGCTCGATGCGCGCGTAATGGGCGGCAAGCGCCGCGCTTGTCTCGGAGGGGCCGGGCGCCGGGCGCGGGGCGGGGGGCGGCACGGGGGCGGGTGCCGCCGCCGGCGGGGCCGCCATCTCGCAGCCCGCCAGCGCCAGAAACGCCGCGCCCAAGAGCACCAGCCCGATCCGTGCCCGCATCCGCGTTCAGCCCTTCGGCACGGCGCTGCCGGTGGTCTCGCCCAGACCGGTCTTGCGCGCCTTGGCCGAGGCGAGCGTGTCGCGCAACTCGGCCTCCATCTTCTTGAGATCCTCCTCGGCGCGGGCGCGCTTGGCCTTGCCCTCGTCGGCGATGGCAAGGCTTTCCTCGATGGTGCCGATCAGGTCGGCATTGGCCTTTTTCACCGCCTCGATGTCGAACACGCCGCGCTCCATCTCCTGACGGATCATCTTGTTGCTCTCGCGCAGGTTCTTGGCGTTGGCGGTCAAAAGCTCGTTGGTCAGGTCATTGGCGTCGCGCACCGCCGCCGCCGCCTCTGCCGAACGCTGGATCGTCACCGCCTGCGCCAGTTGCGTCTCCCAGAGCGGCACGGTGTTGACGAGGGTGGAGTTGATTTTGGTCACAAGGCTTTTGTCGTTCTCCTGCACCAGTCGGATCGAGGGCAGCGATTGCATGGTCACCTGCCGGGTCAGTTTCAGGTCATGCACCCGGCGCTCCAGATCGTCGCGCGCGGCGCGCAGGTCGCGCAATTCCTGCGCCTTCATCACCTGATCGCCCTCGGGGGCGGCCTGAACCTCGGCCTCTTTGGCGGGGATGTCCTTGTCGTCGAGGTCCTTCAGCTTGGCCTCGCCCGCCGCGATGTAGAGCGCCAGCTCGTCATAGAAGGCCAGCGTCTTTTCATAGAGCAGGTCGAGCGACTTGATGTCCTTCAAGAGCGTGTGCTCATGGCTCAAGAGGTCGTCGGTGATCTTGTCGATCTGGCCCTGCACCTGTTCGAACTTGGCGGTGAACTTGGCAAAGGGAGCGGCGCGGCCCAAGAGTTTCTCCCACCAGGACCGTTCGCGGCGCACATCGAGTTCCGAGACCGAAAAGCCCCGGATCGTGGTGACGATGCCGCGCAGGCTGTCACCCGCAGGCCCCACATCCTTGTTGCGCACGCCTTGCAGCATGGCTTGGGAAATGACCTGCAATTCGGCCTGCGCGGCCGATCCGAAGGAAACGATGGACTGGGTGTCGGCCATGTCGATCTCGGCCATGCGGCGGGTGATCTCGGCGCTTTTCGGCGCGTCTGCCTTCTCGAGCGGGACGATTGCATTGGCCTCCGAGGGGACGGGCAGGACGGCGCGGCTCACGGCCTCGACATCCTTGAGCACGGCTTCGGCCTTTTGGCGGGTGGTCTCTGACATGGTTTGGTCCTCTTACGCTAAATCGCGGGCTTCAAGGTGAACGCCCTCACGCTCCAGCCGGTCGCGCAGCACCTCGATCTCGATATCGAGATCGGTCGTGCTGTCGGCCATGAGCGCGCGGGTCTTGGCGGTGAAATTCCGTTCCAGATCGTCGAGCAGGGCAAGGTATTTTTCGCGCGCCTCCGGGTTCGGCGCGCGGGCGGCGAGATCGGCGTATTTCACGGTCGCGTCGCGTGCGCCCATGAGATAAACGCCGAGAAACTTGCGCGCTGCCGTCAGGTCGCGCGGGTCCTCCTCGACCGTGCGCAGCATGTCGCGCACCGTCACCTGAAAGCCGTCGAGGCGGCGCTCGAGCTGCCGGTCGCCCGCGCGGGCAAGCGCGCCCGACATGGATTTGAGATACTCCTCGGCCTGATCGACCACGCGCGCCACGCGGTCGCTCTGAAAGCTGTCGATGCCCTCGGCGCCCTTGTCGCGCAAGGGGTCGAGGCCGAAGGCAAAACTGTGCAGCACCGCGCCCACGATGGCATAGATGGCGGGTTCGACGATCCCGCCCTGCGCGGCGAAGGCGGCCACGAAAAGCCCCGCGCCGGTGAGCGCGGAGGCGAAAATCTTGCGCGGGATGGCGGGTCGCTTGGCGATGCGGCGGGCCTCATAGGCCTCTTGCGCAAGGATCCCCTCGCGGGTGAGCCATGCGGCCAGCAGCAAGAGGCCGAGAGCGACGAGATTGAGCGCAAGGCCGGCGGCCCCGTCACCAAAGGCACGCACTGCCAGCGGCAAAGGCGCGAAGAACAGCATGTTGACGCGCCCGCCCGCCCGCGTGCGCCGCGCGCCGCGATAGCCGCCACGCGGCGGCTGATTGCCCGAAGGACCGCCGGGGCTGAACTTGCCGCCAAAGCGTTCGGCCATCACACGCCCCCCGTGGCGGCCACGAAGGCGATGAGCGCCACCAACAGGAAGAACGCCAGTTTTTGAAGCCCCGTGTCCCGCATACCACCCACCATTCCGGCCAACCTTACCCGGAACTTAGGCGATGGGGGCAGGGGGCGCTAGGGGGAAGATGGCGCGCTCGGGATCAGCCGGTTGCCCCGGTGGCCTTTTTCTTCTCGTCGCGGAGCTTTTCCGCCAGATCGCGGGCGATGGCGAAGGCGCCCTTGACGCGGTCAGCCTCGCCCTTCCAGTCGCGGCGCACGACGATCTTGTTGTCGCGGACCTTGGCAAGACCGCGCTGATCCTGAAGAAACGCCACAAGGCCCTGTGGCGAGGCGAACTTGTCGTTGTGAAACTGGATTGTCGCCCCCTTGGGCCCGGCGTCGAGCTTGGCAATCCCTGCGCGCTTGCACATCGCCTTGATGCGCATGACCAGCATCAGCATGTTCACTTCGCGGGGAAGCGGGCCGAAGCGGTCGATCATCTCGGCGGCAAGACCCTCGAGCTCGACCTTGCTTTCCAGTCCGCTCAGGCGGCGATAGAGGCCAAGGCGCACATCGAGATCGGGCACATAGGCCTCGGGGATGAGGACCGGCACGCCAAGGTTGATCTGCGGGGCCCATTGTTCGTCCATCTCGGTCACGGCGGCAATCTCACCCGAGCGGATGCGCGCGATCGTCTCTTCCAGCATGGATTGGTAAAGCTCGAAGCCCACATCGCGCATCTGGCCGGATTGCTCTTCGCCCAGAAGATTGCCCGCGCCGCGAATGTCGAGATCCTGTGAGGCCAGCGTAAAGCCCGCGCCAAGCGTATCGAGGCTGCCCAGAACGCGCAGGCGTTTCTCGGCCCCCGGCGTCAGCGGCACGCGCGGCTTGGTCGTGAGGTAAGCGTAGGCGCGCGCCTTGGAGCGGCCCACGCGACCCCGGATCTGATAGAGCTGCGCCAGCCCGAACATGTCGGCGCGGTGGATGATCATGGTATTGGCGGTGGGGATGTCGAGGCCCGATTCGACGATCGTCGTGGCGAGCAGAACGTCATACTTGCCGTCGTAAAAGGCGTTCATCCGCTGATCCAGCTCGCCCGCCGCCAACTGGCCATGGGCGATGACATAAGAGACCTCGGGCACCTGCGTTTTCAGAAAATCCTCGATCTCGGGCAGGTCCTTGATGCGGGGGACCACGAAAAACGACTGTCCGCCCCGGTAATGCTCGCGCAAGAGCGCCTCGCGCACGGTGACGGTGTCGAACTCGCTCACATAGGTGCGGATCGAGAGGCGGTCGACGGGGGGTGTGCCGATGATCGACAGGTCCCGCACCCCCGAAAGCGACAGTTGCAGCGTGCGCGGAATGGGCGTGGCGGTGAGCGTCAGCACATGGATGTCGCTGCGCATCTCCTTGAGGCGTTCCTTGTGCGCGACGCCAAAGCGCTGTTCCTCGTCGATGATCAGCAGGCCGAGATTGTTGAAGCGCACCCCCTTGGCCAGTAGCGCATGTGTGCCCACCACGATATCGGCGCTGCCCTTGGACATCGCCTCGCGGGTGAGGTTGGCGTCGCGCGTCGACACGAAGCGCGACAGCGCGTGGACCGAGAGGGGAAAGCCCCGGAACCGCTCGGAAAATTCCTTGTAATGCTGGCGCGCAAGCAGCGTGGTCGGCGCGATCACCGCCACCTGATGCCCGGCCATGGCGGCGGCAAAGGCCGCGCGCATGGCCACCTCGGTCTTGCCGAAACCGACATCGCCGCAGATCAGCCGGTCCATCGGGCGGCCTGCTTCCAGATCGGCCAGCACATCCTCGATGGCGCGCAACTGATCGTCGGTTTCGGTGTAGGGAAAGCGCGCGGCGAACGCCTCCCACGCGTGATGTTCGGGCGCGATGACCGGCGCGCGGCGCAAGGCGCGCTCGGCGGCGACGCGGATGAGGCGCTCGGCCATGTCGCGGATGCGCTGCTTGAGCCTGGCCTTTTTCGCCTGCCACGCGCCGCCGCCCAGCCGGTCAAGAAGCCCCTCTTCGTGGCCGTAGCGCGACAGCAGTTCGATGTTCTCGACGGGCAGGTAAAGCTTGGCGTTCTCGGCATATTCCAGCACGAGACATTCATGCGCGGCCCCCGCCGCCGTGACCACCTCAAGCCCCAGATAACGCCCGATCCCGTGATCGACATGCACCACCAGATCGCCCTGACTGAGGGCTTGCGCCTCGGTCAGGAAATTCTCGGCCCGCCGCTTGCGCTTGGCCCCGCGAATGAGCCGGTCGCCCAGCACGTCCTGTTCGGCGATGACCGTGAGGGCGGGGGATTCGAACCCCTGTTCAAGCGGCCAGATCGCCAGATGCAGCCCATGCTTGCCCACGCCTCTGATGCTCGAGACCGAGACCGGGCCGACCAGCCCCTCATCGGCCAGAAGCCCCTCGATACGCTCGCGCGCACCTTGGGAATAGGACGCGATGAGCACCGGCCCCTTGGCCAGCTTCGCTTCAACATGGTCTTTCAAAACGCTGAAAAGGTTTATGTTTTCCTGCTGGCGTTCGGGCGCAAAGCTGCGCCCGATGCGCCCGCCAGCATCCACCACGCCCGGCCCCGTGGGGCGCGGCAGCGCCGAGAACCGCACCACCCGGCGCGCGCCAAGCGCCGCAGTCCAAGCAGCGTCGTCGAGATAGAGCAGATCGGGCGAGATCGGCTGATAGACCGTGTCGCCGCGCCCCTTCTGCCCGAGCGCATGGCGGCGCGCCTCGTATTGGTCGCGGACCTGCTCCCACCGCGCGGCGCGGGCGGCCTCGGCCTGATCGTCGAGCGTGACGGCGGTATCGGGGAGGTAGTCGAACAGCGTCTCGAGCCGCTCGTGGAAGAAGGGCAGCCAATGTTCGACGCCGGCCTGCTTGCGCCCCGCGCTCACCGCCTCGTAAAGCGGATCCTCCGCCCCGCCCGCGCCGAACTCGATCCGGTAATTCTGACGAAAGCGGCGGATCGCGGCCTCGTCGAGGATCACCTCCGAGACGGGCGCAAGCTCGACCCGGTCAAGTTTCTCGGTCGTGCGCTGCGTGGCCGCATCGAACCGGCGCACCCCGTCGAGCACATCGCCGAAAAGATCGAGCCGCACCGGCCCGCCCTCGCCCGGCGGGTAGATGTCGATGATCCCGCCGCGCAGCGCGTAATCGCCCGGCTCTGTCACGGTGGGGGCCTGCGAAAATCCCATGCGGACAAGGAAATCGCGCAAGGCTTTTTCGTCGATGCGCTCGCCCACCGTGGCGGCAAAGGCCGCGCCGCGCAGCACCTCGCGGGCAGGCAGGCGCTGGGTCGCGGCATTGAGCGTGGTCAGCAGCACGAATTGCGGCGGCATCGCGTGCGCCAGCCCCGCCAGCGTGGCCATGCGCGTGGCCGAAATCTCGGCATTGGGCGAGATGCGGTCATAGGGCAGGCAATCCCAGCCGGGGAAGCGGATCACCGGCATGTCGGGCGCGAAAAAGCGCAGCGCCTCGGCCATCGCGGCCATCCGCTTGTCGTCGCGCGCGATATGAATGACCGGCCCGCCCGCCTTCTCGGCCTCGGCCAGCACGAGCCGCGCGTCAAAGCCCTCGGGCGCGCCGCCCATCACGATATGGCGCTGGTCGGTCATGATCGCCCCCCGCTCAGCCCAGAACGCCGAGATTGAGATTCTGATACATGCCCCACATGGCGGTCACGAAGATCGATATCATGCCGATGATCTGCACCACCAGCCGGTGTTGCCCGAGCCGCGCGATGAGCGCTTCGCCCACAAGTCCCCGATCGCGGATCGCGCGCGCCGTTCTGAGCGAGACGAGCCCGACCAGCGTCAGCGGAAAGCCCAGCATGAACAGCGCTTGCGAGAATTCGTTGTCATAGACAAAGCCCAGAAGCGCGAGAGAGGTCAGCACGAAGGCCACAAACCCGGCAAGGATCAGCCCCGATTCATGCGCCACGAACAAAAGCCGGTTGGTGTTGATCCGCACCATGTCCTCGAAATCCGTCATCGCCTCGCTGCCCGCGCTGCGGCGCGCGCGCATGGCCATGTCCCAGGGCACGCCAAGCACCCAGTGGCTGGCGCTTGACCATGTCACCGCAAGCGCGATCCAGAACCACAGGTTGCTGAACGAACGCAGGTCGATGAGTTCGAAAACATTGTCGAGAAAGGTCAAGGCCGCGCCTCAATGGATTGTATCGCTCGCCCTCTTAGCGCCCGCGCGCGGCAATTCCTACCCTTGAGATGGGCGAATTTCCATGCCAGTGAGGATGTGATCACGCCACAGCCCGCGACGAGCCAGCCCATGACCCCATTTCAGGCCGCCTTTCCCGCCACCCGCACCCGGCGCACCCGCATGAGCGGGGCCTTGCGCGCCATGGTGGCCGAGAACTCACTCTCGCCCGCCGATTTCATTTGGCCTCTCTTCGTGCGCGACGGCGAAAGTGTTGAGGAGCCGGTGCCGTCCATGCCGGGCGTCTATCGCCGCTCCATCGACAAGGTTGTCGAGGCGGCACAGGAGGCCGCGGATCTGGGCATTCCCGCGGTTTGTCTTTTCCCCTTTACCTCGGTCGCCAACCGCACCGCCGATTGCGCCGAGGCATGGAATCCCGACAACCTGAGCAACCGCGCCACCCGCGCGATCAAGGCCGCCGTGCCGGGCATCGCGGTGATGACCGATGTGGCGCTCGATCCCTATTCGGATACAGGCCATGACGGCTATGTGGTGGCGGGCGAGATCGTCAACGATGCCACTGTCGAGGCGCTGGTGAAACAGGCGCTGTCACAGGCGGAGGCGGGGGTGGATATCATCGGGCCGTCGGACATGATGGACGGGCGGATCGGGGCCATTCGCGCTGCGCTCGAGGGGGCAGGCCATCACAATGTGGCGATCATGGCCTATTCGGCCAAATACGCCTCGGCGTTTTACGGGCCGTTCCGCGAGGCCGTGGGGGCGGGCGACGCGCTCAAGGGCGACAAGAAAACCTATCAGATGGACGCCGCCAATACCGATGAGGCGTTGCGCCTCATCGCCCGCGACCTGAGCGAGGGGGCCGATATGGTGATGGTCAAGCCGGGGATGCCCTATCTCGATATCTGTCGGCGGGCAAAGGAGAAATTCGGCGCGCCAACCTTCGCTTATCAGGTTTCGGGCGAATATGCGATGATCATGGCGGCCGCGCAAAACGGCTGGATCGACGGCGAGCGCGCGATGATGGAAAGCCTCATGTGCTTCAAGCGGGCAGGCTGCGACGGGGTGCTGAGCTATTTCGCGCCCGCCGCCGCGCGCCTCCTGCGCGGCTGACAGGACGCGCGGGAACCCGCGCAGATCCGCAATCCCTAGTGACAGCGCGCGCCGCCCTCCCTATACTGAGTAGAGAACCGACAGGAACAGGTCGGCATACTCTGAGGCAAGGAACGGGCACGGACATGAGCACTCTTACACGACGTGGATTTACCCTTGGCGCGCTGGCAAGCGCGCCTGTCCTGGCGGCCTGCAACAACGGCGTCGGCAGTCCGGGGGCCGCGCGCATCGACGCGCGCGTGAACGCCACGCTGAACCACATGTACGCCACCTATCCCGGCACGCGCGCGCTGGCCGACAAATCCACGGGGATGCTGGTCATGCCAGTGGTGACGCAGGCCGGATTCATGGTCGGCGGCGGGTTCGGGCGCGGGGCGCTCAGGATCAACAACGTGACGGTGGATTACTACTCGGCCACCAAGGGCAGTGTCGGTCTTCAGATCGGGGCGCAGCAATTCGCCCACGTTCTGTTTTTCATGACCGAAGAGGCGCTTCAGGGATTCCGCCGGTCCTCGGGATGGGCCGCGGGGGCCGATATCCAATACGCCTTCAACGATCGGGGCGAGAACCTTCGTGCCGAGACGACGACATCGACCGCGCCTGTCGTGGCGGTGATCTTCGGGCAGGCGGGACTGATGGCGGGCGTTTCGCTCGAGGGTATGAAATACACCCGCATCATTCCGTGAGCGACCGGCTGACACAGGCGCTGACGGCCATCGACGCCGCCAATGCGCAGGATCCGGATCGCGCCGAGGGCGCGCCCGCCGCGCTGCTTTATGGTCAACGGATGAGTGAACAACTCGCTCGGCTCTGTCCTGATGCGTCAGAGCCGTTGCAGATCGCCGCGCGTGGGCAGCATATCGAACGCTGGACCTCGCCGCGCGCGGGCTACCCTGAGGGGCGCGCGGGCTATCTGGCATGGCGCACCGATCTGGCCCGGCATCACGCCGCGCGTGTGGCGCAGATCATGGCGGATGCGGGCTATGGGCGCGCGGATTGCGCGCGCGCCGCCGCCATGCTGCGCAAGGAGGGGATAAAGCGCGACGCGGAGGTGCAGATGCTGGAGGATGTGATCTGCTTCACCTTCCTGCGCTGGTATTTCGCGCCCTTCGCGCCGACCCAGGACACCGAAAAGCTGGATCGGATCGTGCAGAAGACCGCGCGCAAGATGTCGGCGGAGGCGCGCGCCCGCGCGCTGGCCGAGTTCGATTTGCCAGAGTCCTTTGCCCGTCATTTCCGGGCCTGAAAACACGCCCTCATGTGCCGCAAAAGGTGTGCTGAACCACTTCCGACGGCACTGGCGGGCGTCTCAGATCGGCCGCGTCGGGCTGATCCTCGAACGGCCTTGAGAGAACATCAAGTAGACGCTCCAAGGGTTTGAAATCGCCAGAAATACCGGCTTCGATCATTTGTTCGATGCGGTGGTTTCGCGGAATGAAAGCGGGGTTGGCGGCGCGCATCACCGCCGTCGGGTCCGCCTCGCGCGCCAGCCGCGCGCGCCAGCCGGTTTCCCACGCGTCAAACGCCATCGGGTCAAGGAACTGATCGCGCGCGCTGCCCTCGACCAGCGCGCGGAAGGTGTTGGTGAAATCCGCCCGCCCCTCGGCCATGCGCGCCAGAAGATCGCCCACAAGCGCGGCCGCCTCCGGCCCCGGCTCGGCAATGCCGATCTTTCGCCCGAAGGCGCGCCGCCATTCGGCCTCGATCCGGTCGGGCATGGCGTGGACAAGGGCGGTGAACTCCTCCACCGCCGCATCCGCGTCGGGCATGAGCGGCACAAGTGCCGTGGCGAATTGCGCCATGTTCCAGACGATCACATGGGCCTGATTGTCATAGGCATAACGGCCATGGGCGTCGATCGAGCTATAGACCGTCTGCGGATGATAAGTGTCCATGAAGGCGCAGGGGCCATAGTCGATCGTCTCGCCCGAAATGGCGGTATTGTCGGTGTTCATCACCCCGTGGATGAAGCCCACCGACAGCCAGCGTGCCACCAGGCTCGCCTGTCGCCCGATCACCTCGGACAACAGATGCGCGGGGTCCTCGACATGGGGATAATGCCGCGCGAGGGTGTAGTCATAGAGCGCGCGCAGGCTGCCGAGATCGCGCCGCGCGGCGAAATACTGAAACGTGCCGACGCGGATATGGCTTGCCGCGACCCGTGTGAGCACGGCCCCCGGCAGGGCGCCCGCCTCGCGCCAGACCTGCTCGCCGGTGGCGACAGCGGCCAGCGCGCGAGTGGTCGGGATGCCGAGCGCATGCATCGCCTCGGACACGACATATTCGCGCAACACGGGGCCGAGCCAGGCGCGCCCGTCCCCCATGCGGCTATAGGGCGTGGGGCCGGAGCCCTTGAGCTGGATGTCGCGGCGCTGTCCCGCGCTGTCCACCACCTCGCCGAGCAAGAGCGCGCGCCCGTCGCCAAGCTGCGGCGAGAAGCCGCCGAACTGGTGCCCGGCATAGACCTGCGCCAGCGGATCCGCGCCCTCGGGGGTCTCGTTGCCGGAAAAGACCCGCGCCAGCGTGTCATCGTCGCCGATCGTGATGCCCAACTCTTCGGCAAGCGGTGCATTGAAACGGATAAGGCGGGGCGCGCGCACCTCTGCCGCCGCTTGCCGCGTATGGAACGCTGCGGGCAGGCGGGCATAGCTGTTGTCGAACGGGATGGCGAGTGGCACGCGTGACCTCCTGTACATGTATCCTGAAGGTAGACTTTCGTGGTCGGGGTGCAAGCCGCGCGTCACGCCTCGCGGCCCGCCGCCCAATCGTGAAAGCCATGCGTCGGGCTGTCCATCACCGGCGATAAGCGGCCACCGTCAAAACCCATGGCGTGCCGACCGCGCTGCATCTCCTCGACCACCGAGATATCCTCTTCGAACACGGTTTTCCAAAGCTGCGTGTTGCGCATTTTCAAACTCTCATCGGCATCGGGCACCGGATAGTAGAGGTGAATATGCTCGACCGTGCGCTCCGGCCCGTTCGGCTCCAGCATGATGGCGAAGGCGTGATCGCGGTGCACCCCCAAACGGACATCTGGATAGGCGGCGACATATTCGGCGCGCTCGTTCCACTTTGCACCGACATCCTCGAAATCCGGGAATGTGTCGCCGGTTTCGTTGGTCAGTTGACGATAGATCATCGTGCCCTGTCCGGAGAAGGCACCCGGCGGCTCGATATGGTAATGATCCTCGAGCCGCGCGTGGCTGTTGAGGCCGGGATGCACCCAGGGCAGGTGATAGCTCTCACAGAATTCTCGACCGCCGGTTTCCGGTTGGTCGCCACTTCGAGCGTGAAGCGGCTGTCATGGCCGCCGTGATATAGCGGCAGATCGAACGCGGACCAGCGCGCGATGAGATTGGCCATCGCGCCCTCGATCCGGCGCGGCGCATCGACAAGGATCATGCCGCGATGGCGGCAGATGTTCCGGAAAACCCGCACCATGCCCGCCTTGTCGCGCAGAAGCAGAAGCGTCATCCTCAGAAAATCAAGCGGTTTGGCATCGCCGGGTTCGGGCGCATCGGCGGCCACACCAAGCCCCGCCCATTGCGAAAAGATCAGCGCAACGCGTTCCTCGGCAAAGATGCCCGGATCGGTATAATGCGCATTTGGCAGGCCATGGGCCTCGGCCAGGGGCGCGCGCACGCGGCTCAGATCGGTCCGCGGGGTCATGTCGCCCCTCTCGGCTTCGGGGTCCGCCGTGAGGTTTGCCCCGCAGCCCCCGCGCCGCGCGCCCGCAAGCAACGCGGCGGCAGCCCTTGCGCGACATGCGCGCGGATCTTGCGCCGATCAGACCCCGCGCGACATGGCCGCGACCCCGGTGCGTGCCATCTCGCGAAGGCCGAGCGGGCGCATGAGATCGGCGAAGGCGTCGATCTTTTCGGGCCCGCCGGTGATCTCGAAAACGAAGCTTGTGAGCGTGCTGTCCACCACCTTGGCGCGGAAGATATCCGCGAGGCGAAGCGCCTCCACGCGCTTGTCACCCTCGCTGGCCACTTTCAGCAGCGCCAGTTCGCGCTCGACGCTCGCGCCTTCGACGGTCAGGTCATGGACCTCGTGCACCGGCACGATCCGGCCAAGCTGCGCCTTGATCTGCTCGATCACCTGCGGGGTGCCGGTGGTGACGATGGTGATGCGGGACGTGTGGCCGGTATGGTCGACCTCGGCCACGGTCAGGCTGTCGATATTGTAGCCGCGCCCCGAGAAGAGGCCGATCACCCGCGCCAGCACACCCGGTTCGTTATCGACGATCACGGCCAGCGTGTGGGTCTCCTGCACGTCCGAGAATTGCGGGCGCAGATTATAGGCGGAATGCTTGGACGAGCCTTTTTTGATTTTCAGCGGGGACATTCATGAGTTCCTTGTTTAGGCGATTTGGTCCCGGAATTTTCAAAAAATTCCGGGACGTTTTCTTTTCAAGAAAACGGGCTCACACCAGCACCGCCCCGCCTTCCTTGATGGCGTCCTTGGTCGAGGCCTCGCCCAAGAGCATCTTGTTGTGCGGCTCGCCTGACGGGATCATCGGGAAGCAGTTCTCGTGTTTTTCCACCAGGCAGTCGAAGATCACCGGCCCGTCGTAATCGAGCATCTCCATGATCGCGTCGTCGAGATCGGCGGGGTCGCGGCACAGGATGCCCTTGGCCCCGAACGCCTCGGCCAGTTTCACGAAATCCGGCAGCGCCTCGGACCACGACGACGAATAGCGCTCGCCATGCAGAAGCTCCTGCCACTGGCGGACCATGCCAAGCCGTTCGTTGTTGAGGATGAACTGCTTGACCGGCAGGCGGTATTGCACGGCGGTGCCCATCTCCTGCATGTTCATGAGCCACGAGGCCTCGCCCGCGACGTTGATCACCAGCGCCTCGGGGTGGGCGATCTGCACGCCGATCGAGGCCGGAAAGCCGTAGCCCATGGTGCCGAGGCCACCGGAGGTCATCCAGCGGTTGGGGTCCTCGAAGCCCAGATATTGCGCCGCCCACATCTGGTGCTGACCCACCTCGGTGCAGATGTAGCGGTCATGCCCCTTGGTCAGCGCCTCGAGCCGCGAGAGCGCGTATTGCGGCTTGATCGTGGGGCCTTGCTGCGTGAACTTCAGGCAGTCGACGCGGCGCCACTCCTCGATCCGCTGCCACCATTTGGCGATGCTTTCGTGATTGACCTTGCGCCCGCGCGCCTTCCAGACCGCGAGCAGGTCCTCGAGCACATGCGCGATGTCGCCGATGATCGGAATATCGGTCTTGATCACCTTGTTGATCGACGAGGGGTCGATGTCGATATGCGCCTTGATGCTGTCGGGGCTGAACGCATCCAGCCGCCCGGTGATCCGGTCGTCAAAACGCGCGCCGATATTGATCATGAGATCACAGCCATGCATGGCCATGTTGGCCTCGTATAGGCCGTGCATCCCGAGCATCCCCAGCCAGTTCTTACCGCTCGCCGGGTAGGCCCCGAGGCCCATCAGCGTCGAGGTTACGGGGATGCCCGTGGCCTCGACCAGTTCGCGCAGGAGCTTGCTTGCGGCGGGGCCGGAATTGATCACGCCACCGCCGGTATAGAAGATCGGGCGCTTGGCCTTCTCAAGCGCCGCCACGAGATCGGTTATCCCCTCGATATCGCCCTTGCGCTGCGGCTGATAGTGATGCGTGCGCGCCTTTTGCGGCGGGATATAGTCGGCGGCGGCGAATTGCACGTCCTTGGGGATATCGACCAGCACCGGGCCGGGGCGGCCCGAGGTGGCGACGTGAAACGCCTGATGCAGCGTGTCCGCCAAGTTTTTCGTATCCGAGACCAGCCAGTTATGTTTGGTGCAGGGCCGCGTGATGCCGACGGTGTCGGCCTCCTGAAAGGCGTCGGTGCCGATCATGAAGGTGGGCACCTGACCGGTGAGCACGACAAGCGGAATACTGTCCATCAGCGCGTCGGTCAGGCCGGTGACGGCATTGGTGGCACCTGGGCCCGAGGTCACCAGCACGACGCCGGGCTTGCCGGTCGAACGCGCATAGCCCTCGGCTGCGTGCACGGCGGCCTGTTCGTGGCGCACGAGGATGTGGCGGATGTCGTTTTGTTGGAAAATCTCGTCATAGATCGGAAGCACGGCGCCGCCGGGATAGCCGAACACGACATCCACGCCCTGATCCCTGAGGGCCTGAACCACCATTTTCGCGCCGCTCATCTGACGTGTCATCGCTCTTGCTCCGTATATGGCGTCATCTTGATACGCATGAAAAAGCCCCCGGTCTTGTAGCGGGGGCGCATGGGGTGCCGATATGGTCTTTCCGTTACCGGCCCATGCGCCATCTGCCTACGATAAGGACAATCCCCGACATGGACCGCCGACTCCCTTGCTGCGTGGCGGCGACATTAGGAGGGGGGGCAGGGGGCGTCAAGCAGGGTTTGCGGATAAAGTGTCGCGCGATAGCCAGATTCTTTTCATTTGTTGCGCGGATTGGGCCGTTTGCGTCATGCGCCCCGCTGCGCCGCCGCAAGAAAGGCTGCGATCCGGGCGGTATCCTTGACGCCCGGTGCGGATTCGACGCCCGAGGAGACATCGACCTGCCGCGCGCCGGTGCGGGCGATGGCATCCGCCACGTTCCCGGGGGTAAGGCCGCCCGCGAGCAGCCACGGGCAAGGCCACTCCAGATCCGATATCAGCGCCCAGTCAAACGGTTCCGCATTGCCGCCGGGGCGGGTCGCACCCTTGGGCGGTTTGGCGTCCACCAGAAGTTGATCGGCCACGGCACCGTAACGGTTGATTGCCGGTAGATCCCCGGCGCCCGCGATTCCGATGGCCTTGATCACCGGCAGGCCATAGCGCGCGCGCACCTCGGACACGCGGGCCGGGGTTTCGGCCCCGTGAAGCTGAAGGAAATCCACCGGCACCTCGGCGCAGAGCGCATCGAGTGCCGCATCGTCCGCATCCACCGTCAGGGCCACCTTGGCCACACCCGGCGGCACGTCGAGCGCGAGCGCGCGCGCAGCGGCCAACGACAGGCTGCGCGGCGAGGGTGGGAAGAACACAAAGCCCACATAGGCCGCACCGCCCGCCACGGCGGCCGCCACGTGCGCGGCCTCTCTGAGGCCGCAGACCTTGACGCGGATTGCGGGCATGGGCGCGTCAGCTTGCCTTGTCGAGCAGGGCGAGCACCTCGTCGCTGTCCCGGTCGCGTTCGCCGCGCAGGCGCGTGACCTCGGCGCGCAGGCTGGCCAGTTCGCGGGCCTGACGGGCGGCAGCGGCGCGTTCGCCCGCCTCTCGGATCCATTCCCAGATGAAGCCGACGATCAGACCGAAGGCGATGGCGCCAAAGATCACCACGAAAAGCGGCAGATCATAGGTCGGGTTGAGCGCGGCGAACCCGGCCAACTCGTCCGGGAGCACCCGCAGCGTGACCATGTTGCGATTGGCCAGCGCGATCAGAACGAGGGCAAGGCCGAAAATGGCGATCGAGGCGTATCGGATATAGCGCATGGATCAGTGCCCGTTGAGCCGGTCGCGCAGAAGCTTGCCGGTCTTGAAGAAAGGGACGTGCTTTTCCTCGACATCGACGCTCTCGCCGGTGCGGGGATTGCGGCCGGTGCGCGCGTCACGTTTCTTGACCGAAAAGGCCCCGAAGCCGCGCAATTCGACCCGGTCTCCCCTGGCGAGCGCATCGGTGATTTCGTTGAAGATGGTGTTCACGATCTTCTCGACATCGCGTTGATAGAGATGCGGGTTATCGTCGGCGATTTTCTGTATCAGTTCCGACCGGATCATTCGGCGGCTCCCCTTCGGCGTGGCTTGGCAGACATCATTATTGATCGCGACTATAGCCAGAATGACGCGAAACCCAAATGGAAAGCTGGGGGCAAAGTGTGGAAAAGGCGGAAAATTTCCTGCAAGCGCGGTGGCGAACGCGATGAAGGCGCGTCCGCGGCGGACGGCGTGGGATGCAACCAAGGGCCGAGCGGGCTGATTCGCCGTGCGCCGATGGACATTCGGGCGATGGCGCATCATGCTGATGCCGGTCAGTCAGAGGGGCGGCGCGTGGCGCGAAAGATCATCATCGATACCGACCCCGGTCAGGATGACGCCGTGGCGATCCTCATGGCGCTTGCCTCGGGCGAGGCGCTCGAGGTGCTGGGTCTGACCTGCGTGGCGGGCAACGTCCCGCTCGGATTGACGGCGCGCAACGCACGGCGGATCTGCGAGCTGGCCGGGCGGCGGGATGTGCCGGTGGTGGCAGGCTGCGACCGGCCCATGGGGCGTGCTCTGGTCACCGCGGAGCATGTGCATGGAGAGGACGGGTTGCGGGGCGTGGACCTGCCCGCGCCGACCATGCCGCTCGATCCGCGCCACGCGGTCGATTTCCTGATCGAGACCCTGCGGGAGGCCGCACCGGGCAGCGTGACGCTGGTGGCTCTTGGCCCGCTCACCAATCTGGGCACGGCGTTTCGACGCGCGCCCGACATCGTGGCGCGGGTGGCGGAGATCGTCCTCATGGGGGGGGCGCATCGCGCGCTTGGCAATGTCACCCCGGCGGCGGAGTTCAACATCCATGTCGACCCGCAGGCAGCCGATATCGTGCTCTGCGCGGGCGCGCCCGTCACCATCGTGCCGCTCGACGTGACCCACAAGGCGCTGGTGACGCCCGCGCGCAACGCCGCCTTTGCCGCGCTGCGCACACGGGTGGGTCAGGTGGTGGCCGCGCTGACCAAGCCCACGGGCAGCGAGAGCGCACGCCATGGCGGGCAGGGAGTTATGCCCGAAAGTTGGTGATGGTCTGAAGTAGGCGGCATATCATGGCGGTGTTGAAGATGCCGTCAGTTCTCAGAGAGAAAAGGATATGCCACC
>PHEQ01000071.1 GCA_002842985.1 Alphaproteobacteria bacterium HGW-Alphaproteobacteria-1
CAACTGCCATCAAAGCCTCCATCATTTGAAGACAGTGATTCAGATTTTTCTGCAGAAGGGAATCCTCTGCGAGTCAAACAATCAGGCCGTTGGTATTACCCTTCCAGCTTGCTGCGCAATTCGCGCAGCACCGGAAGGCTCGCGCGGACCCGGTCCTCGCCCAGGTCGCGGATCAGGTCGGAGACCATGGGCGTGATCGCAGAAATGGCGGCATCTCGCGCCTGACGGCCCGAGGGGCTGATCGCGATCATCTTGCGGCGCGCATCCTCCCAGTCGGGGCGGATATGGATGTAGCCCGCCCATTCCAGTTTGGAGAGCGTATTGGTCATCGCGCCGCGGGTCACGTGAAAGCTTTTGGCAAGCTGCGCCGGGCTGCGCTCGTCGCCCAGGCGGGCAAGGTGATTGAGCACCGAGAAATGCGAGATTTCCATTCCCTTGGGCAACACCCGGCTGAGCCGCGAGCGAATCAGCTGCTCGTTGGTCAGGATCTCGCTGAAGAGCGCGACCGCAAGGGAATTGCTGCTTGTCTCATCCATTCAGGGGCCGTCGAACTCTCGGTCATGGCGCAGGGAAGGCACGCGTTTGCGTGCTTGTGCCACTTCCGAGAGGTCGAGATCAACCATGACGATGCCCGGCGCGGTGCCGCCATCGGCCAGAACCTCGCCCCAGGGGGCCACGGCAAGGCTGTGGCCATGGGTGCGGCGGGCCTTGCCAATGCTCGCCCTGTGCGTCCCGGTCTGCGCCGGGGCAAGCACGAAACATCCCGTCTCGATGGCCCGCGCGCGCAGCAGGCTCTCCCAATGCGCCGCCCCCGTGACATGCGAAAAGGCGGCGGGCACAGTGAGGATATCCGCCCCGGCCTGCGCGAGGCGGCGATAGAGATGGGGGAAACGGATGTCGTAGCAGATCGTGAGGCCGAGCCTGCCCCAAGGCGTCTCGGCAATTGCCGCGCGCCTCCCGGGACGAAAGCCGTCCGATTCGCGGTAGGTTTCTTCGGGAGAGACATCCACATCGAACATATGGATCTTGTCGTAACGGGCGCGAATGGAGCCTGAATTGTCGATCAGAAACGAGCGGTTGGCAAAGCGCCCATCGGGATCGCCGGTCTTGAGCGCCAGAGATCCGATCAGGAGCCAGACACCACGGCGCGCTGCCTCGTCGCGCAATCCGGCCAAAACTGGGTCGCTTTCCTCGGGGCTGAGCACCGCATTCTGATGGCTGCGGCTGGCTGAGACGCAATTGCTCACCTCGGGGGTCAGGATCAATTCCGCCCCGCCTGCCTGCGCTTCGGCCATGAGGGCGCGCAGGGTGGCGAGGTTCTCGGCCGGGTCGTCGCTTGCGGTGAGTTGCAACAGTGCCGCGCGCATCGCCTCAGCCTTTCAGCAGTGCGTCAAGTTTGCCCGCCTGTTCGAGTGCATAGAGATCATCACAGCCGCCCACATGGGTCTTGCCGATAAAGATTTGCGGCACGGTGTGGCGACCGTTTGCACGCTTCATCATCTCGGACTTGCGCGCTGGCTGCGCAAGCACGTTGATTTCGGAGAAATTCACGCCTTTCTGTTTCAGAAGGCGCTTGGCCGCATGGCAAAAGCCGCAGAGCGGCGATGTATAGATTTCGACGGATTGCATTGATGCGCCTCTTGGTCCTGACAGGCGCGAATCTAAGCCTCCTTTCCCGCGCGCGCCAGTGCGAGAATGCACACCTCTGCCGCACCGCCCGCATAGGCGGCTTGCGTCGCCGCAGAAAGCGTCGCGCCGGAGGTCATCACGTCATCGACAAGGATCACATGCGCCCCGCGCAATGTGGCGAGGTGGCGGGGATTGGCGCGGATCGCCCCGTCGAGCGTGGCATGGCGCGCGGTGCGGTCCAGCCCCCTCAGGCTTTGGGTATGGCGCGCGCGGATCAGCAGATCGTGCACAAGGATCAGTCCGGTCTCGCGCGCCAGCGCCTGTGCCAGCAGGGCGGATTGGTTGAACCGCCGCGAGACAAGCCGCAACCAGTGCAGCGGCACCGGCGCGAGGATCGTGCCCGGTGTTATGAGCGGCGCGGCGGCCCGCGCGAGCCATTTGCCCGCCGGACGCGCCACATCGTGCCGGTCGCCATGCTTGAGCGCGAGCACCAGCCGCCTGCCATTCGCCTCATAGCGCAGCGCCGCGCGCCCGCGCGCCCAGGGTCGCGCGATGCTCAGGCAGTCGTCGCAATGCGCGACACCTTTGCTCTCACCCGGCAGCGGCGTGCCGCACAGATCGCAGACCAGGCCGGTGATAAAGGGCGTATCGCGCCAACACACGCCGCAAAGGCCGAAATCATCGGCCACGGGCACCCCGCAAAGCGTGCAGCGCGGCGGATAGACAAGCCGGACCGCCATTTGTAAAGCCGGGTGCGCCACACTATCCTTCCTGACATGAGCCAGACCATGCTGACCGACCGCCCCGCCCTGTTGCGCCAACGCGCGCGCGCCGCTCGCGCGCCCGCGCTGTTCCTGCACGAACTGGCCGCCGATGAAATCGAGGATCGGCTGGCAATGGTTAACAAATCCTTTACAGCGCCCGGAATTGTCAGCGGCTGGCCCGATTTCTGGCAGACGCGCTTTCCCGAGGCGGTGGTGGTGCCGGATGACGAGGTGATCGCCCTTGCCCCCGGCGCGCATGACCTGGTCATTCATGCGCTCTGCCTGCATTGGGCAAACGATCCGGTGGGACAACTGGTGCAGGCCCGCCGCGCGCTCCGGCCTGATGGCCTGTTGCTGGCGGTGCTGTTTGGTGGCGGCAGTTTGCAGGAGCTGCGCGCGGCCTTGGCACAGGCCGAGGCGGATGTGGCGGGCGGGCTCTCGCCGCGCGTGCTGCCAATGGGGGAGATCCGGGATCTGGGCGCGCTTCTCCAACGGGCGGGGCTGGCGATGCCGGTGGCGGACCGGCTGCCTCTCGACCTGCGCTATCGCGACCCGTCAGCCCTGATGCGCGACTTGCGCGCCATGGGTGAGGCCAACGCCATGGCAACGCGCTCGCGCGGGATGTTGCGTCGTCAGGTGCTGGCGCGCGCCTGCGATGTCTATGCCCAGAGCTTTAGCCACCCGGAGGGCGGTATCCGCGCGACCGCAGAGATGGTCTTTCTCACCGGTTGGTCCCCCGACCCGACCCAGCCGCAACCGCTGCGCCCCGGGTCCGCCGCAGCGCGGTTGGCCGATGCGCTCGGGGCGCGCGAAACCCGGCTTGAAGATTGACCTTTGGCGCCCAGCCGTTATGTCACCCCTGACCCGAGACCGAAGGACCGCCGCCATGCTCGACGCCAGACGCGATGCCACGCGCCCAAGCCACGCCCCCGCCGAGCACCCCAGAGTGCAACGAGCAAAGACGGGCGTTCTTCTGGCCAATCTCGGAACGCCCGACCATTACAGCTATTGGCCGATGCGGCGCTATCTGAACGAATTTCTCTCGGACAGGAGGGTGATCGACTATTCCCCCTGGAAATGGCAGCCGCTCTTGCAGCTCATCATCCTGAGCAAGCGGCCCTTTACCTCGGGTGCGGCCTATAAATCCATCTGGAACGAGGACAAGGGCGAAAGCCCGCTGATGACGATCACGCGCGACCAGACCGCGAAACTATCCGCCGCGCTGCACGAGCGGTATGGCGATCAGGTCATGGTCGATTTCTGTATGCGCTACGGCAATCCGTCCACGAAATCCAAGGTGCGCGCGCTGACCGAGGCGGGCTGTACCCGCATCCTGTTCTTCCCGCTCTATCCGCATTACGCCGGGGCCACCTCGGCCACCGCAAATGACCAGTTCTTTCGCGCCCTGATGGCCGAGACGTGGCAGCCGGTGGCACGCGTGGCAGAGCCCTATTTCGAGCATCCGCTTTATATCGAGGCGCTCGCGCAATCGGTGGAACGCGCCTATGCAGCGGTCGAGACACGGCCCGAAATCCTTGTCGTGTCCTATCACGGGATGCCGAAACGCTATCTGATGCAGGGCGACCCCTATCATTGCCAGTGCCAGAAGACGACGCGCCTGCTGCGTGAGAGGTTGGGCTGGGACGAGACCCAGATCACCACCACGTTCCAGTCGGTATTCGGCCCCGAAGAGTGGCTAAAGCCCTATACCGTCGATGAGGTGGCACGGCTGGCCAGCGAGGAGGGCAAGAAACGAATCGCCGTGATCGCCCCGGCCTTTTCGGCCGATTGCATCGAGACGCTGGAAGAGATCAACGAAGAGATTCGCGAAAGCTTTGAGGAGGCAGGCGGGGAAGAGTTCACCTATATCCCTTGTCTCAATGACGACGCTGCGCATATCGCGGCTCTCTCGGCGATAGTCGAGACCAATCTGAAGGGCTGGATCGACTGATACCAACGGCCCTATGAGTTGACCGCTTTGGCATATTCTCGGTCACTGATAGAACGGACGCGTTGCTGATCGTTTGCGAAGAAGTTCCACGCG
>PHEQ01000033.1 GCA_002842985.1 Alphaproteobacteria bacterium HGW-Alphaproteobacteria-1
TGCCCGTCACGCACCTGCCGGAACTGCTGCCGTGGAATTGGGCTGCGACCAAACCTAACGTCAAGGCCGCCTGACCACGGCTCACGCCGGATGCTTACTCCTATCCCGCCCACCTGAGAAATAGAGGAAAAGTAGAGCAGCGGACAACATCCCTGACACAGGTGGGAGTCGAACGGCCATCACATTGAACTGGCTGGAGAATTGGCGGGGATTTTGTCTTTGGGGGATGCGGAAACGACAAAGCCCGCGCTTTTTGCACGGGCTGGGTCGGAAACGATGGTTGCGGGAGGGTGCTACCGTCGTAGCCTACCAGAGCTTCAATGTGCAGTTTGACGTGCCGTCATGAAAGCAAAGTATCCAGATAGTTACGCGATTTCAGTAATTTAAAAGAAAAATGTATAAACCAGAAAGCGCACCTTATTATCCCTTATAGCTTAACGTAGCGTATTGGAAATATCCAGAGCACGCCTGAAATGCTGTGGGTCGATTGGCTTACGATGCGCTAGATCGTTACGCATCATTGCCAGCACCGCACCTCAATGTGTTCGAGCTCACTTCGAGACAGATGAGATCGCAACTGATGCCTTAGCCCGGATAATTCATGACGATGTGGTGAGGGTAGCGTAAGCTTTTGAATTCCTGTATTTTTCGGTTACCGAAGGAGATATGCCCGAAAGTTGGTGATGGCCGTCATCAGGCGGCGGCTTGAAGTTGCTTGATCCCGTCTTTGAACTCAACCCTTGAATGACCTCGGGCAGACGGTTTTCCCCGGTGTCGGCCCCGTTGTCGGGCGCACCCGCACCGAGGCGGAAGAAAAGTTTCGCGTTATTCAGAGTCTTTTGTCGCTGGACGAGGCGATGGCCTATCTGGGCCGGTTCTTCGATCACCATGATTTCACGCAATACGAGCCCGACGCGTCCTTCCCCGATCTGGGCGAGATCGGACCCAACAGCTTCCGCTCGACCACCGACCGGATCAAGGCTGAGGCGGCTGAAAAGGGCCTTACGCTGCGCGAGGTGGCCTTCGCCACCGCCACACCGCGCCCCAGCTTCATCGGCACCGGGACCGAGGTGGCCGAGGAAATCATCCGCTGGATCGACGCCGGGGCCTCGGACGGGTTCATCCTGGGCTTTCCGGTTCAGGCGGAGGGGCTGGAGGATTTCGTGACCCTGGTCATCCCCGAACTTGAGGCGCGCGGGCGCTACAGCCGCGAGTTGCCCGGCGAGACCCTGCGCGATCATCTGGGCCTGCCGCGCAAGCCAAGCCGCTACAGTCAACGCGATCCTGCTGTTCACGCTGGGGGCCACGGCGGAGGTCTTCTACCGCCGTGGCTTTCCCAGCGTTGTCAATCACACAAGTGAAACCGCATTCGCGTGTCAAGTCGCACTCGACACGTTCGGGCAGGACGCTGTGATCGACGGGTTCCGCCCCCGCACTGCCAGCGAGGATTTCGCGTTCTTTCTGGAACAGGTGCCAGGTTCTTTCCTGTTCGTCGGCACCGGTGAGGGCGCGCCCCTGCACAGCCCCGATTACCGCTTCAATGACGCCATCATCGGCCCCGCCGCCGCCCTCTGGGTCGCTTTGGCGCGCCGTTTCCTGACCGGAGAAACAACATGAGCGACTTCCTCATTTCCGCAACGCCCACCGATCCACGCGCCCGCCCGCTGATCGAGGACCTGATCCATGAATATGACAGCCGCTATGGCGACATTTTCAACCGCGACGGAGCGCAGGCCGAACTTTACCGCTATCCGCCCGAGGCCTTTGCGCCCCCTTCGGGCAATTTCCTGCTGCTGCTGCGCGACGGGCAGACCATCGGCGGCGGGGCCTTCATGCGCTTTGACGACACCACCGCCGAGTTCAAGCGCATCTGGACGCGCCGCGACCTGCGCCGCCAGGGTCTTGCGCGCCGGATCGTTGCCGCGCTTGAGGATCAGGCCGCGGCGCAGGGCTATACCCGCGTCTATCTGACCACCGGGTTTCGCCAGCCCGAGGCCTCGACTCTCTATCTGCCCGCGCGCGGACCAAGTCGCGCATCGCCTCATGCGCCGCATCCGGCACCCAGACAGCCGTCAACTCGCCCGCCCGGTGCAGCTTGGCCAGCATCACAGCATCTCGACGGTCCGTCTTCACGCGGTCGCCCGCCTTCACCGGGATAAGCGACGGTGCGACCACGATGCAGTCGTGCCCCATCTCTTCAATCTGCCGGTGCAAGCCATAACCGCACGGCCCCGCTTCGTAGCAGAAATGCAATCGACCTCCGCCTGCGGCCAGCTTTTCCACCAGCTTCCGAACATGATCCGGGCGGTGCGGAACCGTCCCCCAGTGGCGGACCTCACCGCCACGTTCCCCCTGTGTAACCGCGACGGAAATCGTCGCTTTGTGGACATCAAGTCCGATGAACGTGCTATCCTGCATGTGGTCTCTCCCCCATTCCTGAGGCTCGGCACCGGCCCATCCGGCGCAACCCTCGAACGGAGAATGCCGCGGGAGAGGCCACCGGCCCAGTCAGTTCACACCGCGATCATGGGGTCTAAACGTATGCGGGGGGGCGCGGCGCGGCATTTCGCTAGCGACAGGCAGTTTCACCGGGGAATCCACTTGGAATCCACCTGCCACGTGATTTTGCAAAAAGCGACTCATTATCAAAGACTTGCAGAATCAAGACCTTGGCGGCTGGATTCTTTTGCGGAATCCAGGGAATCCAGTTTGTGGAAGCCAGCCAGCGGAAGCCACCGCGAAGCCAAGCGCGGGCCCAACAGTTTGACGCAATGCATCGTGGTTTCAACGCGGCTTCGGCGATGTTGACCGCTCCATCGTCGCCAGATGGCTCGACCCAAGCGCCGTGACGCGCGCAGGGCTTCGTTGCAACCGGTGGCGTCGCGGCATTGCGGATGTCGGAAGGTGGCTGCGGTGGGGAAGCTGGTGATCCTATGATCGGGCGGAAGCTGATCGGGCAGCTTAGGCAGCAGATTTCTGCAAAAGCGGTCCATTTTAATAAAACGCCGATCTGGTCTTGTTTGGTCACCCAAAAGTAGTCAAAATAAAGTTCTGGGTGGAGAAGGAAGACGCCCTGAACATCTGGTTATCGTAACAATCGCTTTGTTTCTGGTGACCGGCTTTATGTTGGCGGAAATTAACATCCAGTCTATTTTGAAACCAAACTTCAAGGCGATGATTCTGGGGCGGCTTCATCCGCGCTCTGAAAATCTGCGCAAGCATGGTCTTTCCGGACCGTTGGCTGCGATGATTTTACCTGTTTTTGCTTCGGGTGTAGTGGCTTATCTGGTTTGGGCAAGCGGTGCTGCTTCTGCTGTGTTCTTGTTTGTGCCGATCCTGTTGTGCGGCCTTTGTTGGCTGGTGGTTGCGGGCAAGGCCGCCAAAAGCGCAACGCTTGCGCCGACAGATACCCAAACCGCGATGCGTGCTTCCAACCATCTGGCGCGGCGTCTTTTTGTCGGACGGTCTTGTGCGATTTCGGCGCTGTTCTTGCTGCTGGCGATGTTGGTTTGTTTGGCCTTTCCGGGCCGCATTGGCTGGGCTGCAATCGACGGAGCAATATTGGCGCTGGCGTTTTTGCTGTTGATCGAGGCCCTTCGGGCGCGGGCCTTACAGGGTTGGTTTCTCGACACCGCTCTGCCGTATCAACTTTTGCTGCACCGACTGGCGCAAGCCACTGAGACCGAGCGGTTTCACATTAGTTGGACCGCCGCAGGGCGCTGTCACGGGTTGCGGCAGGCGGCGGCGCTGCATCCCGAGGCTCCTGCTGAAACCAATGCTCTGTTGCGGGCGCAATATGCGCCTGCCGCCGTTTTCGTCCGACCGCCGTTTCGGCGTAAAACCGTGTTGGAAGAGGTGCGGCTGCGCATATTGGGCTGGCGGATGGCCGGGCTGACCGCTGTGTCCGGGGCTACGGTTGCTTTGCTGCTGATCCTGCTATTGCCGTCAGATATGCTGGCGCGCTTGCGGGTGTTGGGCGATGCCTTGGGACTGACCGTTGAACAACCCACCCCCCGGCAAGAGCAGCCGAAGTCAGAGCCAAAGGCAGATCAATCTTCGCCACCTCAGGACGCGGCAGAAGGTGCGGACGGATCAACCGGCCAACCCGACGAAGGCAATAATCCTTCGGAAACCGGGTCTTCCGGCGCGGAGGGGCAAGGCGGCGCATCCGGGCACGCTGGTGAAAAATCTGGCGGGCAAGGACAGGCTGGTCAGGGCGAAGCAAAAAGCAACCCGGGCAGCAGCAAAGGTGAAGGAATAGACGCAGGATCAGCGGCAAGCGCCAACGCTGACGGCGCGGCGGAAGCAGGTTCCGGGGATAGCAACAACGGGACCGCAGATGGAGGCGTTGCTGGCGAAAAGTCGGCATCAGGCTCTGATGGGTCTTCGCCATCGGGAGCCGGGGCTGCCGGACCCAATCCAGACGCTGCGCCAAATGATTCGGGGAATGGGCCTGAGGAAGGCATTTCGGCAGGGGCTGGCGCTCCGGATCAGTTTGAAAATTCCGGGCAAGCTGGCGATGACCCACAAGGCGGATCTCCCGGCACCTCTGCCGCATCCGACCCGACGGGTGGGGCCGATCAATCGCCACCCGATGACTCGGCAGACGCGGCGGCCAAGGATGCAGGCTCTGCTCAACCAAACACGCCAAAGGATGCGACGGCAGCAGAGGGACAAGAAGAGGATTCTGCAAATACCGGCAAGCCCGATGCAGATGGCACAGGTCAACCGGGTGAAGCAGGGCAGCCAGACGGAGGCACAACAGCACCCGCCGCTGCCAGCGATGCGCCCCCGGACGCAAGCTCGGGCGCGGCCGCTAACGCCGGTTCAGATCAACCCGCAGCCTCGGCTGATGGCACTCCTCCGTCGGGAAATACCGGATCTGATGAGGATGTGGCACCTTCAGGTAACGGGGCAGATGGCATGGCCTCGGGTGACATCACTCCCGAGGGTTCAACCGGGGGTGATATTACGCCCCTGGATCAACCGCCTGACGCTAATTTGCCCATGGTTTTGACCAGCGAACCTTTGGACGACGCTGGCGAAGGGCAAAGCCTTTCAACCGCCGATCCCGCCAAGCCGATCAACGATTTAACACATGATCTGGCCGGGCGCATCGAAGCAACCGTCCCCGAGGTTGGGGGGAAGCTGGAGCTTCAGGCCGGTGGTGCCTCGCAACTTTTCGCCGAAGCGGGCCAAGTGCCCGATGCTGTTGAAGCCCGCCTGCCGCCAGAAAGTGACACCCCCCCGCCCATCGCCGCAGCACCGCTGCCTGCGCGACAACTCTTGCCTGCCTGGATTTCTGAACTGGTGAATTGACATGACCCAAAATCTTGACCCCTCCTTGCTTGAGGCAGGGCATGTGGACTTTCTGCGCAACATTCCGCCCGCGGTGACGGCGCTGGGGATGCACGGCTTGGACCCAATCGTGAATGCGCTGGTCGTCGCCCTGCTGACCGGAGGCCATGTGCTGCTTGAGGGCAATCCCGGCCTCGGCAAAACAGCCCTGGTGCGGGCGCTGTCGGCGGCGCTGGGTTTGGGGGCTGCTGCGGTCGGGCGGGTTCAATTCACCCCGGACCTGATGCCCGCCGATATCACCGGCACCCTGATGCCTGCCGAGGATGGCAGCGGCCATCTGGTTTTCGCCCCTGGCCCGGTGTTTTGCAGCCTGCTGCTGGCCGATGAGATCAACCGCGCCACCGCAAAAACTCAATCCGCCATGCTGGAAGCGATGGCCGAATATCAGGTCACGGTGCTGGGCACGACCCATGCGCTGCGGCATTGGAAAGAAAACGGGCGTTTCTCCTATCAAACCCCTTTCATGGTGATGGCGACGCAGAACCCGATTGATCAGGATGGCACTCACGCCTTGCCCGAAGCGCAATCTGACCGCTTCATGTTCAAGATCAACATGGCGATGCCGGAGGCGGCGGTGATGGATCAGATCATCGCCAAGGCCCTGCGCCCAGACACCGCACCAAAGCCCGGCAGCGGTGCGGCGATGCCCGAAGACCCCATACGGATCGCCGCCGCAATCGCCCGCCTGCACGATGTCGCGACGGGGGTAATGTCGGTGCCGCTGTTGCCCTTGGTGGCAGATCACATCATCAACATGGTCCAGGCCAGCAACCTGCAATTTGATCAGTTGCGCGACATCAACCCCGCTCGGGTCAAGCAGTTGCGCAGCCTGGTCGAGGGCAAGGTGACCTATCCGCTTGGGCCACGGGCCGGCATGGCGCTGGCACGCGCCGCGATCGGCTGGTCTGCAGTAACCTTGGTCGAACCGCAGCGCGCCGCAGTCGAAACCGCTTCTCATGCGCCGCGCGCTTTGGCCGAGATGGTGGTGCCGGTGCTGCGCCATCGCATCCGTGTGGCGCATGATTACAGCGATCTTGCCACCCCGCAATCCGAGGCGACGGCGCTGGATGGCTTCATCCGCAGCTTTGCCGCAGCCACCGCCCCCGACGGGGCACGCAATGGCAATTACCCTGCCGATTTCGCGCTGGCGCTGGAGCGCGCCCACACGCACGTCAAGCTCTGAGCCGGTGATGCCGATCACCGATCCCCCTCTGTCGCCCGCGATGCTTGACCGGCTGGTGCTGCGCTGGCGTCGCGATGCGCCAAGCCTCGGGGCCGGTCCACACCAGCGGCGGCGACAGGGCCATAGCCTTGAATTCCGCGAATACCGCGCCTACCAGCGCGGCGATGACATCCGGGGCGTGGATTGGCGCGCCTCGGCCCGCCAACCAAGGCGCGGCGATCTGCTGCTGCGCAGCTTCGAGGCCGAGCAACAGATGACTCTGGCCATCGTGATCGACAACCGCTCGGAAATGGCGCTGCCCGAAACCATGCCACGCCTGCTTTACGCGCTGTGGGCGATGCGCGCGTTGGTGATGCTGGCGCTGGACAAGGAGGATGAGGTTATTCTGGCGCGCCTTTTCGCAGGACCGGGCGAGGCGCTGGTGACGCTGCACGGGGCGGGTGGCGGCGCGCGGGCGCGCGATTGGGCGGAAACGATTTGGGCGGGGCGACTGATACCCGATCCCCCCGCAGGCTTTGCTGACTTGCGGCGTATTGCCGACAAGCTGCGTCCTGCGGGCGCTGCGGTGGTGCTGTCTGACATGCTGTTTGACGATCCCGGCCAGAAATTTGTGCAATTCGCGCGGCAGGTGCAAACGCGACGGCGGTCGCTGTCTGTGCTGCAACTCGACTCGGTGCAGCATGAGATTGCCCTGCTGCGCCGCGCCGCAGAGTTTCGCCTGATCCGCCCGGATCAGCACGAAAGTGACGATTTGCAGCAGTTTGACGAAGCCGTCTTTCGCACCGCCACCGACGCCGTGGCCGCCCATACCACCCGCTTGCGGCAATCCGCACGCGCAGGTGGCTTGGATTGGCCGATTGATCCCGTGGCATGGCCGCTGCCCGAGCCAGAGGACAGCTTTCAAGCCGGAACCGAGCGGCTGAAATCCTGCTTTGCACAGGACTTTCCGCGCCTGCCGCTGCTGGCCAATCTGTCCTTCGGAGGCCGGGAATGATCTGGGCGGCGGCCGTGCTGGCAATCTCGGCGCTATTGATGCTGCTTTGGCATATGCAAAAGCCGCGCCCGCGCCGCATCGCGATTTCATTTGCCCGCTTTGTGCCGCCGCTGCCGCAAGCGCCTGCCGGATGGTCGCGGATAGCCTTGACCCGGCCCCGTGATCTGTCTGCGCTGCTGTGCTTGCTGGCTGCGGTTGGCTTTGGCCTTTGGGCGCTGCTGGATGCCGGTCGCAACTACCGCGCAGCATTGCCGGATCATCTGGGACTTCGGGTGGTTTTTGACCGCTCCGGGTCGATGGCGGTCGCGGATGGGGGAGAAAGTCGGCAGACCCGCGCACTGAAGCAAGTAGAGGCGGCGCGGCTGGTGCTGGCAAATGCGGGGGTCGGCAGTCTATGCATCGAGATGCTTGGGGTCGGTGCAGCGATAGGCCCGGCCCTGCCGCTGGCTTTGACCGGGCCATTGCCCGCAGACGACATGGCACCCTTGTCCGAGGGTGCAGAGCCCGCGCGGCTGCTTGAAGCCGCACGCCGTCCCGCCAATGGCTGCGCCTTGACGCATGTGCTGGTTATCACCGACCTGCCGCCGCAACCCGCCGATCTTGGCGGCCCTCTGCTGCTGTGGGATCAAATTGGCGCGGCTGTTGGCAATAACGGGTTGCGCGCGCTGGCGCTGCGCCCCTCGGCCTTTGGCCAAACCACACCTGAAATCCGCCTTGAGGGTGTGAACTCGGGCCGCGATGCGCCGCCTGCTTTGGTGCTGACCGGGCCAGCCGGCCCGCAAAACGCCGTGATTTACCCCGATCCTGAGGCCGAGGGGCGCTGGTATGCGATTGCAGTTTATAATGGTGCCGGAGAGTACACAGCCCGCCTGCCCGCCGGTGACGGCTACCCGGGCGATGACCGGATTTCAACGCGGCTGGACATGCCGCTCGCTTTGGCGGTGGATTGGCAGCTTGGGACTTTGCCGCGCCCGGCCAGCCTTGCCGCAGGTGGTGCCGCTGATCCCTTGGTTACAGAACTGGCGCAACTTGCGCCGCAGGATCTGGCACGGCCATTGATGCTGACATACCCCGGTTTTGACAGCAAGGGTGCGGCCCGGATTGGCCCGTTCCGTGAAAGTCTGGCGCTGCTTTCGGCTCTTAATTTTGATGCGTTAGAGGTCGCTTTGCCCGCACCCTATCCCGCACCGCTGCCGCCGGGCTTTGTGCCGATGATGACCGATGACCAAGGCGGCGTGTTGATCGCGCAACGCGCCGATCCGCCGGGCCTGATCCTGCCCGCGCCTCGGCTGGATCTGCCCGAGCCGCAGCGCAGCCTGTCGCTGACCCTGTTTTTCTCGGGGCTTGCCGATCTGATCGTGACACCTCCACGCGCGCAGGCAATCCGCTGGATCGGCCCGGACGAAGCACCCATCCCTGACGCATGGCGCGAAAGCTTGACAGGTCGCCCGGCAGGGGCCCCGGCTGATCTGGCGGTGCTTGCGGGCAGCAGTGCCACACCGCAACAGCTGCCGTTTTGGCCTTGGGCGGTGCTGGCAGCTTTGGCCGCCCTGCTGGCGGAAAAGCTGCTGCGGCTGGCACGCAGGCGCGAGGTGTTGCAATGATCTGCGCCAGGTTTCAGGGGATCGGCTTTGCTGGGCAACAACTGGACTGTCTTGGCAGTGCCGCTGAAGTCTGGGCTTGGGGGCTTGTCGCCCTGATCATTGCCGCATCATTTGTGCTGGGCTGGCGCGCGCGGCGCAAACCCGCTTTGCGCCTGCTGACGGCAGCACTGTTCAGCCTTGCGGCGATGGCGCTTGCGCTGGTGATCGAGCAACCGGTCCTGCGGCAAAGCGCTGCCGAAGGCGAGGGCGGCACCATCGTGGTTTTACTCGATGCCTCGGAAAGTTTTTGGCGTGATGGTGATGCGGCCAGTGCCGCTCTGTCACGCGGCGGACAGCGGGTTGCGCAATTTCAGGCCCAAATACCGGCGCAAGATGCGGCGCAATGGCAGGGTGCGTTGCGGCTGTTTGGGCAAAACAGCCGCGCCATTGGCGGTGAAACCTCATTGGCGAACCTGAGCGTCACGCTGCGGAATTACCGCGTCGCAGCCCCCGAGCCGACAAGCGACCTGCGCGCCGGTCTGATGGCCACGCTAGCCACTCTGCGCAGTAAAACGGGGCAGCGCATGGTTATGCTGATCAGCGATGGCTGGACCAGTGCCGCGCTGGACGATGCCCTGCTCGACGATTTCCGCACCGAGGGTATCCCCATCCATATCGTCACTGCCGGAGCCGCCGCCCCCGCCGCAGGTTTGATCGCAGCCGACATCGGCCCAGAGCATCGCCTTGGTGAATGGGTGATCTTGCGCGGCACCGTGCTTGGCGCAGGTGAAGCCGTGTTGGATCAGGGCGAAAGCCAGATTGTGACCCAGATCACCGACTCGCGCCATCTGCGGGCCATTCGGTTAAGCACCCGGCTCTCCAACCGCGGCCTTCAGGGCGTGCGGCTTGGTTTCACCTCGGATTTGGGCCAGCAAGGCAAAAGCCTGTTCACCTTGGTGCGCGGACCGGCGCGGCTGCTGGTGTTCGGGGCCGCGCCTTGGGCCGACGCCCTGCCGACAGCGCGATGGCAGCCAGAGCGCGGCGATCCCGCAGCCCCACCCGACCCCGCCGCCTATGATCTGGTGGTGATTGACGCTTTGGCACCTTCGGCATTTCCGGCGGATTACATCGAAACCTTGCTTGCCGCCGCCGATGGCACCGGGCTGTTTTGGATCAATGGTGGCCTGCGCGGTGCGGTGGACCAGCCGCAAATCATCTCGGATTGGAATGAAACGGTGTTGAATCCGATCCTGCCGGTAGACAGTGATCCACGGATTTTTGTGCAAGAACCGCCGCCGCGCGACATCGTGATCATGGTGGATGTTTCTGGCTCGATGGGTGGAACCCGGCTTGGCAGCGCCCAATCGGCGATCAATGCCATCCTGTCGCAACTGCGGCCGCGCGATACGGTGGCAATCTTGCCCTTTGCCGACGGAGCCTTGCGCCCCTTTGCCCAAGCCGCTGCATCCCCGGCAACGCTGGACGCCGCGCGACGCTATACGGCGGGCCTGTCAGCCGGGGGCGGCACGGCACCCGCAGACACCATCCGTGACTCAGCCAAATTCGTGTCAAACTATTGCGCCTTCTTTTTTATCTCTGATGCGGATTTTGAACCGCCGCAGGCAGCGCCTCAGTGTTTTACCACGGCAATCTCGGTATCAGATTCGCACTTCCCCATGGATATCTCGAAATGGGGCGAGGAAATTCTGCTCGGAGAAAGCGGCAATGCCGGGGCGATATCCATGCGCTATTTCAAACCAGATGAACGCACCGAATTCTTCCGGCAGCCAAGGTTTCGTCCGGTGATGACCGGCGCAGAGCCGGGGCTGGACGGCAACACTGATGTCGAAGGCATTGCAACATCCTATCCGCGCGCCGATGCAAAAGTGGAGTCCGTGCATGCCGATCCGCCGCCCGATCCGGTGTTTGTCTGGCGGCGCGATTCCAGCCGCACGGGCATCGTGACGGGGGCTTTCTTGGGGCCGATGGGGGCAGAATGGGGCGGGCAAAGCCTTGCTGCAACCGAGGCGATGCTGAACCTGTTGCTGGGCTGGCCCGATCAGGACAAGTATCTGATCCGGCTTTCGGATATCGGCGGAAGCTATCGGCTTGCGGTGACAGAGATAAAGCAGGCGACCACACCCGGCACATTGTCGGCCAGTATGCTTTGGCCGGATGGATCGGCGACTGGCATCTCGCTGCATTTCGACCCACGGCTGGGCGCGAATATGGGTGATGTGATCGTGTCCCGGTCAGAAACCACCCGACGTGCCATGCTTGTGCTGCAACAAGGCGCGGATATTCAACGTATTCCAGTGACATTTCCGCGTCCCGGTCCAGACAGCATCAGCGGCTCCGAGCGGCTGGACCACGGGATCAACCTGAATTTGATTTCGCATATTATCGAATCCAGCAATGGTCTTGCCCTTGATCAGCAGGAAATCCGCTTCTACGATCCGCCAATGGTTGTCAAAAATAGCCCGCTCTATCCATTTCTATTGGCTTTCGCTTTCGCGATGCTGGCACTTGCAGTTTGGTCGCGTGAGTTGAAAATACGATGAAATCCTTCCTGCCCAGACGTTTCAGACCCAACCGACAGAGGTTTTCAGCGCAGATTGCGGATACTGTAGCGCCCCCGACATTAGCCGAGACGCGGACGGCCTTTCAAAACGCCGTCAAAACCAATTTCTTGGCGCTTTTGGAGGATAAACCTCCGGTCGCGTTAGGATCCGATGTGATTGCCGGCTTATTTCCAAGGTCCGGCGACGATGAGGACGCGCTGTCTGACACTATGGCCCCGCTCGCGGGCGATCTGGTGTTGCGCATGATGACAACGCCCGATCAGCTTGCCGTTCTAGCCCAGCCGGGGGCGGGTTTTGGGGCAGAAATACTGCTGCCGGTTATTTTGCAAGACGCCCTGATGGATGGCGCTTTTCGACATGACATGGCCGAAACCTGCCGCATATTCCTGTGTGAGCGGGTGCTGTTTCATCCCGGCGCTCCGCCACAGGCTTTGTTTTCGGTGGCGGGCATGGCGCTGCTGATCACCTCGCAAGAGGCTCACGGTCAGGCGCTTGGGCCACTGGCCAGCCGTTTGCGCAGCGCCGCCAAAACGTTGCGCAGCGTGGTTGAGCCGCTGAACCCATGGGACCAATGGCTGGTGCGGCGGATGTCGGCGGCCGCGTCTTGGGTTGTCGCAGAAGACCTTGCCTCCTTACCTTGGGTCAAGTGGCGACACGGCGATGCGCCCGGCGAATATCCGCCTGAAACCGACATGCTACCCGGCTCTTGGGACAGTATCCTTGATCTCGTACCTTAGCGTCAGGCGGAAAGCAAAAGCATGTTCAACAAGCAAGATGTCAACCTGATCTATAGCCAGAACCGCGATCTTCTGGCCGAAGTGCTGCGGCTGGAAACCGTGCTTGCCAAGCGGTTTTATGGCATGGATTCGGCGGTGCGCTGCATGATGCTGTCGGCGATGACCGGCGAGGCGATGGTGATGATCGGCCCCCCCGGCACCGCGAAATCCCGCCTGATCCGCGCGTTTTGCAGCCTGATCGGCGTGCTGGACCACGACCCGCGTGACTTGGTGAACGCCGCCGATGACACCGGCAGTGCCAAGGACGAGCGTTATTTTGAGTATCTGCTGACCCAGTTCACCGAACCCTCCGAGCTGTTCGGGTATTTTGATCTTGCCAAGCTGATGGGCAGCAATCCAGTGCTGGAGCGCAATGTCACCGGCCAGATGCAGCGCGCCGAAGTGGTGTTTCTGGATGAGGTGTTCAACGCCTCGTCGGCGATCCTGAATGCGCTGCTGACCTTCATGAACGAACGCAAGTTTCACGACCGCGGCATGGTTTACAGCACGCCGATGAAGATGCTGTTCGCCGCCACCAACCATCCACCGCGGGAAGACGGCCTGGGCGCGGTCTATGACCGTTTCCTGTTGCGTTGCCGAATGGAAAATGCCCCCGCCGGACACGAGCCAATCGCGCACCTGCTGCAAGCGGCATGGACCGAAACCCACAGCCACGGCGACACCAAACGTGGCGCGTTCCGGATGCTTCCCGATGCGCTGGAGCGGTATCGCAGCAGCATCGAAACTCAAACCACCAGCCAGCAGCTTTCGATTGATCCGACCAGCCCGACCGTCGCACAGCTTGCAGCGATTGTGGCGATAGCGCGGGCGAAAGAGCTGTCCGAAATGTCAAACCGCCGTCTGGTCAAATTCTCGGCGATCATTCTGGCGCAGGCCTTGCTGCGCTGCGCGGCGGACAAAGCCGCCACCGCCGAGATTCTGCCGCGCGATCTGGGGGTGCTGCTGGATTACGGGCTGGATCAGGCCGATCCCGGCACCGTCGCCAAAATGCGCCAAGACCTGTTGCTTGGATGAGTGGGGCGACGGTTCTTCTTGGTGCCAGACCAGCGGTGGACGGCTCTGACGCCGCGCATTTGCAAGCCTCTTTCGCGCAGCGCCATATTGCGCTGCCGCCCGCGCTTGCCGTGGCACTGGCGCAGTTTTTGGCATCACGGCAACCGCTGCTTGATCCGGTCTGGGGTCGCGCGTTTGGGCTTATGGCGCGTGCGCTTGGGTTGTCGGGCGCGCTTGCCAGCCAAAGCCTCATGAAAGGCGCGCTGGACCGCTTCCTTCTGGTTGTAGCAGAGCCGGTGCTGCGCCGCGCGGCGGATCTGGCGGGCGTTTTGCCGCTGGTCGGGGCCGCAGTTGGGGGCCAGGATGAAGCTGCGCTTGCGCAGGCAGAGGATGCTGTTCAGCGCCACACCCACGCCGCGCTGTCAGAACCTGGGATCATGGGGCGCGCATTCTGGGTTCATGCGGCGCTTGATCTTTACCAGACGGCGCTGCAAACCACCCGCGCCCGCGCACGGTTAGCTGCGGTCACCCCAAGCACCGAATGTGATCCCGCCCTTGCGGCGCTGGTTTTTCTGCATCCGCCGCAGTTTGACATTGCCTTCCAGCGCGAGAAACCCCGGCGCAAAGCCCGGCATTTGTCGGCCCAGCGCCGCGCTGGAATTCGCCCCAAAGAGGGCGGCGTTGCCGGGATCAGGCAATCGCACAGCTTTGAGGATCTGTCTGACGCTTTGTTCAGCGAGTTGATCCAAGGCCGCGCCCTCATCGCCAACAAACTGCTGCACGAGGGACTGCTGGTGCGTCACCGTCCGCCGCGCCGCGATCCCAAGCGGGATTTGCTGTCGATGACCCTGCACGAAGCCGAGGCCAGTGACGGCATGGGCACGCTGGTCAAGGCCGCCTGGGCCGATGCTGCGATCCGGCTGCGGGTGGCTTTGCATCAGATGGGGCTGCAAAATTCGGATCTGGTGTGGTCGCAAAACGGCGGGCCACCAGTCGCGCTGAATTGCCAACCCGATCTTCCGGGCGGAGTGCAGCTGCCGCCGCTGGGCATCGCGGGCAAGGTGCGCGCCGACATGATGATGCGCTCGGGGCTTTTTCCGGCCCATGCGGCGGTGCTGAACGCCGGGGCGCCGGACCAGACATCGACTCCGTCGTCGCGGATGCTGATGCAACTGAAAGCAGGGCTGGGGCAGGTCGCTGGCACCGCACACCGCGATCTGCGCGGATTGGCAATGGATTACGGGCGGCGTTTCGTGTTGGTCAACCAGCCCTATCGCGGCAGACATGACCCCGATTGGGCCGAACTGCGGGCCGAACACCTGATCGCCCTTGGTCACGATATGGGGCGCTGCCATCACGCCTGCCTGACATGGCACAGCGGCACCGCCACGACGCCGCCGCAGCTTGTGGCGCTCGCCGATGGCCGCGAGCCCTTGCTGCTGCAGCCGCCGCAACCCGGAACCGCCGACATGCACGACGCGCTTGGGGTGTTCATGGGACAGCTGGTGCTTTGGATCATGGACGTGACATTGGAGGCGCTCGATGTCGCTGAAGCGTGATGTCTGGGTGCTGCCCGCGCTTCGGGCGCAAGCGGTCGCGCCGTTCCTGCGGGCGCTTGCATCGCATTTTGCACTGCTCAGCGGGCATGATCTGCGCTTGCGGCTTGAAGCGCAGGGTCGTCTGGTGGTGCTGCTGCCACGCACCGAAGATGCAACCACGCTTGATCCCGTGCGCGGCAGGCTGGCCCAGGCTTTTGTCGCCGCTGGTCGCGCGGCAAATGAGCTTGACAATCTGCCGTTACAGCAACGCGACCTTGCCGATGAACCCGCACTGGCCGAGACGGTGCTGGCCTTCATCTGGCAGTTGGTGATCACCCCCCTTGTGACCGCGCAGCAAGCGGGCGGCGCCGACGCAACCGAGCAGCCATTGCGCGCGATCATTGCCGCCACATCCGCCGAAACCCACGTCAGCGCCTTTGCGGCCATCGTACGACGCAGCCGTGATGTGCGCTTTTTTGCAGGCGATGGGCAAGTCACGCTGCTTGATCTGGACGATGACCCCAGCCGCGGCGCCACGCTTCAGGGGCTGCGCGCAAGCGGGTTGCCGCAAGGCGTCTGCCTACTGCGGCGGTATTCTTTGGCCGCGATGTCGATCTGGCTGCCCGAGGACAAAGCCTTTGCCGAGGAAGACCTTGATCTGGTGTCCGAACTTCTGAACGGCCTTGCAGATGCCAGCATCATAACCCGTGCCGGTGATCTGCATTTGCTGGCCGATGCCACGGGCGCGGGTCAACTGATATGGCTGCCGCCTGATCCAGCAGCACTCCAAAACCCGGTCATTCTAACCGATGCAAGCGAGCTGGCCAAAACGATCAACGGTCCCGATCTTGCAGATGAATTGTGCCCTGCCCTGCGGTTTTCGCGCCTGACCGTCAGACCGGATATGGAGGCGCAAAAGGCGCTGAACGCCCGGCTGAATGATCGGCGTTTTCCTTTGGGCTACCGGATCAGTCTCGCGCAGATCCCCGAAATTTCGCGCAGTGAAGAAGACATCGAACGCCTGCGCGCCGAGATTGAAGAGCGCGAAGCGCGGATCGCGCTGATTCAAGCGCTGGGCCGCCCGCAACTGCGGCTGTTGCGCTTTAGCGATGCGCAGCTGCCCGCGCTGGTCGACGGCTTGCGCAAAATGCCACGCGCCCTGCGCGAAGAGGCGGGCTTGTTCTACGCCGCAACCCATGCCGCCGATCGGGCCGAGCCTGTGCATTACGTCTTCTACGACCCCGAGCGGATTCAGTTTGAAGGTATGCTGCCAGAGTTTTATTGGCGCGCTGTCACCGAAGACAGCCCGATCACATTCTGGCTTGACCCGCATGCCGAGGAGGCCCGCGATGGCAATCCAGCCGAACCGATGGTGTTTGTGCCACAAGGCGCGCGGATCTTGCCCTATATTGACAGCTTCGGCAGCTCTGTAGCCGGTACGTTGCGGCTGGTGCTGGGCAATCTGTTCGCCGATGGCTCTGCCGTGCTCGACGCCCCCGGCGCGCGTCCGGCGTTTGTCTTTGGCGGAAATGCCGGGGCGCGCGATGAAATAGCCGTGGATTTGATTGACCTGAACAGCTTCGCGCCGCTGCGCCTCAGCCTGCGCTGGATCAACGAGCATATCCTTGCCAGCTCGCCGCGCACCGCAGATGCCGAAGAACGCCGCGAGTTGGCCGAGACGCTGTACGCCGGACAATTGGCACGCGACATGCGCAAAACCATGCGCGATGAAGTCGATGCGCTAAAGCTTTCGTGGGAACAGGCGCAGGTCGAGTTGCTGTATTGCTTTGACCGGCTGACCGATGCCGTCGCCTCTGAGGTGCGTCAAACCCGCGCACAGCTTGAAACCGCACGCCAGTTCACGGCGATGTCGAAGGCGCGTTTGGCGGAGGTGACGCACGCAATGAATGGCCTTGGTGTGGCTGTCGGCGGCATAGACGCTGACCTGAACGCAATGGCCGACAGTATCCCCGCGCTGGGCAAAAGCCGCATCGCGTTCTTTGAGCGGTATCAGGCCGAGTATGACAGCAGCGAGCTTCTGTTTCAGAACACCCGTGATGAAATCGCCAACCTCACCGCGCGGATGCAGGCGCTGATGCTGGAACTGCGTCGATGAGGGCGCATTCTTCTGAAGCCTTGGAAGAGGCTCTGCGCGAGGCATTGGCCAGTCTCGACGCTATTCCAGCGGTGCTTGCCGATGCAGCTCGGACGACGACGCAGGCCAGCCAGCAGCGGCTTGAACTGGCACATCTGCGCCGTAGCGTTGATGGCAGCTTGAAACAACAAGACCTGGTGCGGGAGATGCAATCCGCGCGCAATGCAATGCGCCGCGAGGCAAGTTCCGCAGGCCGGGGATTGAAGAGGCACATCCTTTGGATGCAATGGCGACTGTTCTGGCGCGCCGCGCGCGTTTTTGTGTTTGGCTTTGTTCTGCTGTGCCTGCTTATCGCCGGAATTGTTTGGGCGGTAAAAAACAGTGAGTGGCTCATGGAACAAGCCCGCGACCTTGTCGCACCTGCCCCCTCGCTGTCGCCCGTTGGTCCTGCGGTGATCCAACCCGACACAGCGGCCCCACCCGTCACCCAACCCGGCGTGCCACCCCTGCCCGCCGCCCAACCGAAAGCTCAAGGCGCGGCTCCAGCCACGGGCCAACCAGGTGCTGGGATCATGCCTGCGCCGCAAGTCCCCGCGACTTCGCCATCGCCCACACCTTTACAAACGCCCCCCCCTTCGGCGGTGCAGAAATGATACGACAAGGCCGCTCCTCCCTGATCGACATGGCAGCCCCCGCACCGGTCCGGCAGCGGCCTTGGCATATACGGCGTGGCGGGGTGGCCGTCGTGGTGCTGGTGATTGCAACATTGGCTTTGCTGACCGCCACCGAAGCGCTGGCACAGGATGGGCCGGGATGGCTGCTTTATCTGCTGCATGATGTGGTTTGGGTGCCATTCTGGTCGTGGATATGGGTGCGCTCGGGGTTCTGGTCCCTGATATGGCTCGCCCCGATCGCAGGGCTGAGCGTTGCGGTCCTGCTCGAATTTCTTGGGCTGGCGCAGCCGATGCGGTATTTGCAGACAGCGGTGCTGCGCTTGGTTTTGAACACATGGGCTGGAGGTGCCTTGCTGGGCTTTCAACAAGCTATTGGCTGGGGGCGCAACCGCGAGGGGTTGATGGTTGCAATCCTGCGCGCCGATCTGCTGCGCGCCGAAACTGTCGCCAAGGCTGTTGCCGAAACCGATGTTGCGGGCAAGCTGAACCCAACCGCGCTTGGCCGCATGGCAAGCCAGTTGTGCTACCTGCGCGCGCAGGATGAGGCCACGCAGATCCGCGTGGCCGAGGCGCTTGCCTTGATTGCGCTCGTCGCCCCTCCCGAAGCCACAGCGCATTGGCGCGCGGTGGTGCAGCGCATTTGGTCGCATCCCGAGACGGATCGGATTGAGGCGCTGACCCAGATCACGCCACAGGCGCTTGAAACGTTGCTGGCCGATATGCGGCAGGGCGTCGTGGCCCCTGTCACTCTGGCTTTGGCGACACTGGGTGTAGCGCGCGATGACAGCTTGCAGCGGCAGGATCTGATGCAGGCCTGGTTCACGCATTGGGCACGGTTGCGTCATCAAACCTCGCCCCGGCGGACGGATTTGGCAGAGGCTGAAACCCTGATCAACTTTGAATTCTGGGCCGCGCGCGCAGAAACCGGTCTTGCCACGCGCGCGGTTGCCGCAGATCGCTCTGGCTGGCTGGCGGGTTTGCTGCCAGGCGTTGCCATGCACCGCGCGATGGGCGAGCGCGCCGCCGCTGGATTGCCTGCCCGCCGCATCGGCGGTGACGCATGAGCGGTCTGAAGCAAACCCGCAGCACCGCCAGCGAAGGCCAGCTTGATGCCGCCGAGGCCGCCCTGCGCATCCCCTCACCCCGCCAGAGGCTGGATCTTGGTTTGGGCAGCGTGGTGGCCGGATTGCTGGCGCTGGGCGGTGTCGCAGGCTATGGCTTGGCGGCGTGGAGTGTCGCCTCGGGCTGGTTCGACCCGCCGCTTCTGGTCGAAGTCAATGACCCACGCATCCTGAACGATTACCGCGACAATTCCGCTTCGATGGTCGATCTGGTCACCGCGGGCAATGATCTGCTGATCGGGCGACAGGATGGCTCGGTCGATGTGTTCGACATGACGAGCCGCAGGTTTTTCGCAGAAAGCTTGCCGCGTGGCGGTTTGCTGACCGGTGATCTGTCGCTGCTTGCCACCGATTGCACACCCCCGGCCTGCGCAGAGGGCGGCTCCAGCTATGCCCTGACGGCGCAGGGCGGTCTTGCCCAGCGCCGTGGTGGGGACTGGCACGTTATCCTTGGCGATATGGCCTTTATTGGTGCCAATGGCAGCCCGGTCGAGCAAGCCGATGTGCGCGGCTGGGCGGCCTCGGATGACGGCGCATTGGTGCTGGTCGATGCCCAAGAGCAGGGTCTGGGTCTGTTTGATCAACGCGATGGCAGTTGGCAGCGCGGCCCGGCCCCAGGCCGTGTGACGCAAGGCCCGCTTTACTATGACAACGCCTTCTGGATTGGCAGCGCGCAAGGCCTGCACCGTATTGTGGGGCACCAAGGTGGGACGGACTGGGGCGGCGCTCCGGTTTCTGGCACCGAGGGCGAGATTCTCAGCATGGCACTGAGCGCCACAGATGGGCTGGTTGTGCTGCGGCGCGGCGCTTGTGCGGCAGAGGGGACTGGTTGTCTCTCGGTGCTTCGGATCGGTGCAGGCACGACGACGCTGGCACTGCTGGCTGAAACCGAGGTGAATGCGGATCTGAACGACAGTGGGCTGACACATGTGGTGCGGCAAGGCCGCGATCTGTTGGCGATCGGCAGTTCTGGCGTGCATCGCTATGACGCGCAGGCGCGCCACTGGCTTTTGATCGACCCCAAGCAACCCACCGCGTTTTTCGCTACTGCCAACGGTGTGCAGTTTCATATCGCGCTGCCAGACCGGGTGATCAGCTTTACCGATGGCAAGATCAGCGCAGAAAGCAAACTTGCTGCCCCGCTGCGTCAGCTCCTGCCCGGAGACGGCGATGCGCTGTTCGGTCTGGACCGTGACGGGCAAATTCTCGCGCTGACCCCCGGCACCGCCACAGTTTTGGCACCTGCGGATGTTGGCGCGCCGTCCGGGGCGCGGTTCTTGGCTGCGGTGGCTTTGGGGGATCTGTTCGTGGCGCTTGGGCCTGATGGCGTGCTTGTGCATGACACCAAAGCACGCCGCTACAGCTTTACCGCTGCGGCGGCGCTGCCACCGCTGGCGCTGGCCGATGCGATTGTTGTGGAGGGGGATGCTGGCAGGGTCTGGATGGTCTCACGGGCCAGAGGCGATGTCATCGGGCTGACGATCTCGGGCGCTTTCCCCGATAAATCTGTCGTCGCCGAGGCTTACAGCGGCCCCGGCCTTGCAGTCATTCAAGCACGGGCTGTGCCGGATGGTGTGGATCTGATCGGCAAGGCGGGCGGCGTGTTTCACGTTACAGCCACGCCAAATACACCTGTCACCGCCCTGATCGGCGATCCGCTTGCGCAAAATCTGCAACCTGTGAGCATGGCATCGGCAGGGGATAAGACGGTTTTCACCGACGGCAGCATGCTTTGGGTTTATGACAGCACACAGCGCAGATGGCTTGACGTTGGGACCGCCCCGGCCCAACGCCGCCTGACTGATCTTGCCCTCGTGACTGGCGGGCTTGCGGTGATGGACAGTGCGGGCATGGCACATTGGGCCGGGACATCCGCATGGGAGCCGATTTCTGGCGGCCAAGATCTTGCAGCATTCGGGCTGTCGCACACGCAGGATGCGCTGTCTGATGGGCGCAGTCTGTTGCTTGCCTCGGATGACACGGCGCAAACGTATCACCCTGATCTGCGCCGTTTTGGAAGTGTGTGGCAGATGCCGGGGCGGCAGGCGGAACTGCTTGGCATGGCAGGCGATCAACCCATCTGGACCAACAGCGGCGGGGTGTATTCTGGCGAGACACAGCTGTTCGGCGGGCCGCAGTTCGTCGATGGCTGGATGGGCAAGTCTGGCCCGGTCGCCATGGGGGACGCAGGCGGCGGGCGGTTTTACCTTGCTCACAGCGGCGGCTGTTTGTATCGCGGCGTTGCGGCCCCGGTTGGAGAGATCCGCGATGTGGTGCCGTTGGACGCGGACCGGCTTTTGGTGCGCACCGGGGCGGGGGCTGGCATCTATCAGCCCGCGTTGCACCGCTGGTTGCCCGCCACAGGCCTAGGCGGCGGTGCAGACAGCCGCCTGCTGAAGCTGGGGGATCATCTGGTTCGGCTTGATCCGGATGGCATGGCATCCGTGCCGATCAGCAACATCGAAGATATCAGTTCTTGCGAGATCGGTAAGGTCAATATCACTTGGGCAAAGGCGCTCACCGGGCGGCAGGCCAGTCTTGTCGATGGCGCAGACGCAGTGCTGTTGCTGGCAGCGGACGGCGCTTTGTTGCGCTGGCAGGCGGGCAACATCACCAGTATCGCCCCCCGACCCGGCGAAGGCCCGGTCATGACCGAGGTGCTGCGCGCCTATCCCTTTGGTCGCGGCATTGATCTGCTGACCTCTGCCGCGCTTTGGCACTATGATCTGCCAAGCCGGGTCTGGAGCCATCTACCGTTTCAGGGCGCACCCGATGAGATTACGCAGATCGACCTTGTGCGCGGCGCTGATATCACGGCGCTGTCAATCTGGAATAGTAGTGGCTGGCTTTGGACCGCCACTCTGCGCCCGGGCGACAAGCAGATCACCTTTACAGCGGTGCGCAGGCCGGTTCTGCCCGTGATCCCTATTGAACCCGCTGATATCCGCGACATCGTGCAGCTTGAGCACTCGGTGTTCGTGTTGTCGGATCGGCGGTTGCTGGGCTATCAAGCGGTAACCGAGACGCCAAATCTGGACATCTCTCTGCCTGCATCGCAAAGCGGTTGGCAACTTGGCGCGGATCAGGGCGATGGTGCGTTGATCCTGTCGGATGGCGCGGCCAAGACTCCGCTCAGCATCCACCGTATCAAACCGGATGCAGGCATTGGGAAAGATCTGGCAAATGCCGCCGCGCATTACACGCCCGGCAGCGACCGCGCGTTTGCTTTTGTCCGCGCAAAGGACGCCATCGAACTGGTGCGGATTGATCAGGATCTGATCACATGGCGCTGTGCGCTGCGCATGGGGGATACGCCCGATTGCACACAACTTGCGGGGCCGCCGATGCCCTTGGCCGCCGAGGACGTGCTGGCCTTCGACACCAAAAGCCGCATCTTGCAAACCAAGACCGCGCTTTGGCAGCTTGACGCGGCAAGCCGCCCGCTTGCACAGATCGCTGGCCCGGATGTTGGTGCCAAGGGTCGGCTGTTGCGCAACGGCCAAGCCCTGCTGTTCTGGGAGGGGGAGGGCCGAGATCTGTGGCTGCTGGCCGATGGTAAGGCCACGCGCCTGATGGCTGCTGTGGACGCGCTGCGCCCATCCGGCAGCGCACTGGCGGCAGCAGCGGGTGGCGTGGTGATTGGCATCGCAGACGGGCAACTGATCCCGCCACAACTGCCCAAAGCCTTCGCAAACGAGACGGTGGCGCGCAGCCATTTCACGGCAAAGGGCTATGGCTTTCTGACCGGTTCGGGCAAAGCCATCGCGGCGGATGGTGTGACTGTTTCTGACCCCGTGCTGGTGTTTGCACCTGATACCGCCAGCGTCTTGCTTGCGCCGGGTGCAGTCACGACCGCGCCGCCACGCTGGCTGCGTGCCAGCACCGACGGGCGGCTGGAATGGCTTTATCGCGATGAATGTCAGGTGCCGTCTGTGCAACCGCCGTCGCCGGCCGTGGGTTTCATCGGGCCACCGCTGCCGCCTGTCCCGCCGCATCCAGAGGCTTGCGTCAAGACCATGCCTTTGCCGCTGCTCCTTGATGCAGGCGAGCAGATGATGGATCTGGCCCGCACTGGCGCGGGCGCATTGATCCTTATGACCAGCCGCCGCGATGTGACACTGACCCTCGACGAAACCGCGGTTGACGAGACCAAACCTGCTGCGAAGGCAGAGCCACCTGCCTTGGTGCGCGACGCTACACCGAACGGCGGCTATGGACTGGTCGATGGCCGATCCTATCTGAACCCGCCGGGGATCAATGGCAAAACTCTGCACGGTCAGGCCAATTCGGTCAGACTTAATCTGCTGACGGCACAACCGCTGGTGCCTTTCAATCTGGATTGGATCACCTGGCAGCGCTCTGACAAGACCATCCGCTTTGCTGGATCCACTGCTCCGGTCACCCTGCCGATCACCGAGGCGCTTCAGGACGGCCGCTTTCTGCCAATGCAAGAGGCACGCGGGGCGCAGTTGGTCGATGGCGCGGTGGCGTGGCTGACCCGCTTTGGGCTTTGGCAGCAACGCGGTGACACGCTGACAAGCGTAGCACTGGCACCGGCACAACTGCCGCTTGCGCTTGCGCTTGACCAAGGCCGGTTCCTTTGGTCGGGCGGCGGCATGGCTGCGCTGGATGGCGCGGCTGCGACGACGATGGGCCTACGAAATTTCACCGCCTCGGATATGAATTTCACCGTCGATCCTTTCCGCCAAAGCGTCACCGCATCGCTGACGGTGGCAGGCCAAAGCCTGAATGCCGCCGCATCACGCGGCTTTCTGCATGATCAGCGGCTGTCGGTCGCGCAGGGACAAATGGGGGCATTCTATCTGACTCCAGTCGGGCTTGTTCCGGTACAGTCGCTGGCAGGCGGCATAGCCGCTGCGCCGGGAACTTTGCGGCTTGAGGCTGAGGCCGGGCAAACCTTTGCGCGAACCGCCTCGGGCTGGCTGCAATCCGCGGCCCCGGGTGCGGGCTGGGCCGCCACAGCAGCCCCATTTCGCAATATGCGACTGGCGCAAGAGAATGGCCGGGTCTGGGATCGGGTCGATGGCCGCATAACGCTGAGCGCGGCAGAGAGTTGGCGCATTGCACGGCAAGGGCTCAACTTTGACATCGACCAGCTGCTTGGCTTCGCCGCCACCCCCGGCACCGCCGTTGCGGTGACCCGCGCTGGCACACATGCCGCTACGGATGTCGGCGGGTTGCGCAGCATCTCAGCACCGGTTGCGCCAGCCCCTTCAGGCGGGCGGCTCGATTCGCGCCGCGTTAGGCCGGGCAGATATGTGCTGTTCACCGATGCGCATCAAGTCTGGGACATCGCAGCACAGCAATGGCGCGCACCCGCCGCTGATGAGCGTCCTTGGCAGCAACGCCTGGCCGTGCAAACCGCCGGGATCACCCTGGCTTTTGGCCCCGGCCCACAAGCGACGATCGACGTCGATATCGTCGCTGGCGGACAGGTGGCACAAAGCTTTGATTGGCAGGCCCAATCGGCAATGCCCTTCGATCACGTCACCGCCTTACACGGCGATCCGCGAGATGCGGATGTACTGATCGGTACGCGATTGGGCTTGCGCCATTTGATCAGATCTGGCGCGGGATTTGCCAATGGCAAACTGTTTGTCACAGATCGCAATACTGCTGCGGTCACAGCCCTTGGCAGACCCGCAGCCACGCCAGACCGGATCGAGGCGCGTTTTGCCGATGGCAGCTGTGTCGAGATGACAGCCGTTGACGCTACGCCACAGACTTGCACCACAGCCCAGGGCCTTGATGAGCGGTTTGTGGCGCGCAATGCCTACTGGCTTTGGACCAAGCAAAGCAACCGGGTCAGCGGGCGGTATCTTCTGGACGGAGGCGGCACGCTGGATGTGCCGCAGCCGCTTTTGGGTTATCTGCCGCATGACCTGCTTTCAGACAGGCAAAACTGTGCTGGCACCACGGTCGAGCAATGGCGCAACGCAGAGGTGGTGCGCATCGGCAATCGGCAAATCGCGGTGCCAGGTCTGCAATCGCTGTATTGCCTGACAACACCGGCGCTTCTGAATGGCGGCAAGCAGCTGCAAGCGGGACTTTACGCCCTGACCGGATCAGGTGTCTTGCAGTATAATAGAGGCGCTTTTGCAGCCCTTGGCACCCACGACGCCGCAGGTCTGACAGAGCGGGCTTCGGGGCGGGTGGTGCTTTCAACCGGTCGGCTTCGCTATGGGCTGGAGGACACGGCGCTGCGCGCGCAGACGCTTTCGCTGGCACTGATTTGGCAGGATACGCCTTGGACGGCGGGGCGGCTGGCGCTGGATCAGCCCCGCGCAATTGCCTGGCGCGGCGGATTGCAAAGCGTCACCGATGCAGGCGTGGTTGATGCGCCGGGCGGGCGGTTGGACAGCGCCGCACTGGTGGTGATGGCAACTGATGTACAGGGCGATCTGGCAAACTGCGCCCCGACCTTGGTCGAGACGCTTGATGGGCGCAGCCATGGCCTTGCTGCGCTACCCGGCGCACCGCTGCGGCTTTATTGCCGCGATGGCAGTTGGTTGCAGGGTGTCACCGATGGCACCAAAGACAACGCGGCATTTGCGCCGGTTGCAGCCGTAACAAGTGAAAGGACGCTGGTCGACGTGCCGGGATTGTGGCGCATTGCCAAGAACGTAAACCCTGACGGCACGCCCACTGCCCTGACTTTCAGCTTCCGCGACGAGCCTGCGCGGCTATCGGCGGGGCGGTTCGATTTCGACAGCTTCCGCGCCCTTGCAGCCCCCTTCCCAGATCAGACCGAGCTTTTGACCGATACCGGTTGGTGGCGCGCGCCTGCGGGCACACCCTTGCTCGAGGCGACGTTGCGGCCCAAGCTGCCGCTGGAACCGCGTCAGGTGCTGACTCTGAAGCGGGATCTGTCGCCGCGCGATGACACGCCGGGGTTATGCTTTGATCTTGGCACTGGCAAAAGCCAGTTCTGGTCGGGCGGTAACGGGTTGCAAGCCACAGGCGCGTGCCGAGATTTCCACGGCTCTGATCCGATCTGGCTCTGGTGGCAGCAAACAGACCGCCCCAATGCCGTGGGTGTCGGTCTGAACGGCAACCCGCTGGAGCGGCAGCTTGTCAAGGGCCGCTTCAAGGATTTGGTGCTGAACGGCCCGCCGCTTCAGACTGCGGACGGCGCGCTTTTGGTGCCGGGAGGCGACGGCGTTCTGGTGCTGGACCCAGACACGCGGCAGCCCACCGGGATTTATGCTTTCGCCGATGCGGGAATCCTTGGCCGCAGCGCCAGCGGTGCGCCGGTCTGGATCGGCACACAAGGCAGTGTTTTGCTGGAGGGTAGCACATCGGCCTTGCCCAATACAGCGCTCGCCTGCCCGGCGCTGGCTGAAGTCGTGGCAAATCTGCCCGAAGGTCGGCGCCTTTCCCGCGTGCAACCCGGTGGCGCGGGGTGGCTCTCAGCCCTGATCGACAGCCCGACCCAGCGCCAACAGGCGATGATTGTTTGTGCTGATGCTAGCCAAAGTCTGCTCTGGGCCAGCCGCCATGACATTCGGAACCATCCGCGCAATCTGTCCAAAGGGGCCAGCGCGACTGCCGATCTGGTGATCTCGCTCACCAAGGACGCAATCCTGTTACAAGACGGTGTGGTCGAAGCGGCAGAACCCGGCGGCAATACAGCATCACTGCGCGGCCATGTGATGCGCCCAGACGGCAGTGAAGTGTTTCTGATCGACGACAGCAAGCTGCTGTCCATTGCCCTGGCCCCCGCAATCAGTGATCTGGCACGCGATGGCAAACCCCGCCAAACGGATACCGGGACGGCTGATCCGACGCCGCCGCCGCAGGTCAAACCGCAACCTGCGCCCCCTGCGACAAAGTCACCGGCACCACCTGGCTCGAAGGCACCGACACCGGCACCATCGCCACAACCCCAAGCCCAGCAAGCGGCCCCCACGGCACCAACAGCGCAAATCCCGCCCTCCGCCAACACGCACGCGGATGAGGCCGCCAATGATTCTGCGGCGGTGCAACGCGCCCTTGCCGCAACGCTTGGCGAGAAGATCACCGCAGACGGCATTCTTGGCAAACGCAGCCGCGCGGCGATAGCGCGCTGGCAGGCTCAAATCGGTGCCGCCCCGACCGGCTATCTTGGTGCGGCACAGGTTGAGCGCCTTTTGGCAGCGGGGCAACCATGATCGCGGCAGCACCCATGTTTGAAACCCTGATCGCGGCGCGTGGACCGTTGGTCATGCGCGACCGCAACGGCAATCTGCCCTCTGGTCATACGGCTTTCGGTCCGGTCTGGGCGCTGAATATGCCAGCGTCATCCCTGCCGTCTGACGTTACTTTGCAACATGACAGCTTTGTGATCACACAGAGCGCAACGTTGGTTGAAATCCGCAGGAACCTGCACGACCTTTGGCAAAAATACCTTTCCACCCTGCGCCCCGACCCTTGGTTTCATGTCCCACACTCGGAAGCGGGCCTGTCTGACGCGGGAATTCTGGCCCAGATAAAAACGGACGAAACCACCCGCCCCGATCAGATCAAACGCTATCTGAGCGCGCAAACCACGCGCCTGCCCCCGCCCGAAATGCCTGCATTTGCCGACACGGTGCGGCGCCAACTCGCCGTGCTTTCGCTTCCTTCGCACGCCCGTGCCAGCCTGTCGCGCCAATGCACCGACGACTGGCATTTGCGTTTTGACGAGCAGGGAAAGCTCGAACATCTCTATGACTGGCTTGAAAACAAGCCGATGAATAAATCCGAACAGGGCGAGATCCTTTCACCCACAACCGAAGAAGTGGGCGGCGCGCGCGATACCACGGCCAGGCTGGTGGCTCTGGCCCGCGCGCTGCAACTGATCCGCATCCTGTTGGCCGCACAGCCAGACAAAAGCGCGCAGATGAAAGTCGAGGTGGTGCATGCAGGGCTGCGGGGGCGGGTGCTTTGCCTGTTAATCCGCCCACAGGACCGGGGCCTTGGCTTGATGCGGCTGTCACAAGTGGTTGCCACGGCGCTTGGCAGCAGCATCGTGCAGCCAAGCTTTGAGTCACTTTCGAAGTATGGACCGCTTGTCAGTTGCCCCACTGATACGATCCGCAAACAATTGCCCGACGCCATGCCCCACACGGCCCCGCTGCCCGTCGGCTGGCAGGCAGGTTCCAAAGCCGCCCTGCCCCGCTGGACCTATGCCGGAACCGGTGGCACCGACCATGCACTGCCCTTCGCCATCACACCGCGCAGCCATGATCTAACCCCGCCGACCGACACTGCCTTGGTGTTCTCGAACCTATCGGGCGAGGATCGGCTGGCCTATCTCGATTGGCTGGCCGGGCCACGCCGGATTTTGGGGTTCCGTCCGATGTTTGCCGAACTTTACCTGCAAGGCATCGAATACCGCCTGTTGACAGAGACGAGCCCACCCGCCGAACAGGCCGCTTTGCTGCAAGAGATCATCGCGGTTACGGCACTTGTTCCCCGCGAGGCGGTGCTCAGATCCCGGCTTGAACAACTGATCGACTGGATCGGGGCCACGCACCAAAGCAAAGCTACGAACCCCGGGCAATATGGTCTGCTGAGCAGCCTTGTTGACCTTGGCAGCACGGTCGCCGCAGGTCGCGCAATCAGTGGTCCCGCCGTTCTGACCTTGGTGCGGCATCTGCACCCCGACATTCCCACTTTCAAGGACGAGGTCTTTCTGGCCGCTTTCCTGGCCGCCTACCCTGAGCGACTGAACCTGCACGCGCCAAGGCTGGCATTGGAGGCCAGCTATCGCTCGCTGAGTGGGTTGTGCGATGTCCCCCATTTCAGGTTTGTCACCGATGCGGCGGCAGTGCCCGATCTGCGCGGCTCGGTGGCTTTGTCGCGCGTGATCGAGCGCCTGATTGCGGCAAGCGGCGGGTGGGTGGCATGAACCCTGTGTTGCGCTCATTTTTACTGATCTGCGCCGGACTTGGGGTGGCATTCTATGCACAAACTGTGCTGGACCCACAGGTGGAATTCCCGTGGATTATCTTCGCAATGTTGTGCCTTGGGCTGTGGTTCAAATCCAGAAGGACAGCCGCCGTGCCCCCAGCACCGCCGCAAGGCCCAGCCACGCTGGAGTCGCTGGAGCGTCAGCTTGCCGCGACAGCCGCACTGCGGTGGCTACCGCCCGCCGTGCCACAAACACCGCCAGCCCTCCCCCAAAGCAGCGGGCCGTGGGGTGCAAGCAAGCCCTAAACCGCGGGGTTCTGTCGCAAATTTTGTTGGCGTTTGAGTGCGGGCATCGCCCGGGCATAATTATGCTGCGAGCGCCGCAAAGTAAGGCTACGGCGGGGCTTGCAGTTACCCATAAGTGTGGAGCGGCGAATTGATTCGCCTGTCAGTCTTGGTCTTGCTCGAAATAACCCGATCATGATTCGTCATGTGGCACCAAATGATTGAGGTGCAGAAATGGGACAGACTTGGGTGAAAACTGAAACTGCTGGATGCGATCTGGGAGATGTCCGACTAAACCGGCGGCTCGAAGCAATGCTCCAGGCTCTTGGAGAGCGACCGGGAGAATCGCTGCCGACGGCGTTTCAGGACTGGTCGAACACCAAGGCCGCCTAT
>PHEQ01000004.1:0-1254 GCA_002842985.1 Alphaproteobacteria bacterium HGW-Alphaproteobacteria-1
GCTTTTGCCTGACGCTGACGCGGGCCCCGAGGGCTGGTCCTCGCGTGACAAGTTCGCGGCGGTGCTGGAAACGGCGGCGCTCAATGAGGCCGATCTGGCCGAATATTGCCGCAAGCGTGGGCTTTATCCGGCGCAGATCGCGGCATGGCGGGCGGCCTGCGAGCAGGCGAATGACTGGGACCGTGCCAGCACGGCACGTCTCGGACGGGCGACCAGGGAAGAAAAAAAGCGGGTCAAGGATTTGGAGCGTGAGCTGGCCCGCAAGGACCGCGCACTGGCCGAAACCGCAGCACTGCTTGTTCTGCGAAAAAAGGCGGCTGCGATCTGGGGGGGCGACGAGGACGCATGATCAGCACCCCACATCGCCAAACCGCAGTTATTCTGATCAACGAGGCCGTCACTGCTGGCGCGCGGCGCATCAAAGCCTGTGCCGAGCTTGAAATCAGTGATCGCACCTTGCGGCGCTGGACAAAAGACGGCGTGGTTCAGCCCGATCAGCGCCCTCTTGTGCCACGCCCGGAACCAGCTAACAAGCTGAGCCCGGTCGAACGCAAAGCCGTGCTGGAAGCTTGTAATTCAGAGGAATTTGCCAGCCTCCCGCCAAGCCAGATCGTGCCGAAACTGGCCGATCAGGGGCGCTATCTGGCCTCGGACTCCAGCTTTTACCGCATCCTGCGCAGCAGCGGGCAGCAGCATCACCGCGGCCGGGCCAGGCCGCCGGTCCGGCGCAAACCGCCCACCAGCTACAAGGCCAGCGCGCCCTGCGAGGTCTGGACCTGGGATATAACCTGGATGCCGGGGCCCATCACCGGCATGTTCTTTTACCTCTATCTGATCGTGGACATCTACAGCCGCAAGATCGTCGGCTGGGAAGTTCATGAGCGCGAAAGCGCGGACCTGGCCGCCGTCCTGATCCGGCAGGCGGTGCTGGCGGAGGGCTGCACCCTGCGTCCCTTGGTGCTGCATGCGGACAATGGCAGCCCGATGAAGGGCGCGACAATGAAGGTGACCATGGAAAAACTTGGCATCACCGCATCCTACAGCCGCCCGCGCGTGAGCAATGACAATCCCTTTTCCGAGGCGCTGTTTCGTACCTGCAAATACCGCCCGGACTGGCCGACCAAGGGCTTTGCCACCAAGGCCGATGCGCAGGCCTGGGTGAAATCCTTCGCCAGCTGGTATAACGGCGAACACCTGCACAGCGCGATCCGCTTCGTCACCCCGGAGGCGCGCCACGCTGGCCGTGACCGCACG
>PHEQ01000004.1:1272-135230 GCA_002842985.1 Alphaproteobacteria bacterium HGW-Alphaproteobacteria-1
CCGCCGGACCCGTCTGGCTAAACCCCGAAACCGTAACCAGCGCCCCCGAAATCAGAGACGCCGCATGAAATCGGCGGACAACACCTTTGACAAACACCGACCCCGACCCGACCGATCTTTTGGCGGGTGCGGCTGAGTCTGATCGTTTTGCCTCGCTCAAGACTGAGTTCGTGTTCGAGTGCCGAAATGCTTTTCCAGAAGTCCAACACGATGGGATCGTTCGGATCATCAACGTCTTTCGACGCACGAACCTCGATCAGGCGGCGTCTCGCGGCGTCTTCGATTTCTTGGGCACCTTCTCGTTCGGCGTTCGCGATCCAGTTTCGCAATTTGGACTCGTCTTCGCAGGCTGCGATGACTTCTAGGATTTTCTGATACTTCGACATTACGCCACCTCATTATTACGAGCATAACGGGATGCCCTCGCGAAGATATTGTCCGCGCTGCTGATCTTCACATTGCCCTGCTGAAGAACGTATCCATTGTGCTCCATGATCTGCCGGACCATGTGACCCATCATTTGCTTGATGCGATCTTTCCTGACCCCTTCGCCATAGCGTTGAAGCAGGAGCGGCGAAAGCGGTTCTATCGCCGGTCTCGAAAGGAAAGTTGCGGTTTCCATGCGAATGACGTTTTCGGGTTGGTTCAGGAAGTCCCAGATTTCTTTCCCACCCTCGTTCTCAAAGGTGGATTTGTAACGTTCTTGCCGATAATCCATAGCGCTCTCGTGCAATTATGACGCGTCAAATATGACGTATCATGAGGGCACCGTCAAGGGCGCTGTCTGGATGGTCGCTTTGAGGAAGTGGCGTTGTCGGGGTTGGGCAGATCACCCACCCCCAAACGACTGAATATTTCGCACCCGCTCGCCGGTGGGTTCCATCCGCTTGAGATAGAACCGCTCCAACTGTTCGACCGAGGTGCCTGCGTTCTCTGCCAACCAGTAGATGTTGACCTTGCCCTCCGACTTTCTCAGTCGCGTCTGTAGCGCGTAGTGGCGCAACGAGTATGGCGACCGCGCGTTGCCGTCTTTGTCCGTCTTCAATTTCGCCTCGTCGAGGAAGTGGTTGAAGATACGACGGTAGGTGTTCACGGCAGTCGTCCGGTTCGCATACTCGGGCATGAATACGAAGTCGGTGCTCGCCGCGCCAGCGTGTAGTTCGCGCTGCTTCTCGAATATGTCGACCGCTGCCTCCAGCGATGCAGAGGTGCGATACCCGGTCTTTCCCGTCAGTGTCATCAGCAGGTGCTTCGGATCGTCCTTCGTCTCAATGTCGCAGAAGCGGATGCCGAAGAGTTCCGTCTCGGTCGGTCGCAGGAACGAGTGAACGGCGAAGACGATCAGGTTGTAGTGCTCGCGTGTGACCTCGACCCCGCGAACCTTGTCACCGCGATCTGCGCAGGTCCGTGCCGCTTCCAGCAGTTTCTTGTATTCCGCTTCGGTGAACGACACGCGCGGCGCGTCCTTGGCGCGGTGCTTGGGCATCGGTGGAATGATATCAATCACGCCATCTTCCAGCGCGATCATCAGCACTTTGCGGATCATCATGCACTGCTTTGCCTTCGTGGACGGTGCCAGGGGTTTGTCCCGTCGCTTGTCCAGAAAGACCAGATAGTCCCGCACCATGCCCGAGGTGATCTTTCCCACATCGTATTTGCCGAAGTAGGAGACCACCCCGTCACCCTCGCGATAGAGGATCTTATACTCGTCTGAGACGGCATACTTGTTGCGCGCGCCCTTCTTCTGGACGCGGGTCATTTCCGACAGCAGATGCGCGTAATGCTCGAAGGAGCGATCCTTCTGCGCGGCATGGTTCGTGTTCTGCTTCGCGCGATAGTCAGCGAGGATTTCTTCCGCGACCTCGGCGGCGTCCAAGCGACTGGTTTCCTTGGTCGATTTGACGACATACCGGCGCTTCACGGAATCATAGAGACGCGCGTGCCAGAACGGCGACCGACCCGTCTTGTAGATGCTGAGTCCGCGTCGCAGGTGCTTGATCTGTTTCTTCGCGTTCGGTGATTTTCCGGTCAAACCAAAGACTTACCAAGAGTGTCTAACTGTGTCTAAGTATAGAGCACGCGGGTAGCGTCGGCAAAGAGAGAAGATTATCGTTTATTTTCAGTATTTTTTGGTGCCCGGGGGCGGAATCGAACCACCGACACGAGGATTTTCAATCCGGCGCTATTCAAGGCAACGCAAGCACTTACGGGATCACGGCACGTCAAACCCCTGACGGCGGATCAAATACTTACGCGGAAATTGTCAAACCGGCGCGGGCCGATCTGACAAACGAAAACCCCGGTGCGACGGCAATCGCAACCGGGGCTAAAGACGTTGTGGAAGGCGTCTGTTCGTTGCCAGAGTATACCGCACTTTTCCCGATCTTGGCAATGCATTGGGGGGCGCTGGTATGAATGCTTTGACCCCCCAAGCGATGCTTTCCGAGCCGTGGCCCTACCTGGGCACCCCCGACGAACGCGCGGCGCTCTTTCGCAAGGAACTGCTGAGTGCGGCCCTGGGCTACGCGGCCAAGGGCTATCCGGTGTTCCCGGCAATGATGATCGACGGGCAGAAAAAGCCGCTGGTCAAGTGGGGCAAGGGCGAGGATGGCCACCCGGACCTGACCAAGCGGCGCGCCACGACTGACCCCGAGACGGTCAAGGCATGGTGGGCGCGCTGGCCTCTGGCCATGATCGGAATGCCCACGGGCAAGCCGTCTGGCGTCGTGGTGCTGGACATTGACCGCAAGAACGGTGTGGACGGGCTGCCCAATCTGCGGGCGGTCGGGATCGACCCCTATTCCCTGTCCCCGGTCATATCCATCACCCCGAGCGGCGGCTTGCATGTGTTCATGCGCCACAACGGCCCGCTCAAAAACTCTGCGGGCCTCTTGGCAGCGGGCGTCGATATTCGGGGGGATGGAGGCTATATCGTTCTGCCCCCGTCTCTGCCTTCCATCACCCGCGACGAATATCAATGGGAAGGGGGCAGCTATGGGTGCCTTTGATCTTCCCGAATATCCCGCCGATCTGCGAACGCTTGAGGATACCAAGCGCGGCGAGAAATGGGCGCGGCAGGCGCTGGAAGCTGAGGCGGCGATTGTGGCGGGTGCGATGAACGGCACCCGCAACACGACGCTGAACAACGCGGCGCTCAAGCTGGGCCACAAGGTCGCGTCGGGATACCGGCAAGCGGCTGAGGTCGAGGCGGCGCTTATGGAAGCGGCGCAATGGTCGGGGCTTGCTCAAGAGGATGGCCCCGAGGCGGTGCGCGCCACGATCAGGAGCGGCCTGACGGCTGGCCTGCAAGAGCCTGAGCACCCGCAAGACCGGCCCGACTATCGGCCCGCCCCGCGCGGTCCGACGATCATTCAACCGGCCCCGGCGCGCGAGAGCCAATTCTATTCGGCGGCATCGCTCAAGGGAAAGCCCGTCCCGCCCCGGCAATGGCTGGTGCACGGGCTGGTGCCTCAAAAGACTGTCACGCTTTTCAGTGGCGACGGGGGCACCGGCAAAAGCCTATTGGCGCTGCAATTGGCGGTCGCGGTCGCGGCGCAAACGGCATGGATCGGCAAGACGGCGAATACCGGGCGCGTGATCTTCCTGACTGCCGAGGATGACGACGACGAATTGCACCGGCGGCTTGATGACATTTTGAGGGCCGAGCATCGGGACTATGGCGACCTGTCGGGCCTCACGCTGCGGTCACTGGCGGGCGAGGATGCGTTGCTGGCGGTCGAGACGCAAATTGCCCTGATGCAATCCGCGCTGTTTGAGGAACTGGACAAGCGGGCGGCTGAGGAAGCCCCGGCGCTGATCGTCATTGACACCCTGGCTGACGTGTATCCGGCCAATGAGAACGACCGGGCCAAGGTGCGGCAATTCGTGGGCATCCTGCGCGGTCTGGCGATCAAGCGGAAATGCGCGGTCCTGATGCTGGGCCACCCGTCCCTGACCGGCCTCAATAGCGGCACGGGAACGTCAGGATCGACGGCGTGGAATAACTCGGTCCGGTCGCGGCTTTACCTAGCCCGGATCAGTGACAACGGCTTTGAGCCTGACCCTGACGCGCGGGTGCTGTCCACCAAGAAAGCCAACTATGGGCGCACGGGTGACGAGATCAACCTCAAGTGGGAAGCGGGTGTATTTGTCGCTGAGGCGCAGCCCACGGGGCTTGATGCACTGGCGGCGGGGGCCAAGGGCGAGCGGGTATTTCTCAAGCTGCTGGACACCCTGACCGCGCAAGGTCGCTACGTCTCTGCCAGCCCCGGCCCGACATACGCCCCGACGCAATTCGCCAGCCACCCCGAGGCTGAGGGCTGCACAAAGCGGGCGCTCAAGAGCGCGATGGATGCGCTTTTCGGACGTGGCGAGATCGTCATTGCCAGCCACGGCAGCGGCGCGAAAGCCCGGTCTCACATTGCCAGAAAGGGGGCCGATCATGGTCAAGAGTAAGGGTGCAACCCCCGGTGCAATACTGAGTGCAACCCCCGGTGCAACCCCCCGCCAACGCCCGGTCAACGGGGGTGCAATATATACCCCTTATACCCCGAGCGTTGCACCCGCCCTTGGCGGCTGGGTGCACGCTGCAAATGGCGGGCGGCATCTGGTCCCAATGCCCCCTTTTCCGAGTGGATATGGAACCGTGGTGTGGACTTGCGCTTTCGCGCTGTGCGGATCGGGGGTGGCGGCATGAAGGCATCGACCAAAGCAATCCGCTTCCTTGAAAGCCTGAGCATTCCCGAGGGGCCGAAAGCCGGTCAGGCGGTGAAGCTGGCCCGGTTCCAAAAGCAATTCGTCAAGGGCGCTCTGGCGGACGGGATCAACGTGGCCTGTCTGAGCATCGGCAGGGGCAACGCGAAAACCGCCCTGTCGGCGGGCATCGCTCTTGGCGCGGTCAAGGGCATCTGGGATAGTCAGCCCCGGCGGGAAATCCTGATAGCGGCCCGGACGCGGGATCAGGCGCGCATCGCGTTTGACTTCGCGGTTGGTTTTATCCGGTCGCTTCCCGAGGATGACCAAGCGGCCTTCACGATCCGGCGCAGCCCCCGGCTTGAAATCGAGTATGACGGCGACGGCGGCGGACACTTCGTCCGGGCCATTGCGGCGGATGGCAAGACGGCTCTGGGATCGGCCCCGACGCTGGTCCTGATGGATGAGCGCGGCCATTGGCAGGCGGATCAGGGGGACGCCCTGGAACACGCCCTGCTGTCCGGTCTGGGCAAGCGTGGCGGGCGGGCGTTGATTATCAGCACAAGTGCTGCGGATGATGCACACCCGTTTTCGGTCTGGCTGGATGAGGAACAAGAGGGCGTCTATCGGCAAGAGCATAGGCCACCCCCCGGCCTTCCCGCGGATGATTTGGAAAGCCTCAAGCTGGCCAATCCCGGCGCGGCCTATGGCATCGGCTCAAGTCTGGACTGGCTGCAAGGTCAGGCGCGGCGGGCGATTGCGCGGGGCGGATCGACCCTGACAAGTTTCCGGCTCTACAACCGGAATGAGCGTGTCAGCGGCGAAAACCGCGATGTGCTGTTGACGGTCGATGAATGGCTTGCCTGCGAAACGGCGGACCTGCCACCCCGGCAAGGTCAGCTGGTTGTCGGGATCGACATTGGCGGCTCTGCCAGCATGACGGCGGCGGCGTTCTACTGGCCCGAAACGGGGCGGCTTGAGGCTCTGGGCACCTTCCCGTCAAGGCCTTCCCTGCTGGACCGTGGCCAGAATGACCGCGTGCACCGACGCTATGTCGAAATGCAGGACCGGGGCGAGTTGTCCACCCTTGGCGATCAGACGGTTCCTGTCGCGCCTTGGCTGGTCGAGGTCATGGCGCATGTGGAAGGCGAGGCGGTCGCGGCGATCACGGCGGACCGATACAAACAAGCCGAACTTGGCGAGGCTATCGACCGGGCGGGCATCCGGTGCCCGATCATCTGGCGCGGCCAAGGGTACCGCGATGGCAACGAGGATTGCGAGCGGTTTCGGCGCGCGGCCTATGACGGCAAGGTGAAAACCGCCCCGTCGCTGCTGCTGCGGTCCGCTTTCGCGGATGCGGTCACGCTGCGCGACCCGGCGAACAATCTGAAATTGGCAAAGGCGCGGTCCACGGGCCGGATCGACGCGGCGGCGGCAACGGTGCTGGCGGTCGCTGAGGGTGCCCGGATGATGGGCCGCCCCGCTCACAAGGGAGGGCGCATCGCATGGGGATGATTGAAACCGCATCGCGGCTGATAGCGAAACACGGTCAGGCGGCAACGCTGTTGCGGCCCCTGCCACCTGTAGACGATGGCTTTGGGACGGTTCCGAATCCTGGTCCACCGACGCCGTATGCCTGCACGGCGTTCGTCGCCACCTTCACGGTGAATGAGGAATTTATCGCGGCTGGCCTGATGGACGTGGGCGATCTGCGGGTTCTGGTTTCGGTCGAAGGTCTGGCGATCACGCCCGAAACAACCGACAAGATCATGATCGGGACAAGTGTTCTGGGCATTGTCCGTGTCGTGCCACACGCCCCCGGCGGCGACTTGTTTTTCTATGAAATTCAGGGGCGGGACAATGTTTAAGCGAATGGAATACGCCCGCCATTCCCGGCGGATCACACGCGGCCCGCGCTGGAAGGCTCTGCGGATGCAGGCGCTTGAGCGGGACGATTGGCAATGTGTCCAGTGCGGCACCCGGCACCGGCTTGAGATCGACCATATCGAGCCGGTCAGGACGCGGCCCGACTTGGCCTATTCGCTGTCAAATCTGCAAACGCTCTGCGGGCGCTGTCATGCCCGCAAGACCCGAATCGAGATCGGCTTAGGCCGACCCGACCCCAAGCGTGAGGCTTGGAAATCCCTGCTGCGAGATATGCAGCGCAACCCCAACAAACGCGAGGTATGAGCATGTTGGATTCTGTCAAAATCGCACGGCGGCAAAGCGAAATCCGCCAGACGCTTTCGGAACTGGTCGGCAAGGAAAAGCCGTCCGAGGATGAAACCCGCCAGATGGACGAAATGGACCGGGAATATCGGTCCAATGAAACCCGTTATCGCGCGGCTCTGGTGGCCGAGGATACCGAACGCCGGGAAGCCGGGGCCGATCTGGAAACCCGGTCCAGCCGGGAATGGGCCGAGGTCATGGCGGGCTTTGAAATGCGCCAAGTTGCCCTTGCGCTGGACGAGGGCCGCGCCCTGGACGGCAAGACGGGCGAGATCGTCACCGAACTGCGGTCGCGCGGCGGCTATCGCGGCGTCCCTATCCCGTGGGAAGCCTTGGAAATCCGGGCCGGTGAAACCATTGCCAGCGGCACCCCCGATCCGATCCGCACCGCGCCGATCATCGAGCGGCTTTTCGCGGGATCGGTCGCGGCGCGCATGGGTGGCCAGATGGTCAACGTAGGCGTGGGCGAAGTCGAATATCCTGTTGCCACGTCCAGCGTGACGGCGGGGTGGGCGACTTCGGAAACCGGCAACGTGACCGGCCCGAGTGCCTACACGACCGTTGATCGGCCCTTGAAGCCGGATCACAACCTTGGGATTCAGATGAAGCTGACCCGCAAGGCGCTCAAACAATCCGGCAACGCCCTTGAGCAAGCGGTGCGGCGCGACATGAACGGCGCTATCGAGGAAGCCTTGGACAAGGCTGTTTTCCTTGGCAGCGGATCGGCGGGCGAGCCGACCGGGCTTTTCGCGGGTGCATCCGGCTGGGGCATCAACGAGGAAGTCGTGGGCGCGGCCCCGACCTGGGGCGCGTTCCGGTCCGAGGTGGTCAGCTTCATCACCGGCAACGCGGCCAGCGGCCCCGGCGATGTGCGGCTGCTGATCCGTCCCGAGGTCTGGGACACGATGGACGCGGACATTTGGGACGCGGGCAGCGGGATCACGCAATGGGATCGTCTGACGGGTGCCTTGGGTGGCGTCACGATGAGCCATAACGCCCTTGCCGATCCTGATGGTTCCCCGCTGGCCACAAGCGCGGTGATGACGACAACGGCGGGTGGCGTGCCCCCGTTCTTTGTGGGGACGTGGGGTGCAATCGACCTGATCCGCGATCCGTATTCGGACGCGCAATCTGGCGGGCTGCGGATCACGGCGCTGGCCACGATGGACGTGACCATTTCCCGCGCGGTGCAAACCCGTATTCTGACGGGCATTCAGTGATGCTCTGGGCCGGTTCCAAAGGCGGGCTTGAGGTCCGCACCTCTGCGGACGGGGCAACCGTCCTGCGGGGCCGGTTCCCATATGCCGTCCCGACCGTCTTGCAAGGCGGTCGGGAACGGCGGCGGGAAGTATTCGAGGCACGGGCTTTCGGGGCATCGGTCGCGGCTGGCGGTGACATTCACTTGCTGGTGCATCACGACTTTGACCGTCCGCTTGCATCGCGGGCGGCGGGAAGTCTTGAGATCAGGGACGGCGATGACGCCCTGACCTTCGAGGCGACGATTGCCCCGGAAATGCGCGGCGTGGGCTATGTCACCGACTTTCTGGGCACTCTTGCGGCGGGGCTTGTGGGCGGGATCAGCCCCGGCTTTCGCGTGACAGACGGCGGCGATCTGGTGAGGCGCGATAGCGCCGGGCTGTTGCGGGTGGTGCGCTCTGCGGAACTGATCGAGATCAGCGCCGTGACAAAACCCGCCTATCCCCAAGCGCAGATCGAGGCGCGCAACTGGACGCCATGCGCGGCGGTCGAGGATCGGACGCTTGCCCATGCGCTCAACAGGTGGAGGCTCTGAAATGGCGGTGACATTGAAAGAGGTCGAGGCAATTCCGGCCAGCTATCCGAATGCCACGGGCCTGAGCGTTCCGGCGATGATGCTGGATCAAGCGGCGCTCTGGCAGCGGATCGAGGCTTATTGCCGGATGCGCTGGACGGCGCGGGAAGTGATCTGGACGGTCGAGGGGGAGGGCGCATGGGAAGCCCCCTTGCAACCGTCCACCCTGAACACGGTCGAGGTCTGGGAAGGCGGCGCATGGGTGGAATGCACCCCGGCGGCGTCCCCTTGGGGCGGCTATGATCTGCCCGGTGATGGCCCCTATCGGATCACGGCGGACGTGGGGGGCGGTGACGTTCCGGCGGCTGTCTCTGAGGCGTTCCGGCGGCTTGCCGAATACCTGACGGACGCGACGGATCGGGCGGGCGTGTCCAGCTATTCCGTCAACATGGGTGGAGCGATCGAGGAAAGCTATCAGCGCAACCCGGCCTGGGTGGCGCGCGCAATGGAACTGAGCGGCGCGGCGGACCTGCTGCGGCCTTACAAAAGGAGGGCCTGAGCATGTGGCCATTCAAGCGAAAGACGGCTGAGGAAACCCGGTCCAGCGGATCGGGCTTCACGGCTGAGATCATGGCGGCGCGGGAAGCCTATGTATCCCGGCGGCGCGGCATTGCGGAACTGACGGCCACGGCGCAAGGCGCTGTGACGCTCTGGGAGGGCGGTCTGGGGCTTGCCGATGTATCGGGCACCGATCTGCTGGACCGGCGGTCCCTGGCGCTCTGCGCGCGGTCTCTGGCCTTGCGGGGTGAGGCGCTATTCCTGATCCGTGACGCGGGGCTTGTGCCGTGTTCCGATTGGGATCTTCGCACCCGCGACGGACGCCCCACGGCCTACCGCGTGTCGGTATCCGAGGCGGGCGGCGGGCGGTCGGAAACCGCGCTGGCGGCTGAGGTGTTGCATTTTCGGATCGGCTGCGACGTGTCCGCGCCCTACTATGGAACGGCCCCGCTCAAGCGGGCGCAACTGACGGCGGGGCTGTTGAACGCGGTCGAGACGGCGCTTGCCGAGGTATTCGAGACGGCACCGCTGGCCAGTCAGATCGTCCCGTTCCCCGAGGCACCGCAAACCGACCTGGAAGCGATGGCGCGCGGATTCCGGGGCAACCGGGGTAAGGTGCTGATCCGCGAATCGGTCAACGTCGCGGCGGCGGGCGGACCGGCCCCGATGCAGGACTGGAAGCCGCACGATCTTTCCCCGGACCTGTCGAAAGCGATGACGCGCGAGACGCTGGCGGCGGCGCGGGATGCGATCAACATGGCCTTTGGCGTCCTGCCCGGTCTGACCGCGCCCGCCACAACCGGGCCGATGGTCAGGGAAGCGCAACGGCACCTGGCGCAATGGGTGCTGCAACCCATCGCCACGGGTATCGCTGAGGAAGCGACGGACAAGCTGGGATCGGCCGTCACGCTGGACGTGATGCGGCCCCTTCAAGCCTTCGACGCTGGCGGACGGGCGCGGGCACTTGGCGCGATTTTGGGTGCCCTGGCGCAAGCGAAAGAGGCGGGCGTTGATCCGTCCGAGGCTCTGCGGCTGGTGGATTGGGAATGAGGTGTGAAACGTCCGGCCTCAAGTCTCAAGGAAACCGCGTTTCTTTGGCTTGACAGCCCCTTTGAAATGCGGTTTCATAGGTTGCGAAGCACTGGATTATTGCAATGGCGAAGCTAAAGCACTTGGCAACATTGATCGAAAAGATGAACGGCGGCGACACCGCGCGGACCAATTCACTTGTTATGGTCGCGCGCAAGGCTGGGCTTTTCACGATTGGCGGTCGCGGACCGAACGCCCCCGAGATGTGGCCAACCGACTTTGGTCGCGCTCTGCTGCTGGGCACTACGCTTGCCACCCCGACGCGCGCCGCTGAAACGGTTAAGACGCTTGAAGCTGCGCGCCCCTTCATCGTCAAAATCGACCCGATGGATGGGGGCGGCTTTCGGGACGTTGACCCCGACGAAAGCCCCCTGACTGGCGCAGACGCTTACGAAAACCCGTATCTGCCTTCCTTCCTTTCGGACATGCGCGGCGATCTGGCGGGCTTTCTTGAGGAACTTTTCGCGTCTCTTTTTGCTGGAGAATGGTCTTTCCAAGACTGGGATGAATTCCGCGTCCGGGATGCTTATGGACGCTTTGAAATATCATTCTTGTTGCACGGCGCTCGCTACATCGAGGGCAAGGCGTCGGGCTACAATGAGGTTTCCGACGATGAACGCACCCCCGCACATTACGGCTGGGAATTTGTGTTTCACGCCGAGAAGCCAACAGAACACCATGAGTTTTTCGGGGCGGTGGATCGGGTGATCTACTCGAACGCGCTCAAGGCATTTCAGGAATTGGCGCGGGGTGGCGAAGATGGCTAACGCAAACCTCAATATCAGCGTCATTGAAAAGCGGATGCTGAAACAGGCGGAGGCGGCGGACTATACCGGCCTGCCCGTCAAGCATTTCAAGGCGACGTGCCCGGTCCAGCCGGTCGAGATGCGCCCCGGCACGGTTCTTTGGGACAAGCGCGACCTGGATAAGTGGATTGATGCGATGAAGGAAGGGGCTGAGATGGCGACGCAAGACGCCATTCTTGGCAAGTTGTAATGACGCGGATCAGGGTAAAGGGCTTCAAGGTATTCGATGACCGGCACGGGAAACCGCGCTGCTATCATCGCGCTACGGGCCACAAGATCGACCTAGAAAAGACTCCGCTGGGATCGGCTGAGTTTTTCGCGGAATGCGCCCGCATTGCGGCGATTGCCGAGGCGAGGAAGGCGCAAGCCCCCAAGCCGGGAACACTTGGCGGGCTGGTCAATGCCTATTTCCAGACTGAGCACTTTGGCAATCTGGCGGACGCCACCAAGCGCGACTATCGCAAGTGCGCTGACTTCCTGCACCCGATCCGCGACACGCCCGTTTCTGCGATCACAACGCCCCTTATGTCTGGCATCCATGACAAGGCGGCGGGCAAGATCGGCTGGCGGCGGGCAAACATGGTCCGCACCTTCCTGAGCCAAGTTTTCCGCTACGCCATTCCGCGCGGCCTCATCGACCGGGACTATGCGGCGGGCGTCATTCCCAAGCCACGCCCGAAAGACCGGCCCTATGCAAACCGGCCCTGGACGGTCGAGGAACGCGCCGTTGTTCTGGATCGGGCAGCACCCCACGTCCGGGTGGCGGTCGCGCTGATTATGAACACCGGCCTTGATCCGTCCGACGCGCTCAAGCTGACCCGTCGCCAGATCGACGGCAACACGGTCTGGGGCGTCCGGGGCAAGACGGCGCATGAGGTCGCCATTCCTATCGGCCCGACGCTGCAAGCGGCTCTGGACGCTGCACCCGCTCACGACGCGGTGACGATCCTTGCCACGTCCACCGGGAAGCCTTGGACCTACAACGGCTTTTCGACGGTCTGGCACCGCTTCAAGAAAAAGCTGGAAGCTGAGGAAGCCGTGCAACCCGGTCTGACCCTCAAGGGGCTGCGGCACACCGTGGCCACGACGCTACGCGAGGCGGGGCTTGAGGAACGTCAGATTGCGGACCTGCTGGGGCAGAAAACCCCGTCGATGGCCCGCCACTATTCCCGGTCCGCCAACCTTGCGGACCGCAACCGGATCACGATGGAAACACTCGAAAAGGAGAACGAACGCCGATCAAAAGTTGTCAAACCATTCAAGAAAACTGTCAAACCCTGAAAGGTTCAAGAATGAATATCAAGCAATATCAAGCGTTTGGATGGTGCCCGGGGGCGGAATCGAACCACCGACACGAGGATTTTCAATCCACTGCTCTACCCCTGAGCTACCCGGGCAACGGGGAAAGGCCATGGCCTTTGGGTGGGGAGTTCTTAGGCGAGGGGACGCGGGGTGTCCAGAGGGATTGAGCGGGAATACGCATGTTTTGTGACGGTGTTCCGTCCGTGCGGATCGACGCCATCCGCCCCGTTGGACACAGGCGGAATTTCAGTCTGGCGCATCATGCGTTTTTATGCTTTTTTTCCCTATAAGGGGAGAAATAGCTTTTGTTCAGCTTTGGCGACATGATGGCGGAGGCGCTTGGCCTGATCCTGGCCTGGGATCGGGAGCTGAGCGCGATCGTCGTGCTGTCGCTGCGGGTGACGCTCTCGGCGGTGGCGCTGGCCTGTCTGATCGGGCTGCCACTCGGCGCCCTGATCGGCGCCTTCCGGTTTCCGGGCCGGGGTGCGGCGAGCGTGGCGCTGAACGCATTGATGGGGCTGCCGCCGGTGGTGGTAGGGCTTTTCGTCTATCTGATGCTCTCCGCCTCGGGGCCGCTGGGCGTCTTGCAATTGCTTTATACCCCCACGGCCATGATCATCGCGCAGACCATCCTGGTGACACCCATCATCGCCGCTCTGACGAAACAGGTGGTCGAGGATCTGCACGGCGAATATGCCGAGCAGTTCGCCTCTTTCGGTGTTTCGGCGCGCGCGCGGGTCGTGGCGCTCCTGTGGGACGCGCGTTACAGCCTGCTGACCGTGGCGCTGGCCGGTTTTGGCCGCGCCGTGGCCGAGGTGGGGGCGGTGCTGATCGTGGGAGGCAACATCAACCATGTCACCCGCGTGATGACCACGACCATCGCGCTCGAGACATCCAAGGGCAATCTGCAACTGGCGCTGGCGCTCGGCGTGATCCTGCTGGGCCTTGCCGTGGTGGTCAATGCCGGGGTGATGGCGCTCCGGGCCTCGGCGGTGAGGGCGGCCTATGCGTGACACGGTGATGGAGAGCGCACAGGACTGTGCCGCGCCGATCCTGACGGCGCGGGACCTGGGCTTTGCCGCGAGCGGGCAGGTGCTGTTGCAAGGCGTCGATCTGGAGATCGCACGCGGGCGGCGCACGCTTGTCATGGGGGCGAACGGGGCAGGCAAGAGCCTGCTCTTGCGGCTTTTGCACGGGCTTCTGCCGCCCTCCTCCGGCGCGGTTCTGTGGCAGGGCGCGCGGCCTGGGCGCACAGCACAGGCGATGGTCTTTCAGCGCCCGGTGATGCTGCGCCGCTCGGTCCTCGCCAATCTGCGCTTTGCGCTCCGGGTGCAGGGTCTGGGATGGCGCGCGCGCGCGGCGCGGGCGCAAGAGGCGCTGGAGATGGCACATCTGACCGACAAGGCGCGACAGCCTGCGCGGCTTCTTTCGGGCGGCGAGCAGCAGCGGCTGGCGGTGGCGCGCGCGCTTGTCTGCGACCCCGAAATCCTGTTTCTGGACGAACCGACATCGAGCCTCGATCCCGCCTCGACCCAGATGATCGAGGATCTGGTGAACGCAGCCCACGTGCGGGGCGTGACGGTGGTCATGGTCACGCATGACCGGGGACAAGCGCGGCGCATGGGCGACGAGGTGATCTTTCTCCATGCCGGGCGCGTGGCCGAGACCGGGCCGCGCGATCAGGTGCTCGACGCGCCCCGATCCGACGCGGCAAAGGCCTGGATGGCCGGGCGGCTTTATACCCGAACCGATTTCTGACACTCAAAAGGAGACCACGATGCGTCGACGTCACATGCTTTCGCTTTCGCTTTCGCTTGCCCTTGGGACGGCCCTTGCACTTGGGGCCGGAACGGCCAAAGCGCAGGAGTTCATCCTGGTGCAATCCACAACCTCGACGCAGAATTCGGGGCTGTTCGATCATATCCTGCCGCTCTTTCAGGCCGAGACCGGGATCGAGGTGCGGGTGGTCGCGGTCGGCACGGGGCAGGCGATCAAGAACGCCGAGAACGGCGATGGCGACGTGCTTTTCGTCCATGCCAAGGCGGCGGAAGAGAAATTCGTGGCCGAGGGGCACGGGGTCAGCCGCGCCGACGTGATGTATAATGATTTCGTCATCGTCGGCCCGGCGAATGATCCCGCCGGTGTGGCAGGCATGAACGACGTGACCGCCGCGCTCGCAAAACTCGCCGGGGCAGAGGCCCCCTTCGCCTCGCGCGGCGATGACAGCGGCACCCACAAGGCCGAACTGCGCCTGTGGAAGGCCGCCGGGATCGACGTGCAGGCGGCCTCGGGCGGCTGGTATCGCGAAACCGGCTCGGGCATGGGCGCCACGCTCAACACCGGCACGGGCATGGGGGCCTATATCCTGACCGACCGCGCCACCTGGATCGCCTTTGGCAACAAGGGCGATTACCAGATCGCGGTCGAGGGCGACGAGCGGCTTTTCAACCAGTATGGCATCATCCTCGTGAACCCCGAGCGCCATCCCCATGTCAAGGCCGAGGCCGGTCAGGCCTTTATCGACTGGGTGCTCTCGGGGGACGGGCAAGCCGCCATCGCGGGCTATCTGGTGGACGGTCAGCAATTGTTTTTCCCCAACGCCGAGGGATAACCACCCCCCTCAGGGCGAGAGCCAGCGCACCGTGCCCATACCGCTCACGTCATAGCCGCCGAAGGCCGCCGCCTTGGCAGCGACGGTGTCGGAGCGCATGAAGGCCACGAGGCGCTGGACCGGCTCGGTGAAATAGGCGCGGCGGTCGATCAAGAGATCGAAGCGCTCGTGCAGGAGCGGGCGGAAGGTGAGGCGGAACTGGCGCGCCATGGCCTCGATCCCGAGGGTCGCCTCCGCCTCACCTGCCGCCACGGCCGCCGCCGCATCGCTTTCGGTATGGGCCGGGCTTGCCGGGGTAATGAGATCGGCGGGGGTCATCCCTGCCTCGGCCATCAGCCGGGCAAAGAGCGCGGTGGTGCCCGCCCCCTCCTGCCGCAGGACCACGCGCCGCCCGCGCAGATCGGCAAAGCCCTTGACCATCTCGGCGACCGAGGGCGACAGGATCAGGCCGCGCGTGCGCCGCGCCCAGCCGATCAGCACCGCGTCGCGCAGGCCCTGTTCTGCCACGGCCTCGGTATTCCAGCCCTCCGCACCGGGGATGTGCAGCCCCGCAAGCGCCGCGCGCCCCTCTGCGAAGATCTCAAGCCCCGCACGGCTGCCGTTCCAGAGCGTCGCCATGGCCGCCCCGCTCTCGCGCAGGGCCCAGTCAAGCAGCGGATCATGCGACCCGGTGACCAGCGCGGGGCGCTCGATGGGGCGCGCCCTGCCCTCGCCCTCGATCCAGCCCATGATCTCGGCCTGGGGAAAGAGCAGCTTGCCGGTGATCTTGCGATGGGGAATCTCGCCGTTGGCCACCATGTCATAGACCTTGCGCTCCTTGACGCGCAAGAGGTCGGCGACCTCGCGGGTGGTAAGATAGGTGGGGCTGTCCATGTGGCGGGGCCTCGGGCGGTGATCCTGTCCCTGCCTAGCCGATTCCGCCGGGGAAATCAGCAGCAAAGCGGCCTCAGAGGCGGTTCAGCGGCAGTTTGAGCATGGGGCGGCCGTCTGGATCGGTGGGCACCTCACCGCCACGCATGTTGACCTGCAAGGATGGCAGGATCAGCCGCGGCACGGCAAGTGTCGCGTCGCGCTCGGTGCGGAACTTGACGAACTCTTCCCGCGTCCTGCCGCCGCCAACATGGATATTGTGGGCCTTTTCGTCGGCCACGGTCGTCTCCCACGCGATATCGCGGCCGTTGGGGCCGTAATCGTGACACATGAAAAGGCGCATGGCGTCGGGGAGCGAGAGCACTTTCTGGATCGAATCGTAAAGTTGGCCTGCGTCTCCGCCCGGAAAATCGGCCCGGGCCGATCCGCCATCGGGCATGAAAAGCGTATCGCCGACGAAAGCCGCGTCACCCATGACATGCACCATGCAGGCCGGGGTATGGCCGGGCGTGTGCATGGCGAAACACGTCATCTCGCCCACGCTGTAGGTATCGCCGTCCTTGAAGAGGCGGTCAAACTGGCTGCCGTCGCGCTGAAACTCGGTGCCCTCGTTGAAGATCTTGCCGAACGTGTCCTGCACGATCAGGATATTCTCGCCTATCCCGATCTTGCCGCCGAGCCGGTCCTGAATATAGGGCGCGGCGCTCAGGTGGTCGGCATGGACATGGGTTTCGATGATCCACTCGAGCCGCAGGCCGTGCGTCTCGATATGGGCGATGAGGCGGTCGGCCTCGGCATGGGTGATCCGGCCTGCGGCCATGTCGATCTCCATCACCGGGTCGATCACGGCGCAGGCCTCGGAGGCGGGATCGCGGACCACATAGCTGATGGTGTTGCTGTCCGCGTCGAAAAAGCCCGTGACCTCGGGATGGACTTCCATGTTGACGGGATAGGCGCTCATGCCGTGGCCCTTGCGGCCCCGCGGGCCTGCGCCATGCGGGCCACCCAGATGCCCGCGACAAGCGCGGCGATGAAGGTGGCCACCTCCCATTTGCCCGAGCCGAGCGCGGGCAGTGCCGCGCCGGGGCAGAACCCGGCAATGCCCCAGCCAAGGCCGAACACCGCCGAGCCGCCAACAAGCCGCGCGTCGATGTCGCGCGCGGTGGGCAGCAGGAATTTCGCCTCTATCACCGGCGCGGGGCGGCGCAGCACGACGCGGTAACCGATGAAGGTGGTGATCAGCGCGCCCCCCATGACGAAGGCAAGGCTCGGGTCCCATGTTCCGGCGATATCGAAGAAGTTCAACACCTTGGCCGGGTTGATCATACCCGACACGGCAATGCCCACACCGAAGATGAGACCGACAATGAAAGCGGACAAAAGACGCATGGCTCAGACCCCCAGAACGTGACGGATGACATAGACGGTGGCGAAGCAGACCAGCATGAAGGTGAGCGTTGCCACGATCGAGCGTGGCGATAGCCGTGCGATGCCGCAGACCCCGTGCCCGGAGGTGCAGCCCGAGCCATAGGTCACGCCGACCCCGACGATGAAGCCGCCGACAAGGATCATCGGCAGGCTGACCGGCACATCGACGGCGGGCATCTGTCCGGTGACGGCCAGCACCAGAAGCGGCCCCGCGATCATGCCCGCGACCATGGCCGCGCGCCAGCTTCGCTCTCCCGGGGCGGTGCCGGTGACGAGCCCGGCGAGGATCCCGGTCGCGCCCATGATGCGCCCTTGCAGGAACATCAGCAGCACAGCCGACAGCCCGATCAGCACACCGCCCGCCAGAGATTGCAGCGGGGTGAAGGCGGTTTCCAATCCGGTCATCGGTCTCTCCTTTTTCCTCGTGAAGGCACGGTCATCATATCATTCATCATGAATATAATCACGCGGCCGCCCGTAGAACAGGACAAAATCGCACCGCACGTCAATGTGAGCATGGCCTATTGCGCGGGCCGAACCTCGAAGCGGACCGAGGAATACCATTCCGCAGCGGCGCGAATCTCGTCATTGGTCATCTCCGCCGCGATGCCGCTCATGATGTCATGCACCCGCTTGCCGGTGCGGAACGCCTTGAGTTGGGTGTCGAGATACATCACCGTTTCACCCGCCAGATTGGGCGCGTCCTCGATGAGCGCGATGCCGTCGGCGCCGTGACAGGCGACGCAAGCCTCGGGCGCGCCCGCCGCCGCCTGACCGGGGCCGAGCGTGGCCACGGGCGTTTGCGCGCCATACCACGCCGCGAGATCGGCGATGGCCGCATCGCTCAGCCCCGCCGCCACCACGCTCATCATCTCGTGCATACGGGTGCCGTCGCGAAAGGCGGTCAACTGGTGCCGGATATAGGCCGGGTTTTCACCGCCGATATGCGGCACGATGGGCATTTTTGCATACCCCTCGATGCCGTGGCAGGTGCGGCATTGCCGCGCCAGCTCGCGCCCCGAGGCGGGATCGCCCGCCCCCTCCTGCGCCAAAGCCGTCTGGGCGAGGAAACCCCCGCCCAGAACAAGAGCAAACGCCAGCCGCATCAGTTTCCCTCGTAGGAGATGCGGTAGATCGCCCCGGCAAGATCGTCGGAGACAAGCAGCGAGCCGTCGCGCAACTGCGCCACATCGACCGGCCGCCCGAGATATTCGCCGTTCTCGTCAAGCCAGCCCTCGGCGAAGGGCTCCATCGTGGCGTTGCCGTCGGCGTCAATATGGGTGACCATCACCCGCGCGCCCACGGGTTCAGTCCGGTTCCACGATCCGTGCTGCGCCGAGAAGATGGCATTTTTATAATGCGCGGGGAACATCTTGCCGGTGTAGAAGACCATCCCGAGATCGGCGGCATGGGCCACGGTTTCCACGGCAGGCATGACCACCTCGACGGGCACTTCCTCACCCTTGTATTCGTTGGTCCTGACCGAACCGCCACCATACCACGGATGGCCGAAATGCTGGCCCGCCTCGGTCTGGCGGTTCAACTCGCCGGGCGGGATATCGTCACCCATGCCGTCAACCTGGTTGTCGGTCCACCAAAGCTCTCCGGTTTCGGGGTGGAAATCCTGCCCGACCGAGTTGCGCACGCCGTAGGTATAGACCTCGCGGCCCGTGCCGTCGGTGTTCATCCGGATGATGCCGCCAAGGCCCCATTCCTTGTACTTCTCAAGCCGGTCGGCCGGGGCCACGTTGAACGGCTGGCCGAGCGAGATGTAGATCTTGCCATCCGGCCCGATATCGCAGACCCGCGCGGTGTGGTTGAAGCTTTCCTCGTCCTCGGGGATCAGATCGCCCTTGGCGACGAGGTTGAAGGCGGCCACGTCGGGGCTTTCGTAAAAGAACTCGGCGGCAGGGAAGAGCAGGACACGGTTCTGCTCGGCGATATAAAGAAACCCGTCCGGCGAGAAGCACGGCCCGTTGGGGATGGAAAAGCGCAGCGAGGGCGCGAAATCCTTGACCTCGTCGGCGACGCGGTCCTTGTTGCGGTCGGTGACCGACCAGACCTTGTCCTTGCGGGTGCCGACGAAGGTCACGATGCCCTGCGGACCCACCGCCATGTGGCGCGCATCGGGCACCACGGCGTAAAGCTCGATCTTGAAGCCATCGGGCAGCTTGATCCGCTTGAGCGTCTCGCGGATGCCGTCGGCATAGGGGCCGGACTGCTCGACAAAGGTGAAATCGGTGACGCCGGTGCTCTGGAAATTCGACAGCTTTTCGAGATTGTCGGGCACGTTGGCGGCCTGCGCCTGTGCCAGCCCCGCACTGAGGGCAATCGTGGCGATGGATGACAGAAGATATTTCATGTGGTCCTCCCGGTTGAACGTCAGTTCCTTGTCGCCCAAGACTTGGCGGGCGGTGCTTCAGCCTCGTTACATCAACTGAAGTGGCGCGCGCTCTCCCCTTCGCACACCGGAGCGGAAGCCGACGCATGCGACGGCTCCCGGTTGAGAGGGTATCCCGGTTTTCGAGAAGGGCAAGCCCCGTCCGCGACATTCCGACACAGACAAAGGGATCGGGTGGCAGGGCGCAGGTCCCCCGCCACCGTCAGGCAATCAGTTCGCGGCTATCGCGGCAGGTGTCGTCAGAAGCGAAGGAACGAACTGCTGCACGACCCGATTCCACTTCGTGATGGGTTGCTCCTCGACGAAGATGATGTCGTTGGGGCGCATTTCCAGCCGCGTGGCCAACGTCATGTTGACGGCGTTGCGCATGTCCAGATGCCAGGCTGTCACCGCCCCGAATTCCGCCGGATCCTGCGACGGGCGCAGGACGTAGACATTGGCCGGATTGCCGGACATGTTCGGATAGCCGCCTTCACCATAAAGCACATCGGCAAGCGTCGCCTTTTGCGCATAGGGCAGCGCGACGCGGTTTTGCCGCGTGACCTCGCCCGCGAGGAAGACGTAATCGCGTTTTTCCGCGCCAAGATCGGAGCGCGCCTGGAAGTTTCTGCGTTGCTCGTCAAGCAGGCCGCGGCGCATCGACATTTCGGTTTCCATCATGTCGATCACGTCCTTGCGCGCCTGACTGCGAAGGCGGATCACATCCACCTCCTGCCGATAGAATTGAAATGCGCGGTCGAGATCGTAATTGATGTCCACAAACACCGCGTCCCCATCGCGCAGCGTGAGTTCCCGTAACTCGGGGCGTGAGAGGTAGTCCTGATAAGGAATCTGGTAGAGCGTGCCATCACGATAGATGCGGATCGACGCGAATTCCGCATCCTGCACCTCGACCCCCCCGGTCGCGGTAAGCGCATCGCCCAGTTTCAGCGGCACCAGCGTGATCGGCACGCGCGCAGCGTTGCGCACCGCACCGCCGACAGTCACGCGCTGCGAGTTGAAATCGCTCACTTCCAGGGCGAAGGCGGGATCGACCTGATTGTCAAGCAGGAACCGGAAAATGCGGTCTTGCGCCTCGGTCAGAGTCAACCCGCCGATCTCGACCCGTCCGATGTCCGGGATCGAGATGGAGCCGTCATCCGACACCACGTAACCCTGACGCTGTTGCTGGGCCGCGAGCAGGCCGGACAGTTGCTCGAGCGAACTGTTGTTGCCGCTCTTTGTGGCCAGAAGCACCACATCCCCCACCCCGATGCGATAGGGCTGGCGCGGCAAATCCTGCGGGGGGCGCAATTCCAGCCGTCCGGGGCGTCTGTCCGGCACGTCCGGCGCGGCGGGCAGCGCCCCCAGGCCAGCGCCCTGCGACGCAGAGGCCACCGAATAGAACTCTTGCGGCAGGTTGCGTGGGCTGTAGGCGCTGCGATTGGCCAAAAGCACGGTTTCAGGCGTGACCTTGATCTCGCGCACGTCAAGCCCCGTGCCGACGTTCCGGCTTACCTTGGGACTTTGGTAAACGACGCCACATGCCGACAGTGCCAGCGACATGGCAAGTGCCACCACGATTGCGCCGCGTTTCGAGGCCTTCGCCTTTGCCTGTCCCATATGCATTGTTCGTCCATCCATGACTGAGTTTAACCCGATATCCGCGTCGCTTCCAGATGACCCAACGCGGGACTTATCCATTGGCGCGAGCGCATCACGGCCCCGGCGGAATTCAACCAATAGGTATTGGTAAAGCGGTCCTTTGGCGAGATGCAAAGCACCTCGACGCGGCGCATCCCGGCATCGGGAGCCCCGGCATCGCGCTTGCACTGGTAGCTTCGGAATTCGGTGCGGTCCTCGCCATCGATGCGCGAGCGGATATGCGGCACCGGGCCTTCGCCCGACGCACCGCGCAACAGCGCCAGAACGCCATCCACCTCCGCCGACATCAGATCATCGCCAAGCCCGCGCGTGCCGATCAACAGACCTTGCCGCATCGAGAGGGTTATTCCGTCAAGCGTCTGCCAGACCGTGACATCGCCGGTGCGCGCAACCGGACCCAGCCGTGCCCGTGCCCCGCTTGCGGGAATGATCACGTCAAGCCGGTCCTCACCGATGAGCTGCGGCTGCACCGCAGCGACATTGCCGGTCAGTTCAAGCGCGCCCAGAACGTTACGCGATGCCCGGTCACAACCGCCCAGCACCAGCGCGGCGGCCAGCACCGAGAGCGCCGCGCGCAAGGAGAGATGCACCCTCATCGCCAGAACCTCCCCCAGCCGTCCTGAAGGGCCGGCTTTTGCAGCGGGCGAACCCGCTCGTAAAGCCGCCCGCCGACATCGAGCCGCGCCCCGCCATCGCGCAACAGCGGGCGTATGGTCGTGCTGTAATCGGTCTTGTTCGGCTCGCCGGTGATCCACGATAGGGGAATGGTGATACGAATGCCCTTGTCGAAAGAGCCTTCGCCGAAATCGTCAAAGGACACGTCCGTGAAGGTCGCAAAAGCCCCCACCTTCCAGCCGTTGCCGAATTCGCGGTCAAGCGAGAATGTCGCGCCCCAGTCCTTGGCCAGATAGCGCCCGGCATCGACCTGCGCGTGAAACCCGCCACCCAATTGCAGGTATGCGGACACATGACCGGTGGCGACGTCATAATCCTGAAACCCGAAAAGCTGATCGAAATCGCGTTGCTTTACATAGTTTATCTCGGCCCCGAGGGCGAAGGGGCTGTCTGTGCGCTTCCACAGCAGCTCGCCGGAAATCCCGCCGAACATCCGTTCGAGATAACCGCCGGTCACGCGGCCATAGAGATTTTCACCCGGCTTGAAGTAGTAGGCCGCCGTCAGATCGGGGATCGTCGGGTCGCCCTCCTGATCGAAGCGGTTGAATTCGCTGCGCACGCGCGGCAGGACCGAGTTCGAGGGTCGGGTGGATTCGTCAAGATTGCCGACCACCCGCTTGCGCAGCGCGCCGCCGAATTCAAGCCCCGGGGCGGCCTCGAAAAGCACGCGCAACTCGGCCCCGACATCGGCGCGCAACGGGTCATCGGGATCGAAGAGGCTTGTGATCAGGTAAGGCTTGATACCCCATTCGAAACGGGGATAGCGCTCATCGAGCGGTGCGACCGGATCGGTCGGCGAGGAGAGCCTTGCGCGGGCAAAGCTCTTCCATGCGCCGTCGAGATCGTGTTCGAGCGTTTCCATGTCGGCGCGCGCGATGGCAACCGATGTGACCGGCATTCCATTGGTGACAAGAACGATGTCGAACTGATCGATCTGCGGCGGCAATTGCCGCGAGAGCACCCGCGCGGCGCGCCCGACGGCCTGCGCGTCCTGCGGATAGGCAAGGTTCTCGATCTCGACTCGCGCGGTGTTGCCCGCCATGGAAAAGCCATGCAGCCGCAGCCCCTGCCCTTCAAGCGCCGCTGCGATCCGGGTGCCATAGCCTGCGCTTTGCTCGACGCTGCCGGCCCACGAAAGCGCAGCCACCGGGGCGGCATCCCGCAGCAGCACCGGCGGCGGGGCCGGATCCCGGCCACCGTGATTGGGCCGGTTCTTCGGGTTTACGGCCGTCGAGAGTTGCACACCGAATTCGCTGCCATAAAGCCAGCGCGCCGAGACATCCGTCATCGGCCCGATCTTGTAGGTCGCACCGAAATTGAACTGGTTCTCCCGCTCGAAGGCCGCCGGGTCCTCTCGCGGGTGCGAATCCGAGGAATATTCCGCGGTGAACCGGAGCTTGTCGGTCGCCTGCCATTCGATCCCGCCGAAAAACGCCGCATCGCCGCGGAAGAACTGCTGCGAATCCACCTCTCCGCCGCGTCCGACATCGCGGTCCGGTCGGGTCTCGAACCGGTCGTTCAAGATTGACAAGGGGTTCTTGAACCCGCCTGACGTTCCAAGGCGCCCCCAGCCAAGGCCACCGGTGACGCGGACACGCTCTCCAATGGTCTTGGTGGCCACTATATATTCGGACGAATAGATTCCGGTCCCAAGAAAATCGTTCAGCCCGACCGCCAAGGCCGGTCGCCAGGTGGTTTCGTCGGCAAAGCGGAAATGCACCGAGAAACTGCGGTCGAAATTGGTCGTGGTGCCCCCCACGACCGGAAAATCCTCAAGCCGGCTGTAGCGGAAGCTGCCCGAAAGCCGGGGCGTCATCTGAAAGGTGAGCGTGTTGCGGGTCTGACCGGCGAAGGAACTGATGCTGAATGCAAGCTCGCCATCGGGGCGGCTGTGGGCCACGGGCATGTCGATCATCCCCGGATAGCCGTAACTGTTGTAGCCGGTGTCGATTCGCGGCGATTTTTCCTCGGGAACAGCAGCGGTTGCGCAAAGCGCTCCGATCATCGCCGCCACTACACTGGTTTTTCGCGTCACACCCATAGGGTCGAATTACCAGAAACCTCACGAATTGGAACACGTGAAGTTGATCGAACCGGGCGTGCGATGCCGGATATGACACAACGGACACAGGCGAGCGTGGCGGGACGACAGGAAACCGGGTTGCAAGCGGGCCGGACGCGCCGTGCGAATTTGCGGGCCTGTTTCGCCAAAATTGAGCGAAAGGCGCTGCTTGCGACGCTTGCAGGGGCCAGACCCCCCGCCTATATACGCCGAGACACGCGACGGCGAGGCCATATCGCCGCCGCTTCCAAACCGGGGGCCGGATGCCGCAACGGGTCCGGACTCCGCCATATCGCCTGAAGAAGAAGGGATCGAAAACATGGCCAAAGTCATAGGTATTGACCTCGGAACCACCAATAGCTGCATCGCCATCATGGATGGTAGCCAGGCACGCGTGATCGAAAATTCCGAAGGGGCGCGCACCACCCCCTCGATCGTCGCCTTCACCGAGAGCGAGCGGCTCGTCGGCCAGCCCGCCAAGCGGCAGGCCGTAACCAACCCCGAAAACACCATCTTCGGTGTCAAGCGCCTGATCGGTCGGCGTGCGGACGACGCCGATCTTGCCAAAGACAAGAAGAACATGCCGTTCAAGGTGGTCGATGGCGGCAATGGCGATGCCTGGGTCGAGGCGCGCGGTGAGAAGTATTCGCCCTCCCAGATTTCCGCCTTCATCCTTGGCAAGATGAAGGAAACCGCCGAAAGTTATCTTGGCGAAGAGGTGACGCAGGCCGTCATCACCGTGCCTGCCTATTTCAACGACGCCCAGCGTCAGGCCACCAAGGACGCGGGCAAGATAGCGGGCCTCGAAGTGCTGCGCATCATCAACGAGCCGACGGCCGCCGCGCTGGCCTATGGTCTCGACAAGAAGAATACGCACACCATAGCGGTCTATGACCTGGGCGGCGGCACCTTCGACGTGACCATTCTTGAAATCGACGATGGCCTTTTCGAGGTGAAATCCACCAACGGGGATACCTTCCTCGGCGGTGAGGATTTCGACATGCGGATCGTCAATTACCTTGCCGACGAGTTCAAGAAAGAGCACGGGGTCGACCTGACCAAGGACAAGATGGCGCTGCAACGGCTGAAGGAAGCGGCCGAGAAGGCCAAGATCGAACTGTCGAGCGCCAGCCAGACCGAGATCAACCAGCCGTTCATCTCGATGGGATCCAACGGTCAGCCGCTGCACATGGTGGTCAAGCTGACCCGCGCCAAGCTCGAAAGCCTGGTGGGCGATCTGATTTCCGGCTCGCTCAAGCCGTGCAAGGCAGCGTTGAAGGATGCAGGCCTGACCGCCAGCGATATTGACGAGGTGGTTCTGGTCGGCGGCATGACCCGGATGCCGAAAGTGGTCGAGGAAGTGACCAAGTTCTTTGGCAAGGAGCCGCACAAGGGCGTCAACCCCGACGAGGTTGTGGCCATGGGTGCCGCCATTCAGGCCGGTGTGCTTCAGGGTGATGTCAAGGACGTGGTGCTGCTCGACGTGACGCCGCTCTCGCTCGGGATCGAAACCCTGGGTGGGGTGTTCACGCGCCTCATTGACCGCAACACCACGATCCCCACCAACAAGAGCCAGATCTTCTCGACCGCCGAGGACAACCAGAGCGCCGTGACGATCCGCGTCTTCCAGGGGGAGCGTGAGATGGCCGCCGATAACAAGATGCTCGGCCAGTTCAACCTTGAAAACATCCCGCCCGCCCCGCGCGGCATGCCCCAGATCGAGGTGAGCTTCGACATCGACGCCAATGGCATTGTCTCGGTCTCGGCCAAGGACAAGGGCACCAACAAGGAACAGAAGATCACCATCCAGGCCTCGGGCGGCCTTTCGGATGAGGATATCGAGCGCATGGTGCGCGAGGCCGAGGAGAACGCCGAGTCCGACAAGGCCCGGCGCGAGCTTGTCGAGGCACGCAACCAGGCAGAGAGCCTCATCAACTCGACCGAGAAATCCATCGAGGAGCATGGCGACAAGGTTGACCCGACCACGGTCGAGGCGATCGAGCTTGCCATCGCCGCGCTCAAGGATGACCTCGAGAAAGAGGATGCCAGCGCCGACAAGATCAAGTCCGGCATCCAGAACGTCGCCGAGGCGTCGATGAAGCTGGGTGAGGCGATCTACAAGGCCGGTCAGCAGACGGACGAGGACGAGATCAAGGCCACCGATGCAGGCCCCGGCGAGGACGACATCGTCGATGCCGATTTCGAGGATCTCGGCAACGACAAGCGCCGCTGAGGCCACAGCCTGCGAGCCGGGGCCCACGCGGCCCCGGCCTTCGCTTGAAGGAGTTCCCCGATGGCCAAACGCGATTATTACGAGGTGCTCGGGCTGAAACGGGGTGCCTCGGCGGACGAAATCAAGAAGGCCTACCGTCAGAAGGCCAAGGACCTTCACCCCGACCGCAACAAGGACAATCCCGACACCGAACGTCTCTTCAAGGAGGCGGGCGAAGCCTATGACGTGCTCAAGGACCCCGATCGAAAGGCCGCCTATGACCGGTTCGGCCATGCCGCCTTCGAGGGGGGCATGGGCGGTGGTGGCCCGCGCCCCGGCGGCGGGCCCGGGCAGGGTGATTTCGCCTCGGCCTTTTCCGACGTGTTCGACGATCTTTTCGGCGATTTCATGGGCGGCGGGCGCGGTGGCGGGCGGCAACGCGCGGCACGCGGCGCGGATCTGCGCTATAACCTCAGCGTGACGCTGGAAGAGGCATTTTCGGGCCTGCAAAAGACCATCAAGGTCACCAGCGCCACAACCTGCGACGCCTGCGACGGGACAGGGGCCGAGGGCGGCGCACAGCCCGTGACCTGTCCGACATGTTCAGGCATGGGCAAGGTGCGCGCGCAGCAGGGTTTTTTCACCGTCGAGCGCAGCTGCCCTACCTGCGGTGGCCTTGGCCAGATCGTCAAGAACCCGTGCAAGTCCTGCCAGGGCCAGGGTCGCGTGCCGAAAGAGCGCGCGCTCAGCGTCAATATACCTGCGGGCGTGGAGACCGGCACCCGCATCCGCCTCTCGGGCGAGGGCGAGGCCGGGATGCGCGGCGGGCCGGCGGGCGATCTCTACATCTTCATCGAGGTGGCCCCGCACGAGATCTTCGAACGTGAGGAAACCAGCCTTTATTGCCGCGTGCCGGTCTCGGTGACCAAGGCCGCGCTCGGCGGCGACATCGAGGTGCCGACGATCGACGGCGGGCGTTCGCGCGTGACGATTCCGGCGGGGTCGCAATCCGGCCGCCAGATGCGCCTGCGCGGCAAGGGGATGCCCGCGCTGCGCGGTGGCCCTCAGGGTGACATGATGATCGAGCTTGCCGTGGAGACGCCGGTGAACCTCACCGCGCGGCAAAAGGAATTGTTGCGCGAATTCGAAGCCTTGAGCGAGGATAACAACCCCAAGAGCAACACGTTCTTTTCCTCCGTTCGCAGTTTCTGGGATTCGATGAAAAGCTGACGGGCGCGCGTTAACGATTTGCTAAGGCCCCGGATGCGATAACCGGGGCATGAGCACACCGCGCGCCTTTCACGATCTGTCATTGCCGCTCTTCTCGGCGTCCCCTGCCGGGCCGGAACAGGAACGGCTGCCGTCCTATATCCGCGATCACCGTAGCCGATTGCGCGCGCGGTTTCTCGGCGGGGGGGCGGCGGCGATGCCGGATTACGAGTTGCTCGAATTGGTGCTTTTCCGCGCCCTCCCGCGCCGTGATGTGAAACCGTTGGCGCGCGCACTGCTTGACAGGTTCGGCGACTTCAGCGGCGTGATCTCCGCCCCGCCCGAGCGCCTGTCGGAGGTGGCCGGGGTCGGTCCCGCCATCGTGACCGAGTTGAAGGTGGTAGAGGCCGCCGCGCATCGTCTGGCCCAGGCGCGGGTGATCGGACGACCGGTGATTTCCTCCTGGGACGCGCTCATCGCCTATTGCCGTGCCAGCATGGCGCATCGCGGCACCGAACAGTTCCGGGTGTTCTATCTCGACCGCAAGAATGTGCTTATCGCCGATGAGGAACAGGCGCGCGGTACGGTGGATCATGTTCCGGTCTATCCGCGCGAGGTGGTCAAGCGCGCGCTGCTGCTTGACGCAAGCGCCCTCATCATGGTGCACAATCACCCCTCGGGTGATCCCACACCCTCGCAGGCGGATATCTCCATGACGACCGAGGTGCGGCGCGCGGCAGAGGCACTCGGGTTGGTGCTGCATGATCACGTGGTGATCGGCAAATCCGCCGAGGTCAGCTTTCGCGCCGAGGGTTACCTGTGATCTCAGCGGACCCAGACCTCGACGCGCCGGTTGACCTGCCGGCCCCAGTCCGTGTCGTCGCAGGCCATCGGCATCGCCTCGCCAAAGGCATCGACCGCAAGATCGATCCGTTCGAGCCGCGCCGTCTCTGCGGCACGGGTGACGGCCGCACGCACCGCTTCGGCCCGACGCAAGGCGATCTGGCGATTGCCCGCCGCCGGGCCCTGCCCGTCGGAAAACCCCACGAAAACCAGCCGCCGGTTGTCATACAGCCCCAGTTCCAGCGCGGCGGCGAGTTGCTCCACGTTCGAGCGAGATTGCGCATCAAGGCGGGTCGAGCCGGTCTCGAAACGGAATGTGGTGGTCAGCCGCTTGAGCGGCGCGAGCAGGCTCACCATGCGTTGCAATTCGTCCAGCCCGATCTCCGGTCCCGCCTGCGCGATGGCATTGGCAAAGCGGTCGCCCTGCGCGTTGATCTCGATCTCCTCGGGCAATTGATCGACAAAGCCCGCGCGTCGGATCACGAGTTGCGCAGACGGGTCACGCAGATAGGCGAGAAAATCGCGGACAAGCTTGGGCATCCGGCGCGCCGGCAGGTAGAGGAACAGGGGGGCGGTGAGCGGATAGTCCTCGGTCTTGACCGTGCGGCGATGCGCGCGCAGCGCAAAGCCACACGCGCCTATCAACGACACCTCCCAGGTCGCTCCCTGATCCGAGCGGGTGGTGAGGCCAAGCGCGAAGGGATTGGCCAGGACCGCGTCGGCCAGCGAACGGCCGTCGCGGTGCCAGGTGGTGCGGCCCGGCACGGTGCGCGCGTCCATGGCCAGAACCTGATCGAGGCTGGCCTGACCGATGCCGGTGTCGGCGGCCCAGAGATGCAGGTCGATGGGCGCATCGACCCCGCCAAGATCGGCCCAACCGGCAATCTCGCCCGATAGCACGCCCCGCAGTTGGCGCAGGCTCAGCCCTTGCACGGGGTTCGCAGGGGCAACCACGGGGATGAGGGCGTCGAGCGCCAGTACACGCAGGCGTCCAGGCAGCGTCAGATCGCCGAGGCCCGCCTCGCGCGCACGCGCGCGCTCTTCGGGCCGGGCCTCGCGCAGGGTCATGGCAATATCGGCCTCGTTGGCCAGAAGATCGGCAAATCCTTCGGAGGAATTGGTCAGCCGGAACTGGAAATCGCCCAGCACGGTCTCGGGGGATTGCGCCGGGTGCAGGGTGAAATGCAGCAGATCGGGCCCGGCGTCATGGCGCTTGAGGTGATAGTCGTCGCGGATGGCGAAAGCTTCGAGCAGGGCCGGCATGAGCACCCGTCCGATGCTCGGCGCGCCCGACGCCACGAGGCGCGCGACGAAGGCCTGAAGATCCGGGCAGCCCGGCCCCTCGCAGGTGACGCCCGAGCCATCGACCGTCAACTCGCCATAGGCAGTGTCCACGCGGTAGAACTCGCCGTCATAACCGAGAAGATCGCCGTCAATCTCCACCGTTCCGTCGTGCGACCGCAAAGTGACATCCTGTGCCGTGAGCGGCCCGGTCATCGCCAACAACACCACCGCAGCGAGGCTGGCCGCCCGCAGTCCCGCCATTCTCTGCCCCCTGAAACCGTACCGTCAATTCTGCGCGATCTTCAGGTCATCAAAGATGTTTTGCAACACGAGAAACTCACCCAGGGCTGCGCAATCGGGCATCGGCAGGACCACATCCAGCACGTTGAGCCGCCCGGTCGCCCCGAGGCTCAGGCTTTGTGCCTCAAGCTCGCGGCCGCAATTTGCGTCGGTCACTTCGGCCTCAAGCCGCACGGTTACGGAGCCTTCACGAGGGGCGTTCGCCGTCGGGAAGGAATAGATTTCGGCACGAAAGGCAGGAGAAAGCATATCAGCCCCGAGACGCACGAGCGTGCCCTCGCCATCATTCGAGGCGGCCCCGCTCCAGACATGGCCAGGGTCACCGAAATCGGCCCCATTTTCGAGCGCGTGCAGCCGCAGACTCTCGGCATCGCCGTTCCATTGCACGACGAATCGGTCATAGTCCGACAGATCAGGCACCTGCGCCGTGGCCACGGCCCCCTCTCCCCCTTCGAATGAGGCGATGAACACCGCCGCCTCGGCGAGCGCGGGCACCGTGATCCAGCCGTAGCCCTGTGCATTGGTGAGACCCGAGACCATCATGCCGGTGTGGTGCAGGGTGAAGCGCGCATTCGGCTGACACGGGGCCTCGATATCGAGACGCACCATCGCCGCGTCGAGCACCGTGGCGCTCAACGCCACCTCGCAGGTGAAACCGGGGGCATCCTCATCCATCGGCAAAGTGTCCGGCAGGGGCATGTCACGCGCCACGACGCGCGTGGCCGGCGCGCCGGGCAGCACCTCAGGCGCGGGCAGCGATGGCAGGGCCGGCGCGGCGGTCAGCTCGATCTGCGTGATTTCCACCGGGGGTTCGACCACGACTGTCGCCTGTTGCGGGGCTACGGTGGCCGGACGCTGCCCGGTCTGCATGAAATAAGCTGTTCCAAGCGCGCAGGCGAGTGTGCCGCCAGCCACTATATACCGTCTGATCTGGGCCATCATGCCCTCCATGCCTGTAAAAGGACAGCATGAGGGATAGGCGTTAAAAAAGGCCTGACCGTGGCACGATCACGGACACATTCAGGCGGTCAGGCAAGCCGTCCGTGGCAATGCTTGAACTTCTTGCCCGAGCCGCAGGGGCAGGCATCGTTGCGCCCCGGATTGCCCCATGTTGCGGGATCAGCCTCGTCGAAACCGGGGATCGCATCGGGAGATACCGCGTCGTCCGCAGGCGCCGCCGCCACCTCCATCGCCGCGCGTTGCTGCGCCAGATCGCGCATGAGCGCGGCCTGTTCGTCCTCTGTCATCGGACGTATCTGCGACAGTTTCTGCGTCACATCGGCGCGCAGACCGTCGAGCATCGCCTCGAAAAGCTGAAACGCTTCGGTCTTGTATTCGTTCAGCGGATCGCGCTGTGCATAGCTGCGGAAGCCCACGACCGAGCGCAGATGCTCGAGCGTCAGCAGGTGCTCGCGCCACTTGGCGTCGATGGTCTGCAAGAGCATCTGCTTTTCGATCATGCGCATGGTCTCGGGGCCGAATTGCGCGGCCTTGGCGGCCATCATCTCGTTGCCGGCACGGTCGAGCCGCTCGATGATCTCTTCGTCGTCCACGCCCTCTTCGGCGGCCCAGTCCACCACCGGCAGATCCATGTTGAGACGTTCGCGCACAGCGTCGCGCAGACCTTCTGTATCCCATTGATCGGCAAAGCTTTTCGGCGGCATGAATTCATCGACCAGATCGGCGATGACCTCGCCGCGCATATCGCCGATGATACCGCTCAGATCCTCGGCCTTCATGATATCGAGGCGCTGCTTGAAGATCACCTTGCGCTGTTCGTTCATCACGTCGTCGAATTTCAGCAACTGCTTGCGGATGTCGAAATTGCGCCCCTCGACCTTGGCCTGCGCGCGTTCCAGCGATTTGTTCACCCAAGGGTGGATGATCGCCTCACCCTCTTTCATGCCAAGTGTGGAGAGCACCTTTTCCAGCCGCTCGGAGCCGAAGATGCGCATCAGGTCGTCCTCGAGGCTGAGGAAGAAGGCGGATTTTCCCGGATCGCCCTGACGGCCCGAGCGCCCGCGCAACTGGTTGTCGATGCGGCGGCTTTCATGGCGTTCGGTGGCAAGCACGAAAAGCCCGCCCGCCTGTTTCACGGCCTCCTCGTCGGCGGCGTGTTCCTCTTCGATCCGGGCCCGGATCACCTCGGGGTCGCCGTCAGGATCGGCCGCGATGGCCTCCATGATTTTGAACTCGACATTGCCGCCGAGCTTGATGTCGGTGCCGCGTCCGGCCATGTTGGTGGCAATCGTCACCGCCCCGAGCTTGCCCGCATCGGCAATGATCTGCGCTTCTTTCTCGTGCTGGCGCGCATTGAGCACGTTATGCGGAATCTTGGCCTGAGTGAGCAGCCCGCTCAGCATCTCGGATTTCTCGATCGAGGTCGTGCCGACGAGAATCGGCTGGCCCTTGGCATGGGCCTCGCGGATTTCCTCGACGATGGCCTCGAATTTCTCGCGCGCGGTGCGATAAACGGCATCATCCTGGTCGATCCGGGCGATGGGGCGGTTGGTGGGCACCTCGACCACGCCAAGCCCGTAGATTTCGGCAAATTCCTCGGCCTCGGTCAGGGCCGTGCCGGTCATGCCGGCAAGCTTGTCATAGAGTCGGAAATAGTTCTGGAAGGTCACACTGGCGAGGGTCACGTTCTCGGGCTGGATCGGACAGCCCTCCTTGGCCTCGATCGCCTGATGCAGCCCGTCCGAGAGCCGCCGCCCGGCCATCATGCGGCCGGTGAATTCGTCAATGAGCACCACGTCGCCGCCGCGGACGATATATTCCTTGTCCTTGTGGAACAGCTTGTGCGCGCGCAGGCCCTGATTGACGTGGTGAACGATCGTGGTGCTCTCGGGGTCATAAAGCGACTGGCCCTCGGGCAGGAGGCCGCGCTCGAGAAGGAGTTGCTCGAGAAACTCGTTGCCCTCCTCGGTATAGGTCACCGAGCGGGTCTTTTCGTCGAGCTTGAAGTGTTCGTCCTGTAACTCGGGGATCACCGTGTCGATGGTGCGGTAGAGGTCGCTGCGGTCCTGACTGGGGCCGGAGATGATCAGCGGGGTGCGCGCCTCGTCGATCAGGATGCTGTCCACCTCGTCGACGATGGCAAAATTGTGCCCGCGCTGGCTCATTTCCTCAAGCGAGGCGCGCATGTTGTCGCGCAGATAGTCGAATCCAAGCTCGTTGTTGGTGGCGTAGGTCACGTCCGCGCCATAAGCGGCCTTTTTCTCGGACTCGGGCTGCTGCGGATACACCACACCCGTGGTCATGCCGAGCGCGGCAAAGACCTTGCCCATCCATTCGGCATCGCGTTTGGCAAGGTAATCGTTGACCGTGACGACATGCACGCCCTTGCCGGAGAGCGCGTTGAGATAGGCAGGCAGGGTGGCGACAAGCGTCTTGCCCTCGCCGGTCTTCATCTCCGAGATATTGCCCTGATGCAGAAATATCCCGCCCATGAGCTGCACGTCGAAAGCGCGCAGGCCAAGCGCACGGCGCGCGCCCTCGCGGCAATTGGCGAACGCCTCGGGCAGGAGCGCGTCAAGCCCTTCGCCACCGGCGATGCGCTTGCGGAATTCCTCGGTTTTCTCGATCAGCCCGGAATCGCTCAGCGCCGCGAATTCCGGCTCGAGCGCGTTGATCTGCGCGATCAGCGGGCGGGTTGCCTTGATCTTGCGGTCGTTTGGCGTGCCAAACACCATTCTGGCAATCGATCCAATACCCAGCATGTTCTGTCCGTTCCCGCCGTTTTATCCGTTCGTGACCGGCAATCGCTTGCCCCGCCTGCGCCTGCGCCCTAGAACGGGCACGGATCGGCCCGGCGCGCCACAACTCAAGGCGATGTAAGCGGCAGCCCGAGAAGTGTCAACGTCGCGTGCCTGGACGGCGCTGCGGCTCTTTGGATAAAGGATGGCCTGATGTTCCGACAGTTTCTTTCCTCGGTCGCGGTTGCGGCGTTCACGTTCGGCGCGCCTGCGCTGGCGCAGGATGCACCCTCGCGCGATACCGTGCTGGCCACGGTTGGCGGGACCGAGATCACCCTTGGCCATGTCCTTGCGCTGCGGGCAAGCCTGCCCGAGCAATACAATCAGATCCCGCCCGAGGTTCTGTTCAAGGGCGTGCTTGACCAGTTGGTGCAGCAGACCCTGCTGATGCAGGCGCTCGACGGTGAGCCGTCGGAACTTGCGCAGTTGCGACTTGAGAACGAACGCCGCGCAATCCTTGCCGCCGAGGTGATCACCCGCGTGACCGGCGGTGCCGTGACCGAAGAGGCGCTGCAAGCCGCCTATGAGGCCGAATTTGCCGATGCCGAGGACGAGACCGAGTATCGCGCCGCCCATATCCTCGTGGAAACCGAGGAAGAGGCCGCCAAGCTTGTGGCCGAGCTTGAGGGCGGCGCGAATTTCGCCGCGCTGGCGCAAGCGCATTCGGTCGGGCCCTCTGGCCCCTCTGGTGGCGAGCTTGGCTGGTTCGCCGACGGCGTGATGGTGCCGGAATTCTTCGACGCGGTGTCCGCGCTTGAGGTGGGTCAGGTCTCGGCCCCGGTGCAGACCCAATTCGGCTGGCATGTCATTCAACTCAACGAGACCCGGATCAAGGAGCGCCCGACCCTCGACGACGTGCGCCTCGATCTGGCCGACGAGATTCAGCGGCAGGCATTCGAGGCCTATCTGGCCACGCTCGAAGCCGGAACAACGATCGAGCGCGCCGCAGGCGATGCCGCCAATCCCGAGCTGATCAACCGGCTCGACCTTCTGGAGAACTGACGCCATGGGCAAGCCCGCGCCGCTTTCGCCGCTCGCCCCAGCCGCCTTTCCCGACCTGCCGGAAATCGGCGGTGTGCGCTTTGCGACGGCACAGGCGGGGGTGCGCTATCAGGGCCGCACCGATGTTCTGTTGGTCAGCCTGGCGCCGGGCACGGCCATGGCCGGGGTGTTTACCCGCTCGGCCACGCGCTCGGCGGCGGTGCTTGATTGTCAGGCCAAGATCGGCGGCGATCCCGCCCCCGGTGCGGCGATCCTCGTCAATTCCGGCAATGCCAACGCGTTTACCGGGCGGCGGGGCGTGGCCTCGGTCGAAGCGGTAACAGGGGCCGTGGCCGAGCGGCTCGGTGTTCCGGTGGCGCGGGTCTTTACCTCTTCCACCGGCGTGATCGGCGAGCCGCTGCCCCATGAGCGCATCACCGCCTGCATTGACGATCTGGCGGGCCGTCTTGCGCCCGGCGGGATCGACGCCGCCGCGCGCGCGATCATGACCACCGACACCTTTCCCAAGGGCGCGAGCGAGACCATCGCCATTGACGGGCAGAGCGTGCACATCGCTGGGATTGCCAAGGGCTCGGGCATGATTGCGCCCGACATGGCGACGATGCTGGTCTATATCTTCACCGATGCGGCAATGGAGCAGGCGGTTTTGCAGGACATGGTGAGCGCGCTCAACCGGTCCACGTTCAACTGTATCACGGTGGACAGCGACACCTCGACCTCGGACACGCTTTTGATGGCCGCGACCGGGGCCTCGGGCGTGCGCGTGACGGAAAACGATGTCGGTTTCATGGAGGCGCTGCGCCGGGTCATGCTCGATCTGGCGCATCAGGTGGTGCGCGACGGCGAGGGGGCGACGAAATTCGTCGAGGTCTCGGTGACCGGGGCGGCCTCGGATGCCGAGGCGCATATCCACGCCAAATCCATCGCCAATTCGCCCCTGATCAAGACCGCCATAGCGGGCGAGGACCCGAACTGGGGCCGCGTCGTCATGGCGGTCGGCAAATCCGGCGCGCGGGCCGACCGTGACCGGCTCTCGATCTGGTTCGGCGATCAGGAGGTGGCGCGCGACGGCGAGGTCAGCCCCGCGCATGACGAGGCGCGCGCAGCCGCCTACATGAAGACTCAGACGATCGTGATCCATGTCGATCTGGGCCTTGGCGGCGGCACGGCCCGGGTCTGGACCTGTGATCTGACCCACGGCTATATCGAGATCAACGCGGATTATCGCTCGTGAAGACCATTCTGGTGTCGGCGGTGGCGCTGATCGACGTGGAGGGGCGGGTTCTGCTGGCGCAGCGGCCCGACGGCAAATCCATGGCGGGGCTCTGGGAGTTTCCCGGCGGCAAGGTCGAGCCGGGCGAGACGCCCGAGCGCGCGCTGATCCGCGAGTTGCATGAGGAGTTGGGGATCGACACCTGGGCGTCGTGCCTTGCCCCGCTTACCTTTGCCAGTCACAGCTATGCCGATTTTCACCTGCTCATGCCGCTCTTTGCCTGCCGCAAATGGGACGGCATCCCGCAGGGGCGCGAGGGACAGGCGCTCAGATGGGTGCGCGCGCAGGATTTGCGCAGCTATCCCATGCCCCCCGCCGACCTGCCGCTGATCCCGATCCTGCGCGACTGGCTTTGAGCGCAAGCCCGTGTAAGCGTGGTCAATCCGTCGCATCGCGGGAAATTGTATTGATTATTGGCACAAACTTGTCAAAATCGAGTTTGGTGGACGGGTTCGCGCGCTGTCAAACGGGGCTGTGTTCACCATGATCGGGGGGAGATCATGTTTCGCACCATCCAACTCGGCTCGGCCGTGTCCATTCAGGGCATATTCGTGCGGTTGCTCAGCAACGGCCTGATGCAGGTGCGCGTTGGCGCACGGATCTACACCGGACGCCCGGTTTCGCGCGTCACCTGACAGGCGTTTGCGCACGGGGCGCCACGACAAACCGGGCCTGGAGATGCTTCGGGTCCGTTATGCTGTCAGGTCCCATCGGTTTTACCCCCCATGCGCTCACCCTGCCCGGCGACGCGCCTCGGCCCTGAACTCGGTTTCCTCGGTGACGGCAAAGCGCCCGCCCGACAGTTTTTGCAGCTTGCCTTCGCGCAGAAGCTTGCCGAATGAGCGCAGTCCTTCCTCGCGGGAGAACCCTTCTTCGTCAACTTCCTTCAGCTTGCCCATGAGCATCGGGCGCGAAAACTGCGTGCGGCCCTCGACATCGGCGAGATAGGCCGCGGCCGCTTCCAGAAGATCGGGCAGCGTGGTGGCGCCAAGTTCTTCGGCAAAGTCCGAGAACCCGCCCTCGACCGGTGCCAGCACCTCGGGCTTCGGGGCGGTGATGCGGCGCGGTTGCACAGGCGCGCGTTGGGTGTCCACCCGCTGTTCGGCCACCAGCTTGAGGGGGGCAGCGCGCGGCTCTTCGGGGCGCGCGCTGCTGCGCGCGGGCGCGGCAAGCGCCTCGGGACGGCGCGGGCGCACGGCGGCGGCCAGATCGCCGCGATAGGGGTTCGCATCCGGCTTGCGGGTCAGGTCTGCGCCGGCGTCCTTTTCCGCGCGGGTCGCGGCAAGGGCGGCGCGCAGGTGCTGGATGGTGTTCCGGCGCCGGCTGGTCTCCGGGGCGGCCATCTGGGTATTGGCCTCGTCGAAAATCCGCTCGAGGTCGTTTTCCTTGGCGACATCCTGGAACTTGACGCGCTCGGATTTATCCTCGACGCGATCCGGTTCTTCGATTGCGTCGCGCTGATCGGCCTCACCGGCTTCCTCGCCGAGTTCGGCGTCAAGCTCGGCCAGTTCGCGTTGCAGATCCGCCTCTTCCTCGGCGCTGAGCGGGCTGTCATCCTCATCGAATATGTTGCCCGCCGATTCGTCCTCAAAACCGGCTTCCTCCTCGCCCGCCTCCTCGAAAAGACCCTCGGCGCGCGCCGCCTCGAAATCGGAGCGCTTGACCTTGAGAACACGCGCAGGGCGCACGGCGTCGGGGGCCGAGGTCTCGCCGTCCTCTGCCACCTCCGCCTCTGGCGCATCTGCGTCCGCTACGGCGGCATCTGCCATGAGCGCGGCCAGCGTGTCTTCGAATGCCGTATCCTCAGCGGTTTCGTAGTCTTCCATGGTTTCGGGCGTGTCACCCTCGTTCAACGCTTCGGCGGTGAGCGCTCCATCGTCAAAGGCCATCAGCCCCGCCGAGTCATTCTCGTCCTCGTCCTCGAAGCTTTCCCACTGGATTGCGCCCTCTGACGCCTCCGGCTCGATCTGCGATTCCGGCGCATCGGTCTTCGTGGCGTCTGAAGTCTCTGTCCGGATCGAACCGTCCGTCGTCTCGGGGTCGTCCTCCGTGAGGTCGTTCGTGTCGTCCTGCGCCTGGGGGATTGGCGCGGCCTCATCGGGCCAAAGCGACATGTCCACCGGGTCCGCCTCGACAAAGTCCTGCGCGTGCTCGTCCTCGCTGTACTGCTCGTCCGCACCGACAACCGAGCGGATCAGATCCAGCTTCGCAGCAAGATCCTGCGGCGCGGCGGGGCTTTCGCTCTCGGCAAGCCACTCTGCCGCAGACGCATCTTCTTCTGCGTTGCCAGCCGCACCAGCGATATTCGCAACCGCCTCGGGTTCGGGGGCGTCGGTCGTATCCTGCGCAGGATCCTCGGCCAGATTCGCGGGCAGGCCAGCGGCATCGGGCGCGGCTTGCGGCGTGGGCATTTCTGCCTCTGATGTCTCCGCTGCGGGCGCGCCAGCCTCGGGTCGACTGTCGGCCTCTGGCGCAGCCTCGGGGCGCGGCTCGGACGGGGCAAGGGCCGCCGCGCCCGCAAGCGCAGACATGGGCGTGACCCCGTCCTGCGCCCGGAGCACGATCCGGCCCTGATGCTCATGCGCCTCGACCCGGCGCGCGATCTCGCGCTCGGCGATGCGCGCCAGCATCTCGGCATCCGGTGTCGGCGGTTCGGCACCGAAATAGCGGTCATCGGCGGCGAGATCGCGAAAATATTCGGCAATCGCCTTCATCGTGTCGAATGAATCGTCAAAACCTTCCAACGTGCACGAAAACGTGCCGTAGGAGACTGTAAGTATCTTGCTTGAACCTACCATGTGAATAGCTCGCTTTGCTTGCCTGCAAAGACAATGTTTACCATGAACTCCGCGTCCAAAGCGGCCCGATTCTTCGCTTTTTACTGTATCATTTCGTGGTCGGATTGTGACATCAGAAGAGTTAAGGCAACTATAACGGTCATCAAATAATGATTGTTCGCGAAAATCAGCCAATCACGCTTATCGGCGGGGCCACGGTCGCGCCTGAACGGCTGAGCGCTGCGTTGCGCCACGCAACGCAGGTGGTGGCCGCCGATGGCGGGGCCGATACCGCCCTCGCGGCGGGGCTGAGCCTGCGCGCGGTGATCGGCGATTTCGACAGCATCAGTGCTGTGGCACGCGCGCGCCTGCCCGACGCGATCCTGCATCCGATGACGGATCAGGACACCACCGATTTCGAGAAATGTCTTGCCCATGTCGGCGCGCCGCTGCTCATCGGTCTGGGCTTTACCGGCGGACGGATTGATCATCAGATGGCCGCCTGCACGGCCCTTGTGCGCCACGACGCACAGCGCTGCATCCTGCTTGGGGATGTGGACCTGATGTTTCTGTGCCCGCCTAGCCTGTCACTCCCGCTTGAGGCCGGGTGCCGCGTGTCGCTTTTCCCGATGGGCGCGGTCGAGGGGGCCTCGGACGGGTTGCGCTGGCCCATCGGCGGGCTGCGCCTTGCGCCGGACGGGCGCATCGGCACGTCGAATATCGCGGAGGGGACCGTGACAATCGACGTGACCGCGCCCAAGCTCCTGGTGATCCTGCCCGCCGAGACGCTTGATCTGGTCGCCCCCGCACTGCTGGCCGCCCCGGCCGGATGGAGCGCCGCATGAGCCCCGCCGCCCGCGTTGCGCAGTGGATCGACGCCGTCATCTTCGATCTCGCGCGGCAGATGCGATGGACCTTTCTGCCGCCGCTGATGGTCTATTTCGCCGCCGGGTTCTCGGGGCTGACGATGATCGTCGGCACCTTTTTCGTGAAGGAATATCTCGACCTCTCGGCAGCCTTCCTTGCGGGGCTTGCCTTCTGGGCCGGGCTGCCTTGGGCGCTCAAGATGCCGCTCGGTCATCTGGTCGATATCATGTGGCGGTGGAAATGGCTGCTGGTCTATCTGGGCGCGGGGCTGATCGGGCTGTCGGTGTTCATCATGTATCTGTTGCTCACGCAGACCGACATGATGACCGCGATCATGCCGATGGGCGCGTGGTATGTGACCTCCTACCTGCTGGCGCCGACAGGCCTGGTGATTCAGGACGCGGTGGCCGATGCGATGTCGGTCGAGGCGGTGCCGCGATTTGACGAGACCGGCGCGCCGCTCGCCCCCGAGACCTCGCGCGCGCTGCATACAACGATGCAGACGCTGGGGCGCTTTGCGCTGATCACCGGCACGGTGGCGGTGGCGCTGCTCAACATCACGATGTTCTCCGGCATAGAGGCGCTTGATGCCGAGGGCAAGCGCGCGGTCTATGCCAGTATTTACCTTGCGGCACTGGCGATTCCGCTGGTCTCGGTCTCGGGCGTCGTTCTGGCGGGCGTGCAGAAATGGCGCGCGCGTCGGGGGCTTCTGGGCCGCGGCCTGACCGAGGCCGAGGCCGACGCGCTCTTCGAGCGGTCGGACGAGAAGACCACGCCCAACCCGTGGTATTTCATCGGCGGTGCGGGGTTTGTCGCGCTCTCGCTCACCGTCGGCCTGAGCGATATTCCCTTCGGGCAAGAGATCATCTTTGCCGGGTCGATGGCGATCGTGCTCTTGCTCATGCGTCAGCTTGTGGCGGTGCTGCCGGTGGCGCAGGCGCGCACGCTGATCGGCACGGCACTTATCATCTTCATCTTCCGTGCCGTGCCCCGTGTGGGCGACGGCTATACCTGGTTTGCCATCGACTCACTGGGGTTCGACCAACAGTTCCTTTCGGTTCTGTCGCTCATCGCCTCGATGCTCACGCTTGTCGGCATGGTCATCCTGCGCCCGCTCATCGCCAATCACACTATCGTCTATATCATCGTGATCCTGACCGTGGCGGGCGGGGTGCTGTCGCTGCCCAATATCGGGCTTTACTACGGCATCCAGGACATCACCGCGCCGCTCACCGGCGGCATTGTCGATGCGCGGTTCATCGCGATCATGGATACGGCGCTCGAATCGCCGCTGGGGCAGATCGCGATGATCCCTATGCTGGCGTGGATTGCGCGTAACGCGCCGCCCGATCTCAAGGCCACGTTCTTTGCCGTGATGGCGTCGTTCACCAATCTGGCGCTGTCGGCGAGTTCGCTTTTCACGAAGTATCTCAACCAGATTTTCGTGGTGGCGCGCGAGGTTCGCGACCCGGTGAGCGGCGCGGTCACGACCCCCGCCGATTACAGCCAGTTGGGCCTTCTGATCCTGATCGTGAGCGGCCTGACCGTCGCCCTGCCGCTGCTCGCAGTGGCGCTGGTGCAGCGCACACGGCTCAGGAGCGTGGACTGACCATCCCCCGCTCAAGCGCCGGGTAGCGCAGGCCCAGCGTGATGCCGCGCGCAACGAAGCTGATCAGCAGCGCCAGCCAGAGGCCGTGATTGCCCAAGGCAGGCACCAGCGCGGCCACCGCCGCCACATAGACCGCAAGGCTCAGCGCCATCATGTTGCGCATATCGCGCGAACGGGTCGCGCCGATGAAGATGCCGTCAAGCATGAAGGGGGCAAGGCCCAGCAGGGGCGCGGCCACGGTATAGGGCAAAAAGCGGCGCGCCTGCTCGCGAACCTCGGGCGCGGTTGTCATCAGGTCGATGATCGCGCCCCCAAAGAGCGCGAAGCCCGCGGCGATGCCCAGGCAGATGACAAAGCCCCAGAAGCTCGACAAAAGTGCGCCGCGCCTGAGCACGGTAAGCGCGCGCGCGCCGTAAGCCTGGCCAACAATCGCCTCGGCGGCGAAGGCGAAGCCGTCGAGCGCATAGGCGGTGATGTTCAGAAACTGCAAAAGCACCTGATTGGCCGCCAGCGTCACGTCGCCGAAACCCGCGCCGAGAAAGAGGAAAGACACGAAAATCGCCTGAAGCATGAGCGAACGCAGCAGGATATCACCATTGACCGAGGCCATGTTGCGCAGGCGCGCGCGGTCGAACACGCGCGGCCAATCGCGCCACGCGGGCACGGAAAACGCCGCGCGGCAAAACCAAAGGCCAAGCGCCAGACCGCCCCATTCGGCGATCACGGTGGCGCGCGCCACGCCTTCAACACCCCATCCCAGGCCAAGGACGAACCACAGATCAAGGCCCACATTGACCCCGTTCATCAGCACCTGAATACCGAGCACGGCGCGCGTGCGCTCTTGCGCGATGAGCCAGCCGGTGACGCCGTAAAGTGCGATCATCGCGGGCGCCGACCAGACCCGAATGGCCATGTAATCGCGCGCCATCCCCTCGACCTCGGCGCTGGCGGGGGCGACAAGAAACGCCGCCGCGAAAAGCGGCCATTGCAGTGCGATGACCGCGACACCGCCCACAATCCCGATCATCAGCGCGCGGGTCAGCAACGCCGCCACCTCGCCCCCCTGCCCCGCGCCGAGCGCCTGACCGGTCAGGCCGGTCGTGCCCATGCGCAAAAAGCCGAAGACCCAGTAGACCCCTGTCAGGATGATCGCCCCCAGCCCGACCGCGCCTATGGGGGCGGCCAGGCCCAACTGCCCGACCACGCCGGTATCCACCGCGCCGAGAATCGGCACGGTGGCGTTGGAAATCACGATGGGAATGGCGATTTTCAGGACCCGGCCATGGGTGACGGGCCGGGCCGTCTCAGCCATCGCGGCGCGGCATCACGAAATGCCCGGTGGCCTGCGCGAAGGGGCGCGCGCGGTTGTCCTGCCATGCCTCGACATGCACGCTGGCATAGCGGCGGCCAGAGCGGTTGACCTGCGCGCGCGCATAGGCGTCTCTCGGCAAGCCGGAGCGCAGGTAATCGACTGTGAAATCGATCGTCTTGGGCAGGCGCGGCAGACGGCCCTCGGTCAGCGCAAGCGGATCGACCGCGCCGCTCTCGATCTCTTCCCAGAGGGTGGCCCAACTCAGCCCGATGATCGCGGTGATCTCCAGAAACGCCGCCGTCGCCCCGCCATGCAGCGCGGGCAGCAGCGGATTGCCGATGAGTTTCTCGTCAAACGGCATGATCGCGGTCAGTTCGTCGCCGCGCCGCTCGAACCCGACACCGAGAAACCCGATATAGGGCACGCCATCCACAAGCGCCTTCAAGGCCGCATCGCGGCGCTGCTTGACGACCTGAACGGGTTCGGGACGGGTGCGCCGTGACATCACTTGCCCTCCACGGTAAAGGCGCCGGTGGCGGTGGCCACGGGCAAGGCCGCGTCATCGTCCATCGCGCGGGCGCGCACGAAGGCCACCGAACGGGTGATGTGGTAACATTCGGCCTCGGCGCGGATCGTCTGTCCGGGCGTGGCAGGGCGCATGTAGTCGATGCGCAGATCAATCGTCGCGGTGCCGCCGGGGGCGTCGGGGTGGCTCATCGCCGCCGCACCGCAACACGTATCCATCAGCGCCGAGACCGCGCCGCCATGAATCACGCCGGTCTCGGGGTCGCCAACGAATCGCGGGTCGTAATCCATCTCGATCCGCGCCTGCCCCTCCTCCAGAAGCGTCAGCCGCATCCCGAGCGCGCGTGCATGCGGCAGCGCTTCCATGAATTGCCGTGCGATCCTGTCCTTCTGGCTTTCCATCTTGCCTCCGCCGCTTTCGGGCCCTTTATGGCGGGCAAATCGGCGCGGGGGCAAGGGTGGCTGTTGCGCGGCAGGCAAGTTGGCCCTAACCTTTCCCCAAAGGGAGGGAGGAATGTCCGACAAGCGACTGTCCTTCAAGGAAATGTGCGCGCGCTTCGACGTGACCCCGCGCACACTGCGCTATTACGAATATATCGAGCTGTTGCAGCCCGAGCGCGACGGGCGCGCCCGCTGGTATGGCCCGCGCGAATGCGCGCGCATGACGCTGATCCTGCGGGGCCGCAAATTCGGTTTCGCGCTCGAGGAAATCCGGCAATGGCTGCTCATCTACGAGAAAGAGGGCACCCGGGCGCAGATGCGTCACTGGATCGACCTGGCCGACCGCCAGCTTGCCGAACTGGCCGAGCAGCGCGCGCAGATCGACGACGCGATGGATGAGCTTCGCAAGCTGCGCGATGACACCAAGGCGAGTCTCGGCTGACGTGGCGGCAAGATAATTGCGCCGCGCACCGGTTTACCTTGCTTTATCTTACGTCAACTTCAAAGTGACGTGACGTAGCGGTTACGTAAAGCCGCGCGACTGTTGTAACCATGGTCAAGGCCCCTCAGATTGTCGGCATATCCTGTGCGACAAGGGCAAAGCCATGAGCGAGACAACCATGACCATCCGCGAGATGTGTGAGGCATTCGAAGTGACCCCCCGCACCCTGCGCTTCTACGAATCAAAAGAGCTTCTGTCGCCGATCCGGCAGGGGCAAAGGCGGCTCTTTACCCGGCGCGACCGCGCGCGGCTCAAGCTTATCCTGCGTGGCAAGCGCTTTGGCTTCAGCCTCGAGGAACTGCGGCAGTTACTCGACCTCTACGACAAGGGCGACCAGCAATACACGCAGATCACCGCCGCCTACGAGGTGGCGCAGGCCCGCCTTGCCGCGATGGAGACCGAGCGCGCCGAGCTTGACGCAGCGATCAACGACTTGCGCGAACAGATGACATGGGGCGCGCGGATGCTCGCCTCGCTCAAGGACACCAAGAAAGCCGCCGAATAAGCGACCTGACCGTTTCAAGGGAGAGAATACATGCCCAGCTACACCGCCCCCACCCGCGACATGCAGTTCATCCTGCACGAGGTTCTCAACGTTTCGCAACAGGACGTGCCCGGCTATGCCGATCTGGAGCCGGAGTTCACCTCTGCCGTTCTGGAAGAAGCGGGCAAGATCGCGTCAGAAGTGCTGATGCCGCTCAATGCCGTGGGCGATACCGAGGGCTGCCACCTGGAAAACGGCGTGGTGCGCACGCCGACGGGGTTCAAGGCGGCCTTTGACGAGGTGCGCGGCGGCGGCTGGACGGCGCTTGACCTGCCCGAGGAATATGGCGGGCAATACATGCCCTATATCCTCGGCACGGCGGTGGGCGAGATGTTCTCGGCGTCCAATCAGGCCTTTACCATGTATCATGGCCTGACCCATGGCGCGGCCTCGGCGATCCTTGTCCACGGCACCGAGGACCAGAAGGCGACATATCTGCCGAAGATGGCCACTTGCGACTGGACCGGCACGATGAACCTGACCGAGCCGCATTGCGGCACCGATCTTGGCCTGATGCGCACCAAGGCCGAACCGCAGGGCGATGGCAGCTACAGGATCACGGGCCAGAAGATCTTCATCTCGGCGGGCGAGCATGACATGGCCGAGAACATCATCCATCTGGTGCTGGCCAAGATCCCCGGCGGACCCGAGGGGATCAAGGGCGTGTCGCTGTTCATTGTGCCGAAATTCATGGTGAACGAGGATGGCAGCCTCGGGCCGCGCAACGGCGTGACCTGCGGCAAGATCGAAGAAAAGATGGGGATTCACGGCAATTCCACCTGCGTGATGAACTATGACGGGGCCACCGGCTGGCTCTTGGGCGAAGAGCACAAGGGCATGCGGGCGATGTTCACCATGATGAACGAGGCGCGGATAGGTGTGGGCATGCAGGGTCTGGCACAGGCCGAGGTCGCCTATCAGAACGCGCTGGCCTATGCCAAGGACCGGCTTCAGGGCCGCGCCGTGACCGGCGACGCAAACCCCAACGGCCCCGCCGACCCGCTGATCGTGCATCCCGATATTCGCCGGTCGCTGATGGATCAGAAATCGTTCATCGAGGGCGCGCGTGCTTTCATGCTCTGGGGCGCGGAACTCATCGACCGTTCGCATCGTGGCGATGACGCCGCCGCCGAAGGGCTGATTTCGCTGATGACGCCGGTCATCAAGGGCTTTCTGACCGATGAGGGCTATGACATGACCGTGCGCGCCCAGCAGGTCTATGGCGGGCATGGCTATATCGAGGAATGGGGCATGTCGCAATTCACCCGCGACGCGCGCATTGCCATGATCTACGAAGGTGCCAACGGCGTTCAGGCGCTCGATCTGGTCGGCCGCAAGCTGGCGCAGGATGGCGGCAAGCACGTCATGGCCTTCTTCGATCTGGTCAAGACCTTCCTCAAGGAAAACGAGGACAACGAGGCACTCAAGGCTGATTTCCTCGATCCGCTCAAGGCGGCGTCCAAGGATTTGCAAGCCTCGGCGATGTTCTTCATGCAGAACGGGATGAAGAACCCCAACGCAGCACTCGCAGGCTCCTATGACTTCATGCACCTTTTCGGCCATGTCTGCCTTGGCCTGATGTGGGCGCGGATGGCAAAGGCAGCCCATGCGGCGCTCGACGCGGGCACCTCGGATGAGGCCTTCTACAAGACCAAGCTGGCGACGGGCCGTTTCTACATGAAGCGCCGCCTGCCCGCGACGGCGCTGCATCTGGCACGTATCCAGAGCGGCGCCGATACCGTCATGGCCCTTGAAGCCGAAGCGTTCTGAGGAGAGACCGCAAGGGAGGAAGGACAGATGCCGAAACGCTTTCGCCTCACGCGCCGCTTCAACGCGGCGATGACCGAGGATGGTTATCGCCGGTTGCGCAAGTTCGCAGCCGAGGCGGGGCTCGACGAGGGCGAGGCACTGTCCTTCCTCTTCGAGAACTTCGACAGCGTGATCAATGAGGACACGTTTGCGCATCGGCTGCGTATCTTCAATTCGGAGCTCGAGTCGCGCAAACGCTGAGGCGTCAAAGGGAGGGGAGGCCCGGCCATGACCTGGATGACAGACGAGCACCGGATGCTCGGCGAGATGGCAGCGAAATTCATCAATGATGAATGGCGCCCGCATTACGAGCGTTGGCGCAAGGCCGGAATCATGGACCGCGAGACCTGGAATCAGGCGGGCGAGTTGGGTCTTCTCTGCCCCTCCATCCCCGAGGCATATGGCGGCGCGGGCGGCGATTTCGGCCATGAGGCAGTGATCTGTCTGGAACAGAGCCGCGCCAATCTGGCAAGCTGGGGCAACCCCATCCATTCCGGCATCGTCGCACATTATATCTTCGCCTACGGCTCCGAGGCGCAAAAGCAGAAATGGCTGCCCAAGATGGTCTCGGGCGAGATGGTCGGCGCGCTCGCCATGACCGAGCCCGCCGCCGGATCCGATGTGCAGGGCATCAAGACCCGCGCGCTGCGCGATGGCAACGCCTACCGCCTCTCGGGGCAAAAGACCTTCATCACCAACGGGCAACACGCCGAGTTGATCATCGTCGCGGCCAAGACTGACCCCAAGGAAGGCGCAAAGGGCATCTCGCTCGTGGTGGTCGAGACCGAAGGCGCGCAGGGCTTTGCGCGCGGGCGCAATCTCGAAAAGGTCGGGATGCACGCGGGCGATACGTCGGAGCTTTTCTTCGACAACGTCGAAATCCCGCCGGAGAACATCTTGGGCGGCGAAGAGGGGCGCGGCTTTTACCAGATGATGGAACAATTGCCGCAAGAACGGCTGATCATCGCCTGCGGCGCGCAAGGCGCGATGGAGGGCGCTGTGGAGCGCACGGTTCGCTATGCCAAGGAGCGCCAGGCTTTCGGCGGCCCGATCCTGAGCTTCCAGAACACCCGCTTCAAGCTGGCCGAATGCCGGACCAAGACCGCCGTCTGCCGCGCCTTCATGGATGAATGCATTGCCGAGCACATGCGCGGGGCGTTGAGCGTGGAAAAGGCCGCGATGGCAAAATACTGGCTGACCGATGCGCAGGGCGAGGTGCTGGACGAGTGCCTGCAACTGCATGGCGGCTATGGCTACATGCAGGAATACGACATCGCGGAAATGTGGGCCGATGCCCGCGTGCAGCGCATCTATGGCGGCACCAACGAGATCATGAAAGAGCTGATTGCGAGGGCGCTGTGATGATCCGGGCAGCGCTCACTCTGCCGTGTCCGGAACCGGGGGTTTCACACCCCCGGACCCCCGTGGAGTATTGGCGGAACGATGAACCGCGGCCCGCGTCTTCACTGTTCCAGAAATACTCAACTCAAACGCCGCGACCGGGAGCCACGTCATGACTATCAAACTCCATTGCTTCGGCGAAAGCGGCAATGCCTACAAGGCGGCGCTGGCGCTGGAACTCTCGGGCCTCGACTGGGAGCCGGTCCTTGTCGATTTCTTCGGCGGCGAGACGCGGCAACCCGCGTTTCGCGCGCTCAACGTGATGGGCGAGGTGCCGGTGCTGGTGGATGGCGACACCACCTTGACGCAATCGGGCGTCATGCAGATGTATATCACCGAGAAGACGGGCAAGTTCGGCGGCGAGACGCCTCAGGAGCGCCGCGAGGTGCTGCGCTGGATGTTCTGGGACAACCACAAGCTCAGCTCTCCGGCGGGAATGGTCCGCTTTCTGATGAACTTCCTGCCCGAGGAGAAGCGCCCGGCAGAGGTGATCGGCTTTACCCAGGCACGGCTCAAGGCGGCCTATGGTGCGCTCGACGCGCATCTGAAGGGCCGCGACTGGATCGTGGGCCGCGGGATCACCAATGCCGATCTGAGTTGCTGCGGCTATCTTTTCTATCCCGAACCCTTCGGTTTCGACCGCGAGGACTGGGCCAATATCGACCGGTGGCTTTCCAATATCGAGGGCCTGCCCGGCTGGAAACACCCTTACGACCTGATGCCCGGCAGCCCTGCTGACCGCGCGTGACAAAGGAGACCGACATGACCGATGCCTTCATCTATGACGCCGTGCGCAGCCCGCGCGGCAAGGGCCGCAAGGATGGCAGCCTGCACGAGGTGACCGCCGCGCGCCTTTCGGCGCAGGTGCTCAACGCGCTGAAAGAGCGCAACGGCCTTGAGGGCCATGCCGTCGAGGACGTGATCTGGGGCAATGTGACCCAGGTGGGCGAGCAGGGCGGGTGCCTTGCGCGGACCGCCGTGCTCGCCTCGGATCTTGACGAATCCATTCCCGGCCTTGCCATCAACCGGTTTTGTGCCTCGGGCATGGAGGCGGTGAACCTGGCCGCCAATCAGGTGCGCGCGGGCGCGGGCGAGGGCTATATCGCGGGCGGGGTCGAGATGATGGGCCGCGTGCCCATGGGCAGCGACGGGGCGGCGATTGCCGTCGATCCCTCGATCGCCATGGAGACCTATTTCGTGCCGCAGGGCATCAGCGCGGATATCATCGCCACCGAATACGGGTTCACCCGCGACGAGGCCGACGCGCTTGCCATGGAATCGCAGCGCCGCGCCAAGGCGGCCTGGGATGACAAGCGGTTCGCGCGCTCGATCATCGAGGTGCGGGACCAGAACGGTTTGACCATCCTCGATCATGACGAATACATGCGCCCCGGCACCGACATGCAGACGCTGGGCGCGCTCAGCCCCGCCTTTCAGCAGATGGGCGAGGTGATGCCAGGCTTTGACGCCGTGGCCCGGCTCAAGTATCCGCATCTGGAGCGGATCGAGCATATCCATCATGCGGGCAATTCGAGCGGGATCGTCGATGGCTCTGCGGGCGTGCTTGTCGGCTCGAAGGCGTTCGGCGAGAAATGGGGGCTGAAACCCCGCGCGCGGATCGTGCAGACCACCAAGATCGGCACCGATCCGACGATCATGTTGACAGGGCCGGTGCCCGCCACCGAAAAGGCGCTGCGCGACAGCGGCATGGCGATCGGCGATATCGATCTTTTCGAGGTGAACGAGGCCTTTGCCAGCGTTGTGCTGCGCTTCATGCAGGCCTTTGATGTGGACGCCTCCAAGGTCAACGTCAACGGCGGGTCCATCGCCATGGGCCATCCGCTGGGTGCGACGGGCGCCATGATCATCGGCACGCTTCTGGATGAGCTGGAGCGCACCGGCAAGGGCACGGGTCTGGCGACGCTGTGCATCGCGTCGGGCATGGGTGCTGCAACCATCATCGAGCGCGTGTAAGGGGAGTTGAGGACAATGACCGATTTCACCATGAAGAAGGACGCCGACGGCGTCGCCATCATCACCTGGGACGTGCCCGGCAAATCCATGAACGTGATGTCGATGGAGGCCTGGCCGCTGCTGGACAGCCTGATCGACGACGCGCTTGCCGATGACGCCGTCAAGGGTATCGTCATCACCTCCGGCAAGGAGGGATCTTTTGCCGGGGGCATGGATCTCAACGTCATCGCCCGGATGAAGGACATGGCGGGTGACAACCCGGCACAGGGGCTGATGGACGGGCTGATGAACATGCACCGCATCCTGCGCAAGATCGAGCGCGCGGGCATGGACCCCAAGACCAACAAAGGCGGCAAGCCGATTGCCGCCGCATTGCCCGGCACGGCGCTTGGCATCGGGCTGGAGATTCCGCTGGCCTGTCACCGCATCTTTGCCGCCGACAACCCGAAGGCCAAGATCGGCCTGCCCGAGATCATGGTGGGGATTTTCCCCGGCGCGGGCGGCACCACGCGGCTCTCTCGCAAGCTGGGCGCAATGGCGGCGGCACCGCTGTTGCTCGAGGGCAAGCTGAACGATCCGAAAAAGGCCAAGGCCGCCGGGGTGGTGGACGAGGTCGTGTCGGCCGATCAACTGATCGAGGCGGCAAAGGCGTGGGTTCTGTCAAACCCCGCCATCGTCAAGCCCTGGGACGAGAAGGGCTACAAGATGCCCGGTGGCGCGCCCTATCACCCGGCGGGGTTCATGACCTTTGTCGGCGCGTCGGCCATGGTCCACGGCAAGACCCAAGGCGCGTTCCCGGCGGCCAAGGCGCTTTTGTCGGCGGTTTACGAGGGTGCGCTCGTGCCCTTCGACACAGCCCTGAAAATCGAGGCGCGCTGGTTCACCAATGTGTTGATGAATCCGTCCTCGGGCGCGATGATCCGCTCGCTCTTCATCAACAAGGAGGCGCTTGAGAAGGGCGCAAACCGCCCTGAGGCCCCCGATCAGCGGGTGAAGAAGCTGGGCGTTCTGGGGGCCGGCATGATGGGCGCGGGCATTGCCCTTGTCTCGGCACAGGCCGGGATCGAGGTTGTCCTCATCGACCAGAAACAGGAGGCCGCCGATAAGGGCAAAGCCTATAGCGCCAGTTTCATGGATGCGGGCATCAAGCGCGGCAAGGCGACCGAGGCGAAGAAGGCCGAGCTTCTGGACCGTATCACCGCCACCACCGATTACGCCGCGCTCAAGGGCTGTGACCTGATCATCGAGGCGGTGTTCGAGGATCCCGGCGTCAAGGCGGGCGTGACCAAGCAGGCGCTGGCCGAGGTAGGCCGCGACTGCATTTTCGCCACCAACACCTCGACCCTGCCGATTTCCGATCTGGCGAAGGCCAGCGACCGGCAAGAAGATTTCATCGGCATCCACTTCTTCTCGCCTGTGGAAAAGATGCTGCTGGTGGAGATCATCAAGGGCCAGAATACCGGCCCGCGCGCCGTGGCCAAGGCGCTCGACTACGTGCGGCAAATCCGCAAGACGCCCATCGTGGTGAATGACGCGCGGTTCTTCTACTGCAACCGCTGCATCATCCCCTATATCAACGAGGGCATCCGCATGGTGGCCGAGGGCGTGGCGCCTGCGCTCATCGACAATGCCGCGCGGCAGTTGGGTTTCCCGGTGGGGCCGCTGCAACTGGTGGACGAGACCTCGATTGATCTCGGTGCCAAGATCGCGCGGGCGACCAGGGCCGCCATGGGCGACGCCTATCCCGACGCAGCCGTTGACGAGGTGATCTTCTGGATGGAGGGCGAGGGACGTCTGGGCCGCAAGTCCAACGCAGGCTTCTTCGACTACGACGAGAAGGGCAAGCGGCAGGGCTATTGGGCAGGTTTGGCCGACAAATACACCCGCGCAGCCGAACAGCCCGACCTGCACGAGGTGCAGCACCGCCTGATGTTCGCGCAGGTGCTGGAGGCCGTGCGCGCGCTGGAGGAAGGTGTGTTGACAGATATCCGCGAGGGCGACGTGGGTGCCATCCTGGCCTGGGGCTTTGCGCCCTGGTCGGGCGGGCCGTTCGCCTGGCTCGACATCATCGGCACGCCCTATGCCGCCGAGCGTTGTGATCAACTGGCCGAGAAATTCGGGCCGCGTTTTGCCACGCCCGCGCTCTTGCGCGAGATGGCAGACAAGGGACAGAGCTTCTACGCCCGCTTCGCCGGTCAGACCGAAGCCGCGTAACGCGGCCCCCCGCGCGTCATGGGCGCGCGGGGGATGTCATCTCAGATCGGCACGAAGCCGTCTTGAACAGAGTCGTATTGTTCAAGCGCGCCCGAGCCGATATCGTGCCACAGCCCGTGCAACGAGAGCGCCCCCGCGCGGGCCCGTTCCGCCACGAAGGGAAAGCTCATGAGGTTGTCGAGCGAGACGACCACCGTCTGTTTCTCGAGCGCCCGAAGCTGAGCCTTCTCGTCGGCCACACCCTTGACCCGCTCGTAACCGGGGCGCAGAATTTCAAGCCAGCGGCCGACGAAACTCGTGTGCTCCTCAAGCTCGGGGGCCTCGCCCGCGCACATCTTCTGGCACCCCTTCGCGCCGCCGCAGGCGGAATGGCCGATCACGATGACATGCGCCACCTTGAGAGCAGTCACGGCAAATTCCACCGCCGCCGAGGTGCCATGCTGGCCGCCACCGGCCTCGAAGGGCGGCACGAGGTTGGCGATATTGCGATGGATGAAGAATTCGCCCTGATCGGCCCCGAAGATCGAGGTGACATGCACGCGGCTGTCGCAGCAGGAAATCACCATGGCACGCGGGTGCTGGCCTTGATCGGCAAGGTGGCGATACCAGGCCTGGTTCTCGGCATAGCCCGTTGCCTTCCACCCGTGATAGCGCTGCACCAGGTACGTGGGCAGGGGGCGCGCTTGGTCCATCTTTCGTCTCCTTGTGCAAGACCCTTGGTGCCTTAGTCCCTATTAGAGACGAATTCGAGCGATTTTTCCCGACCGTATCAACGTTTTGGGAACCTCGAACGGGCCATTATGGGGTGCGCTGTGGGGGTGCGACGGACATGGGACGGGTGAGACCGTGGAACAGGTGACAGCTCTGCAACAGCAGGAGCGGGTCCGGCTCGATGCCGACCGGCTGGAAACTCTTTACCGGCAATTGGGCGAGCGGGGGGCCGAGGATGTGGTCTGCCGCGCGCTGGAAGAAATCGCCGCGCGGCTCGCGCAGGCCGAGCGCGATTTTCGCGCTGCCCGGTTCCCCGAGATGCGCAAGGGCTGCCGCAGCCTGATTGCCATGGCCGATCAGGTCGGCATGGCGATGCTGGCGCGGGTGGCGGGCGACGTGACGGGCTGCATCGACGCGGGCGACGGCACGGCCCTTGCCGCCACCTTCGCGCGGCTTCTGCGGATCGCCGACCGCTCGCTCTGCGAGATCTGGGACATGGCCGAGGGCCCGTTCTGAGCCTTGCAGGCGGCGCAATCTCCGCTAGGCTCTGGCCACAAACCAGAGGAGACCCGCCATGCGCCCAAGTTTCGCCGCCCCCGGCACCGCCGCCATCCCGCTGCATGTGGTGGAGGAAGGTGCGCTCGACGGCTGGGTCGCTGCACAACCGCGCCGCGTCGCGGACTGGCTGCGCGCCACGGGTTTCGCCGCCGCGCTCGGCAAGGTCGCGCTGGTGCCCGATGACGCGGGCGGGATCGCGCTCGCCATCGCGGGCTATGGCACCAAGGACGCGCGCGCACGTGGTCGCTTTCACCTTGCCGGGGTAGCGGGCGCGTTGCCCGAAGGCACCTACCGGCTCGAGGGGCTGGCGCCCGAGGCGCGGGAGACCGAGGCGCTCGGCTGGCTGCTCGCGCATTACGCCTTTGGCCGCTACCGCGCGCAAAGCCCCGCCAAGGCGCGGCTCATCGCCCCCGAGGGGATCGACGCCGCGCGGCTGGAGACCATCGCGGCGGGCGAGTGTCTGACCCGCGATCTGGTCAACACGCCCGCCAATGACATGGGGCCCGAGGCGCTCGAGGCCGCTTGCCGCGCGCTGGCCGCAGAGCATGGCGCCTCGGTCACGGTCACCACAGGCGAGGAGCTTCTGGCGCAGAATCTGCCGCTCATCCACACCGTCGGGCGCGCCGCTGCGCAAGCGCCCCGCCTCATCGACATGGCCTGGGGCAGTGATGGCCCCACCCTCACCCTTGTCGGCAAGGGTGTGTGTTTCGACACCGGCGGGCTGAACCTCAAACCCGGCAGCAGCATGGGGCTGATGAAAAAGGACATGGGCGGCGCGGCGACGGTGCTGGGGCTGGCGCAGATGATCATGGCGCTTGATTTGCCCTTGCGGCTGCGGGTGCTGATCCCGGCGGTGGAGAATGCGGTGAGCGCGGGCGCGTTCCGGCCCGGTGACATCCTGACCGCGCGCAACGGTCTCACGGTCGAGATCAACAATACCGATGCCGAGGGGCGGCTGGTTCTGGCCGATGCGCTGGCCCTCGGGGCCGAGGGCGCGCCCGATCTGATGATCTCCATGGCCACCCTCACCGGGGCCGCTCGGGTGGCGCTCGGACCTGATCTCGCGCCCTATTACACCGACGCGGCAAGTTTTGCCTCGGCGCTGGAAAGTGCCGCCATGCGCGTCGCCGATCCGGTCTGGCGGATGCCCTTCCACACACCCTATGAGGCCATGATCGAGCCAGGGATCGCCGATCTCGACAACGCGCCCTCGGGCGGCATGGCGGGCTCGATCACCGCCGCGCTGTTTCTGCGGCGCTTCACCGCCGGTCGTCCTTATGCGCATTTCGACATCTACGCCTGGCAGCAAGCGGCCGCACCCGCGCGCCCCAAGGGCGGAGTGGGCATGGGGGCGCGCGCGCTGCTTGACGCGCTGCCCGAGGTGCTGGGGCTGTGAGCGAGACCCGCCTTGTCACCTGGCCGCTCGCCGATCTCTGCCGCGCGCCCGACGGGCCGCGCGACCGGCAATTGCTCATGGGCGAGGCGGTCGAGATACGCGCGCCGTCATCCTCGGGCCTCGCCCGAGGATCCCCGCCCGGCTGGGTGGCGGTCACGGCACTGCGCGACGGTTATGAGGGCTTCGTCCCCGAGGCCGCCCTGACCACGGGCCGCGTGACCCACCGGGTATGCGCCCGCGCCACCCATCTCTACCCCGCGCCGGACATCAAGACGCGTGAGCGCGCGATGCTCAGCCTCAACGCGCGGCTGGAGGTGATCGGAGAGACCGGCAGCTTTGCAGAAACGCCGCAGGGTTTCGTGCCGCTTGCCCATCTCGCACCGCTCGACGCCCCCGAGAGCGATCCCGTCAGGGTGGCCGAGCGCCTTCTTGGCACGCCCTATCTGTGGGGCGGCAACTCTGCGCTCGGGATCGACTGTTCGGGGCTGGTGCAGGCGGGTTGTCTTGCTTGTGCCATCCCCTGCCCCGGCGATAGCGGCCCACAGGAGACCGCACTAGGAGACGCCTTGCCCGAAGATGCGCCCCTCGAACGTGGCGACCTTCTGTTCTGGCGCGGCCACGTTGCCTGGGTGGCCGATCCCGACACGCTACTCCATGCCAACGCTTATCACATGGCCGTGGCACATGAACCGGCCTCGGAGGCCATCGCCCGCATCGCGGCACAGGGCGGAGGGGCGGTCACGGCACGCAAGCGACTGAAAGCACCGACATGACCACTGATCCCTTCTTTCACCCTGTCTCGGGCTTCGATCTGCCACGCTTCGCCGGGGTGCCGACCTTCATGCGCCTGCCCTGTCTCACGCCGGATCATCCCCGCTTTGCCGAGACCGAGGTGGGTCTGATCGGCGTGCCCTGGGACTCGGGCACCACCAATCGACCCGGTCCGCGCCATGGCCCCCGGCAATTGCGCGACGCCTCGACCATGATCCGCGCGCAGCATCCCACAAGCGGGATGCGGCCGTTCGAGGCGGTGAATTGCGCCGATCTGGGCGATGTTGGCCCCAATCCTGCCGATATTCCCGACAGCATGGCGCGGATCACCGCCTTTTATGACCGGGTGGCCGGAGCGGGAATCGTGCCGCTCACGGCGGGGGGCGATCACCTGACGACGCTGCCGGTGCTGCGGGCGCTGGCGCGGCGCGCACCGCTTGGCATGATCCATTTCGATAGCCACACAGACCTCTATCATTCCTATTTCGGCGGCACGCTCTATACCCATGGCACCCCTTTCCGCCGCGCGGTGGAGGAGGGGCTGCTTGACCCCAGGCGCGTGGTGATGATCGGGTTGCGCGGCACCATGTATGACACCGAGGATCGCGATTTCGCCGCGGCCGAGGGCATCCGCCTGATCCTGATCGAGGAGTTCCATGCGCGCGGCCCCGTCGATGTGATGCAAGAGGCGCGCGAGATCGCGGGCGCGGGCGAAACCTATGTGAGCTATGATATCGACTTCGTCGATCCCGCCTTTGCCCCCGGCACCGGCACGCCCGAAGTGGGCGGGCCGAACAGCTTTCAGGCACTCGAGGTGGTGCGCGGGCTGGAGGGCGTCAAGATTGTGGGGGCCGATCTGGTCGAGGTCTCGCCGCCCTTCGATCCCTCGGGCGGGACCGCGTTCCTCGGCGCGTCGATCATGTTCGAACTGCTCTGCGTGATCGCGCGCTCTATTCGACCGGGCGGATAAGCTTGCGCTCGAGCACGCGCAGCACCGTGCGCAGATCGTGCCCGCGCTTGAGAATACGCCCGTCGAGGCCGATCACCGCATACTGCCCCTGCCGTTCGCGCAGGCGCGGGCGTTTCTCGATACGGTAGAGCGGTTGCTCGGCGGTGCGGCGGAAAATCGAGAACACGGCGACCTCGCGCAGGCAGGAAATGCCGTAATCGCGCCACTCGCCCGCCGCCACCATGCGCCCGTAAAGCGACAGGATCGCACCCAGCTCGTCGCGCTGAAAGGCGACCTGCTCGGCCCCTCGGGTCTGGGTGAACGGGATGGGCGGCTGCGCGTTCATGATGGCAGCGTCACCTTTGTCGGCGCGGAAATCAAGCGATTTCAGGCGCTCGCTGCGCGCGGGAGGGGTGTCATGTCCGATGTTCGGGCGGCACCCAATCGGCCGGATCGCGGTTCCAGAAGCGATTGGGGTTGTCCTCGTCCATTCCGCGCCGGTGGCGACAGCGTTGCGCGGGCACGAGGTGGATCACCGGCTCTTCATAGGGATGGGCCGCATAGATCGCGCGGATCAGCGCATCAAGCGCCGCACCCTCGGCGGTGGTGAAGATCTGCCATTCGACGCAAGCCACCTGCACCGTTTCTTCGGTCGCCCGGTTGCGCCCGCCGCCGCGCGCGCGAAACCGCTGCACCCCCGCCGCGCTGTGAAACGACACCCGGTCGTAATCGCCATGGGCCAACGGATCGCAGGCCAGAACCGCCGCCTCGACGCGGGGCAGCGCCTCGGCAGGACATTGCACGAGGATGCGCAGCCCGGTCTCGATGTGATAGCGCTCAGGCATCGACCAGCTCCGGCGCGTCCGGGCCGATCACGACGGCCACTGCCGCACGCCCGCGCGCCGTCAGCCGCAGGCCGCGCCGTGGTCCGGCAGGCCGCATCCAGCCCCCCGACAACGCGTGGTCGAGCATGGCCCGACCAAGCGCGCCGCCAAGGTGATCGCGGCGCTCGGACCAGTCCAGACAGGGTTTTGCCACCACCGGCCCCACCGCCTCGGGCAGGACCACACCCAGTTCGCGCCAGAGCGGCGAGGGTCGAGCCACCATCCCCTCACCGTTTCGCCGCAGCGCGCCCTGCGCGATCAACGCATCGCAAAGCGCCACGGCTATGGTCCCGGCAAGATGGTTGTAGCAGCACCTGAGCGGGGCAAGCGCCCCCGCCCGGCTACGCTGTCTTTGCGCCAGATGATCCGGTGGCGTCAGCCCGGCCACATGCTCGAGCATCCCGGCCACCTCCGGTCCCGCGATCCGGTGATACAGGCAGCGCCCGCTGCGCCGCTGCACGATCAGCCCTGCCGCCTCGAGTTGGCGCAGATGCACGCTCGCCGTCTGGGCGGTGATTCCTGCATCGGCGGCCAGTTCCTTGTTGGTCCAGGCGCGCCCGTCCATCAGCGCGCAGAGCATCCGCGCGCGACTTGTATTGGCAAGGGCATGGCCGGTGATATCCAGTCGGGGCAGGGTCATGAGGGCAGTCTGCGCCGGGGCACGGGGCGCGTCCAGCGCCAACGCTTCGCCGCATGACTGACTGTCGGGCCTCACGCGAACCGCCCATGACAGAACCAGCCCCCCGAGAGCGCCGCGCCATGCGCCTGATAGAGCCAGAGCCGCTCGCCCCGCGTGGTCAGCACCTGCCAGTAGTCGCGCAGCCCCGTGCGCCATTCGGGATCGTCAAGCCACCATTCCGGCGCGATGCGCTCGGGCCCTTGCGCCTCGGCCACCGCATGATCGCGCCCGCGCCAGCGGAACGCGGCGCAGGGCCGCCCGTCCGCGCGCGGCGTGACCGGCTCTGGCGGCCAGAGCAGGAGCGGGCGCGACACCTCGGCCACGGGCCAGGGGGCGGCGGCGGGCGCGGACCATGCGGCGGCGAGGGTAAGCGCGGTCTTGCCCGGAATCCGGCTCTCGGCGGGATGGGAACGAGTGATCGCCTCGAGCCCGATGCGCGCGCCCAGCCGGGTGACAAGATCCGCCAGACCGTCGCGCGCCGTGCTCTCGGGCCCGCCCAGTTGTTCGGGGCGCATGGCCTCGGTCTCGGGCGCATCAAGGCGCAGCATGTCGATGCCGAACCCCGCCTCGATCCGCTCCAGCCGCATCGCCAGAAGCGCCAGCATCGCGCCCGCGTCGCGCATCGGCCGCGCCAGCCGCAGATCAAGCACCGAGACCCCGCCATCGGCACGGAACGCCTCGAGCCGCAGCGCGCGCGCCCCGATCCCGCGCGCGTGCAGCGTGGCGCACAACCTCGCCAGCAGCCGCGCCGCCCCCGCACGCAGATCGTCAAGATGGCCGATCGGTTCGGGCAGGCTCAGCCGGACGGCAAGCGGGGCCGTGGCACCGGTGGGCGAGAGCGGCTCGGGAACCTGCCCGAGCGCCTGATCGAGCCGCCGCATCAGAACCGGACCAAAGCGCCGCCCGAGCGCGGCGCGCGGCTGCCCCGCCAGATCGCCGATCCGTCGCAGCCCGAGCCGCGCCAGATCCCCGGCCATGCCCTCGGGCAGGCGCAGCGCCGCCACCGGCAGAGGGGCAAGCGCGCCATGCACCTGCCCCGGCGGGGCGATCATCACCGACTGTGCAGGCGGCGGGGCCTGATGCCGTGCCGGACGCTTCGCCGCACGGGCGCGGGTGGCGCGGGCCTCCTGCTCGATGGCGTCGCCGCTGCGATGCGCGGCCCCCGCCCCTGCCGAAAAGCGCGCCAGCGCCCAGGCCGCACCGGGCGTGTCGGCGATGGCAGAGCGCGCCGAGAGGCCAAGCGTGGCCGCCTCGGCGATCACGCTCTCGGCCAGGGCCGCCTCACCGCCGAAAAGATGCGCGCAGCCGGTGATATCGAGCATCAGCCCCGCCACCCCCTCGGAGGCCACCAGCGGCGAGAACCGGTCCGCCCAACGGGCCAGCGCGCGCAGAAAGGCCGCCTCGGCGGCGGGGTGCTGCGGCGCGGTCACCAGATCGGGGCAAAGCGCCTGCGCCTCGCGCAGCGGCTGACCGCAGCAGAGCCCCGCCGCCTCGGCCCCGGGCGAGAGCGAGACGAGCACCTGCCGCTGCCCCCTCTCCGCCACGACCGCGAAGGGGCCGCAAATGCCCCGCCGCCGCATGAGGCGCTCGGCCCCCAGCCGGGGAAACCAGATGGACAGGATACGACGGGCGGGCATGGCGACGGCAGCTTGTTCCTTGTTTGTTCCAAAAATAGGATGCCCATCCGCCGGAGTCGAGTCGCGCGGCGCTGCACACCGTCTTGTGCGGCCCGCCCCCTTTGCGGCGCGCGCGCACACATATACCTTGCATCCAACCAATGAGAGGACCGACAGCATGAGCAACGACAGCTATACCCCCCCCGACGTCTGGACCTGGGAACAGCCCTCGGGCGGAAAGTTCGCCTCGATCAACCGCCCCGTCGCGGGCGCGACCCACGACAAGGATCTCCCCGTGGGCGATCACCCGTTCCAGCTCTATTCGCTGGCCACGCCCAATGGCGTCAAGGTCACGGTGATGTTCGAGGAATTGCTGGCGGCGGGCCATGACGCCGAATACGACGCCTGGAAGATCGACATCGGCGAGGGCGATCAATTCGGCTCGGGCTTTGTGGCGGTGAACCCCAATTCCAAGATCCCCGCGCTGCTGGATCGCAGCGGCGAGGCACCGGTGCGCGTGTTCGAAAGCGGCTCGATCCTGCTGCATCTGGCCGAGAAATTCGGGGCTTTCCTGCCTGCCTCGGGGCCTGGGCGCACCGAAACCCTCAACTGGCTCATGTGGCAGATGGGCAGCGCGCCCTATCTGGGCGGCGGATTCGGTCATTTCTACGCCTATGCGCCCGAGAAATGGCAATATCCGATCGACCGTTTCGCCATGGAGGCCAAGCGCCAGCTTGATGTGCTCGACCGGCAACTGGCCGAACGCCCCTATATCGCGGGGGATGAGTATTCCATCGCCGACATGGCGATCTGGCCCTGGTATGGGCAGCTGTGCCTCGGGCGGCTTTACAGTGCCGCGACCTTCCTCGACGTCGCCAGCTACACGCATGTGATGAAATGGGCCGAGAAAATCGACGCGCGAGCAGCCGTGCAGCGCGGCCGCGTGGTCAACCGAAGCTTTGGCGAGCCGCACATGCAGCTTCACGAGCGCCATTCGGCCGAGGATTTCGACACGAAAACCCAGGACAAGATCGGCGCGGACGCCTAACCGCTTTCGCCCGCGCGCGGGATCGGGCATGACTGGGCAAAAAGGAGCCCCTTCATGCCCAGCCGCGACACCCCTCTTCTGGCCGTTCTGATCGACGCCGACAACGTGCCCGCGAAATTCGCCGACGCGATCCTGCGCGAGGTCACAAGCTATGGCGAGCCGGGGCTGCGCCGCGTCTATGGCGACTGGTCAAGCCAGCAGCTTTCGGGCTGGACGAAGACCGCGCAGAAACTTGGCCTTGTGCAATATCAGCAGACCGCCAACACCAAGGGCAAGAACGCCAGTGACATCGGGCTGGTGATCGACGCCATGGATATCCTGCACGCGGGTCATTTCGACGGCTTCGTTCTGGTCTCATCGGACAGCGATTTCACCCGTCTGGCCAGCCGCATCCGCGAACAGGGGCTGACGGTCATCGGCATCGGCGAGGCCAAGGCCCCCGACGCGCTCAAGAACGCGTGCAACCGCTTCGTCGCCATCGAGAACATCTATGAAGAGGCCGGCGATACGCCTGCAAGCGCGCCCAAGGCCCGGCTCGACAGCGCCCGCGTGGCCGACGCGCGCCGCCTGATCTTTGACGCGATGGAAAAGATCGACAGCGAGGACGAGTGGTATCCACTGGGGCGCATCGGGCAGCAGATTCAGGCCGACAAGCCCGATTTCGACACCCGCAGCTATGGCAAGAAAAAGCTGAGCGACCTCATCGCCGAGTTGAAAGTGTTCGAGACCAAGCCCGGGTCAGGCAATCAACTTCTGGTGCGGCGGGTGGATTGAGGAGGAGGGATGGCCTGAAGCAGCCTTGCGCCGCCGCGCTCTTGCGGTCCCTGCCGACGGGCAGGACTAGGAAAGTTCAAAACTTTCCTGACCGGAATTTTTTCAAAATTCCGTCATTCGGCGCCAGCCTCAGGCCGCTCGCCCCCCTTCACAGCCCAAGTTCCGCCCGGATCGCCGCCCCGTCCGCGCCGCGTTCCGGCGATGCGCTCACCTCCCGCACCACCCCGTCGAAACGCGGCGCAGGCGCAGGCACGAGGCCCGCGCCCCAAACGCCCCGCACCACCATATGCGGATCGGCTGCGGCCTCGTCGGGGCGCAGGACCGGGGCGACGCAGGCATCCGACCCTGCAAAGACCGCCTCCCAATGGGCACGCGGCCGGGCGGCGAAGATCGCGGCCAGCGCTTCGGTCTGCGCGGGCCATTGCGCGGGGTCATTCTGCGCGGCAAAGCGCGGATCGTCCGCCAACCCCAGAAGCCCGAGAAACGCCGCGTAGAATTGCGGCTCGAGGCATTGCACCGAGAGCCAGCCGCCGCAGGCACAGCCATAGACGCGGCTCCAGTGCGGCCCGTCGAGCAGGCTCTGACCCCGCGCCATCGACAGGTTGCCCGAAGGCCGCATCGACATCAAGAGCGCCATCATATGCGCCGATCCATCGACAATCGCCGCATCCACCACCGTGCCTTCGCCCGTGCGCGCGGCGCGGATCAGTCCCGCCAGCACCCCCGCCACGAGATAAAGCGCGCCGCCCCCCACATCGCCCAGCAGCGTCGGCGGGGTGACCGGCGGGGTCCCGGGCGCGCCCGCATACCAGAGCGCGCCCGAGGTGGCGAGATAGTTGAGGTCATGGCCTGCCTGATGCTTGCGCGGCCCATCCTGCCCCCAGCCGGTCATCCGGCCATAGACAAGGCGCGGATTGGCGGCGCGCATGTCCTGCGGCCCCAGCCCCAGCCGCTCCATCACGCCGGGGCGCAGCCCCTCGATCAGCACATCGGCGCGGGCGGCAAGGGCGCGCGCGACCGCAAGATCGGCCCCGTCCTTGAGATCAAGCACGATCGAGCGTTTGCCCCGGTCAAGCAGATTGCGCCCTCCCGCGACCGGGTTGGCCGCACCGGGGCGGTGGATCACCACCACCTCGGCCCCCAGTTCCGCCAGCATCATCGCGGCAAAGGGCGCAGGCCCCAGCCCCTCGAACTCCACCACGCGCGTGCCTTGCAGCATTCCCTGCCCCCCGTCCGTTTCCCGTCCCGAGCCTAGCCGCGCACCACGCCCGACAACAGCCCCTCTCCGACTTAAGGACCGCTTTGCACGGGGCCTTCTCTGGTCTAGCTTGTTCCCCACAGCAGGAGGAGGGCCACGCCGATGAAAATGTCTGACAGCCGCGAGATCAAGGCAGACCGCGCAACGGTCTGGGCAGCCCTGCTCAGCCCTGAAGTGCTCAAGGACTGCGTGCCCGGCGCGCAGGAGGTGACGGGCACGCCCGAAGACGGCTTCGAGGCCACCGTGGTGCAGAAGGTCGGCCCGGTGAAGGCCACGTTCAAGGGCGCGGTCACGATCTCGAACATGATCGAACATGAAAGCCTGACGCTCAGCGGCGAGGGGAAGGGCGGCGCGGCCGGCTTTGCCAAGGGTGCCGCAGATGTGCGGCTCGAAGAGATCGAGGGCGGCACACGGCTGCATTACGACGTGGAGGCCAATGTCGGCGGCAAGCTCGCGCAGCTTGGCAGCCGCATCGTCGACGGCTTTGCCAAGAAGATGGCCGATCAGTTCTTCGTCCGGCTCGAAGAGGTGATCGAGGGCCCGCAAGAGCAAGAGGACGCAGCGGAGGGCTCGGAAGCGGACGCGCCCGAGGACAAGAAGAAGGGGTGGTTCAAGAAACTCATCAGCTGAGCGTCCCCCTCAGCACAGCGTGCCGAGCAGCGCCGCCAGCATCCGGTCGCAGGCGTCAAGCTGGTCGCGGTCGATATATTCGTCCGGCTTGTGCCCCTGCCCCTCCATGGAACCGGGACCACAGACCACGGTGGGGATACCGAGGCCCGCGAAAAATCCCGCCTCGGTGCCAAAGGCCACCTTTGTTGCCGGCGCATCGTCTGTCAGCGCGCGTACCAGTCGCACCACCTCTGCCTGCGGGTCGGTGTCAAGGCCGGGATAACGGTTGAGAATCTCGATCCCGACGCCCGCGATACCAGCGGCCATGGCACGGGTCCGCGCGACGAGCGCCTCGGGTGCCTCTGCGGCAAGGTGCCTGATCTCGAACAGGATTTCGGCCCGGTCCGGCACGATATTGAGCGCGGTGCCGCCGCTCATCCACCCCACATGCACGGTGGAATAGGGGATGTCATAGGCCCGATCGCGCGCGCCGGTGGCCGCCAACTCCGCCTGAATCCGCCGCAGCCCCAGGATGACCTCGGCCGCGCCATGCAGCGCGTTGACGAAGCGCGGTGCCAAGGCGGAATGCCCGGCCTCGCCAAGACAGACCGCTCGCAGCGCCTGCTTGCCCTTGTGCCCGATGGCCACCCGCATCTGCGTGGGCTCGCCTACGATGGCCGCGCGCGGCCTGCCCAGAACCTGCGGCAGCGCGCCGATCATCCGCGCCATTCCAAGGCATCCCACCTCCTCGTCATAGGAAATCGACAGCTTCAGCGGCTCGCGCAGAGGCCGCGCCGCCGCCGCCTCGGCCATGGCCAGCATCGCCGCCAGAAATCCCTTCATGTCGGTCGACCCGCGCCCGTAAAGCCGTCCCCCCTCGTCGCCCAGGCGGAACGGATCGCGCGTCCATCGCTGCCCTTCGACCGGCACCACATCGCTATGCGCCGACAAGAGCACCCCCGCCCCCTCCGGCCCGATCCGGGCGAACAGCCCCGCCTTGGCCGCCTCAGGGTCGCCTATCCGCGTCACGGCAAAGCCGGCCCCCCGCAACAGGTCTTCGACATAATCGATCAGGTCGAGATTGGACCGCGCGCTCACCGTGTCGAACCCGATCAGCCGCTCGAGGATCTCCAGCGTCCGGCTCATCCATCCCCTCCCTCGACCAGCGGCATCGTACCGATCCTGGCCAACGCGCCGCGCGCCGCCAACGCCCGGCCGAACGCGATCATCCGCGCGCCAGAGTGGGCGCAAGGGCGGCGGTTGTCAAAGCGGCCTCACATATCGCCGGGCACACCATAGGACGGGGCCGCGCGCGGATCGAGCGCGCGCTGCACATAGGCCTGAAGCTGCGGCTTGTAGACCTCCCAGGCCGTGGCCAGCACCGCTATGGGACAGTCCTCGGTCCAGTCGCAGCGCAGATCGGCCACCGGCCAACTCACCGTGTCCACCAGCATCATGCCCGCCGAATGCACCGGCCCGGCCTCGCCCCCCGCCGCCAGCCCTGCCTTCAGAGCGGCAAGAAGCCGGTCGCCCAGATGTCCATTGGCGGCCTCGAACGCCATCACCATCGCCCCCGGCACGCCGTCATTGGCCAGCAGGTTGCCGCCTGCCGCCACGTCGCGCCCCTCGGCCTGTGTCCAGATCCCGAGCGCATTTGCCCCCGAATGGATCGCCGTGACCCCGGCCACATCCACCGCCAGCACCTGTCGATACTCCATGACCGCCCCCGTGCGCGCCACCTCGGCCACCGCCTCCGACGCTGTCAGACCCCCTTCCATAAGATCGAGAATGCGCGGCCCCAGCCTCGGATCGGTCACGTTCTGCGAGGCCACCGCCCCCACGCCCGCCCGTGCATGGGCGCAACGCGCCGCCACCGCAGGCGACGAAGACGAGATCGCCACCCCGAACATCCCCGTTTCGGCACAACGCGCCACCAGCGAAAAGGTCATGCCCGGCCCCCCTTCATCGTTCTGAAAATACTCAACTGAGACGGATCAATCTGGAATGACGGCGATGGCATCGATCTCGACCAGCCAGTCTGGCCGCGCCAGCGCGCTCACCACCAGCCCGGTCGAGACGGGATGCACGCCCCGGATATATGCGCCCATGGTGCGATAGACCGCCTCGCGGTGGCGCACATCGGTGATATAGACCACCACCTTGACCAGATGCTCCATCTCCCCGCCCGCCTCCTCGATCAGTTGGCGGATATTCTGCATCACCTTGTGGGTCTGCTCGACCGGGTCGTGGCTGTCGATGTTTTTCGCATCGTCAAGGTCCTGCGGACATTGCCCGCGCAGCCAGACCGTCCGCCCGCCGCGCGTGACCACTGCCTGACACAGGTCGTTTTCGAGGTTCTGCTCGGGATAGGTCTCGGCGGTGTTGAATTTGCGGATGCGTGTATGTGCCATGTCTTGCCTCATGCCTTGCCTTGTCCTGCCTCGATCCGGCCCAGCAGGTAGCGGGCGAAATCGTAATTGGGCCGCTCCAGATGCGACAGGTGCCCGGGCCGCGCCAATGGCGCGCAGAGCCCGCGATAGACCCGTTCGGTGCAGCCGCGATCCTCGACATTGACCTCGTCGAGCAGGGTCTTGAGCTGGGCAAAATTCGCCGCCGCGTCCGCGTCGTCCGCGAAGTCGTCGGACATGCCACCGCCAAACCGGATATGCACCTGCCCCGGCCCCTTGGGCAAGAGCGACAGATACCAGAAATAGCCCGGTGTCAGCGTGATCATCAGCGACGGGTAGATCGCCAGCAGCCATGTCGTGCGACGCGCATCGCCCTCGAGCCGTGTGTTCGAGGGATGCGCGCAGGCGATGCGCAGGCTCTCATCCTTGAGGATCGTGTGATGGTTGAAAGCCGCGTGACCGGGCGGGCAATCCATCTCCTCCAGCCGGCTCAGCCCACCGATCGTGCCCGCGTGACAGACCGGCAGGTGATAGCTCTCCATGAAGTTCTCGGCCAGCACCTTCCAGTTGGTATCCCAGACATGCTCCTCGGCAAAGCTCTGGCTATAGCGCGTCATGTCATAGTCTGCGATCATCACCGCAAGATCGGCCAGACGCTCGGCCACGGGCGGCGTGTCGGGATCAAGCGTGACGAACACCCAGCCCAGCCACTCCTCGCAGCGCACGCGCGGCAGCCGGTAGTCCTCCTTGCAGAAACCCGCGTTCTGCGCCATCGCGGGCGCGCCGCGCAGGCTGCCGTCCAGGTTGTAGGTCCAGCCGTGATAGGGGCAGGTGATCGCCCGCGTGTTGCCCGCCCCGTCCAGCAGCGTGGACATGCGGTGCAGGCAGACGTTCGACATCGCCCGCAAGGCCCCGCCCTGATCACGCAGCACCAGGACCGGCTGCCCGGCCAGATCGCAGGTCACGTAGTCGCCGGGCTGCGCCAGCCCGTCGGCGCGGCCCAGGCAATACCAGTCGCGGGCAAAGACATGCGCCAGTTCCAGCGCCGTGAAATCGGGGCTGACATAGACCTCGGGCGGCATCGCGCGCGCCTTCTCGAACGGCACACCCGCCGCCGCGCGCAGCACCTGCAAGATGTCGTCTCCCAGATCCCTGGCCATGCCGCGCCCCTTTTCATCGCACCGATGATCACCCTTGCGCGCCCGCCTGTAAAGCATGGACCGCCTCAGGACGGCATAGGCCGCGACTAGGCCCCGTCTTTCGCGCTCAGCCGCTCGAACAGCAGCGCCACCGCCTCGGCACCGGGGTCGTTGTGTCCGGCAAGGCTCTCGGCGGCCAGATAGCTCGCGCGTCCGGCGCGGGCGCGGGTGATGGCCGCCGTCGCATTGGCACCTTGCCGCGCCGCCGCCGCCGCCGCTGCCAGCCCGCCCTCCAGCGCATCGAGCGCTGGCGCAAGCGCGTCAATCATGGTGCGGTCGCCCTCTTGTGCCCCGCCCACCTGACGGATGCGGTCCAGCCCCGCCTTGAGCGCACCGATCATGTCCTGCCCACTGGCCGAGGCATCGCCCGCGGCGGCAAAGAAGATCGCCAGAAGCACCCCCGAAGAGCCGCCCATGGTCTGGCTCAGTTCCAGCCCGATGGCGCGGTAAAGCTGCGTCTGATCCGCCAGCGGCAACCGGTCGAGCGCGCCACCAAGGGCACGCGCCGCCGTGGCGAGCGTGCTGCCCGTATCGCCGTCGCCCGACTTGGCATCAAGCGCGTTGAGCGGCCCCTCCGCCTCGATCAGGATCGCGCAGCACCGCTCGATGAGCGCGCGCATCGCCGCGTCAGGCGAGGGGATCGGCCGGATCGGCGTCAGCCCGTCGGGCAGGGCCACCACCTCGACATCCCCCACGGGCAGACAGCCGGGCCAGGCCCAGGGCGCCACCGGCGCGGCAAGCGCGGCCTCCTCCGCCCGCCCCGCAGGCAGAAGCGAGACGGAGAACCCCTGCATGTCGAGTGAGGTCATCATCGGCGCGGGCCCCACCAGCCAGCGGATTTGCGGCCCGATCTTCGAGCCGAGCAATTCCTCGGCCAGCACGCCCATTTCAAGCGGCGTCGCCCCGCCCAGATTGTTCAAGAGCGCCACATGCGGCCCCGGAGCCACGCGCGGAGCAAGCCGGTCCACCACCATTTCCATCGCCGCACGCGCGGTCGAGAAATCGACCTGCTCGATCCCCGCCTCGCCATGAATGCCAAGGCCCAGCTCTGCCTTGCCGGGTCGGATACGCGCCTCCTTGGCACTGCCGGGAATCGTGCAGGTATCAAGCGACATGCCGATGGAAACGACACCCCTGATCACCCGTTCCGCGGCTTGCGTCACCGCATCGAGATCGGCCCCCTGTTCGGCCAGCGCGCCCGCGATCTTGTGCACGAAAAGCGTGCCCGCCACGCCGCGCGGCTGCGGCAGATCGGGAAGGGCGATATCGTCATCGACGATCACCATGCTGACCCGCAGCCCCTGTGCCCGCGCCCGTTCCGCCGCCAGCCCGAAATTGAGCCGGTCGCCGGTATAGTTCTTGACGATCAGCAGACACCCCGCCTTGCCCGTCACCGCAAGGATCGCCGCCAGCACCGCATCGACCGACGGGCTGGCAAAGACCTCGCCGCAGACCGCCGCCGTCAGCATCCCCTGCCCGACGAAACCCGCATGGCTCGGCTCATGCCCCGAGCCACCGCCCGAGACCAGCGCCACGCGCGAACGGTCCCAATCGGTGCGCATCACCACCTTGATATGCGGATAGCCGTCAAGCCGCGCCAGCCGCCCGCCCGCCGTGCGCAGCATCCCGTCGATGGCCTCGGTGACAAGCGTTTCGCGTGAGTTGATGAATTGCGGCATGGGAACCTCCTCAGGACATGCGGTTGCCGGCGGCGTCGAAATAAAGCGCGTCGCGCGGGGTAATGGCGAGGCTGTCGCCGGTTTCCAGATCGGTGTGCGGATCGGTCAGCGTCACGATCTCGTGCCCGTCAAGGCGCAGGTGCAGCCGGGTCTGATCGCCCAGCCGTTCGACGCGCACCACCTGCGCCGCGCGGCCCTCGCCCTGCCGGATATGCTCGGGGCGCAGGCCGATGGTTTTCGCCCCCTTGGGCGCGCCACCGAAGAGACCCGCAGGCAGCACGTTGATGCGCGGCTGTCCCAGACGGGCTGCGACATAAAGGCTGATCGGGTTCTCGTAGATCTCGCGCGGGGTGCCGAACTGCACAAGTCGGCCCTGATCGAGCACGCCCACCTGCGTTGCCATGGTCATCGCCTCGATCTGGTCATGGGTCACATAAAGCAGCGTCCGCCCGAGGCTGGCGTGGATGCGCTTCAATTCCACCCGCAGATCGGCGCGCAGCTTGGCGTCGAGCGAGCTGAGCGGCTCGTCCATGAGGTAGAGCTGTGGCGCGCGCACCAGCGCCCGCCCGATCGAGACGCGCTGCATCTCGCCGCCCGACAGCGCGGTCGCCTTGTTGTCAAGCTTGTGGGCGATGTGCAGCACCTCGGCCACCTCGGCCACCTTGCGGGTGATCTCGGCCTCGGGGGTGCGCAGCGCCGGAGAGCGCAGCGGAAAGGCCAGATTGTCGCGCACGCTCAGATGCGGATAAAGCGAATATTGCTGGAACACCATCGCCACGTCGCGCTCTGCGGGCGTGTCGCGCAGCACCGAGCGGCCGCCAATCTCTATGTCGCCCCCATCCGGCGCCTCGAGCCCCGCGATAAGGCGCAGCGTGGTGGTCTTGCCCGCCCCGGTCGGCCCCAGCAGCACCACGAACGCCCCGTCCGCCACCGTCATCGACACATCGTCGAGCGCCACCGTCGCGCCATAGCGCCGCGTCACGCCGCGCAGCACAACCTCAGCCATGCGCCAACACCCCCTCGTTGAGCGACGAGCGCAGCGCGCGCCCGCTTTGGCGATCAAACAGCGTGACCGTCGCCCCGTTGAAGGTCAGGCCCACGGTCTCACCCGTGCGGGCGACCTGACCCGAGGGGATTCGCGCCTTGATCTCACCATTGGGCGTGGCCAGCGTCACGATCTGCGTGGTGCCAAGATATTCGGCGGCCAGCACCTCGGCGCGGTAGTCGGCCCCATCCGACAGGTGGACATGCTCCGGGCGCACGCCGTAAACCATATCCCCGTCAAAGGGCGCACGCAGGGCGGGCACGGGCAGGGCGTGATTATGCAAGCGCACCTCGGTCGCCCCCGCCTCTGCCGACCCGTGAAACCGCAGGAAATTCATCGGCGGCGCACCGATGAAATCGGCGACGAACATCGTGGCGGGCTTGTCGTAAATGTCCTGCGGCGTGCCGAATTGTTCCACAACGCCGTGATTCATCACCACGATCTTGTCGCCCATCTGCATCGCCTCAAGCTGGTCATGGGTGACATAGACCGTGGTCGCGCCCATCCGGTCATGCAGCGCGCGCAACTCCTCGGCCATGTGTTCGCGGAACTCGGCGTCGAGCGCGCCAAGCGGCTCGTCCATCAGGAAACACTTGGGATTTCGCACGATTGCCCGCCCGAGCGCCACCCTTTGCCGGTCTCCGCCCGAGAGGCCCCCCACCGGCCGCTCAAGCATATCCTCGATCCCGAGGATACGTGCAACCTCGGCCACGCGGCGCGCCACTTCGGCGCGCGGCAGGCCTTCGCTCACCAGCGGATAGGCGATGTTGCGGCGCACGTTCATATGCGGGTAAAGCGCGAACATCTGGAAGACAAAGGCGATATCACGCTGGCTTGCGGGTTTGCGCCCCACCTCCTCGCCGTCGATCCAGACCTCACCTGAGGTCGGGATCTCCAGCCCTGCGATCATCCTGAGCGTCGTCGTCTTGCCGCAGCCCGACGGCCCCAGCAGCATGAAGAACTCGCCATCCTCGATCCGGAAGGACGAGGATTGCACGGCGGTGAAATCGCCATAGTCCTTGCGCAGGTTGCGAATGACGATCTCGGCCATGCCTACTCCGGGAAATGGCTGGTGATGAGGAACATCACCGTGCCGGTCAGGGTGACGATGAAGGACCAGGAATAGGCCCAGAGCGCGAAGGGCTGCATCAGCATGATCACGCCAACCGCGATCAGCACCGAGGCGACCATCTCCCACGGTCCCCGGCGCAGGCGGATCAGGCCATGGAAAAATCGCCTCATTTCCGCACCGCGCCAAAGGTGATCCCGCGCAGCAGGTGCTTGCGCAAAAGGATCGTGAACACCATCACCGGCAGCAGAAAGATCGTCGCCCCCGCCGCCACGGCGGGCCAGTCGCGCCCGCCCACACCGATGATCGTGGGGATGAACGGGGGCGCCGTCTGCGCCGTGCCGGAGGTCAGCAGCACCGCGAAGGCATATTCGTTCCACGCGAAGATCAGGCAGAAGATCGCGGTCGAGGCGATGCCCGTTGCCGCCTGCGGCAGCACCACCTTGCGAAACGCCTGAAACCGCGTGTAGCCGTCGATGAGCGCGGCCTCCTCATACTCGCGCGGGATCTCGTCGATGAACCCCTTGAGCAGCCAGACCGCCAGCGACAGGTTCACCGCCGTATAGAGCAGGATCATGCCCGCATGGGTGTCCGACAGGCCAAGCGAGCGGAACATCAGGAAAATCGGGATTGCCACGGCAATGGGTGGCATCATCCGCGTCGAGAGGATGAAGAACATCAGATCATCCTTGAGCGGCACCCGGTAGCGCGAAAACGCATAGGCGGCAAGCGTGCCGAGGACGACCGACAGGAAGGTGGAGCCGAAGCCGATGATCACCGAATTGAGGAACCGCTCGCCATAGCGCGACGGGCCCGTGATCATCATGCCCTTGTCATGCACGATCCGCTCATACCATGTCCCGGGCGCGGACACCTCGCCCGAGACCTGCCGCGTCTGCGTGGTGAAAAGGTTGACATAGCCCTCCAGCGACGGCTCGAAAAGAACCTTGGGCGGATAGGCGATGGCATCCGACGAGGTCTTGAACCCCGTCGCCATGATCCACAAAAGCGGCATCAGCGTGATCAGCGCATAGACCGCCACCAGCACGCCGGCGATCCACTTGAGGCGGGCCGACGGCCCGGTGACCGAGGCGGCGCTCATCGTTCCTTCACCTTGTTCAGTGCCTTGACGTAGATCGAGGCGAGGCCGAACACCGTGACGAACAGGATCACCGCATAGGCCGAGGCATAGCCCGTGCGCCATTTCTCGAACGCCTCGCGCTTGAGGTTGATCGAGGTGAGTTCGGTGGTCGATCCCGGCCCGCCGCCCGTGAGTTGCACGACCAGATCGAACATCTTGAAATTCTCGATGCCGCGAAACAGCACCGCCAGCATGAGAAACGGCAGCACCATCGGCACGGTGATGGTCCAGAACTGCCGCCATTTCGACGCGCGGTCGCATTCGGCGGCCTCGTAGATGGAGTCCGGGATCGATCGCAGCCCGGCCAGACAGATGAGCATGACAAAGGGCGTCCACATCCATGTGTCCACGATCACGATGGCCCACGGCGCCAGAGGCACATCCCCGATCATCGAAAAGCCGGTGGGATCAGCCCCCGAAACGAAGGCCACCACGTAATTGAACAGGCCGATCTGCGGCTGGTAAAGGAAGGTCCAGAAATTGCCCACCACGGCGGGCGACAGCATCATCGGCAGCACGATGACCGTGGTCCAGAAATTCGAGCCGCGAAACTTCGCGTTGATCAACCACGCAAGCGCAAACCCGATCAGCACCTGAAAGAACAGCGTCCAGAACAGGAAATGCGCCGTGGCCTGCATGGTCTGCCAGATTTCCGGGTCGCTCAGGATGCGCTCATAGTTGCGAAGCCCCACCCATTCGACATCGGCATTGGGCCGGTTGGCGCGGTAATTGGTAAAGCTGAGCCGGATCGTCCAGATCAGCGGAAAGATATTGATGGCCAGAAGCAGAAAGATCGTCGGCGCCACGAAGAGCCAAGCAATCGCCCGGTCCGAGAGACCGCGCACGCGGCGCGCGATCCCCGGCGGCGTGGCGCTTGCGGCACGATCCATCGCTGTCCCGGGCATGAGACCCCGTCCTTCTGGTTGCATGGGAAACGGGCCGCCGCGCGTGACGGCGGCCCGAAGACGGCTCAGAGCTTGCCGTCGTCCTCGAACGTCTCGGTCCAGTCCTCGACCAGCGCATCAAGCGCCTCCTGCGCCGTGCCCTCACCCGCAATCACGTAGCGGTGGACGCGGTTTTGCATCGCCAGCAGCAGTTCGGCATAGGTGGGCTCTGCCCAGAAATCCTTGACGATGGCCATGGAATCAAGGAACGCCTGCGCATAGGGCTGGCTCTCGGCGAAGCCGGGGGCGTCAACCACCGCTTGCAAGGCAGGCGCGCCGCCCATGTCCCACCAGCGCTGTTGCACCTCGGGTTGCGCGAACCACTTGATATATTCAAGCGCGGCTTCCTGATTGTCGGAATAGGACACAACCGAGATCCCCTGCCCGCCCAGTTGCGCGAACTGCCCTGCGGGGCCGGCGGGGTTGGGGAAATAGCCCGAACGGTCGCCACCCACATTGGGATCGGCATTCACCCCCGGCCAGATGAAGGCGAAATTCATCTGAAGCGCGGCCTGACCGGATTTGAAGGCGTCGATCGTCTCGGACATATACCAGTCCGACGATCCCGGCGGCGTGCAGCAATCGTAAAGCGCCTTGTAGAATTCCAGCCCCTCGACGGCACCGGGCGAATTGACGAACCCCGGCATGTCATAGGGCTTTTCCGGGTTCTCATAGAGAAAACCGTGATTATAGAGCGCGTTGGTCACGCCCATGGTGATCCCCTCCGAGCCACGCTCGGTATAGATCGCGGCGCCGTAAACCGTGGTGCCGTCGATCTCGCGGCCCTGGAAAAACTCGGCGATGTCCTTCAACTCGGCCAGCGTCTCTGGCACGCGCAGGTCACGGCCGTATCTCTGCTTGTATTCGGCCTGCAACTCGGGCCGCTCGAACCAGTCGCGGCGATAGGTCCAGCCGACCACGTCGGCATAGGCAGGCAGCGCCCAGTAGTTCGGCGTCCCCTTGGGCCATTCGGCATAGCCGGTCACGGTGGCGGGGATGAAATCGGCCATGTCGATGCCATTGGCGTCAAAAAAGTCGTTCATCTTGACGTAATGGCCGGCCTCGGCGCCCAGTCCGATCCACTGGCTGTCACCGATCATCAGGTCACACAGCTTGCCGCGCGAATTGAGCTCGTTGAGCATCCGGTCGGCGAAATTGGGCCAGGGCACGAATTCGAAGTTCATCGTGTGGCCGGACTGTGCCTCGAAATCCTTGCTGAGTTCCACCAGCGCGTTGGCCGGGTCCCAGGCGGCCCAGCACAGCGTGAGATTGGCCGCGCGCGCCTCGCCCGTGGCAAGGCCGGTCGCGGCGGCAAAAGCTGCGCCTGCCAGAAGAGCGGTTTTCTTCATGGGGTTCCTCCTCCCGTGTCGGAAATGCGCCCTGTCAACGGCGCAGCACACCGCCGATTGAGTCTCGGGGTGTCGTTAGATTGGTATATGAGGAACGTGCCTCAAATCAACAAAATAATCCACTCACCCCGCGCCCCTGCGCGCCAGAACGTCTTAACTTATGTTTTCACGTAGAATTATCTCGATGCGCACGCGCTCTTGTGCCTCGTAGATCGACAGCCCGTCGCAGAGCGCGCGCAACACCCGCAGCGCGCTGCGCGCCAGATGACCCACGTTCTGCGCGATCACGGCCGCCAGCGCCCCCTCGCGCAGCGCGGATTCGGTTGTGGGGGTCAACTCATGGGCGATACTGACCAGATCGCCGATGCGCCCGCTCTCGCGCAGCGCGTCCAGAAGCGCGGTATTGCCCGACCCCATCGAATAGACACCCACGACGTCGCGCCGCGCCAGCACCTCGGTCACGACGGCGCTCATCCGGGCCGGATCGTCGAAGGATTCCACCGAAGGCAGCACCCTCAGCCCCGCAAACTCGCCCGAGATCACCGCGTCGAACCCCAGCCGCCGCTCAAGGCTGTCGCGCGCGCGCATGGAGTTGGAAACCACCAGAACCTCGCCCGGACGGCGCACGAAACGCCCCATCAAAAGCCCCGCCGTGCGCCCTGCGGCCACACTGTTGGTGCCGATGAAATGGTCGCGCCGCGAATTGGGCAGGTCCGACACCAGAGCCACCACCGCCACCCCCGCCGCCTTCAATCGCGCCACGGCGTCGCGCACCTGCGGCGTTTCGGGCACCATGAGGGCCACCCCGTCAAGCGTTTCGACGGCAAGCTGTCTCAGGCGGCGAACGATGGCGTGCGGGTCGCGCAACGGCACGCGCACGATCTCGATGGCGGTTCGATCCGAGATCTGCGCCGCATGTGCCTCGTCCAGCGCGGCGCAGAGGCTTGCCGCGAACTGGTTCGGCCCCTCGGGCAGGACAAAGACGAACCGATAGAGCCGCTTGCGCGCAAGATTGGCGGCATAGGTGTCACGCACGTAACCCAGCCGCACCACCGCGTCCTGAACCTTGGCGATGGTCTTGTCCCGCACGCCGGGCCGCGCATTCAGCACCCGGTCCACGGTGGCAAGGCTTACCCCTGCCTCTTTCGCGATATCATGGACGGTGGGGCGGTTCACGGGCCTCTCCTTTGGCGGAAAGGATACGTTGCGCGCGCGACAAGCGTCAACAGAGCCCGCATGGCGCGGCACGGTCACGCCGCGGGTGCTGGCCGCGCCGTTCCGCGCGGCCAGCACGAGGCGGCCTGCGCAATGGGCACGAGCCGCTTTTGCTGCTGGCGCTCATCCATATGGCGATTGCGGGGCTTCTGGCATTGATCTTCAAGCGGCTAGAACAGCGTTTCAATCGCGGCATGATCGGATGATGTCCGTTCCCGGCGCGCACCGGCGCGGGATCGCCACTATCCCAGGGCATACCCCGCCCCGCGCACCGTGCGCAGCGGATCATCACCGCCATGCTGGCACAATGCCTTCCTGAGCCGCCCGATATGCACGTCCACGGTGCGCGTATCGACATAGATATCGCGCCCCCAGACCCGGTCGAGCAATTGCTCGCGCGACCAGACGCGCCCCGGCTTTTCCATGAAGGTCGAAAGCAGGCGAAACTCGGTCGGGCCCAGCTTGAGCGGCTTCTCGGCGCGCGTCACCCGATAGGTTTCGGAATCGAGAACGATATCCCTGTATTCCAGCCGCTCGCCCACGCTGGCGGGCCGGGTGCGGCGCAGTTGCGCGCGCACCCGCGCCATGAGTTCGACCAGCGAATAGGGCTTGATGACATAGTCATCGGCGCCGGTTTCCAGCCCGCGCACGCGGTCCACCTCTTCGGAGCGGGCCGAGAGCATGATGATCGGTATGCCACGCGTCTCCGAGCGGGTCTTGAGCTGGCGGCAGACCTCGATCCCCGAGACATTGGGCATCATCCAGTCAAGCACGATGATGTCGGGCGGCATCTCGGCCACCATCATCAGCGCTTCCTCACCATTGCTGGCGGTGAGCACGCGAAATCCGTCAGCCTCGAGATTATAGCCAAGCACTTCCCGCTGGGCGGGTTCGTCCTCGACCAGAAGCACGGTGGGTTGATCGGCTGGCATTGGGTATGTCTTTCGTTCAGGCGGGCGCGATGGAGGGGTCGGTCGAGGTCTTGTCGCCCTTGGGGCGCGGTTCCTCGGGCATCTTGCCCGTCACGAGATATATCACCTGTTCGGCGATGGAGGTCACCAGATCGCCCATCCGCTCGGTGTTCTTGGCGATGAAATGCAAGTGCATGCAAGCCGTGATGTTGCGCGGGTCTTCCATCATGAAGGTCAGGAATTCGCGGAAGATGGCGTTATACATCTGGTCCACGTCCTGATCGCGGTTGATCACCTCATGGGCCAGATCGGCGTCGCGCTGGATATAGGCGTCAAGCACGTCCTTGAGCATCTCTTCCACCTCGCGCGCCATGCGCCGCAGCGCCGCCGGAGAGCCGTTGACCGGCGCCATGCTCGACAGCACCGAGGTGCGCTTGGCGATGTTCTTGGCATAGTCGCCGATCCGCTCGAGGCTGGCGGAAATCTTGATCACGGTCAGCACGAGGCGCAGATCGCTTGCCGTGGGCGACCGGAGCGCCAGCACGCGGGCGGCTTCTTCGTTGATCTGCTCTTCAAGCGCATCAATCGCCTTGTCGCGGCCGCGCACCTCTTCGGCCAGTTCCTCGTCGCGGGTCTCGAGCGAGCGCGCGGCATCGGCGATGGCGCGTTCGACCATGCCGCCCATCTTCATGATCTGCGCCTGGATCGTCTCAAGGTCCCTGTCGAAGGAGGAAACGATATGCTGTTCGTTGGTCATGTCTGGTCCTCGCCTCAACCGATGCGCCCGGTGATGTAGCTTTCGGTGCGCGGGTCCTTGGGATTGGTGAAAATCTGCCCGGTCTCGCCGAATTCAACGAGATCGCCGAGATGGAAGAACGCGGTTTTCTGGCTGACGCGCGCGGCCTGCTGCATCGAGTGGGTCACGATCACCACCGAATAGCTTTGCCGCAATTCGTCGATCAGCTCCTCGACCTGCGCGGTGGCGATCGGGTCGAGCGCGGAACACGGCTCGTCCATCAGCAGCACTTCGGGCCCGGTGGCCACCGCGCGCGCAATGCAAAGACGCTGCTGCTGGCCGCCCGAGAGGCCGGTGCCCGGCTCGTTCAGCCGGTCCTTGGCCTCGGTCCAGAGAGCGGCGCGGCGCAGCGATTTCTCGACGATCACGTCAAGATCGGCCTTGGTGCGGGCAAGCCCATGAATCCGCGGGCCGTAGGCCACGTTGTCATAGATCGACTTGGGGAACGGGTTCGGCTTCTGGAACACCATACCCACTTTGGCGCGCAATTGGACCGGGTCGATGCGTTTGTCATAAATGTCGGCCCCGTCGAGCGTGATCTTGCCGGTCACGCGGCAGATGTCGATGGTGTCGTTCATGCGGTTGAGACAGCGCAGGAAGGTCGATTTGCCACACCCCGACGGGCCGATGAAGGCGGTCACGGTCTTGTCGAGGATATCGACATCCACACCCTTGATGGCCTCGGTCTCGCCGTAGAACACGTGCACGTCGCGGGCCGAGAATTTCACTGTGCTGTTGTCCACCGTTCTCTCCAGTGTGGGCGTATCATACATCGAGCTGTCCTCTCGGGTCCGGGTTACCATTTGCGCTCGAACTTGCTGCGCAGGTAGATGGCGACGGCGTTCATCGTGATCAGGAAGGTCAGCAGCACCAGGATAGCAGCGGATGTGCGGCTGACAAACCCGCGTTCGGGACTGTCGGCCCAGATGAAGATCTGGGTTGGCAGCGCGGTGGCGCTGTCGAAGGGCGAGCTTGGCGCCGAGGTGATGAAGGCATTCATCCCGATAAGCAGGAGCGGTGCGGTCTCGCCCAGGGCCTGCGCCAGCCCTATGATCGTGCCGGTGAGGATGCCGGGCATGGCGAGCGGCAGCACATGGCCGAACACCACCTGATGCTTGGACGCCCCCACACCGAGCGCCGCCTCGCGGATCGACGGCGGCACCGCCTTCAAGGCCGCGCGCGTGGCGATGATGATCGTCGGCATGGTCATCAACGCAAGCGTCATGCCCCCCACGATGGGCGCCGAGCGTGGCATTCCGAACCAGCCGATGAACACCGCCAGCGCCAGCAGGCCGAACACGACCGAGGGCACGGCGGCAAGATTGTTGATGTTGACCTCGATAAGGTCGCTCCACCTGTTCTTGGGCGCGAATTCCTCAAGGTAGATTGCCGCACCGATCCCGAGAGGGAAAGAAATCAGGAAACACACCAGCAGCGCCCAGAACGACCCCACCAGCGCGCCCTTGAGGCCCGCAAGCTCGGGAAACCGCGAATCGGCATTGGTGATGAGGCCCCAGTTCACCGGCTGGCTGATCTTGCCCGCCGCGTCGAGCGCGTCGAACCAGCCGATTTCGCGGTCGTTGACCCGGCGTTGTGCCTCGGGGGTCTCGCGCTTCACGAGATCCTTGGCCAACTGGTCGAACGGGTCCGAGACGGGCACCGTGAGCGTGACCGTCTGACCGACAAGCGAATGATCCGCCGCCACCATGTCGCGCAACGCAAACTGCGCCCCGTTGGAAAAGATGTTCTGGAGACTGCGCAACTCGGCGCGCTCGGTCACCTCGGGAAACTCCTTCTGGAGGCTCGCCAGAAGCACCTCGCGGAAGCCGCCGCGCGGCAGTTTCTCGACGGATACCTCGTCGGGATCGACAAAGACCTCGACGGTGATATGGGTCTGGGTAAAGGCCTTGTAGCCCGTCGAGACCAGCGACGCGATGAGGATGAACAGCATCAGCGCGGCAAAGCTGATCGCCGCAAGGCCAAGGCCCTGAACGATCACCTGCTTGCGGTTGCGCCGCCTGACGAGGGCAGAGCCGGAGGAGCCTGCGAAAGGCGCGTCCTGTGCGGAAAGGTCGGTCATGGGCCTGTCATCCTCAATCGTAGGCTTCGCGGTATTTGCGCACGATGCGCAGCGCGAACACGTTGATCACCAGCGTCACGATGAACAGCATCATCCCGAGCGCGAAGGCGGCGAGCGTCTTGGGGTTGTCGAACGAGGTGTCGCCAATCAGCAGCGTGACGATCTGAACGGTCACGGTGGTCACGCTGTCGAGCGGGTTGATCGTCATCTTGGCGATCAGACCCGCGGCCATGACCACGATCATCGTCTCGCCGATGGCGCGGCTCACCGCCAGCAGAACGCCGCCGACGATACCGGGAATGGCCGCCGGAAACAGCACGTTGAGCATCATCTCGGCCCGCGTCGCCCCAAGGCCGAGCGCCCCGTCGCGCAAGGATTGCGGCACCGCCGAAAGCGCGTCATCGGCAAAGGACGAGATGAACGGAATGAGCATGATCCCCATCACGCTGCCCGCCGCGAGCGCAATGTTGGGCGAGACATCCACCCCGATGGCGGCGGCGAAATTGCGCATCGCCGGGGCCACGACAAGGATGGCGAAAAAGCCGTAGACCACGGTGGGCACGCCTGCGAGAATTTCCAGGAAGGGCTTGGCCACCGCACGAAACTTCTTGGGCGCGAACTCGTTGAGATAGATCGCCGTCATCAGACCGACCGGCACCGCCACCAGAAGCGCGATCACCGTGATCACCAGCGTGCCCAGCATCACCGGAAGCCAGCCGAACGCCCCTTCGGCCGCCACCTGATCCTCGCGCAGCGGGATCTGCGGCTCCCAGTTGGTGCCGAACAGGAATTCGGTCACCGGCACCTTGGCAAAGAATTTGCCCGTCTCGAACATCAGCGAGGCGATGATGCCGACAGTCGCGAAAATCGCCACGACCGAGCAGAAGATCATCAGGCCGGAGACGATCCTTTCCACCCCGTGACGCGCGCGAAACTCGGCCGCGACCTTGCGGCGGCTGAACACGACAAGCGCCAGCGACAGCACGAGGACCACGACCAGAAGCAGCGTATCGGACCGCATATTGAGCGTGACATACCGCTCGGCCGCGTCGAATTTCCATTGCTCCGGCGTGCCGAACACGGCCCCGCGCGAGATCGACTTGATCTCGGCCACGATGAGCTGCACCTCGCCCGTCCCAAGCCCGTCGAGCCGCTCGGAAATCCCGCCCTTGAGCAGCGCGTCGATCACCGGTCCCTGAAGCACCTGCCACAACAAGATGAGCACAAGGGCCGGCACGAGCACGGTCAGCAGCGCGTAGAACCCGTGAAAGCCCTCAAGCGAGTGAAGCCGGGTGCCATTGGCACGGATGGCCGATGCCGCCTGCCGGTTCCAAAGATAGCCCGCGACGGCCAGCACGAAGAGACAGAGAAAGGCGGCGGTTGTCATGGCAATGTCTTTCGGGATTCAAGGAAAACCGCCCGGCGCGGGGCCGGGCGGCTATCGGTTCAGGTCCGGATCAGGACTTGGGGCCCATGGTCTCGCCGCCGATCACTGCTTCCTGGGTCTTGGCGCGGACATCGTCCGGAAGGACCACCATGCCGCGTTCGCTCAGATAGCCGCCCGGCGCCATCGCGTCATCGGACATGTATTCCTCGATGAATTCCTGAAGGTTCGGGATCACACCGCGATGCGCGTTCTTCACGTAAAAATAGAGCGGCCGCGAGATCGGATAGGAAAAATCACCGATGGTCTCGGCCGACGGCTCGACGCCGTTGATCTTGACCGGCTTGAGTGCGTCGAGGTTCTCGTAGAGGAACGAGTAACCGAAGATGCCCATGGCATTGGCGTCGGCATTGAGGCGCTGAACGATCAGGTTGTCGTTCTCACCCGCCTCGACAAAGGGGCCGTCCTGACGCATCCGCGAGCAGTTTTCCTTCACCGCCGCCTTGTAGGCGTCGGCATCGGCTTCCTTGAGCGCCTTCATCGCGGGGCGCGCTTCGCAACCGGGATGCATCGCCAGTTCCACAAAGGCGTCGCGCGTGCCCGAGGTCGGCGGCGGGCCATAGGCGAGGATCGCCACGTCGGGCAGGCTCGAGTCGATGTCCGACCATTTCTTGTAGGGGTTGGCGACCCAACCATCGGCGGTCGGCACTTCGGCGGCCAGCGCAAGGAACACCTGCTCGAGGCTCAGGTCCCAATCGGCCTCGGCGCTTCGCGAAATCGCGATCGACAGTCCGTCATAGCCGATCAGGGCTTCGGTGATGTCGGTCACGCCATTCGAGGCGCAAAGCTCGAACTCCGACGCCTTCATCGCGCGCGAGGCACCCGTGATGTCGGGGTGGCCTTCGCCGATACCGCCGCAGAAAATCTTCATGCCGCCGCCGGTGCCCGTCGATTCGACGATCGGCGACGGCGCGCCGGTGTTGTTGGCGAACTGCTCCGATACAGCCTGGGTATAGGGGAACACGGTCGAGGAACCGACGATGCGGATCTCGTCGCGCGCAGCGGCGGCGCTGGCGGAAACCGCGAGAATCGCAAGCACCGATGTGCTGAGTTTGTGAAGGGACATGATAGCTCCTGATTTTCCGATTCGGCCCGCGTCTTGAGCCTTGCGAAGAGCCGTAGGCGGCTTGGATGAAACCTATGCAACATTTTTGTGACAGATTTATAACACAGGGCGACAGAACGGGTCAGGGTTGATCACCATGCGTTGCGCTCAACCCAGAACCACCACCTCGCCCCCGGCCGCCTTTGCGTCCGAATGGTCATGCGTGACCTGAAGCACCGGCAGCGCGCGACGGCTGGCCGTGTCGAACACGAGTTTCCGCACCTGCGCGCGCAGCCCGGTATCGAGCTTTGAAAACGCCTCGTCGAGCAAAAGCGCGCGCGGCTCCGAGAGCAGCATCCTTTGGAGCGCAACCCGCGCCCGTTGCCCGCCCGAAAGCGTGGCCGGATCGCGCCCGCCAAAGCCCGCAAGCGCCACCTCGGCCAGCGCCGCCTCGATGCGCGCCCGCCGCTCGGCGCGACCCCGCACCTCGGGTTTCAGACCAAAGGCAAGGTTGGCCCCCACCGAGAGATGCGGAAACAGATACTCATCCTGAAACAGGATCCCAACCTGCCGCGCCTCTGTGGGCAGGCTCATCAAATCGCGCCCGTCGAGGCGAATGCGCCCCGCCATGTCGAAAACCGGGTCGAGCGTCCCGGTGATCGCCGCCAGCAGTGTGGACTTGCCAGAACCCGACGGCCCCATCACCGTCAGCACCTCACCGGGTGCGATGGTGCAATCGAGCGCGATCAGCCGGGTGCCCCGGAGCGAAATGACCACCTGTTCGAACCGCAAGCCGCGCGCCTCAGCCATCGCGCATCCCCTTCCTGTTGCGCCACAAAACGCGCGGCAGCAGCACCGCCAGCGCAAAGGGCGCAAAGGCCGCCGCCGTCTGCGCCAGCGCAAAGACCCCGGTCACCCGCCGGTCGCCGCCCGAGGCAAGCGCCACCGCCTCGGTGGTCAGTGTCGCCACACGCCCCGCCCCCACCAGAAGCGTCGGCAGATATTGCCCGACAGACACCGCAAACCCCACCGCCGCCGCGATGAGCAGGGGCCGCAGCAGCATCGGCAACCGCACCGCCCACAGAACCCGGTCGGGCCCTGCGCCAAGCGCGCGCGCGATCGTATCCTGCCGCCGGTCCCAGGCGCGCCACGGGTCCGAGAGCGACAGAAAGACATAAGGCAGCACAAAGACCAGATGCGCCAGCACCACCGCCGCGCGCCCGCCATCGACACCCGTAAGGATCGAAAGCGTCTGAAACCCCATGAGAAACGCCACTTGCGGCACGATGAGAGGCAGATAAAGCAGCCACAGAGCGCGCGTTGCCGGGCGCAGACCGTGGCGATGCTCGGCCTCGAGGCTCGCCAGCGTGAGAAGCAGCGCCAGAGCCGTCGCCGCACCCGCGATCACGAGCGTCTCGGTCGCGGGACCGACAAGGCGAGGCCCGTGCCGCTGCCAGTTGCGCAGGGTGAAGGCGTCAGGCCAGAAATCGGGAAACTGCCACAACCCGGCAAAGGACCACGCCACCTGCCCCGCGAGCCCCGCGATGACCGCCAGCGCCGCCAGCGCACCCAGCACCAGCGCGCCGACCCGCATCGTCTGTTCGCCCCGCCGCCGTCCCCGCGCACCCGAGGCGATCCAGAGCCGCCCAATCCGCGCAACGGCCAATTCCATCAGCCGCCAAAGGCCAAGACCCACAAGCACCAAGCCCAGTTGCAGCACCGCCCCCGCCGCCGCCTGAAAGCGGAACGCCAGATCCGGATCGCTCATCCAGCGTACCACCTGCACGGCCAGCGTGGGGGGGGTGTTCGGCCCGAGGATGATCGCCACGTCCACCACCGACATGGAGAATGCCAGCACCGCATAGACCGGCAGCCGGATCTGCCGGTAGACCAGCGGAAAGATCACCTTGAGCCAGCCGGTCACGCGCCCGTAGCCCAGCGCCTGCGCCACGCGCAGGCTCTGACCCGGGCGCACCTGGCCGAGCGCGGCAAGCGTCATCAGCAAGAGGAACGGAACCTCCTTCGTCACCAGCCCGAAGATGAGGCTGAGGCCCGCCGGATCCTGAAGGATCAGCAGGTCGGGCGGGCGCTCCCACCCCGTCGCCCAGGGAGATAGCGCGCGCGTGATCCAGCCCGACGGCGCGATCAGAAACGCAAGGCCAAAGGCGGCCGCTGCGTGCGGCACCGACAGAAGCGGCGACAACAGCCGCTCGATCATGCCAAAGATGCGCGTGCCCGCCCATCCCGCGCAGATCAGGACAACGATGGCCAGCGAACACCCCGTCGCGGCAACCCCGACCCCGAGGCTGAGCATCACCGCGCGCGACAGACCCGGCCAGGCGAAGAGCGCGTCAAAGGCGGCAAGGCTCACGCCCGTGCCGCCCAGCGCGGGCATATAGCCAAACGCCGGCGCCAGCGTGCCCAGAAGCCCCGCCAGCACCGGCCCCAGCATGACGGCCAGCGTCAGCAGCGGCGCCCAGGGCAGGAACCGGGCCCGACGCGGGGCGCGCTGCGGCACCGGCGAGGTGGTGCTGAGCGCCGCGCGCATCGCGCCTTACTGACCGACGCCGTAGCGCGCCGTCCAGTCCTGCTCGAGGCGCACCATCCACGAGGGGTGCGGCTCTGACAGCGATTGACCCAATTCCTCGGGCGAGAGGGTGGCCACCCCGCGCTCGATCGCGGCAAAGACCGCGCGATCCTCGGCGTTGAGCTTGTCCAGCGCCAGAACGGTGCCGCTGCCCCAGACGGCCGGATCGGATTTGCGCGCCTGCGCTTCCGGCGACATCAGGAAATTCGCCAGCACCAGCGCGCCCTCCTTGGCGTTGGCATTGTAGGGAATCGCCACAAAGCTCGCATTGCCGATGGTCCCGCCGTCCAGCACGTAAGTGCGCACTGTATCAGGCAGCTCGAAATTGGCGATGGCATTGGAAGGCTCGTTCGGGTTGAAGCTCAGCGCCAGGTCAATCTCGCCATCGTTCATCAACTGAATAAGGCGCGGGCCCGATTGCGGATAGGCGGCCCCGCCGCGCCAGAGGTTCGGCGTGAGATCGTCAAGATAGGCCCAGAGCGGTGCTGTGGCCTCGGCATAGCTTGCCTCCTCCACGGGGCGTGTCAGCACGTCACGATCCGGTGCAAGCGCCATCACCGCCTGCTTGAGAAAGGTGCTCCCCAGAAAATCGGGCGGCTGCGGATAGGCGAAGCGGCCCGGATTGGCGCGCGCCCACTCGGCCAGCGCGGGGATCGAGCGCGGCGGCTCGCTCAGGCGCGCGGTATCGTGATAGAACACGATCTGCGCCATGCCCCAGGGCGCCTCCAGCCCCTCGGTCGGCACGGTGAAGTCCGAGGTCACGGCGGCCTTGCCCTCGACATCGACGAATTGCCAGTTGGGCAAGTCCTCGGCCCAGGGGCCAAAGAGCAGCCCCTGCTCCTTCATCGCGGCGAAATTCTCGCCGTTGATCCAGATGAGATCGACCGCGCCGCCCGCATCCTTGCCCGCCGATTTCTCGGCGATGACGCGGCTGACGGCATCGGCGGTGTCCTTGAGTTTCACATGCTCGACACTGACGCCATAGCGCGACTTCACTTCGCCCGAGGCCCAGGCAATGTAATCATTGATGGCGTTGCCGCCGCCCCAGGCGTGCCAATAGACGGTCTGCCCCTGCGCCGCTTCGGTGATGGCGGGCCAGTCCTTCGGGTCGGGCGTGACCTCCTGCGCGGCCAGCGGCGCGGCAAGGCCAAGCGCAACCAGCGCAGTCATCATGGATCGTATCATCGTTTCTCTCCTGTCGGTGGAAGGTTATAGCGTATCGGCCAGCAGACCGAACTCCGAGTCAAGCCGCTCGGCGGTCTCGGGATCAAGATAGTGATCGACGCGGCCCCGCACATGGGCGATCAGCGCCGCCTCGCTCTTGGCCGCCGCCCAGTCCTCGCCGTCCTGCGTCGCCTTGGCCTCGGCCCCAGACAGCACCCGCCATTTCGCGCACCAGGTCATCGACCAGAGCCACATCGCCCGCCGCATCGGCAGGATCCAGGGGGCAAGTGCTGCGCGCTCGGCCTTGGGCAGACGGCTGAGCCAATGTCGGCAGGCCCCGGCCACCTCCTCGGGGCTCAGCACCGCATGGCTCGCCACATCCCATGTCGTGGACGTGTAGAGCGTGGCATGCGCAAGATCGAGCGGCGGCGCGCTGTAGCGGGCCTTTTCCAGATCCACCAGCACGGCGCGGCCCTCGGGCGTGACGATGAAATTTCCGGGGTGCGCGTCGAAGGAAATCAGCCGCTTGGGCGGGCGCAGTGCATTACCGGCCTGATCGCGCAGCGCGGTGATATGTGTCTCCAACATGGCCTGTGTTGCAGGATGTGCAGCATGAAGATGCTGTGCCTGCCCCTCGATCTCGGCCAGAAGATCGGCCAGCGGATCGGCGGGATCGAGCAACGGCGCGCGCGCCTCCGGCACGGGCAGGGCGTGGATGGCGGCCAGCGCGTCCATGATCGCGGGCAGATCCTCGGGCAGACGCGCGGGGCGGCCCTCGATCTCGTCCACGATCAGCCCGCCGCGCGGCAGCGTCTCCGAGGGTGGCAGCACGGCGTGCAGGCGCGGGGCGTGACCCGAAGCGCTCGCCCGCTCGAAGCAGGCCGCCTGATAGGCAAGGTTTTCGGCGGGCGCGAGTTGCATCTGGCTCTGCTTCGGCAACCGCGCAATCCGGCCGGTGCCCCCCAGCCGCACATGGTCATGGGCGAGCCCGGTATCGGCCATCAGTTCCGGCACACCACGCGCGATACCGCCCGCGTCGAGCGCCTGCCCAAGCGCGGGCAGCAGCGCGCCGCGCCGATCCCCGGCCCTGACGGTCATTCCGCCGCCCGCCGTGCCGCCAGCCGTTCATCGCGCAGCCGCACCAATTCCGGCCCCAGCACCTTTTCGAAGAACCGGTCGCAGCCGATGCAGAGGTTGCGATAGGGTTCGCCATCGGGTCGCTTGATGCGCGATTCCTCGAGGAATCGCGGCAGATCCCAGCCATGCGCCAGCCCCATCCGCTCGGGGTGGCCCATGGAGATCGCCTCCAGCGCCGGATGCCCGACCAGACTGTCAAGGATATCGTCCAGCCGTTCCTCGCAGAGATTGCCCAGAGGGGCGGCGGTCTTGAGGCAGCAGGGGAAGACATCGCCATTAGGATCGATCGACACTTCCGACCCCGAATACCCGCGATTGAGAAATCCCAGCCCCCCCGACCAGACATTGCAGAAATTATCGGTGATCCCGGCCTTGCTGAGCGAGTTTTCCCACGCGCGCCCGCGCGGCCAGATCTTGCCGATCCATGCATCCTCGGTCGCACCGAACATCGAATAGACCGGCTGATCTGCGGTCTGATCGGCCCAGTTGCGGGTGGTGGAGGCAAGCGCGCTGTCACGCATCCCCGCCGCCTCGAACATGTCGCGCAACCGGTCGATGAGCGGCACGCGCTTGTCACCCTCGTGGCCGACATGAAAATCGTCCATCCCGGCGCAGGAGATCATCCACACGCCGCGCGCCAGCAAATCGTCCACGATCTGCGGCGTGACCAGATCGCCCGTGGTCTGCACGATTACCCGCACACCCTGCGCGCCATATCGGGCCTGAATGGACTCCAGTGCCGGGTAAAGCACCTCCTCGCGCACCGGATCGACCAGCACCTCCCCGCCCGCAAGGATAATGCGGCTGGCACGGCGTTCATAGCCACCCGGTGCCGTCTCCGAGGGCGCGTTCAGGTCGAGATAGCTCAGCTCGTCAGGCAGGCTTGCCAGCACCTTGGGAAAGCTCTCCCTTGCCTCGTCCACGACCTTGCGCAGCGCGCCGCGCACATAGGGGCGGAACCGCGATTCGTAGCAATGCTTGCAACGGCGGTGACAGGCCCAGCAAAGGACGTAATAGATGCTTTCCATGTGGGTGCGCTCCTTCGGGACTGTCTCGGCTTGGGTGACATAACAGCTGTGGCAGAGAAACGGTCCGGCCCCGATCCTCACGTAATTGTCAGAATACCGCGAGAGGCGCAGCCCCTCGCGGCGCTTTTTCAGGCCGCAACCGGGGCGCGCTTTGCCTGGAACACCGCGCCCATCACCGCGCCGAAGATTATGTGGAGGACCAGCGTCATCATCGGGGCCATCATGCCGAAATTCATGCCAAAGACCCCGGCACCGGCCATCGGCATCACCGCGATCATCATCATCAGCCATGCCGCGATCCCGAACACGATCCCCTTGATCACGGCACTTCCCCCCGGGATGGCGGAATAGAGCAACGCAAAGCCGCCACCCCATGCGATCGTGCCGATCACGAAATGCACAACCCAACCCATGGCAGAGGGCATTCCCATCATGCCGCTCAGCATCGCGATGACGTCAAGCTCGGGCATGACACCCATCATCGCCTTGCCTATCATCAGCAGCGACAGAACCACGGTCGCGATAAAGCCTGCAAGAAGGCCCGGTTTCAGATCAGTCATGTCGTTTCCTTTCTGCGGGCATCACTTGCCCGATTTCCTGTGTTTGAGGACGTTCGAAAGGATCGCTTCCATTCGCGCCGTATCGGTGTCGGAGACTGACGCGGGATTTGACGCCATATCGCTCAGCGCCGCAGTCGTGCGCATCTGATCGACAAAGGCGTTGCAGCCCTTGCAGATCGCCAGATGCATCCGCATCTGAAGCACCTCCCAGGAGGACAAGTCGCCGTCGATCAGCGCGCTTGCGCGTCTGGCGACATCCTTGCATCTCAGCATCCGTCCGATCCCTTTTCGATCCTCACAACAACAGGACGATGCAAGCCACGAAACGTTACAAAGAAAATCACCGGCGGACCTCGGCCGCGCCGACAGATGGTTCCTGAAGCTCATCCAGCGTGTCGCGGATCGCCAGCCGCGCCCGGTGCAGGAGCACGCGCATGTTCGCGGCCGAGATGTCCAGAATGTCGCAGATTTCCGCCGGGTCCAGATCCGCCTGACCGCGCAGCAAAAGGACGGCGCGTTGCGCAGGCGGCAAGCGCGTGATCGCCCGAGCGACATGGTCAAGCGCGGTTTTCCCGGAAAGGATGCGCTCTGGCGTCAGGTCATCCCACAATTCTGGCCTGTCTTTCCAGCGTCCGCGCCCGTCAAACGCCGCCTGAAGGCTGTCCACCTCACCATTATCCTCGAACGAAATGCTTCTGCCGTCGCGCTTGAGCCGCGTGCGCGCCTTGTTCATCAGAATGGCGTAAATCCAGCCCGCGAGCGAGGATCGGCCCTCGAAGCCTTGGATGTTCTCCAGCACCGCAACCCATGTTTCCTGAACGACTTCCTCGGCGGTAGCCTGATTTTTGACGATCCCCGCGCACAGGCGCAGCATCGCGCCGTTATGCTTGCGATAGACATGCTCGAAGGCGGCACTGTCCGCGACGGCCAGAAGGGCGATTACCTTGCGCTCGTCTTGGCGGTCTTCTGACATGAGATCCCCTTAACCCCGACGACAGCCATAGACTCCGATGCGCGCAACGTCCACTTGGCGATGGCCACGCCGCGAGGGTCACACAAGGGTGACAGGGCAACGCTAGGCAGAGGGCAGCCTTTGTGCAACGCTTGACGTGACTTCAGGAGTTTGCCCCATGCGCCTTGCCCTCGTTTTCGCCGCCTGTCTTGCCCTGGCCACGCCCGCCCGCGCCCAACCCGTTTGCGGCGGTGATATGCCCTGCGCGACGCCCTCGGGAAGTTATCGCATCGCCCTGCCCGAGGGTGACGGGCCATTTCCGGTGGTGTTTTTCCTGCACGGGTATGGCGGCAGCGCGCAGGGCACGATGCGCGGCGGCACGGCGCGCACAGCACTTGAACGCGGCTATGCCTTCATCGCGCCCGAGGGACTGACGCGACCGGGGCGCAACCGCACAAGCTGGAATTTCCACCCTGGGTTTCCCGGACCGCGCGACGAGGCGGCCTTTCTTCGGGAGGTGATGCAGGACGCCGCCGCGCGGTTCCGCATCGACCCCGCGCGCAGCCTGCTGACGGGGTTTTCCATCGGCGGCTCGCTCACCAGCTATATCGCCTGCGCGCACCCCGGCGATTTTGCCGCTTATGCGCCGGTTTCGGGCAGTTTCTGGCGGCCCCACCCAGAGAATTGCGCCGGTCCGGTGCGGCTTTTGCATACCCATGGCTGGCGCGATCAGGTCGTGCCGCTCGAGGGCCGCGAGATCCGGGCAGGCTTTGCCCAGGGCGACGTGTTCGAGGCCATGCAGATCTGGCGCGTCGCCAATCGCTGCGTGCGCCACTATCCCGACCTTTTCGAGATCGGCGACGGTTTCTGGCGGCGCGTCTGGCTCGATTGCGCGGCCGGCTCGGCGCTGGAACTGGCGTTATTCGATGGCGGCCACGGTGTTCCGCGCGGCTGGAGCGGCCTGGCGCTGGACTGGTTCGAAGCGCAGATCGGTCTGTCCCAGTAGGGACTATTCGGCCGCAATCGGTGGCATGTCCGCCGCACGAAACATCTCACGGTGACGCCGCGCAAGTTTCAGGATCCCAGGCGGCTCAATCGTCTCGGGCGTGGCCATGAGCCCCCCCATCCGCCGCCCGGACATCATCGACAGCGGCACCGCGCCCAGAAGACTCACCCCGATCGGCAAGAGCCAGAGCGAGACGACACCGGCGGCCATACCGATCCAGAGAAGCGCGCCGCTCACCGTTTCGAGCGCGTGGAACTTGGCCACCGTGCCAAGGCTGTAATCGCCGCCCTTGCGCGCCTGCGGCGACCAGATCGGGCGGATGCCAATGAGCGTGCGAAGCACTGCCACCACCTGCTGCACCATCATGATCGGCGCAAACAGGATCGAAAGCAGGATTTCCACCAGCAGCGACAGCGTGAAGCGCCCCGCGCCCCCGAACCGCGCAATCTGCACCTCGCCGAGACCCAGCGCCAGCGCGCCCATGAGTTTCGGGGCCAGCAGCATTCCATACATGAAGAGAAGGATCAGTACCGAATTGACATGGCTCATCTCGGGCCAGACCGGATAGAGCGGGTTTTCGGCCGAGAAATAGGTGATCACGCTGTCCGGCCCGTTGCCCAGAAGCGCCCAGATCACCAGAAGCCCGAACCAGGCGGGCGAAAGCAGATAGCTCATCGCGCCATGAAAGAGATGAAACCGCGAGACCGCATGAAAGCCGCGTGTGCCCAGAAGGCGCAGGTGTTGCAGATTGCCATGACACCAGCGCCGGTCACGCAAGGCATAGTCGATGAGCGTGGCGGGCGGCTCCTCGTAGCTGCCGGTGATATGGGGCACGAAACGAACGCCCCATCCGGCGCGGCGCAGAAGACCCGCCTCGACGAAATCATGACTGAGGATCAACCCGCCCTGCCCCGAGAAGGACGGCATCCGCGGCAGCCCCGCGCAATCGGCGAAGGCGCGGGTGCGGATGATCGCGTTATGGCCCCAGTAGTTGCCCTCGGTCCCGGTCCAGCCCGCCAGCCCCTCGCTCAGCAACGTGCCATAGACGGCGGCGGAAAACTGCTGCATCCGACCGAAAAGCGTGTCGGACCCGATCACCATGGGGGCCGACTGAATAAGACCCGCCGCCGGATCGGCCGCCAACTCATCGGCCAGCGCAACGATCGCATCGGCGCTCATCAGGCTGTCGGCGTCGAGCACGAGCATGGCGTCATGCGCGGCACCCCACCCCTCGATCCAGTCCCTGATATTACCGACCTTGCGCTCGGTGTTGCGGGCGCGACGGCGATACCAGACCCGAAGACCGGGGGGCAGCGCGGCACGCAGTGTTTCAAAAGCGCGGCGTTCCTCCAGCGCGATTCCGGCATCCTGCGTATCGCTCAGAATGAACAGATCGAACCGATGCGCCGATTTGCTCTCGCGCAGCGCCGTCATCATCGCGCAGGCATTGCCGAAGACCTCGGCGGTGTCCTCGTTGTAGATCGGCACCAAAAGCGCCACGTTGAGCGGGTTTGTCCCGTCTGCCCGCGCGCGTCGGCGCATGATGTGGCAGATCAGGCCAAGCGTCGCCGTGCCGACCGACAGCGCAATCCAGAAGAACGTGACCGTAACCAGCGCCAGAAGCACCCATTCAAGCCACCATATGCCCCCATCGGACAACCAGTCGGCAAACACCATGGCCAGCGCACCGGTGGTCAGCAGCGCCGGGACAAAGGCTGCCGCCCGACGCCACCAGAATCGGCGCGCAGGCTGCCATGCAGGCGCGTTCGGGTCGCGGTGCCGCACCTTGAGGCTCTGAACCGGATGGCTCAGCGGCGCAGGCGGTGGCATATGCGCCCCGCCGGGGAAAGCGGTCACGCGGTCCATCGGTAAAGCCACACTTCCGATACGCCGTGCCCCTCGTGGAAAAGCTGCGCACGGATTTCGGACACCTGCACGTCAGCGGGATCAAAGGAAAACGCAAGGCGCGGCCCACCGGTTTCGGGGTTGCGCTGAACGAGGCCCTGCGACGTCTCCAGTCTTGCGGAATTCACGTAGATCACCAGATCGTCGTAATCCTCGGGCAGGGCAGCGTGAGGGGCAAAGTCAATCGTGACCAACTGGCGCTGGTTGTGCGGAAAGCCGCGCCCGATCCGCGTCCCGATCACCGGCGCCACCGGCTTTTGCTCCGGGATCTCGGCCGTCCAGGACATGTGGTAGGTGAAGGCGTGCTCGCTTCCCGCCGCGAGCGGCTCTCGCGGGCGCCAGTAGGTCACGATATTGTCGAAAATCTCCTTGTCGGTCGGGATTTCCACAAGCGTCACCGCGCCGCGCCCCCAATCCTCGCCGGGCGTGATCCAGAGACCGGGACGGCGGTGATAGAGCGCCTCCAGATCGTGGAAATCCGAGTAGCGCCGCGCGCGCTGCGCAAGGCCGAAACCCTGCGGGCCGTCATCCACGAAACTCGACACCTGAAGCTGGCGCGGATTGCCCAAAGGCCGCCACAACATCTCGCCATTGCCGTTGAGGATCGTCAGCCCGTCGCTGTCATGGACGGCAGGGCGGAAATCGTTGAAGCGGTCGCGGTTCTTGGCGTCGAAATAGAACATCGAGGTGAGCGGCGCGATACCGACGTTTGCCAGATCCACCCGCGGCCAGAGCGTGCAGCGCACATCGACATCCGCCACGTCGCCATAAGGGTCGAGTGTGAAATGATACATCCCCGTGACCGACGGGCTCTCCATCAGCGCATGGATGCGGTGAAGCCGCGCGCCGGGAGCGGGTTTTTCGATCCAGAACCGGGTGAAATCGGGAAATTCCTCGCCTTCCGGCGCGGCGGTTTTGAGGGCCAACCCCCGCGCCGACAGCCCGTAAACCAGATCTCGCGGGATCACGCGGAAATAGCTGGCACCCTGGAAAACGGCATATTCCTGAAAGAAGCCGGGTTTGGCGATCTCGGCCCGGAGCCGCACGCCGGAATAGCCCAGCCGGTCGTCGATGGGCAGATCGTCGGGCACGATCTCGTGCTTTTCATAAAGCGACAGATCGAAGGGAACGCGCCGCGCGATGCCGTCCTCGACCATGTTGACCTCGACCGAATGGGGAAAATACAGCCCCGGCGGGAAGAGGTCGAATTCAAGCGTCGCTTCGGTCCCGGCCCAGAAAACGCGCGATGGATCGTAGCGGATCGCGCGATACTGGTCATAGGTCAGGTCGCGCCATTCCTGCGGGACCAGCGGGCGCTTGGCATAGGGCCTGACTGCCACGTCCCGCGCGAGCGCATCGAGCATCTCCTCGGAAAACGCCACGCCCTCGGCCGCGCGGGCCATCCCCGGCCACAGCGCCAGCGCGCCCAACCCCTGCAAGACCTCGCGGCGGATCATTTCGCAGCCCTCCACGGGTGGCCCTTGAACCAGGCTGCCACATAGGCGACCACGATCAGGGCCCCGAAGCCGACGAAATTGGCAAGCGTCATGTTCCAAGCGGTCCGCCCGACCTGGTCCATGACAAAGCCCGAGAGGCGCGCGAAGAACATCGAAAAGACGAACACCGCCAGCGATTGCTGTCCCACCTTGAGGATCATCGCCAGAAGGCCCGACCAGAGCCGTGACACAAGGCCCGTGCCTGCGGCCCGAAGCCGCGCGCCACCCTCACCCGCCGCCGCCCAGCACAGATAGGCAAGTGCCAGGAAATGCACATACCGCAGAATGCCGAAATCGGACTTGTTGAACAGGCCCCGATTCTCGATCCGCCAATCGCGCGCCCAGTCAAGACCGAATTCGCGCACTCCGATATTCGACAACGGAATGTTGGCGATCACGATCAGCGCCGCCAGACCGATCAGCACCCGGTTCACCGGCGGTTTCGGCAGCCAGCCGCGCATGAACGCAAAGCCGGTGAAGAAGATGAGCTGCCAGCCGAACGGGTTGAAGAACCATTTGCGATCTGACCACGGCTCTGCCGGAAAGCCGAGATGCAAGGCCTCGAGGCCAAGCGGCTCCAGCACCGCGCGCTGCGCGAAAAGCCAGATCAGCCCCATCGCGCCGAACACCGCCCAGGGGCTTACCCGGCTCAGTGCCATCATCACCGGCATCATCACCAGAATGACCATATACATCGGCAGGATGTCGAAATAATTGGGCACATAGGTGAGGGTGAAAAGACCCACAAGCTGCGGCCCCGGATCCTCGAAAAACTTCCAGAGGTTCAGCGACCCGATATAGGTCTTGTCGAAGGTGCCGAAGTGATCGAACGCCGCAAGCAGCGTCGCGGTGGCAAAGAACAGCGCGATATGCGCCCAGTAGACCTGCCAGACGCGGTAGCCCACGCGCGCCGAGCCAAGGGTCCAGCCCGTCCGGTCAAACGTCCGGCCAAACGCGATGGCCGAGGCCATGCCAGAGCAGAATACGAAAATCTCGGTCGCGTCCGAAAAACCCCAGCGCGCCGGAATCCAGCTGGTGAAGAAATTGCGCGGGGTGTGGGCGGCGAGGATGATGAACATCGCCAGCCCGCGAAAGAAATCCAGCCGGATATCGCGCGTGCTCGCCACCGGGGCGGCTGCCGCTTTGTGGGATTGGCTATGTGCCATGGCCGGATCGGCAACACTCGTCATCGCGGTGTCGGCTCCTTGCAAATTGTGTCGCGGGTTCACTCGGCCGGAAGACGCTCGGCCCCGGTCCAGCCGCCGCGCGCGGCCTCGATCAGGTCGAGACGGGTGGCGGCGTAACGATCAAGCTTGCCCGCGCGACGCGCGCTGCGCTCCTTGAGGATGGCCTCCGCCTCGGCCATGAACCCCGCGCGCAGCGCCGCATCGATGGTCAGCCGCTCGAAAACGTCGCGTTGCGCATGGCTGCCGCCGGCGAGTTGCATGGAATGGCGCGCCCGTCCCAGGTTGAGAAACGCCGTCTTGTAATCCCCTTCACCGAAGGCCTCAAGCCCCGTCGCCGCCGACAGGCCGGGGTTTGCCATCCGTGCCATCATGTCCGAGGCATTGGCGTGCCTGGCGTCACCATGAAGCCGCGCCATGAGACGCTTGACCGCCGTCTCTCGCTTGCCGCCGATGAGTGCCAGCAGATAGTGGAGATCGGCAAATACAAGACAGGCGTCCTCTGTCCGGCGCTCGCAGATATCGGCCATCTCCTCCCAGCGGTCGCCAACGTCAATACCCTCCAACTCCAGCCGCATGAGCATGGATGCCCCGTTGGAAATATCGCGGAAATCGTCGGTATGGTCGCGGCGCACCTCCGTGTCATAGAGGTGGAACACCGCGTCCGTCTCACCCTGATCGAGATGCATCAGCGCCTTGTGCCACCAGACGTGATAGCGAAAATTGTTGCAATGCGTCCAGGCGGCCTCGCGCCCGTCAAGCCAGGTCAGACCCGCGCGCGAATTGCAGGTCATGTCGAACACATGCGCCACCGCATGCAGCCCCCAGGCATCATCGGCAGCAAGGCTGAGGCCCAGCCGCCCCGCCGTTTCGGCACGGCCGTAATCGCCGGTCTCTTCCAGCGCGAAGGCATGACAGCCAAAGAGATAGCCGCGTGCCGGGTTCTTGGCGTCATAGGCCGGCAATAGCGCCTCGATAGAGGCGCGCATCCCCTTGTTGTCCCCCAGAATGAAGCGGGTGGCGTGGCCGATCTTCATCGCCATCGCATCTTCGGGCCAGCGGGTGAGGATCGCCTCCATCTCGCGCACCGTCTCGGTGGGGCGACCGTCGATCCATGCCCCGAGCGCGCGGACATAGCCCATCTCGCGCGGCAGGGGCGCGCCGTCTTTCGCACACGAAATCGCCGCCTCATGGGCGGCGCGTGCGGTCTCTTCCATCTCGCTGCGGCCCAGCATCTTGCAGAACAGGCCCTTGACGGCATGAGCCATGGCAAAGCCCGGCTCCTCGCTCAGAACCTTGCCGAGCTGGTCGGGCGTCGTGGCGGCATGGGCAAGAAACGCCAACACCATCTTGTCCCAGGCCTGCACGGCCTCGGGCGAGGTGAGCGAGGTTTCATACCCGAATTGATCGTTACGCATGGCCCGAGTGTCCTTTCGGCAGAAGAGATGCGGTCTAGCTAGCCCGCTATTTATGACACCGGCAACCAAAGCGCGCCGCCGATCACCAATACGTTATCCTTTTGGAAGGGAATGTTACGACTCACGCGCCCGTGCTCAAGATTCGGGCGCGGTCCGAGCAGCAAAAACCCGCTGAGCGTGTGTCCGCCTATTCCGCCACCGCCGCCCGCGCCACCGCGTCGAACACCCCGTCAAGCTCGGCTGCCAGCGCGCGCAGCGCCTCGCCGCCCTCGTCGAAATAGGGGGCAAAGACGTGGCTTGGCGTCTTGTAGGCAAGCGTCGAGGTGCCATCGGCGTTCTCGGTGGCATAAAGAACGATCGGGGCCTCGATGCCGGCGGCGATGCTGGCGTCAAGCATCCGGCGCGCGTAATCGTTGCGATAAAGGCCGAATACGCGATTGCCGGGAATGTCTATGCCCTGCATCTTGGCCCCCGCCGAGGCGCTGGCCTGATTGACGATGCGGATTTCGCTGGTCTCGACCACCTCGTTGACGGATTTGACCAGATTATCAAAGGATTTCCCGCTTTGCAGGACCACCCAGCCCTCGCGCGGCTCGAGCGCCTGCGCGCCGGTGGCGAAAACCATGAAAACAGCAAGAAGTTTCAGAAATCGTTGCATGAATAACCCTCCATCTGACACCGCAGGTGCTACGCCCTGCCCCGAGTCGCGGCAAATCACGTGGCCGCGAGCGATGGTTACAACTCCTTGCCGAGGCGGCCCAGCACCGCCTCCGTATCCGCCCCGGTGGCGGGCGGCGCGGATCGATAGCTCACCGGCGTGCGCGAAAATTTGAGCGGATTGCCGATAAGACGGACCCCGCCCGCCGCAGTCTGCGACGCGGGCAGCGTCACGGTCATGCCGCGCGCCTGCGCCTGTTCGCTCTCGAGCGCCTGCTCGACCGTGTTGACCGGGCCGACCGGAACCTTGCGTGCCTCCAGCCCCTCGATCACGTCCTGCATGGTCCGGCTTGCCAGCGCCCCGGCAAGCATCGGTACCAGCACCGCACGGTTGGCCAGCCGCGCGGTGTTGGTGGCAAAGCGCGGGTCAGTGGCCCAGTCGGGTTGCCCCAGATAGTCACAAAACCGGGCATATTGGCTGTCATTGCCGACAGCGACGATCACATGGCCGTCAGCGGTGGCAAAAACCTGATAGGGCACGATATTGGGATGGGCATTGCCCGCCCTTGTGGGTGAAATCCCCGAGGTAAGGTAGTTCAACCCCTGATTGGTCAGCCAGGACAGCGTCGCATCGACCAGTGCTATGTCGATATGCTGCCCCTCGCCGGTCGCATCCCGGTGGCGCAACGCGGCAAGGATACCGGTCGCCGCATAGAGCCCGCAGACGATATCGGCCACGCCCACGCCCACCTTCATCGGCTCGCCATGAGCCTCACCGGTGATCGACATGATCCCGGCAAAGCCCTGCGCCATGAGGTCATAGCCCGGCTTGTCGCGATTCGGCCCGGTCTGGCCGAAACCGGAGATCGAGCAATAGACAAGACCCGGATAGGCCGCGCAGAGCGTTTCGTGATCAAGCCCGTATTTGCGCAAACCGCCCGGTTTGAAATTCTCGATCACCACATCGGCACGCCCCGCCAGCGCGCGCAGGGTCTTTTGCATCGCCGGGTCGGTCAGATCCACGGCCACGGATTTCTTGTTGCGGTTGGAGGACATGAAATAGGCCGAGAGGTCCGTGGGCTTGCCGTCCTTGCCCATGGCAAACGGCGGGCCCCAGCCGCGCGTGTCGTCTCCCTGAAGGCTCTCGATCTTGATCACCTCGGCGCCCAGATCGCCCAGAAGCTGCGTGCAGGTGGGACCGGCCAGAATGCGGCTCAGATCGAGAATGACGAGACCATCAAGCGGGCCGGGCATGGGCGCCTCCTTTCAGATGCGGTTGTCGTAAGAGCCGCGATCGATCTCGGCGGCGATGACGGTGAAACGGTCGGCCATTTGCGCGCCTTGCAGCGCCGCGCGCAATTCGCCGCGGTTTGTCACGCGCACGCCATTGCCGCCAAAGGCGCGCCCGATGGCGGCGAAATCGTGCCGGTCGAAATCGACGGCAAGATTGACCATCTGCCGCTCGCGCTGTTTCTTCTCGATCAGCGCAAGACTGGCATCGACAAAGACGACAAAAATCACCGGCAGTTTGAGTTCCGCCACGGTCGACAGCTCTCCCGCCACCATCAGAAACCCGGCATCGCCCGAAAAGCTGACCACGGTGGCCTCGGGCGTGGCGAGTTTCGCGCCCATCGCCAGCGGCACGGCGCAGCCCATGGTGCAAAGGGCGGTGGATTGCAGCACCGAACGGGGGTGGTGCGTCACCCACATCTGCGACAGCAGGATGCGATGCGCGCCGCTATCGACAGTAATGATGCTGTCTTCGGGCAGCACGGCGCGCGCCTCGGCGATGACGGCGGCCGCCCCCCAGTCATCGGTGGTCGGAAAGGCCGTGGCGAGCGCGGCGCGCACCTCCGCCACCTCCCCCCCCGTCCAGGTCGCGCGGGGCGTCACTCCCTCGGCGATGGCCGCCAATGACGGCGCGCAGGCCCCAACGACATTCATCGTCGCCTGGTGCATATACTGGTCATTGGGCACGGCGGCGATGTCGATCACCTTCACCTTTGCCGGGTCCCAGATCTCGCGCCAGCCGGGGCGCATCTCGATGGGATCATAGCCGACGCAGAGGATCAGGTCGGCCCGCTTCACCAACGGAACAAGGATGCCATCCGCCAGCGGCGAGAGGCCCGCCCCGCCAAGACACAGCGGATGCGTCTCGGGAATGATCCCCTTGGCCTTGTAGCTGGTGATGACGGGAATGTTCAGGCGTTGTGCGACCTCAAGAATGACCGCTCCCGCGCCCTCGTTCACCGCATCGAGCCCCACGATCATCACCGGGCGCTCTGCCCCGGCCAGCCAATCGCGCGCCTCCCCCGGCGCGGCAGGCACCATCGGCACCGCGTCGGGGCGTCGGCGCAGACGCGGCAGGCTCACGCGCTCATCCGCCACCGAAATCGGCACGTCGATATGAACGGGGCCGGGACGGCCCTCGGTGGCGATGCCAACGGCCTTGTCGGCGATGATGTCAGCCCCCTTCGCGGTCAGGCGAAAGGTCGCCTTGGTGATCGGCGCCAGCACCGCCTCGTGATCAAGGATCTGATGGGTATAGGTCAGCGCCTCATCGGCATCGACGCAGCCGGAAATCACAATGAGCGGCACCCGGTCCTGATGGGCGTTGGCGATGGCATTCACCCCGTTGAGCACCCCCGGCCCCAGAGTGGCAATCAGGATGCCCGGCGCGCCGGTGCGGTGCCAGACCCCCTCGGCCATGAAGGCGGCGGCGTTCTCATGCCGCGCCAAGGTCACCTCGATCCCGGCCCGCGCCAGCGCATCCATCACCGTCAGAACCTCCCCCCCCGGCATCCCGAAGGCATGGCGGCAGCCGGCCTCAAAGAGGCGTCGCGCCAGATGATCGGCGGCGCGGGGCGGGGTGGTTTCGGGGCGGATCATACAGGCTCCTTTGCTCGGTCGCGCCCTGTTGTGGCCGAGGGGCGGTGCAATCGCAAGCCGGATCGGCGCGCACGAAGCTGGATTTCATGCCCGGCCGCGCCCATATCCGGGTTGAGGCAGGAACGGAAAGCGCCTAATCAAACGGGATATATCCATCCCGAAAGCACCCCCGAGCGGGCGACAAGGCAATTCATGACGAACCATCTTCATAAAGGCGACCTGCCCGACGGGCTAGACCTCGGCCCGGTCGTGGCCATCGACTGCGAGACGATGGGCCTCAACCCGCTGCGTGACCGGCTCTGCGTGGTGCAGCTTTCGGGCGGCGACGGCCACGCCCATCTGGTACAGGTGGCCAAGGGGCAGACCCGAGCGCCCAATCTGGAGCGGCTTCTGACCGACAGCGATGCGCTGAAGCTGTTTCATTTCGGACGCTTCGACATTGCCGCCATGTATCACGCGTTCGGCGCAATCGCCGCCCCTGTCTATTGCACCAAGATCGCCTCGAAACTTGTCCGCACCTATACTGACCGGCACGGGCTGAAATACCTGTTGCAGGAACTTCTTGGCGTGGACATCTCCAAACAGCAGCAAAGCTCTGACTGGGGCGCGGATGCCCTCAGTGCGGCACAACTCGATTACGCCGCCTCCGATGTGCTCTATCTCCATGCCCTGCGCGACCGGCTTGACGCCATGCTCGCCCGCGAGGGGCGAACGGACCTCGCACAGGCGTGCTTCGACTTTCTGCCGGTGCGGGCGCGGCTCGATCTCGCGGGCTGGCCCGAGACCGATATTTTCGCCCATTGAGCCATGGCGCGGGCGGATAACACCTATTCTCGGATCGTGGCGGGGATGAAGATCCTGCTGCCGCTTGCCGCACTCGGGCTTCTGTCCACGCTGTTTCTCATCTCGCGCACCATCGACCCCTCCAAATCGGTTCGGATCTCGGAAATCGACCTTGAAAAGCGCGCGCAGGAGATGGGCGTGACCAATCCGAGTTTCGCCGGCATGACGGCGCAGGGCGACGCCGTCACCATCGCCGCCGTGATGGCCCGCCCCGACCCGGACAGCACCGACCGGATCAACGCCGATCAGGTGCGCGGCGAGATGCGGCTTGCGGGCGGAACGGTGATCAACCTGCGCGCCGACACGGCGCGGCTGGATCAGGCGGCGATGACCGCGGCTCTGCTGGGCGGCGTGCACATCACCACAACCACCGGCTATGTGATCGACACCGAGCGGTTGGATGCCCGTCTCGATGTGATCCATGCCGAGAGCGCAGGCGCGGTGCGGGCCACGGGGCCGATCGGCTCGATCGAGGCGGGACAGATGCTTTTGCATCACAACGCCGAGACCGACACCGCCGAAGTGCTTTTCACCGGGGGGGTCGTGCTGATATACCTGCCGCAATCATCTGGGGATACAGATCAGTGACTTTCCTGAACCGGTTCGCCGCCGCCGTCGTTTTATCCTGTTTGCCGGGCCTCGCCATGGCGCAGGCGGGTGCACTTTCCTTCGGACAGGGCACACGGGATCGTGCCGCCCCGGTCGAGGTTTCATCGGACGCGCTCAGCGTCGATCAGAACGACAATTCCGCACTCTTTACGGGCTCCGTGGTGATCGCGCAGGGCGAGATGCGGCTGGCCGCGCCGCGCGTTCGGGTCGTCTACCTGCCGGACCGCAGCGGAATCGAGACGCTTGAGGCTTCGGGCGGCGTGACCCTGACCAGCGGCGAGGATGCCGCAGAGGCGCAAGACGCGGCCTACAACCTCGGCACCGGCATGATCGAGTTGCGCGGCAACGTGCTGCTTGTGCAGGGCACAAACGCGATTTCCGGCGATACCGTGATCGTGGATACCAACGCAGGCACCGCGCAGGTCACGGGCCGCGTCAAGACGATCCTGAGACCGCAGGAAAACCAGTGACCGCACCGAACCTGACCCTTGCCCACAGCAATGACGCGCCCGGACTGCGGATCGTCAACCTGCGCAAGAGCTACAAGAAAAAGATCGTGATCCGCGATGTCTCGCTCGATCTCGCACAGGGCGAGGTGGTGGCTCTTCTTGGCCCCAACGGCTCGGGCAAGACAACGACCTTCTACGCCATCGCCGGGCTGATCTATCCCGAGGGCGGTCATATCTATATTGACGGACGGGATGTGAGCACCCTGCCGATGTATCGCCGCGCCAAGCTGGGCATCGGCTATCTTCCGCAGGAAATGTCGATCTTTCGCGGTCTCTCGGTCGAGGACAACATCATGGCGATTCTCGACATCGCCGTGCCCAAGCGCGCGCGGCGGCGCGAGAGGCTGGAGCAACTTCTTTCGGAATTTTCCATCGAGCATCTGCGCCGCGCCCCCGCCATGGCGCTCTCGGGCGGCGAGCGGCGGCGCGTGGAAATCGCGCGCTGCCTTGCCGCCAATCCGCGCTACCTGTTGCTTGACGAGCCTTTTGCCGGGGTTGATCCGATCTCGGTGGGTGACATCCGCCACCTCGTCAGCGATCTGAAGAAACGCGGGATCGGGGTGCTGATCACGGATCACAACGTCCGCGAGACCCTCGAAATCGTGGACCGCGCCTATATCCTGCATGACGGCCGCGTGCTCATGTCCGGCACGCCCCGCGATGTGGTCGAGAACGAGAATGTGCGCCGGGTGTATCTCGGCGACAGCTTTCGCATCTCCTGACAGTGCGCCCGCATCATCGCTGTCCCCGGACCGCAAATAGATTGACAAACGGACCGCGACGGGCCTCAATTGGGGCATGACAAGTGGTGATCGCGCCCCGACTTCCGGACCGCGCCCGCGCCCTGGGCCGGGGTTCGCAGACTATCAACACTTGTCCCATATCAGCATCATAAGCCGGAGATGATCGCGCCCCATCCGGGCCGCAACGCAACCGGTATGTCAAATGAAGGAGGCAAGATGCGCTACCAAATCAGTGGAAAGCAGATCGACATCGGCGAGGCCCTGCAAACCCATGTCAAGGATCAGCTTGGCATCGTCGTGGCGAAATACGCGGAACGCCCGACCGCCGCACAGGTCACCTTTTCCAAGAGCGCGAGCGAGTTCGCCTGCGAGGCAGTCGTGCATCTTTCCACCGGTCTGACGGCGCAGGCGCGCGCCAAGGCCCACGAAATCTACGCCGCCTTCGACGCCTGCGCCGAGAAAATGGAAAAGCAGTTGCGCCGTTACAAGCGCCGTCTCAAGGATCATCACCGCGACCGCGCGCAGCCGGTTGAACTCTTCGGCGCTTCCTCATATATCCTCGCGGCGAGTGACGAAGAGCCGGAGTTGGAGCCCGACAGCCTGCAACCGATCATCGTCGCCGAGATCGAGACGCGGATTCCCTCGCTCTCGGTGGGCGAGGCGGTGATGCAGATGGAATTGGCAGGGGCGCCCGTTCTGGTGTTTCGCAAAGAAGGCAAGGAATCGGTCAATGTCGTATACCGTCGCGAGGACGGCAATATCGGATGGATTGACCCCTGATCAGAGGGGACAGGCGTTCGCGCCTGTCTGAACCACACAGCAAATGGATATACCCATGCTCCTCAAGCCCGAGGCGGTGCGTGCCCTGTCAGGCGTGACCAGCAAGAAACGCCTGATGAACGAGTTAGGCGCGCTCGTCGAGGCCGCCTATGGCGCATCGCATTCCGCCGCCGTCGAGGCGCTTCTGGAACGCGAGAGCCTCGGGCCGACGGGCGTGGGCCATGGCGTTGCCCTGCCCCATGCCCGGCTCGACGGGCTGGAACAGGTCGTTGGCGTTCTCGTCGTGCTCGACAAGCCGATCGAGTTCGAGGCGGTGGACCGTCAACCGGTCGACATCGCCTTTGGCCTCTTTGCCCCGCTCGATGCCGGGGTGGAGCATCTCAAGGCTTTGGCGCTCGTCTCGCGCACCCTGCGCGAGCCCTCGCTTTGCGCCAAGTTGCGCGCCAACAGCGATTCGGCCACGCTCTACACCATCGTGACCGCCGCTCAGGCGGCACAGGCCGCCTGACCCGCCTCAACGCCAGTTGCGGAACCCGAACAGCATGTAATCGCGCAGATAGATCGCGCGTGTCATTTGCTCGATTTCGTCATCGTAGATCGCGGCCAGATCGAACGACAGTTGCGCCGGGGCCTTTGGCGGCGCGGGAGGTTTGGCATAGCCCGCCTGCCTCGCCAGCGCCCCGAGCCACGGCCCCATCTCGTTTTCGCGCAGGATCACGTCAGGCGCGCCGAACTGCGCCATGCCCTCAATGAGCGCCGCCTGTGTCGCCCAATGCGCATCGACCCGCAGCGCGGTCTGCCCGGCCAGGTTGGCCTTGAGAAACGCAAGAAAGGCCACGAAGGCCGCCCGGTGCGCCACCAGATCATAGCCCTCGTCCGGCCAGCCGCCGGGGATCGGCAGCTTGTAGGCCTGCCGCAGCGTGCGCCGGATGTCGCGGTAGCAGCCCGGCCCCTTGATCAGCACCTTGTCGCAAAACGCAGCATGGGCGCGCGCAACCGGATGGCGCAGCACGGTAAAGCGACGATGTCCCGGCTTGCGCCGCATCCACCGCCGCAGTGCACTCTGATTGAGCTTGGTCGGAAGGTCCTCCACCGCCACACCATCGAGCGCGGCGAGCCAGGCGCACACCTCCGCCACCGGGCCGGAATGCAGTGGCATATAGAGCAGCGGCGCGCGCGCCCCGGTGACGAAACCCGGAACCGCCGCGCCGCGCCGCGGCTCGAAATTCGGACTGCGCGAGAGATCGAACATGTCCTGCCGCGCCAGTGCGCGCGTCATCTCCTCGAAATTCTCGACCTTGCTTTCCAGCGGCTCGGGGTTCTGCGGCTTTAGCGACGCATCGAGCGCCTCTAGCCGCGCCGCGCATCCCAGATAGCGCGCCAACCCGTTCATCACCTCGACACTCTGCAAATCGTCGTAATGGACATAGAATGCCGTCTGCCCAGCAGTCTGGAGCCGATTGAGCAACATCACCTGAAACGCCTGCAAGTCCGCCAGGTGCTGCTCGAATTCATCGGCGTCGAACAGCACCGTGCTGTCGCGCCGCCGCTTGACATTGGTCAGCTTCCACTGCCCCGTCGCCTTCGCGATTTTCCAAGAGACATAGCTGTCGATCGGGTTGCGCGTCAGCACGATCTTGGCACAGCGCGGATCGTCGATCACCAGATCGAGCACACGAGGATCGTGATCGTGGAAATAGCGGAACCCGCCGATGCCCTCTGTCTGCCCCTTGATCGCCCCGATCAGGCGCGCGGGCTCCTCGTCACGCTGCGCCTGCGTCAGGCCGAGGATTTCGGTGCGGTTCGGATAGCCGATGAAATGCGGGTTGAACGCCTCGCCATGGCAGGTGATCCCCTCAAAGGCATTGAGGTTGGTTTCCAGAAAATTGGACCCGGTGCGCATTTCCGCGAAGATCACGAAATAATCGAATTGCGATACCATACCGGCCTACCGCACCAGATACGGTTTGCGCTGCCCCTCGGGCGGCTGGTGCAGCCCCGCCTCGGCGCTGAAATCGCCCATGAGATAAGGGTGCATCCCCTGATTCTTGAGGTTCTGGAGAAACTGGCCAAAGCCGGTGAGGTCGGCCATGCGCGGCACCTCGGCGAGACCGCGCGGATTGGCCTTGCCGATCTCGTCGATGATGCTCTGCAACGGCTCCATCGGCGATTCGATGAATTCCGCCATGGTCCAGATCCGCACATGCGCGCGCACCCATTGCGAGCGCAGAACCTTGAGATGATCCGCCTCGCGCTGTTGCAGCCGCGCCGCCTCGCGCCGAATGTCCGAGAAATTGGCGTTGGACTGAAAAAGCGGCACGGCCCAGGCCCCGGAAATCACCGATATCTGGGCATTGGCATCCTTGGCCATGGCCCATTCCACCTCTTCGAAGATGTCATTGGGCCCAAGCATGAAACATTGCCGCTCGCCCCGCGTGTTCCAGATCAGGCTGGCAAGAAAGGCGTGCGGATTGTAGTCGCGCAGCGCCGCGCTGTCGGAAAGCGCGCCGGCCATGATCCGCTGGCCATCGGCGAATTCGGCGCGTTCGGGTGCAAAGATATGGCCATGCACACGCATCCCGGTCATCCGCGCCAGCCACGGCTCGAAATTCTCGAACAGGTCACTGAACCCCTCGAACACCGAATAGGGCGCGCAGGTCAGGCCGTTCTCGCGCCCCTCGACCGGAAACCGGCTCTGCATGTAGAGGCCCGGCCGCCCGCGCGTGCGCCGCTCCACCGCCTTGGCGAAGATGCGGTCGATCTTGCCGGGGTTCGGGTCGGTGCGCTTCATCGCGCTTGCCGGATCGGTCAGGAAGGCCTCGTATAGCCGATTGGCGAAGGGCCAGATCTTGCGCGCCACAAAGCAATCCGAGCGCCGCAAAAGCTGTAGATGATCGTCGTAGAAGATGTGCGGCTTGCCCTGGTAGTCGAATTTCGACAGGGTCAGGGACCGGCTCTCGATCTGGCGGGAATATTGCCGCGCCAGCGTCTGGAAATAGCTCTCGTCGGGGATCCAGACCTTCGAGAAATAGCGGTCATAGGAGGGGCGCTCCGGGTCCTCGAGAATGGCCGAGAGGGTCTGCCGCGTGAGGCACCACCACTGGCTTCCCATATGCGGGACGATGCCGTTGGGGATGCTCCGCTTGAAGCCCACAAGCCGTTGCAGCGCCACATATCTGTCAAACAGAAACCGATGCTTGCGCCAGGAAAACGGAAACCGCAGCGTGAACCTTTCCTCGTCCAGCCCGCCGATCGTCCAGGGCACATCCGCCGTCGTCGCGCTCTCGATGAAATCGGTGTGCGGGCGCTGGCTGAGATAGTCGATCAACTCCTGCACCGGGCGCAGCGGCAGGCACGATCCCGACGCAAGATAGACATGGCGCACCTCGGGAAACTCGCGCAGCATGATCTCGGCTGCGTTCTGCGTCGCCGCAACCAGCCCCCACATGCCCCATTCACAGCGATGCCGCTTGGCAAAGCGAATATCGGGCAGGTCCGAGAGCGATCTGACAAAGGCGCTATATGCCTTGTTCGGCACCCCACGATCGACATGGATCACCAACGGACAGCCCGAGGCCGCCCAGTGCCGCGCCACCTGTTCGGCCCGACCAAAGGCCGTATGCACCAGCATGACGATGCCAAGGCTCATCTTCCCGCCGTTCCCCACCTCAGGCCCAGTTGCCCTTGGACATCAGGCCAAGGATCTCTAATTGCCGCCAGTTTATATATTTTTCTGACCATTTGCACCAAAGTTCGGGATTGTGGCGCACATGCTCGGCATAGGCCTTGTATTCGACGCTGCCGGCATAGTGCTGACGGCGGCTCAGTTCCTCCTCCGCCTTGGCGGTAAACGTATCGAGAAACTTGGCATGAAGCAGGATACCGCTCGCCCGCTCGCCGCCCCATTCATCATAGGTCAGGTTGAGACCGCGCGGCAAAAGCATGTGGGTCGAACTGTCATAGGCATAGCGCCGGTCCCAGCGCACCAGTGGCGTCTTGTTGAGCGCGGGCGCCTTTTTCGGGTTATCGGCGAAAAATACCCGCGCGCGCGGCCCGCCCTGTATCCACAGATTGCCGTAAAGCTTGTTCTTCTCGATCATGTAATTGCCCGGATCGAACCAGGCCGCAATCTCAAGCGGGTCCTGCCCCGCGCGATAGGGCACCGCGTCGATGCGTCCCTTGGGATACATGTCGAGCAACATCGCGCCAAAGCTCTTGACGTGGCTCGTATCGAGCCAGTCGGTCAGCGCGCGGATGGGGCGCGTATCGCTGAACGGGTAGATGAAGAATTCGTCAGGATCGACCACCAGCGTCCAGTGGCCGTGCCCATAGCGCCCCTGCAACCAGTTGAGCCAATCGATGCCGAACCGCGCGCGCTTGTAACTTGCCTTCGTGGTCCAGACCGACACATCCGGTTGCCGCGCGAGATAGTCGGTGCCACCATCGCTGCTGTCATTATCCACAATCAGGAAGTGCCCGATGCCAAGATCCCTGTAATACTGAAGAAAATAGGGCAGGCGCACATACTCGTCCCGTAACGTCGAAAACAGCAGCACGTCACCGGGATTGATATGGCCCGTGCGATCAGCCACCGAACGCAACGAGAAATGCTTGCGAAAGGCGCGAATCTTGGCCCGTTTGCGCCGAAGCCGCATCCGGTATGACTGCCAAATTTCCACCCTGCTCCGCCTCCGCGCAACTTTCTGCGCCACACACTATTCGGGACAGGTTAATACAACCCTTAGCCCGAACAAACCATTAAGATTCATGGAATTGTTGCCCTGTGCGCAACAATCAAACCAGGGCCCTCACTTCGGCGAGCGTTTCGCAAGGATCCTTTGCAAGGTCCGCCGGTGCATGTTGAGCCGCCGCGCCGTCTCGGACACGTTGCGGTCGCACAGCTCATAAACCCGCTGGATATGCTCCCAACGCACCCGGTCCGCGCTCATCGGGTTCTCGGGCGGCGGCGGAAGATCGGCCCCGTTGGCCAGAAGCGCGTTGGTGATATCGGTCGCATCGGCGGGCTTCGAGAGGTAATCCGTCGCCCCGATCTTGACCGCCGCAACCGCCGTGGCAATCGCGCCATAACCGGTGAGCACCACGATGCGGCTATCCGGGCGCTTTTCGCGGATCGCCTCCACCACGTCGAGCCCATTGCCATCCTCGAGGCGCAGGTCGCAAACCGCATAGGCAGGCGGGCGCGCCGTGGCGATCGCACGCCCTGCGGCGACCGAACCCGCCGTCTCGACCTCGAAACCGCGCTTCTCCATCGCCTTGGCCAGCCGTTTCAGAAAGGCCTCGTCGTCATCGACCAGCAAAAGCGACTTGTCCTCGCCGATATCGAGCGTCTCCTCGGTCATCGCGAGCCTCCTCCATGCGCCTATCCGTGCAAACGGTTCTAGCCCGTTGATTTTCCCGCGTCAAAACAATCGCGTCACTTCGCCGCGTCGATAAAGCACTGCACCCGCTCCGCCACCTGTTCGGGCGTCGCGTCACGGCGGAAGAACTCGACAAAGCCGTGCTCGGGCAGGGTGAGATAGCTCATGGTCGAATGATCCACGAGATAGAACGCCTCCTCGCCCTCTTTGGGGGGATGCGCCTGATAATAGGTGCGATAGGCCCGGCTTGCGGCGCGCACCTGCTCTTCGCTGCCTGTCAGACCGAGCAGCCGGGGATGCAGGTAATCGGTCCATTCCGCCAGAACCTCGGGTGTATCGCGCGCGGGGTCGATCGAGATGAACACGGGCTTCACGATTTGCCCCTTCTCTTCAAGCAGATCGACCGCCTCGGCATTGCGTGCGGAATCGAGCGGGCACACGTCGGGGCAGAAGGTATAGCCGAAATAGATCAACGCGGGCTGGTCGATCACCTGCGCGTCGGTCACCGTCTCTCCGGTCTCGCTCACAAGCTCGAACGGCCCGCCGATCTGCGCCACGCCGCCCGCCACGTTCGAGGCGCGGCATTGCGCGAACCGATCCTCGGGCGCGCTGCCCATGGTCATCAGATAGGTCGCGCCAAGGGCGGCAACGACGATCACGGCTGCGGCGATTGCGATCATCCGGGTCATCGGAACGGCTTGCCTCCTTGCATCCTGAGTGCAAGCTAGATGTAACACCTCCTGCCCCAGACACAACGGGACCTTCGCGCACAGATGACCGATATCTCTCCCGATCCGCTCTCACCCCGCCCTGCCAGCCCGCTCATCCGGCTGCGCACGCTCATCCTGTTGCGCTGGTGGGCCATTGTCGGGCAGGCCAGCGCGCTTATCGTCGCCGACCAGGTCTATCGTCTCGATCTGGAGCTTGGCCTGTGTTTCCTGGTGATCGGCGTGTCCGTGGTCTCGAACCTTGTTGCCGGATTCGTCTTTTCCGAGACCAAGCGGCTGTCCGAGGACGATACCCTTCTCGTCGTGCTCTTCGACATGCTGCAACTGGCGCTTCTGCTTTATCTCACCGGCGGGATGAACAACCCGTTTACCATCCTCATCGTCGGGCCCGTCACCGTCTCGGCCTCGGCGCTCTCGGGGCGGGCGACGCTGTTTCTGGGTGTCACGGCCATCATCATCGTGACGCTTCTCATGCAGTTCTACCTGCCCCTGCGCACGGAACACGGCTTGCTCCTCATGGTGCCCGACGTGTTCCGCTTCGGCAACTGGGTTGCCATCGTCATTGCGGTGGTATTTCTGGGGGTCTATTCCCGCCGGATCGTGCAGGAGATGCGCGCCATGTCCGACGCGCTTCAGGCCACGCAAATGGCGCTCGCACGAGAGCAGAAGCTGACCGATCTGGGCGGCGTGGTGGCCGCTGCGGCACATGAGTTGGGCACCCCGCTGGCCACGATCAAGCTCACGAGCGCGGAATTGGCCGAGGAACTGGAGGACCGCCCCGAGCTGCGCGAGGATGCGCTGCTCATTCGCGCGCAGGCGGATCGCTGCCGCGATATCCTTCGGTCCATGGGCCGCGCCGGCAAGGACGATCTGCATCTGCGCCGTGCACCGCTTACCGCGCTGGTGGAAGAGGCCGCAGAGCCGCATATCGGGCGCGGCAAGGACATCCGCTTCGATCACGGCGGCCCGGTCGATCCGGTGACGCAGCCCACCGTTCTGCGCCGTCCCGAGATCATCCACGGGCTGCGCAACCTCGTGCAGAACGCCGTCGATTTCGCCCGCGAGACCGTCGCCATCGAGACCCGCTGGACCGAGGAGCGCATCACCCTGCGGATCATGGATGACGGGCGCGGCTTTCCCCCCGACATGATCGGGCGCATCGGCGAGCCCTTCATCCGGCGCCGCGCCACCGTGCCCGATCCGCGACGGCCCGGCTATGAGGGGATGGGGCTGGGCCTGTTCATCGCCAAGACGCTGCTGGAACGCTCGGGGGCCGACCTGACATTTGCCAACGGCGCCGACACCGTCGGAGCACTGGTCGAGGTAAGCTGGCCACGCGCGGTGCTGGAGGTATCCGCCCCCCCCGGTCTGGGCGAAAACCGTCTGATTTCCGACTGAAGCGCCAGTGTCGCGGTGAGCGTCGGCGCCCCCCGTCACGCCGCGACGAAATCCTCGATCAGCGCATGAAACAGGGCGGGTTTCTCGAGGTGCGCGGCATGGGCCGTGCGCGGCATCACTGCCAACGCCGCATCGGGCAGCCCTTGCCAGAGCGCCTCTACCTGCGGCCAGCGATAGGAGCGGTCGCCATCGCCCCAGAGCACCAGCGTCGGCATGGTCAGCCGGACAAGCGCGCCGCGCCCATCCCAATGGCTCATCGCGTCAAGCCCGGCGAGGGCGGCGGCCTCGCTCGCCTGTGCGCCCAGTTCCGCGACGATCCCGAAGCCTTGGGCCGCCGCGCCCTCGCGGAACCATGTCGCGCCGATACGGCGGATGGTTTGCGCCACACCGTCGCACCGGACCCGCTCGCGCGACGTCTCAAGCGGCTCGAACCGGTCAGGCATGAGGCCAAGCGGCCCGGTCCCGTAGAGGACCAGCCGGGTGATGCGATCGGGATGGGTGGCGGCGATGTCCTGCACGATCATGCCGCCCATGGAATGCCCCAGAAGGGTGAACCGGTCGACGCCGAGATCGTCCAGGAGCGCCACCACCGCCGCCGCGAATTGCGCGATCCGGTCGGCGGGCGGCAGATCGGCGGACCCGGCAAAGCCCGGCAGGTCCGGCGCGATCACGTCGAACCGGTCGGCGAAGCGGGCGATCTCCGCCTGCCATTGCGCCGCCCCCCCGAGATAGCCGTGCACCAGAACCAGGGGCGTGCCCCGGCCCTTGCGCCTGTAGCTGAGACCGCTCTGCGCGGTCAGCGCATCTGGTCTGGCAGCCACAGCGCAGTCTCCGGAACAAGGATGAGAATGACGATCAACAGCACCAGCGCGCCGATGAAGGGCAGGCACCCCATGATCACGTCGCCGATGCTGACCTGCCCGCGCCCGATGCCCTGAATGACATAGAGGTTGAGGCCCACTGGTGGCGTCAGCACGGCTATTTCCATGGTGATCGTGTAGACCACACCGAACCAGATCAGATCGAACCCGGCAGCGGCCATCAGCGGAAAGATCGTGGGCAGGGTGATGAAGGTCATCGACACCGGCTCGAGGAACATGCCGAGCACGATGTAGAAGATGAGCACGATGGTGAGCACGAGGTATGGCGAGAGATCGAAACTGAGGAAAAGCTCGGTGAATTGCTGCGGCACGCGGTAATAGGTGAGCACGAAGCCAAAAAGCACGCCCGCCGAGAGCAGCAGCCCGAGATAACCCATGGTGCGCATGGTGGCGAAAAGCGCGTCGGTGAAGCCCTGCCATTTGAGGCCACCGACGCCAAAGGCAAGAATCACGGTCAGGAGCGCCGCCACCGCTGCTGCCTCGGTGGGCGTGGCGATGCCCGCGTAGATGGCCACGGTGATGACAAGGCCGATAAGGCCGATGGGTGCGATGGTGGCGGCGATCTGGATGATCCCCATTTTGACCGCCGACTCGCTGTCGGGGATATCCTCGGGCTTGAGGATGCCCCAGACCAGCACCACGATGGCGAAGGAGGTCACAAGGATCAGGCCGGGAATGACGCCCGCGATGAAGAGATCACCGATGCTCTGATCGGTGACGATGCCGTAGAACAGGAGGATCAGCGACGGCGGCAAGAGCACGCTCAATGTGCCGCCTGCGGCCAGCACGCCGGAAGAGAGCCGCTTGCCATAGCCAAGGCGCAGCATTTCCGGCAGGGCCACGCCACCGATGGTCAGCGCGCCCACCATGGACGAGCCGCAAACCGCCCCGAACCCGGCACAGGCCCCGATCGAGCCGTAGGCGGCAGAACCGCGCACGCGCACGCCCTGATGCAGGAACTGGTAGAGGTTGGGGCCGATATTGGACTTGCCGATGAGTTCCCCGAGGAACACGAAAAGCGGCACGGCGAGCAGGATATAGTCGATCCACACCCCCCAGAGCTTCAGCTCTGCCGACACGATCGAGGTATCAAAGGTCTGGATCTGCCACAGGAAGGGCAGCGACGCGGCAGCCAGCGCGAAGGGAATCGGCAAACCGATGGCGATGAGAAACATCAAGAGGCCGAGGAGACCGAGACCGACTTCATACCATTCCATCGCTCAGACCTCCTGTGCCGGGGTGCGGATCAGCTTGATCAGCCGCAGCGTTGCGTAAAATGAGAACAGCAGCAGCGCGAGCGCGCCCGGTGCCCAGAACGCATAGCGCGGCCAGAGCAGGATTTCCGACGACGCGCCCGAGTTGAATGAGCGGATCGTCGCGCTTACGGCGGCCAGCGAGAAGAAGAGGCCCACGCCCAGCATCACGCAGAGATTGACCACCGCCGCCACCTTGCGCCCCATCGGCGGCAACGTGTCGGTCAGCATGGTGACCTTGGGATAGGCGTCCTCTCGCATTGCATAGGCAAGCCCCGCGAAGGCCACCGGAAAGAGCAGGAGCGCCGTCGCCTCCGTCACCATCCGGTCGGGCGCGTTGAGCGCGTAGCGCGTGAAAACACCATAGGTGATCCAAACCATCTGCACGAGCACCACCACGGCCCCTGCCGCCGCGAGCCAAACGACGGCGCGTTCCACATGGCCAATCAAACGGTCAAGACCGGTCTGCATTGCAAGCCTCCCTTTGCCGGAGATGGGGCGGGTGCCGCCGTGCGGGCAGCGGCACCGATCGGATCAGGGCGCGTGCTGTGCGAACAGCGCGCGAACCTTGCCGGCCAGTTCGGGGCCACAGGCCTCGTTCACGGTCTCGTCCCACTTGCCCTGCACGCTGGCAATCAGTTCCATGCGCTTGGCCTTGGGGATCGAGACGGCAGCCCCGCCGCCCTTCATCACCGCATTGCCGACGCGCTGATCGACCCAATCCTCGTAGAGCGGCTTGAGCCACTCCTCTGTCTCGCGGGCAGCGGCCATCACGGCGGCCTGTTCATCCGCCGTCATGCTGTCGAATTTCGACTTGTTCATCATGTACTGGATGTTGCCGTAAAAGAGGTTCGCATTGACCATGTAGGGCATGACATCCCACAGCTTCCAGCTGGAATAGGTGGCCACACCCATGTTGATGCCGTCCACCACGCCGCGCTCGGCGGATTGGAACACCTCCTTGGGCGCGACAAAGACCGGCGCGCCGCCCCATGTCTCGATCATCAGGCTGACCAGCGGCCCGATGGAACGGACCTGCTTGCCCTGAAGGTTGCCCAGATCCTCGATCCCGCCCTTGAACCACCATTCCTGATCATAGGAATAATTGGAGTTGAACACCGGCACGAGGTTGATCGCGGCGGCCTCGTCGCGGACCAGATCGGCATAGGCGGCGTCAAGCTCGATCTGGCCCTCGAGGTCTATCGCCACCGGGTAGAGCGAGGTCACCCGGTAGCAGGGCAGACGCTGATCGGCGGGCATCCAGCTCATGTCAGAGACACCGCCCTGCACCGCGTCCACACCTTCGGACCAGCCATGCAGCGTGGCCGAGGGGAAGATCTGCACCTTGACGCTGCCGCCGGTCTTTTCCTCGACCAGCTTGGCAAAGTGAACGAAGCCGTCATGGCGGATGTCGGATTCGTTGACATAGGTCGAGAGGCGGATGGTGGTCTCGGCCACGGCGGGCAAGGCGATGGTTGTTCCGAGGGCCGTGGCGGCGATCAGGGTCTTGAAGGGAAAAGTCATGTCAATCTCCTTGTTGGTGGGCTGCGAAACCGTTCTTGCGGTCTTCGTCATTCATTGCGGCCACCGGGCGCGTCGCCTGTGCGCGGAGTGGCCCATGATCCGAGGCTAAGTCACAGGTCTGCGAGTCGGCCAATTCAAACATGTCATCAAACCATTCCGATCTTGCATAACATGGTCGCATGGCCCAGTCTGACCGTCATGGACATCAACTGGCTGCGCGATTTCGTCTGTCTCGGGCGGACGCTCAATTTCACCCGCGCCGCGGAAGAGCGCAACATCACCCAATCGGCCTTCAGCCGTCGCATTCGCTCGCTGGAAAACTGGATCGGCGTGCCTCTGATTGATCGGGCCACATACCCTGTGCAACTGTCCGAGGCGGGACGGCAATTCCTGCCGGTGGCACAGCAGACGGTGGCCGATCTCACCGACACCCGACAGGCCATCCGCGAGCGCGCGCGTGGTCATTCCAGCTTTCAGCGTTTCGCCGCGCTGCACGCAATCTCGGTCAATTTCCTGCAGCCGCGCATGGCCGAACTGGAGCGCACATATCCCGAGATGCGCACGCGGGTGATTTCCGACAACCTGACCGCCTGTTGCCAGTTGCTGAGCGAGGGGGGCTGCGAATTCCTGCTCTATTACCGGCATCAGGACGTGGCCCCGATCCTTGACGAGACCCGGTTCAAGCGCAAGGATATCTGCGAGGAACGTCTGATACCGGTGGCACAGCACGCGGCGGCGGCGCGACACGGCTGGTCACTGCCCGCGCGGGCGGGGCGCGAGGTGCCCTATCTCAGCTACGATCCCAACACGTTTCTCGGCACCGTGGTCGATCAGACCATCGGCAACCGCCGCCCCGCGCTAGACCTGCGCTACATGGATGCGCTGGCCGAGGCGCTCAAGCGGCGCGCGTTGGCAGGGGCGGGCATGGCCTGGCTGCCGGAATTTTCGATCCGACCGGAACTGGAGGACGGCACGCTCGTGCAGATGGGCGGGCGCGACTGGACGGCGACGATGACGATATCACTTTTCTGCTCGCCCGAACGGCTTGATGATCTGGGGCGCTTGATCTGGGCCGAGTTCTGAGCCCCCGCTGTTCCTACCCGCTGCCGATCAGCACCCCGGCCGCAAACACCAGCGCGCCGCCCAGAACCACCTGAAAGGTCGCGCGAAAGAATGGCGTATCCATGAACCGGTTCTGGATCCAGACGATGGCCCACAACTCTATGAAAACAACAATGAACGCGATGGTCGTCGCAGTCCAGAAATCGGAAATCAGATAGGGCAGCGCATGACCGAGCCCCCCCACGGTCGTCATGATTCCCGAGGCAAATCCGCGCTTTACCGGGCTTCCCCTCCCCGACAACTCACCATCGTCGCTCGCCGCCTCGGTGAACCCCATCGAGATGCCCGCCCCCACGCTCGCCGCCAGCCCGACAAGGAACGTGGTCCAGGTGTCCTGCGTGGCGAATGCGGTGGCAAAGATCGGTGCCAGCGTCGAGACAGAGCCGTCCATCAGCCCCGCAAGGCCGGGCTGCACCCAGGTCAGGACAAACTGTCGGTGCGATTTTCGCTGTTCCGACTCGAGCGCATCCTCGCTCAGATGCGCCTCTTTCAACTCACCCGCACGCGACTGATGGCCGGCTTCGGCTGCGGCCAGATCTCCCAGCAATTTGCGCGTTGCCGCGTCGGTGCTGACCTTCGCGGCCTTGAGGTAAAATGTCTCTGCATCGCGCTCCATCCCCTCGGCTTCGGCGCGGATACGCTCGATCCCGAGGTTCTCCACCAGCCACACGGGCCGCCGCGCATAGAACCCGGCCACATGCTCGCGCCGGATCAGCGGGATGACCTCGCCAAAGCGGGCGCGGTGCAACTCGATCAGACGTTGGCGATGGCCGTCCTCTTCCTTGGCCATGCCATCGAAAATCACAGCCGTGTCGGGATAGTCGGCGCGCAGCATCTCGGCATAGGAGCGGTAGATGCGCGCGTCATCCTCCTCGGACGAGATCGCAAGCGCCAGGATTTCCTGCTCGCTCAAATCGCTGAACCGTCGACGTGACGAGATACCGGGGATCATGGGGGGCCCTTTCTGGAATCATTCTAAATCAGTCTATCGCGCGGCTATCACGATGGCAAAGCCAACCTTTGATCGCAAGTGAACTGAATTGTTCAATTTTGGCTTGACGTAGAGCGGGCAAGTGCCGATATAAAGTAAACCGAATAGTTCACTTATGGAGATGACCATGAAACAAACCCTCACCGCTCTTGTCCTCTCGGTCGCGCTGGCCGCCACGCCCGCGCTGGCGTTCAGTATCAATTCAAGCACGATCACCCCGACCATCAGCTTCCCGGACCCGGCCCCACAGCCGGTAACGCAAGGCACCACGAAACACTTGAAGTAACCCACCGGTTGCCATTTCTCGGTCACGTGCAGGCTTGCACCCCTTCCCCCGGCCCGACTACACTCGCAGTCCAAAGGGGAAGAGACCCATGACGGCACAGGCCGCCGAAATCAGAAAGGGACGCAAGTTCGATCAGGTGCTCGAGGGGGCGCGGCGCGTGTTCATGCGCGACGGGTTCGAAGGTGCCAGCGTGGACGAGATCGCGCGAGAGGCGCAGGTGTCCAAAGCCACGCTCTACAGCTACTTCCCCGACAAGCGGCTCCTCTTCTCCGAGGTGGCGCGGCAGGAATGCAACCGCCAGGCGGATGAGGCGATCGACGCCTTTGATCTGACCCAACCGGTCGAGACCCTGCTGCGCGAGGTCGCAGACCGTATCTTGCGGTTTTACCTGTCTGATTTCGGCCAACAGGTGTTTCGCATCTGCGTGGCGGAATCGCATCGCTTTCCCGAGTTGGGGCGGCGCTTCTACGCGTCAGGGCCAGCGCTTGCGCGTGACCGGCTCACCTATCTTCTGTCGGCCTATGTCGAGCGCGGCGCGCTGCGGATCGACGATATGGACCTTGCCGCCGATCAGTTCATCGAACTCTGCAAGGGCGATCTTTTCGTGCGCGCCCTCTGCGGCCTGTGCCCCGATCCGGACGAGGCCGCCATCGCCCGTGTCACCCATGGTGCCGCCGATATGTTCCTGGCCCGTTACCGTTCCTGACCATCCGGGCCGCGCCCGGTCATGGTGCCAGCGATCTTCTCGGCCATCATGATCGTGGGCGCATTGGTGTTGCCGCCGACGAGGCGCGGCATGATCGAGGCATCGACCACGCGCAGGCCCTGCAACCCATGCACGCGGCCTTGCATGTCAACCACCGCCATCTCGCTGCGGCCCATGGCACAGGTGCCGACCGGGTGATAGATCGTGTCCGCACGCGCCCGGATATCACGTTCAAGCGCGCCGTCGCTCCAGTCGTGATCATGCAGCCGCGTCCTGCGCCACGGGGTCAGCGGCGGTGCGCGCAGGATCGCATCCATCGCGCGCGCCCCGCGCATCATCTGCACCAGATCGCGCGGATCGCTCAGGAATCCGGGATCAATCAGCGGCGCGTCCCCTGCCCGCGCCGACACAAGCCCCACGCGCCCGCGGCTGTGGGGCCGCAACACGCAGACATGACAGGAATAGCCGGGTCGGAAGTGCAGCGTTCGCATGTGGTTCTCGACAATGCCGATGACGAAATGCAGTTGCAGGTCGGGCCGGTCCAGACCGGGTTCCGAACGCAGGAACGCGCCCGCCTCGGCATAGGGTGTGGCAAAGCGCCCGCGGCCCGTGCGGCGCCACACCATCGCATCGCGGGCGATCTGCCACAGCCCTTTTGGCCCAAGACTGACCACATCGTCGCGGCGCGATGTCTCGGCCAGAATATAGTCGAGATGGTCCTGAAGGTTCGCCCCGACACCCGGCAGCACGTGCCGCACCGCGATGCCATGGGGGCGCAATTCCTCCTCGGGGCCGATCCCCGACAGCAATAGCAGATGTGGCGAGCCGAAGGCCCCCGCCGAAAGGATCACCTCTCGTCGCGCGCGCATCTCGTGCAGCCGCCCGCGCCGCCGGTAACGAAGGCCGGTGGCGCGCCCCTCTTCGATCAGAACCCGTTCGGCCTGTGCGCGGGTCATCACCGTCAGGTTCGGGCGCGCCATCGCCGGAAAGAGGTAGGCCGCCGCCGCCGAACACCGCTCGCCCCGTTGCGGCCCGTCGGAAAACTGGGTGACCTGATAGAGGCCTGCCCCCTCCTGCCCGGGGCCGTTGAAATCGGGATTGCGCGGGATTTGCAGATGCGCGCAGGCCTCCACGAATGCCTCCGATATTGCGCGCGGCGCGGCCTGGTCACAGACCCGCAGCGGACCCTCCTGACCGTGCAAGGGATCGTGACGACTCGCATTGCCCTCGGCACGAAGGAACCACGGCAGCACGTTCTGCCAGTCCCAGCCGTCGCAGCCCAGATCGGCCCATTCGTCGTAATCCTGCGGATGGCCGCGCACATAGAGCATGGCGTTGATCGCACTCGACCCGCCAAGTGCGCAACCGCGCGGCTGAAACCCGCGCCGACCGCCAAGGCCGGGTTGCGGCACGGTGTGAAACGCCCAGTTGTTGATCCGGGGCCGCCCAGAGACCATCGCCGCGACCAGCGCCGGCGCGCGAACGAAGATGTCGCGCCCGCCGCCACCAGCCTCGATCAGACAGACGCTGATGCTGGGATCCTCGCTCAGCCGCGCGGCCATCACGCAACCCGCCGAACCGGCCCCGACAATGATGTAATCGAACATGCCTGGCCCCCCGCTTACGCCAGTCTAAGACGCAGCAGAGCGACCAGCCAAGCGCGACCTCACGTCAGGTCGGGCTCATCCCCCGAAGGCGTTCGGAGCGGCGGCGCAAGAGTTCCACCGTGGTCAAGAGCGCGATGGAGATGATCACCAGTAGCGTCGCCACGGCAAGGATCGAGGGGCTGATCTGCTCGCGGATGCCGTTCCACATCTGGCGCGGAATGGTCTGTTGCTCGTGGCTGCCGATGAAGAGCACGACAACCACCTCGTCGAACGACGTGACGAAGGCAAAGAGCGCGCCCGACACCACCCCCGGTGTGATGAGCGGCAATTGCACCTTGAAGAAGGTGCGCACCGGCCCCGCCCCGAGATTGGCAGAGGCGCGCAAGAGCGAGCGGTCGAACCCCGACAGCGTAGCCGTGACGGTGATGATCACGAAGGGAATGCCAAGCGTCGCATGGGCCAGCACAACGCCCAGATAACTGTTGGCCAGACCCGTCGCCGAGTAGAAGAAGAACAGCCCGGTCGCCGTGATGATGATCGGCACGATCATCGGTGAAATCAGGATCGCCATGATCGCCTTTTGATAGGGCATCTCGGGCCGCGACAGGCCAAGGGCCGCCAACGTGCCGAGCGATGTGGCGAGGATCGTCGAGAAAAACCCGATGATGACCGAATTCTTGGCGGCTTTGACCCAGGCCGCGTTCTGCCACACGTCCGACCACCAGTTGCCATCGCGCGCCGCGCCCGGCTCCAGCATCCCGAAGGTCAGCAGGTTTTCATACCAGCGCGTCGAATAGCCCTCGGGATCGAAGGTCAGCATTTTCTGGGTAAAGGTGAAATACGGCTCGGCGTTGAAGCTGAGCGGTATGATCACGAGGATCGGCGCGATCAGGAAAAAGAAGATCAGCCCGCACAGCACGAGATAGACGTAGTGCCAAAGCCGTTCGAGCGGAGAGGCATAGATCGGAAGCGCCATCGGTCCTATCCCAGTTTCATGTTGTCGATGCCGACGATGCGGTCATAGACCCAGTAGAGCACAAGCACCGCCGCCAGAAGCATCGCCGCCAGCGCCGCCGCCAGCGACCAGTTGAGCGAACTCAGCATGTGAAAGGCGATCTGGTTGGAAATCAGTGTGCCGGTGGCCCCGCCCACAAGTGCGGGCGTGATGTAATACCCGACCGCGAGGATAAAGACGAGGATCGCCCCGGCACCGATCCCCGGCACGGTCTGCGGCACGTAGATGCGGCGGAAGGTGGTCCAGCTTGTGGCCCCCAGACTGCGCGCGGCGCGGGCATAGCTGGGCGGGATCGTCTTCATCACCGAATAGAGCGGCAGGATCATGAAGGGCAGCAGGATATGCGTCATGGCGATGATTGTGCCGGTCTGGTTATACATCATCGCAAGCCGGTTATCGTCGCCCAGTATCCCAAGCCCCACCAGCGTGTTGTTGATCACCCCCTGCCCCTGCAATAGGACCATCCAGCTTGTCGTGCGCACCAGAAGCGAGGTCCAGAACGGCAGCAGCACGAGAATGAGCAGCAGGCTCGCCTTGCGCATCGGCAGAACGGCCAGCAGATGCGCCACCGGAAACCCGAGGATGAGGCAAAGCCCGGTGATCACGATGGACAGCACGAACGTTCGCATGAAAAGCGTGACATAGATGCGGTTTTGCTCGTCGGCGCGTGCGAACTGTCCGTCCGGCGTTATCTTTCGGTCCACCGCAGCCTGATAGAAATTGAGCGTGACAGGCTTCGCGGCGGAACGCATCGCCGCCCAGAGATCGCGCCTCTCCCACCCCTTGTCCACGTCAAGCACCGCCTCGCGGAAGGGCGGCTCCAGCCCATCAACGCGCCGCGCCGTCGAAGTGAAAAGCGAGCGCGTGCCCGGCACCTCGTAATTGATCCGCGTGCCGACGGCCCCTTGAGTGCGGTTTTCACGCGCCGCGCGCAGGTCCGTCACCAGCGCCTCGAATGCGGCCTCATTCGGCTCGGCATCCGGATTTTCCGAAAACCATTGGGTGAGCGCGGGCATGTTGGCGCTGAACGTGTCGTTCAGCACCGACCGCGAGAGCATCTGCCCGATGGGGATGATGAACGTCAGCAAAACAAAGGCCAGCAGCGGCAGCACCAGCAGAAAGGCGCGGATGCGCGCACGCCGCTCGGCCTGCGCCAGCGCCTGCTTGAGCGGTCTGCCATCCGGTGTCCGCAAGGCGCCTGCGATACCGGTCTGCATTTGGGCGGCGGTGTCGGCCATGTCGGTGCGGTCCTTCGTGTCGAATGTCGCCGGGGCGCGGGCACGGCCCCGCCCCGGCGCGTGTCATGGTTACTGCAGCAGCCAGGCGTTGAAACGCTCGGTCAGTTCAACCTTGCGGTCGGCCCAGAACTCGAAATCGTTGGCCAGCGCGGTCTTGAGGTTTTCGGGCGCGGTCGGCATATGCGGCCCCATCTCGGTCTTGCCATCATTGAACAAGCCGACGAAAGGGGCCGAGGATTTGCGCGCCGGGCCGTAGCTGATCCACGCCGCCTGATCGGCAAGGCGCTGCGTGTCGGTGGCAAAGCTGATGAACTTGAGCGCCTCTTCCTTGTTGGGCGCGCCCTTGGGGATCACAAAGAGGTCAAAATCGAGGATCTGACCGTCCCAGATGATGCCGAAGGGCTGATTCTCGGTCACCTGCGCGTTGAAGATCCGCCCGTTATAGGCGGTGGTCATCACCACTTCGCCATCGGCCAGAAGCTGCGGCGGCTGCGCGCCCGCTTCCCACCAGACGATGTCGGACTTGATCGTGTCGAGCTTTGCAAAGGCGCGGTCGACGCCCGCGTCGGTGCCGAGCGTGTCATAGACCTGATCGGCAGGAACGCCATCGGCGACGAGCGCCATTTCCAGCAGGGCGGTCGGATCCTTGCGCGCGCCGCGCTTGCCGGGGAACGCCGTGGTGTCGAAGAAATCGGCGAGCGTGGTGGGCGTACCCTGCACGTTGTTGGTGTTGTAGGCCACAATGGTCGACCACACGATCGACGGAACGGCGCAATCCGAGACCATCCCGGCGGGAAGAAAATCCTCGGTCGCGGGCGTGCCATCGGGCGCTGGCGGCAGGGCCGAATGGTCGATCACCTCAAGCAGGCCCTCATCGCACAGACGCACCGCATCGGCCAGTTCGATATCGGCCACATCCACGGTGATGTTGCCTGCCTCGACCTGCGCCTTGATCGGCGTTGCCGGGTTGTCGGCATCGACCGAGTTGACCTTGATCCCGGTCTCGGCGGTGAAGGGCTTGTGGTAGGCTTCCACCTGGCTTTTGGTATAGGCCCCGCCCCAGGACATGACCGTGACCTCCTGCGCCGAGGCGGCAAAGGCCAGGCCCGTAAGGGCGGTGGTGAGGATGAGTGTCTTTTTCATGGTTACTCCCTGAGTTTATCGGGCCGACGCGCCTCTTGCACCCCGGCCGTGTTTGCCCCGCCCGCAATCCGCGCGCGGGGTATTTGGTCTAGCGCGCCGGCAGATCGAGCGCGCGACAATCCTCCGGCAGCCAGCCGATCTCGATCTCCTCGCCCGGTTGCAGGCGGCGTTGATCGGGGGCGTTGCGGGTCTTGATGATGAAATCGTCGCGCCCTGCCACCTTGAGCCGGGTGCGAAAGATATCGCCCATGTAGATGAATTCGGCGACTTCGGCCTTGAGGGTGTGAACCCCCGCGCGCAACCGCTCGCGATTGAACTCCACCCGCTCGGGGCGGATGGAAATCAGCGTGCGGTCGCCGGGTCTCTCGACATTGACGGGTTTGGCGTCGATCAGATCCCCATTGTCAAGCTCGACCAGCGCCACGCCGCCCTTGATCTCCTTCACGGTGCCCTCAAGCGTGTTGTTCTCGCCGATGAACTGCGCGACGAAACTGTTCTGCGGGCTCTCGTAAAGCTCATCCGGTGGCGCGATCTGCTGGATCTTGCCATCGTTGAACACGGCAACCCGATCCGACATGGTCAGCGCCTCGGTCTGGTCATGGGTCACGTAAACGGTTGTAATACCAAGATTATGCGCCAGATGGGTGATCTCGAACTGCATCTTTTCGCGCAACTGCTTGTCGAGCGCGCCAAGCGGTTCGTCCATCAGCACCAGCTCCGGCTCGAACACCAGCGCACGCGCCAGTGCCACGCGCTGCTGCTGCCCACCCGAGAGCTGTGCCGGACGCCGCCCGCCAAAGGCCCCCATTTCCACCATGTCGAGCGCGCGCCGGATCTTGCCCTCGCGCTCGGACTTGCCCATGCCGCGCACCTCGAGCGGAAAGCTCAGGTTCTCGGCAATCGTCATGTGCGGAAACAGCGCGTAGTTCTGGAACACCATCCCGATCCCGCGCTTGTGCGGCGGGATGTGGTTGATCGGCCGCCCGTCGAGACGGATATCGCCATGGGTCGCCGTCTCGAACCCCGCCAGCATCATGAGGCAAGTGGTCTTGCCCGACCCCGACGGTCCGAGCATGGTCAGGAACTCACCCTTGGGGATGCTGAGGTTGAGATCCTTCACGACAAGCGTTTCGCCGTCGTAACTTTTTTGCACGCGTTCGAATTCTACGAACGCATCCCGTCCGGATGTCAAGGCCACCGGCCACTCCCTGTTTTATTCGCGCGTGGTTTGCCCACGTTCACACCAAAGTAAACCGTCATTACCATGGGCGCGCAAGCAGGATTTGCCGCTTTTCACCTGCGAACTCCAAGGCAACGGAAGAATCGATCACAAAACCGGCATTCCAGCAGGAAACTCCCGCGCCCTGCGAACCGACCGCTATCCCAGCACCTTCCCGACCGCACGCACGGTCTTGGTCACCACCTCATCCGCCTCTTCGCGAGTCAGGCAAAACGGTGGGGCAAACCCGAGGATATCGCCCTGCGGCATGGCCCGCGCGATGACATGATCGGCGGCAAGGGCTGCCGCGATCTGCGGCCCGACCTTGTCGGCGGCGTCAAAGAAGGTGCGGCTCTCGCGGTCCTTGACGAATTCCACCGCGCAGAGCATCCCCTCGCCGCGCACCTCGCCCACGTTGGGATGATCCCCGAGCGCCTCGGCCATGGTGCGGTTAAGATAGCCGCCCACGTCGCGGTTGTTGGCGATGAGGTTCAGGTCATCGAGCAGCTTGAGGTTCGCCACCCCCGCCGCGGCGCCGATGGGATGCGCCGAATAGGTCCAGCCATGGCCGATGGGGCCGTTTTCGTCCGTGCCCTGTTCCAGCACGGCCCACATCTTGTCGCTGACGATGGAGCCCGAGAGCGGCGCATAGGCCGAGGTCAGCCCCTTGGCGATGGTGATGAGATCCGGCTTCAGCCCGTAATGCTCGGACCCGAACATCGTGCCGAGACGGCCAAAGCCCGTCACCACCTCGTCGGCGACAAGCAGGATGTCATGCCGTCCCAGCACCTCCTGAATGGCGGCCCAATAACCTTCGGGCGGCGGCACGATGCCCCCCGTTCCCAGAACCGGCTCGCCGATGAAGGCGGCGATGGTCTCGGCCCCTTCCCGCTCGATCAACGCCTCAAGCTCTGCCGCGCAATGGGCCACGAACTGCGCCTCGGACTGCCTGAGGTCATCCCGACGGAAATAATAGGGCGCCTCGGTATGGATCACCTGCGCCAGCGGCAGATCGAATTTCTGGTGAAAGAGATGCAGCCCCGTCAGCGAGCCGGTCATCAGCCCCGAGCCGTGATAGCCGCGCCAGCGGCTGATGATCTTCTTCTTCTCGGGGCGGCCGAGGACGTTGTTGTAATACCAGATCAGCTTGATGTTGGTCTCGTTGGCGTCACTGCCCGACAGACCGAAATAGACCTTCGACATGTGCGCGGGCGCGCGGTCGAGGATCATCTTGGCAAGCGTGATCGACGCCTCGGTGCCATGGCCGACATAGGCGTGATAATAGGCCAGCTCGTGCGCCTGCGCGGCGATCGCCTCGGCGATCTCCTGACGCCCATAACCCACATTGACACAGTAAAGCCCGGCAAAAGCATCAAGCAGCCGATTGCCGTCACGGTCCTCGATATGACAGCCGCTGCCACTCTTGATCACGCGGTTAGGCGTCTCGCCGCGCGCGAATTGCGCCAGATGTGTCGAGGGGTGAAAGAAATTATCGCGGTCCCATTGGTCGAGTTGATCGTTTCGCAGCATCGTCGTTCCTTTCATTTATGGCAGGCACCGGAATTTTCAAAAAATTCCGAGCCGAAATCTTTTCAAGATTTCGTCTGCTCACGCCCAATCGCGGCAGACATATTTGATTTCCATGAATTCCTCCATGCCGCGCCGGGCACCTTCGCGGCCCAGTCCCGATTGCTTGACCCCGCCAAAGGGAATGGGCGCGCCGGTGACCTTGGTGCGGTTGACGGCCACCATGCCGAATTGCAGCGCCCGCGTCATCCGGTAGATGCGTCGCGGGTCGTGGCTGTGCAGATAGGCGATGAGGCCATATTCAGTCGCATTGGCACGGCGCACAACCTCTTGCTCGGTATCGAACGGCGTGATCGCTGCCACCGGGCCGAAGGTCTCGTCGCACATGATCGCCGCCGTATCCGGCACATCGGTCAGCACCGTGGGCTGATAAAAGAGCGGTCCGAGATCGTCGCGCCTGCCGCCGCAGGCCAGTTTCGCGCCGTGCTCAAGCGCGTCGGTCACGTGGTCTTCCTGCTTTCGCATCGCCGCCTCATTCATCAGCGGGCCGATATCGGGATCGTCCATTCCGCGGCCAAGGGTCAGTTTCTGCGTTTCCTCGGTAAAGCGGTGGCAGAATTCATCGTAAATCGCACGCTCCACGTAGATGCGGTTGGCACCCAGACAATCCTGTCCGGACGTGGCGAATTTCGCCTTGATCGATTCCGTCACGGCCGTTTCCAGATCGGCATTTCGGAACACGATCACCGGCGCGTGGCCGCCCAGTTCCATGACCAGTTTCTTGACCGTGCCCGCGCATTGGCGATAGAGCAGCTGCCCGATATTGGTCGATCCGGTAAAGCTGAGCGCGCGCACGCGGGTGTCTTGCGTCCATGGCTCCACCACGGTCGCCGCGCGCCCCGTCACCACGTTGAACACGCCCGGCGGGATGCCCGCGCGCTCGGCCAGTTCCGCGAGGGCCAGCGCCGAATAGGGGGTCTCGCCCGAAGGGTGCGCCACCACGGTGCAGCCCGCCGCCATCGCCGCCGCCGCCTTGCGGGTCAGCATCGCGGCGGGGAAATTCCACGGGGTGACGAGCGCGGCCACGCCCACCGGCTCCAGCCACAATTCGACCTCGGCATCGGGCAGGTGGCTCGTCACGCCCTCGATATTGGGGCGCTTTGACTCTTCGGCGTAATATTCCACGAAACTCGCGGCATAGTCGATCTCGCCGCGCGCTTCCGACAGGGGCTTGCCCTGTTCCAGCACCATGATCCGCGCCAGATCTTCCTTGTGCGTGATCATCAGATCGAACCAGCGGCGCAGAATGGCCGAACGGTCCTGCGGCAGCGTCATCGCCCACTCGTCGAACGCCGCCTGCGCGGCATCGACCGCAAGCCGCGCTTGATCGGCGCTGAGCGCGGCCACATCGCCAAGCGCGCCGCCATCTGCGGGGTTGCGCACGGCGAGGGTCTCCCCGCCGTCGCCCGCCACCCATTTTCCGCCCAGATAGGCGAAGTTGCGCACAAGGCGCGTGTCGGTGATCCCGTTGCGGGTCCAGATCGCTGAGTCAGACATAAGGCCCTCCTTCTCTGCCGAAGGATAGGCTGCGCGCGCAGAGGCTGAGGCTGACTTTATGGCGGGATGAAGATTTTTCTTCTGGAAACCCTGCCTCAAGCAGACGATTCAACCGAAAAACATCTCCAGCGGCGGCAGGCGCGGGGATTTGACCGGCTTGGTCACGATATAGGTAAAGTAGCGCGCCAGCCCGATCCGGGCCTCCAGCATCTCGTCGATCAGCCGCTGATAGGCGTCGACATCGCGGGTCACGATCTGCATGAGATAATCGAACCCGCCGCCCAGCGCCCAGCACGCCGTCACCTCGCCGTAATGCTGAACGCTGTCCTCGAAGGCACGGAAACTGGCCGGGGTGTGATCGGCCAGTTCGACCGCCACGAAAACCGTCACATGCGGCCCCAGTTTCCTGAGGCTGATGCGGGCGTTATATCCCTCGATCAGCCCGGCCTCCTCCAGCCGTTTGAGCCGTTCCCAGCAGGGGCTCGCCGAGAGGCCGACGCGGGCCGCCAGATCGGCCTTGGTAATGCGCCCCTCATCGGCCAGCACCCGCAAAATATCGAGATCGCGCGCGTCGAGCTTCATGTATGGATCACCGCAGCCCGCACGCACCCGACGGGCCGAAGCCGCGCCGCTCCGGACACCTGGGCATTGAACGGATTGACCAAAACCGGATGATTCGCGAGGCCGGGCAAGATGACACGCTCCCTTTTAGGATACAGGCAACTTGCAGGGATGCCGCGATGGGGTCAACATGCCGCCAGAACCTGCTCTGAAAGCGACACGAGTTGACGGATTTCTCGGGGCGAGGCCCAAGCGAACCGCCTATCCGGGCAATAGCCACCAGCACTGGACCCGATCATGATTGAAAAAGACCTGCCCTTCTCCGCCGCCGAGTATGCCCGTCGCCTCGACAAGACCCGCACCGCCATGGCGCGACAGGGGCTTGACGTGCTCTTTGTCACCGACCCCTCGAACCAGCACTGGATCACGGGCTATGACGGTTGGTCCTTCTACGTGCATCAGGGCGTGATCGTCCTGCCCGACGCCGATCCGGTCTGGTGGGGCCGCAACCAGGACGCCAACGGCGCTGTGCGCACGGTCTGGATGACCGATGACCGGGTGATCGGCTATGCCGACAATTACGTGCAATCGACCGAGCGCCACCCGATGCAGGACCTGGCCGAACGCCTGCGCGGCATGGGGCTGGCGGACAAGCGCATCGGCGTGGAGATGGACAATTACTATTTCTCCGCCAAGGCCATGGACGTGCTGCGCGCGGAACTGCCCGAGGCCACGTTCCTTGACGCAACGGCGCTGGTGAACTGGCAGCGCGGGGTGAAATCCGAAGAAGAACTGGCCTTCATGCGCAAGGCCGCAGCAATCTCGGAAAAGATCACCGACGGGCTGATGGAGCGGGTGGAGCCGGGGATTCCGAAAAACGAGATCGTGGCCGAGATCTTCCGCGACGCGATCCGGGGCGTGGACGGGGCCTGGGGCGATTATCCGGCCATCGTGCCGCTCTTGCCGTCAGGCTCGGACGCCGCAGCCCCACACCTGACATGGAACGGGCGCGCATTCGCCACCGGCGAGGCGACCTTTTTCGAGATATCCGGCTGCTACCGCCGCTATCACGCGCCGTTCTGCCGGACATTGTTTCTGGGCAAGCCGCCGCAATTCCTGCTCGACGCCGAAAAGGCACTGGTCGAGGGGCTGGAAGCGGGGCTCGAGGCCGCAAAGGCCGGCAACCGTGCCTGCGACATCGCCAATGCACTCGCCGCACCGCTCGAACGGGCAGGCATCGAGCGCGGCGCGCGCTGCGGCTATCCCATCGGCCTCAGCTACCCGCCCGACTGGGGCGAGCGCACCATCTCCCTGCGCGCCGAAGACGAGACCGTGCTGGAGCCGGGCATGACCTTCCATTTCATGCCCGGCCTCTGGATGTCCGACTGGGGGCTGGAGATCACCGAATCGATCCTCATCAAGGAAAGCGGCCCGGCGGAAACCTTCTGCAACCGCCCGCGCAAGATGTATGTGAAAGACTGACGCCGCAGTTTCAGCGTTCCGCAAATACTCCGGGGAGTGTGAGGGGCCGGCCCCTCACGCCGCCGCTTGCATAAGCCCGTCCGCCCGGATCTGGCGCTCGGCCTCGTCCAGCGATTGCCACGCCCGCTCGATCAGCGTGTCGATCTCGGATTTGGAAATCACCAGCGGCGGCGAGATGATCATCCGGTCGCCGACATGGCGCATCACCAGATTGTTGGCGAAACAGCGCTCGCGACAAATATACCCAACCGTTCCCGGCTCCGAGGCAAACTTGGCGCGCGCCATCTTGTCGGGCGTGAGCGCGATCGAGCCCATCAGCCCCACGATCCGCGCCTCGCCCACCAGCGGATGCGCGGTCAGGCTTTGCCATTTCTCTTTCATGTAGGGACCGGTGTCGTTCGCCACGCGCTCGATGATGCGCTCTTCCTCCAGGATGCGCAGGTTTTCCAGCGCCACGGCGCAGGAGACGGGGTGCCCTGAATAGGTGTAGCCGTGGTTGAACTCGCAGCCGTTGATCACGGTGGCCACACGGTCGTTGACGATGGAGCCGCCGATGGGCGCATAGCCCGAACTGAGGCCCTTCGCGATGGTCATGATGTCGGGGCGGATGGCCATGGTCTGACTGCCGAACCAGTTGCCGGTGCGGCCGAATCCGCAGATCACCTCGTCGGCGATGAGCAGGATGCCGTATTTGTCGCAAATGCGCTGGATTTCCGGCCAGTAGCTGTCGGGCGGGATGATGACGCCACCGGCACCCTGCACCGGCTCGGCGATGAAGGCAGCGACGCGGTGCGCGCCCAGCGCCTCGATCTTGGCCTCAAGCTGGCGGGCGCGTTCCAGTCCGAAGGCGTCGGGGTCCGTGTCGCCGCCCTCGGCATACCAATTGGGCTGGTCGATATGATGGATGTCGGGGATGGGCATCCCCCCCTGCGCGTGCATCCCCGCCATACCACCAAGCGACGCGCTGCCCATGGACGATCCGTGATAGCCGTTTCGCCGCGCGATGATGATATTGCGCTCGGGCTGGCCCAACTCGGCCCAGTAGGTGCGCACCATGCGGATATTGGTATCGTTCGCCTCGGATCCTGATCCGGCAAAGAACACATGGTTGAGATCGCCCGGCGCCAGCTCCGCCAGCTTGGCGGCAAGCGCGATGGCGGGCACATGGCTGGTCTGAAAGAACGTGTTGTAGAACGGCAGTTCGCGCATCTGCCGCGCCGCCGCCTCGACCAGTTCCTCGCGCCCGTAGCCCACGTTGACGCACCACAGCCCGGCCATGGCGTCGAGGATCTCGTTGCCCTCGCTGTCGGTCAGCGTCACGCCGCGCGCGCGGGTGATGATCCGCGCGCCTTTCTTTCCCAACTCGTCGCCATGGGTGAACGGGTGCATGTGATGCGCGGCGTCAAGCGCCTGAAGCTCAGCCGTGGGCAGATGGTTGGTGATCGCGGTCATGGCGGTCCCTTTCGGTCTTGGGAATCGGGGTGGCGGCCCGGTCAGCCGCTCTGCGCCAAGAATATGATCAAATTTTTCGCTGTCAATCGAATCAGTGATCCCGCGCCGCCTGCGCAAGGGATTGCCGCACCAGCTCCATTCCCTGCACCACATCGGCGCGGATCGCCTGCGCTGCGGCCTCACCATTTCGTGCGCGCATCGCCTCGAGCAGGTCCTTGTGCTTGTCGGGCAGGCCCTGCGTGCCGACCCGCCCGCACACCACCCGCAGCGACGGGCCGAAGCGCAGCCACAATCCGTCGGCCACATCGGCAAGTATGGGAGCATCGGCAATCTCGTAGATACGCCGATGAAAGCGGTAGTTGAGTTCGAGATAGCCGCGCATGTCCCCGCGCAGGATCGCGCGGTCGAGATCATCGTCGATGGCGGTCAGCGCGCGCAGATCAGCGGCGTTTGCCCGCGCGGTGGCGCGCTCCGCCAGATGGGGATCAAGCCATTGACGGGCAAAGATCAATTCGCCGACATGCCCGGCATCGAGCAAGGGCACGGAGACCCGCCTGTTGCCCTGAAACTCCAGCGCGCCCTCCGCGATCAGCCTCCGCAATGCCTCGCGCACCGGGGTCATGCCCGCGCCGAGCCGATCGCACAATCCCTGGATCGTCACCGCCTGCCCTGGTGCCAGATCGCCAAAGAGCACGAGGTCGCGCAACTGTCGATAGATCGTCTCATGCGCCGGAAGGCGCGAGACGGCGGCCGCCGCGCTGCCCGTTTTCCGTGCTGTTTTCTGCATCCTTGCGCCCTCTTCGATCCCCGCCGCAACTCCATCCTTGCGAGTTTAGCGGGTGCGTGAAAACATTACCATATTGCCAGACGCGCGATTTTTTGATCAAATCCGCAACAAGGCAGGAAACGTGCCGACCCAACGGGAGAAGATAATGCGACATCTGATGATGACCACCACCGCCGCGCTTGCCCTCACGGCTTTTGCGGCCAGTGCACAAGAAGTGCGCGTCTACAACTGGTCCGACTATATCGACGAGGAGCTTTTGTCGAAATTCGAACAGGAGACCGGGATCAAGCTTATCTATGACGTGTTCGACAGCAACGAGGTGCTGGAGACCAAGATGCTTGCCGGTGGCTCGGGGTATGATGTTGTCGTGCCCACGGGCACCTTCCTGCAACGCCAGATCACGGCAGGGGCATTTCAGAAGCTGGACAAGTCGAAGCTGCCCAATCTCGAGAACATGTGGGATGTGATCGAGGCGCGCACCGAGCAATACGACCCCGGTAACGACTATTCGATCAACTACATGTGGGGCACCACCGGCATCGGCGCCAACGTCGGCAAGGTGACCGAGATCCTCGGCGACGACGCGCCGCTCGACAGTCTCGAACTGGTGCTCAACCCCGAGAACATGGCCAAGCTGGCCGAATGCGGCGTGCATTTCCTCGATGCGCCCGCCGAGATGATCCCGATGGCGCTCAAGTATATCGGCGAGGACCCCAACAGCCATGACCCGGACGTGATCGCCAAGGCCGAGCCGGTGCTGAGCGCGGTGCGCCCCTATATCCAGAAATTCCACAGCTCGGAATATATCAACGCGCTCGCCAATGGCGACATCTGCGTGGCCGTCGGCTGGTCGGGCGATATCCTTCAGGCGCGCGACCGCGCCGACGAGGCCGATAACGGCGTCGAGATCGTCTATAACGCCGCCACCGAAGGCGCGCAGATGTGGTTCGACCAGATGGCCATTCCGGTCGACGCGCCCAATCCGGACGCGGCCCATGTGTTCCTCAACTTCATCATGGACGCCGAGAACATGGCCGCCGCCTCGAACTATGTCTATTACGCCAATGGCAACGCGGCCTCGAAGGAGTTCCTCGAAGAGGACGTGATCGGCGACCCGGCGATCTACCCGTCGCAGGAAGCGATGGACAACCTCTTTACCACCACGCCCTACCCGGCCAACGTGCAGCGGACCGTCACCCGCCTCTGGACCAAGATAAAGTCCGGCACCTGAGCCCGCATCCGGCCCGCGCCCCGTCGGCGCGGGCCTTTTTCCACCGATAATCAGCCGGGGGCAATAATGGGGCAGACCGTCTTCGAGCCGTGGAACGATCCCGAGGCAAAACCGCTCATCCAGTTCAGGAATGTCACCAAGCGGTTCGGCGATTTCACCGCCATCGACAACCAGACATTCGACATCTACGAGCGCGAATTCTTTGCCCTGCTCGGCCCCTCGGGCTGTGGCAAGACAACGATGATGCGCATGCTTGCAGGGTTCGAGAAGCCGACCGAGGGCACGATCCTTCTGGGCGGCAAGGACATCGCGCCAATTCCACCCAACAAGCGGGCGGTGAACATGATGTTCCAGTCCTACGCGCTGTTCCCGCATCTCTCGGTCTGGGAGAATATCGCTTTCGGCCTCAAGCGCGACGGCAAACCCAAGGACGAGATCGCGGCGCGCGTGGAGGAGATGCTCATGCTCACCCGCCTCACGCAATTCGCGAAACGCAAGCCGCACCAGATCTCCGGCGGACAGCGGCAGCGCGTGGCGCTCGCGCGCAGCCTTGCGAAGGCCCCCAAGCTGCTGCTTCTCGACGAGCCCATGGGCGCGCTCGACGCCAAGCTGCGCACGGCCACGCAGTTCGAGCTGATGGATATTCAGGAAAAGACCGGCACCACATTTGTCATCGTCACCCACGATCAGGAAGAGGCAATGACCGTCGCCTCGCGCGTGGCCGTGATGGACAATGGCCGCATCATTCAGGCCGACACGCCCGCGCGGATCTACGAGATGCCCAATTCCGTTTATGTCGCCGATTTCATCGGCGAGGTGACGATCATCACCGGCAAGGCGCACAAATCAGGCGCAGGCTACGAGATCCATTATGCCGAAGGGGTGCCGCCGCTCTATGCCGAGTTCGAGACCGTTTTCGACAATGGCGACACCTGCCATATCGCGCTGCGCCCCGAGAAGGTATCAATCAGCGCCGAGCGCCCCGGAGACCGGCGCAACGCGGTTGAGGGCACGATCATCGACATCGCCTATCTGGGCAATCTCTCGACCTATCACGTCAAGCTGCCCTCGGGGCAGATGATCAAGGCCCAGACCGCCAATACGCGGCGTCTGTCGCGGCGCGACTTCACCTGGGAAGACACGGTGTGGCTCGCATGGACCGACACCGCCGCCGTGCTGCTGAGGGAGTGAGGGGATGCGCCGTTTCCTGCTGATCGCGCTGCCCTTTACCTGGCTTCTGGCGCTGTTTCTGGTGCCTTTCCTGATCGTCCTCAAGATATCGCTGTCGGATATAGCGCTTGCCATCCCGCCCTATACCCCCACACTCGATTTCGGCGCGGGCTTGGCCGGGGTCAGGGAGTTTCTGTCTCAACTCGACTTCGAGAATTTCATCTTCCTCACGCAGGACGATCTCTACTGGAAGGCCTACCTGTCCTCGCTGCAAATCGCCGTCATCGCCACGGTGCTCACGCTTCTCGTGGGCTATCCGATCGCCTATGGCATGGCCAATGCGCCCGATCACTGGCGGCCCACGCTGATGATGCTGGTGATCCTGCCGTTCTGGACCTCGTTCCTGATCCGGGTCTATTCGTGGATGGGGATCCTTTCCAACGAAGGCTATCTCAATCAGTTCCTGCTCTGGCTCGGGGTGATTTCCACGCCGCTCACCATCCTCAACACGCCGACGGCGGTCTATATCGGCATCGTTTACACCTATCTGCCGTTCATGATCCTGCCGATCTATTCGGCGCTGGAGCGGATGGATGGATCATTGCTCGAGGCCGCCGAGGACCTGGGCTGCTCGCGCCTCTCGGCCTTCTGGCTGGTGACGGT
>PHEQ01000034.1 GCA_002842985.1 Alphaproteobacteria bacterium HGW-Alphaproteobacteria-1
CGAAATCGCTCGTCAGCTACCAGACCTATCGACAACTATCTGGGTGGATCCTTCCTCCACTGGTGAAACGCGCCATCGGGGCGCACTGAATTATCCGGGCTAACAACTTCTTCTGAATTTCCTTTGGGCGCATATCCTTCCGGGTCCTACTCTGCGGCCAGCAACGCCGTCACCGTGGCGCGGAACGTGTCCAGCCCGGCAGGCTCGCGGATCACCGCGACGCGACCGGAGGTGCCACTCATCTTGCGTTCGGCCCAGTCCACCACATAGCCCGCATCGCGCCCTTCCAGAAACGGATTGGCGCGGATCACACCCGCACCGAACAGCGACAGCAGATCGGCGTCCGGCGCGGCGCTGAGCGCCACATGCGCCCCGTCCATGCCGAGAAAATGCGCAAGATAGAGCCGCCCGGCGGTGATCGTGTGACCCCGCGCGCGCAAGTAGGCCGCCCCCTCGCGCGCCAGGTTCTCGACCATCTCGCGGGCGATCCCCGGTTCGGTGCGCAGTGCCAGCAACTCGGCGTTGGACATCTGCGCGGTCAGGTCTGGCCGGTAGGTGCGCATCATCCGCAGCCAGGTGCTGTCGATGAACTGGCCCAGCCCGGTTGCGGTGGAGAGCGGGTTGCGCGCATCGGCGCGCCCGCCGGATTCGACCTGGATGATCCGGTTCACGAGCTGCGTGACCGCCCCCTCGCCGCCGCCGAGAGTGTCGAGCGCGGCACCCGGGGCGACGCGCGACGCGCTGCGGCTGTCACGCGGACCCCAGCAGGCCGGGGCTGCATCCGGCGCGGGGCGATAGACATAGCAGCGGATCGGCGCGGTGGCGCTGTCGATGCCGATGTAGAGCACCTGATCGAGCGCGCGGCTCTCGGCCTCCTGCCCGCCGGGGACCGGATCGGCGCTCAGCACCAGGGTGATGCGGTCGCTCTCGGTGGCCTCGGCATCGAGTTTGTGCGCGGCCGAGAGCAGCATGATGATCTGTCCCACGAGCCGCGCAGGCAAGCCTTGGCGCAGGGCCGCGCCGTAAAGCCCGTCCATGATCCGCGGCTGCGTGGCGGTGGCGGCCGCCGCGGCAGGGCCGACATCGAGCAGCGCCGCAAGGTCGCGGCCGATCCAGGGATCCGAGGCGATGGCGATGGCGGGACGCTCGGCAACCGCCTCTGGCGGCGCTTCGGGCTGTCGCGCCAGCGCGCCGATATAACGATCGGGCGCGTAGAAGGCCGCCTGCACGAAGCGCGCCGCCCCTGCCTCTGCGGGCGGCGGTGCCTGCCGCCGCAGCGCCAGCACGTGCTCGCCCTCGAGCGCCTCGAGCCCGAGCAGCGCCGCCGCCGCCTCGGCCAGCGCCACCGCCTCGGTCGGCGGCAGCCCCTCGCGCAGGAGCACCGCCTCGACCGGTGTGCTGCGCGCGATCCGCAGCACGGTGTCATCATAGAGCGGATGGCGGCGCTCGGGCGGGCGTAGCGCCAGCGCGCCAAAGCCCATGCCCCGCGACGCCTCGGGGCCGCTGGCGACAAGCGCCAGCGCCTCGGCAACGTTGCGCGGGCGCACAGGGCCGCCTGCGCGGGCCGACGACGGGGCGGCGGGGCGGGCGGCGGCGCTGCGTTGCGCCTGGAAGATTGCAAAATCCTCCTGACTGGTGGGCAGGGTCAGGCTCAGCCGTTCGCCCGCCGGGATCATCGTGTCGCGGATGACGAGGATATCGCCTGCGCCGCGCCCGGGCGGCAGTGTCTCGGGACGCGGCAGCCGCGCGGGCGCGACAGATTGCGCCACCCGCCCGGTCTCGATGCGCAGCGGACGGCCCGGCAGATCGATGAAACGCGGGGCCTCAGGCGCGGGCGCGGTTTCAGGGCCGGTCTCAGGCTCGGGCGCAAGGGCGATTTCCGGGGGCACGGCGGCGGGGGACGGGGCGGGAAGGGGCGCACGCAGCTCGACGATCCCGCTCATCAGGCCCAGACCGACCAGCACAACCGCCACACCAAGCCCGACCGCCACCCGCCGCCATACCCGGCGGCGCTGCCGCGTATGCGCCTGCGCACGGGCCCGCGAAAAGCGCGGATCGACCGCCGCCCGCCGCGCCCCTGTCACCGGAGGCCGCTCGTCAGGGACCGGCGAAGCCGCCCGGTGTCCTGTGCCGGTGCGGCGGGAGCGGGGGCGGGGGCACGCGCCACGGGGGCCGCCTGGCGCGGCGCGGCGGGGGCCGGGCGCGCTGCCGGCTGCGCGGCGCGCGGGGTCGGGGCAGGTGCCGCGCAGACCTCGCCGGTCACAGCGCGCAATTCACGCCAGACCTCCTCGGTCGGCTCCAGCCCCGACAGCGCCGAGCCGTTGCCGTCGACATAGCGCTGCAGGGCCGAGCGCGAGCCGTTCCCCCAGACCCCGTCAACCCCGGCCCGGTAGCAGCCGACCCGTGCCAGTTCGGTCTGGACCGCGCGGGGCAGATCCTCTGGCACGAGATAACCCTCGGTCACGTCGCGGCCGATCAGGCGGTCGGGCTGCATGTCGGGTTCGGGGCGCAAGCTCCGGGCCGGACCGAGCGAGGCCAGGAGCAGCGGCTCGGCCTCCGAGCGGATGCGCGCGATCGGCTGATCGGCGATGGCCGGACGCGAATGCACCGCGCGCGCCGAGAGCATTGTGAGCGCGATACCCGGCGGCGCGGCCCCTGCCGGGGCAGCGGGGGCAACGGCAGCAAGATTGACCGTCTCGCGCCGCGCAGGGGCGGGCGCCGGATCGCTGCCAACCGGATCGCTCATGGCCGGTTCGCTCATGGCCGGATCGCGCACGGCCGGATCGCTCATGGCCGGTTCGCTCATGGCCGGGTCGCTCATGGCCGGGTCGCTCATGGCCGGTTCGCTCATGGCCGGTTCGCTCATGGCCGGATCGCTCACGGCGGCCAAGGCGGACGATGGCCCGCGCGGCGCCGGGCCGGGCCGGGCGGCAGGGGCATCGGCCTCGGGGGCCGAACCAGGCGGCGCAAGGGCGCTGCGCGCGGGGGGCTCATCGGGCCGCGCACTCAGGCGCGGCGGCGCGTCCCCGGCAGGGGCGGCCGGCGCCGCGCCGATCTCGGCCAGCACCGTGGGCGGCGGGACATCCTCGATGAATTCGAACGAGAATTGCGGCGGCGCGGGCTGCGCCGCCGCCTCTGTGAGCGCTGCAAGCCGCGCCTCTTCTTCGGGGCCAAACCGCGCTCCCTGGCCGCGCCAGATCCCGATCACAAAGGCGCGCTGCTGCCCGGACATGGCCGCGAGCCGGGCGAAATCCTCCGCGTCGGGCACGAAGGGGTTGAGAAAGGCCGGGGTCGTGAGGCTGGAGGCCAGCCAAGGCACCTGCTGCCCGCCGCTGCGGGTGCGGACGCTCTCGACCAGATCGGCCAGCACCCGGTCGAGCGACTGCCCCTCCACCGCCAGCGACTCGGCCAGCGCCGCCGAAAAGGCGTGGCGCCCGCCGCCGGGGGCAAGCGTGCCGGGCTGTGCGGCAAGCGCGATCAGGCTCTCGGGCCCCGGCACCGGCGCGCCGAGACCGGCCTCAAGCCCTGCCCCCCCGGGCAGTGCGAGCGCATGGCTGGCATCGAGCAGAAACACCGCGGGCCTGTTGCCGGTCGCCAGCCGCGCGATCAGACCGTCAAGCGCGATCCCGCCCGCCCGCACCGCCGCGGCGCTCTCGGGCGCGAGGTCGATCGGCAACAGGTAATCTTCCCCCCCGGCGCGCAGCCCGTAGCCGCCGAAATAGACCAGCGCCAGCGCCGCCCCCTCGGCACGGCGGGCGAAGCTCTCGAAGGCGGCGGCGAAGGTGGCGGCATCGCCGTTGAGCAACAGCGACACCTCGAGGCCCTGGCGTTCCAGAACGGTGGCGATCTCGCGCGCGTCGCGCCCCGCCTCGGGCAGCGCCGCCGCCCCGTCATGGGCGGCATTGCCCACCACAAAGGCCATCCGCGTCGGACCGTCCTGCGCAGGCGCGCGCGGCACGCCCCACAGCACCAGTGCCAGAACCAGCACGAGCCCTCGCGCGACCGCGCGGGCAACCGCGCGACCGGCAGAGGCCAGGGGCCGGGAATGACTCTTGCAAGGGTCCATGACCTGCCTTCCTCGGGACTGCGCCCAGCGTAACGGAAATACCGCGCGCTGACGAGTCCCCGCACCGCACCGACAGGGCCGCGCGTGCGGGAAATCTAGCCATTTGCCAGAAGCGGTGCTGCCTGCTACCGTCACGACCAGTTCATTTCACCGGATCGCGGGCCGCGCATGACCCATCAGGATTTTCTTGCTCCGCTCACCAAGGAGGACCCCTGCGGCCCCGATCTCTTTGACAGTTACGATCCCGCCTTCGAGACCTACCTCAACGATGCCGAGGCGCGGTTGCCGCAAAGCTTCTTTCGCGCCGATGGCAGCCCCGCATTCGATCCCGCCTCAGTCGATCCGGCGGCGGAATGGGCGGCGGTCAGCGCGCTGCTGACGCGCACCCGTGATCTGCGGCTGTTGGCGGCCTATGGCCAGTTCTGCGCGCTGGCGCGCGATCTGCCCGCGCTGGCCGATTGCCTCGATCTGGTGGCCGGGCTGCTCGAACACTATCCCGAACAGGTGCATCCGCGCATCAGTGAGGACATCATCGACCGCACCAATGCGCTCGAACTTCTGGGCAGCCGCGCGACGGTGCTCATGCCGCTGGAATTCGCGCCGCTGATTCGCGACCGCCGCCTGCGCGACATCAGCTTTCGGCGGGTGGCACTGGCGCGCGGCGAACGCGCGCCACAGCCCGGCGAGGAGACAGGCGATGCCGAGGCGCTTGTTTCGGCGCTGCGCGCCGCCGAGAATGCCGAGGCCGTGAGCGCGTGCCACGCGCTGCTGAGCCGGATGCGCACGGCGGTGGCGCGCATCGAAGGGCAGTGCCTTGCCAACGAGAGCCAGCCCTTCCGCCCCAATCTCGAGGATCTCACCGCCCGGTTCGACGACCTCCTGGGCCTGATTGCCGAGGCGCGGCCCGATCTGGAGACCGGGGCCGAAGACCCGCAGGGCGACACGGACGAGGCCGCGGACGCGGCGTCGCCGCCGCCGCAGGCGGGCGCCGCAGAGGCCGCCCCCGCCCCCACCGGTCGCATCACCGGCATGGCGGAGGCGCGCGCGGCACTCGGCGCGATCGAGGGCTATTTCCGCAACCATGAACCCTCCTCGCCCAGCCTTCTGCTGGTGCGCCAGGCGCATCAGCTTGTCGGGAGGCCGCTGACCGAGGCGCTCGACGTGCTGATGCCCGAGATCGCAAGCCGCGCGCGGATCGACTTCGGGGCCGATAGTGGCTTTCTTCTGGGCATGGAGCGGATGCGCGCGCTCTCGGAGGGCGGCGCGCCCGACCTGCCCGACACTGCGCCGTCCGAGCCCTTCTCCGTGACCTCCCGAAAGGAAGCCGCCGCGCTGATGAGCGCGATCGAGAGCTATTATGCCGGTGCCGAGCCGTCGAGCCCGGTCCCGGTGCTGCTGACACGGGCGCGCGGCTATCTCAACCAGAGCTTTGCCGCCATTCTCACCGATTTCCTGCCGGCGCCGGACTGAGACGGCGCGAGGGGAAGGCGATGACCGCACAAGAGGACGGCACCGCGCGGCAGATCTGGGCACGGCACACGCTCTGCGCCGCCCTGCTCTGGCTGGCGCTGTCGGCCGCGGCACGGGCCGAGTTCTCGGTCTGCAACGACAGTTTCGACGTGCTCAACCTTGCCGTCGCCCACGATCCCGGCGACGGCTTTCTCAGCGAAGGCTGGTGGACCATCGCCCCGAATCGCTGCGTCGTGATCCTGCGCGAGCAGCTCGTCAACCGCTATGTCTATCTGTTCGCCACCGATGTCTTCAACCAGGCGCTGCTGGACGGCAGCGCGACTTTCTGCGTGGATGAAGACCGGTTCCGCATTCTGGGCGGCGAGGAATGCTGGCTGCGCGGCCATGTGGCGGCAAGCTTCGCCGAGGTCGATATCGGGCAGGCCGAAAGCTGGACGGTGATCCTCAACGCCAGCGGCGATCTGGGCAGCAGATGAGGCCGCGCGGGCCTCACTGGCGCGAAAATCGCGCCCGCCGAGCGGCCCCTGCTTTCAACCTTTGCCCTGCGACCGAAATTTGGTCATACTGTCCCGAGAATACAGCACCCGGGAGGCGGGGCCGAACCAGTCGGACCCAAGCCCCGATCCAGAGCGGCCCGGTTCATTTCGCCGCGTTCGAGACAGAGATGTAAGCGATGATTTCCCAGAACCAGCGCCTTGGTGTATTTTATCCGCCGGACAATCCCGACACGGGACAGACCGCAAGCCTCGCGCTGATGCGCTTCAGCGGGCAGGAAGGGATCAACCGGCTCTACGAGTTCGAGGTGGAATGCCTCAGCGTGAGCGCCAATATCGATTTCGACAAGCTGCTCGGGCGCAATGCCTCGGTGGCGCTGCAAACGCTCGATCCGGGCCATCCCGACCGCCATTTCGACGGGCTTCTGACCGAGGCGCGCTGGCTCGGGATGCAGGAGGGCGGGCATGGCTACGTGGTCACGCTGCGGCCCTGGCTGTGGCTTCTGGGACTGCGGCAGAACCAGCGCATCTTCCACCGCAAGACCGCGCCCGAAATCCTCGCCGAGATCTTTGCCGATCACGGCTTTTCCCATGTCGCCGACCTGCAACGCGACTATCCCGAGATGGAATATACCGTGCAGTTCCAGGAAAGCGATCTGGAATTCATCGAGCGGTTGATGTCGATGTTCGGCATCAACTACTATTTCCGCCACGACAAGCACGCGCATGAACTGGTGCTCTTCGACGAGGTCGACAGCCTGCCCGAAATCCCCGGCGGCGCGCGCCCCTACCGGATGACCGAACGCCAGTTCCGTGACGGGCGCGAGCATCTGCACGACTGGGTGTCGGGGCGGAGGATGTCCACCGGGCGCGTGGCGATGACCGATTACAACTTCACCACGCCGCGCGCCGCCATGCAGACCGAAAAGAGCGCCGGGGCAAAATACGAGAAGGGCGATATCGAATCCTTCGTCTATCCCGGCCGCTACCCGGATCAGGGCAAGGGCAACACCCTGACCGAGCTGCGCCAGAACCAGGCCGCCATGGGCGACGGGCTGCACAGCAGCCATGGCGATTGCGCCGGGCTGATGGCGGGGATGCGCATCACCGTCACCGGCCACCCCGATCCGGGCGTGGACGGGCGCAGCTTCGTCGCGCTGTCGTGTTCGCACAGCTTCACCGCCGAGGCCTATCGCACCGGCGTGATCGGCGGCGCAGAAGAGGACAGCTATCGCGGCTGGTACGAGCTGCGCGCCGCCGAGACGCCGGTGGTGCCGCCGCCCGCCCGCGTCGCGCCGCGGGTGCCGGGGCCGCAGACCGCCGTTGTGGTGGGCGAGGGCGAGATCGATTGCGACAAGTATGGCCGCATCCTGGTGCGGTTCCACTGGGACCGCGAGGACGCGCGCTCGATGCGCTGCCGGGTGGCGCAGCTCTGGGCCGGCAAGGGCTGGGGCGGGCTGGCCGTGCCGCGCATCGGCATGGAGGTGGTGGTCGAGTTCATCGACGGCGATCCGGCCCGCCCGCTGGTGGTGGGCTGCGTCTACAATGCCGACAACATGCCGCCTTTCGAGGTCGCCGAGGGCGGCAAGACCATGGGCATGAAGAGCAATTCCACCCCCGGCGGCGGCGGCTATAACGAGCTGGCCTTCGACGACACCAAGGGCAAGGAGGAGGTGCGCCTGCACGCCCAATACGATCTCAACGCCAAGATACTGCACGACGAGACCCGCAAGGTCGACAATGACCGGAGCACCACGATCGGCAACAACGACACGCTCGACGTGGGCAAGGAACTTACGGTGACGGCAGGCAAGAAGATCACCCTCAAGGTGGGCGCGAGCACCATCACCATGGATGCCTCCTCGATAACGCTGCAATCCCCCACCATCGAGGTCAAGGCCACACAGACGTTCAAGTCCGGGGCCGGCATGACCTCCGAACACAAGGCCGGCGCGCTGATGGACATCAAGGGCGCGCTGGTCAAGATCAACTCGTGACGGTGCGATGACCGGACCGGCCCTTGACAGGATGCGACCAACGGTGAGCAAAGAGCCCGAGACCCTGCGATACCTGACCGCGCAAGAACTGTTCGCGGCGCTGCCCGAGATTGCCGAGGACATGACCGCCCGCCCTGCGCGCGACGAGGGGGTGATGGTCTTTGCACGCGCCCTGCTCGACAGCCCCACCCCAGAGGAGGCAGTGACCTTCGCCGCACAGATGTTCCGCCGCCGGGTGGCGATCTGGTGGGGCCATGAATGCCTGCGCCATGTTCATGACCTTCTGGGGCCGGAGGATCACGCGATGATGGAGGCCGTCGCCGCCTGGGTGGCCCGGCCCGACGAGGGCGCGCGCGCCGCCCTGCTCGACCGGGCGCTGGCCGAGCCGGTGCGCGGTCCCGGCATCTGGCTCGCGCTCGGCACCGGCTGGGCCGGGGCCTCGCTCACCCCGCCCGAAACCCCGCCCGTGCGCCCGCCGCGCTTTTTGGCCGGGCGCGGCGTCAATGCCGCCGTTCTGGCCGCGCTGGCGCGGGTCGATCAGCCCCGGCGGCACGGCACATTGCGCAATTTCCTGTCGATGGCGCAGGATCTTGCAGCGCCCGATCTGGCCTGACAAAACAAGGAAAGAGGATCGGCGCGGCCCCGCGCCGATCGACCGACGGAGACGGGATGCATGGACAACCAGAGGCTGCGGCTGCGCATCACCAACATGTCGAGCCTGCCCGATGGCGGCCCGCTCGAAGTGTCGGTCGCGCCGGGAGAAATCCTCGAGGTGGGCCGCGACAGCGGGATCGGCTGGAGCCTGCCCGACCCGCGTCGCTTCATCTCCAGCCGTCACATGGAATTGCGCCACGAAAAGGGCGCCTGGCGGCTTTATGACATCTCCACCAACGGTACCTTCGTCAACGGCAGCGCGGCGCGGGTGAAAAGCCCCCACGCGTTGCAGGCGGGCGACCGGTTGCAGGTGGGTCATTACAGCGTCGAGGTCAGTTTCGAGGCCGGGCCAACGGGGCCCGGTGCGGCGATCGGCGCGGAAATCGGGGCCGGGATCGGCGCGCCTCCCGAGGCGCCTCCCGTCGCGCCCGTCGCGCCCCCCCCTGCCCCGCCCCCGCGCGCCGATATCTGGGGCGCGTCACCTGCACGGCCGCCCGCCCATGGTGCGCCGTCCCCCGCCGCACCGGTCGCCGATATCTGGGGGACAGGAGCGCCCCGCCCGGCCGCCCCGTCCGATGCCGGGCCACCCCCCGCCGCACAGCCCCTGCCCGGCCCCGCCTCCATCGGCACCGCCCCGCCGGGACCGGCCCCCGCCCTTCCTGCCGCCCCCCCTTCCGGTGCCGCGCGGCCAACGGGTGCGAACCCCGGACCCAGCCCCGAGGCCGTGCTCGAGGCCATCGCCGCCGCCGCGGGCCTGCCCGAGGGCAGCCTCAGCCAGGGCAATCCGCTCGAGACCGCCACCGAGATCGGCCGCGCGCTGCATGTTCTCGGCGAGGAGCTGTCGGGGTTGTTGCAGGCGCGCGCGGTGGCGCGGCGCTCGGTTCGCTCGGGCCAGGTGACGATGATCGGGCGCGAGGACAACAACCCGCTCAAGTTCATGCCCACGCCCGATCAGGCGCTGAGCGCCATGTTCGGCCCACCGCGCCCCGGATTTCAGCGCGGCAGCACGGCGATCCGCGCCGCATTTGCCGATATCAAGCGCCACCAATATGCCACTCATGCCGCGATCCAGCCCGCGCTGGCGCGGCTCCTGGACGATCTCGCCCCCGAGACGATCGAGGCCCGCGTCAAGACCAGCGGCCTGCTGTCGAACCGCCGCGCGCGGGCCTGGGAGACCTTCGTCGAACGCTGGGACGCCAAGGCGCAGGCCCATGAAAACGGGATGCTCGACGTGTTCCTGACCTATTTCGCCGAGGCCTATGATGGTGAGAGCGGGGGTTGAGGGGCAAGTTTGCCGCACGCATCGGGCGACGCCGTCGTGTGCTCTGTTGCCAAGGTCATTGTCATGAAAAGCAATGAGTATCCAGGCTTCGGTCTTTTTCCGCTCGGGTCTGCCTGGGAGGCCAGAGATACCCCCCTCAACGAGGCACAGGACATACCGGGCGGCTCAACCTACCGGATCGTGTTCGGGTGCGAGAGTTTCTTCTCGCTGTATTCCGAGTCCTTGAGCGTCGATAACCTGAAGGTCCCAAGGACGGTATTCGGGTCGAATTTCCAGAGAGTTCACTGGAGACCCGATTTGACGGCGGGGTTTCCGGCCGAGCATTATCCAAAGAAATACAAGACCTTCATTCGCAACCCAGAGACCTGATCCGAAGGCAGGCACGTTGTTGGAGCGGAGTCCGCCCTCGGGCAGGACGGCCTACGCATGTCCCGCATGTGCCGCCGAACAGGATTTTTCTCCCCCGCAGTCCCTGCGCGATTTGCCAAACGCGCGTTCCGTGGTAGCACTTTGATCATAGAGCTTTCCCGATTTCTGACGGAGGACATGGATGCACTCGTTCACCACCAAACCCTTGTTGATGGCCGGAGCGCTCGCCCTGCCCCTTCTCGCCCCCGCCCCGCTCGCCGCGCAGGAGGCCGGGCGCTTCACGCTGGAGCTGAACAATACCGAGGCGGTGGAGGGGGGCTGTCGGCTGACCTTCGTGGCCCATAACGCCACCGGCACGGCGCTCGAGCAGACCTCCTATGATGTGGCCGTGTTCGACGAGACCGGCGCGGTCTCGGACCGGCTCATTCTCGAATTCGGGCGGCTCGTGCCGGACAAGACGCGGGTGGTGCAGTTCCTGCTCAACCGCGGCTGCGGGCAGGTCACGCGGCTCCTGCTCAACGACGCCGAGGATTGCGTGACCGCCGACGGGGCCGACTCGCGCATCTGCATGGACGCGCTCGAGGGCTCGTCGCGCACGGATATCGCGTTCGGAAGCTGAGCGCATGTCAGGATTTCCCCTCGCGGATATAAGCCCGCTCGGCTGGGCCGTGCTGGCGGCACTGGCGGCGCTGTCTGCCTTTGCCACCACGGTGGTTCTGGTCAAGTTGATCGAGTTCCGCAGCGCCCGGCTCGGGCGGGCGCGCCCGGCGCAGGAGGCGCTGCGGCTCTGGCAGGCGGGCGACCATGCCGCGGCGGCGCGCGCGATCGAGGGGGAGGCCGGGCCGCAGGCAGCACTTCTGCGCGAGATGTTCACGGCGCTCACCGCCCATCCAGCAACACCGGCCATCGCGCAGGCGCGCGGCACGCAGCGCGCGCTCACCGATCTGGGCGCGCTCGAGCGGCACATGCGCGGGCTCGAGGCGGTTGTGCAGGCCGCGCCGATGCTGGGGCTTCTGGGCACGGTGATCGGCATGATCGAGGCCTTCGGGCGGCTGGCCGAAGGCAGCGGCGCCGCCGATCCGGCGGCGCTGGCGGGCGGCATCTGGACAGCGCTCATTACCACCGCCGTGGGGTTGGCCATCGCGATCCTGTTCTATTTCCTGACCACCTGGCTGGAGGCGCGGATCGGGCGCGAACGCGCCGCCCTCGAGGCGATTCTGGCGGCCTTCGCCGGGGCAGCACCACCGCGCGGGGCGGTTTGAGATGGGCGGCGCGGGGCTTGCCGGACCGCTGGCGCGCGCCCGCCCGCCCCGGCGCGGTTTCGCGCTCACGCCGCTCGCCGACATCATGTTCCAGTTGCTGATCTTCTTCATGCTCTCAAGCAGCCTCGCGCCCTATGCGCTTTTGCCGCTCACCCCACCCGCGCGCGCCGCCGGGACCCAAGCCGATGCCCCGCCGCGCCCCGTCCCGGCCGCCGAGCCACAACCGCTGGCGCAGGCGATCTGGCATCTGGAGCGCGACGCGGTGCGCGCGGGCGATCTGCGTCTGCCGTTCGAGGCGCTGCCTGACGCGCTGGCGGCGCTGCGCGCCGAGGGCATCGCCGATATCGTGGTGTTCATCTCGCGGCAGGCCCGCGCGCAGGACCTTGCCGATCTGCTGGTGCCGGTGCGCCGCGCGGGCGCCCTCCGGCTGCAACTGATCGGACGCTGAGCGCCATGGGCCCGCTCTCTCGCCCCACGCCCCGCTTTCGCCCCGATTTCTCGCTGGCGACCGTGAATATCGTGCTGCTTCTGCTGCTCTATTTCCTTGTGGTGGGCGATCCCGCCGACCCCGAGGAACGCGCCGTCATGCCGCCCACCACCCGCGACCTGCCGATCGAGGGACTGCCGCGCCCGCTTCTGGTGGCGGGGCCGGGGTCGGCGCTGGCGCTCGACGGCGCGGCGGTGAGCCGCGCCGACCTGCGCGACCGCATCGCCTCGGGCACGCTGCCGCGGGTGCATCTGCTGGTCGGGCGTGATCACCCGGCGCGCGAGGTGCTCGACCTTGTCGGCGCGCTCGCAGCGGCGGGGGCCGAGATCCGCATGGTCACCCTGCGCCCCTCGGACACGCGGGGGCCGGGCCGGTGAGCGCGCCCGCCCCGCCGGTCGCCGCATCCGGCGCGGCTCGCTGGGTGATGGTGGCGGGGGTCTCGATCTCGCTGCACCTGGCGGCGGTCTCGGCGATGACACTGGCACTGGCCGGACAGCCGCAGGCCCCCGCCGCCGGGGCCGCAGGCATCGTGATCCGCACCCTGGCCCCGGTCATCGGCACCACCGCCGAGCCGGGCCGCGCGCAAGCCACCGCCGTCACCGACCGGCTGCGCGCGCTTGACGAGGCCACCGGAACGGCGCGCGACGATCCCGCCGCCACGCGCACCGCCGCGGCACCCGCCACCCCGATGACGGCCCAACGGCCCGCGCGCGCGCGCCTTGCCCCGGTCGAGACCGCCCGCCCCGACCCTGCCCGCACCGACACTGCCCGTCTTGCGCCAACCGACCCTGCCCGCGCCACGCCACTGGCCGCCCCGGACCAGAGCGCCGCGTCCACCGCCTCCGGTCGCCTGCGCGCCGAAGGGGCCGCATCGGCACCGGACCCTGCCCCGGCCGCTGCGCCCCGCCGTCTCGATCCCGACAGCGCCGCCGCGCCGCGCGCCGACGCGGCCGCTGCCCTGCGCGCGCCAGCCGAGCGCGCGGCCCGCACCGACCGCCCCCGCGCCGCCCCCGCGCCCGTCGCGCAGGAAACCGAGCGCCGCCCCAGCCGCGCGCGCCGCGACGGGCCCGACCAGCGGCTCTCGGACCGGCAGGCCGAGGCTGCCGACGGGCACGGCTCCGGCCCCGATCTGGGCCGCGCGCAACGGCTGTTGCAGGGGCTGCACGACAGCCCCTGCCACCTGGTGATCCCGCTCCAGGGTGCCGAGCCGGGACTGGCCGCCCTTGGGCGCGATCCGGCGCGGCTGGCCGAGGCCGCAGCCCGGCTCACCGAGGCCTTCCCCCCCGAGGCGCGCCCGACCCTCGCCACCTATCCGCTCAGCGCCGGACAATGCCCGGTGCTCGATTTCGCCCGCGTCGCCGGGGACGACCCGAAACGCGGCATCGCCCTCGATCTGTGGCGGCCCACGGTCTCGGAGGATCGTCCGCTGGCCGGCACGCTGGTGCATGACCACCCCGGCACGCTGCATCTGCTGCTGGCCGATGCCGCCGGGCAGGTGCATGACCTCACCGGTTTTCTGCGTCCCGGCCCCGATGGCAGCGATTTTCTCGTGCCGGTCACCGGCGGCACGGCGGGCGGGCGCGGCCTGCTTGTCGCCATCGCCACGCCGGTGCCGCTCGACAGCCTGCGGGCACCATCCGGACCGCGCCCTGCCGGACGGCTCTTCGAGGCGCTGGCCGAAGAGATGACACGGCTCGGGATGGTGCCCGATCTGGCGCTCGCGGCCTTCGTGCTCGACTGAGCTTGCTCGCCACCATTTCCCCCCGAAGCCGGAGCAGGGAATTTCCCACCCGGCCCTGCGCCAAAAGATTTGACAAGACCGGTCTCATAGGGCTTGATATTGGCAAGAATTTGCAGGGGGAATTGATAATGTCTGACTCGGGACAAAAGGCCATAGGCCGCAACCGGCCACCGCGCGTGCACATCTCCTACAAGGATCCTTACGACGAGACGGCGAATGTCGAGCTGCCTTTCGTGATGGGGGTGATGGCCGACCTGTCGGGCAATGCCTCGGCCAAGGACAAGCCGAAGATCGCCGAGCGGCCCTTTTCCGATGTCGAGCCGCAGACCTTCAACAAGTTCATGGCCAGCGTGGAACCGGCGGTCAGCTTTCAGGCCGACAACAAGCTGGGCACCGAAGGCGGCGAGAAGCTTGGCGTGCACCTGACCTTCAAGAGCATGGAGGATCTCGATCCCGGCCAGATCGCGCGGCAGGTGCCCGCGCTCAGGACCCTGCTCGAGGCGCGCGAACAACTGGCCAACCTCCAGCGCTACATGAACGGCAAGACCGCCGCCCAGGACCTGCTGCGCAAGCTGCTGTCTGATCCCGAGCTGATGAAGATGCTCGAGAGCAAGGCGGCCGAGGCCCCGCAGGACGCGGACAGGGAAGACGGCACCGCCTGATCCGGGCGGCTCCGCGCCCCCGGGACCAAAAGCCGGCCGCGTGCGTTGCGGCCCAGGACGTTGAAGAGCGAAGGACAGGATGGAAAAGACCCAACAGGACGCGGCCCCCGGCGCCGCCGCCGTCGAGACGGAAGATTTCTCGCAATTGCTCAAGGAGAGCTTCCGTCCACGCAGCCCCGATGCCGCCGCCGAGGTGGAGAATGCCGTCTCGACCCTGGTCAAGCAGGCGCTTCAGGATCAATCGGTGGTCAAGGAGGATATCCTCGACACGGTCGACGAGATGATCGCGCAGCTTGACGCGAAGATCTCCGAACAGATGAACGCCATCCTGCACCACCCGGAATTCCAGAAGATCGAGAGCGCCTGGCGCGGGCTGGAATATTGCGTCAACAATTCCGAACCCGACGCCTCGCTCAAGATCAAGGTTATGAACATCTCCAAGGCCGAGCTGGAACGCGAATTGCGCAGCTATCCCGGCGCGAAATGGGATCAGAGCCCGTTCTTCAAGAAGATCTACGAGACCGGCCTGGGCAATCTCGGGGGCGAGCCGTTCGGCTGCCTGATCGGCGATTACCAGTTCGACCATTCACCCGCCGATGTGCGGGTGCTGCGCGACATGGGCAAGATCGCCGCCGCCGCCCATGCCCCGTTCTTTTCCGCCGCCGCCCCGACGCTTCTCGGGATGGACAGCTGGAACGAGATTTCCAATCCCCACGATCTCGGCACGATCTTCGAGACACCCGATTACGCCGGCTGGCGCGGGCTGCGCGACAGCGAGAACGCGCGCTACCTGGCGCTGTGCATGCCGCGCGTTCTTGCGCGCGAGCCCTACGGCCCCGACAGCCTGCCTGTGGAGGCATTCAACTTCTCCGAGGAGACCGACGGCCATACCGGCGAGAAATACGCCTGGATGAACGCCGCCTACGCGATGGGGGCCAATATCGCCCGCGCGCACAAGGATTACGGCTGGACCGTGCAGATCCGCGGCGTTCAGTCGGGTGGCGAGGTGATCAACCTGCCCACCCATACCTTCCAGACCGAAGAGGGCGGGCTTGACCTCAAATGCCCGACCGAGACCGCGATCAGCGACCGCCGCGAGGCAGAATTGTCCAAGGCCGGGCTGATCAGCCTCGTCCACCGCTCCAACACCGACAAGGCCGCCTTCATCGGAGCGCAATCGCTCTACAAGCCCAAGAAATTCAAGAACGCAGAGGCTACCGCGTCCGACAATCTCTCGGCGCGCATCCCCTACATGTTCGCGGTCTCACGCTTTGCCCATTATCTCAAGCACATGGTGCGCGACCAGATCGGCTCCACCCGCGAGCGCGAACAGCTCGAGCGCGAGTTGCAGGACTGGGTCTCGCAATATGTCCACGCCTCGCCCGCCAATGCCTCGGAGGCCGACAAGGCCCGCCGCCCGCTGGCCGGGGCCAAGGTCGAGGTGGTCGAGGACCCCGAAAACCCCGGCTATTACATGGGCCGCTTCCTGCTGCGCCCGCATTTCCAGCTCGAGGGTATGGATATCGGCATGAGCCTCGTGTCGAAACTGCCCTCCAAGTGAACGTGATTACCCAAACCAGACTTGAACAGCAAACTTTGAAAGGAGCACTCAAATGGCAGTCGACATCGTCCTCGTCATCGACGGGATCAAAGGGGAAACCCAACTCAAGGAATTCAAGGACAAGGGCGGCATCGACGTCCTCGCCTGGAACTGGGGCATGACCCAGTCGGGCACCACCCACATGGGCCCCGGCGCCGGCTCGGGCAAGGTCAATGTCTCGGACGTGACCTTTACCAAGTATCTCGACCTCTCGACCCCGGACCTGCTCAAGGCCTGCACCTCGGGCCGCCACATCCCGCGCGCCGAGTTGATCGTGCGCAAGGCCGGCGGCGACAAGCCGGTGGATTATCTCAAGATCGAGATGAACACGATCCTGGTCTCCTCCTACAACACCGGCGGCGCCAATGACGGGCTGGACCGGGTGCAGGAAACGCTGACCTTCAACTTCAAGTCCTTCAAGGTCACCTATACCCAGCAGAACGAGCGTGGCGGTGCCGTCGGCTCGAGCGATATCGGCTGGGACATCGCGGAAAACGTCGCGGTCTGAGACGGCGACAGGGCAGCCCGTGGCGGTTGGCCGGCACGGGATACCTGCGCAGGGGCATGGCTCGCTCGCAGCCACGCGCTTTCCTGCCCGATGACCAGGATCATCGCGTGTGCGACCCCGGTCTCGGAATCGCCTATCCGGGGGGATCATGCGTCAACGCGGCCAGAACAACCGGGGCGTGACCCCGCAGCAGGGCCAGCGGCTCCAGGTGCCGCTGCTCTATGCCTTTCGCGAGGCTGCGGCGGCGGGCGATGCGCGCAAGTCCGAGCTGCGCCACGACGCCGACGGCGCGCGCATCCTGTCGCAACGCGCCTCGCTGCGCCAGCGCGGCACCAACGAGGCCGCACTCAAGCGCAATCTCAACATCGACCTCGACCATCTCGCCAATACCATCAACCTCGCCTCGGTGGTGGATCTCGAGGCCTATCCGGCGGTGCGCCGCTCGGTGCTGAATTTCGGAATCGACGACCTCACCCACCTGACCGTCGATTCAAGCGATATCCTCTCGCTTGGCGCGGCGCTGCGCGCGGCGCTGATCGCCCATGAGCCGCGCCTCGTGCCCGACACGCTGCGCATCGAGCGGCGCGAGACCGACGAGGACAACACGCAGCGCATCGGCTTTCACGCCCATGCCGAGATGAAATGCCGCCCCGTCGACATTCCGCTCGAGTTCGTCGCCGAAATCGATGTCGGCTCCGGCAAGATCGAGCTGCACGGCGTGGCGGGCGCGGCCAGCGGACCCCGGCCCGCGCCCGCAGCCGACGACACCGGCGACAGGGCCAAGACGCCCGCCACGGGATAGCGGCGCGATGCAGCAGGAGTTCCTCGATCTCTACGAACGCGAGTTGAACGCGCTTTATGACCGGGCGGCGGATTTCGCCGCCGAGTTTCCCGGCCTCGCCGACCGGCTTGGCGGGCTGGCGCGCGACCGGCTCGATCCCGGCCTGGCGGGGCTGCTGGAGGGCACCGCCTTTCTCGCCGCGCGGGTGCGCATGAAGATCGAGGCCGAGTTTCCGGTCTTTACCACCACCCTGCTGGACCAGCTTCTGCCCGGCTATCTTGCCCCGGTGCCGTCGGCGGCGCTGCTTCAGGCCCGGCCCGATTTCACCGCGCCCGATCTCGGCGAGGGACGGCGCTTTGCCCCCGGTGCCTATCTCGACGCCACGTATCGCGAGCGCGATCAGCGCGTCTCCTGCCGCTTCCGGCTGGCCGCCCCGCTGGAGCTGTGGCCGCTCGAGATCGACCTGGCGCGCTATGTCGCCAGTCCCGCGCCGCTTCAGGCGCTCGGGCTGGAGGTGGGCCCCGGCACCGCCGCCGGGCTGCGACTGCGCATCGTGCGCCGCACCGGCCCCGGCGCGCCCGATCCGGACGCCGATCTGCCGCGCGGCAAGGACGCACCGCCGCCGGTGGCAGCGCTCGCGCGCGCGGGGCTGGACCGGCTGCCGGTGCATCTCTTCGGCCCGATGGCCGAAATGAACGAGCTTTACGCCCAGATCTTCGGCCGCTGCGCACGCATCACCCTGCGCTGGCTCGATACCAATGGTGATCCGTGTTTCGCGCGGCCACCACCCGACATGCTGGGCCAGATCGGCTTTGACCCCGAAGAGGCGCTGTTTCCCGACGAGGGGCGGCTTTTCGCGGGTTTCGCCCTCCTGCGCGAGTTCCAGATCCTGCCGCAGAAATTCCTCGGCTTCCGGCTTTCGGGCCTCAAGGCGCTTCTGGCGCGGGTCGAGGCCCCGGCCTTCGATCTGCTGTTCGAGTTCGACGAGGCGGTGCCCGCGCTGGCCGCCGCCATCACCGCGAAAAGCTTCCGGCTTCATGCGGTGCCCGCGATCAACCTCTTCACCGAACGCTCGGCGCGCATCCGCATCGGGCCCGAGCGGCGCGAGCATCTCGTAACGCCCATTTCCAGCCCGCACGAGAATTACGAGGTCCATTCGGTGCGGGCGGTGCGCGCGCTCTATGGCGGCACGCGCAAGCCGGTGGCGGTCTGGCCGCTCTATGGCCGGCCCGCCGATACCGCGCGTCCCTCCGAGGCGCTGCATTACAGCCTGCACCGCCGCCCGCGGCGGCTCAACACCGCCGAATTGCGGCGCGGCGTGCAGGGCGACTATACCGGCACCGAGACGTTGATCACCCTTTACGAACCTGCCGCCATCGACGATCCCGACCGGGTGCAGGGCTTGCAGGCCGATCTGCTCTGCACCAACCGTCACCTGCCCGCGCTGCTACCGATCGGCCAGGACAGCACCGATTTCCGGCTGGTCGAGGATACCTCGGTGGGCTTTGCCTGCCTTGCCGGGCCGACGCCACCGCGCCAGGCGCTGACCGATCAGGACCGCCATGCCGGGCGCGGGGCCACGCGCGGCGCGCGGCTGTGGCAGCTTGTCAACTGCCTGAGCTTCAACATGATGGGGCTGCGCGACCGCCACGCGGAGGATCCCGCCGCCGGGCTGCGCGATGTGCTCGCGCTGTTCGCCGACCTCTCCGACAGCATCACCGAGCGGCAGGTGCAGGGGCTGGTGGGTGCGGCGACGCGGCCCATGGTGCGCTCGGTGCGCGGACCCGACGGCTATGCCCCCGCGCGCGGCATCGAGGTCACGCTCAGCTTTGACGAGCGCGCCTACGAGGGCGCGGGCTTTGCCGTGCTCGGCGCCGTGCTTGACCGCTTCCTTGCGGATTATGTCCAGATCAACAGCTTTACCGAGACGGTGATCGCCGGGCGCAAGCGCGGCCCGATGCTGCGCTTTCCGCCGCGCTCGGGCACGGGTCCGGTGCTGTGAGCCGGGCGGCGCGGCGCGCGCGGCTGGCTGAGGAACCCTGGGTCTTCGACATCCTCGAACTGCTGCGCGAACTGGAACGCAGCCACCCCGACAAGCCCCGCATCGGCACCGCGGCCCGCCCCGCCGAGGAGATCGTCGAGATCCGGCAGGAGCCGTTCCTGGCCTTTCCCGCCTGCAATGTCACCCGCGTCGAGCCGCCCGGGAAGCCCGGCGATCCGCTGCACCTTTTCGTGCAGTTCATGGGGCTGTTCGGCCCCAACGGGCCGCTGCCGCTAACCACCACGCTCGAGGCCTATCACTGGATCCACCGGCGCAACGATCCGGCTTTCGCGCGCTTTGCGGACATGTTCTCGACCCGCTTCGTGCAGCTTTTCTACCGCGCCTGGGCCGATGCGCGCCCGATCGTGCAGATGGGCCGCCCCGCCGAGGACCGCTTTCGCGCCTGGACCGGATCGCTCATCGGCCATGGCACGCCGGGGCTGAGCGGGCGCGACAGCCTGCCCGACGACACAAGGCGGCACCTCATGGGGCTTTGGGGTGCGCGGGTGCGCAGCGCGACGCGGCTCTTGCAGATCCTGCGCGAGGTCATGGCGATGGAGGTCACGCTGACCGAACGCGTCGGCACCTGGCTGGACTTCAGCCCCGACGACCACTCGCGCCTTGGCGGGCCGCGCGCGGCACTCGGGCGCAATTGCTGCCTCGGGGCCCGTGCCTGGAGCGTCAACCACAAGATCCGCGTCACCCTGCACTGCCGCAGCCTTGCCGAATACGAGCGTTGCCTGCCCGGACGCCCCGACTGCACCCGGCTCGGCGACACGCTGCGCAGCTATCTCGGCCCAACCCAGGAGGCCGAGATCGCCCTCACCCTGCCCGTCGCGCACCTGCCCGCCACCCGGCTCGGCCAGGCCGGACAGCTTGGCTGGACCAGCTTCGCGCTCTGCCCGCCCGACCGCGATACCGCCCCCGACACATTCCCGGAGCCGGAGGCCGCGCCCCGGCTCTGCGCGGTGTTCCCGGTGCCACTCGATGCTCCTGCAAATTCAGACAGAAGGCCCCCGACATGACCGAAATCAGCCTCGAAACCGTCGCCGGCAAACTCAACCGGCTGGGCTATGACGCCTTCATGCAGGCGCTGCGCCACGCCAAGGGCGAGGGCAACCGCAACCTGGAACTGTCGCACTGGCTGCATCACCTGCTCGCCAACGAGCGCAGCGACATGGCCGTGACCCTGCGCCATTACAATATCGACGCGGGCCGCGTGCTTGGCGATATCGACAAGGCCATTGCCGGGTTCCGCAAGAACGTGACCGAGATGCCCGGCATCTCGGCCCATGTCACCGACGCGCTCGATCGCGGATGGCATTATGCCACGCTGCTCTTCGGCGAGGCGCAGATCCGCTCGGGCCATATCCTGGTGGCGATCCTGCGCACGCGCGAGCTATATGGCGCGCTGCGCACGCTCAGCCCGCTCATGGCCACGCTCGACGCCGACCAGATCGTGACCGATGCGCGCACCGTCTGGGCCGGCTCGGAAGAAGAGGACATGCGCCCGATGGACGGCAGCGGGATCGCCCGCTCAGGCGCGGGCGGCGACGGTGTCGCGCCCGGCAAGGGCCAGACAGCCCTCGGCCGCTTTGCCATCGACATGACGGCGCAGGCCGAAAGCGGCAAGATGGACCCGATCGTCGGCCGCGACGAGGAAATCCGCCAGATCATCGACGTGCTGATGCGCCGCCGCCAGAACAACCCGATCCTGACCGGCGAGGCGGGTGTGGGCAAGACGGCGGTGGTCGAGGGCTTTGCCCAGGCGCTGGCGTCGGGCAACGTTCCACCCGCGCTGCGCGGTGTGCGGCTTCATGCGCTCGATATCGGGCTGATGCAGGCGGGCGCCTCGATGAAGGGCGAATTCGAGCAGCGCCTGCGTTCGGTGATCGACGAGGTGCAGCAAAGCCCCACCCCGATCATCCTCTTCATAGACGAGGCCCATACGCTGATCGGCGCGGGCGGGGCGGCGGGCACGGGCGACGCTGCCAACCTGCTCAAGCCGGCGCTGGCGCGCGGTACGCTGCGCACCGTCGCCGCGACCACCTGGGCCGAATACCGCCAGCATTTCGAGAAGGACCCGGCCCTCACCCGCCGCTTCCAGCCGGTCAATGTCGACGAGCCCTCGGTCCCGCGCGCCTGCACCATGCTGCGCGGCATCCTTGCGCCGATGGAGGCGCATCACAAGGTGCGCATCTCCGACGAGGCGGTGGTGGCGGCGGTCACGCTCTCGGCGCGCTACCTGCCCGCGCGGCAACTGCCCGACAAGGCGGTGTCGCTTCTGGATACCGCCGCGGCGCGGGTGGCGATCAGCCAGTCGGGCACGCCCGCCCTGGTCGCCGATCTGCGCGCCGAGATCGCCGCACTCGAGACCGAGCGCGCCGCCAAGCAGGCCCAGGCCGATCTGGGCGAGACCAGCGGCGAGCGGCTGGCCGAGATCGCCGAGGCGCTGGCCGAGAAGGCCACGGCGCTGGCCGAGGCCGAGGCGCATTACGCGCGCGAAAAGGCGCTGGTCGAGGAGATCCTCGCCCTGCGCGACCGCCTCACCGGGGCGCGCGCGGACGGCGCGGCAGAGGCCGACGCGCCCCCCCGGGCGGATGACCCCGAGACCGCCGACGCCCCCCCTGCCCCGGTCGAGGATGCCGCAGAGGATCTCGCAGAGGACGCCCCCGCCGATCCCGACACGCTGCGCAGCAGCCTCGCCACGCAGGTGCGCGCCCTTGAGGAGGGCGACCCGGACCGCCGCATGATCTATGCCCATGTGGACGAGCAGGCCGTCGCCTCGGTGGTCTCGGACTGGACCGGCATTCCCGTGGGCCGCATGGTGACGGACGAGCTGCGCGCCATCCTCACCCTGCCCGAGCGGCTGCGCGAACGCGTCATCGGCCAGGATCACGGGCTGACCCAGATCGCCAAGCGCATCGAGACCAACCGCGCCCGGCTCGACAATCCCGGCAAGCCCATCGGCGTGTTCATGCTCTGCGGCCCCTCGGGCGTGGGCAAGACCGAGACCGCGCTGGCGCTGGCCGAGGCAATCTATGGCGGCGAGCAGAACGTCATCACCATCAACATGTCCGAATTCCAGGAGGCGCATACCGTCTCCGCGCTGAAGGGCGCGCCGCCGGGCTATGTGGGCTATGGCGAGGGCGGGCGGCTGACCGAGGCGGTGCGCCGCAAGCCCTATTCGGTGGTGCTGCTCGACGAGATCGAAAAGGCGCACCCGGACGTGCACGAACTGTTCTTCCAGGTCTTCGACAAGGGTCTGATGGAGGACGGCACGGGCCGCCGGATCGACTTCAAGAACACGGTGATTCTACTCACCTCCAACGTGGGCACCGAGGCGATCATGGACATGGCCGCCCGCGGCGAGACCCGCCCCGAGCCCGAGGCCCTGTCGGAGGCGCTGCGCCCGCATCTGCAACGGGTGTTCCCGCCAGCCCTTCTGGGGCGGATCGTCACCATCCCCTATTTCCCGCTGTCGGCGGAGGTGCTGGGCGGCATCGTCCGGCTCAAGCTCGACGCCATCGTGGCGCGGATGAAGGCCGGGCACGGCGCGCGCATGAGCTATTCGGACGCCGTGATCGATCACATCACCGCGCAATGCAACGACCCCGACTCGGGTGGCCGCATGGTCGACAACATCATCACCAACACCATCCTGCCCGACCTCTCCCGCGCCGTCCTCACCCGCACGCTGGAAGGCGAGGAGTTCGCCACCGTCGAGGTAGGGGTGGGCGATGGGAGTGGGTTTCTCTATAACATTAGATGAGGTCTGATATGAATTATGGCGATAAATGGCTTGGCAAGTTCGGTGGCGGTTTCAGCGCCTCCGTCATCGGAGGCGGCAGTGCCTATCAGGCGAATGTCTGGAACATGGCGGGTGGCAATGTTCCCATGTCAGTCCTTGTCACCGGCGCACGGCTCGGCCTGGTGGCCAACGCGGATGCGGGTCATGCGATCATTTTGGTGACCGGCGTCCCCTATCCCGAAGCATTTAGCGAGATCAAGTCAAGCGGCGTCGACTGGGTCCTGTCCTTTGGCGGCAAGGCCGATGCTGCGGTCAAATCGACCGGCAAAGTGGCCAAGGCCCTATTGGAGACGACATCAGAAGTCGGCAACTGGGCCGCACAGGAAAGCGCGAAAAAGGCCGTCCAGACGCTCATGGGGGATTTCGAATTGCCCTCGAACAAGCCCGGCTTCATCCTCTTGCCAAGCCCCGTCGCCATCGGCATCGGTGCCGGGATATTCTATGAATGGCAAACGCTCGTAAAGGTTGGCAGCGATATCGCATGGAAATACATCAAGCCGAACTGGTGGCTACAGGCCGGCCAGAGCAACCTCTGGCTGCACATGGATTCGATCCCGGAAAAAGACAACCAGCGTGTGGCCATCCACCTCCAGAGAAAGGTTTTCGGTACAGACGATATTGTTCTGTTCAACGGTGCCGGTCGAGCCTCTCCGGTAATCGTCGGTATCGTCAAGAACGGAAAGTTGCACGATCCCTCAGGTGGCCTTGGAATCAACCTTTCAGCCTTAAAGATCGCCGGGGTAACCGAGATCGGCATGCTGAGCACGAACCGCAAAGCCACGAATTTCGCCGGCGAGAAGATCTATATTTCGGTCAATGTGGCCACGTCTCTCAGCGGCACGAATCTCTACAAATGGCAATCGAAGGACTATGCCGCCGTTCAGATCGATGCGACTGGCAAGATGGCATCATCAAGTGACCTTCTGGTCAAAACCTGATCCGAGCGTTCCTCTCCTGGGCACCACTTACAACCCCTAAAATTCAACTGTGCTTGATTTTATGGGGTTTCGAGCGTGTTCCTCTAAAAAACTGCCCCACAAATTGCCCCACGGGGCTAACGTGGCATTGTCATGCCCCGACGCACCCCAAGCCCGATTGTAGGCTCGTACAACGCCGCCAATTTCCGCGCCGACCAAACGAACCGATCTCCCCTCCATCATTGATCTGGAGGGCAGGTTGCCATGAACGTCAGAATGGAAAAGCTGAAGGCCGCGCGAAAGGTGCTGGTGCAGATCGTGCAGGGTGGATGTGGTGGCAGGCATCCTCTCCCTGCTGCTCCCGGTAGGTGCGCCAACCACTGCTTTCGACATGAATGGCGCGAGGCGACGTGGCCAGACCCCAAAGGTGCCGCGATGCACCATGACCCGGTGGCGACCAACATGATTCGCGCTCTCTGGAATCTCCGATATCGGGGACGGCGTTCTGTGCCCACACGGATCCCACTGTGCGCGCCTCTCGCCCCCGCCGATTTATACGATTACCCCCTTGCCTAATTCAACCGATAGCCGTCAGCCTCGAACACACGGTCAATTTCTTCCCAGAGGACATTAACCGGACGGGGCTTCCAGTCTTGAGTCTCGAAGGTGATCATTTCCTGAAGCAGTGCGCGCACCCGTATATCGAGATCGCTCCCGTAGACAGGGCGGCCGCGAACACGTCCAATCGAGTGCCCCATGAGGTAAGCACGCTCCTCGTTTGGAATACGAGCCTTGATCATGCGATCTTCGAACGAATGACGCGTGCCACTGATGACATAGCGGCCTTCATTTCCCTCCGGGAGAGACGGGAAAAGATCGTTGTCGCGCAAAAAGCCGTTCACATAACCCGAGTATGACGCCTTGCCCCGATATTTGTTGAAACCCTTCGGGTGACGGAGCATGGCCTCCAGCGCCGCTCCCAGCAAGATAACCATACGCTTCGACGACGGCCCCTTCAGTTCTCGACGGTCCGGGCCTTCCTGGACTATGCGGTGCATGAGGTGCGGGATTGGATGGTCAAGGTGGATGTCCGCCTCAGGGACGTCGTAGATCTCGGATGCCCGGCATCCGCAGATCGCCGCAATGATGGCGATGTCAGACGCCTCCTGATCCACCCCTTCGAGAATTCGGTCCCGAACGAGTCTATTCTTGATCCAAAGCTCCGGTAAGGGAAGCTTCTTCCGCTCATCGCCATCCTCGTGGGCGAGCTTCTCCACACGCATGTTATTGAACACATTGATCCGCTTGGGCTTCGGCAGCCTGATATCCTCGAAGTGCGCATCGATCATCTGACGAACATATCGCACCTGCTTGTTCGCGTAGTTCGAGGAAACTTCGCCGCTTTCGGCGCGGTCTATCCAATGAGCCTCGTAGTTGGCTGCAGTCCTGATCGGAGATCGTCAGAACCGTCCGCTTTGCCGCGCGACAAACAAGGTGAGAATCCAGCGTCAATCAGGATGAGAACGCGGGGGTGGGGTCTCGGAGGGAGGGCGTAGCCTGACCGGAGAGGCC
>PHEQ01000005.1 GCA_002842985.1 Alphaproteobacteria bacterium HGW-Alphaproteobacteria-1
CGGCATGGCAGACGTGAAAAATCATGGTTCCGAACCGGCCTTGACGCCCTGCGGAACTGGATACTCCATCAGCACGACCAAGCCCTCAACGCATGGATAACATGCCCGAAAAGGCGCATGAAGGTCATCACATGAGACGAGTCGTGTACCGTGCCACCCCAGCCAATGACCTCAAAATAGTCCATAATTCCCAATGGAATAGCCGCTTATCAAGCGGCCAGCCTCCCGTCTCCACGTCGCGGTGGTTCACAAACCGGTTCACATCGCGCGCGGTGTAAGACCCGGGAACCGTCGAGAAAGTGGGTATCCGTCCGGTCTGACTGGCGTTGACTTATTCAGCGATCCAGTTCCAGGGCATCAGTTCATCGATGTGGGGCATTTTGTGATCTGCGACACGCGCCAGAACCCAACGCAGCCACGCCTCGGGATCGACACTGTTCATGCGGCAGGTCTCAATGAGGGTATAGGCAATGGCAGCAGCGTCAGCGCCGCCCTTTGATCCCATGAACAGATAATTTTTGCGTCCCAGAGTTACCGGTCTGATTGAGCGCTCGCAGATATTGTTATCCAGCTCCAGCCTGCCATCTTCGAGATATGCCCGCGCCTTTGGCATGCGGCCGAGCGCATAGCGGATGGCCGCTGCCAGGGTTGATTTACCGGAGATCTTGGGCAATTGCAGCGAGAGCCACGCCTCGAGGTTATCAAAGACCGGTTTTGCCTTTGCCTGTCGCAGGGCAACGCGCGCATCAATGGGCTGATAGCGCGCTTCTTTTTCTACGGCATAAAGGGCAGCGATGCGCTCGATTGCTTCTTCGGCGATGGCAGAGCCTTCGCTCTCATAGATATCGACGAACTTGCGACGCACATGGACCATGCAGGCTTGTTCACTGGCGCGATCTGTCCCGAACAGCCCATTGAACCCGGTGAAGCCATCGGCGTGGATCACACCCTTATACCCCTTGAGGTGGGATGAGGGGTGTTCGCCCTTGCGATCTACACTGAACTGATACCACACGCAGGGCGGCGTTGGCCCGCACCATGGGCGTTCATCGCGCACATAGCTCCACAGGCGTGCCGTTTGAGCCTTGGCTTTCGTCTGCATCTTGACGGGCGTGTCATCGGCGAACAGCGCAGGTCCAGCCCGAACCAGTTTGCCGATATGAGCCGCCAGTGGTTCCAGAAGTGCCGTTGATCGCCCCACCCAATCGGTCAGCGTGGACCGGTGCAGGGCGACCTTGTCACGGGCATAGATTTCAGACTGGCGATAGAGCGGAAGGTGATCACAATATTTGCCGACCAGAACATGGGCCAACAGGCCCGGACCCGGGCGCCCGCGGGCAATCGGGCGTGAGGGCAGTTCGGCTTGAGCAAATACTTCACAACAGGTGCAGGTCATGCGCGGTCGCACGATCCGTTTCACTACAAAATGACCGGGGACGTATTCCAGCTCTTCTGTCACGTCCTCACCAAGCTGCTTGAGCGCGCCACCACAAGCACCGCAGCTATCGCCCGGCGACAGGATTTCTTCCTGTCGTTCAAGATGATCGGGCAGCGGTGCGCGATTGTGGGTGCGTTTGGCAGGAGCGTCTTGATCAGCATCCGTTTCCGGGGCTGCCTTTTGCGCCTCGGAGGCCGCCGCAATTTCGGTGTCTTCCTGAAGATCGAACGCCAGTTGATCCATGGTCTCGGATTTGCTGCCAAAACGGGCCTTGCGATGTCCCGCCAGTTCCTTCTTCAGCTTCTCGATCTGATAGGCTTGCGCCTTGATTTCGGCCGCCATCAACTCGCTGACTGCGCGCAGTTCAGTGGGGTCTTCGGGCAGGGAGGTGAACGTCGCGCGCATGCGGATTTTATATCCGAACAGCCTCCTGAACGGAACGCAAAATGCGCATAAACCCCTGTTTTATTGGCTTATCCGGCCTGCAATGGTCGCCATGTCCGCGCAGGCGTCCGCCAGTCAATGCCTTCCAGAAGCATCGACAGTTGCGCTGCTGAGACACAGATTTTACCGTCCTTGGCCGCAGGCCAGACAAACCGCCCTTTCTCGAGGCGTTTCATAAATAGGCATGCGCCCTGCGTGTCCCACCAGATGATTTTTAACAGGTCACCCCGACGGCCACGGAATACGAATAGATGGCCAGAATACGGGTCCTCAGACAACATCTTCTCCGTTTGTGCGGCCAGCGTGTTGAAGCCGCGCCGCATATCCGTGATGCCCGCAGCCAGCCACACCCGCGTGTTGATCGGCACAGGGATCATGCCGTCAGCCCCTGCACCAGCCCGACGACCGATGCCAGCGACGTCGGGCCTTCCACCAGAATACGGCGCCCATCCGACAGCGCGATATCCACGCGCTGCGCCAAGACGGCATGGCCAGGATCAGCCGCAACGTCATTCATGCGCGCGGGAGAAGTGTGGCTTTCCAGGGCGGGCGTTTCAATCTCGACCGGCAGGAAAACGCCTTCAAGAGCGATGCTCTCCTCTGGCGACGACCCACCCTCATCAGGCGCGAACCGGGGATCCTTCAGCCATTTGAAAATCAGGTTCGCGTTCATCGAATAGCGCCGCGCAACCTGTGCAACCGAAACGCCCGGCGTCAACGTCTGCGCGCAAATCGTGCGCTTCTCGTCGTCCGACCAGACCCGCTTCTTCAAACCCTTCTTCCCCGCCATCACCGACCTCAAGATGTCCACTATCGATGGTGGACACTATCACCCACTCCATCACGCAGGCAGGGCGGTCAGACCGGACGGATACGAAAGTGGGGGTTTCACCTCGTTCGCAGAAACGGGACCTTTTACTTCCGCCGGCGCTGGCCCGAAAAAATCCGCCGTTTCGGCGCGCCTGCATTTCTGTCGGTTTCTCTTCGAACCCACGTTCTCGCCGAAGCGGTAAGGCGGTCTGCCGACCTGCTGTCCGCGATCGAGGCAGGAGAGAGAGACGTGCTCAACGAACTTCAGAACAGAGGCAGTCGAAATCCTGTGTCATGAGCAGCCACCCTATCATCTTCGGGCCGCACAGGGAGAGCTGGCCCCGGAGGCTGACACCCGCCAACTAAGTCGCTCGCGCCGCGCTCAGATCGACCGGATTGCCCCGCCATCAATGCGGATGCGTGATCCCGTGACATAGCCCGCCCGGACCGAGGCAAGGAAAGTCACAACATCAGCAAATTCCTCGGGCTTGCCATAGCGCCCCGCCGGGATGGTCGAACGCGATTTGTTGGCAACCTCGGCCACATCGGTCTGGGTGCGTTTGGCGGCGGCGGCGTCCAACTCGTCCACCCTTTCGGTATGGATGCGCCCCGGCATAACGACATTCACCGTGATCCCGTCAGCGGCCACCTCAGAGGCCAGCGTCTTGGACCATCCCACGACCGCTGCGCGGATGCCGTTCGACAGGGCCAGATTGGGGATCGGCTGCTCTACCCCCGACGAAGTGATCGAGATCACACGCCCCCAGCCACGCGCCTTCATCGCGGGCAAAAGACGGGTGGTCAGGTGAAAGATATTCGCAGCCATCGCCTCGAAATGGGTGATCCATGCGGCGCGGTCGGCCTCCTGCGCGGTGCCGGGGGGCGGACCGCCGCTGTTGTTGACGATGATGTCGACGCCGCCATTGGCCAGAAGATCGTTGACCACCGCATCGAGGCTGACCAGATCGGCCAGATCGAGTTTGACGGGATGAACATTTCCAAGGCCCTGCGACCAACTGTCAATCAGCTCAAGGCTGCGCGCGGCCGCAAAGACGATTGCCCCCTCGGCCGCGAGCGCTTGCGCAATGGCCATCCCCAAACCACGACTCGCCCCCAGCACAAGCGCGCGTTTTCCCTGCAATCCAAGATCCATCAGCCCAATTCCTTCAGTCGTTTGTCCTGTCGTGCGATCAGAAGATCCACCTCTGCCCGGCTGGCCGCAGAGAGCGCCGCGCCGGGTTTGCGCAGGGCATCATGGGCAATGATCCCGCGCTTGGCGAGCGTATACTTCCGGATCGCAAGGCCAAGGCCCGGCTGCTGTTCGAACCGCGCGAGCGGCAGATAGGCATCGAAGACGTCGCGCGCGCGGTCCATGTCGCCTTTGGCATGATGTTCGACCACGCCGACCATCATTTCTGTGTAGGCGAAGCCGGTCATCGCCCCGTCTGCGCCTCGCTCCATCTCCTCGGGCAGGAAGACCCCGCCATTGCCGCAGAGGATCGAGATACGACGGTTCAACACCCCCTCGCGGCGCAGGGCGGTGATCTTTTCCAGACCCGGCCAGTCCTCGTGCTTGAGGCAGACACAGGTAGGCAGGTCATTCATGATCCGTGCGATCACGCCATTCGACATCTGCACGCCGGTGGCCAGCGGGAAATCCTGCAAGACGAAGGGCACATCGCCCAGAACATCAGCCGTTTGCCGGAAATAGGTGACGATCTGATCATCAGTGCGCAGGCTGCCGGGCGGGGCGACCATGACGCCACCGGCCCCGAGATCCATCACCTTCCGCGTCAAGGTGTCGATCTGCGCGAAACCGGGGGCCGAGACGCCCACGACAACCGGCACCCGCCCCGCGACACGGGCAAGGATGCGGGCGACCACATCGCGCGATTCCTCGACCGTGAGCTTGGGCGCCTCACCCATCATGCCCAGAACGGTCAGACCCGTCGACCCGGCCTCGAGATAGAAATCAACCATCCGGTCGCAACTCTCCATGTCGATGCGCCCATCGGGATGAAAGGGTGTGACGGCGATGACGTATACGCCGCGCGCCTGGGTGGTAAGTGTCGTCATGCTGTGTCCTGTCGTGTCTTTTGCAATGCTACGCGGCCAATGGCCATGGCGGTGGCGGCCTGACATGGTTCCACCACGGGCAGGCCGAGGTGGTTTTCCAGATCGGTGCGGAACGCCGTCATCCCGGCGCAGCCAAGGATGAGGACATCCGCCATCGCGTCGTCCCGCAGGCGTGTGCCAACCTCTTTCAGCCGTGCAAAGGTGCGCGTCTCATCGGCCAGTTCCAGCACGCCCAGTTCCAGCGGCATGTCGGCGGCCAGACGGTCCATCACCCCCATCGCGCCGATATAGCGTATATGGCGCGGGATGCTGCGCGACAGGATCGAGATGATGCCGAAGCGTTGGCCCATGGTCATGGCTGTGAGGATCGACGCCTCGGCGATGCCCAGAACGGGGCGGGCGGATTGTTCGCGGAGCGCAGCCAGGCCGGGATCGGAGTAGCAGGCCACGACAAAGGCCGAGGCGGTGTCTTCCAGTGCGGAGCAATGGGCCAGAAGCGGCGTCACGACACCATCGACATGGGCCTGCGTTTCGATACCCGGCGGGCCTTCGGCCAGGGTGCGCGCCGCGATCGGCACAGGGCTTACCGCGCGCATCGGAGCCACGGCCCGGTCGATGCCATCCGTCACATGCTGGCTGCTGTTCGGGTTGATCACATAGATCGTCATGGCGTATCGCCCTCCTTCCCCCAGAAATCCAATGGTCGTTCAAGGTCTGCGGTCCCGCCGATCCGGTCGATCATCAGCGCGGTCTGTGCGGCGGCATTCGAGAGGATCGCGGCCTCGTCCACCTCTGTGGCGCGACCATCGCGCAGCACCATCCGCCCGCCGACCATGACATGCGACACGTCATTTCCATTGGCAAAACAGACCAGCCGGTGCAGCGCCATGTTGAGCGGAAAGAGATGCGGCTTGCGCAGATCGAGCATGACGATGTCGGCTGATTTGCCCGGTTCGAGCGAGCCGATCCGGTCGGCCATCCCCAGCGCGGTTGCGGCCCCGATGGTGCACATCTCGAGCACTTTGCCGATGGGCAGGACCGAGGCATCGCGGAAGAAGCGGCGGTGGTAATGAATCGCCTGCTGCATGTGGCGGAACATGTCGGCCGAGCGGTCCGGGGCGGTGGCATCCGATCCCAGCGCAACGGTGGACCCCGCGGCCATCAGTTCTGTCGCGGGGCAGCGTCCGAGGATCGCGGCATTTGCCGAGGGGTTGTGCGCGACCTTGGTACCCGTCGCGGCGATCAGGGCAATCTCATCCTCATGCAGGTCGATGCAATGGGACAGAAGGCTGTCGTGCCCCAGAAGGTCCAGCGATTCCACCCGGCGGACGGAGCCGCGCCAATGGCCGTCCTGCGTGAAGATCAGCCCCTTGGCGCGGGCATAGGCGCGCACCACCTGCGCCTGTTCGCAGGCGGCGGCATAGGCGGCGGGGGGCATGTCGCGCTCATGCTCGTCGCGCAAGACGGGGTAGAGCATGGCGATCTGGATGCGCCCGTCATGGGTGTCGTGCCATGTGCCGACGATCTGCTGGCAGGTCTGGAATTGCTGCGCGAAGCTGACCGCGTGGCGGTGCTTTTCGCCCTCAGTCCAGTGGGCATAGGTGCGCGGATGCGGGGCACGGGTAGGGCCGACGGCGACCATGCTGCGGGTGCCGACCTCGACCACGCCCCGGCAATGCGCGGCGGCATGGGCGGGGTCGTCGGTGCGCATGATCGTATCGCCACCGCCCAGCAGAGAAACGCCCGTGGTCACGCCGAAGCGCAGGCGTTCGAGGGCGGCGAGGCGCGCCTCGGCATACCAGAAGGCGGGGGGCGAGGCCTGGGTATAGACCTCGCCACAGATTTCTTCCCAGCGGTCGCCGCCATGCATCCCCATCGACTTGATCAGGGCGTGGCCGGCATGGGCGTGCACGTCGATCAGGCCGGGGAAGATGATATGATCGGTGCAATCCTGCGTTTCGCTGGCCTTCACACCGGATTGCAGGGCTGCGGCGGTATCCACGGCGATGATCCGGCCGTCGCGGATGGCGATGGCGCCGTTGTCGATCACGCGGCGGGCGGGGTTCATGGTGACGACGGTGCCGCCTTTGAGAAGGGTATCGGCCTGCATGTCACACCTCCGGCAGCAGGGGCAGGCGCGCGGCGTCGATCACGCCGTCGGCGGGCATCTGGAAGGCGGGGTGCGCACCTGCGAGGCCGATCACCCTGAGCGGGTTGTAGAGCGTGAGCCAGGCGGGATCGTCCTGTAACAGGCGACAGGCCTTGCGCCAGATGGCGGCGCGCCTGATGCGGTCGGTGGTGGCGCGGCCTTGGTCCAGCAGCGCTTCGATGGCGGGGTTGGCATAGCCTTGCCACCAGGCTCCGGCCACGCGGCTGTCGATCTTTTCATAGAGCACGCGATAGGTGCTCATCGGGCTGGAGTCGAAGACGCACATGTCGCGGATCTCCTTGCGTCGGACCATGTGGGCGTAGTCCTCGCGTTCGGAGTGGACAAAGACACTGAGGGTGACGCCCACCTGCGCGAGTTGATCGGCCAGGACGGCGGTCAGGCGTTCGGCCTCGTCCGGCAGGCGGGTGGGGCAGTCCACGTCAAGGGTCAGACCATCCGCATGACCAGCCTCGGCCAGCAGTCGGAGCGCGGTGTGACGGTCCGGCGCGGCCCCGGCCACCACATCGGCAATCAGCGCGTCGCGGTCCACCGCAAGGCTGAGGGCCCGGCGCATACGCGCGTCCGCCAGCGGACCGCGCGCCGCGTTCAAAAGGTAGATGATCGCCACGGGCGAGAGATACACATGCCGCATTGCGCCAAGGCGTTGCGAGGCCAGGAAATCAAAACCATTGGCCACCTGCACCTTGCCCTGTTCCAGAAGCGCCAGACGGTCGGCGGGATCAGGCACGCGTTCCCATGTCAGAAAGGGATTGGCGGGAGTGCCGGCAAAATGACCATGCACCCGCCGGGCGGTCAGGCGATCTGAGGTCATGCTCTCAAGCCGGTAAGGGCCGGAGCCGATTTGTCGGCTGTGATCGCCCGCATCCAGCGCGGCAAAGGCAGAAGGGGCGACGATGAAACCCTGTTCCAGCACATCGAGCAGGTCCGCCATCGATTCCCGAAGGGTGAGGATCACGGTCAGATCATCAGGCACGGTGATCCCCGCAGCGCCCAGATATTGCCGCCAGACGGCGGGCGCGCCCAGCGTATAGCCCTTGTCCTCTCGTGCCATGCGCGCGAGACTGGCGGCGACGGCGGACGCGTCGCAGGGCGTGCCGTCATGGAACATCACGCCGGGGTGCAGATGGAAGGTCCATGTCCGCGCATCATCGGACACCGCCCATCGCTGTGCCAGATAGGGGACGAAATCCTGCCCGACGCGCCGAACCAACGTGTCATAGAGGGCATGGAACACGGTCAGCGTGTCGCTGCCATCGGTGCAGTCATGCGGGTCTTCAAGGCTGAGCCTTGCCTGTGCAATCACGGTCATCGTTTGTCCCTGTCCGGTTCATCGACAAGATGGCAGGCCACCGATTGATTGTCGCCCACATGCTTGAGCACGGGGCGTTCCCGGGCGCAGCGGTCCCATGCGAAGGGGCAGCGCGTGTGGAAACAGCATCCCGAGGGAAGTGACAGCGCGGAGGGCACCTCGCCGCTCAGCGTGATCTCCTCGGTATCGCGTCTGGCCTTGATGCTGGGGGCGGCCGACAAAAGCGCGCGGGTATAGGGGTGGCGCGGGCGCGCGAAGATCACATCCCGTGGCGCGGTTTCCACCATGAAGCCCAGATACATCACACCGACGGTATCCGCGATGTGATGCACCACCGACAGATCATGGCTGATGAAGAGGTAGGACAGGCCGAATTCATCGCGCAGGTCCATCATCAGGTTCAGGATCTGCGCCTGAATGGAGACATCGAGGGCCGAGACGGGTTCATCCGCGATGATCAGCCCCGGCATGACCGACAGCGCCCGCGCGATCCCGATCCGCTGGCGCTGTCCACCGGAAAACTGATGCGGGTAGCGCCCGGCATGTTCGGCGTTGAGGCCAACCTTGGCCAGAAGCGCCTGGGTGCGTGCGGGCACCTCCTTGCGATCCGCTGCGGTTTTCATCTGTTGCAGCAGGGGTTCGGCCACGATGTCGCGCACGCGCTGACGCGGGTTCAGGCTGGCATAGGGGTCCTGAAAGATCATTTGCATCTTGGACCGCACCGGCAACATCTCGGTGAACCCGTAGGCGGCGATGTCCTCACCCTCGATGCGGATTTCGCCGTGTGTCGGTTGATAGATGCGGGCGATGGTCTTGGCGACGGTGGATTTGCCGCAGCCGCTTTCCCCCACCAGCGCCATGATCTGACCGCGCTTGATCTGGAAGCTGACCCCGTTCACGGCATGGACAACCGGGCGTTCGATCCGCAGCCCCTTGCTGTCCAGCTTCAAGCGGTTCAGCACACCGCCCCCGATGGGGAAGTGCATTTCGAGATCGCGCACCTCCAGCATGGGCGTGGCATCGGTCATGCGCTGTCTCCCGGTTGCAAGGGATAATGGCAGGCCGCCCATTGCGCGGCGTTCTGCGGGCGCAGATCCGGCTCTGTCTCGGCGCAAAGTGCCTGCGCGCGGGGGCAACGGTCGCGGAAATTGCAGCCCTTGGGAAGGTTGCGGATGTCCGGCACGGTGCCGGGGATCTGCTTGAGCCGGGCGTGGCGGTTGGCCGGATCGGGGATGCTGTCGATCAGGCCGCGTGTATAGGGATGGGCCGGAGCCTCGATCAGGTCGCGGGTGCGGCCACGTTCCACCACCTTGCCGCAATAGAGCACAGTGATGTGGTCGGCCATTTCGGACACGACCGCCAGATCATGCGTGATCAGGATCATGGACGCGCCCTTGTCGGCAATCTGTCTGCGCATCAGCTTGAGGATCTGGCTCTGGATCGTCACGTCCAGCGCGGTTGTGGGTTCATCCGCGATGATCAGGCGGGGGCGTGCCAGCATGGCAATCGCGATCACCACGCGCTGCCGCATCCCGCCCGAGAATTGATGCGGATAGGCGCTGAGTCGATTGGCGGCGCGGCTGATGCCGACGCTTTCCAGCATCTCGACGCAGGCGGAACGCCGCGCCTCGGCATCCAGATCGGTGTGCAGGCGCAGCACCTCATCCATCTGTTGCCCCACGGTATGCACCGGGTTGAGGGATGTCATCGGGTCCTGAAAAGACCATTGCAATCTCGCGCCCGCGGATCTGACGCAAGCGGTCTTCGCTGGCCTGGGCCAGATCCTCGCCCTCCAGCAGGATCTTGCCGCCCATGATCCGGCCGGGGCTGTCGATCAGCCCGAGGATCGAGAAACCGACGACGGATTTGCCGCCGCCGCTTTCGCCGACAAGGCCCATCACCTCTCCCTTGCCGATGGCGAAGCTGACGCCGTTGACCGCCTTGACCGTGCCGGAAAACGTGTGGAAATAGGTGCGCAGGTCATGCACTGACAGCAGGGTGTTGTCTGTGGTGGTCATTTCAGCCTCGGGTTCAGTTCGTCGCGCAGGAAATCACCGAAGAGGTTGATCCCGAAGACCAGCATCATGATGGCAAGGCCGGGGAAGACGGAGGTCCACCAGAGGCCGCTGAAGAGCACGTCGAAGCCGTTCTTGATCAGCAGGCCGAGGGAGGGTTGCGTGATCGGCACGCCCAGTTGGGGACGTTGTGCCGCCGCTCTTTTTAATTACTCGGGAAAGGGCGGACTCAGTGGCCAGGCTGGGCCGTCTGCACCTCGATCTGGTAGCCTTCGGGATCGCTCATCACGAACGCGCGTATACCAAGTTCGGCACTGTCACGCGGGGCGGTCAGGCCGGGAACCTGCTTGTAGGCGGCCCATGCGTGCCATGCATCCACATCCGGCACCCGCAGACACAGCTGCACGGTTTTCTGCGCGGCCCATTTCTGCATCCCGCGGGTTTCATCCACGAGACCAAGATGCGCCTGCCCGTCGATCCGGTAGATCTTGGACCACCCCTGATCGATCGCCAGCGTCAGGCCCAGCACGTTCTCGTAGAAAACCTGCGCCGCGGGAAGGTCGCGGTAGTATTGGAAGGTTACGGTCAGGACGATCCCGTCAGCGGGTCTTTGCCGTGCAGACAAGGCGGCGCTCCCCCAGATGTGTTCATCTCGTATTCCGACTGTATACGCGACGAACACCGAGTCAAGATTCCATCTTGGCGAAGACTGATCGCTCGGCGGGGTGGCCTCAGAACGGGTGATAAATGTGCGAAATGATCGATTCCCGCACTTTCTTGAGATGCAGTTTCATCGCCTCGCCCGCAAGGTCGGCATCCTGCGCCAAGATCGCGTCGATGATCGCAATATGCTCATGACAGCCCGGCTCGAACCGTTCACGGATGGAACCCTGGTCATACATCCTTGTCTTTACCTTCAACCCCTCGATCAACTCGGCCAGCAATTGCGAGCCGGCCATTGCGGCAATCGTCAGGTGCAACCGTTCGTCCAGCGCGTAGTGCGCTTCAGGATCAGGGCGCGGGCCTGTCAGAAACGCGTGAAATTTCACACGCAAATCCATCAGATCATCTTTGTTTGCCTTGGCAATCGCCGCTTTTCGCGCTGCTTCGCACTCCAGCAGACTGCGGACATGCAGGATTTCCATGATATCCTTGAGAGACACGCTGTTCACCGCCGGAGTCCCGCCGGAGGTGCGCGTGACAAAACCTTCGCTGATCAACTGGCTGATCGCCTCGCGCACCGGAGTGCGGGATACGCCCAGTTGATCGGCAAAAGCCTTCTCCCGCAAAAGGCTACCCGGTGCAAGGCTTCCGTCAAGGATCATCGCCTTGATCCGCTCATAGGTCGCGCTGCCCAAGGTCTTTGCTGTTTCAGACATGAAAATTCCTTTTGATCGCTCTGGCCCGTCAGGTCACTTGCCAGCCCTGTACCGGTGCTTCACTATTCAGTATACACGCAGTATATCGAAATGAAAAAGCGGTGCTCTGATCATGACACAGGCAGATTACGACATCATTATCCAGGGCGGAACCGTCGTCCATGCGCAGGGAACCGACCGGATCGAGAGGTGGTCGCGGCAATTCGGACCGGTTGGTAAGGTGGATCGCATGACAAGAGCCCATGCCAGCAAAACCGAACCCATGAGAATGGCAGCCTGATGTGAAACCCTGATCCATCTTAACTTGGCTGCAAACTGGTCGAAAAAGCAGGACCACCTCTGTGCGAGATTCGGCGCGGCCGATGACGGAATGCCTGTTCGGCAGGGTCGGCCAACCGCCCAAGGACCCCAAGACCGCGCTATGGCGCTGCGCCCCGCTGGGGCTTTGCGCTGTTATCTAGATGATTTAGCGGGGGAAGATGGTGAGCCGTGCAGGATTCGAACCTGCGACCCACTGATTAAAAGTCAGTTGCTCTACCAACTGAGCTAACGGCCCATCCTCTATGCCGGACCGCCTCAAGAGCCGACCGCGCAAATCGTCTTATGCTGATTACTCCCGAAAGAACAACCAGTCATGTCGTCTCGACCCGTTTTTCAAAAGTCAGTTGTTAAACCAACCAAGCTAACGGCCCGCTAGGTGCGCTATCTAGAAAGGCGGGCGGGAGGGGTCAACCCCGAAAACGCGGCTTCTGTTGCGGGCGCTGGAATTCCGTTTCGCGCGGGCGTATATGCGCGGTCGATGGTCACGCACGCTGATATCGGTTTGCCCTTCATGAAGATGCATGGGCTGGGCAATGACTTTGTTGTCATTGACGGGCGAGAGCGTGCGCCTGCGCTCTCGGTTGCGCTCATCCGTGCCATTGCCGACCGGCATTGCGGGGTGGGCTTCGACCAGCTTGCGGTGATCGAGGGGTCCGAGGGGGCCGACGCGCATCTCACCTTCTACAATTCAGATGGCTCCGAATCGGCGGCCTGCGGCAATGCCACGCGCTGTATCGCGCGGCACCTGATGGACGAGACGGGCAAATCCGCGCTGCGGCTCATCACCGCGCGCGGGATGCTTGCGGCGGTCGATGCGGGCGGCGGTCTCACCTCGGTCAATATGGGGCAGCCGCAACTTGACTGGCGGGATATTCCGCTTGCCCGCGAGATGGACAGCCTGCACCTGCCCATCGAGGGCGATCCCGCTGGCACCGGCATGGGCAACCCGCATTGCACGTTTTTCGTCGAGGATACCGAGGCGGTTGCGCTCGAAGAGATCGGCCCGCGCATCGAGCATCACCCGCTTTTCCCCGCGCGCACCAATGTGCAGGTGGCGAGCGTGATCGCGCCCGATCATCTGCGGATGCGGGTGTGGGAGCGGGGCGTGGGCGTGACGCTCGCCTCCGGCTCTTCCTCCTGTGCCACGGCGGTGGCGGCTGCGCGGCGCGGGCTCACGGGGCGGCGGGTGCGGATCACGCTCGACGGCGGCACGCTCGAGGTCGACTGGCGCGCGGATGGCGTCTGGATGACCGGCGAGACGGCGCATGTGGCCAGCGGCGTGCTGACGCCCGATTTCCTAAAGGCCAACGCATGAACGCGCCGAAATTCACAACGCTTGGCTGCCGTCTCAACGCCTATGAGACCGAGGCGATGAAGGCGTTGGCCGCGCAGGCGGGGCTTGCAGGCGCGGTCGTCGTCAACACCTGCGCCGTCACATCCGAGGCCGTGCGCAAGGCCCGGCAGGAGATCCGGCGGTTGCGCCGTGAGAATCCCGGCGCGCGCCTCATCGTCACCGGCTGCGCGGCCCAGACCGAGCCCGGGACTTTTGCCGCGATGGAAGAGGTGGATGCCGTCATCGGCAATACAGAGAAGATGCAGCCCGATACCTGGAGCCGTCTCGCCGCCGATTTCATCGGCGACGTCGAGCGCGTGCAGGTCAACGACATCATGTCTGTGCGTGAGACGGCGGGCCACCTGATCGACGGTTTCGGCACCCGCAGCCGCGCCTATGTGCAGGTGCAGAACGGCTGCGATCACCGCTGCACCTTCTGCATCATCCCCTACGGTCGGGGCAATTCGCGCAGCGTTCCGGCCGGTGTCGTGGTCGACCAGATCAAGCGGCTGGTGGGGGCGGGCTATCATGAGGTGGTGCTGACCGGCGTGGACCTGACAAGCTGGGGTGCGGATCTGCCGACGCAGCCGAAACTTGGCGATCTGGTGATGCGCATCCTGAAGCTGGTGCCGGACCTGGCGCGCCTGCGCATTTCCTCGATCGATTCGATCGAGGTGGACGACAACCTGATGCAGGCCATCGCCACCGAGCCGCGCCTCATGCCGCATCTGCACCTGAGCCTGCAACATGGCGACGACCTGATTCTCAAGCGGATGAAACGGCGTCATCTGCGTGACGATGCGATCCGCTTTGCCGAGGAGGCGCGGAAATTGCGTCCCGAGATGACATTCGGCGCCGATATCATCGCCGGGTTCCCGACCGAGACGGAGGCCGCGTTCGAGAACTCCTTGCGGCTGGTGGAGGCGTGTCACCTCACCTGGCTGCATGTCTTTCCCTATTCGCCCCGCCCCGGCACGCCTGCCGCACGGATGCCGCAGGTCGACGGGGGCACGATCAGGGCGCGCGCGGCGCGGCTGCGCGCGGCCGGTGCTTCGCGGGTGGCGGCGCATCTGGCGGCACAGCAGGGGCAAAGGCACGCCGTGCTGATGGAGAGCGCCCGCATGGGCCGCACAGAGCAATTCACCGAAGTGCTCTTTGACAGCGACCGCCCCGAGGGCACGATCGTGCCCGCCACCATCACCGGGCACACCGCGACGCAGCTTTTGGCGGGCTGAGCGATGCACCCGAATCCCGTCTATCGTCAGGCGGAAACGGCGCGTAACCTTGCCTTTGCCCGCGAGGAGGGCTTCGGTGTGCTGGCCGTCTGCGGCTCCGACGGCCCGCTTCTGAGTCATATTCCCTTTCTTCTCGACGAGGGCGGCACACGCGCCGAGTTGCACCTCGTGCGCTCCAATCCCGTCGCCCGGCTGCTCTCGGCGCCGTTGGCCGCACGGATTGCAGTCTCCGGGCCGCATGGCTATGTCTCGCCCGACTGGTATGGTGTCGAGGATCAGGTGCCCACCTGGAACTATGTGGCCGTGCATCTGGTGGGCAGGCTGCACCCGCTGCCCCAGCACTGCTTGCGCGACCTCATCGACCGGGAATCGGCCCATTTCGAGACGCGGCTCTTGCCCAAGCCGCCCTGGCATTCGGACAAGATGACGCCCGAGGTCATGGACCGGATGATGCGGCAGATCGTGCCCTGTGTGCTCGAGATCGAGGAGATCGCAGGCACATGGAAGCTCAACCAGAACAAGGACGACACCGTGCGCCTGCGCGCCGCAGGTCACATGGAGCGCGACGGGCTGCGCCCGGACCGCGCGGCGCTGGCCGCAATGATGCGCGACCCGTCCGCGCCCTGAGCGACCGGGCAAGCGCGGGATCGTTTGCAAGGAAGTTTCCGTATCTCCGTCGTTACTCCCCGTTTCAATGATCGCACGCGAGCCGAGATCCGTAAATGCGCCAGTTTTCAGGGCCTTACTTCGATCTCACATGTTGCCTATCACTGAAAAAATGCGGGGGTGAATCTGGGTTTGGAAAATGACCATCCCAGAGCCGGCAAAGCGGGGCAAGCGGCGCATCACGGAACGCAACGCAAACAGCCATTGATCCCGACTGGTTTGGGCGTGGCTTATGAGGCTTGACAGGGGCTGGCGGGTCACCCGAGTAACATGCTGGCTGGATGCATGAAACGGGGTGCGGGAGCGGGACGCATGAGCACGGATTTCGGGCCGGGAGTGGGCCTTTGTTGACCCAATCTGCCCCGGCAAGGCTGCGCCTTGACAAATGGCTTTGGCAGGCGCGGTTTTTCAAGACCCGCACGCTGGCGGCGGGGCAGGTTGCCGCTGGCCATGTGCGGATCAATGGCGCGCGCGTCGTCAAACCCGCGCAGGGTGTCTGCGCGGGCGATGTGCTGACATTCGCGCAAGGCACGCGGGTGCGGGTGGTGCGCATCGCGGCACTTGGGGTGCGACGCGGGCCTGCCACCGAGGCGCAGGCCCTTTATGAAGACCTGAGCGCGCCCGAGACGCAGGATGACGTTCCGCCCGCACCGCGCTTCGAGGGAAAGGGGCGGCCCACCAAGCGCGACCGGCGCAAACTCCTCCCGCGTGATCCCGACGCGCTTGAATGATTTGGCACACTGGATTAGGTGGTGCGCAGCACGGATGAAACCTGAGAGATCACCATGACCTATGTCGTCACCGACAATTGCATCGCCTGCAAATACACCGATTGTGTCGAGGTGTGCCCGGTGGACTGTTTCTACGAGGGTGAGAACATGCTCGTGATCCATCCCGACGAGTGCATCGATTGCGGCGTCTGCGAGCCGGAATGCCCCGCCGACGCGATTCGTCCCGACACCGAGCCGAACATGGAGCCGTGGGTCACCTTCAACCGCAAGTATTCCGAGGCCTGGCCGGTCATCGTGACCAAGAAGGACCCGCTGCCCGAGGCGGAAGAGCGGGACGGCGAGACTGGCAAGATGGAAAAGTATTTCTCCGAGGCCCCCGGCGAGGGAGGCTGACCCTCGGGCCCGCCCCGATTCGTCTGGCAAATCGGTCGCAAGGCGGGCGGCTTGGTGGTTTAAGGCGTTCAAATTTAAGTGTGAAAACGGATCAGCCAGAGCATCCCCTTTCGCAAGGGTGTTTTTTGTGTTATCCTTTCGCAGGTGACACAAGAAATACGCCTCACAGATCCCCCTTACGCTGCCTTTGGGGGTAATCATGTAACATGACCCATATACCCTGATCTTGAGAGATCGAGGCATGTGGCGTTTGCTGTGCCTCAAGGCGTGATGCAAGGAAAGAACCGAATGTCGAAATCCAGAAAGACCGAGTTTCGTCCCGACGATTACGTTGTCTACCCGGCTCATGGTGTGGGCCAGATCATCTCGATCGAGGAGCAGGAGATTGCGGGCCTCAGCCTCGAGATGTTCGTCATATCCTTTGAGAAGGACAAGATGACGCTACGCGTGCCCACCAACAAGGCGGTGGAAATAGGGATGCGCGGTCTGTCCAGCCCGGATGTGATCTCCAAGGCGATGACCACGCTCAAGGGCAAGGCGCGCGTCAAGCGGGCGATGTGGTCGCGCCGCGCGCAGGAGTATGAGCAGAAAATCAATTCGGGCGATCTGATCGCGATCGCAGAGGTCGTGCGCGACCTGCACCGCAGCGACGATCAGCGCGAACAGAGCTATTCCGAGCGTCAGCTTTACGAGGCCGCGCTTGAGCGTCTGACGCGCGAGGTGGCCGCCGCCTCCGGTGCCGATGAGGTTCAGGCCGCCAAGCAGGTGGGCGAGGTTCTGGTTTCCCGCGCCGCCTGATCCGGCGCAATGTGAAAAAGGCCGCGCTCTTCGAGAGCGCGGCCTTTTTATGTCCGCATCGGGTGCCGATTCCCTACCGCGCGTATTTCACGAACGGGGTGAGTGTTGCCACCCGGTCATAGAGCTGCCGCGCGGTGGCGTTGAATTCCTGCGTCATCCAATAGACCGACGGGTGCCCGTCGGCATCGGCGCGGGCATACACTGCCTCGATCAGGGCGCGACCCACACCGTGGCCACGCGCCTCGGGGGCGGTATAGAGATCCTGAAGGTAACAGACCTGTTCCGGCCGCCAGTTGTGGGCATGATAGATGTAATGCACCAGGCCAACGGCGCGCCCGTCCAGGAGCGCGGTAAAACCGTTCTGATCGGGATGATCGGGCGAGATGAGCCGGGCAAAGGTGGTGTCATAGACCGTATCCGGCAAGGCGGTTTCATAGAACTCAAGATAGGCGCGCCAGAGATCGCCCCAGACGGGGCGATCGGTGAATTCTATCGGGCGGATGATGAGTGCGCCGGTCATTCCGCCGCGACGGCCTGCGGGTCGGCGAGGGCGACGATGTCCATCATGATGGTATTCAGTTCAAAGTCCTTGGGGGTATAGACCCGCGACACGCCCATTTCGCGCATCCGCTGCGCGTCTTCCTCGGGGATGATGCCGCCGACAATCACCGGCACATTCCCGAGCCCTGCGGCGCGCATCCGCCACATCAGCTCCTCGACCAGCGGCATGTGGCTGCCCGAGAGGATCGAGAGGCCGACGACATGCGCCTCATCCTCAAGCGCGGCGGCGACGATCTGTTCGGGCGTCAGGCGGATGCCCTCGTAACGGATATCCATGCCGCAGTCGCGGGCGCGGCAGGCGATCTGCTCGGCCCCGTTGGAATGGCCATCAAGCCCCGGCTTGCCGACAAGGAACTTGAGCCGCCGACCCAGCCGCCCCGAAACGGTATCCACCGCCGCGCGCAGATCGTCGAGCCCCTCGGTGCGGTTCGACGGGCTGGCGGAAACCCCTGTGGGCCCGCGATACTCGCCATGCACGGCGCGCATCTCGGCGGCCCATTCGCCGGTGGTCACGCCCGCGCGCGCGCAGGCGATGGAGGGGGCCATGATGTTGCGCCCCTCTTTTGCCGCAGCGCGCAGATCGGCGAGCGCGGCGCTGACGGCGGCGGCGTCGCGGCTGCTGCGCCAGGCGTCAAGCCGCGCGATCTGTTCGGCCTCGACCGCCGGATCGACGACCATGATCCCGCCATCCTCGGTCTGGAGCGGCGACGGCTCTCCTTGCTGCCAGCGGTTCACGCCGACAACGACGGTTTCGCCCGCCTCGATCCGGCCGAGCCGCTCGGCATTCGAGTCCACCAGCCGCGATTTCATGTAGTCGATCGCAGCGACCGCGCCGCCCATGCTCTCGATATTGGCCAGTTCGTGCCGCGCGCCGTCCTTGAGCGCCGCGACCTTGGCGTCCACCGCCGGGTTGCCGTCAAAGAGGTCGTCGAATTCCAGCAGGTCGGTCTCGTAGGCGAGGATCTGTTGCATCCGCATCGACCATTGCTGATCCCAGGGGCGCGGCAGGCCGAGCGCCTCGTTCCACGCCGGAAGCTGAACCGCCCGCGCGCGGGCGCGTTTCGACAGCGTGACGGCCAGCATCTCGATCAGGATGCGGTAAACGTTGTTCTCGGGCTGCTGTTCGGTCAGGCCAAGCGAATTCACCTGCACGCCGTATCGGAAGCGGCGGTGCTTGGGGTCATCCACGCCATAGCGGTCGCGCAGGATCTCGTCCCAGAGATCGACGAAGGCGCGCATCTTGCACATCTCGGTCACGAACCGGATGCCTGCGTTGACGAAAAACGAAATCCGTGCCGCGAGGGCCGGGAAATCGGCGGCGGGGACGCGGGGGCGCAATTCGTCAAGCACGGCGATGGCGGTCGCAAGCGCAAAGGCAAGTTCCTGTTCGGGCGTGGCGCCCGCCTCTTGCAGGTGATAGGAACAGACATTCATCGGGTTCCATTTCGGCACATGGCCATAGCAGTATTCGGCCACGTCGCCGATCATCTTGAGCGATGGCTTGGGCGGACAGATATAGGTGCCGCGCGAGAGATATTCCTTGATGAGGTCGTTCTGCACCGTGCCTTGCAGCGCGCTCACATCTGCGCCCTGCTCCTCGGCCACGGCAATATAGAGCGCCAACAGCCATGGGGCCGTGGCGTTGATCGTCATCGAGGTGTTCATCTGGTCGAGCGGGATACCCTCGAAGAGCGTGCGCATGTCACCCAGATGACAGACCGGCACGCCAACCTTGCCGACCTCGCCACGGGCAAGCACATGATCGCTGTCATAGCCCGTCTGTGTGGGCAGATCGAACGCGACCGAAAGGCCGGTCTGCCCCTTTGCGAGGTTCGCGCGGTAGAGTGCGTTGGATTTCTCCGCTGTGGAATGTCCCGCATAGGTGCGGATGAGCCAGGGACGATCTTTCTGCATCTGCGACATCGGGCGGCCTCGTGAATCGGTTGCGCAATTTTGTTACGTTGAAGGCAAACTACAGGCAACAAACCTGCACTGTCAATTCGCTGCGTTGCGGCGAAGGCGGGATTTCGCGCTTGCAGCGGGTGGTCGAAAAGGCGCTGCGCGGAAAATGCGCTTCTGATCAACCGGCATGACGCTTGAAACGCGGCGGACGGGGGATGTGGCGGGGGATGTGGCAGGAAAGAAGGGGCCGAATCTCCCCGGCAGTCCCGGTGCCGAAGGCAAGTTTCATTGCCCGACTTTGAGTGAGGCGTCTGTGGCGCCCTCCGGTTGGGCGCGCCCGACGCCATCATAAGCCGCGAACCCTGCCGCCAGGACATCGCCCCGGTCATAGATATTGCGCAGGTCGGCCATGACCGCGCAGGCCATCGTCCTGGCGATGCGCTTCAGGTCCAGCGCGCGGAACTGGTTCCATTCGGTGAGGATCAGCAGGCAATCGGCGTCCTTGGCCGCGACATACGGGTCTTCAACCCAGTCCACACCGGGCAGCAGCGCCTCCCCTTCCCGGCGCCCGTGCGGATCGACAACACGCACCTTCGCCCCGCCGCCCACCAGCGCGGGCACCACCGTGAGCGAGGGCGCGTCGCGCATGTCATCGGTCCCGGGCTTGAAGGTCACGCCCAGCACAGCAACCGTCTTGCCATTGACCGACCCGCCGCAGAGATCCATCACCTTGTCGATCATGCGCCGCTTGGTCAGGTCATTCACGGCGATCACCGTCTCGGTGATGCGCTGCGGCACGCCATGTTCCTGCCCGATCCGGGCCAGCGCCGAGGTGTCTTTCGGAAAGCACGATCCGCCATAGCCGGGCCCGGCATGGAGAAACTTGTTGCCGATGCGCCCATCAAGACCCATGCCCTTGGCCACCGCCTTCACATCGGCGCCCACACGCTCGCACAGCGCCGCGATTTCGTTGATGAAGCTGATCTTTGCGGCCAGAAAGGCGTTGGACGCGTATTTGATCATCTCTGCCGATTCCAGATCGGTATAGACGATCGGAAAGTCGCGCAGGAAGAGCGGGCGGTAGATATCGCCCATCACTTCTTTCGCGCGGTCGCTTTCGACGCCCACCACCACGCGGTCGGGCTTCATGAAATCGTCGATTGCCGCCCCTTCGCGCAGGAATTCCGGGTTCGAGGCCACGTCGAATTCCGCATCGGGCCGCGCGCGGCGAATGACCTCGGCCACCTTGCGGTTGGTGCCCACGGGCACGGTCGATTTGGTCACCACCACGGCATAGCCCGTGAGGGCGCGCGCAATATCTTCGGCAGCAGCCATCACATAGGTCAGGTCGGCATGCCCGTCCCCGCGGCGCGTCGGCGTTCCAACGGCGATGAACACCGCATCCGCCCCATCGATGGCAGCCGCCAGATCGGAGGTGAAGGTCAGCCGCCCGGCTTCGACATTGCGCGCCATGACCGCATCGAGCCCCGGCTCGTAGATCGGCACCTCGCCCCGTTCCAGCATGGTGATTTTCTGCGGCATCTTGTCGACACAGACCACATCATGTCCGAAATCCGAGAAACAAACGCCTGAAACAAGGCCGACATAACCGGTGCCGATAATCGCAATCTTCATACTGCATCTCCGAGGGCCTGATCGGCTTTGATTCCGGCGCGCAGATCTTCGATTTCGGCGCGCAACGCCTTGTATTCTTCCACCTTGCGCGCCAGAGCTCGCGTGATCCGCCCCTTATCCAGCACTGCGCCCAGGACATGGTGAATGCCGACGCTGCTGACCCCGACGACCGTCTCCAGGTCGCGCCGTGACATTTCCGGGTTGTCATTCAGCAGGCTCAGGATGCGGAAATGCGCATCCTCACGGAGTTGACCCCGTCGGATCGTCATCGGCAAGAGACTTTTGTGAAGGTTACGCACAAGGACTTGCTTTGACGTGCCTCATGGCACTTGGGTTCGCAATGTGAAACTCGATCAAAGTGATCGTTCGTGTTCGAGGGTTACATGGCACCGCACCCCCAGGCAACAGGGAATATCGGGATGGACAGGATCGATGAAGCGGCAGTCGTTTGCCCATCACGGCACTCATGGGCGAGGGCGCCCTGTTCGGCGTCGGTTTGCGGGCTGACCGGGGCATATTCCCGCGCGGCCAGCCGATGCGATGCACCATGTGGATTTCAGAATGTGATGGACGGCTCATGGCGTGGCTCCCTGAAGGATGTCCGCTTGCGCTGACATGATGGCCTGTGGTTTGCCGGTAGCTGGCTCATGGGGCGCGATACGCAGGGCGCGCAGGGCATTCAGGATCACGGCAACGTCGATCACCTCCTGCAAAAGCGCACCCTGAACCGGCGTGAGATAGCCATAGGCCGCGGCGATCATGCCCAGGACCGACAGGCCGATCCCGGCGGCGACGCTTTCGACCGCGATCCGGCGCGCGCCGCGCGCGATCTCGATCCCCGGACCCAGCCGGTCGATCCGGTCCACCAGCAACACCACGTCGGCGGCCTCGGCCGAGGCCGCGGCACCCCGTGCCCCCATCGCCACGCCCACATCGGCCGCGGCCAGCGCGGGCGCGTCGTTGACGCCGTCGCCCACCATCATCACCGGCCCGTGCTTGCGCTCGGAGAGGACGAGGAGAACCTTCTGATCCGGCGAGAGGCCAGCCCGCAGACCGTCGAGGCCCAGCCCCTCGGTCACACGTTCCGCCACGTCTGCGCGGTCGCCGGTGGCGAGCAGGATGCGCGCGATCCCCTGGCGGCGCAGACCGTCCAGCATCGCGCCCGCCCCCTCGCGCAGCGGATCGGACATCACCAGATGCCCGGCCATGCGGCCGTCAACCGCCACGGCGACAAGGACCGAACCGGCGCCCTTGGCAGGGTGATCGCCCCCCGGTCGCCCGACCCGGGACGCCACGAAACCGTCGCCCCCGACGATCACACTGCGGCCCTCGACATGGCCCACGACGCCTTCGCCCGGGATCTCGGCCACGTCAGTCGGCACGGGCAGCGCAAGGCCCTGTGCCTTGGCGGCGGCGACGATGGCCTGCGCAACAGGGTGCTTGGAGGCCTGATCGAGCGCCGCGGCAAGGCGCAGGATGTCGTCCTCGCCCATGCCGTCCGCGCTGTCGATTGACACGATCCGCGGGCGGCCATCGGTCAGGGTGCCGGTCTTGTCGAGGATCAGGGTGCGGACGCGCGCCATGGTTTCCAGCGGTCCCGCGCCCTTGATCAACACGCCGAAATGCGCCGCGCGCGACAGGCCCGCGACCAGCGCCACCGGCACGGCAAGGATCAACGGACAGGGCGTGGCCACAACCAGCACGGCGACCGCGCGGATCGGATCGCCGGAGACCCACCAAGCCGCGAAGGCGATACTGACGGTAACGGCAAGAAAGCCCAGCGACCAGCGGTCCGCCAGCCGCGACATCGGCGCCTTGGACGCCTGCGCTTCCTCGACCAGGCGAACGATCCCGGCATAGGTGCTGTCCTTCGCCTCGCGCACAGCCGTCAGATCAAACGCCTCGCCCGCGTTGGTCGAACCGCTCATGGCATCGGCCCCGCGCGCCAGCCGCACCGGCAGCGACTCACCGGTCAGCGCCGAAGTGTCGAGGAAGGCTGTGCCCGAGGCCACCATGCCATCGACCGGCACCACGTCGCCCTGCCGGATCAGCAGGCGGTCGCCCGGCGCGATCTCTTCGAGGGGCACATCCTCAAGACCGCCGTTCTGGTGCCGCGTCGCGGTCCGGGGCACGCGAGATAGAAGGTCCTTCATCGAACGACGAGCACGGCCCTCGGCGAAGGACTCCAGAAAGGTGCCTCCCGAATACATCACCGCGACAACCGCCGCAGCCAGCGTCTCGCCGAAGACAAGCGCCGCCGACATCGACAGCGCGGCAACGATGTCGAGGCCCACCTCGCCACGCCCGATGCTCCGGACGATTTCGAGCACAAGGGCTGCGAGCGCGGGAACGACTCCTGCGATCCAGATGAGGTTCGCGATATCGGGTTGGCCCTCGAGGTAGACCGCAAGTCCCACGATCAGCCCGGTTGCGGCCATCAGCAGGAGTGCGGTCTTGAAACGGTCGGTGCGGGTCTGTTCCATACGGCTCATCTTCCCCCGGCTGAAGCGATTGTCGCTGGCTCTTCGGAAAAAAGCCGTCCGACCCCCACGCCCTGCGCGTTCCCGTCATCATCGCGCACAAGAAACAGGGCGTCGAGTCCACGTTGTCTTGCAAGGTCCGCGCCTCTCTCCGGGCCGAGCACCATCAGCGCCGTCGCCCAGGCGTCGGCCTCGGCACATGTCCGCGCAACGACCGTGACGGAGGCGGGCGACGCGATCAGCGGTGCGCCGCGCCGCGGGTCCATGGTGTGCGACAGGCGTCGCCCCTTCACCTCGACCCAGTGGCGATAGTCACCGGAGGTCGCGACGGCCGCGTCCTGAAGTGCGAGGATGGCATGGGGTGTCCGGCGCTCCGGGTCCGGTGCTTCTACTGCGATGATCCAGGCCGTGCCGTCCGGGCGCAGGCCCAGCGCGCGCATCTCGCCGTCGATGCCGACAAGGGCATTGCCAATTCCGTGTTCGCGCAGGGTTTCTGCCAGCCGGTCCACGCCATGGCCCTTGGCGATGCCGTTCAGATCCAGCGCGATGGACGCCGTCTTGCGCAGCCCCATCCCGTCGATCTCCAACACCTCATGCGCAGGGCGGCGCCGGGCCGCCATGGCGGCACGGATACCATCGGGCGCGGCGGCTTCCGGCCCGAAACCCCAGGCCGTCACCGCGTCACCCATTCCGATATCAAAGGCACCGCCCGAGGCGCGCCCGATCTCGAGGCCGAGGCGCAGGACCGTGCGCAGTTGCTCCGGCACCACCACCCAATCGCCCACCGGCGCCGCGTTGATCCGCATCAGCGCGCTCTCCGCGTTCCACGTCGACATCTGCGCGTCCACCTCGTCGACAGCCGCCTGAAGTGCCGCGCGGATTGCATCCGTGTCGTGGCACGCTTCCGCGTTGAACAGCGCTGACCAGCGCGTGCCCATGGTGGGGCCGTTCAGGGCGATGCGCGCACTTTCAGTAGACATCTTCGACATACCGCCCCTCCGCCTTCAGGACTGCGGGCGTCAGCCCGACCGGTGCGAGAATTTCGGCCAGCGCATCGGCCACGCCGGCGGCCATGTCGCGTCCGCCGCAGACCATCACGCGGGCCCCGTTGCGCAGCAAACGCGCAACTTCGGTGGCCTCTCCACGCAGCGCGTCCTGCACGTAATGCGGACGCGCCCCGCGCGAGACGGCGGTGACAAGCCGGGTCAACCTCCCCTCCGCCTGCCAGCCGGGCATTTCCTCGCCATAGAAGAAATCGCTGTCCGCATGCCGCATACCGAAGAACAGGTGCACGGGCCTGCGGCGTGCATTGCTGCGGATAAAGCCCGCCAGCGGCCCGATCCCGGTGCCCGCGCCGATCAGGATCAGCGGCGCGCGGCCGCCACCGGCGTGAAAGCCGGGATTTCGGCGCAGGAAGGCGGTTACCCTGTCGCCCGGTTCCAGCGCGGTGAGCTGTCCCGAGCAAAGTCCGCCCGCGTGCTTCTTGACGACGATCTCGACAAAGCCGTCGCGGCGGGCAGAGGCGAGTGAATAGAGGCGCGGCAGGGCGCTGCCCCGTGGCACGATGCCGATGAGATCGCCCGCGCTGAACCGGGCAAACCCCGCGCCGGTCAGCCGCTGCCAGAGTGAGGCGCGCGGCAGGGCAAAGCGCAGGATCGCGGCCCCCGCCTGCACCTCGGCGCCGTAGTCGCGGCGCGAGACGAGGGTCAGCGTTGCGGTCTTCGGCAGGACGGGCTGGTGGGAGAGTTCGAGAGAGATGCCAAGCGCCTCGCCCAGCGCACGGCCCCAGCGGGCAAAGTCCTGCGGCGACTGGCGGTCGATCGTATCGAGCGGCAGAAGCGCGGGCCAGCCCTTCGCCTGCGCCGCTGCGGCGACGTCCCTGGCGAAGGCACAATAGGCCGGAAAGCTGCGGTCCCCGAAGCCGAGCACAGCCAGAGGCATGTCCGGCGCGCGCTCTAGGGCGCTCAGGCGGTCGAGAAATCCCTTGGCCGAGGCAGGCGCCGCACCATCGCCATAGGTCGCGGCGAGCAGGATGATGCGCTCGGCACGGGCGTAGCGCTCTGGCGCGAAGCCCGACATCGGGCCAACATGGACGCCCTGCCCCGCCGCCGTCAGCGCGGCGTGCAGCGTCGCGGCAAAGCCCCAGGTGCTGCCACCCTCGCTGCCCACGAGCAGGATCGTCTCGGCACGGCCCGCAGGCTGGTTGCCGCGGATGCGCGGCCGCCCGCGCCGCCCGGCAAGCCAGATCAGCACGCCCGTCACGCCCATCGCCGGCACCCCGAGCGCCATCAGCCCGAGCACAAGGCCAAGTGTCGCCGCCCCCTGCCCCGTGTGCAGCATGTAAATGGTTTCCGACACGCGCTGCCACCCGGTCAGGTCGGCCCATGCCAAGAGCGCGCCGGTTCCCTGGTCAAGATATCCGGTGCCCCGGTCGGTCTTCAGTGAGAACACGTCCGTCGCGTCACCGGGATAGGGAAAGCTCAGCTCGCGCAGCTCGGTGACAGGCGTCTGCAGCAGCGTGGCCATCTGTTCCAGAGCAAACCCCGTCTCTCCACTTACCTCGGCCGGCATGGCCGGGATGGCGCCTCCGTCCGGCAGAAGATCGAAGGTGGAGGCCGTCATCCAGAGGGCGGTGGTCGAGGACAGAACGAGGCCGATGACGGCGATGCGGGCGATCTCGACATGCAGTCTGCCCGCAAGCGGTCCACGCAAGGGCGCGCCCCAGTGCCGCCAGCCGCCCACCCGCCGCACCACCAGCAAAGCCCCCGAGATGGACAGCACCAGCATTGCCACCGCCCCAACGGCCATGGCAATGCGCCCGCCATCCCCAAGGAACAGCGAGCGGTGCAGATTGGTCAGCCAGCGTTGAAATTGGTTGGGGTCAGCCGAGGCCACGCCCTGCCCGGTGGCCGGGTCGATCACGGCGGCGCCCGGCCTGCCCTCATCGAACCAATAGGCGGTGATCCGCCCCGAGGGCGAGCGGCGGATCTGCTCGACGCCCGGATAGGCCGCCTCGATCCGGTCCGCCAAGGTGGCCACCGTCAGCCCGGCCTCCGCCTGCGGCGCGGCGATCCGCTCGGCGGCGGGGAAAACCGACAGCGCCGCGCCGCTGAGGCAGAGGATGGTGACAAGCGCGAGGGCCACAAGACCCGGCCAGCGGTGGAGTGATCGGATCATGGCCCCCTCCTCACATGTCGTATTTGAAACTGGCGATGTAGCGGCGGCCCGGCACGGTCGCGCCCGCGCCAGAGGCCGTCAGCGGCACCGTCACTTCGTTGGGGCTGTCGCGCATGTCCTCGACCGCCGCGTCGATATGCAGCGTATAGCCCGCGTCAAACAGCGCGTCGGCAAGATCAAGCGTGATCTCGAGCGAGCGGCCCGCGCCGACGCTGGCACCAGTGATGCCATTGACCTGGCCCGTGTCACCGCCGGTGGCGCGGTGCCAGTCGGTCAGGTGCGTGTAATATTTCGACTTGCCGCCCGCCATCCACAGGCTGCCGACATAGGTGCCCGACGCGTCGGTGACATAGAGCGCGAGATAAGCCCCGTCGCCACCGTAATTGTTCAAGGTGGTGGTGAATGTGACCGGCCTGGCCATGGCGAGGCCGGGAAGCGTCAACGCAGTGGTCAGCGCGAGCGTTGCAAGGAGTGGTTTCATGACAATATCCTTATGGCGGTGTGATGCAGGATCGAACGCGCGGCGCAGCGGAATCCGCCGCGTCGCGGCATGGATCAGTTGACTTTGACCGTCGGCGCGGCGCCGTTGCCGAAGAGGCCGTTCTGCGGCGGGGCCACGGTGCCTGCGGGCGCGGGATTGCGGGCATTGCCGCGATCATCGTCGTCGTCATCCTCGAATTCCATCTTGACGACCGCCAGCGTCGCCGGATCAAGTTTGACCTCGATTTCGCGGCCATTGGCATCGCGGCCCTCGATCTCGTAACAGCCATCGTCGATCTTGAACTTGCGCACGGTCCAGCCGTTCTGTTCGGCCGCCTGCATCGCGGCCTCGCGCGGCTGCCATTGGTCGCGGGGCACCTTGCAATCGTCATCATCGGCAAGCGCCGCGCCTGCGGGCAGGAGGGCGACAAGGGAAAGCGCAATCAGGGTCTGTTTCATGGCAGGGTCTCCTTTTGTCTGCTGAGGGCAATCTGGCGCGCCGACCTGAGCGCATCCTGACAAAGCGGCAATTCCCGCTTCAGCTTGGCGTCAGGTTGTCTGAAAATGACAGGCGCAGGGTCAGTCGCGGGTCGCCGCCCCGTGGTCCAGGAATTCTTCCATGAAGAAACCGACGAACTCTCCGCGGGTGCGGACGCCTGCGGCGCGGAACACCGCACTCATATGGGCCTTCACGGTGCCCTCGGCGGTGTTGCGCATGGCGGCGATATCCTTGATGCGCAGGCCACGCAGGCACAGCAGGGCAACGTCGCGTTGTGCGGCTGTCAGCCCCCAATCCGCAAAGCGGGCCCCGATGATGTCGTCGAAATCATCACGCAAAGACCTGAGATTCTGCTCCAGCGCGTCACGCTGCGCGCTCAGCTCAAGAAGAGACTGGCGCGCCATCACAAACCCAAGCAGAAGCAGTCCCATGATTGCCAGCTCAACAGTCAGATGCGCGATCCCGTCCAGCGAGAGGTTGCCCCAATAGCGCGGGTCGGGAAATTCCTGAACAAGGTCGAAAAGGAAAGCGGCAGCACAGACCAGTTGCAAGACCGCCAACCAGAATATGAGACGTTCCGAACGGCGCGGATCGCGCGGGACACGGTCAGATTTTCCGGGAATTCTCAAGTGACTGCCTTTATGTAGGTTGTTTCTCTCAAAGAATTTCAACTCCAAGGTGTATTTCGGTTTTTATCACATAAACCAAAGTCTAACACTGCTGCCAGACGTCGCAAATACCCGGCTTTCTGACTTGCCATGATGCGCCAACCATTCCGAAACTCTCCCCCACAAGCGCGCAGGGCGGGCTTTGGCTGAGCACGCGGGGAAGGCGTGCGGCCGAATGAGACTTTTGGGGAGGAATATAAATGAAACTCAAGAAATTGACTCGACGCAGCGCCGTGTTCGTTGCGGCAGTTGGACTTTTGTTCAGTGCTCAAACCGTGTCGGCGGAGGTTTCGGTCGCGCCGCAGGAGCACGGCCCGCAACAGCAGGAATTCGTTCACGGCGCGCCGCAGGTGCCGTCACTTGAATGGACCCTCGCCGCCGGTGGACGTATCTACGACAATTGGTGGGAGGCGCTGGATCGTTCGGAACCCGAGGGAACCAATCCCGCCTATCCCGCAAGCGCCAAACAGGAGGGTGCGGGCACATGGCGCTGCAAGGAATGCCATGGCTGGGATTATCTCGGGGCCGAGGGGATATATCGCAAAGGCAGCCATTTCACCGGAATCAAGGGCGTCATGGGGATGCGCGGAAAACCGGCGGAGTCTATTTTCCCGATCCTGCGCGATGCCAACCATCCCTACACGCCCGACATGATCACGGATGAGGAAATGCTGCGCGTGGCAACCTTCATCAGTGAAGGGCTCACCGACATGCGCGCCTTCATCGACTATGAAACGCGCAAGGTCATTTCGGGGGCCGGGAATTTCGAACGCGGGCGCGCCATCTTCCAGACGACCTGCGCCGCCTGCCACGGATTCGACGGGCGCGCGATGGATTGGGGGGAGGGCGACGAGCATAATTTCGTGGGCACCGAGGCTGCCGAGTTGCCCGACGAGGTCTATAACAAGATCTCGAACGCACATCCGGGTGCAGCGATGATCAACACCCGGGCGTTTTCGGTTCAGGACCGCATCAGCCTGATGACCTACATCGCGACCCTGCCCACCGGCATCGACGATTGAGACAAAGGCGGCGGGCCCGCTGGAACAGGGCCCGCCGTGTTGACCGTCGCGCTCAGGCGATATCGCCCGGTTCCGGTGCGCGCTTCTCGCCAGTGACCATGGCGCGGGCGAGGTTCTCATCGTGGCGGAACGAGGCCAGCACGACGCCCGCGACATGCAGCGCCACGAGCAGCAGCAGCAGGTTGGCAAGAACCTCGTGCGTCTCTTTGACAAACCCGCCCCCGCCTTCGCCGTGGTCGCCATCATTGTCGCCACCCGCAAAGGCAGGGGCCACGATCTGCGGCATGGCGGGCAGCATCGCCACGCGGTCCGGCTCCTCCAGCAGCCAGCCGGTGAAGGCTGTGCCCGAGAGCGCGATCAGCAACGCCACGATCATCGCCGCCCCGGCCGGATTGTGACCAAGATAGCGCCGCTCCCTGCCGCGCGTCATGTCGCCGATATAGGTCAGCGTCGCGCGGGGACCCTTGAGGAACTGCGCAAAGCGCGCATAGCGACTGCCGACAAGGCCCCATATCAGCCGGAACGCCACCAGACCGGCGACGACATAGCCGGCGATCTCGTGAACCGTGTCAAGCTCCTCGGCGCTCAGCCAGGCCACCGCGAAGGCAGCGACAAGGCTCCAATGGAACACCCGAACGAGAGGGTCCCAGACCCGGACCTTGCGGTCCGTCTCGACGTGCGTTTGCAATCTTTCCCGTGCGCCTGCCTCAGTCATGGTCGTCTCCTTTGCGATTTTGGCGAGGACGGTCGTCATCGTCATCCTCATATTCGAACTCGATCACTTGCAGCGTGGCCGGGTGGACAGTCACCTCGATCCGCCGTCCGCTGGCATCCCGACCGTCGATCTCGTAGCAGCCATCGTCGATCTTGATGCGGCGCACGGTCCAGCCATTCGCCTCGGCCAGCCGCGCCACGGCATCGCGCGGTTGCCAATCGGCCATCGGCACGAAACAATCATCATCCGCCAGCGCAGCGTTGGCCGGAAAGACCGCGAGAATGCCTAGAATTGTCAATGTCCGCTTCATGGACCAAACTCCTTGGGAAACGTCTCCTGATGCCGCTTATGCGCGGCAAAGCTGACAGCAGGCTGAAGACATCTGCCCGCGCACGTCAGCTTTGCGTCAGCACAAACCGCCAAGAGCAGGTCAGACACACAAGGAAAGATCGAACCCCATGCGCATCCTGCTGATCGAGGACGACACGACACTCGGTGCCGCCGTGCGCGACCAGATCGCGGCAGATGGCCAATCGGTGGATTGGGTCACGCGGCTCGATGCGGCGGGCGATGCGGTGAATGTGACCGGCTATGACCTGATTCTGCTTGATCTCATGTTGCCGGACGGGCGCGGCATCGGGTTTCTCAAATCCCTGCGCGCACGGGGCGACGTGACGCCGGTCATCATCCTGACCGCGCTCGATCAGGTATCGGACCGGATCGAGGGGTTGAACGCAGGCGCCGACGACTACCTCGTCAAGCCATTTGATCTGGCCGAACTCTCGGCCCGGATCGGCTCGGTCGCGCGGCGCTACAGCGGCAACCCGAACCCGATCGTCAGCCACGGGCCGCTGGATATCGACCTCGCCGCGCGCAGCGTGCATCGGGAGGGCAAGCCGGTCGCCCTCACGGCGCGCGAATGGGCGCTCTTCGAGGCGTTCCTCGCGCGACCCGGACAGCTTTTGTCCAAGGCGCAACTGGAAGAGAAACTCTATGCCTTCGATTCGGAGGTTGAGAGCAACACCATCGAGGTTCATGTCAGCCGCCTGCGCAAGAAGCTGGGGAGTGCCATCATCGAGACCGAGCGCGGCCTGGGCTACCGCCTGGGGCGCGCATGAGGTGGCCCGCCAGCCTTCAGGCGCGGCTTGGTCTCACGCTGGGCCTCGTGCTGACGGTCCTGTGGCTGCTGGCGGCGACGGTCACGGCGGTGATCGTGCGGGGCGAGATGGACGAGGTCTTCGACAGCGCGCTGCGCGAGACCGCCGAGCGCATCCTGCCGTTGGCCGTGACCGATATCGTCGGGCGGGAAGACCAGGGTGTGACCCAGCGCCTTGCCCCGATCCGCGCGCATGACGAATTCTTCACCTACATCGTGCGCGACGCCGAAGGGCGCATCCTGCTGCAATCCCATGCGGCGGACCCTGCCGTGTTCCCTCCCTATGACGGTCCGGGATTTGGCCAAAGCACCACGCATCGCCTCTACAGCGACGCCGCCCTGCAGGGCACGATCCGCATCACCGTGGCCGAACCGCTGGCGCATCGCGCGACCGTCGCGCGGGAAATCCGGATGGGCCTCGGCCTGCCGCTGCTGATCGTGCTGCCCTTGGCGCTTGCGGCGATCATTCTGTCCGTCCGCTTCAGCCTTGCCCCGCTGCGCCGGTTCCGGACCCGGCTTGACGCGCGCAGCGCCCGCGACCTGTCGGAGGTGCCAGGCGATGATCTGCCCGGTGAAATCGCCCCGCTGGCAGCGACACTGAACGGCCTTCTGGCCCGACTGCACGAGGCGTTCGAGGCCGAGCGCAGCTTTGCGGCGAATGCGGCACATGAGCTGCGCACGCCACTGGCAGGCGCCATCGCGCAGGCACAGCGGCTCAGGTCGGAAACCCGGGACCGGGCGGCCGCACAGCGGGCAACCGACATCGAGGAGACGCTCAAGCGGCTGACCCGCCGGACCGAACGCCTGATGCAACTGGCGCGCGCGGAAGGCGGACGCCTGCTGTTGGACATGCCATATGATGTGCGAATGGCGCTGCGCATTGTCGTGGAGGATATGGCGCGCGGCCTTCAGGCGCCCGCGATTGCGCTTGACCTTCCCGAGACGCCGGTCCTGTCGACCATCGACCCCGACGCTTTGGGGATCGTATGCCGGAATCTGGCGGGGAACGCGCTTCGGCATGGCGCCGCATATGGGGATGTTGCGGTAACGCTCACGCCTGATGGTGATCTGATCGTCTCGAACGGGGGGCCGGTCGTGGACCCGGACCACCTCGCCCACCTGACGGACCGTTTCCAGCGCGACGCACAGACATCGGATGGCAGCGGGCTCGGGCTTGCCATCGTGGCTTCGATCGCCGGGCGCACCTCGGGCAGACTGACATTGGCCTCGCCGAGGCCGGGGGCGGCGGACGGTTTCGAAGCAACGTTCCAACTGCCGACGACGAGCTTTGGAGCCTGACCTGTCCTTGCGACGCCGATGGGTCTTGCCGGCCAGTCCTCAACGTGCCGCAGCCGCCCTCTGGCGCAGCGCGATGTGATTGTGTATGCGCTCTGGCCATGACCAAGAGCCTTGACATCCGCCGCCCCGATGACTGGCACCTGCACCTGCGCGATGGCGCGATGCTGGCCGCCGTCCTGCCGCATAGCGCGCGTCATTTCGCCCGCGCCCTCATCATGCCCAACCTCGTGCCACCGGTGGTCACAGGCGCGGACGCGCGCGCCTATCGGGACCGCATCCTGGCCGCCCTGCCCCGGGACATGGGATTCACGCCGCTGATGACGCTCTATCTCACCGAAGAGACCGACCCCGGGGACGTGGCCGCCGCCCATGCCAGCGGCCTCATCTCGGCGGTCAAGCTTTACCCGGCGGGGGCCACCACCAATTCCGCCGGCGGCGTGCGCGATTTCGACAAGGTGCGGCCCGTGCTCGAGCGCATGTCCGAGATCGGCCTGCCACTTTGCGTGCATGGCGAGGTGACAGACCCGCGCGTTGACATCTTCGACCGCGAGGCCGTGTTCATCGACACCGTGCTCGACCCGCTGCGCCGCGCCACGCCGGGGCTGCGCGTGGTGATGGAGCATATCACGACACGCGACGGCGTGGACTATGTCCAATCCAACGCGCAGGGCCTCGCCGCCACCATCACCACCCACCACCTTGTCATCAACCGCAACCACATCCTCGCGGGCGGCATCAGGCCGCACTACTATTGCCTGCCCGTGGCCAAGCGCGAGGAGCACCGCCTAGCCCTGCGCGCGGCGGCCACCTCGGGCGACGCACGCTTCTTTCTCGGCACCGACAGCGCACCGCACACCGACCCGAACAAGGAAAGCGCCTGCGGCTGTGCGGGCTGCTTCACCGCGCCCAACACGCTGTCGATCCTTGCGCATGTCTTCGAGGAGGAGAACGCGCTCGAGCGGCTCGAGGGCTTCACCTCGCTTCACGGTCCCGCCTTCTACGGCCTCGCCCCCAACGACGCACGGATCACCCTCACCAAGGGGGCGCCGGTCGCCTATCCAGCGAAGATCGACACCGACGATGGCCCCGTCACGGTCTTTGACCCCGGCTTTGCGCTCCATTGGGCCGTGACCTGAGCTTCACTGTTCGCGAAATACTCCCGCCGGAGGCCTCATATCTCTTCGGCACACCGCCCAAACCGAGGACCACGCCATGATCCCCAGCACCTACCCCGCCAAGGCCGACATCGCCCGCCTCACCGCGCGAATGCTTCTGGAAGTCGAGGCGGTGCATTTCAACGCCGAAACCCCCTTCACCTTCGCGTCGGGGCTGAAATCGCCTACCTATATCGACTGCCGCAAGCTCATCTCCTACCCGCGCATCCGCAGCACCTTGATGGATTTTCTCACCATCACCGTGCTGCGCGAGGCCGGATTCGAGGCGTTCGACAATATCGCGGGCGGCGAGACAGCGGGCATTCCCTTTGCCGCGCTGGTGGCCGAGCGCATGGCCCTGCCGATGACCTATGTGCGCAAGAAACCCAAGGGTTACGGGCGCAACGCCCGCATCGAAGGCGCCATGCATGAGGGCCAGCGCGTGCTCCTGGTGGAGGATCTCACCACCGATGGCGGCTCCAAGCTCAGCTTCGTCGATGCCATCCGCGAGACCGGGGCCACCTGCGGACATACCGCCGTCATCTTCTATTACGGCATCTTCCCCGAAACCGAAAAAACCCTCTGCGATCACGGCGTCGCGCTTCATCACCTGTGCACTTGGCGGGACGTTCTGGCAGAGGCCCGCGATCAGGCAAGCTTTGAAACCAAGACCCTGCGCGAGGTCGAATCGTTTCTCGACGATCCGCGCGGCTGGCAGGCAGCGCAGCGCGGCTGAGCGGGTGCCCCGCCGCAAAAATCCTTGTCTGAGGCAATCTCGCCACGGCCCCGCAAGAGCGACACAAGATGTTGCGCCAATGCCACGCCTCATGGCAAGATGAAGGCATGGCGGTGCGGCACAAGTTATCCACAGGAAGATACATTTTGCCCCCCGCGCAGGCCAGACGCTATGCCGTCGAGCCAGGGACAATAACAGGGCAGAGGCAATGAACGAGATTCGCGCATTCAACCCGACCGGAGCCGAGATCGAGGCCGCCGAGAGCGTGCCCCACTCGATCGAGGCCGAACAGCAACTGCTGGGCGCGATCCTCACCAATAACGACATCTACGACCGCGTCGCCTCGATCATCGGGGCGCAGCATTTCTATGACCCGGTCCATGCCCGCATCTTCGAGACCGCCGCCGCGCGCATCGCGCGCAATGCGCTGGCCTCGCCCGTGACGCTGCGCGCTTTTCTCGAGGACGACACTGGCCTCAAGGAACTGGGCGGTCCGGCCTACCTTGTCAAACTCGCGGGCGCCGCGATCTCGAGCTATGCCGCGCGCGACTATGCGCAGATGATCTATGACCTGGCGATAAGACGCGAACTGATCGCGCTCGGCCACGACATCGCGGCCAAAGCCGCCCGCGTCGAGGTGGCCAGCGAGCCGCGCGACCAGATCGTCGAGGCCGAACAGCAGCTTTACCAACTGGCCGAGCAGGGCAAATCCGACAGCGGCTTTCAAAGCTTTCTCAAGGCGGTCAAGGATGCCGTCGACGTCGCCAATGCCGCCTATATGCGCGAGGGCGGGCTTGCCGGGGTCGCCACCGGCCTGACCGACATGGACCAGAAGCTGGGCGGGCTGCACAAATCCGACCTGCTGATCCTCGCCGGACGCCCCTCGATGGGCAAGACCTCGCTCGCGACCAACATCGCCTTCAACGTCGCCCGCGCCTACAAGCGCGGAACGCTGCCCGACGGCACCGAAGGCGCTGTGGATGGCGGCGTGGTGGGGTTCTTCTCGCTCGAGATGAGCGCGGAACAGCTCGCAGGCCGCATCCTCGCCGAGGCGTCGGAAATCCCGTCGCACAAGATCCGCCGCGGTGACATGGACGAGGGCGAATTCCGCCGCTTTGTCGAGGCCGCCAAATCGCTCGAATCCTGTCCGCTCTTCATCGACGATACCGCCGCCTTGCCGATCAGCCAGATCGCCGCGCGCGCACGGCGGCTCAAGCGAACCCACGGGCTTGACCTTCTCATCGTGGACTATCTCCAGCTGGTGCGCGGCACATCGGAAAACCGGGTGCAGGAAATCGGCGAGATTTCCATGGGCCTCAAGGCCATCGCCAAGGAGTTGAACATCCCGGTGATCGCCCTCTCGCAGCTCTCGCGTCAGGTGGAAAACCGCGAGGACAAGCGCCCTCAGCTCTCGGACCTGCGCGAATCGGGCTCGATCGAGCAGGATGCCGATGTGGTGATGTTTGTCTTCCGCGAGGTCTATTACAAGGAACGCGAGAAACCGGGCGAGCACGAAATGGACAGGATGGCCGAGTGGCAGGAGGCCATGTCACGCCTGCACGGCAAGGCCGAGGTGATCATCGGCAAACAGCGCCACGGCCCCATCGGCACCATCGAGCTGAGCTTCGAGGAACAGTTCACCCGCTTCGGCAACCTCGTGAAGCCCTGGCAACAGGATCAGGGGCACTGAGCCCCCGCCTCAAAACGGGAAAAAGAGCGGTATGATCAGCACGGCCACCACCGCGAAGATCACGTTGAGCGGCAGGCCGACCACAAGAAAATCGCGGAACTTGTAGCCGCCCGCGCCATAGACGAAGGTGTTGGTCTGATAGCCGATGGGGGTGGCGAAACTGGCCGAGGCGGCGAACATCACGGCCATGATGAAGGGGCGCGGATCATGGCCCAGTTGCACCGCCACCCCGATCACGATAGGACCGATCAGGATCGCCACCGCGTTGTTGGTGACCATCTCCGTCAGAACGCTGGTCAGAACATAGACCGCCGCAAGGATCACGAGCGGGCCGAACCCGTCCAGCAGGCCCACCACCGTCTCGACGATAAGCCGCGCCGTGCCCGTCTCCTGCATCCCGAGGCTCACCCCCAGCATCCCGAAAATCAGGAACAGAATCCGCCAGTCGATCGCCTCGAACGCCTCTTCGGGATCAACACAGCGGGTCATCATCACCACCACCGCGCCGATCACCGCCAGCCCGGCAATCGGCATGACGTTGACCGCCGCCAGGCCCATGACGGCAAGGATCGTCAGAATGGCAATCGGTGCCTTGGCCCTCCGCATCGCCTGTTCCGACGGCGCGGTCAGGTTGACGATGCCCCCGTCCTCCATCAGCCGCTGAATGCCCTCGGGCGGCCCTTCGAGCAGCAATGTGTCGGCGAATTGCAGGCGCACGTCCTGCAACTCCTGGCTGATATTCTGCTCCTGCCGGTGCACGGCCATCAGGTAGACACCATATTTGCGGCGCAGCTTGAGGTCCTTGATGGGCTTGCCACGCAGGTGCGAATTGGGGCCGACGCTGGCCTCCATGGTGATCGTTCGATCCGCCGTCACCGGCTCGAATCCGCTGTCATCCATGCCGCGAAACTCGATCTCGCCGTTGTCTTTCAGGCCCAGGATTTCACCGGTGTCGGTCTTGATCACCACCCGGTCGCCCGCCTCGAGCACAATGTCCTTGAGATGCCGACGCATCGAGACCTCGCCGCGCACCACGTCGAGGATGCGCGCGCCCGCGCGATTGAACGGCAGGTCGCTCAGCTTCTTGCCGATATATTTGGATTCGTGCGGAATGAGCAGGCGGGCAAGAAACTTGCGCTTGCTCTCCTGACCCAGAACGCTCGCCAGCGAGGCCCGGTCCGGCAGCAGGAACCGCCCGGCAAACACCATGTAGATCAAGCCCACCGTGGCAAAGACCAGCCCCGGCAAGGTCATTTCGAACATGGAGATCGGCGGCTGTCCCGCATCGCGCGCAACCCCGCTCATCAGGATGTTGGTGGAGGTGCCGACAAGTGTCAGCGTGCCGCCGAAAATCGCAGAGAAACTCAGCGGAATGAGCAGCTTGGACGAGGACACGCCGACCGAAGACGCCACCGAGATCATCACCGGCGTGAGCAGGATCACCACCGGCGTGTTGTTCATGAAGGCCGAGGCCCCCATCGCGCCCAGCATCATGAACAGGATCGTGCGCAGGAAGGACCCCCGCGCCTGGCCGCGCAGAAAGCCCCCGATCATCTCGAGCACACCGGTCCGTTCGAGGGCTGCGGAAATAATGAACATCATGGCGATGGTAATGGGCGCGGACGAGCCGAATACCTTGAGAAAATCGCCCGTCTCCACGATCCCCGTGGCCAAAAGCAAAGCTGACGCGCCAAGGGCCGTCACCTCTGGCGGGTAGACTTCCTTCAAAAAACCGACAAACACCACCACCAGAAGCAGCAGCATGAATATCTGTTCGAGCGTCATGGCCTCGCCGATCCCGATTACCGCGCCTCACACGCGCAGTAACGTCAGCCGAGCCACATTTTCAACCGCAGAATGGAATCTTATTCTACTGCGGCGCAGGTGTCCGCGCGCACTGGCGCAAAGAAGGTCGGTTCTTCTGGCCTGAAATATCCCGGGGGTGTGGGGGCTGGCCCCCACTTGACCCTGCGTGTGGGGGCTGGCCCCCACTTGACCCTGCGTGTGGGGGCTGGCCCCCACGGCTGCCCTCAATGGAGGGTGAATTCGCCGGTCACGTTGCGCCATTCGCCGGGTGCGATCATCTTGCGATGGGTGAACCGCACCGAATGCAGCGGCCCCTCGATCTCGCGCTGCCAGAATTCGATGAAGCCGAACAGCTTCGGATGATCGGGCGCGATATCGTATTCCTGCCACAGATAGCTGTTGAGCACGTTGCGGTAATCGGGCATCCGGTAGAAGAATTCCGCCGTGGTCAGCCCGTAGCCTTTCAGCATGAGTTCGGTCTCTGACATTTCCATGTTTCTGCTCCTGTCATGTGCCTGACAGGACCAATGTGCCATCAAAAAATTACTTTTCAATGAAAACAGTATGTTATCACTCGTGATCCGAGGCTGCCAGATGCGCCGCCCCAGCCCCATTGCACCCCATATCATGGAACTGTTATAGTCCGTCCAACAATATATAGCGGCAGATCACAGGACCATCAAAACGTGAGCGATACGCCCCAACCACCTGAAATCACAGGCGAAACCCCGCCAGAGCCGCCCCGTCATCACGGGCCGCAGATCTCGATCACGCAGGAGATGAAGGTCTCCTATCTCGATTATGCCATGAGCGTGATCGTGAGCCGCGCCATCCCCGATCTGCGCGACGGTCTCAAACCCGTGCACCGGCGCATCCTCTATGCGATGCACGAGGGCGGCAACACCCATGACAAGCCCTACCGGAAATCGGCCCGCGCCGTGGGTGACGTGATGGGTAAATACCACCCGCACGGGGATTCGGCGATCTATGATGCGCTGGTGCGCATGGCGCAGGACTTCTCGATGTCGCTGCCGCTTCTGGATGGGCAGGGCAATTTCGGCTCGATGGACGGCGATAACGCCGCGGCCATGCGCTATACCGAGGTGCGCATGGACAAGCCGGCCGCCTATCTGCTGGCCGATATCGACAAGGACACCGTCAACTTCCAGGACAATTACGACGGCAAGGACCGCGAACCCAGCGTCCTGCCCGCGCGTTTCCCCAACATGCTGGTCAATGGCGCGGGCGGCATCGCCGTCGGCATGGCCACCAACATTCCGCCGCACAATCTGGGCGAGGTGGTCGATGCCACGCTGGCGCTGATCGAGGATCCCGATCTGGAAAGCGAGGATCTGATCCGCTACGTCCCCGGCCCGGATTTCCCAACCGGCGGGCTGATGCTGGGCCGGTCGGGCGCGCGCAAGGCCTATCTCGAGGGGCGCGGCAGCGTCATCATCCGCGCCCGCACCCATGTCGAGGAGTTGCGCAAGGACCGCTTTGCCATCGTCATCGACGAGATCCCCTATCAGGTGAACAAGGCCACGATGATCGAGCGCATCGCCGAGGCCGCCCGTGATAAGCGCATCGAGGGCATTGCCCATGTCCAGGACGAAAGCGACCGCAACGGCGTGCGCGTCGTGGTCGAATTGAAGCGTGACGCCACCGCCGAGGTCGTGCTCAACCAGCTTTTCCGCTTTACCCCGATGCAGACCTCGTTCGGCTGCAACATGCTGGCGCTCAATGGCGGCAAGCCCGAGCAACTGACGCTCCACCGGTTTCTGTCGCTGTTCATCCAGTTCCGCGAGGAAGTGGTCGCGCGCCGCACCGCGTTCGAGTTGCGCCGCGCGCGTGAGCGGGCGCATGTGCTCTGCGGTCTCGCTGTCGCGGTCTCGAACGTCGACGAGGTTGTGGCCACGATCCGCGCCTCTGCCGACGCCGCCGAGGCGCGGGTGAAGCTGATGACGCGGCGCTGGCCTGCGGGCGACATCCTGCCCTATATCGCGCTCATCGACGACCCCTCCCACCGCGCCAACGAGGACGGCACCTATAACCTGTCTGAGACGCAGGCCCGCGCGATTCTCGATCTGCGCCTGCAACGCCTCACCCAACTTGGCGTCAAGGAGGTGACGGACGAGTTGCAGGACCTTGCCGGCAAGATCAAGGACTACCTCGCCATCCTCGCCAGCCGCGAGCGGATCATGGAGATCATCTCGGAGGAACTGCGCGAGGTGCGCGAGCTTTTCGCCGTGCCGCGCCGCACCGAGATCGTGGACTGGTCCGGCGACATGGAAGACGAGGACCTGATCGAGCGCGAGGAGATGGTCGTCACGATCACGCAGGGCGGTTACATCAAACGCACGGCGCTCGACGAGTTTCGCGCGCAGAAGCGCGGCGGCAAGGGGCTGTCGAGCATGGCCACCAAGGATGAGGACGTTGTCACGTCGCTCTTTGTCGCCAATACCCACACGCCGCTCCTGGTCTTCACCACCGATGGCATGGTCTACAAGCTCAAGACATGGCGGCTGCCGCAGGGCGGGCGCACCTCAAAGGGCAAGGCCATCGTCAACATCCTGCCGATCCCGGCGGGGGTGTCGATCGCGGCCCTTCTGCCCGTGGACCGCGCCGAAGAGGACTGGGACGACCTGCATATCGTCTTTGCCACCTCGGCGGGCGACGTGCGGCGTAATGCGCTCAGCGATTTCGTCAACGTCAAGCGAAACGGCAAGATCGCGATGGACCTGCCCGAGGGCGTGGAGCTGGTCAATGCGCGCATCTGCTCGGATGAGGATGACGTCATGCTGGTCACGGATTCCGGCCGCGCGATCCGCTTTTCGGTGGGCGATGTGCGCGTGTTCAAGGGCCGCAAGTCCACCGGTGTGCGCGGCATTCGCCTGCTCAACGGCGACCGTGTCGTGTCGATGTCGGTCATTCGTCATTTCGAGGCCACGCCGGACGAGCGCGCGGCCTTCCTCAAGCGGTTCCGGGCCGAGTTCGGCGCCGATCCCGAGGAAGACATCACCGATCCCGAGGCCATGGGCAATGCCGATGCCGCCCTGCCCGAGGCGCGCTATCAGGAAATGCTGGCCGCGCAGGACCTGATCCTGACCATAACCGCGCGCGGCACGGGCAAGCTCTCGTCCAGCCACGACTACCCGGTGCGCGGGCGCGGCGGCCAGGGTGTGACCGCCATCGAGAAAACGATGCGCGGCGGCCCGCTTGTCGCCTCCTTCCCGGTTGCCCGCGAGGATCAGATCATGCTCGCCACCTCAACCGGCCAATCCATCCGTGTGCCCGTTGAGGGGATTTCCTTCCGCTCGCGCGCGGCGGGCGGCGTGCGGGTGTTCAACACCGGTGCGGACGAAGAGGTGGTTTCGGTCGCGTGGATCGCCGATCAGGGGGATGAAAGCGACGCGCCCGAGGTCTGACCGACGGGCACGCATGGCCTTCATTAATCTTTAATTCGTCAGATTTCGGCCCGATTGTCAAGTGATAGTCGGGCCGACTACATTCTCAATGGTTGTATATGGTGTCCGGTTTTCCCCTTTTAACGATGAACAGGACAGCCCATCATGAAACGTGCCCCCGTCGTCGATCAGATCGGCCTCAACCTGCTGCGCATCGTGATCGGCACCTATTTCATGGCGCTCGCACTCGGCTTGATCGAGGGGTTCGACCCCGCCGCCCTTTTCTACCCCGTGATGGGAGCCGTCATTGCCGAGACCGTCGGCGCGACCCTCCTGCTGAGCCTTGCCATCTGGTTCATGCTGGGCACCACGCTGCGGCTTGCGGCGCTGAGCCTTGCGCTCTTTGTGCTCAGTTCAAGTTTCATGGCCAATTTCATAGCCGGTCCGGCCGAGAACCTGTCGGCCTTCTGGTATGATCTGACCCTCACCTGCGCGGTGCTGCTCAGCTATATGGCACTGGACACACGCAGCATACGCCGCGCCTCGATTTTCGCGCATCGCGCGCGGCTCCGCCGGATTGCCGCGCTGCGACGGATCAAACCTCGTCCTGTGGCCTCTGGCGCTGCGACGGCCAAATCGGCATCTCGCCGCCCCCGTCCGAAGGTGACGGACGAGGAAGAAACCAACATTTTTGCCAATATCTGACGCGGTTGGTCGTCAATCCGAGAGGTTGTTGGCCGTGGCCCCGATGCCGACCACGGTTCCGAAAAGGCCAAGGATGGTCTGCACCCGCGTGACCGGCGATTCGGTCGCCAGCACGGTATCACCGGGATGAATCGGGAAGGCGCGCGCGGCAAAAAGCCCGTCAGCGGCACTAAGATCAAGGCTGAACACCACCTGCGCCATCTGCGGCCCAGGCTGTGCCCGCAGGGCCTCGGCGGGAAAGTCGCGCAGGATCAGCAGGCCCTTTGGATCGGCCCGCGCCGCGCTCAGCCCGCCCATGGCCGAGACTGCCTCCATCGCGGTCATCGACTCTTTCTCGAAATGGATCACCTTTTGCGTGCCTGCCGCGCCAAGCGCGTTGAAGCTGCGGTCATCCTCGATCACCACCACCTGATCGCCCCCGCGCAAGAGCACGTTGCGCGCGGGATCGCGCAGCAGCGTCTCGGCGCGCGCCTCGAAGCGGTGGCCGTCGCGTTGCAGCACCACAAGCGGATGGCGCAGGTCGGCGTCAATGCCGCCCGCCTCGGCCAGCACGCTCAGGATGCGCGTATTGCGGCTGTCGAGCGGATAGCGCCCCGGTGCGCCCACGCCCGAGACCATATCCACCGTGTTGTTGCGCCCCGGCACGACCGCAAGCTGCACCTGCGCCGTGGGGGCGATGTCGGCCAGCGCGCTCTGCACGTGCGTGCGCGCCTCATCGGTGCTCATGCCGCCCACCACGACCTCGCCCACATAGGGCATGAAGATCGCCCCCGAGGAGGTGACCGTCATCGTCGGCACGGAGGTGAGCCGCGCGTCGGGTGTGGCGAGAAGCGAATTTTCCTGCGAATCCCAGATGGACAGGTCGATCCGGTCGCCGCTGCGGATCACCGAGGAATCCGGCCCGCGCCCCGCCTGCGGCCAGTGATAGCGCCCGCTCCAGCCGGTGACAGGCCAGCGCACCAGTTCCGGAACCCGTGCGCGCGTGACCTCGACAACCTGAAAGGTCGGGGTCTCTGAGCCTTGCGGGCGCAGCACATCGGATTGAAGCGCGGCCCCGCTCGGAAGCGTGCAGGCGGTTGCGACAAGACAAAGGAGCACAGCCCCGAGACCCCGGCAAAGTGGCAGCACAGTCAAGACCCCCCGATCCGAATGACTGAATTGAATTACCTGTTCTCCTACCGTGCAAGATACGAAAGACACAATCAAAAACTTGAAAAAGGTTGTGCGGCAGGGTCTCTCCTGTCCGTCACACTCCGGTGAAAGCCATTGCCCCGCAGGCCACCCGGACCCTAGTGTAGACGCAACGCGCGCCCCGTCCGCGCCACGAAACGGAGACGCCCATGCCCGACCGCCTCTCGCGCGCCCTGCGCCGCTTTCGCGGCCGGATCATGCGCCCTGCCCCCGCACCGTCAGGCCCGGATACCTCGCGTCTGCCGGTGCTCATCTATGGCGCGGGCCAGACCGGACAGCAGCTTGCCGCAGCGCTCAGGACCGATAACAGCATGAGGGTCGTGGCCTTTGTCGATGACGAGCCGCGCCTGCGCGGGCTGATCATCGCCGGTCTGCGCGTCCATGGCCCCGAGGCCATCGACACACTGATCGCGCAGCACGGCGTCGCGCGCATCATCCTGGCCATGCCAAGCGCCACCGAGGCCGCGCGCGCGCGGCTCAGCCGCCGCCTGACCGCGACCGGCTGCGAGGTCCATGCGCTGCCCTCCTTCGCGGACCTGATCACCGGCCGCGCCGTTGCACTCTATGACAGCCAGCCCATCGACCCGGCCTCGCTTCTGGGCCGCGACGCGCTGGAACACGAATTGCCCGGTGTCACCAGCGCCTATGCCGGGCGGCGCATCCTTGTGACCGGGGCGGGCGGTTCCATTGGCTCGGAGCTGTGCCGCCAGCTTGTGACCTGCGCGCCCGTCTCACTGGTGCTGCTCGATCATGGCGAGCACGCGCTCTTTCAGATCGAGCGCGAGTTGCGGGATCTGGCCCCCGACGTCGAGATCATTCCCATACTTGGCTCGGTTTGCGAGGCGGCGCTTGTCAACGTGCTGATGAGTGCCAAGAAGATCGACGTTGTGCTCCATGCCGCCGCCTACAAGCATGTGCCGATGGTGGAGTTGAACGCCATCGAGGGGATGCGCAACAACGTGATCGGCACCCGCACCGTGGCCCAGGCCGCGCGAGACGCGGGGGTGGAACGGTTCATCCTCGTCTCGACCGACAAGGCGGTGCGCCCCACCTCGGTCATGGGGGCGTCCAAACGCTTTGCGGAAATGATCGTGCAGGATCTTGCCACCCGCTCGCCCGGCACCCGGTTCTCCATGGTGCGCTTCGGCAATGTGCTGGGCTCCTCGGGCTCGGTCATTCCCACATTCGCCGAACAGATCGCGCGCGGCGGTCCCGTCACGCTCACCCATCCGGATGTCACGCGCTATTTCATGACCATCCCCGAGGCGGTGCGGCTGGTGCTTCTGGCAGGCACTTTCGCGCGCGGCGGGGATGTCTTCGTGCTCGACATGGGCGCGCCTATAAAGGTGCGTGACATAGCGCTCAGGATGATCGAGGCGTCGGGATTGCGCCTGCGCGATGCCGACAACCCAGATGGCGATATCGAGATCTCCATCACCGGGCTGCGCCCCGGCGAAAAGCTGCACGAGGAATTGCTGATCGGGTCGGACATGCTGACCACGCCGCACCCGCGTATCCTGCGCGCGCAGGAGGGGCACCTGTCCGAAATCGAACTCGTCAAGGCGCTGAAATCGCTGTCCGAGGCGATCGAGACCCGCGACGTGGCACTTTTGCGGCGCATCCTCGGGCAATGGATCGAGCAGACCGAAGCCGAGCCTGCGCGCGAAGAGGGCTGAACCGGCACGCGTGGCCTTTCCTCCCGTCTTCCCGGCCCTATCTGCCGACGACACGGTCGCGTCTTTACGATGACGCATTTGACCGTTACCCAAGGTCCGGCCTGCCAGAGGAAACGCGCGTGGAAAACACCTGCCCCCAAATCGGACGCGACGCCTTTCTTGCCGCCATGCGGCAGGTGGCGGCGACCGTCACGGTGGTGACGACCCAAGGAAGGGCGGGCCGCGTCGGCGCGACGGTCAGTGCCTTCACCTCGCTCTCGGCCGATCCGCCCTCGGTTCTTGTGTGCCTGCGCGCAGACAGCCGCATCGCGCAGGCGGTGGTGGAAAACGGGGTGTTCTGTGTCAACATCCTGCCCGAGGATGCGGTCGAGGTGGCCCGCGCCTTTGCCGGCCCCTCGCCGGACGACCCCGCCGACCGCTTTGCCGGCCTTGCCATAGCACCCGACCCGCACGGCCCGCGCTTGCCCCGCGCAACGGCCTTTGCCTGCACCCTGACCGATCATGTGATGCACGCCACCCATGCGATCTGCATCGGCACCGTGGCGGGGCTGACGGTGGCGGGGGGCGAAAGGCCGCTGACCTACCTGAGCGGCAGCTATCACCGCCTGCACCCGCACGAAGGCTGAGCGCCCCCCCCCTTGCGCCCGCCCCGGTGCGGGTCTAGCAAAGCGGGCATGACCGAGACCGCCCTCTCCCACGCTGATGACACCCGCGCGCGCCGCAACGTGGCCGTGCTGGTCGGCGCGCAGGCCATTCTTGGGGCGCAATTGCCGATGATCTTCGTCGTCGGCGGGCTGGCGGGGCAGTCGCTCGCCACCAATATCTGTTTCGCCACTCTGCCCATCTCGCTCATCGTGCTTGGCTCGATGCTCTCGGCCACGCCGATGTCGCATGTGATGCAGAAATTCGGGCGACGCGCGGGATTCTTCATCGGCGCGCTCTTCGGAGCCATGGGCGGCGCGATCGGGGCCTGGGGGTTATACGAGGCGTCCTTTCCGATCTTCCTGCTGGGCAGCTTTCTGACCGGCACCTACATGTCGGCGCAGGGTTTCTATCGCTTCGCCGCGGCCGATACGGCCAGCGAGACGTTCCGCCCCAAGGCCATCTCCTATGTCATGGCGGGCGGGCTTCTGAGTGCCATCGTGGGGCCGCAACTGGTCAAGCTCACCTCGCAGGCGATGGTGATCCCGTTCCTCGGCACCTATCTGGCAGTGATCGGGGTGAACCTTGTGGGCGCGCTTCTGTTCCTGCTGCTGGAAATCCCGCGCCCGCCCGTGCCCGCCCATGACGCGCCGCGCGGGCGCTCGCGCATGGAGCTGTTGCGCACGCCGCGCATCGCCGTGGCGGTGATCTGCGCGACCGTGGCCTATGCGCTGATGAATCTGGTGATGACCTCCACACCGCTGGCGGTTGTGGGCTGCGGATTCACCCCCGGCCACGCCGCCGACATCGTTTCGGCGCATGTGCTGGCCATGTATATTCCGTCCTTTTTCACCGGCCATCTGATCGCGCGCTTCGGGGTGGAGAAGATCGTGGCCACGGGCCTTGTCATCCTCGCGGGCGCGGGTGCCGTGGCGCTCTCGGGTGTGGCGCTTGAGAATTTCTTCATCGCGCTGATCCTGCTCGGGCTGGGATGGAATTTCGGCTTTATCGGCGCGACCACGATGCTCGCGGGCGAACACGGCGCACATGAGCGGGGCCGGGTTCAGGGGATGAACGATCTGATCGTGTTCGGCGGCGTGACCTTCGCCTCGCTCTCGTCGGGCGGACTGATGAATTGCTCGGGCGGCACGCCGGAGGCCGGCTGGACCGCCGTCAACCTGGCGATGGTTCCGTTTCTCACGCTGGCGGGGGCAGCCCTCATCTGGCTGGCGCTTCGCCCGCGGACGGCGTGAGCTTTCGAGTATTTGCGGAACGATGAAACCCGGCGTCAGTCCTGCCGCTCATCGGGGTCCGGTTGACCCACACCAAGAAAAAGCCGCCTGAGCGGCACGATCCAGACGATCCCGAGTCCAACATAGACGAGGATTTCCAGCCAGAAAGGCGGGCGGTCGAAGAGGCCCACCACCGTCACCGCCGCCACGATCCAGAGCGGCATCCCCAAGACCAGAACCACAAGGGACCAGCGTTTGCGTGCGCGGTGGCTGAGCGGCATGGAGCCTCCTCAATCGGCGAAGGGATCGGTGACGAGGATCGTGTCCTCGCGCTCGGGTGAGGTGGAGAGTAGCGCGACCGGGCAGCCGATCAACTCTTCCACCCGGCGCACATACTTGATCGCCTCGGCGGGAAGGTCGGCCCAGCTTCGCGCGCCTTCGGTCGATTGCGACCAGCCGGAAAGCTCCTCGTAGATCGGCACGCAGCGCGCCTGGCGTTCGGCGGCCATGGGCAGATGATCGAGCCGCGTGCCGTCAAGATCGTAGCCCACGCAGATCCTGAGCGTCTCGAACCCGTCGAGCACGTCAAGCTTGGTCAGCGCGATGCCGTTCATGCCGGAGGTGGCGCAGGTCTGGCGCACGAGGCAGGCATCGAACCAGCCGCAGCGCCGCTTGCGCCCGGTTACGGTGCCGAATTCATGGCCGCGCTCGCCCAACCGCTGACCATCGGAATCGTGCAATTCGGTCGGAAACGGCCCCTCGCCCACCCGTGTTGTGTAGGCCTTGACGATGCCCAGAACGTAGTCGACGGCACCCGGCCCGAGGCCAACGCCGGTGGCCGCCTGACCGGCAATGACATTCGACGAGGTCACGAACGGATAGGTGCCGAAGTCGATGTCCAGGAGTGCGCCCTGCGCCCCCTCGAAAAGGATGCGCTTGCCCGCGCGGCGCTGCTCGTTCAGCACCTGCCAGACCGGGCCGGCATAGGGCAGGATCTGCGGCGCGATCTCCTTGAGCGCGGCAATCAGCGCGTCGCGGTCGACCGGGGCAATACCAAGACCCCGGCGCAGCGGGTCGTGATGCTGGAGCGCGCGGTCCACCCGTGCGATGAGCGTGGCCTCATCGGCCAGATCGGCCACCCGCACCGCGCGGCGACCGACCTTGTCCTCATATGCCGGGCCGATGCCGCGCCCGGTGGTACCGATCTTGGTGCCCTTGTTCGCCGCTTCCTCACGGGCGCGGTCCAATTCACCATGGATGGGCAGGATCAGCGGCGTGTTCTCGGCGATCATCAGCGTTTCGGGGGTGATGCTCACGCCCTTCTCGCGGATGGCGGCGATCTCGTTCACCAGATGCCACGGATCGAGCACCACGCCATTTCCGATGACCGAGAGCTTGCCGCCGCGCACCACGCCCGAGGGCAGCGCGTTCAATTTGTAGACATTGCCGTCGATCACCAGGGTATGGCCCGCATTGTGCCCGCCCTGAAAGCGCGCGATCACATCGGCGCGCTCGCTCAGCCAATCGACGAGCTTGCCCTTTCCCTCATCGCCCCATTGGGCGCCCACGACAACGACATTGGCCATGATGATCCTCTCGGCAAGCTGGATTGCGCGCGCCGGTATAGCGGGCGGACGGGCGGGGGGAAACCGGAATCTGGGGTCAGGCAACAGTCGCGCCACGCCGGATCCCGGCTTCGAGGCGGGCCGCCTCGCAGTCTCGTCCCCTACCGTTTACGCAAGGCACTCGAACCCGAGGGCGACGGTGTGAGGCGGCCCTTCACGGCCGGGATACCCCGAACCATGCCTTGTCTGTATTTCTGCTTCCATTTGATTTTGCAAGTATATTGTTCGGTTTGCTTTTAATCGCGCGGATTGCCGAGCCGCGCCAGCACCGCGCCCGTATCGATCCCCGCGACAGCCCCCGCCACGCGCCCGCGCGGCTCAGACAGCCGTGTGGCCACATAGGCGCCCGCCACCACCCCCGGCGCGTGGCGCAAAAGCACCGAAGCCGTGAGCAGCGTGGCCAGGCTTTCGGCGTAGAACCGCGCCTGCCCCTCGTCGGGCAGTTTGGGAAAGGCCGCCATATGCGCCTGCATCGCCGCGTCAAAGCGCCGGTCCTGACCCGCCACCGTCGCCAGTTCGGCGCTGAGCACCTCACCCGCCAGCGGCTCGCGGCGCAGGGTGCGCAGGATGTCGAGGCAGATCACATTGCCCGACCCTTCCCAGATCGAGTTGAGCGGCGCCTCGCGGTAGAGCATCGGCAAGGGCGTATCCTCGACATAGCCCATGCCGCCCAGGCACTCCATCGCCTCGTAGACCAGACCGGGGCACAGCTTGTTGCCCAGGAATTTCGCCAGCGCCACGCCAAGGCGGGCAAAGGCGCGCGCGGCCTCGCCCTGCCCGTCGAAGGCGCGCGCCACATGCAGGCCGAGCGCAAGTGTTCCCTCCCAGTCGAGCGCCAGATCGGCCAGCACGGCGCGCATCAGCGGCTGGTCGATGAGCCGCTTCTGAAAGGCGGAACGGTGGCGCGCCGAGTGATGCGCCTCCGAGAGCGCGGCGCGCATCAGCCCCGCCGGGGCCATCGCGGTATCGAGCCGGGTGTGATGCACCATCTCGATGATGGTGCGCACGCCTGCGCCCTCCTCGCCCAGCCGGTGCGCCAGCGCCCCGTGATACTCGATCTCGGCCGAGGCATTGGCGCGGTTGCCCAATTTATCCTTGAGCCGCTGGATATGGATGGCGTTGCGCCCCCCCTCGAGCCAGCGCGGCACGAGAAAACAGGTGAGCCCCCCATCGGCCTGCGCCAGCGTCAGGAACCCGTCGGACATCGGTGCGGAGCAGAACCATTTATGCCCCGTGAGGCGATAATGATCGCCCTCGGCCTCGGCCCGCGTGGTGTTGGCGCGAATGTCCGAGCCGCCCTGTTTCTCGGTCATCGCCATGCCCATCGTGGCCGCGCCCTTGGCCCGCAACGGGCGCATCGCGGGATCATAAAGCCGCGCCGTCAGCTTGGGCACCCAGTCCGCCAGCAGCGCCTTGTCGGCCCCGAGCGCGGGCACGGCGGCATAGGTCATGGTCATCGGACAGCACACGCCCGGCTCCACCTGGGACATGAGATAGACCATGGCGGCATGGGTGGCATGACCGCCCTTTGCCCCTTCCCACGGGATCGCGGCATAGCCCGCGCCCAGCCCCACCTGCATCAGCCGGTGATAGGCGGGATGAAAGCGCACCTCGTCAAGCCGTCGCCCGCCCGCGTCAAAAAGCACCGCCTCGGGCGGGTGGCGGTTCGCGTCGCGTCCCATGGCGCGCATCTCGGCGGTGCCGATCATCGCGCCGAAATCGCCGAGCCGTGCCGTATCCGCCCCCGCCGACGCCGCGTGATCATTCAGCGCGGGATCATCGGCCCAAAGGTCAAGATCGCCGCGCGGCGCGGGTTGATTGGCAACCTCATGGGTGCTCAGGCGCTCATGGCCGGGTGTGCCGGGGGTCGGGGGCATCGCGGCGCTCCTTTCGGCCGAGATGCTAGGCCCTTGGCGCGGACCGCGAAAGGGGATTCACAAATCCCGACGCCTGTGCCATTGTCAGGCCAAAGCGCCCTCAGAGGCGCGGCCGGAGGCATGAGCGCAAAATGACCAAGAACACCACCGTCTGGGGCAGCCTTGCCGTGCTTTCCGTGGCCTTTTTTCTGGCGGCCTATTTCACCTTTGCCGCCGTGCAGGGCGATTACGGCCTGTTCCGCCGCGCCGAGATAGAGGCGCAGAGCGCCGAGCTGCGCGTGCACCTCGCGCAGTTGGAGACCGAGGTGGCGCGCATGGAAATCCTGACCCGGCGGCTATCGGATGATTTTCTCGACCTCGACCTGCTCGACGAGCAGGCCCGAGACGTGCTTGGCCTGTTGCGCAGCGACGAAATCGTGATCCGCTGACGCCAGAGTGACGCCACGGCAAATTCGCCCTCGCAACCGTCGCGGGATTGGTGTAGGAATTGGTTTAGCGTTAAACCATTTCCGCCACCAAGGAGGAGCACCCGCATGGCCCCCCGGAAAAGCGCCGCGAAACCAAACGTTTCCGCCGAAGATCTCAAACAGCATTACCGCGACATGCTGCTCATTCGCCGATTCGAAGAGAAGGCGGGACAGCTTTACGGCATGGGCCTGATCGGCGGTTTCTGCCATCTCTATATCGGGCAGGAGGCTGTTGTCGTGGGCCTCGAGGCCGCCGCCGAGGAGGGCGACCGCCGCATCACCACCTACCGCGACCACGGCCATATGCTGGCCTGCGGGATGGACCCGAACGGCGTCATGGCGGAACTCACGGGGCGCGAGGGCGGCTACAGCCGGGGCAAGGGCGGCTCGATGCACATGTTCTCGACCGAGAAGCGGTTTTACGGCGGCCATGGCATCGTCGGGGCCAACGTGCCGCTTGGCGCGGGCCTGGCCTTCGCCGACAAATATCTTGGCAATGACCGCGTGACGTTCACCTATTTCGGCGATGGCGCAGCCAATCAGGGGCAGGTCTACGAGACGTTCAACATGGCCGCGCTCTGGGCGCTGCCGGTGATCTTCGTGATCGAGAACAACCAGTATGCGATGGGAACCTCGCAGAAACGCTCGACCTCGTCGCCCGACATCTATCACCGGGGCGAAGCTTTCGGCATCCCCGGAGAGATGGTGGACGGCATGGACGTGCTTGCCGTCAAGGCGGCGGGCGAAAAGGCCGTGGCGCATTGCCGCGCGGGCAAGGGCCCGTATATCCTCGAGATCAAGACCTATCGCTATCGCGGTCATTCGATGTCGGACCCCGCGAAATACCGCACCCGCGAAGAGGTGCAGAAGATGCGCGACGAGAAGGACGCCATCGAGCATGTCCGCGACCTGCTGCTGTCGGGCGGCCATGCGTCCGAAGATGACCTCAAGGCCATCGACAAGGACATCAAGGACATCGTCAACAAGTCTGCGGAATTCGCCAAGGAAAGCCCCGAGCCCGCGCTCGAGGAGCTCTGGACCGACATCATCGCCGACACGGCGCCGCAAAACGCCTGAGGAGGAGAGACGACAATGGCAACCGAAATTCTCATGCCCGCCCTCTCCCCCACGATGGAGGAAGGCACGCTGGCCAAATGGCTGGTCAAGGAAGGCGACAGCGTCAAGGCCGGTGACATCATGGCCGAGATCGAGACCGACAAGGCGACGATGGAATTCGAGGCGGTGGACGAAGGCACCGTGGGCAAGATCCTCGTGGCCGAAGGCACCGAAGGGGTGAAGGTCAACACGCCCATTGCCGTGCTGCTGGAAGAGGGCGAAAGCGCCGATGACGTTGCCAGCGCCGCAAGCGCCCCGGCTCCGCAGACGACCGAGACCAAGGCAGAGGCCCCGAAATCCGCCCCGGCGCAGGCCAAGGCACCCGAGGCCCCCCAATCCGACACCAGCCCCGACTGGCCCGAAGGCACCGAGACCGAGAAAAAGACCGTGCGCGAAGCGCTCAACGCCGCCATGGCCGAGGAAATGCGCCGCGACGACACGGTGTTCGTCATGGGCGAGGAGGTGGCCGAATATCAGGGTGCCTACAAGATCACGCAGAACCTGCTGGATGAGTTCGGTGCGAAACGCGTGATCGACACGCCCATTACCGAGCACGGCTTTGCCGGGATCGGCGTCGGCGCCTCCTGGGGCGGGCTGCGGCCCATCGTCGAATTCATGACCTGGAATTTCGCCATGCAGGCGATCGACCAGATCATCAACTCGGCCGCCAAGACGCTTTACATGTCGGGCGGTCAGATGGGCAGCCCCATCGTCTTTCGCGGCACCAACGGGGCGGCGGCGCGTGTCGGTGCCCAGCACAGCCAGGATTATGCCGCCTGGTATGCCCAGGTCCCCGGCCTGCGCGTGGTGCAGCCCTATTCGGCGGCCTGCGCCAAGGGCCTTCTGAAAACCGCGATCCGCGATCCCAACCCGGTCGTGTTCCTCGAAAACGAAATCCTCTATGGCCGCTCTTTTGAGGTGCCCAAGATGGACGATTTCACCATCCCCTTCGGCAAGGCCAAGATATGGCGCGCGGGCACGGATGTGACCATCGTGAGCTTCGGCATCGGCATGACCTACGCGCTCGAGGCCGCCGAAAAGCTCGCCGAGGACGGGATCAGCGCCGAGGTGATCGACCTGCGCACGCTGCGCCCGATGGATACCGACACGGTGATTGCAAGCGTGATGAAAACCAACCGCTGCGTGACGGTCGAAGAGGGCTGGCCGGTGGCGTCCATCGGCAACCATATTTCGGCGGTGCTGATGCAAAAGGCGTTCGACTATCTCGACGCGCCGGTGATCAACTGCACCGGCAAGGACGTGCCGATGCCCTATGCCGCCAATCTCGAAAAGCTGGCGCTGACCTCGACCGCCGAGGTGATAGACGCCGTGCGCCAAGTCACCTACCGGTAAGGAGAGCGCGATGCCAACCGAAATTCTCATGCCCGCCCTCTCGCCCACGATGGAAGAGGGCACGCTTGCCAAATGGCTGGTCAAGGAAGGCGATACCGTCAACGCGGGTGATTTGCTGGCCGAGATCGAGACCGACAAGGCCACGATGGAATTCGAGGCAGTGGACGAGGGCACCATCGGCAAGATTCTCGTGGCAGAAGGCACCGAGGGGGTGAAGGTGAACACCCCCATTGCCGTGCTGCTGGAAGAGGGCGAGAGCGCGTCCGACATCGGCAACGCCCCGGCCAAGGCCGAGACCGCTGCTCCGGCGGCCAAGTCGGCCGAGGCCGCGCCACAAGCGGCAAGCGCCGCCGCACCCGCCCCCGCTGCGCCGAAATCCCCTGATGGCGGGCGCGTCTTCGCCTCGCCGCTGGCCCGGCGCATCGCCGCTGAGAAGGGGCTGGACCTCGCGCAAATCACCGGCTCCGGTCCGCATGGCCGCATCGTCAAGGCGGATGTCGAGGACGCCAAACCGGGTGCGGCCCCCGCCAAAGAAGCCGCAAAACCGGTCGAGAAGGCCCCTGCCCCGGCGGTAGCCTCCGGCCCGTCCTCGGATGCGGTCATGGCCATGTATCAGGGCCGCGAGTATCAGGAGGTCAAGCTTGACGGGATGCGCAAGACCATCGCCGCGCGCCTGACCGAGGCCAAGCAGACCGTGCCGCATTTCTACCTGCGCCGCGAGATCCGTCTGGATGCGCTGATGAAATTCCGGGGCGAGTTGAACAAGCAACTGGAGCCGCGCGGCGTGAAGCTGAGCGTCAACGATTTCATCATCAAGGCCTGCGCGCTGGCGCTTCAGGCGGTGCCCGATGCCAATGCCGTCTGGGCCGGTGACAAGGTGCTCAAGCTGAAACCCTCGGACGTGGCCGTAGCGGTCGCCATCGAGGGCGGGCTGTTCACACCGGTGCTGAAAGATGCCGAGATGAAATCGCTCTCGGCACTGTCCTCGGAGATGAAGGATCTCGCCAAACGTGCCCGCGACCGCAAGCTGGCACCGCATGAATACCAGGGCGGCACCTTCGCCATCTCCAACCTCGGGATGTTCGGGATCGAGAATTTCGATGCGGTGATCAATCCGCCACACGGTGCGATTCTCGCCGTCGGTGCGGGGCTGAAAAAGCCGGTGGTGGGCAAGGATGTCGAACTTGCCGTCGCCACAGTGATGTCGGTCACGCTGTCGGTGGATCACCGGGTGATCGACGGCGCGCTCGGGGCTCAACTCTTGGAGCAGATCGTGGCCAACCTCGAGAACCCGATGGTGATGCTGGCGTAAAAGCGGAAAAGGCGGCACCGGGTGTGAACCCGTGCCTGCCGCGTCTCCTCACGCCTGTGCGCACCGTCACGAGATGGAAAGAGCAAGAAAGTTCAAAACTTTCTTGCTCGAAATCTTTTGAAGATTTTGTGCCGTCATGATCCGCTCAGGCCCGCCGCGCCCCGATCAAAGTGGCGCGCGAAAGATCACGAAGGCCCCCGCGGCAATCAGAGAAAAGCCGAGCACATGGTTCAAGGTGATCGGCTCCTTCAGATAGACCACGGAAAATACGGCAAACACGGTGAGCGTGATCACCTCCTGCATGGTCTTGAGTTCGGCCGCCGAATACACCCGGTGCCCGAGCCGGTTGGCGGGCACCGCCAGCATATATTCTATGAGCGCGATGCCCCAGCTGATCAGCACCACGGCCCAGAGCGCCACATGGGGAAATTTCAGATGCCCATACCACGCGAAGGTCATGAAGACATTCGACAGGCTCAGGAGGAAGATCGGCGCGAGCCACAGCCAGAGGGTGGGCATCTGGCTCAGTCGCCCGCGGTTTCCGAGCCGCGCACGCCCAGAAGCTGATCCATGCTGACGGAAGGCTGATCGCAGCCCGCCTCGCCGACGATCCTGGCAGGCACGCCCGCCACCGTCTTGCAGGGCGGCACCTCCTGCAAGACCACCGATCCTGCGGCAATGCGCGAGCAATGGCCGACGCGGATATTCCCCAGAACCTTGGCCCCCGCGCCAATGAGCACGCCATCGCCGATCTTGGGATGGCGGTCCTCTTCCTCCTTGCCGGTGCCGCCCAGGGTGACGGAATGCAGCATGGAGACATTGTCGCCCACCACCGCCGTCTCGCCGATGACGATGGAATGGGCGTGGTCGATCATGATCCCCTTGCCGATCCGGGCCGCCGGGTGAATATCCACGCCGAATACCTCGGACGAGCGCATCTGGAAGAACCGCGCCAGATCGCGCCGCCCCTCGCGCCAGAGCCAATGCGCGATGCGATAGCATTGCACCGCCTGATAGCCCTTGAAGAACAGGAGCGGCAAAAGAAACCGGTCGCAGGCCGGGTCACGGTCACGAACGGCAACGATATCGGCGCGCGCCGCAAGGCCGATGGCCGACTCAGCCGCAAGCGCCTTGTCGCAGATCTCGCGCAGGATCTGCTCGGGCATCTCGGGCGAGGCCAGCTTGAGCGAAATCCGGTAGGCCAGCGCCGATTCGAAACTGCCATGGTGCAGCACACTGGAATGAATGAGCCCGCCCAGAAGGGGCTCATCGGCAATCGCCGCCCGCGCCTCCTGCGCGATCTGGATCCAGACGGGATCGAATTCGGCCAGTTTGGTCTTGATGGTGGGCACGGGCTGGTCTCCTTCTCGGGTCTTCACTATACCAGAGGCGTTTCGCGGAGAAAATCCACTCCGAACTCAGGATGTAGGACGATGGACGACGCAGTGCAAACCGAGTTTCGCGCGCGGATCATGGCGAGGCTCGCCGAAATCGACGACGAAGATGCGCGCGGGCGCGAAGGACAGGCCACGGTGGCGCTCGATCAGCAGGCCGTCGGGCGGCTGAGCCGTCAGGACGCGCTGCAATCGCAGGCGATGGCGCGCGCCACCCATGCGCGGCGCGACATCGAGCGACGGCGGCTGCGCGCAGCGCTTGCCCGGATCGACGAGGGGGATTTTGGCTATTGCGAGGATTGCGGCGAGGGGATTGCCGAGGCGCGTCTTGCCCTTGACCCCGCAAGCACGCGCTGCATCTCTTGCGCCAGGGGATGACCCCGCCGGAGGAACCCATGCAACGATCTGCCATCATCGTCAGCCACGGCCAGCCCTCCGACCCGGACCCGGCCGAAGCAGAGCTTCTGCGGTTCGCGCAAAAGGTGTCCGAGGCCCTGCCCGGCTGGCATGTGGGTGCTGCAACGCTAGCCAAACCCGGCGCGCTCGACGCGGCATTGGAGGCGGCAGGCCCCGCCCCGCGCATCTATCCGCTTTTCATGACCGAGGGCTGGTTCACCGGCGACGCGCTGCGCAAGCGACTGAGCAACGCGCCAGGGGCCATTATCCTGCGCCCTCTTGGCGTCTCGCCCGGCCTTCCCGCGCTTGCCGCCGATCTTCTGCGCGCGGAAATCGCGGCTGCGGGCTGGCAAGCCGACGAAGTGCGCGCCTTCATCGCCGGGCACGGATCGGGGCGCAGCGCCAATTCGGCGCGCGACACCCGCGCCTTTGCCACGGCACTCGCCGACTGCCTGCCGCTGGCCGAGATCCGTATCGGGTTTGTTGAACAGGCCCCCTATCTGGCCGAGGCGGCACGCGGGCTGGGCAAGCAGAGCCTTTGCCTGCCGTTCTTTGCGGCCGAGGGCGGGCATGTGGTCGATGACATCCCGGAGGCGCTCGATACGGCGGCCTTTGCCGGGCTGCGCCTGCCCCCCATCGGCACCGCGCCCACTGTCCCGGCGCTGGTGGCGGACGAGATTGCCGCCGCAGGCTGAAGCGTCGTTAGCGCAACCATTGCCCGCGCCACAGATTTTGCGATAACGGTTATCGCTAACATGCTGAAACTCCGACAAAAACAACCGCTTTGCAGCTTCCCCAAAGCGCGCGCCGGGTCTATACCGCGCATAACTTTCCGAACAGGAGTCGCCCAATGACAATTACCGTCGGCATCAACGGTTTCGGCCGCATCGGTCGCTGCACACTGGCCCATATTTCCGAGAGCCTGCGCAACGATATCAAGGTCGTCAAGGTCAACGCCACCGGCCCGATCGAGACCGCCGCGCACCTGATGCGCTATGACAGCGTGCATGGCCGCTTTGGCCACCCGATCACGGTCGATGGCCGCACCCTCGATCTGGGGCGCGGACCGATCGAGGTGATGTCGACCTACAAGCTAGAGGAACTGGACTGGGAAGGCGTTGACGTGGTGCTGGAATGCACCGGCAATTTCAACGACGGCGCCAAGGCGCGCGCGCACCTGGAGCGCGGCGCGCGCAAGGTGCTGATCTCGGCCCCCGCCAAGAACGTGGATCGCACCGTGGTCTTCGGCGTCAACGACGCGATGCTGCAATCGGGCGAGAAGATGATCTCGAACGGGTCCTGCACCACCAACTGTCTCGCGCCGCTGGCCAAGGCGCTGCACGAGGGCATCGGCATAGAATCGGGCATCATGACCACGATCCACGCCTATACCGGCGATCAGCCGACGCTTGACCGCCGCCACAATGACCTCTACCGCGCCCGGGCCGCCGCCATGTCGATGATCCCCACCTCCACCGGGGCCGCCAAGGCACTTGGCGAGGTGCTACCCGAGCTTGCAGGGCGTCTTGACGGCTCTGCCATCCGCGTGCCCACACCGAACGTCTCGGCGGTGGACCTTACGTTCATCGCGGCCCGCGACGTGACCCGCGCGGACGTGAACGAGGTGGTGGCCGAAGCGGCCGCGGGCGCGATGAAGGGCGTTCTGGGCTATGATCCCGAGCCCAAGGTATCCATCGACTTCAACCATACCGAGGAAAGCTCGATCTTCGCGCCGGACCTGACCAAGGTCACCGGCAAGCGGCTGGTGCGGGTGCTGGCCTGGTATGACAACGAATGGGGCTTTTCGTGCCGCATGGCCGACGTGGCCGTGGCCATGGGCCGTTTGCAATAAGCCCTGCCCTTTCACGACAAGGCCCCGGTCTTCGCGCCGGGGCTTTTGCGTTCCAGAAGATCGCGGACAGCCTGCTTGCAAAAGAAAAACCGCGCCCCACGGGGCGCGGTTTTCGCAACCGTCGCAAGAGGCGATCTTACTTGATCTTGCCTTCCTTGTATTCGACATGCTTGCGCACGACGGGGTCGTATTTGCGCACTGTCATCTTTTCGGTCATGGTGCGGGCGTTCTTCTTGGTCACGTAGAAATGCCCGGTGCCCGCGGTCGAATTGAGGCGGATCTTGATGGTGGTCGGCTTCGCCATGTGTCGTCTCCTGCGGCGGATGACGAGCATCCGCGAATATCCCATGAACCCCGCCTTTTAGCGGCGCGCGCGCCCGAGTCAACCGCGATTCTGGCGCAAAGGCGGGTTGTCTGCCGTCAGTTCTGCGAGAGCTGCGTCGGCTGACGGTAGAAGTGATGCACGCCGATGGTGGCGGTGCGCGGAAACACGCGGGCCCAACGGGGATTGACCGAGCGGGTGTGGTAATGCGTGGCCCCGTCGGTCAGACGCCGCGGCGCACCATCGACCATCAGGCGGGCCACCCGGCTCACCTGATCGAAGGCATCCTTGTTGGCGATGTTGTCGGAGTTGCCGTCGCAGGTATAGGTGAACTGGCACTGATACTTGCGCCCCGTGCCCTGATGGATCACGCCGCAGAGCGTATCGGGAAAGGCGGTGCTGTCAACGCGGTTGAGGATCACCTCTGCCACCGCGAACTGCCCGCGCACGCTCTCGCCGCGCGCCTCGAAATAAAGGGCCTCCGCAAGGCATTGCGTCTCGCGGTCGAGCGTGCCCACCCTCTGCTGGCTGAGCCAGTCGCGGGAATAGTCGATCCCGATCTCGGGGCGGCTGATATAGCTGGCCATGCGGTCGCCCGGAATGGCGCGCAGCGCGCGCGTTTCCTGTGCCATCAATTGTGTTACGGGTGTATCCGCCAGCACCGGGCCTGTCAGCCCCGCAGCCAGCGCTACGGTCCACAGAATCCGTTTCATGCGTCGTCTCCTTGCCTTGGACAGGCCATCGGCCCGCCTCGTCAGTTCCGAGCGCACTAGACGAAAGCCGTCCAAAGGTCCACCCGAGCGGTCGGCAAGGCTCCGCCTATGGCGGTTTATGTCCAAAAACAAGGGCTTGGCATATCAGATATTGCGCGTATCTGGCGGCGCGCTACCCCATCTTGTCGCGCACGGCGAGCTGTGCGGCAGCAAGTCGCGCCACCGGCACCCGGAAGGGCGAGCAACTCACATAGGTAAAACCGACATCGCGGCAGAAGCCGATTGATTCGGGATTGCCGCCATGTTCGCCACAGATCGACAGAACCACATCGGGATTCGCCGCGCGACCACGCTCGGCGCCGATGCGCAAAAGCTCTCCCACCCCGTCGACATCGAGCACGTGAAACGGGTCCTCCGGGTAGACACCCTGCTGCACATAGGTCGACATGAAGCGTCCGGCATCGTCGCGCGACAGGCCATAGGTCATCTGTGTCAGGTCATTGGTGCCGAAGCTGAGGAACGAAACCAGCGGTGCGATCTCTCCGGCGCAGAGCGCCGCGCGCGGCGTCTCGACCATGACTCCCAACCGAAAGGTGAAGTCGCGTCCGGTCTCGTTGCGCACAGCAGCGGCCACCGCATCCACGCGCGTCTTGACCAGTTCCACCTCGCGCCGCGCGCTCACGAGCGGGATCATGATCTCGGGCACGACCGGCGCGCCATCGCGGCTGGCCTCCAGTGTCGCCTCGAAGATGGCGCGCGCCTGCATGTCGTAGATCTCGGGCATGGTGATGCCAAGACGTACGCCGCGCATCCCCAGCATGGGGTTGTATTCGCCCAGCGCCTCGACCCGGCGCGTCACGTCCGACACCGGCAGATCAAGCGCTTCGGCCAGTTGCACATGCCCCGCCCGATCTGCGGGCATGAACTCGTGCAGCGGCGGGTCAAAGAGGCGGATGCACACAGGCAGCCCCTGCATGATGCGGAAAAGCTCTGTGAAATCCGCGCGCTGCATCGGTAAAAGGCGCTCGAGCACCGCCGCCCGGTCGGCGGGCGTGTCGGCAAAGATCATCTCGCGCATGACCGTCAGGCGGTCGGCCTCGAAGAACATGTGCTCGGTCCGGCACAGGCCGATGCCCTTGGCGTCGAAATGGCGCGCCAGTTCCGCGTCGGCCGGGGTGTCGGCATTGGCGCGAACGGCGATGTCGCGCGTGCCGTCGGCCCAGCTCATCAGCGTCTGGAACGCGTCGTCGCGCGCAGCCTCCAGCAGCGGCGCCTCGCCCGCAAGCACATGGCCGTTGGTGCCGTCTATGGTGACCGTCTCGCCCGCCTTGACCACGCGCCCGTCAGGCATGGTCAGCATCTTGCGCCGGGTGTGAAAGCGGATCTCCGAGGCCCCCACCACGCAAGGCAGGCCGATGCCGCGCCCGATCACGGCCGCATGGCTGGTTATGCCGCCCCGCTCGGTCAGCACGGCGCGCGCGGCATGCATCCCGCGGATATCCTCGGTGCTGGTCTCGCGGCGCACCAGAACGCAGGGCTCGCCGCGCGCCGCCGCCGCCTGCGCCTCTGCCGCCGAAAAGACCACCTTGCCCGAGGCCGCGCCGGGGCTTGCGGCGATGCCCCGCGCAAGGATGTCGCGCGGCGCGTCGGGGTCCACCTGCCGGTGCAGCAATTCGTTGAGCGCGCGCGGCTCGATCCGCATCAACGCCTCTTCGCGCGTGATGACGCCGTCCTCGGCCATCCGCACCGCAATGGCCACCGCCGCGCGCGCGCTGCGCGCCACGCGAAGGCCGTCGAGGATCCACACGCGGCCATCCTCGATGGTGAATTCGGTCTGCATCTCCTCGCGCAGTTTTTCGCGCATGAGACGGGTATGGCCGAGGATCTCGTCGAACGCGTCGGGGGCAAGCTCCTGAAGCGACGGCCCGCGCGGGTCGCGTGAGAGATAAAGTGCGTCCTCGTCGCCGCGCAGCGCATCGCGCCCCTGGCTCTGGCTCAGGTAGCGCCCGGTGATCTGGTCGGCCCCCGTGCGGCTGTCCACCAGTTGCATGACGCCCGATCCGCTCTCGCCCGGTCCAAGCCCGAGCGCCAGTTCCTGCACCACGAGGCCAAGGCCCGCCTCGGCGGGCGCGCCCTTGGCCTGACGCAAAAGCCGCGCGGTCGTCCCCTCCCAGGCCCGCGCCATCGAGCGCAGCACCTCCGAGAGCTGCACCGCAGGGTCTTGGGGAAATTCCTCGTCAGTCTCGTCCTCATAGGCGCGCAAGGCCTGTGACAGGCCCGTCATCGGGTCATCATCCACATCGTCGAAAATGTCCGGGTCAAGCCGTGCCACATGGATCGCATAGCCCTGCACGAAGCGCAGGTAGATCTCCGAGGCGGCACGCTTGCCGATCTGGTCTGACAACTCCGCAAAGCGCGCATCGTTGATCCCGATATTGAGCACCGCCCCCGGCCCGCCCCAATCCGGATCCTCCGAGGAGGGGCGCACACACAGCAGCGTGCCCGGCCCGAACGGATCGAGCAGGCGGGCCATGTCGGGCATGTCACCGGCCGCGATCCGGTGGACGGCGGCAAAGGACAGCGCCAGCGTGCGCGGGACCGGCAAATCGAGCCGCACCAGCCGTTGCAGGCATTTCGCCCGCCCGCCATGGGTGGCGATATGCACCGGGGCCGACGGGGTAATGAGGGTGATATGGGTCTCATCTTGCTGCACTGCGGCACCTCTCGCTTGCCCGCACCATACGCCGCACACCGGGTATGGCAAGGGGGAGGTTGCGCGCGCGGCGCGTCATCCCCCCGTCACGCACAACCCGGACCAACCCGCTTGCGCGCGCCGCTGCGCCGGGGCACTCTCGCGCCGCCGACATCTTGGGAAAGGAACGGGCGCGATGATCAAGGTGCAGGGCATGGCCGGGCAGCGCGTGGCGGTTCTGGGCCTCGGGCGTTCGGGCCTTACGGCGGCGCGCGCGCTTGACGCGGGCGGGGCCGGGGTGGTGGTCTGGGACGACAACCCCGAGAGCCGCGCACGGGCCGAGGCCGAGGGCCTCGCCGTCACAGACCTCACCCGCACGGGGGCCTTTGACGGTATCGCCAGCCTCGTTACCAGCCCCGGTATCCCCCATCTCTACCCGGCGCCGCATCCCGCCATCGCGGCGGCCATGGCCGCGGGCGTGCCGGTCGACAACGATATCGGCCTGTTCTTCCGCTCGCTCGCCACGCCCGACTGGGACGGGTTCGAGCAGCCGCCAAAGGTCATCGCCGTCACCGGCTCGAATGGAAAATCCACCACGTCGGCACTCATTCACCACATCCTGACCGAGGCGGGCCACCCCTCTCAGCTTGCCGGCAATATCGGGCGCGGCGTGCTCGATCTCGACCCGCCCGGAGAGGGCGGCGTGGTGGTGCTGGAGCTCAGCAGCTACCAGACCGATCTTGCGCGCGCGCTCACCCCCGATATCGCCCTTTTCACCAATTTCTCACCCGACCACCTTGACCGTCATGGCGGGCTTGGCGGCTATTTCGCGGCCAAGCGGCGGCTCTTTGCGGAGGGCGGACCGGACCGCGCCGTGATCGGCGTGGACGAGGCCGAGGGGCGTTATCTTGCCGGTCAACTCTCCGAAGCGCCCGGCGACGACCGGGTGATCCGCGTCTCGGTCAGCGGCAAGCTGACCGGCCCCGGCTGGACGGTCTTTGCCCGCAAGGGATTTCTCAGCGAATACCGCAAGGGCCGACAGGTGGGGGCCATCGACCTGCGCGCCATTCCCGGCCTGCCCGGCGCGCATAACCACCAGAACGCCTGCGCCGCCTATGCCGCCTGCCGCAGCCTTGGCCTTGCCCCACGCGTGATCGAGGCCGGCTTGCACAGTTTCCGGGGCCTGCCGCACCGCTCGCAACTGGTGGCCGAGGCGGGCGGCGTGCGTTTCGTCAATGACAGCAAGGCCACCAACGTGGACAGCGCGCTCAAGGCGCTTCTGGCCTTCGAGCGCATCCGCTGGATCTGCGGCGGTCTGGAAAAGGAGGGCGGTCTGGGCGCGCTTGCCCCCGCCCTGCCCCATGTCGCCAAGGCCTATGTGATCGGGCGCGAGGCGGCGCAGTTCGCCATGGGGCTTGCGGGGGTGGAGGCCGAGATCTGCACCACCATGGCCCGCGCGGTCGAACGCGCCATGGCAGAGGCCGCACCCGGCGAGGTGGTGCTGCTTGCCCCCGCCGCCGCCAGCTTTGATCAATACGACAATTTCGAGAAGCGCGGCGAGGATTTCATGGCCGAGGTGCGCGCGCGGCTTGGTGGAGAGGCCTGAGCGCCGCCCCGTCTCAACCCCGGCGCGACATGTCGATCACCTCGGCCTCGGTCACGACCATGTCGAGGGGTTGATCCGTGGGCTCCAGTGGCAGGCCCTCGGCCTCCTGTGCGCCATAGGCAAAGCCGATGGCAAGGGTCGGGCGCAGGGCGCGCAGCCCTTGCAGTGTGCGGTCATAGAACCCGCCGCCATAGCCCAGCCGCCCGCCCGCGCGGTCAAACGCCACCAGCGGCACGATCAGGATTTCGGGTGTGATGAAGTCATCCACCTCCGGCACCTTTGCCCCGAACGGCCCGTCGCGCAGCGCGCAGCCCGGTGACCACCGGGAGAAGCGCAAGGGCAGGCCCGCCCCCTCGATCACCGGCACCGCCACGGCACCATGCGCGGCGGCCTCTGCCATGGCGGACAACGGGTCGATCTCGGAGCGGATCGGCATGTAGCCCGCCAGCGGCACGCCGCGATAGCCTGCCAGCACCGACGACAAAAGCGCCGCCGCACCCGGCGGGCAGGCGCGGTGCGCGGCGGCGCGGCGGGCCAGGGCCGCCTTGCGCGCGACGGCCTTGGCGTTGGCCAGATCGTTCACAGCAGCACCATCGAGGCAAGTCCCAGAAAGGTGAGAAACCCCACCACATCGGTGATCGTGGTCACGAACGGCCCCGAGGCAAGCGCGGGATCGATCCCCGCCCGCTCAAGCGCCATGGGAATGGCGATCCCGCCCAGAGCTGCGGCCACAAGCGTAAGCAACATCGACACCGCAATCACGGCGGCCAGCACCGGCACGCCGAACCAGAACCCAGCCACCAGCGCCATGACCGCGCCGAAAACGGCGCCATTAGCCGCCCCCACGGTGATCTCGCGTCCGATCATCCGCAGCGCGTTGCGCGCGGTCAGGTCGCGGGTGGCCAATGCCCGCACTGCCACCGTCATCGTCTGCGTGCCCGCATTGCCGCCCATCGAGGCGACGATGGGCATGAGCACGGCAAGCGCCACCATCTGGTCAATCGAATCCGCAAAAAGGTCGATCACCAGCGAGGCAAGGATCGCCGTCAGAAGGTTCACGAAAAGCCACAGCGCCCGGTTGCGGATCGTCACCATCAGCGGCCCGGAAAAGCCGCCCTCTTCACCCACCCCGGCAAGGCGCAGGATATCCTCCTCGTGCTCCTCGTCGAGCACGATCATCGCGTCGTCGATGGTGATGACGCCCACAAGCCGCCCATCCTCGTCCACCACCGGTGCGGAGATCAGGTGATACTGGTTGAAGGCATAGGCGACGTCGGCCTCTTCATCGGTCACCTTGAAGAGGTGAAACGTCTCCTCCACCAGATCGCGCAAGGGCACCGCGCGGCGCGAGGCCATCAGGCGTCCAAGCGTGACATTGCCCACCGGGTGAAGGCGCGGATCGACCAGCGTGACATGATAGAACTGTTCGGGCAATTCCTCGGCATTGCGCAGAAAATCAATCGCCTCGCCCACGCTCCAGTGTTCGGGGGCCATGACCACCTCGCGCTGCATGAGGCGGCCGGCGGAATATTCCGGATAGGTGAGCGATTGCTCGACGGCGACGCGGTCGCTGTCCTCCAGAATGTCGAGGATCGCGGCCTGCTGGTCGTCCTCCAGATCCTCGACGAGGTCCACCACGTCATCGGAATCAAGCTCGCGAACCGCCTCGGCCAGAACCTCGGGCGTCAGAAGGCCGATGACCTCCTCGCGGATCGATTCGTCCAGTTCCGACAGGATTTCACCATCGAATTCCTGCCCGTAGAGCGTGATCAGGCGCCGCCGGTCATAGGCGTTGATCTGTTCGAGAAGGTCGGCGATGTCGGCGGCGTGGAGCGGCTCCATCTCGGACCACAGAAGATCGCGGTCCTCTGTGTCGAGCGCATACATGATGCGCGAGATGCGCGCGCGGCTGAGCGGGGTGTCATCCTCGGCCTCGAGGGCGGGATCGGGGGTCAGGTCGTCATCGGTCTCGGCCATGGTCTCCCCTTTCGCGCGGTCGCTGTGGTCTTGCGCCTGAATACGGAGTGCGGGCGCGGAAAACAATCGCACGGGCCGAGATTTACCGCGCAGGCGGATGCGCTATCTCCGTTGAACAAGGAGAAAGGAGCCGCCCATGACCGATCCCGCCCGCCATCTCTCGGAGGCCATTGCCGCCATCGACGCGGCCTTCGGGCCGGGCTATGCGCGCGATCATCCCGCGCTTGTGGCCGCGATGGTTCAAAGCGCCACCATCGAGGCGGCGGTGGCCAAGGGATACGGCGCGCATCAGGAGGCGCTGGCGGCAGCGCGCGAGATCAGCGCGGAGATGGGTGCGACCATCCTTAAGCTCAAGCCGCGCATCTTCGGCTGAGATCAGGCCATACGCGACAGGATTTCCAGCGCCGCCGCGTGTTGCTCGGGACCTGCCGCCGCGACGGCGCGACCGCCCTCATGCACGGGGTCCCCGTTCCAATCGGTCACGATGCCGCCTGCGGCCTCGATCACGGCGATCGGGGCCTGAATGTCATAGGAAGCCAGCCCCGCCTCCACCACCAGATCGATCTGACCGGCGGCGAGCAGCGCATAGGCATAGCAATCGAGCCCGTAGCGCGTCAGTTTCACCTGACGCGACAGGGCGGCGAAAGCGGCCCCCTCTTTGGGGCTGCCCACTTCGGGGAAGGTGGTGAACAGCACGCAGTCTGCCAGTGGCCGGTTGCCACGGGTGCGCAACACGCGCGTGCCTTGCGGTCCGGTCATCCGTGCGCGGCCAAAACCGCCCTCGAACCGCTCGCCGATATAGGGTTGATCAATGAGACCGTAGATCGGGCCGCTGCCGTTTGCCACCGCGACCAGCACGCCCCAGGTAGGCGCGCCCGCCATGAAGGCACGGGTGCCGTCGATCGGGTCAAGCACCCAGGTAAGGCCACTTTGACCGTCCTGCGCGCCGTATTCCTCACCCAGAATACCGTCTTCGGGACGCATCTGCGCCAGCACGGCCCGCATCGCGCGCTCGGCCGCGCGGTCTGCGGCCGTCACGGGATCGAACCCGCCCGAGGCGTGCTTGTTCTCGGTATCGAGCGCATCGCCCCTAAAATACGGCAGGATCGTCGCCCGCGCGGCATCTGCCAGCGCGTGCGCCGTTGTCATGATCGCTTCGTGATCCATTGTCCGGCCCCACCACAGTCTCTGTGGGTGCCATAGCCTGCGGGGCGGTTGGCCTCAAGCCACCTCGCTCAACACGCGGGCAAGATCGAACAGGCGGCGTCGCTGGTTTTCCGGGATCGCGTAATAGGAGCGCACCAGATCGAGCGCCTCCTTGTCACCGATGATATCGGCCGGAAGCGTCGTCCCGCCGCCCTCTTCCTTGGTGAGTCCGTCGAAAAAGAACGAAACGTCCACCTCCAGCGCCTCGGCGATATCCCACAGCCGGGACGCGCTCACACGATTCGCGCCGGTCTCGTATTTCTGGATCTGCTGGAACTTGATTCCGACCGCCTCTGCCAACTGCTGCTGGGTCATGCCCGTCAGCCAACGACGGTGCCGGATCTGCTTGCCAACATGGACATCAACGGGGTGCGGCATGTTCTTTCCTCTCAATAAACTACCTGACAAAGACACGGGCGATCACATCCCAGTGTCGACAAACGACCGCCGCGCATCCCAGCAGCGTCGCCGCGACACTACCAAAATCCCTTTGCGTTACAAGATTTTTCGCGCCTACCGCGAGGGATTTGATCAAAGGTCCCGCAATTTATGCGGGTATACACCCGATTGGATAGAACCTTACGTAACGTCATCATCGCGTAAGCATCACATGGCCCGCAGACGCGCGAATCGGATAGACAGACTCGCTGCACCCGCTTACCCACAACGCCCAAGCAGACGAGGAGGACCCCCATGCGCGCCTATCACATCGCCCGGACCGGAGCCGCCCCCGCCATGGCCGAGATCGTCGCGCCCGTGCCCGGACCGGGCGAAATCGGTGTCAGGATCGCGGCCTGTGGGCTCAACTTCGCGGACCTTCTGATGATCGAAGGCCGGTATCAGGACACGCCCGAGGCCCCCTTTACCCTGGGGATGGAGGTGGCGGGCACCGTCGAGACACTTGGCCCCGGCGTCGAGGGGCTGGCACGCGGCGACCGGGTGGCGGTGTTTGGCGGCCATGGCGGTCTTGCCGAATTCGGCACCTTTCCGGCGTCGCGCGCCGTGCGCCTGCCCGAGGCGATGGGATTTACCGACGCCGCCGCCTTTCAGATCGCCTATGGCACCAGCCATGTCGCGCTCGACCACAAGGCGCGGCTTCGCCCGGGCGAGACATTGCTCGTTCTCGGCGCGGCGGGGGGCGTGGGCCTGACGGCTGTGGAGATCGGCAAGCTGATGGGCGCGCGGGTCATCGCCTGCGCGCGCGGTGCGGACAAGCTTGCAGTGGCGCGCGCCGCCGGGGCCGATCACCTGATTGACGCGGCCAAGGACGATATCCGCGATACCTGCCGCGCGCTTGGCGGGGTGGACGTGGTGTATGATCCGGTGGGCGGCGATCAGTTCAAGGCCGCGATGCGCGCCTGCCGCCCCGAGGCGCGGATTCTCAGCATCGGCTTTGCCAGTGGCGAGGTGCCGCAAATCCCCGCCAATCATCTGCTGGTCAAGAACCTGAGCGTGATGGGTCTTTACTGGGGCGGCTATCTGGCGTTCCGCCCAGAGGTGGTGACCGACAGCCTGCGCCAGCTTCTGATCTGGTATGAGGCCGGACAGTTGCGCCCGCATGTCAGCCACATCCTGCCGCTGGACCGCGCGGGCGAGGCGCTCGAGCTGCTGCGCGCGCGCAAATCCACCGGCAAGGTCGTGGTCACGACCGCCCCCGGTCACGACGACAGGTAAGCCCCGCCATTGACGTGCAAGGTCTGGCCGGTGGTATAGGCCCCCTCGGGGGCGCAGAGCATGGCGATGGCGGCGGCAACCTCCTCGGGGCGGCCCTTGCGCCCGGTGGCGGCGGCCATATGGGCGGGCAAGGGGCCGTTGCGGGTGGTGTCGATATTGCCGGGCACGACGGTGTTGACGGTGATGCGGTCCGCCGCCAGATCCCGCGCCAGTGCCCGCGTAAAACCAAGAACGGCCGCCTTGACCGTGACCACATGGGCCCGGTCGCGGGCACCAATATGCGCCGACAACCCGCCCAGATTGACGATCCGCCCCCGGTCCGAGCGGCGCAGCAGCGGCAGCGCAAGCTTCGTGGCCAGAAAGAGCGCGTCAAGCTGCGGATGCACCACCGCGCGCCATTCGTCCAGATCCATCGCCTCGAACGGCGTCTCGCGGCGCAGGCCCACATTGTTCACCAGCACGTCAAGACGGCCCGGCCCGGACTCGATCCGCGCGAATATCCCGGCGAGTGCGGCGGGGTCGAGCACATCGCCCATCAGGATATGCGCCTCGGCGCCCGCTGCGCGCACTTCGGCGGCGGTGGCCTCGGCGGCGGCGGTGTCGGCGCGCCCGTTGAGGCCGATGTCAAAGCCCTGATGTGCCAGAGCAATCGCCGTGGCGCGCCCGATATTGCGGGTCGCGCCGGTGATGAAGGCGACGGGGCGCTCGGTCACGCCACATCCTCTGCAAGCGCCGCGCGGGGCCGCGCCGCCACCGCAGACTCGCAGCCGAAGCCCTGCCGCAGGAACCCGGCCATCGCCACGATCAGCGGATCGCCGCCCGCGCGCGCATAGAGGTTGATCTTCTGCGCGCCCAGATCAGGCAGCGCATCGCCTGCCGCAATCGCGTCCTGCTGCGGCGGGATCGAGGTCTCCAGCAGCGCGCCCACGGCAAGATCGGCGCTCACCAGCGCCTCGACCGCGCGCACATCGTCCGAGATGACCGCCATTTCCCAGTCGATTCCCGCCGCATCGAGACGGCGCTCCACCACGCTGCGGAAAATGCAGGTGCGCGTGAAGGCAAGGCGCAGCGGGCGGCGCTTCCAGCAGTGCCCGCCCCGCGCCCCGCTCCAGCGCAGGGGGATTTCGGTCAGGGTCTCGCCACCCGGCTCCACCCCTTCCTCGGTGGTCAGGATCAGGTCCATCTCGCCGCGTGCAAGGGCCGCGCGCAGCCGCACGGTATTGCTGGCGCGCAGATTGACGTTGACACGCGGATAGGCGGCGTTGATCTGCTTGAGCACGCGCGGCACGACCGGGTAGACGATGTCATCCGGGATGCCGAGGCTCAACTCGCCCTCATAGACCGGCTCGGTCAGCCGCGCCACGGCCTCGTCATTGAGGTCGAGAATGCGCCGGGCATAGCGCAAAAGCTGCTCGCCCGAGGCCGTGAGCGCCACGCGCCGGTTGGCTCGATCAAACAGGGCAAGCCCCAACATCTCTTCCAGCCGCTTGATCTGCATCGAGACGGCGGATTGCGTGAGGTTGAGCATGGCCGCCGCCCGCGTCACGCCGCCATGATCGGCAACGGCAACGATCGCGCGCAGGGTGGCGATGTCGAGGTTGCGCATCGTTCAATCCTTGTGATGGTGCATTCCACAAACATTCATTTTCAAAATTGATCTGATTGCGTCAAAAGATCAACAGGAAAGATGGACCACGACCACCGCATCACGACAAGAGAAGGAAAGCCCATGTCGCCCCGCGCCCTTGCCCCCGCCCTGCCCTTCGCCCTGCCGCACCGCTCTGCCGTTCTGCGCATGATCGCGGTCTGGCAGCAGCGCCGCGCGCTCGCGCGGCTGGGTGACGCCGCGCTGGCCGATCTGGGACTGACCCGCGCCGAGGCAGAGCACGAGGCAGGCCGCCCGTTCTGGGACCTGCCTGCGTGAGTCACGGGCCGTTGCGCGGCCCCCGCCCAAAAACATGTCGAAAACCGTCGGAAATACTTGAAACGCCCGCCTGCCTCACCGATATTGTCTGCAAAGCCCCGCGACGGGGTGGCCATTCAACTGGAGGTATCTATGGCAGAGTTCAACACAATCCGGACGGCGTCGGGAGTCCGGACCGCCGAGATTGACGCGGGCCTGCGCGCGCACATGAACAAGGTCTACGGCACCATGTCCGTGGGGATGCTCATCACCGCGCTGGCAGCATGGGCCATCGCCGGGCTCGCCGTGACCACCGATCCCGCGACCGCCGCCGCGCAGTTGCCCAACGGCAAGCTTCTTTCGGGTCTTGGCGCGGCGCTCTATCTCTCGCCGCTCAAATGGGTGGTGATGCTGGCGCCGCTTGCGTTCATCTTCCTCGGCTGGGGAGCGGTGATGCGCCGGGCATCGGCTGCGGGCGTGCAGCTTGCCTTCTTCGGCTTCGCGGCGCTGATCGGCATCTCGCTCAGCTCGATCTTCCTGGTCTTCACCAGCTTCTCGATCGTGCAGACATTCCTGGTGACGGCGATCGCCTTCGCCGGCCTGTCGCTCTGGGGCTACACCACGAAAAAGGACATCTCGGGCTGGGGCACTTTCCTGATCATGGGTGTGATCGGCCTTATCGTGGCGATGATCATCAACATCTTCCTGCAATCGCCCGCGATGATGTTCGCGATCTCGGCCATCGGCCTGCTGATCTTTGCGGGGCTGACGGCCTTTTACACGCAGGAGATCAAGAGCACCTATGTTGCGCATGCCGCACATGGTGATCAGGAATGGCTGGACAAGGCCGCCTATGACGGCGCGCTGAGCCTCTACATCAGCTTCCTGAACATGTTCCAGTTCCTGCTCATGTTCATGGGTCAGCAGGAATAATATCTGACAGCACTTCAAAACGGGGGCCGGTCCGCCTGGGAGCCATTCCGAGTTGTAGGACACGGGCGGCAGGAAACTGTCGCCCGTTTTCCGTTTCAGCCCGTCATCGACCCTGAAGTTTCGCCCACATTGGCGTGCCGTGGAATAGCCACGGTTGGTAGAGAATGCGGGCGAGGCTGGGCAGGTGAGGACGGTCGTCTCGTCGGCGGTCTTGCTTTTTCTGCCTCGCTCCACCCGGGGCTTCCGCCTCTTCGGCACTGCCTGCTTCCTGCTCCGAGCCCTTCGGTTTCGACGGTTGATGGACACCCATACGCATCGCAGGTGTAGTCCGGATGACCCTATTGGTCCGCCTTTTCGGAACAAAGATTGCCTTGTCTGTCCCCGGCACCGCGAGACGCCTGAACTGCTCGCCATTCTCGGCCGCATCAGCATTCTTTTCCCCTGCGCCGGACGCTGCACCTTCTGGCGATAATGCCTCCTCTTCCAGAGGCTGCCGGTAGGACCTCCAGTCGAAGAAGTTGTAGTGCACGCGCCATATGTTCATCAGGGCGATCAGGACGCGCGGATTATAAGCGGCGCCGTTGATGTATTTTGCGCCTACACGAGAACTGCGGCCACCCGCCCGCTGGATGATACTGACCCGCTCGCGGATGGCGTTCATAAAGGTGGAGGTTGGCTGGATCGTTGCGTGGATGACCCTTCGGGTGATGGCAGCGCGAAGTTCTGCATCGTCGATCTCGTCGTCGATGCCGAGCCGTCGATAGGCGTTGCGATAGCGCGGCGACAGGATCGGGAAGCCCACGGTCTTGTCGATCTCATTGGCTGTCTGGATGGGGCTGTTGACCCACAAGCGCGGAAACGCGGCGGAGGCAAGGTTAGGCCCCACCAACGAGCTTTTCGACTGGTCCTTCGGGTCGGTGTGGTAGGCGGGGCTCAGGTTCGCAGAAGTCCAGCTTTGTAGTGCTTCCCACGGTGTCAGGTCGGGATGCATCTTGCGCCATTCCGCGAGGCTCTCCGAAAACTCCGCCTGCTTCTCCCGGATATGGTCGATCGACGCATCCTTCGTGAACCCAATGACGGCCCATTCGAATCTGTCCGCCAGGATCTCCTCGCGGAAGATGTGCGGCACCACGCGGGCCGCCTGCCCCTCCTTCTCGCCGACGAGCGTGAGCTTGCCGCTGGGGATCATCCACTTGAGGCACGCGAGGGACGCCGCCTTCGTGTAGGTATCGCGGGTCATAACCCCATCGAAGGCGTTTCGGCTGTCGCGCTCGTGCTTCACGAAGTTGAACCAGTGATCGCGCAGGTGTTCGATCTCGTTTGCCCGAGTGCTGGCGGCCTGCGTCGCCATGTGGGCCTCTGGCGAGAGTGCCTCTCCTGCAGCATCGAATGCTTTGGCGGCCCGCCACACAAAGTGGTGCAGGCGCATCTCGGCGGCGGTGAAGAGCGCCGGCTCGTCGAACCGCGCTGTCGGCCGCTGGAAGTGGAGCAGTGGCGCGGTGAAGACGCCTTTCGAGTTCCGGTATTGCTTTCGGAGAGCCGAGTCCCGAGCGACGCCAAAATAGGCGTCCTCGATGACCTCCAGCGGGTCGATGGTCGGATCGAAATCCACATCGCAGCGGAAGACATAGCCTGACCGAATGTCGGCGCTGACCGAGCAGTTCAGCTGCGTAATCTTGCGGTCGATCTTCGTCTGCCAGTTCACGCCGACGACGATGTCGTCGTGGGCGATGCGGGTATGGGTGTATGGCTTGCCTTCCTTGATGCGCTGCCGTTCGACGCGCTTTCGCCATTCCGCGAGTTGCGCCTGTTCGTAGGCCAGGAGGGTCCGTTCAAGCCAGAATATGCGATCGTAGAGCCTCGACATTCCTGGTTCGGTTTCGCCTCTCGGCGTACGCAGGATGCGGCGGATGTCGTGAAGACCGGTCCCATTGGCCAGCAGTGACAATATCTCGATGTTCTCGTCGCGCTTCTTCTGGCGCCGATGCTCGCTCGAGACCGTGAAGCGGGCGCCAGGCAGTCCCTTGCAGGGCTTGTGGATCACTCTGACGGAGCGCGCACGGGGCACAGAACCCTTCTTGCGGCCGATCTTTCGCGACGGTTTGCCGTTGGCCCCGTTGAAGATGAACTCCTCAGGCTTTTCGAGGTAGGCAGTGCCACAGTTGCCGCAGAAGGGACCCTCCAACGCGCCGTTCTGGACCCATAGTCGATGTCGCTCTTCCTCATAGGCCTCATTCGATATCAGCCGGGTCCGAACCCCGCATTCCGAGTTGCCTCGGAGGTGCTGACAGACCAAGACTCGACCATCATTCCACGCCCGCGGATCGCCGGCGAACTCGAACGCATCGGTCTCTCGATGCAGGTTATCGCCACTCTCGGCCTCGATCTTGTAACGACCGACGCCACGCGCGATCGCGGGATCGGCCATGGCAGCTTTCAGCCGCCTCTCGGTCGCACCACGCCCTACGAAGGCGTGCTTTGTTGGAGCCGGTTCGACCCCGTAGTTCCCGCAATCGGGATCACCGCAGCAGTTGAAGTTTGTATCGCCCGAGACGCGGGGGTATATTTGCGCAAGCGTAAGGTTTTCCAGGCTCTTCACCTTGTTCGGTCCTTTCGTCCGTTTCTGTGTCAAGAGCTTGCACACCTCCAAGATTGGCCAGTCTGGCCAATGACGAAATCAGACGGACGCCAGAGCGCCACGCCGCGGGAAGTTCGAACTTCCCGCCATTCCGGCCCTGATGGCGGAAAAATTAGACGAATTTAAGACCAGAAAACAAAAGCCTGCCGACCTCTCGGTCGGCAGGCAAGTAGGGCGTGTGTCCTACGGTGCGGAATGGCTCCGTCCGCCTGACCGGCCCTTTTCTTTTGCGGCCTGCTTGTGCGGGCGCGCGCGGTCGGGCAAGACTGTGGGCGAGTTTGTCGAAAGGCCGCCCATGACCAACAGGATCGCGCTTGCGCTCGGTGCCATGATCGTGCTCGCGATTGGCTATGACATGCTGCGCAACGACATGGCCGGGTCGCTCTTCATTGCGCGCAAATTCACGGACCTGATCGACTGGCTCGCCTTCTGGCGTTGATCACTTTCGTTTTCCGGCGGATTGACAGACAGTTCTTTTCGCGTATGTTCGCCCCCATACGTTAGCGCTAACGGACAGGGAGGCCACGCCATGACAACGACCCTCGCCATCAACGGTTTCGGACGGATCGGGCGGAACGTGCTGCGCGCGCTGGTGGAATCGGGGCGCACCGATCTGCGGATCATCGCCATCAACGATCTCGGCCCGGTCGAGACCAATGCGCACCTTCTGGAATTCGACAGCGTGCACGGGCGCTTTCCCGGCTCGGTCACGGTGGATGGCGACACGATCGACGCGGGAACCGGTCCGATCCGGGTGACGGCATTGCGCGAACCCGAGGCGCTGCCCTGGGGCGATGTGGATATCGTGCTCGAATGCACCGGCATCTTCACCGAGCGCGACGCCGCCGCGCGCCATTTGAAGAATGGTGCGCGCCGGGTGCTTGTCTCGGCCCCGGCCAAGGACGCGGACCGCACAGTGGTTTACGGCGTGAACCACACCGATCTGACACCCGAAGACATCATCGTCTCGAACGCCTCCTGCACCACCAACTGCCTCGCCCCTGTGGCCAAGGTGCTGCATGAGGTGATCGGCATCACGCGCGGCTTCATGACCACGATCCACAGCTATACCGGCGATCAGCCGACGCTCGACACCATGCATCGTGACCTCTACCGCGCGCGGGCAGCGGGGCTGAACATCATCCCCACCACAACCGGTGCCGCGCGCGCCGTGGGTCTTGTCTTGCCGGACCTCGCGGGCCGTCTCGACGGCACCGCCATCCGCGTGCCCACCCCGAACGTGAGCGCGGTCGATCTGACCTTCGATGCCGCGCGCGACACAAGCGCCGAGGAAATCAACGCCGCCATCGCAGAGGCCGCTGCCGGTCCGCTCAGGGGGATTCTTGACGTGACGGGCCGCGAACTGGTGTCATCGGATTTCAACCACAACCCGATGAGCGCGATCTTTGCCACCGACCAGACCCGCGTGATGGACGGCCATCTGGTCCGGGTTCTGGCCTGGTATGACAACGAATGGGGATTTTCCAACCGGATGCTCGACGTGGCCGCAACCATGGCGCGCGCGGGCTAGCCCTCAGCCGAATTTCGCCGCCAGCGCCATCTTGACCGGGGGGGTGACGAATTTCGACACATCCCCGCCCAACCGCGCGATTTCCTTGACCAGTTTGGATGCGATCGCCTGATGGCCTGCATCGGCCATCAGAAACACCGTCTCCACGGAGTTGTCGAGCGCGCGGTTCATGCCGACCATCTGGAATTCATACTCGAAATCCGCCACCGCGCGCAGGCCGCGAATGATGATCTGCGCGCCGACATCATGGGCGCAGTGGATCAACAGGTTCTCGAACGGATGGGCCACGATCTCGGTGCCGGTCAGTTTGGACAGCCCCACGCATTCCGCCTCGATCATCGCCACCCGCTCTTCAAGCGAGAACAGCGGCCCCTTGTCGCGATTGATGGCAACCCCGATCACCAGCCGGTCCACCAGCATCGCCGCGCGCCGGATTATGTCGATATGACCCAGGGTTATCGGGTCGAAAGTGCCGGGATAGAGGGCGATGCGCATGAGGCGGCTCCGTTCTTGCAGTCGTGGGGCACGCAACAAGATTGCGCGCGCCGATGCAAGCCCCTCAGTAGCCCATGATCATGCCTTCGAGCGCGCTTTTCTCCATCGACAGCTCTTCCAGCCGCGCCTTGACCACGTCGCCGATGGTCACGATGCCCACAAGGCGGCCCTCCTCGACCACCGGCATATGCCGGAACCGGCCATCGGTCATGCGGGTCAGCACCGCGTCGGATGTGTCCTGCCGCGAGCAGCAGACCGGGTTGCGCGTCATCATCTCTCTCACCGTTTCCTTGAGACAGCCCGCACCACGCACCGCCAGCGCCCGCACGATATCGCGCTCCGACAGGATGCCGTCGGGCCGCTCGCCATCGGCGGACACGATCACCCCGCCGATCCGGCGCTCGGCAAGAATGCTGGCCGCCTCCGAGACAAGGGTTTCGGGGGTAACGGTGATCACGCCGCTATCGCCTTTGGATTTCAGAATCTGGTGAACGAGCATGTCGGGACCCTTCCGAAACAAAATGTCAATAACAGCAGCGTGATCGACAATAAAATTCCTGTCAAGTCTCGCCCTCCAGTCGCGCCACTTCCGCGCGCAGCCCCTCGACAAGGGCGGTCGCAAAACGGTTCTGCCGCTCCAGCCGCCGGTCATCGGCATGGCGCACGAGGTAAAAGCTGCGCGTGAGCGAAAGCTGATCGGGCAGAACCTTGATCGCGCGCAGCCAGGGCATCGAGAAATCGTGCAGAACCCCGATCCCCGCCCCCTGCCGCACGAGGTTGAGCTGCACAGCGACCGAGTTCGACGCCAGATCCACCCGGCCAATCCCCGCCTCGCTCAGATAATCCAATTCGCGGTCGAAGATCATGTCCTGGATATAGCCGACGATGCGGTGACCATGCAGGTCCTCGAGCCGGGTGATCGGCGGATGCGCGCGGATATACGCCCGCGAGGCGGCAAGGTGCAGCCGGTAATCGGTGATCTTCTGCACCGTGAGGCGGCCTGCCGTCGGCGGGCTGACGGCGATGACCATATCCGCCTCGCGCCGCGTCAGGTTGAAGACGCGCGGCAGTGCGACAATCTGGATTTCAAGATCCGGGTTCTCCTTGCCGATGGCGGCGCAAACCTGGGGCAGCAGGAAATTGGCGCAGCCATCCGGCGCACCGATCCGGATTTGCCCCGAGAGGCCGCCCGCCTGCCCACCCAGCTCGGTCGCCGCCTCCTCCATCGCCTGTTCGGCGCGAATCGCGTGTGCCATGAGTCGGGCGCCCGCCTCGCTCAGCGCATAGCCGGTGGGGGATTTGGCGAAAAGCGGTGTGCCGAGATCCTCCTCCAGCCGGGCGATGCGGCGTCCTACCGTGGCCGGGTCGATCCGCAGCACACGGCCCGCGCCCGACAGGCTTTCCTCCCGGGCGACGGCAAGGAATATGCGAATATCGTCCCAATGCGGCATCATTCCCGCCCCCCTTTGCAGAATTGCAAATCCATAATGGAATCTTGCCTCTTTTTCATCGAGTTTTGCAAGGCTAAGCTTCGCGCAATCTCAGAGGAGGATCCCAGATGCAAGAGCTGACCCATTATATCAACGGCGCGCATGTCAAAGGCACGTCGGGCCGGTTTTCGGATGTGTTCAACCCCGCCACCGGCGACGTGCAGGCGCGCTGCCCGCTGGCCAGCGTCGAGGAGATGGAACAGGCGGTCGCCGCCGCGCAGGCTGCGCAACCTGCCTGGGGGGCCACCAACCCGCAGCGTCGCGCGCGGGTGATGATGGAGTTCGTGCGCCTTCTCAACCGCGACATGGACAAGCTGGCCGAGGCGCTGAGCCGCGAGCACGGCAAGACATTCCCCGACGCCAAGGGCGACATTCAGCGCGGGCTGGAAGTGGTCGAATACTGCATCGGCGCGCCGCAACTGCTCAAGGGCGAGTTCACCGACAGCGCCGGACCCGGCATCGACATGTATTCCATGCGCCAGCCGCTTGGCGTGACGGCAGGCATCACCCCGTTCAACTTTCCGGCCATGATCCCGATGTGGATGTTCGCCCCGGCGCTGGCCTGCGGCAACGCCTTCATTCTCAAGCCGTCCGAACGTGATCCGTCCGTCCCGCTCATGCTGGCCGAACTGATGGAAGAGGCGGGCCTGCCCAAGGGCCTCTTGCAAGTCGTGAACGGCGACAAGGTGGCAGTGGATGCGATCCTCGACAACCCGGTGATCCAGTCGATCGGCTTTGTCGGCTCCACCCCCATTGCCGAATACATCTATTCGCGGGGCTGCGCGAACGGCAAGCGGGTGCAGTGCTTCGGCGGCGCCAAGAACCACATGATCGTCATGCCCGACGCCGACATGGATCAGGCCGCCGACGCTCTGATTGGGGCCGGTTACGGGGCTGCAGGTGAACGCTGCATGGCGATCTCCGTGGCCGTGCCGGTGGGCGACGAGACCGCTGATCGGCTGATCGCGAAGCTGGTGCCGCGCATCGAAAAGCTGAAGGTCGGCCCCTACACTGCGGGCAATGACGTGGATTACGGCCCTGTCGTGACGGCGGCGGCCAAGCAAAGAATCCTCGGGCTGGTCGAGAGCGGTATCGCGCAAGGCGCGGACCTGGTCGTCGATGGCCGCGATTTCAAATTGCAGGGCTACGAGGACGGCTTCTTTGTCGGCCCGCACCTCTTTGACCGGGTGACGCCGGAGATGGACATCTACCGGCAGGAAATCTTCGGTCCCGTGCTCTCGACCGTGCGCGCGGGCAGCTATGAGGAGGCGCTCAAGCTGGCGATGGACCACGAATACGGCAACGGCACCGCGATCTTTACCCGCGACGGCGACGCCGCCCGCGATTTCGCCAACCGCATCAATATCGGCATGGTCGGCATCAACGTGCCCATTCCGGTGCCGCTTGCCTATCACACCTTCGGCGGCTGGAAGAAATCGGGCTTTGGCGATCTCAACCAGCACGGGCCGGACGCGTTCAGGTTCTACACCCGCACCAAGACCGTGACGGCGCGCTGGCCGAGCGGAATCAAGGAGGGCGGCGAGTTCAACTTCAAGGCGATGGACTGAACCCGAGGGGACAGGAACGGGGGGCCAGCCCCCCGTAACCCCCCGGGATATTTCCGGCCAGAAGAAACCGGTACGCGCCGGTTTTTTCTTGGCAGCCTCCCTTGCGCGGTGTTTTCTGGACCGACTGACAGGGGGGATAGCCATGGCGATCACGGCACCGGAGTTCACCATCGGGATCGAGGAGGAATACCTTCTTGTCGATCTCGACAGCCTGGCGCTCAGCCCCGCGCCAGAGGCGCTGATGCGGGCCTGCGCGCAGGAGCTGGAGGGCCAGGTCAGCCCCGAATTCCTGAATTGCCAGATCGAGATCGGCACCAAGGTCTGCGCGACCGTGGCCGAGGCGCGCGAGGACCTGCGTCGGCTGCGCCGCGCCGTGGCCCGGCACGCCAAGGCGCACAACCTTGCCCCCATCGCCGCCTCATGCCACCCGTTCTCGGACTGGCGCGCGCAATCGCATACCGACAAGCAGCGCTATAACGACCTGTCGCACGATCTGGCCGGCGTGGTGCGGCGAATGCTGATTTGCGGGATGCATGTGCATGTGGGCATCGACCCGCCCGACCGGCGCATCGACCTGATGAACCAGTTCACTTACTTCCTGCCGCATCTTCTGGCGCTGTCGTGCTCCTCGCCCTATTGGCAGGGGCAGGATACCGGGCTGGCCAGCTACCGGCTCACCGTGTTCGACAATCTGCCGCGCACAGGCCCGCCGCCGCGGATGGAAAGCTTCGGCAGTTTCGAGCGCTCGGTTCAGGCGCTGGTCGATCTGGGTGTGATCGAGGATGCGTCAAAGATCTGGTGGGATCTGCGTCCCTCCTCGCGGTTTCCCACCATCGAGTCGCGGATTTGCGACGTGCAGCCCCGGCTCGAAGACGCGCTCACGCTGGCGGCGATTACGCAGGCCCTGGCGCGGATGCTGTGGCGGCTGGCGCTGAAAAACCAGCGCTGGCGCATCTACGACGCATTCCTCGTTTCGGAAAACCGCTGGCGCGCACAGCGCTACGGGACGACCCATGGGCTGATAGATTTCGGTCGCGGCGAGATCGTGGAGATGGCCGTTCTGGTCGAGGAACTCCTGGAGCTGATCGCCGAGGATGCGGAATTTTTCGGCTCAACCTACGAGGTCGAGGCCGCGCGCGACATTCTTCACCGCGGCACCAGCGCGGAGAGACAGCGCGCGGTGTTCGAGGCGTCGCGCGACACCGGCCAGACCGAGGCCGAGGCGCTGCAATCGGTGGTGCGCCACCTGATCGAGGAATACCACGCCGATTGCGAAGGCTGAGCGCCCTCAGCGCACCGTCACATTGGCCGCGCTCTCGGGCAGTTCCTCGTCAAAGCAGCGCTGATAGAATTCGGCCACGGTCTGACGTTCCAGTTCGTCGCATTTGTTGAGGAAGGTCAGCCGGAACGCATAGCCCACATTGCGGAAGATCGTGGCGTTCTGCGCCCAGGCGATCACGGTGCGGGGGCTCATGACAGTGCTGAGCTCGCCATTCATGAAGGCGGTGCGCGACAGATCGGCGACAGTGACCATGCGGCTGATGGTCTTGCGCCCGTCGGCGGTGTTGTAGAGCGGGTTCTTGGCCAGAACGATGGCGGTTTCCGCGTCATGGCTGAGGTAGTTGAGCGTGGCCACAAGCGACCAGCGGTCCATCTGACCCTGATTGATCTGTTGGGTGCCGTGATAAAGGCCGGTGGTGTCGCCCAGACCCACCGTATTGGCGGTGGCAAAGAGGCGGAAGAACGGATTCGGCGTGATCACCTCGTTCTGGTCGAGCAGCGTCAGCTTGCCGTCGGCCTCGAGCACCCGCTGGATCACGAACATCACATCGGCGCGCCCGGCGTCGTATTCGTCAAAGACGATCGCGGTCGGGTTGCGCAGCGCCCAAGGCAGGATGCCCTCGTGAAACTCGGTCACCTGCACGCCGTCGCGCAGCTTGATCGCGTCCTTGCCGATCAGATCGATCCGGCTGATATGGCTGTCGAGGTTGACGCGCACGCAGGGCCAGTTGAGCCGCGCGGCCACCTGCTCGATATGGGTGGATTTGCCGGTGCCGTGATAGCCTTGGATCATCACGCGACGGTTGTGGGAGAAGCCCGCAAGAATGGCCAGCGTGGTGTCGGGGTCGAATTTATAGGTCGAATCGAATTCAGGCACGCGGTCGGTGCGCTCGGGAAACCCTTTCACGATCATGTCGGTGTCGATCCCGAAAATCTCGCGGACCGGGATGTCCTCGGTCGGTTTCGCATTGATGTCGATGGTGCCGTCCGCCATGTCGCCCTGGTCCTTCAGATCGCGTCGTTTTGTCAGTGACGTGGTGCAACATATCGCGGGCAAGGGCAAGGGGAAGGGGCGCGCCCTAGTCCACAAGAGCCGCGATCTCGCCAAGCGCCTCTGCGTCAAGGATCCGCACCTGTCCGCGCGCCATCGCCACGATCCCGCGCCGCGCCAGCGCGTCGAGCCTGCGCGAGACCACCTCGCGCGCGGTGCCGATCATCACCGCCAGTTCGGCATGGGTGGCGGCCACCACGCCGCTCTCGGCTCGCGCCAGAAGGCAGGCGGCCAGCCGCGTCTCGACCCGCTGGAACGCCACCCGGTCAAGCAGGTGCATCATGGATTGCAGCCGCGCGGCGAAGGCCGCGAAGACGAAGCTGCGAAAGGCCGGTGCCTCGTCCATCAGCCGCAGGAAGATGTCGCGTGGAACCAGCACGATCTCGGAGGGCGTGCGCGCCACCGCCTCGCCGGAATACTCCTCACCGCCCATCAGACCGAGGGTGGATTGCACGCAGCTTTGCCCCGGTTCCACCTCGTAGAGCAGGATTTCGCGCCCCGAGAGGCCGGTGAGATAGACCTCGACCCGGCCCCGGAGCACGATGACGAAGCCCTTGACCGTTTCGCCGGGGCGAAAGAGCACCGCCCCCGCAGGCACCGCCATCGGCGCGAGCCGGTCAAGCGCCGCCGCTGCCGCGCCCTCGACCGGCGGCAGGCCGGTGGCGCGGGCGCGCCAGCCCATCAGCCGCGTCCGCGCGTCTCGAATCGCGGCAGCATGGCCGAGAAATCGCGGCCCTTGCCGCCCTCCTCTTCGACGAATTGCGCGTAAAGGTCGCGCGCCGCGCGGCCCATCGGCGTGTCGGCATCGACAGCCTCGGCGGCCATCTGCGACAGGCGCAGGTCCTTGAGCATCAGCTCGGCCGCAAAGCCGGGGGTGTAATCGTTGTCGGCGGGCGACTTGGGGCCGACGCCCGGCGCAGGGCAATACGCGTTCATCGACCAGCTATAGCCCGAGGAAGTCGAGACCACGTCGAACATCGCCTGCCGGTCAAGCCCCAGCTTGTCGGCGAGGGCAAACGCCTCGCAGGTGGCGATCATGGTCACGCCAAGGATCATGTTGTTGCAGATCTTGGCCGCCTGCCCATTGCCGGACGGGCCACAGTGAACCGCTTTTTGCCCCATGACATCAAATAGTTCTCCGGCGATGTTAAAGCCATCATCGCCGCCCCCCACCATGAAGGTGAGCGTGCCCGCCGCCGCCCCGCCGACGCCGCCGGAGACCGGCGCATCGAGCGCGTGAAGCCCCGCCGCCACTGCCTGCGCGGCCACGTCGCGGGCCGATTGCACATCGACGGTGGAACAATCCAGCAGCACCGCGCCCGTCTGCATCGCCGGGATCACCTCACCCGCCACACGGCGCAGGATATCGCCGTTGGGCAGCATGGTGATCACCACATCCGCGCCCTTGGCCGCCTCTGTGGCACTTGCCGCCATCGTTACGCCCTCAACGCTGACGGCCGCCATGTCAAAGCCCGTTACCTCGTGGCCCGCCTTGGCGAGATTGGCCGCCATCGGCGCGCCCATATTGCCCAGCCCGACAAATCCGATCTTCATATGCTTGTCTCCTCCAGCGTCAGGGCGTTTTTGCCCAGCGGCATCAGCATCTGCGAGACGGCAAGCCCCGGCAGGCTGTCAAGCCCATGTTTCCATTTTGGATTTCTGTCCTTGTCGATGATCGCGGCGCGGATCCCCTCAAGAAAATCGCCCTGCTCCATCGCGCGATACGTGAACCGGTATTCCAGCCCGAGCGCCCGCACGATATCCGCCGAGGTGCCGCGCAACCGGTGGATCATCTCGACCGCGCAGGCCATCGAGAGGGGCGAGTTGCGCGCCAGTGTCCTGAGCGTCTCGCGGGCGAAATCACTGTCTGTGGCGCGCAGGGAATTGACGATGTCGTGCAACGTCTCGCCGCCGAAATGTGCATCGATCTCGGGTCGCAGGGCGCTCAGCCCGTCTTGCGGCGCGGTCTCGCTCAGCTCGGATATGGCCTCGGTCGTGCCGGTTTCGATCAGGCGTCCGGTCAGGTCTGACCACTTTAAGTCAGGAACGTAAACATCTGCAAAACCTGCAACAATTGAATCCGAAGCCCCCATCCTCGCCCCAGTCGTGCCCAGATATTCCCCCAGCCGCCCCGGCGCGCGCGCCAGCAAAAGCGAGCCGCCAACATCGGGCACCAATCCGATGCCGCATTCGGGCATGGCGATTTGCGTGCTCTCGCAGACCACCCGGTGCGAGCCGTGGCAGGAAACGCCCACGCCGCCGCCCATGACAAAGCCCTGCATCAGCGCGACATAGGGTTTCGGATAGCGCGCGATCTTTGCATTGAGCCGGTATTCATCGGCCCAGAACCGCCGCCCATAGGCAAAATCGCCCGCACGGCCCGTATCGTAAAGCTGCTGGATATCGCCGCCCGCGCAAAACGCCCGCTCGCCCTCGGCGTCGATCAGCACAAGCGCCACGTTCTCGTCGTCGCGCCAGTCGTCGAGGGCCGCCTCTATGGCCAGGGCCATGTCATAACTCAGCGCGTTCAAGGCCTTGGGCCGCGTCAGCGTGATCCGCCCCGCGCGCCCCTCCCTGCGGATATGAATGTCGCCGCTCATCGCGCGCTCAGCATCTGGCGCGCCACGATGAGGCGCATGATCTCGTTGGTGCCCTCGAGGATTTCATGCACGCGCAGATCGCGCACCAGCTTCTCGATGCCGTAATCGGCCAGATAGCCGTAGCCGCCATGCAGTTGCAGGCACTGATTGACGATGCGTGATCCGGCCTCGGTCACGAATTTCTTGGCCATGGCGCAGAACTTGGTGGCGTCGGGGGCGTCGGTGTCGAGCTTCCACGCCGCCTGCCGCAGGAAGGTGCGCGCGGCCTGAAGCTCGATCTCCATGTCGGCCAGGCGGAATTGCAGCGCCTGGAACTGGTCGATCGGCTTGCCGAATGCCTTGCGCTCGGCCATGTAGGCCAGCGTCATGTCGATGGCCTGCTGCGCGGCCCCCAGCGAGCACGCAGCGATGTTGAGCCGTCCCCCATCCAGCCCGTTCATTGCATATGTGAAACCTTTACCCTCTTCACCCACCAAATTCGCCGCTGAAATGTTGCAATTGTCAAACTGAACCTGACGGGTCGGCTGCGCTCTCCAGCCCATCTTGTCCTCCAGCCCGCCGAAACTCAGCCCAGGCGTGCCATCCTCGACATAGACCGTCGAGACGCCCTTGGGCCCCTCGCCGCCGGTGCGCACCATCACCACATAGGCGTCCGAATAGCCGCCGCCCGAGATGAACGCCTTGGTGCCGTTGAGCGTATAGCCCTCATTGGTGCGCTCGGCGCGGGTGCGCAGCGCGGCGGCGTCCGAGCCCGATCCCGGCTCGGTCAGGCAGTAGGCAAGCACAGTTTCCATGGTCATTGCGCGGGGCAGCACGCGCGCCTTCAATTCGTCGCTGGCAAACTTGTCGATCATCTTGGCGCACATGTTGTGGATCGACAGGAACGCCGCCACCGCCGGACAGGCCATGGAAAGCGCCTCGAACACCAGCGTCGCGTCAAGCCGCGTCAGCCCCGACCCGCCCGCCTCCTCGCTCACGTAAAGCCCGCCGAAACCGAGCGCGCCGATCTCGGGCCACAGATCTTTCGGGATCGTGCCCGCAGACTCCCACTCGCGGGCATGCGGCGCGATCCGCTCCTGTCCAAAGGCGTGGGCCATATCGAAAATGGCGGTCTGTTCCTCGCTGAGGGCAAAATCCATTGCTAGCTCCTGTTCGTTGAATTGAACACTTGTTAATTTCCAATTCTTGCGGGAATGTTGCAAGGGGATTTGTAACCGGATCTGACGCAGGTCGATGGTAGCGTGACAGCGAAGATCGAACAACTTTGCGCGCTGCATGGTGCCTGCGAGCTTTGTTGACACCGGGTGTGGACAGGCGTGCGGCATACGCGCTCGAGACGCCGAAAAAGATATGCGCGCACTCTCGCCAGGTGCGTTCACCGCGCCCACGGGGCCCGCCAAACTGATTTGGTTTCAAAGGAGAATTGGTGCGGTCGAGAAGACTCGAACTTCCACGGGTGTTACCCCACAGCGACCTCAACGCTGCGCGTCTACCAATTCCGCCACGACCGCACGTGATCAGGTAGGTGTCGCGCCGTATAAGCAATGGTTCGGGGCTTGTGAAGGGGCAAATCGCATGCCCCTTCGGGTTTTTTCATCTGCCCCTGCGCGCCCTCAATCGAGCTTGAAGGTTGGCAGGGTCGCGGCGGGCTGCACCATGCCGCCCTGCGCCGCCGCGCCGCCGAAGGCCGCGCGCCGCAGAAGATCGTTGCGCCCGGAATCACCCGGCGCAAAGACCGGCTTTGCACCGTTCTCCACCGCGTCGACAGCCGTGCGATACCAGACCTGTGCCAGATCCGGGCGCTTGGTGGTGCCGAACCCTTCGTTGAGGTGGTGGCCCATCAATTCGCCATAAGCCTCCTCGCCGAGCGCGGTCAGCAACAGCCCCGAGCCGAGCGCGACGGTCATGTTGTCGATCCGGTAGCCCACCGAGAGGCAGATCTTGGCAGTGCCGGCAAGCTGCGCGGGCGATTGCCCGGTCTCAAGGACGAAGCCACGCACGCCGTCGATGACCTCGCCCCGATCCTTGAGCGAGAGCGCGGCGACATGATCGCGCATGGCGGGTCCGAACGCGCGGCACTGTTCCTCAAGCTGCGCGGGGGTTATCCCCTTGAGTGCGGCGGCCATGGTCTCGCCCTCGGCGATGGCATAGGTCCGCGCAAGACAGAACTGCTCGTTCAGCGCAAAGCGCGGGTCCTGCATCGAGGCGGCAGTGACGAACCCGCCGTTCGAGTTGGTGACAAGGCTGACCTGGTTGCAATGCGAGGCCAGCGAAGGCCCGTCCCCGCCCGAGGCCATCAGATTGGGCAATGCGCCCAATCCGGCATCCTGTTGTGCCACCGGCTGCACTTCGGGTTGCGGCACCTGCGCCGCCTGCGGGATCGCCGCCATCACCGGCGACTGGAATTGCGATTGCGGCACGGGCACAGGTGCCGTTGCATAGACGGGCGGCGCGCCCGCCGCCTCGTCACGATAGGCGTGCAGCAGGCCGCGCGTGCCCTGCCCGCGCTGCGCGATCAGCTGCGAGGTGGCCATGCCGCCCGATTGCGCGCGGTAATAGGACGAGATCAGGAACTGCCGCTCGTAATCGGCAAGATAGCCCGTCACGGGATAGCCCATATGCGCCTGGTAGGTCGACACCGCGTTGCGGGTGTTGCGTCCGCTCACACCGTCGGGCGTGCCCGCAGGAAAGCCGAAATAGTTGAGCGCGGTCTGCTCTTCGCGGACCTGCTGGCTCGACACTGTCGGCGCGCGATAGACCCGCTGCGTGGTGGTGGTGGTCGTGGTCGTGCGCTTGCGCTCACGCGCCTTGGCGCTTTCATTGACGATGATGCCGCTCACGGCACCGCCAACCAGGCCGCCGACAAGGCCATCCTTGAAATCGGCAACCGCCTGTGAGGCGGGCAGGGCCGCGACACTCGTCATCAGCGCAGCTATGACAAACCGCTTTGTAAACATCTCACATCTCCCCTAATCAGGTACCGTTCTAACGTCTCTATAATAGCATGAGTTTCCCCCCATCTGCCCGACGAGTCGAGACAAATGCTGCAAAACCCCTTCGAAACCGATCAAAATGGCGTGGAATGGCATCATTCCGCCGGTCTTACCCCCTATCCGGCGGCGGTCGCGGCGATGGAGGCGCGGGTGGCGCGAATCGCCGCCCACGAGGCAGCAGAGGCGATCTGGCTGCTCGAACACCCCGCCCTTTATACGGCGGGAACCTCTGCCAAACCCGCCGATCTGCTGATGCCTGACCGCTTTCCGGTCCATGAGGCCCGACGCGGCGGGCAATATACCTATCACGGACCCGGACAGCGTGTGGTCTATGTGATGCTCGACGTGGGCCGCCGCGGGCGCGATGTGCGCTGCTTCGTGCGCCAGTTGGAGGAATGGGTGATCGCCACCCTGGCCGAATTCAACATCCGTGGCGAGATCCGCCCCGGCCGGGTGGGCGTCTGGGTCGCGCGCGACGACCGGCCGCTGACCGCGGCCGGCGCGCGTCAGGAGGACAAGATCGCGGCCATCGGCATCCGGTTGCGCAAATGGATCAGCTTTCACGGGATTTCGATCAACGTGGAACCGGATCTGGAGCATTTCACGGGGATCGTACCCTGCGGCATTGCCGAGCACGGCGTGACAAGCCTTGTCGATCTCGGTCTGCCGGTGACGATGGATGATCTGGATGCGGCGCTGATGAAGGCCTTCGCCAAGGCTTTCCCCTGAGGCAATCCGCCACCGCGCGCGGCTTGGCCCTTGCATGTCACGCTGGCCGGGCTAGTGTCTTTTGGGTCTCACCTGACGTCTGACGTCAACCAAACCGGAGAAACACCGTGATGAAAACCTTTGTGATCACTTCCGCCGCCATCATGGCCCTTGCCGTGCCCGTCATGGCCGAGGGCGATGCCGCCGCGGGCGAAAAGATCTTCAACCAGTGCAAGGCCTGCCACATGATCGCCTCAGACAGCGAGACGATCGTCAAGGGCGGCAAGACCGGCCCCAACCTCTATGGCGTGATCGGTCGCACCATGGGCAGCGTCGAGGATTTCAAGTATTCCGACGGGCTGATCGCCAAGCATGACGCGGGCGAGGTCTGGACCGAGGAAAGCCTTGCAGCCTACACCACCGACCCGAGCGAATTCCTCGGCAGCCGCTCGAAGATGACCTTCAAGCTGCGCAAGGGGTCCGAGGACGTGGCCGCCTATCTGGCGACCTTCTCCGAGTAAGGCCGTCCACGCGACGCCGCAGCGCCGCGCGAGGGATCGCGCGGCGTTCTGTGTTTCGGGCACCCGCATTGCGCGCCCATATCGCGGAAATTTGCCGGGCTTGGTGTGCCCCGCGACAAATTTCCGGTCGAATCCCGCGCCAAGACCGGCTATGCGCGGCGCAGAGAGTTCCGCAAGCGCCAAGGACACCCCCAATGAGCAGCTATGGTCGCGACACCCCGAGCCCCGAATACCGCGACATGGTCGCCATGTATGAGCGCCTGCACGAAGAGGGTGAAGCCTCGTCGAAGAAGTCCGGCGAAGAGACCTTTGCGGGCAAGATGCTCATTCAGCACGCCCCGGGCATCAAGGAGATGATCGCGCGCACCGGCGCCCGGACCATTCTCGATTACGGCGCGGGCAAGGGCGGCGGCTATCTGCGCCGCGACATCAAGCTGCGCAATGGCGAAACGGTGCCCAGCATCGAGGACTATTGGGGCACCAGGGAAATCCGCTGCTACGATCCCGGCCACGAGCCGTTCAGCGCGCTGCCCGAAGGCCGGTATGACGGGGTGATCTGCACCGACGTGCTCGAACACATCACCGCGCCTGACGTGCCCTGGATCGTGGACGAAATGTTTTCCTATGCCACCAAATTCATCTATGCCAATGTCGCCTGCTACCCGGCGGTGAAATTCCTGCCCAATGGCGAGAACGTGCATTGCACCATCCGCGACCCCGCCTGGTGGGCGGGCGTGTTTCACGCGGTGGCGATGCGCCATACCGATATCTCCTACCGGCTTGTCACCTCGACCAAGACCGGGCGGCGCAAAAAGTTCGGTTTCGCCAAGAACCGCCGCAAGGAATATCAGACCGTGGAACGCATGGTCTGAACCCGCCGCGATCCGCATAGATGAGTGAACATGCCCTCTCCTACCGGCCCGAGATCGACGGGCTGCGCGCCATCGCGATCCTGCCGGTCGTGCTCTATCACGCGGGGCTTGCCGCGGTCTCCGGCGGCTTTGTCGGGGTGGACGTGTTCTTTGTCATCTCGGGCTATCTCATCACCTCGATCATCCTGGCGGAGCGGCGCGCGGGGCGCTTCTCGCTGACGAACTTCTATGCGCGGCGCATCCGGCGGATATTTCCGGCGCTCTTCGTGATGATGGCGGCCTGTTACCCGGTGGCCTTTGCGGTGATGGGCCCCGTGGGAATGGCGGAATTCGCAGGCAGCGTCACCGCCGCGACGGTGTTTCTGGCCAATGCGTTCTTCTACGATATCAGCGGCTATTTCGCCACAGCGGCCGAGGTCAAGCCGCTCTTGCACACCTGGAGCCTTGCGGTCGAGGAACAGTTCTACCTGGTCTTTCCCGCGCTTGTGCTTCTGACATGGCGCATGGGCGCGCGGCGGCAGGTGATGCTCTTTGCCGTGCTGGCGGTGCTGAGCCTGACGCTCGCACAATGGGATATCGCGCAGGGCAAGGCGGATCGCGCCTTCTTCATGCTGCAAACCCGGCTGTGGGAGTTGATGGCCGGGGCGCTTGCCGCCTGGTGGCTTGCATCGCCGCGCGGAGCGGCGCTGCGGGCTGGAGGGCGGCTGCGTCATGGCGCGATTGTGGGCCTCGCGCTTATCCTCTTCGCGGTGATCGGCTATGATGGCGAGACGCGCTTTCCCGGCATTGCCGCGTTGCCGCCCGTTCTGGGCGCGGTGCTGGTGATCCTCTGCGCCACACAACACAGCCTTGCGGGTCGGCTGCTCAGCCTGCGCCCGATGGTCTTCGTCGGGCTGGTGAGCTATTCGCTCTATCTCTGGCATGTGCCCCTGCTGGCCTTCACCCGGATCGGCACGGGGCACGACGACGTGGCGCTCATGCTGGGGGTCTGCGCGATTGCCTTCGCGCTGGCCTGCCTGAGCTGGCGCTATGTGGAGCGCCCGATCCGCCGGCTGCAGGGGGTCCCCGCCGGCCGCCTTTTCGGCACGGCGGCCCTGTCGATGGTGCTGCTCGGCGGGCTGGGACTGGCGGGGCAGAAAACCGACGGCTATCGCGCCTTTTATCTCGAGCACCGGCTCGATCCGGTCACCCGCGCCAATGTCGAAACCTTCAGCCCCGACGCGACACGCGGACGCGTGGCCGATGACGGCTGCCGGTTCCGCGATGAAATCTTCAGTGAGACGTTCGTGACCCGCTTCGAGGCTTGCGCCCGTCAGCACGGGCAGGCCGTGTTCCTTTTGGGGGACTCCCACGCCGAGAACGTCTACAACGCGTTGCGCTCCACCGAATTGCCGCCGTTCTTCGTGTTACTCTCGCGGGGCGGCTGCCGTCCCTACCAGCCCAAGGAAAAATGTTCCTACGACGCGGCGGTGGCCTTTGCCGAAGAGCGTCAGGACAGCATTTCGCAACTGATCTTTCACGTCTCCGGCTCGCATTACATCCTCGATCATCGCGGCGAGGGCGACAGCGATGCGGCCTTCGTGCCGGGCGTGCCACTGCGCATCGCCGAGAACAATATCGACAGGACCGCCGCCTATCTCGCGCGCTTTCCCGCCGCGCTTGACGTGGTCTGGCTCGGCCCCTTCGCCGAGGGGCGGGTCGATCTCGACGATCTGGAGAATTATCACCCCGACCGCCTGCGATTCAATCCGACGTCTTTGGCGCATTTCGACGCGCTCGACGCGCTGCTCAAGGCGCGGGCGGCTGGGCAATCGGCCTATCGCTATATTTCACTGGTCGATGCGCTGGCCTTTGATGAGGAAGCTCTCATTCAGGAGGGCTGCCTCACCTTCTGGGACGTGGATCATTTCAGCCCCTGCGGCGAGCGTCTCTTCGGCCCCGTGATCGCCGCCGCCCTTGACGGCGCACCGCGATAGGCGCGGCGGCATTTCGCCCTTGCTTGCGTTTTCCGGTCGCAAAACCGTCGTGAACTGATTAAGCGGTGCCCAATGATTTCTTGACCGAAGGCGAGACGGCACCCCGTCCCGATGACACCATGAGCGACACATTCCGCCTGCTGCGTGCCACCCTGCCCGAGGCCAGCAAAGTCGTCTGGCGCAAGGCCGCGCGCCGCCTGCTCGATCTGCGCCTGACCCTTGCGGGTGCGACGGAGGAGGACCGGCTGCGCGCCGAACGCCGGTTGCGCGGGCACCAGCATTTCTCGCGGCTCAAACGCGCCGATGCGGTCGTCGTCTCCTATGGCAAGAGCGGGCGGACCTGGCTGCGGGTGATGATGTCGCGGCTTTATCAGCAGGTCTACGCCCTTCCCGAGGATATCCTCATCGGCTTCGACAATTTCCATAACATGGACGCCCGCATCCCGCGCGTGTTCTATACGCATGACAATTACATCGGCGACTATACCGGCAATACCGACAACAAGTCGGATTTCTACGACAAGAAAGTGCTGCTTCTGATGCGCGACCCGCGCGATGTGGCGGTGTCGCAGTTCTTTCAGTGGCGCTACCGGATGCGTCCGGGCAAGAAGGCGCTGAACGACTACCTGCCCGATGGCGACGAAAGCCCGATCTTCGATTTCGTCATGCACGAGGGCGGCGGGCTGCCCAAGGTCATCGCCTTCATGAACCTCTGGGCGCAGGAAATGGCGAAGGTCCGCGCGCTGGAACTGGTGCGCTACGAGGACATGCGCGCCGATCCGCATGAGGCGATGACGCGGGTGGCGCGGTTTCTGGATATTCCGGCGGATGCCGCAGCGGTGCAGGACGCCGTTGATTTTGCCTCTTACGAGAACATGAAGAAGAAAGAGACCGATCAGTCGTTCCGCCTCTCGGGCGGGCGCATGGCCCCGGGCGATCAGGACAATCCCGACAGCTACAAGGTGCGCCGCGCCAAGGTGGGCGGGTATCGCGACTATTTCGACGATGCCCAGATCGCCGCCATCGACGCTCTGGTGGCCAAGCGGCTCGATTCCGTCTATGGCTATGGGGCGCAGGGAAGACAATCGCCTGATCACACGTGACATGGCTGGAAATGCACGGCAACACCAAAGAGACACTGTGAAATGCTGAAAAAAACCTTCAGACGAAAAATTCGTAAGCAGATGGGAGTTCTGACCGACGCTATCGAAACGCCGTTGAGGGTAGTGGGACTGGACGCAGGTCGTAGAAACCGGCCCGATATGCTTTTCATTTGGATCCCGAAAACCGCGGGCTCGAGCGTGTTCGCCCTTCTGGAGTCGACGCTCGGGATGCGGAAGTTGAAGACCTTTCAGGATGCAGCAAGGTTCAGGAACCGCGGCCCTGTCACCTTTGGTCACATGCAGTATCTGTCCCTGCTTCAGGCAGGCATGGTTAAACCTGAGTTTCATAGCCGCGCGTTCAAGTTCGCTTTCGCGAGGAATCCCTATGCCCGGATTGCATCATTGTACAATTATCTGACGCCTCGCGGTTTGGTGGACGAACCGTGTTTCGACCGGTTCCTTGACAGCGTCCGGCTACGCCCGCCCATAGGCTTGTACAGTAAGTCAGGGCTGTCCCAGGCAAATCCACAAGTGGATTGGTTGCTCGACCTCACCGGAAATCTTCTGGTAGATCGAGTTTTCAAGGTTGAAGAAATTGACGAGTTTCCGCGCTTTCTCAATGAAACTTATGATCTGAAAACACGCCCTCTGGAACAGTTGAACACAAGTTCGGCACATGTGACAACCGAAGATATCATCGGCAACGCCGAGCGCCGGGAAAAGATCAATGATCTCTACGCCGTCGACTTCGACCTTCTCGGTTACAAAAAAATCGACACAGGGCTTTCATGACGGATCTGCGGGCGCCCCCCGCCCGCAGGCCATGCCGGTCAGATCACGCCGTGACGGGATAGGCGACCGGCGGGACCGTCTTGATCAGGTCGAGCGCGTCGTGGCGGACGTGGTTCTGGCGCATCTCCTCGCGCAGCATGTCCTCGGTGATCGCGCCCTTTTCCACCGCCTCGCGCACGAGACCGAAAAAGAACGCCTCCTGCCTGGGGTCGGGGTGGGGCTTGTAGCGCCCCGCCATGCCGTAATCGCCAAAAAGCGCCCGGCGCGCCCGGCGGAACCAGTGGCGCGGCGGAAAGATGCGGAACGAATCGGCGGCGCGGTAATCGACCGGCAAGCCGGTTTTCCACGGCTGCGTCTTGCGCTGCGTGTTGTGGATGGCCTTGGTGTTCTCGTCGAGATGGTCGAAATCGTTCCATTCGTTCTCGAAGAGGGCAACGGTGTCGGGATCCTCGTATTTGAGCGAGATCCACGGCATGTAATCGCGCGAGCCGTCGAACATGGCGGCGAACTGCTCGTCGAATTTCCAATGCGTCAGCTTGGCGTTGTCGAGCAGCATCACGCTTGTCGCCAACGCGCCCCGCTTGCCCTTGTTGCCCGATTTCGGGCGGCACATCACGGCGGCGCCCTGCATGTCGCGTGTGAACAGATCCCAGATATCGGCGATCACGAATACATCGGGGTCGATCACGATGGCGCGGCCCTTGAACCCCATGAGCTGCGGTGGCGCAAAGCGCGTAGGGGTAAAGGATTGCAGGTCGTTGCGGACCCATTCGCGCCATTCCCCGTCGCGCAGGAACTTCTTGCCCTCATGCGCCTTGAAGATGGGAAAATCGTCGTAATGCATGATGCGGATATCGAACTTGTCGTTGTGTTTCGAATTCCGCCGGATTGCGTATTCGGCAATGAGCGCGCCGATATACTGCTTGTGGTTGGCCTGAATGAAAACGCAGTAATCCTTGGCGTTTTCGGTCTGGCCGGTGTTCTGGGCGCTGTCTTTGGGGGTGGTCTTTGTCATCGTCTTTCCAATCCTCGATCCCGTCACCCGCTTTCCTGTGGCTCCCGCCTGTGGCGGTGGCGGATCGGTCAAGCGAAGTCATCGGACTGTTCACGCGTCGCGGAGGCTATATCCGGGCGGGGCGGTCAAGGTCAACCGCGCGCATCATCGCAGGCAGCGACAGGCGGGCAGGATCGCCCCGGTTTTGCTCACGCCGCCGAAACACTGTGACGATTTTGGCGGTGGATGGGCGGGCGGGCGCAGGCCGCCGGGGTGGACTTCCCGCCCCGGATGCGGCAAAGGGCTGGCCTTGACCGCGCCCCGGTGCATCCCTGCCCCATCTTTGGACCGATCCCATGAGCCTTATCCCCTCCCTGCGCAATCTCGGCCGCGACAATATCCGCAAGGCCGCCATCATCGGCAGCACCGCCGTGTTGCCTGCCCGGCTGCGCATATCTGCCCGCAAGGCGCGGCTCGGCGCGCTCGAGGTGGATATTGCGCGACGCTCCTCGCTGATCATCATCGCCCACCCCAAAAGCGGCAACACCTGGCTCAAGGTCATGCTCACACGGCTCTACGCACAGCGCCACGGCATCCCTGAAAGCGATTTCGCCCGTTATCCCGCGCTGGCCGATGCCAACCCCGCGATCCCCGGCTTTGCCGCCACGAATGGCTGGTATAGCTACGAACGCGCGGTCGGCGACCTGTTGCAACCGGGTCGTCAGGATGCAGAGCTTGCCGCGAAACCGGTGGTTCTGCTGGCGCGCAACCCGCTCGACATCGCCGTGTCATGGTTCTTTCAGTTCACCAAGCGGCAGTCCGATCACAAGCAGGAACTGATCAATGCGGGCCTGTCGCGCCCCGTGGACCGGCGCAATATCGGTATGTGGGAATTTGTCCGGCAAAGCGAGATCGGCCTGCCCTCGCTCATTGCCTTTCTCAATTACTGGGATACCGCCCTTGGCGCGCTCGATCACACGCTGCTCACCTCCTACGAGGAATTGCGTGCCGATCCGGGCGGCGTGTTGCGCAAGATCACGACGCTCATGGGCGATGAGTTTACCGAGGCCGAGATCGCCGACGCGGTGGATTTCGCCTCCTTCGACAACCTGCGCAAGCTTGAAAGCGAGGGGTTTTTCCAGTCTGGCGGCCTGACCCTGCGCAATGCCAATGACCCCGAAAGCTTCAAAGTGCGCCGCGCCAAGGTGGGCGGCTACCGCGATTATTTCGACGAGGCCCAGGTGGCGGAGCTTGAGGCGCTGGTCGAGCGTGATCTTGCGCCGCGCCTGAAAACCCTCTTCGGGATCGGCGCGCCCGCGACGCAGGCGCTGTGAGGCATCCATGAGCGCGGGGGCAACGGGGCCGCGCATCTGGCGGGTGCTCGGTGACAAGCGCGGCGACAACGGCCAGGTCGAGATGATCGCCGACGCGCTTGCCACGCGCGGCTGGAGCAGCGAGCTTCGCCATCTCGAGATGCAACCGCAATGGGTTCTGGGCAAGCCGCCCGTCGCCGCGTCGCTCTCGCATCTCGACATGGCCCGGTCCGACGCGCTCGAGCCGCCCTGGCCCGACCTCATCCTCACCAGCGGCCGCCGCCCCGCCAATGTAGCGCTCTGGATCAAGGAACAATCCGGCGGGCGCGCGCGCATCGTCCTGGTGGGCAAGCCCTCGGGGATGATGGACCGTTTCGACCTCATCGTGACCAGCGCCGAGACTCTGGTCGCGCCCTTTCCCAATGTGCTCAACATCGGCCTGCCGCTCATGCGCGTTGATCCCGCGCGGCTTGGGGCCGGGCAAGCCGCATGGCAGGAGACGCTCGCGCCCCTGCCCCGCCCGATCATCGCCTTTCTGATCGGCGGGCCGACCAACCCCTTTGTCTACAATGCGCAGGTGACGGCACGACTGCGCGCGCGCGCAGCACAGGTGCTGGCCGAGGGCGGCACGCCCTATGTGGTGGGCTCGCGCCGCACGCCCGAGGGCTTTGTCGCCGCCCTGACCGAGGGGCAGGCCGGGGCCGTGCCGCGCTTCGACTGGCACGCGCCCGAGGGCGAAAACCCCTATGCCGGGTTGCTGGCCCTGGCCCAAGGGTTCGTTGTCACCGGCGACAGCATCTCGATGCAGGTCGAGGTGGCGCGGCTGGGCAAACCGCTTGAAATCCTGCCCCTGCCCACGGGTGGGCTTGGCTGGCTCGATCATGCGCGGCGGCAAGCGGCGGGCTGGCTTTTTCGTCCGCCGCAGGACGGCGCAACCGGCGATGTGGCGCGCATCGCGCTCGCTCGCCTGCTCTTTCGCCTTCGCCTGATGCCGCAGACCCGGCATTTCCCGCGCTTTCACCAGACGCTGATCGACCGGGGCCTTGCCACCTGGATCGGTGAGGGCGGTGCCGCGATCCGCTCGGACACAGCCACCGAGACCGATGCCGACATGGCGCGCATCCTTGCGCGCATCGACGCTCTTTTGCCGCGAGAGGCTCGATGATCCGCGTTTGCGTCATTTCGAACGCCGTGAGCGGCAACAACCGCAAGGGGCTCGAGGCTGTCACCGACCGCCTTGCCGCCTACCGCAAGGTGACCCATCACGTCACCCGCTCACCCGAGGAGGCGCGCGCGCTGATGCCCGCCCTTCGCACCGAAGCCCCCGACGTGGTGGTGATCAACGGTGGCGACGGCACAATTGCCGCCACGCTCGGGCTGATGCTGGAGCACTGGCGCGCCGAGGATCTGCCGCTCGTGATGCTGCTGCCGGGGGGCACCGCCAACATGACGGCGGGCGATATCGGTCTGGCCTCCGGCCCGCGCCGCGCGCTCGACCGGCTTTGCGACTGGCTCGACGCGGGCGCGCCGCTGGTGGGCGCGGACATCCGCAGCCGCCACATCATGCGCGTCGAGGGGGGCGCCGATGGCACGGTGCGCCACGGCATGTTTCTCGGCACCGGCGCGATCATGCAGGCCACGCGCTTTGCCCATGACAATGTCCATTCGCGGGGTCTGGGCGGTGAACTGAGCCTCGGGCTCATCCTCATCCGCGCACTCTGGGGGTTGATCCGGCAGGACCCGCGTTTCTACCAGCCTACCCATGTGGGCCTTGCGCTGAATGGTGCGACAGGCCCCATCACGCGCGACGAGGCCCCCATGCTGATCCTCGTGGCCAGCACGCTCGACCGGCTCTTTCTGGGGATGCGCCCGTTCTGGGCGCGGGAAAGCGGGCGCATCGGCCTTACCGCCATTCAGGGCGGCGCGCGCCAGTTCGGGCGCACGATCCTGTCGGTCCTGCGCGGGCGGCCCAATCGCCAGGCCACACCTGAAAACGGCTATGAAAGCTTTCGGGGCGATCGCATCGAGATGTATCTCGACGGTGAGTTGAACCTCGACGGCGAGCTTTTCGTGACAAAAGCTGGCGAAAATCCGCTTATCGTGAGCGCGCAAGGCCCGATCCGGTTCCTGCGCCCGCCACGATGAGGCCCGCATGACATATCCCGCCGCCCCCGGCCCGACGCTGGACGACACGCCTGCGCTTGCCGCGCTCTACGCCGCGCTTGAGGCGCGGTTTGGCGCGGGGCTTCAGGCGGTGATCCTTTACGGGTCATGCCTGCGGGGGGGCGATCTGCTGGATGGGCTGGTGGATCTCTACGTGCTCGTCGATCCCACACCGCGCGCCGAGCCGCGCCTTGCGCTCCGCCTGGCGGGGCGGGCGCTGCCCCCCAATGTCTATTATCTCGAGGCCCCGCTTGGCCCGGACACCGTGCGCTGCAAATATGCCGTGCTCAGCCTGCGCCAATTCGAGCGCGGCACCGGACCAGGCCGGTTCGAATCCTACCTCTGGGGCCGCTTTGCGCAGCCGGTCAAGGTGATCTGGGCCGACAGTCCCGCAACCCAGGACCGTCTGCACGCGGCCTTTCTCACCGCGGGCGAGACGCTTTTGCGCCGCGCCCTGCCCGCGCTGCCGCCCGAGGGCGCGGTCGAGGCGCTCTGGCAGGGCGCGCTCGCGCTCAGCTACGGCACCGAGTTGCGCGCCGAACGCAAGACCCGCGCCGCCGAACTGGCGGGCCACGGGCGCGATTTCTACACGGCGATGACGCGCGCGCTGCTGCCGCGCCTTGGGGGCAGACTGACGCTACACGCCCATGACGGCACGCTTTGCTACAAGGCGCAAATCGCCCCGAGCGCGCGCCGGATTGCCCCACTGCTCTGGGGCCTGCGCCGTGTGCAGGGCAAGGTTCTCTCGGTGGCGCGGCTGATCAAGGGGCTCTTCACCTTCGAGGGCGGACTGGATTATCTCGCCTGGAAACTCTCGCGCCATTCCGGTCAGGAGGTCGTGATCCCCGACAAGGTCCGCCGCCGCCCGCTCATCCATATCTGGGGCCTTTTCTGGCAGCTTTACCGGCGCGGCGTGTTTCACTGATCGTGAACGCGGCGGACATGGAACCCCGCGCCACTCTCATGTAAGATCGCGAAAGACAGAAAACAGACAAGGGACGGACCTCGCCCATGAAATACGGTGTCTTCATCCAGACCAACCACAAGCAGATCGTCGGCGCAATCGTGGCCGAGCACGCGATCCGGCGCTATTCGACGCATAACGACAAGTTTGACATCCATATCGTCGACAGTCGCAACTATCCGTTCTTCGCCGAGCACGAGGGCCGCGAATACCTGCGCGACGGGGTCAAGCGCGTCTGGCTCAACGACGACCTGCAATCCTTTACCCCCACCCGGATGATGCCGCCCGAGTTGATGGGCTACGAGGGGCGCGCCGTGGTGATCGACCCCGATGTGTTCGCCTGCGTCGATATCTGGGATCTGCTCAGCCGCGAGATGCACGGCAAGGCGATCATGGCGCGGATGCGCTCGGGTCCCAAGGGGTTGATCGACGGCAACGTGGCCTCGAGCGTGATGCTGCTCGACTGCGCGAAGCTCACACACTGGAAGGTCGAGGAGCAATTCCGCGCGATGTTCGCGGGCACGCTCGACTATCAGGACTGGATCGGCCTGCGCAAGGAACCGCGCGAGACGATCGAGTTCATCGAGAAAGAGTGGAACGATTTCGACAAGTTCACAACCGAGACCAAGATGCTGCACACCACCCGCCGCAAGACCCAGCCGTGGAAGACCGGCCTCAAGGTCGATTGGCGCCCCGCCGAACGGTTCCGCGCCTTCCCGCCCGCCGGATGGGTGCTGCGCCTGCGCCGTCAGATTTTCGGCGAATACGGGCTGATGGGCAATTACAAGGCGCATCCCGACAAGAATCAGGAACGGTTCTTCATGGGCCTGCTCAAGGAATGTGTGAACGAGGGCAAGATTTCCGAGGAGTTCCTGCGCAATGAGATGGCGCAGAACCACGTCCGCCACGACGCCTTCGAAATCCTCCAGCGGACGCCGGACCTGCCCCCCGCCCCGGCACATCCGCTGAGCGCGGGCAATCTGGCCATGGCGGCCTGAGCGATCTGGCCCGGGTGTCAGCCCGGGCCACCTCCGAACAAGGTCCGCACCCTGTTCGCCGCGCGCCGCGCGCCTGCCAAGGGATCTATATCGGCCGCCCCGAACCAGCCCTCGCCACCCGCGATCAACGCCGGGGCCTCTTCCAGCCACCGTGCCTGCCCCTGAGCGACGAGGGCCGCCTGAATCCGCCCCACGTCACGCCGCATCCGCCGGGGCGCGAACCGCATGGCAAGGCGATGGCTGAGCGGCTTTAGCCCGTAATTATGCGCGCGCCGCCACCACGCCTCCGCCTCGGCGGGATCGAACACATAGAGCGGGCGGGCCATGGCGGCGGCTTCGGCCAGCATCGACATGCTCTCGCCGGTGACAACGAACCGGTCCGCCAGCCCCAGAAACCCCCGATAGGGGTTCTCGGGCCAGTCCCCTTTCGCGTCGAACCAATAGCAGGCCGCAGGCACGTCGAGCGCCGCGCGAAAGCCCGCGCGCGCGGGTGCGGGTGTGCGCGCGCTGTCGCTGACCAGAACGCTGCCCCCCGTCGCCGCCACCAGACGGTTCACGCCACGGGCCAGCCGCTGCCCCGTTTCAGGCGTGAACACGAACGCCCCGCTGTCGCCGCCGATCAGGACCGTGGTCCAGGGGCGCGGCAGATGCGCCAGACGCGGAGCGAGCCGGGCCGCATCCCCGGCCACGCTCTCGCGGCTCAGGTGATGCAGCGGCAGCGGATTGACCAGCACATTGCCCCCCTCGGGCAGGAAATATTGCGGCGTCGTGACGATGAGATCGTATGTATCAATCTGGGCCCAGGGCCGGCCCACATGCACCAGCTTCACCCGCCCCCCGGCCTGTGCTCGGATCCAGCGCGCGACCGGCTCGTTGCGGCGCCCCGCGCTGATCACCAGATCGGGCCAGGGCGGGACAAGCGGCGAAGAGGCCGCACGGTCGATCCCCAGAAGGGTTTCGCCCAACACCAGATGCGGCAGCAATTCCCAGGCGCGCGCGTTGATGCGCCTCGCCTCGACCGGCCAACCCAGCATCGCCGCCAGCGTCTCCACCTGCGTGTTGTCGCCAGCCTTGCGGCCCAAAAGCGTCCAGACTTTCGCTTGCATCATCCCGCCGCTTGCGTTCAAAGGGGCGCGGTCCGGCCCTATCCCCCTATGCACCGGATCGAACCCGGACTTAAAGCCCCGACCGCCCGAAAGACGCGCCACCATGTTCAACACCACGCCCCGGGAAATCCGCGCCCTTGCCAGCCGCCACCTGATCCTCGGCGCGCTCTTCTTCCTGCCCAAAGCCCGCAAGCTCGGGCTGGAGCGGCGCCTGCGCGGACGCGAGGAATACCGGAAATTGCAGGAAACCGACTGGGTGCTGATGTCTTGGGGCAAAAGCGGGCGGACATGGTTCCGCGTCATGCTCTCGCGCTTCTACCAGCTTCATTTCGCCCTGCCGACCGAGAACATGATCGAGTTCGACAATTTCCACCGCCTGAACCCGGCAGCGCCCAAGGTGCTGTTCAGCCACAACAACTACATGCGCGACTATCTGCGCGAATGGGACAGCCTTGCGCATTTCAAGGGCAAGAAGGTGGTGCTTCTGGTGCGTGATCCGCGCGACGTGGCGGTGTCGCAGTATTTCCAGTGGAAATACCGGATGCTGCCCGGCAAGAAAGAGCTGAATTTCTATCCGCCCCACGGGGCGGAGGTGGAGATTTTCGATTTCGTGTCGAACCCCGACTGCGGCATTCCGCGCATCGTGGATTATTTCAACGGCTGGGCGCGGGCCATGCCGATGATGGGCGATGACCTTCTGATGATCCGCTACGAGGACATGCGCGCCGATCCTGGCGCCGCGCTGCAAAAGGCCGTGACCCATACCGGCACGCCGGGCGATCCTGCGCATATCGAGGCCGCGCGCGACTATGCCGCCTATGAGAACATGAAAAAGCGCGAGGCAAAAAACGAGGGGATGCGCGCCAGCGGCCAGCGCGTCAAGCCCGGGGACGAGAACAACCCAGACAGTTTCAAGGTGCGGCGCGGCAAGGTCGGCGGCTATCGCGACTATTTCACGCCCGAGCAATTGGCGGCGGTGGATGCGATGGTCAAAGGGCGGCTCGACCCGGTGTTCGGCTTCGACGGCGCAGGCGGCTAGACCGGCTTGGCCTCGGGCTGCGGGACCAGCACGCCAAGGGGCCGCTTGACCTTTTCGCGCAGGCCCGGCCCACTCGGGGCCTGAACGCGCTTGGTCGCCTCCACCATGAGCACACCACCCGCAGCCACCATGGAAAACCGCATTCCAATCCGCTCCCACATGCCGGCCGTGCGCCGCCAGAACGGGCGGTCCGAGGGCGGTTGATAGAGCGCGGTGGCGTGTCGCTCAGGCAGGAAATTATGCGATTTCAACTGGTTTTCCAGTTGCGTCTGGGTGTAGGGGCGCCCGAATCCGAACGGCGTGCGGTCCGTGCGCGACCAGATCCCCGCCCGGTTTGGCACCATGAAGAGCGCCGATCCGCCGGGGCCGAGCACACGCCAGCATTCCTCCAGCAGATCGCCGGGCCGGTCAGACGTCTCCAGCCCGTGCACCACCAGAAGCTTGTCCACATGGCCGGTTTCCAGCGGCCAGAGCGTCTCTTCGCAGAGCACCGAGACATTGGGCATCCCCTGCGGCCAGCCGATCACGCCTTGCGGCGCGGGCATGAGCCCCACCACGCGGCGCGCATCCGCCAGATAAGGCCGCAGGAACGGCACGGCAAAGCCGAACCCCGCCACCGTCTGTCCCTGCGCCTCGGGCCAGAAGGTCGCAAGCTGCGCGCGCAACGTCTTCTGCACCGCACGCCCCAGAGGGTTGCGGTAATAGAAGTTTCGCAAATCCTGCACGTCGAGATGCATTGAAGTGCCGCCCCTGATACGTCACTCTGAGCCTAACAGCAGAAACGACGCGGGGGAACAGAGCATGGTCTTGCAGATTGTCACCATTCCCTGCCTTTCGGACAATTACGCCTATCTCGCCCATGATCCGGCAACCGGGGCGACGGCGGCGGTGGACGTTCCCGAGGCAGCACCCATCCTTGCCGCACTGCGCGCGCAGGGCTGGACGCTCTCGGATGTGCTGCTGACCCACCACCATGCCGATCACGTGCAGGGGCTCTCGGCGCTTTTGTCAGAGGCCCCGGCGCGCGTCATCGGGGCGGCGGCCGATGCGCACCGCCTGCCGCCGCTCGACCGGGCCGTGATCGAGGGCGACCGGGTGCAGATCGGCTCCGAGACCGGCCGTGTCATCGACGTCTCCGGCCACACGGTCGGTCACATCGCATTTCATTTCCCCGAAAGCGGCGCGGTCTTTACCGCCGACAGCCTGATGACAATGGGCTGCGGGCGGGTGTTCGAGGGCAGCATGGCACAAATGCACGCAAGCCTTGCCAAGCTCGCCGCCCTGCCGCCCGACACGCTGGTTTGCTCGGGCCATGAATACACCGCCGCCAATGCCCGCTTTGCCGTCACCATCGACCCGGACAACGCGCGCCTTGCCGCGCGGGTGCGCGAGATCGAGGTGGCGCGCGCCGCAAATCGCCCTACCGTCCCCTCACGGCTGGACGAGGAACTGGCCACCAACCCGTTTTTGCGCAGCCATGATCCGGAGATCCGCGCGCGGCTTGGGATGCAAGGGGCGAGCGACGCCGAGGTTTTCGCCGAAATCCGCAGCAGAAAGGACCGGTTCTGATGCAATGTTACGACACACGCCGGAAAGGCTGATGAAATGTGAGGCGGATTTGCAAAATAAACCTTGAAGCCGAGCCGTCATCGACCAAACTTTAACACTATGAGGCCATGGTTGTTCGGCACACTGCCTGACGGCCAAGATCAGAAGGAGCACGACCGTGCCTTCATTCTCGACAACACTCGAACAGGCAATCCACGCCGCGCTCGCGCTCGCCAATGCGCGGCGGCACGAATTCGCAACGCTTGAACACCTCTTGCTCGCGCTGGTGGACGAGCCTGACGCCGCCCGCGTGATGAAGGCGTGCAGCGTCGACACCGAGGACTTGCGCACCACGTTGGTGGAGTTCATCGACGAGGATCTTGCCAATCTCATCACCGATATCGACGGATCCGAGGCGGTGCCGACAGCCGCCTTCCAGCGCGTGATCCAGCGCGCGGCGATCCATGTCCAAAGCTCGGGGCGCACCGAGGTGACCGGTGCCAACGTGCTGGTGGCGATCTTTGCCGAACGCGAATCGAACGCGGCCTATTTCCTTCAGGAACAGGACATGACGCGCTATGACGCGGTGAATTTCATCGCCCATGGTGTCGCGAAAAATCCCGCCTTTGGCGAATCCCGGCCCGTGACGGGCGCCGCCGAGATGGAGGATGAGGCCAGGGGCGCCAAGATCGAACCCGAGGCGGTCGAGGCGGGCGATTCCGCGCTTGCCAAATACTGCGTTGACCTCAACGAAAAGGCGCGGCGCGGCGATATCGACCCGCTCATCGGACGCGATCACGAGGTGGAGCGCTGCATTCAGGTCCTGTGCCGCCGACGCAAGAACAACCCGCTTCTGGTGGGCGATCCCGGCGTCGGCAAGACCGCGATTGCGGAGGGACTCGCGCACAAGATCGTCAAGGGAGACACGCCTGCCGTGCTCTCGCGCACCACGATCTATTCTCTCGACATGGGCGCGCTTCTCGCAGGCACGCGCTATCGCGGCGATTTCGAGGAACGGCTCAAGGCGGTCGTGACCGAGCTTGAGAAACACCCCGACGCGGTGCTCTTCATCGACGAGATCCATACCGTGATCGGCGCGGGTGCCACCTCGGGCGGGGCGATGGACGCCTCCAACCTGCTCAAGCCCGCGCTTCAGGGCGGCAAGCTGCGCTGCATGGGCTCCACCACCTACAAGGAGTTCCGCCAGCATTTCGAGAAGGACCGCGCACTGGCCCGCCGCTTCCAGAAAATCGACGTGAGCGAGCCGACCGTCGAGGACGCGATCAAGATCCTGTTCGGGCTCAAGCCTTACTTCGAGGATCACCATTCGGTCAAATACACCAATGACGCGATCCGCTCGGCGGTGGACCTTTCGGCGCGCTACATCAACGACCGCAAGCTGCCCGACAAGGCCATCGACGTGATCGACGAGGCGGGCGCGGCGCAACATCTGGTGGCCGCCTCCAAGCGGCGCAAGTCGATCGGCGTCAAGGAGATCGAGGATGTGGTCGCCAAGATCGCCCGCATCCCGCCCAAGAACGTCTCCAAGAACGATGCCGAGATCCTGCGCGATCTGGAAGGCGCGCTCAAGCGCGTGGTCTTCGGTCAGGACACCGCCATCGAGGCGCTGTCCTCGGCGATCAAGCTGGCGCGCGCGGGTCTGCGCGAGCCGGAAAAACCCATCGGCAACTACCTTTTCGCCGGCCCCACCGGCGTGGGCAAGACCGAGGTGGCCAAGCAGCTTGCCGAAACGCTCGGAGTGGAACTGCTGCGGTTCGATATGTCGGAATACATGGAGAAACACGCGGTTTCCCGCCTCATCGGCGCGCCGCCGGGCTATGTCGGCTTCGATCAGGGGGGGCTTCTGACCGACGGGGTCGATCAGCACCCGCATTGCGTGCTCCTGCTCGACGAGATCGAAAAGGCGCATCCGGATGTCTTCAACATCCTGCTTCAGGTGATGGACCACGGCACGCTCACCGACCATAACGGGCGCAAGGTCGATTTCCGCAATGTCGTTCTGATCATGACCTCGAATGCTGGCGCTGCCGAGCAGGCGAAATCGGCCATCGGCTTTGGTCGCGACCGGCGCGAGGGCGAGGATACCGCCGCCATCGAACGCACCTTCACGCCCGAGTTCCGCAACCGGCTCGATGCGGTGATCTCCTTCGGGGCGTTGCCGCGCGAGGTGATCATCAAGGTGGTCGAGAAATTCGTGCTCCAACTCGAAGCGCAGTTGCTCGACCGTGACGTGACCATCGAGTTGACCGAGGAGGCCGCGCTCTGGCTGGCCGAAAAGGGCTATGATGACCGCATGGGCGCGCGCCCGCTTGGCCGCGTCATCCAGGAAAACATCAAGAAGCCGCTGGCCGAGGAGTTGCTCTTTGGCAAGCTCGCCAAGGGCGGGGTGGTCAAGGTCGGCCTGCGCGACGGCAAGATCGCGCTCGATGTCGAGGGGCCGGCCACGCGCCGCCTGACCGGCAAGAAAAAGCCGCCGCTGCTCACCGCCGAATGAGGGCGGCGGCGCTCGCGCTTCTGCTGGCGGCGGCCCCGGCCGCCGCCGAACCACCACGCCTGTCGCTGCCGCTTGACTGCGATTACGGGCGAAGCTGCGTGATCGAGGATTACGTCGACGCCGATCCCGGCCCCGGCCAGCGCGATTACACCTGCGGACTAAAGAGCCGCGACGATCATCGCGGCGTTGATTTCATGTTGCCCGCATTCGCGGCCATGGAGGCCGGCGTGGCTGTGCTTGCCGCCGCTCCCGGCGTGGTGGCCGCCACCCGCGACGGGGTGGAGGACACGCCCGTCACCCCCGAGAACCGCGCGCAGATCGCGGGGCGCGAATGCGGCAACGCGGTGCGCGTGGACCACGGGCACGGCTGGCAGACGCTTTATTGCCATATGAAGCGCGGCTCGGTCACCGTGCGGCAGGGCGACCGGGTGGCGACAGGCGACGTGCTGGGCGAGGTCGGCCTCAGCGGCCTCACCAACGCGCCGCATCTGCATCTGGGCGTTCTGCACGAGGGCCGGATCGTCGATCCCTTCAACCCAGAAAACCGTGAAAGCTGCGGCTTGGGCGGCGCGACGCTCTGGGAGATCGATCTGCCCTATCACAAGACAGGGCTTTTCACCGCCGGATTCTCCGATGGCGTGCCTGAGTTCACCGATGTGCAATCCGGCGCCGCGCGGCGCGATCGTGCCACACCCGAAGCGGCGCTGGTGCTCTATGGGCATGTCTTCCACGCCGAAGCGGGCGACCGGCTCAGCTTTGAGGCCAAGGGGCCCGAGGACGAGATCTTTATCCACGCCGTCACGCTCGACCACCCCAAAGCGCAGCTTTTCCGCGCCTTCGGGCGCAAGGCCCCGCCGGGCGGCTGGCCCGAGGGGGCCTATCGCGGCTATGTCCGGCTCTGGCGCGGCGAGACGCTGATCGCCACGCGCCATGCGGATATCGAGGTGAGGCGCTGAGCCTCAGCGCGTCGTCAGCTTCAACTCGATCCGGCGGTTCTGCGCGCGCGCCTCGGGCGTGTCGGCGGGATTGACGGGCTGGAACTCGCCATAACCGTTGGCCGAAAGGCGGTCCGGCGGAAACCCGAGGAAATCCACCAGATACCGCACGACAGAGAGCGCCCGCGCCTGGCTCAGCGCCCAGTTGTCGGCAAAGCGCGCACCGGGCATCAGCGGCACGTCATCGGTATGGCCATCGACCTGCAACACCCAGTCAATGCCATCGGGGATTTCGCCGATGACACCAAGAAGGATGTCCGCCACGCCTGCGATCTCGCGCGCGCCCGCTTCCGACAGGTCCGCCGAACCCGGAGAAAACAGCACCTCGGACGAGAAAACGAACCGGTCGCCGACAATGCGCACGCCCTGTTTCTGCCCGAGAATGTCCCGCATCCGCCCGAAGAAATCCGAGCGATATTTCTCCAGATCCTCCTTTTCGGCGGCCAGCCGCTCGGCCTCGGCCTGCAACAGCGCGGCGCGCTCCTCCTCGGCCTGACGGCGGCGGCGTTCCTCGGCGGCAACGCGGGCAAGCGCGGTGTTGAGTTCGTTGCCAAGCGATTGCAACTGCACCTCCGCATCGGATTCGCGCGCGCGCGCATCATCGAGCAGGGCCTGCAATTCCGAAAGCTGCGTGCGAAGCGCCGCGACCTGGCTGTTGAGCAATGCCTGTTCGCGCTGCGCGGCCTCGGTCGCGGCCTGCTGCGTGGAAAGCTGCGCGCGCGCCTGCGCGAGCAGCGCCGCACGCTCCTCTGCGGCGCTCAGCCGGGTCGCGGCGTCGGCCTCTGCCGCGCGCCGCGCGGCCAATGCGGCCACGAGCCGGTCGCGCACCTCTGCTGCATCGAGCGCCTCGGCCTCGCTTGCGGCCACCGCCTCGGCCAGTTGCGCCTCCAGCCGCGCGATGTGTGCCTCGGCTCCGGCCAGCGCGGCGCGGGTCTCCTCAAGGCTGCCACTTGTGGATTCGAGCGCCGCCGCCCGCTCTTCGGCGCGCAACAGCGCCTGCGCCAACTGGCTGTTCAGATCCTCCTGCGCGGTCTCGGCGGCCGCCAGAAGCGTCAGCGTCTCCTCGGCACGGCGGCGTTCCTCTTCCAGTGCCAGTGTCATCGCGGTCAACTCCGCCTGTGCGCCTTCCAGCCGGTCGCGAAGCGCCTCGACCGCCGCAGCCTCGGTCAGCCGCGCGGCCTCTTCCTCGCTGAGCCGTTCCTCGAGCGCCGTCACATCCGCCTCGAGCGCCGCCTGTGCCGCGCTCGCCTCGGTCTCGCGGGCGCGCAGATCGGCCACTAGCGCCTCGAGCGCCTCGCGGCGGGCGGCGGCAAGGCGGGCGGCCTCGGTCTGCGCGTCGATCTCGTCGCGCAGCCCGGCCAGGGCGAGGTCGAGCGCGGCACGCTCATCCATCAGCTCGGCGCGCGCGCCCTCCAGATCGGCCACCTGCCCAAGGGCGCGGTCGCGCTCGGCCAGAAGGCTGGCGACCTGTTCCTCGAAAGAGGCGATGCGCCCCTGCGCCGCGTCGAGTGCTGCGTCCTGTTCGCTGCCTCTGGTGCGCAATTGCGCAATGAGAGCCGCCTGTTCCTCGGCGCGTGCGCGGGCATCGCCCAAAGTGGCGGTCAGCGTGCCGACCCGCGCCGACAGGTCGGCGTTGCGATCCTCGGCAAGGCCCAGTGCGCGCGACAGCGCCGCCACCTCCGCCGAGAGCGTATCGAGGCGCGAGGCCTGACCGGTGATCTCTTCGCGCAGCACGAATTGCACCACCATGAAAATGGTGAGCACGAACATCAGCACCAGCAAAAGCCCGGTCATCGCATCGACGAAACCCGGCCAGATCGCGCTCTGAAACCGTGCCCCCGTGCGCCGCGAGAGCGCCATCTCAGCCCTCCTCGCCGCGCGGCGCGACCGGGCGCACGGGGCGTGGCGCCGCCGCCCGCGCCTGTCCCATAAGGCGGGTGAGCGCGGCCAGATCGGTGCGCAGCTCGGTCATGGTTTCCTGCCGTCCGGCGCTGATTTCCTCGAGGATGCGCAACATCTGCACGTCGATCGAGCGCAGGCGCATCCGGCTCTCGGCATCGAGCCCCTCGGAGGTCTCGCGCGCCTCGATCGCCTCGGTGAGACGTTCCTGCCCCTCGGCCACGCGCAAGAGCGCCAGTTGAACCGGGTTCTGCTCGCTCATCCGGTGGGTCAATCGCTCGATGGAATCGGCCAGCACGCCAAGCTTTTCGTCGACCACCGCGCGGCTCATCTCGGCCTGTGAAAACATCGCCTGAAGCGCGTCCATCTGCTCGCCCATCTGCTCGGCCATCGTGTCGAGCACATGGGCCACGCCGCTGCCCTCGCCTTCTCCCTCGGCGAAACCCAGACGGGTAATGGTGGAAATCCACTCCTCGAGCTCGCGGTAAAAGCGGTTCTGGCCGTGACCTGCGAAGAGTTCGAGCAGACCCACCACGAGCGAGCCGGACAGCCCCAGAAGCGACGAGGCAAAGGCCACGCCCATGCCGCCCAATTGCGCCTCGAGCCCGGTCATGAGGCGATTGAAGATGTCCACGCCCTCCTCTCCGGGTTGCGGGGCCAGGCTGCGGATCGTGTCAACCACCGCCGGAATGGTCGTGGCAAGGCCGTAGAACGTGCCCAGAAGGCCAAGGAAAATGAGCAGGCTGACGATATAGCGGGTGATCTCGCGCGCCTCGTCGATGCGCTGCGCCACCGAATCGAGGATCGAGCGCGCGGAGGTCGAGGCGATCTGCATCCGCCGCCCGCGCCCGCGCAGCATCGTGGCCAGCGGCGCAAGCATGGCGGGCGGGCGCGTCATCTCGTGGCCCGGCACCTCGCCGGCAAAGCTCTCGATCCAGCGCGCCGAGCCGATCAGTTGAACGACCTGCCAGAAGGTGGCGATCACGCCCAGCACGAAGACGAAGAAGATGAACCCGTTGAGCCAGGGGTTGGCCTCGAAGACCGGCAACACGCGCGGGGCCGCAACGAAGGCACCAAGTGCCGTCAGCCCCAGAACCACGAGCATGAGCACGATCTGGCGGTAGGGATAGGAAAACTGCGGCTCGACCTCGCGGTCCGGCTGGTCCATCTGGACGCTCCCGACACGGTGTTTATCGCGCGCAGCCTACGCGGCTTGGGCGGTCAAGCCAAGGCTTATCCACAGATATGGCGCACCCGGCGCACCAGCCAGTCCAGCTCTCCGTCATGCAGGCCAAGCTCTTGCAGATGGGCGGTCGTGTTGAACAGGTAGTCGGTATTCGGCCCCCGCCCGCCATGGGCGCGGGCGATGATCTGGGCCTGCTCCTCGAGATCGAGCCCGCCGCAATACTGATCGTGGTCGGGATCGACCACATAGGTCACCGCCTCGACGCGGCGGCCATCGGCGAGCGAGAGGTCGAGACGCCGCTCGAGATAGGCCGAGGAGATCAGTTCGCGCTCGCGCAGGTAGGCGAGAACCTCGTCGGCGCGGTCGGGATGGGCGCGCAGCGCCACCCCCTCGCACGACCCACCCGGCACCCGGTCGAGCGCCAGCACCAGCCCCGGCGCCTCGGGCGTGCCGCGATGGTGGATCGAGCGCATGCAAAAGCTGCGGCGATAGTCCGGCAGCCGCGCGATCACCCGTTCGACCGTATCAAAGCCCGGATTCCACACCAGCGAACCGTAGCCGAACACCCACATGCCGTTTCCCCTGTTCCTCGCGCACCCGCCCTTATAAACACACCTCGAACCGGGCGTGAAAGGGGCTTTTGTCATGCGAACATTGCTTGCCATCCTCATTCTGGGCGCCTCGCTCTGGGGCGGCTACTGGTTCGTGGGCAGCCGCGGGATCGAGGCGGCGTTCTCGCAGTGGTTCGACGCACGCCGCGCCGAGGGCTGGGTAGCCGAGACCGGCACGCTTGAAGTGCAGGGCTTTCCCAACCGGTTCGACACGGTTTTCACCGATCTGGCGCTGGCCGATCCGCGCAGCGGCCTTGCGTGGGAGGTGCCGCGCTTTCATGTCAATGCGCTCAGCTACCGGCCCAATCACGTCATCGCGGTCTGGCCAGACCGACAGCTCATCGCCACCCCGCAGGAGAAATTCGTGGTCGAGAGCCGCGACATGCGCGCGAGCCTCGTCATCGCGCCGGATACGGCGCTGGCCCCCCGGCGCATGACGCTGACCGCCGAGTTCCTGCGCGTAACGCCGCAGGCGCGGGTCGAGGAGACCACCGCGCTCTCGGCGCTCACGCTGGCCGCCGAACGGATGGAGGGGGCGACCTATCGCCTCGGGTTGCGCGCCGAGGGGCTGACCCTCGCCGCGCCGTGGCGCGCGCTGCTCGATCCCGAGAACCGCCTGCCGCAGCAGATCAGCGGGGCCAGCGCTGACCTCACCGTGCGTTTCGACAAGCCCTGGGACCGGAGCGCCATCGAGCGCGCCCGCCCGCAGCCCGTGCAGATCAAGGTCGCGCTCGCCGATGGCCGCTGGGGCGACTTGCAGCTTCAGGCGGCAGGGGTGGTGGATGTGGACGCGCAGGGCGTTCCCGCGGGCGAAATCACCCTCAAGGCGCGCAACTGGCGCGAGATCGTGACCTTGATGCGTGTGGCGGGCGTCCTGCCCGAGAGCCTCGCGGGCAGCGTCGAGTCGGGGCTGGGCATGATGGCGCGCATGGCAGGCAACCCCGACACGCTCGACATTCCGCTGGGGCTTCGCGGCGGGCGCGTCTGGCTGGGGCCGGTGCCCATCGGCCCCGCACCGGTGCTGCGGCTGCGCTGAGGGCTATGTGCGCCGGATGCCGATGCGGCTGCCCACGCCCTCGGGGCGCGGCAGGTCGGCATGGGCGCGGGCCATTTCGGCCACGCGCGCGGCGATATCCTCGGGCATGGCCACGACGCGGGGGCCGGACAGATCCACATGCAGCGTCAGCCCCTCGCCGGTGGCGGCAAGCCAGCCATCCTCGTGGTATAGCTCCTGGAAGGAATGGAACCGCTTGGCGTCATGGTCGAGCAGGTGGAACGTGCTGAAAAGCCGGTCGCCCAGCTTGACCTCGCGCAGGTAGCGGATGTGGAATTCCGCCGTGTAGGTCGTCAGCCCCCGCGCCGCCACGTAATCGGGACCAAAGCCCATCTCGGCAAAGGCCTCGTCGGCGCAACGATCAAGCAGGACGGTATAATAGCCCATGTTCATATGGCCATTATAGTCGATCCAGCCTTCCTCGACAGAATGGAAGGACGAGCGGAACGGGGCGTGTAAGGTCATCGGCAGGGCCTTTCGGTGGGGATTGGTCGCGGCAAGCCTAACGCAGTTTCCGGCCCGAGCGATAGGGTCTCGGATCGGAAATGGACAGGGCCGGTCGAACCTCGGCGGCTTGCAAAAACTTGATGTGATATTTCAACAGGCCCGCCCTATCTGGCCTCTGAGCGATGATCGTGCGGAGAAACGCCATGCCAGTGAAGATCGGACGACGGCAAGTGCTGGTGGCGGCGGGGGGCCTCGCTCTCGGAGGGGCCGCTTTCGCGGGCTTGCGCCTGTGGTCCGCCCGGCTCGAGGAACTGGCCACGGCTCCGGTATTCTCGACCGATGGCGTGGCGATCCGGGGCACCGATCCGGTGGCCTATTTCACCGAACGCCGTCCCGAGGCGGGCGATCCGGCCCATGTCCACGACTGGCGCGGTGCGGTCTGGCATTTCGCCACAGCCGAGAACCGCGACCGGTTTGCCGTCGAGCCCGAGCGCTATGCCCCGCAATATGGCGGCTTCTGCGCCTGGGCGGTGGCGGAAAAGGGCAAGCTCTATTCGACGCAGCCGGGCAACTGGTCGATCGTGGACGGCAAGCTTTACCTCAACTTCAACGACGACATTCAGGCCCGGTGGGAGACGGATATTCCTGGCTTCATCATGGCCGGTGACAGGCGCTGGCCCGAGATCCTGACCGCGCGCGGCTAGGGCGCACGCGCACCCGTTTCGTCACACTGTTACGAAACGGAAACCATTCGTGACGCAAATCGCAGGATATCGCCTATCTTTTCCGGTGTCCCTTCGGGGCATCAGGCAGCACGCTTGACATAAAACGACCGGTTGTATCTATCCAAGGCGTCACCCACCAGACGTGGCGAGCAGAATGGCCCGATGCCCGACGGATTGGCAGATTGAGGCCCCGAGGACAAAGGACAACTCGATGCAAGCGACCGGCAGTTCGCATGATCTGGCCTTGCGAAAGGCTGATTTCTCCACTCTGTGCGAGGCGCTCGATTATGCGGCGCTGGGCACGACCGGGGTGAATTTCTACAACGCGAAGGGCGAGATCTATGCCTCGTCCACCTATACCGAATTGCGCAATGAGGCGATGGAACTCGCCCGCCGCCTGATGGGCCTCGGGATCGAGCGTGGCGGGCGCGTGGCGCTCGTGGCCGAGACCTCGCCGCATTTCGTGCGCTTCTTCTGGGCCTGTCAGTATGCGGGCCTTGTGCCGGTGCCCCTGCCCGCAACGATCCAGATCGGCGGGCACGCGGCCTATGTGACGCAGCTTGCGCAGCTGATCCGCAATTGCGGCGCCTCGGCGGCGATGGCGACGGCGGAATGGGCCGATTTCCTTGCTGAGGCCGTGGCCGATATGGACCTTGCCTGCGCGGGCACGCCCGAGACGTTTGACGCGCTTGCGCCGGTCGCCGGAGACCTGCCCGGCGTGACCCCCGAGAGCACGGCCTACATCCAGTATACCTCGGGCAGCACGCGCTTTCCGCGCGGCGTGGTGATCGACCAGAAGACGGTTCTGGCCAATATCCGCGACATGTCCGCGAACGGGCTCAAACTGCACGAGGGCGACCGGTTCAGCTCGTGGCTGCCTTTCTATCACGACATGGGGCTTGTCGCCTTCATCATCATGCCGATGGCGACGCAGCGCTCGGTGGATTTCCTCGGCACCCATGATTTCGCCATGCGCCCGCGCAAGTGGCTCGAGATGATGTCGGCCAACCGTGCCACGATCACCTCGGCACCGCCCTTTGCCTATGAACTGGCGGTGATGCGCATTCGCCCGCGCGATGCCGAGGGGCTTGACCTGAGTGCCCTGCGCGTGGCCTGCGTGGGGGCCGAGATGATCACCCCCGAGCCGCTCGAGCGGTTTGCCGAAGTGCTGGCCCCCGCCGGTTTCCGCAAAACCGCTTTCCTGCCCTGCTACGGCATGGCGGAATGTTCGCTCGGGATCAGCTTTCTCGGCCTCGATGAGGAAGTGCGGATCGACCATATCGATTCCGAGGACATGCAGCATGACGGCATCGCCCGCCCGCTCGACCCCGCCGAGGCCGAGGGCACAGAGCGCCGCGTCGCGCGCTATGTCGATTGCGGCGCGTTGCTGCCGACGTTTGACATCGAAATCCGTGACGAAAACGGCCGGCCCCTGCCCGAGCGGCACGCGGGCGTGATTCATCTGCGTGGCCCGAGCGTGATGAGCGGCTATTTCCAGGACCCCGAGATGACGCGCGAGGCGCTGAGCGCCGATGGCTGGCTCAATACCGGCGATATCGGCTATCTCGCGGGCGGGCGGCTGTTCCTGACGGGGCGCAAGAAGGACATGATCATCATCCATGGCCGCAACATCTGGCCGCAGGATCTCGAACATCTGGCGAAAAGCCAGCCGGGCGTGAGCTATAACGACGTTGCGGCCTTCTCGGTGCCGTCCGGGGACGGGCGCCACGAAGAGGCGGTGATCGTGGTGCAATGCCGCGAGCGCGACGAGATCAAGCGTGCGCGTCTGGTCAAGACCATCATCGGCATGGTGCGCAGCGAATTCGGCATCGACTGCCGGGTGGAACTGGTGCCGACGCGGACGCTGCCGCGCACCTCTTCGGGCAAGCTGGCCCGCGCGCGCGCGCGGCTGGACCATATGGCGCGGCAACAGGCGGCGGCCTCGGTGCCCGTGCAGCCTGCCACTGCGCAACCCGAGACCGTGGACGAGGCGCCGATCCGTTACATTGCATGAGCCAACAGGTCGCGGTCACCGGGGCTGCGGGGTTTGTCGGGCAGGCCCTGGTCGCGCGGCTTCTGGCCGAGGGCTACGGTGTGCGCGCACTGGTGCACCGCACGCCGATCAGCATCCAGCATCCCGCGCTGGAGAGCGTGACGGGCAACCTTGCTGACGAGGCGGCGCTCGGGCGGCTGATTGCGGGGGTGGACACCGTCATTCACGTGGCGGGCGTGGTGCGCGGTCGTGACGCGCGCGATTTCCGGCCGGTCAATGCCGAGGGCGTTGCGCGCGTGGCGGGCATCGCCGAAACACAGCCCACACCGCCGCGCATGATCCTGATTTCCTCGCTCGCCGCGCGCGAACCGCAGCTTTCGCATTACGCCGCGAGCAAGCGCGAGGGCGAGGCGCTTCTGGCGCGAACCGGCCTTGATCACACGATCCTGCGCCCGCCCGCGATCTACGGCCCCGGCGACCGCGAGCTTGTGCCGCTCTTCGAGACCATGGCGCGCGGCATCGTGCCGCTGCCGGGGGCGAAGGGCGCGCGCGCCTCGCTTCTGCATGTCGACGATCTGGCGCGCGCCATTCTTGCGCTCGTCGCGCATCCCGCGCCCGGCACGTTCGAACTCGATGACGGGCGCGCGGGCGGCTATGGCTGGGAGGAGATCGCGGCCATCGTCGAAGAGGTGGCGGGCCGTGGGCGCGGCTGGCGGGTGCCGCTTCCCGGCGCGCTCATGCACACGATCGCCACGACCAATCTTTTCGCCGCGCGGCTTTTCGGCTATCAGCCGATGCTGAGCCCCGGCAAGCTGCGCGAGTTGCGCCATCCCGACTGGGTGGCGGACAATACCGCGCTGAGCGCCGCCACCGGCTGGCAACCGCTAATCCCGCTGGCCAGGGGGCTGCGGGCGCTTTGGAACAGGCCGGACCCGCAACCCGAGAGAGGCAAGAGCCATGTCAACTGAGACACAGGACGAGATCATCGAGACGCTTTACGGCTTTCTGGAGCGATTCCCCAAAGCCACTGGGAATCTCGGACCCGATACCAAGCTGGCCGACGATCTCAGCCTCGATTCGGTCAACCTGATGGAATTGCTGGTCGAGATCGAGGATCACTATGACATCGGCCTGCCGCTCAACATGATGGCCGACATCACCACGATCCGCGAACTGGCCGCCAAGATCACGCAACTCATCGAGGACAGGGCATGAGCATCACCACACGTTTTGCCGAGATGGCGCAGGTCCGCGACGGGCTGCGCGGGCTTCAGGCCGACCCGAGCCGCATCGTGATGGAGCGGTTCCTGTCGCCCACCGAGGCGGTGATCGGCAATCGCCCGACGATCCTTGTCGGCACCAACAACTATCTGGGCCTGACCTTCGATCCCGAGGTCATCGAGGCCGCCTGCAAGGCGATGCACGAAGAGGGCAGCGGCACCACCGGCTCGCGCATGGCCAATGGCAGTTTTTCCAGCCATGCAGCCCTCGAAGAGGAATTCGCGCGCTTTTACGACATGCCCTCGGCGATGCTGTTTTCCACCGGGTATCAGACCAATCTGGGCCTTCTCATGGCGCTGTTGCAACCCGGTGACAAGGTGGTTCTGGACAGCCACAGCCATGCCTGCATCTATGACGGCTGCCGGATCAGCGGCGCGGATTTCTTCGCCTTCAAGCACAATGACCCCGAGGATCTGCGCAAGCGTCTGCGCCGTCTGGGCGGCGCGGCGGAGGGCTCGCTCGTCATCGCCGAAGGGCTTTACAGCATGTGGGGCGATACCGCACCCTTGGGCGATCTTTGCGCCGTGGCCAAGGAATTCGGCACGTGGTTCATGGTCGACGAGGCGCATTCCTTCGGCGTCTATGGCGAGACGGGGCGCGGATTGTGCGAAGAGGAGGGCATCCTCGATCAGGTGGATTTCATCACCGGGACGTTTTCCAAAAGCCTCGCCTCGCTGGGTGGATTCTGCGTAAGCCGCCATCCTGAATTGCAGCTTCTGCGCTATGGCAGCAGGCCCTATATCTTTACCGCCTCATCCAGCCCCGCCAGCATCGCGGCGGCGCATACCGCTCTCAAGGCAGTGCGCGGGCGGCCCGAGTTGAAGGCACAGCTTTGGGCCAACGCGCGCAGGCTCCATGCCGGGCTGACCGCGTTGGGCTATCGGCTCGCCTCGGGGCCAAGCCCGGTCATCGCAGTGCAGGTGCCCTCTCACGAAGAGGCGGCGCGGATGTGGAACGCGCTGCTGGATCAGGGGGTCTATGTGAACCTCGTGGTGCCGCCCGCAGCCCCCGAGGGGGCGTCGCTCTTGCGCTGCTCGCTGAGTGCCGGGCACACCTTCGATCAGATCGACCGTATTCTTGCCGGGTTCGAAGCGGTGCGCACAGAGGCCATCACGGCGGTGGCCGGGTAGGGCAGGAGCGGCGGACGGTGCTGGCAACCCCCGAGAGCGGCGTCGTGCTGGCGCATCTGTCGGATGTGCATCTGCCGCTGCCCGCGCGCGTGGACTGGCGCGACGTGCTGAACAAGCGCGCGCTGAGCCTGCTGTCCTGGCGGCGCAAGCGGCACAAGGTGCACCGGCCCGAGGTGCTGGCGCGGCTGGTGACCGACATGAAAGCGGCCGCACCGGGGCTGATCGCGGTGACCGGGGACCTGACAAATCTGGGCCTGCCGATTGAGTATGACCGCGCGCGCAAATGGCTTGACGCGCTTGGGGACCCTGATCGCGTCATGGTCATCCCCGGCAATCACGAGGCGCTGGTGCGCGGCGCCTGGGAGACCGGCGCGCAGACATGGCGGCCCTGGTGGCAGGGCGATGACGGGGGCGGTTTTCCCTGGCTGAGGCGGCGCGGCGGGCTGGCACTCATTGGCGTGTCGAGCGCCGTGGCCTCTGCCCCCGGTCGCGCCGTAGGCGCGGTGGGGACGGCGCAGCTTGACCGGCTGGCGGGGCTGCTGGCACAGGCACGTGCCGAGGGCCTCTGTCGCGTCGTCATGGTGCATCACCCGCCGCTTGACGGCACGGTGAAGGCACGCAAGCGGCTCCTGGACGCGCCCGCGCTGCGTGCGGTTCTGGCGCGCGAGGGGGCCGAGATGGTGCTTCATGGTCACAGCCACCGCAGCCACCACCAGCAGATGCAGACCGCCAGCGGCGTGGCCCCCGTGATCGGCGTGCCCTCCGCCTCGGCCACCCATCCGGAACCCGCAGCCTACCACCTCTACCATATCGCCCCGGTCGCGGGGGGCTGGCAGGTCGTCCTGACCGCCCGCCGCCACACGACCGACGGCATGGAGACAAGCCACACCGCCACCCATCACCTCGCGCGCGCCCATGCCGCGCCGTAACGCGCCCGGGGCCGGTGGACATTCCCGCGCCCCGAAGCGATAGAGCGCACACCCAACCGGAAAGCCACGCCATGCGCCTGATGATCCACCTCTTCCGCGCCTACCCGATGCCCAGTTTCCTCATGGTTCTGGCGCTGTTCCTGTCGGGGTTGGCCGAGGGGCTTGGCCTCTCGGCGATGTTGCCGATGCTCAAGATCGCGCTGTCCTCGGGGGAGGCGGCAGAAAATGCCGGCCCGCCGGGTGAGCTGGAACAGGTCGTGCTCGACGTGCTGGCCTGGCTCGGGGTGCCGCCGACGCTTGGCGCGCTCCTGCTCTTGATCGTGGCCATGGCGACGCTCAAGGCGATCCTGCTGCTCGCCGCGCAACGGCAGGTCGGCTATACGGCAGCGCGGGTGGCAACGGACATGCGCCTTGAGGTGTTGCGCAACATGATGCGCAGCCGCTGGAGCTTTTTCCTGCATCAACCGGCAGGCAAGCTGACCAATGCGCTGGCCACCGAGGCACAGCGGGGGGCGGACGCCTACATGTTCGGTGCGACCGCGCTCACCTTCTTCATTCAGGCGATTGTCTATGGCTCGGTGGCGCTTGCCGTGTCGTGGAAGGCAACGGTTCTTGGCCTCATGGCCGGGGCGGTGGTGATCTGGGTATCGCACTTTCTTGTGCGGATGACGCGGCGGGCGGGCAAGCGGCAGACCGAGTTGATGACCTCGCTCATGTCACATCTCACCGACATGCTGCAATCGGTCAAGCCGCTCAAGGCGATGGCGCGCGAGAACCAGACCGACGACATGCTGCGTGGCGAGACCAACCGCCTCAACAAGGCGCTGCGCAAACAGGTGCTGGCGGGTGCCGCGCTCGACGCGGGCCAGGACCTGATGTTCGTCATGCTCATCGCCCTCGGCGTCTATCTGGCGATCGGCGTGCTTGCGATGGAATTCGCCACGGTGCTGATCCTCGCGGTCGCGCTCGGGCGGACCTTCGCCTTTCTCGGCAAGGTCCAGAAACAGTATCAGAAGCTTGCCCAGGCCGAGAGCGCCTATTGGTCGCTCAAGGACACAAGCGCGCGCGCCGAGGCCGAGCAGGAGCATCTGGGCGGCCATGTCACGCCGACGCTGGAGCGCGAGATCACGCTCAGCGGTGTGCGTTTTGCCTATGAGGGCCACTCGGTTCTGGGCGGTCTCGATCTGACAATCCCGGCGCACCGGATCACTTCATTGGTGGGGCCGTCCGGCTCGGGCAAGACCACGATCATCGACCTTGTCATCGGCCTGTTACGCCCCGAGGGCGGCGAGATCAGGATCGACGGCGTGCCGTTCGAGACGGTCGATCTGCGTGCCTGGCGGCGGATGGTGGGCTATGTGCCGCAGGAGACGGTGCTGCTCCATGACACCGTGCTGCACAATGTCACGCTGGGCGACCCGGCGATATCTCAGGAGCGCGCTGTCGCCGCGCTGGAAAAGGCCGGGGCCTGGGACTTCGTGCGCACCTTTCCCGAGGGGCTGGAGACGGTCGTGGGCGAGCGCGGCGGCAGGCTGTCGGGTGGCCAGCGCCAGCGCATCGCCATCGCGCGCGCGCTGATCAACGCGCCGCGCCTCTTGATCCTGGACGAGGCGACAAGCGCGCTCGACCCCGAAAGCGAAGCCGAGATCATCGCCACGCTTGAGGCGCTCAAGGCCGAGCTGACCATCCTTGCCATCACCCATAACGACACCCTCGCGCAGGCCGCGGACGTGGTGCATCGGCTCGAGGTGGGCGGCACGCTCAGCCGCGCGGGATAAGCGCGCGAATGGCGGCGGTGGCGCGGGCCATATCGTCGCCCTCGACGTTTTCGCGCGCGGGCGGCAGCGGATCGCCCAGCCAGACCGCCCGTCCGGATTGGACGAGCCGCAGGTGCAACCGGCTGATATCGCGACTGAGATAGGACCAGCCATAACGCATCAGCGCGCGATAGGCGCTTGCGCCCAGGGCATGGTCGGCGCGGTCCGTATCGGCAAGGGCCAGCGCGCGGGCCGCCTGCGCGTCGCCCGCCGCGCAGAGCATGTCATGACGCATCGAGGACCGCCCTGCCCCGGTGTCGAACATATGCACGGGGCGGCCCGTGGCATGGGCTTCGGCCAGCATGGAAATGCTGTCGGCGGTCACGATCACCTCATCGGCCAGCGCCAGAAAACCCAGATAGGGATTGTCCGGATCGTCGCGCCGCCAGCGATAGAGCTGCATCGGCACCGCCGCTTGCGCCGCAAAGGCGTCGAGCGCAACGGCCGGCGTGCGCGCGCTCGAACTGACCAGAAGCGAGCCACCCCGCGCGCGCGCCAGCGCCAGCGTATCGCGCAAGAGCCGCGCGGCGGCGTTGGGGCCAAAGGCATAGGGCCCGCTGGTGCCGCCGATAGTCACCGTGAGGTAAGGGCGGGGCAGATGCGCAAGGCGCGGCGCCCAGAGGGTGGCGGCCTCATCCAACCGCGCCCGCGTCACGCCGTGCAACGGCAGCGCGTTGCGCAGCACATTGGCGCGTTCGGGCACGGGGTATTGCGGCGTGGTGATGATCAGGTCGAAATGGCGCGGATCGGCCCATTGCCGCCCCAGAAACACCAGCCGCGTGCGCCCGCCCGATTGGTCGCGGATCCAGCGCGCCACCGGCTCGTTGCGCATCCCGATGGAAAGGACCACATCGGGCCAGGGCGGGGCAAGTGCATCGGACCCCGCCAGAGCGACGCCCTTCAGATCGTTGCGCAGGAAAAGCGCGCTCGCCAACCCGAAACGGCGATAGGAGAGCCGCTTGATCTCGAACGGCCAGCCAAGCGCCGTGGCCAGCGCGCGCAACTGCGTGCGCTCGCCCGCGCGATAGGCGTCGAGCACCCAGACGCGGGGGTCAGACATCGGCGGCCCGTGGCGGGCGGGGCTTGGGCCAGCGCCGTTTCATGCACAGCCATTGGCCCGGATCCTCTCGGATCCAGTCCTCGAACACCGCATTGAGCCGCGCGGTGAGGTCAAGCACCTGATCCTTGCGCGGCGCGTCGGGGTCGGCGGGAGCGAGCGGGGCCATGACCTCGATCCGGTAGCGCGTGCCGGGCAGGCGCACCGCGCGGATCGGGATCAGCGGATGGCCGCGCAGCGCCAGCATCGCGGGCAAAGTGTTGGTCATCGCGGGCACGCCGAAAAAGGGCACCGCTTCGCCCTCGTCGATGCGCGTATCAAATGCGGCACCCACCGAACGCCCGGCGGCCAGTTCGCGGATCATGTCGCGCACGCCGCCCGCGCTTGGCACCATCGGACCGCCGAAATGTCGCCGCCGCGCGAGAAAGAAGCGGTCCATCCAGGGGTTGCTGTCGGGTGCGTAGAGCACTGCTACTGAGAGGTCATGGGCGCGCGCAATAAAATTGCAGAGTTGCCATGCGCCGGTATGGGCGGTGGCGAAAACGATGGGGTCCTTGCGGCGGATCGCCACCTCCGCCTCGGGGTGGAGCCTGAATTCCAGGTAGCGGTCGCGCCCGCGCCAGATCCGGTCGAGCAGGAACAACTCGACCGCCGCGTGACCGGTGGAGCGGAAGATATCGCGCGCCACGGCGTCGCGGTCAGCCTCGCTCGCGTCACGCATCATCACCGCGAGGTTGCGCCGGACCACGCGCAACTTGTTAGGATTGCGAATGCCGATGAAGCCGAGGCAGGCGGCAAAGACCCGCGTGGCCAGCGGCACCGGCATGAGCCGCGCCACCCCGTAGAGAAGGTAGAATACCGCCGCCTCGAACAGCCAGACCGGCGTTTGTGCCGCGGGCATGCGGTCCATCAGATGCTTGGGCAGCAGGTAATATTTCGCCATGGCTCGATCCCGGCCCTCAGACAGCGCGCCGTTGGGGCGCGGGCCCGTGCCTCAGGGGCGCTCTGCGCGGTCGGATTTCTCCGGATAGGTGCCGAAAACCCAGTCCCAGACCGGCGAGGACACGCCATAGCGGCCCGGATCTTTCGAGAAATGGTGGCGCATGTGGTAATGCTTGAGGAATTGCAGCGCCGGGTGTTTCATCGGAAAGTGATGCGTCGCGTAGTGGATGTAGTCGTAGACCAGATACCCGATGATGAAGAAACCGGTGAACGGCTCGGCCCAAGGGTAGGGCAGCACCAGCCAGAAGATCAGGTAGAGCACGGCAATGATCGGCAAGGCCCCCGCGGGCGGCATCAAAAGCCGCGTCTTGTCCTGCGGCGTGTCGTGGTGGACACCGTGAAACAGATAGATGAAGCGGCGGCCCAGATCGGTCTTCGGCTCAAAATGAAACAGGTAACGGTGCAGCAGGTATTCCGCCAGCGTCCATGTCACCAGCCCCGCGAGCCCGATCAGCGCCAGACCGCCAAACCCGATGCCATGCACCGCAACCGCGCGCCAGATCAGCCAGCCCGCGACCGGCGACCAGACCACAAGCGGCACGATCGGATGCACATGGCTGAGTTTTTCCAGCAGCGGATTCTTGAACAGCCGGACAGAGTCGTCCACGCGATGACGGCGGCTGGGTTGATGGTTCGACATGGGGCAACCTCTTTGATGCGGGCGCGGCGTCAGGCTTCTTTATATATGTCGGTTTTCGCCCGAAGAACAGCGCCGCGCCAGATTTTGCTGGTGCAGAGCCATTCGCCCGGCCGCGCGCTGATCCACTCCTCGAACCGCTCGTGGATCTGGAGGGTCAGGTCAAGCGCCTGCGCGTCCGTGTCGGCCTCGGGGTTGCGCGCAACAAGCGGCGCGTGAAAGCGCACGGTAAAGCGCGCGCCGGGGTGACGCTCGACCTGCACCGGCACAAGCGGCGCCCCGAAGCGCAGCGCAAGGCCCGCAGGCAGGGTGGAGCTGTCCTTTTCCACGCCGAAAAACGGGATCGGCTTGCCCCCCTCCACGCGGCGGTCGATGATCATGGCCGGGGCCTCGCCGTTCTTGAGGGCCTGCATGAAGACGCGCAGCCCCGCGTCGCGCGACACCGTTTCGCATCCCAGCCGCGCGCGATAGCGCAGCATGATCTTGTCCAGCCAAGGATTGGCCAGCGGCGCATAGAGCGCATAGGACCGGATCCCCATCTGCGTCATCGCGGCGCAGGCCACCTCCCAGTTGCCGAGATGCGCGGCGACGAAGACCACGGGCGTGCCGGGGCGGCAATAGGCCGGATCATCCTCGACCGTCTCGATGCGCAGCAGGCCGCGCCTGGGGTCGGTAAATTTGGCCAGATGCGGATATTCGGCAAAGACGGCGCCCGCATTGCCCCAGACCTCCTCGGCCAGCCGGTCGATTTCGGCGGGCGATTTTCCGGGCAGCGCAAGCGTCAGGTTGGCGCGCACATGGCGGGTGCGGTTCTTGAAGATGCGGCCCAGAAACCGGCCAAACCCCGCCCCCGTGGCCGAAGCCCATGGCAGCGGCAGCAGGCGGAAAAATCCGGCCATCGCACCGACAAAGGCCAGATCGAGAAACCACAACGCATTGCTGGCGGCCCGGCTTTCGAGCGCCTTGTGGCGAAGATGGCTTCCGAGGATGAACTTGGCCAAGACGGCCCCCTGAGCGGTGAACGGTTGTCCCCGGTTCATCGGGGTTTGGCCCCTGATCTGCAAGCGTTTTGTGGCAAGGGCCCGCCGCCCGTGGCGCACGGATCTGTAACAATCTTACCGGTTTCAGAGTCCCGGCGCGCAGGGGGGCTTGCCCTTGATGGCCCCGATGCGGCAAGGCTGAAGAGGTCCACAGGCGGGCGGTGCGGGGGGCAACCCCCTCCGCGCCCGGCAGAACGAAAGGCACCAGATGGCAATCCCCGCGCCCGCAAGCGCCCCGATCGATGTCCGTCCGGCGGAAAGTGGCCGTGCGGCGCGCGATTTCCTGCACCTGCCTGAGCGGATTTACGCCGGTGACGCGGCCTTTGTGCCGCCGCTTCTGATAGAGCAGAAACAGCGGGTCTATCAGAACAAGCCGCTTTTCGCGCATTGCGAGGTGGCCCGATGGGTGGCCTATCGCGGGGCCGAACCGGTGGGACGCATCACCGCGCAGATGGACCGCCTCCAGCCCGAGGTGGAGGGCGGCAAGCTCGGCTATTTCGGGATGCTCGAGGCAGTCGATGACGCGGCCGTGTTCGCGGCCCTCTTCGAGACGGCCGAGACGTGGCTGCGCGCGCGCGGCGCGGCGCATGTGCGCGGGCCCTACAACCTGACGATCAACGAGGAAATCGGCCTTCTGGTCGAGAATTTCGACAGCCCCTCCTATATCATGATGGGCCACGCGCCGCGCTATTATGGCCCACGCATCGAGCAACAGGGCTTTGCGGGCGTCAAGGATCTGCTGACCTACATGGTGCAGCCCGATTTCGTGGCACCGCCCGTCATGACCAAGCTGGCCGAGCGCGCCAGCCGCAAGGTCACGATCCGCCCCTTCAACCGCAAGGACAAGGCCGCCGATTTCGCCGCCATGCGCGATATCTTCAACGATGCGTGGTCGGACAACTGGGGCTTCGTGCCCTTCACGCCCGAGGAATTCGACGAGACGGCCAAGGCGCTCACCCTGCTTCTGCCCGACGACTATATCCAGTTCGCCGAGATCGAGGGCCGCCCGGTGGCCTTCATCACCGCATTTCCGAACCTCAACGAGATGATCCACGACCTGCGCGGGCGGCTGTTGCCGTTCGGCTGGGCCAAGCTTTTGTGGCGGCTCAAGGTGCGGGGGGCCAAAAGCACGCGCGTGGCGCTGATGGGGGTGCGCAAGGAGCATCAGTATTCGCGGCTGGGGCCGACGTTGGCCTTTCTGGTGATCGATTCGGTGCGCAAGCGGATGATCAAACGTGGTGTGACCCGGGTCGAGATGGGCTGGATTCTGGAGGATAACGACGGTATGCGCCACATCATCGAGGAAATCGGCAGCACCATTCACAAACGCTACCGCCTCTATCAAAAGCCGCTCTGAGGCCCCCCATGACCCGACCCGAGACCCAAACGCCCGACTTCGCCGCCGTCATTCTGGCCGGCGAACGCGACGCGCAGGACGCGCTGCGCGATCACGCAGGCGTGGCCAGCAAGGCGCTGATCGAGATCGCGGGCAAGCCCATGATCGTGCGGGTGATCGCGGCGCTCGAGGGGGCCGCGCGGGTCGCCTCGGTGCATCTGAGCGGCCCGGCAGAGGCGGTCGTGACCGGCTCTGACGTGCTCGCCGGGCTGATCGAGGCGGGCCGCGTGGACTGGACCGCGCCGGGCCCCAGCCCTTCGACCAGCGCCTTCGAGATGCTGCGCCGCTTTCCCGAGGGCCAGAAGGTGATGATCACCACCGCAGATCACCCGCTGCTGTCCAGCGAGATCGTCGATCATTTCTGCCGCGACGCGGCGCGCTCTGGCTGTGACGTGGTGGTGGGGTTGGCCCCTTATGATCTGGTGCGCGGGGCCTATCCCGACCTCAAGAAAACCGTGCTGCGCTTTGCCGACGGGCAATATTGCGGCTGCAACCTCTTTGCCTTTCTCACCACGGATGGCCGTCGCATGGCCGATTTCTGGCGGCGGATCGAGCGCGAGCGCAAGAAGCCGCTGGTTGTGATCCGGATGCTGGGCTTGCTTGCGGTGCTGCGCTACCGGCTGGGCTGGCTCACGCTCGACCGCGCGCTGGCGCTTTTGTCGCGCAAGGCGGGGCTGCGCGTCGGCGTGGTCGTGCTACCCTATGCGCACGCCTCGGTAGACGTCGACTCGGTCGATGATTATGTTGTGCTTCAGCGTTATGCCAAGGCGGCCCCCACGCCGCAACCTGCCCCGACCTGAGGGCCCGCCCGTGCCCGCCCCCCGTTCCTTCATCGAAAGAAAGATGCAGACATGACCACCACAGCAACCAAACTCCTGAATTTCGACGCTGTCGAAAAGGCCCCGCTCACCACCGAACCGTTCAGCTTCATGGTCGCCAAGGACGTGATCCCGGCGGACATGCTGGAGCGGGTGAACGCGGATTACCCGCATATCGACCGGCCCGCCAACTTCAAGCCCGAGAGCCTGACCTACGGCCCGCTTTTCGCGCAGATCCTCGAGGATCTCGACAGCCCCGAATTCGAGCGGATGATCTCGCGCAAGTTCGACATCGACCTGAGCCAGACCACCAAGACCATCACCGTGCGCAAGCTGTCGGAGCCGAGCGACGGCAATATCCACACCGATCACTGGTCCAAGATCATGACCGTGCTGCTCTACTTCAACCCCGAATGGCATCAGGAGGGCGGCAAGCTGCGGATGCTGCGCAGCAAGCACGATATCGAGGATTACGTGGCCGAGGTGACGCCGATCGGCGGCACGCTTCTGGGGTTCAAGCGGTCGAACAACAGCTATCACGGCTACAAGCGCTTTGACGGTGAGCGGCGCATGGTGCAGGTGAACTGGGTGCGCTCGGACCCGCTCGCGCTTCAGGCGCAGCGTATTTCGCGCCTTGGCACGCATACCGGCAAGAAACTTCTGCGTCTCGCCAAGGGGCTTGGCGGGCGCTGACCGGCAAAACCTGGGGGCCGCCGCAGGGCGGCCCTTCAGAACGCCTCGGGCCGCGCCTCGCGCGCCATGTGGTCAAGCACGGCATTGACGAATTTCGGCTCGCGCCCTTCGGGGTAGAAAGCCTTGGCCACGTCGACGAATTCCATGATCACCACCTTGGGCGGCGTCCCGGTCTGGCTCATCTCGGCCCCCGCCGCGCGAAAGAGCGCGCGCAGAACCGGGTCTATCCGCGCAATGGGCCATTTCGCCACCAGCGCCCGGTCGGTCATCTGATCGATGCTGGCCTGCCAGTTCACCGCCGCGTCCAGCAATTCGCCGAAAAGCGTGGCATCGCCCTCGGCCATCTCGACACCTTCCTCGACCTCCTCGCCGAAGCGGAATTCGAGAAACTCGCGCCGCACCGACTCGACGGTCTGGCCCGACTGCTCCATCTGGTAGAGCGCCTGCACGGCATAAAGCCTTGCCGCGGATTTGAGGGAATGGCGGGTCTGGGGGGCGCTCATGCGGTGGGGGTGTCCTTGGTTCCGCCCGCGATACGGTAGTTCTCGGAGGCAGGGACAAACCCCACCCCCTTGCGCGGGCCGCCCCATTTACGGGCGAGCGCCACCAGATGCAAGGCCGCAGCCGCCGCCCCTGCCCCCTTGTTCATCGCTTCGGGATCGGCGCGCACCTCCGCCTGCGCGCGGTTCTCGACCGTCAGGATTCCGTTGCCGATGCACAGCCCCTGAAGACCCAGAAGCATGATCCCCCGCGAACTGTCATTGCACACGGTTTCGTAATGCGTGGTCTCGCCCCGGATCACGCAGCCAAGCGCCACGTAGCCGTCGAAATTCGACATCCGCTCGGCGATGCCGATGGCGGTGGGAATTTCCAGCGCGCCCGGCACCTCGGCGATCTCATGGGTGGCACCCGTCGCCTCGATCTCGGCCACGGCACCCGCGATCAGGTTGTCGGCAATGTCGCGGTAGAACGGGGCCACCACGATCAGGATCTTCACCGGCTTGTCGAATGTCGCGCGCGGCAGGGTATATTCATGTTCCGCCATTCTCTCACACCTCTTTCAGGGGCTGGGTGCCCACAATGCTGATCCCATAGGCGTCAAGGCCAAGATAGCGCGTATCGGGGCTGTCGGTGAGCAGGATCAATTCATGAATGCCCAGAACCGCCATGATCTGCGCACCAAGCCCGGTCTGCTTGATGATGCGCGGGCCGTCATCCTCTTCCATCTCGCCGGCCAGCTTGGGCCGGGGCTGACGAAAGAGGAACACCGCGCCGCGCCCCTCGCGGGCGATGATCTCCATGGCGCGCGGCAGCTTGCCCGCGGGCCCGTGGGCGGCCTCTGCGCCGATCCCCAGCACATCCTCCAGCGCGTTGAGCGCATGCGCCCGCGTCAGCACCGGCGCGCCATCGGTGATGTCGCCCTTGATCAGCACGACATGTTCGGTCCCGGTGATCTGATCGGCGAAAATCCGCATCTCCCAGTCGCCGCCATGGCAGGAGGTGACGCTTTCATGGCCGGTCTCGATCACCAGATTGTCGTGCTTGTGGCGATAGGCGATGAGGTCCGAAATCGTGCCGATCTTCAGCCCGTGCTGCCTGGCAAACCCGATCAGGTCCGGCAGCCGCGCCATGGTGCCATCCTCGTTCATGATCTCGCAGATCACACCCGCAGGGTTGAGCCCCGCAAGCCGCGCGATATCAACCGCCGCTTCCGTGTGCCCCGCCCGCACCAGCACCCCGCCGCGCCGCGCGCGCAGCGGAAAGACATGGCCGGGCGTGGCAAGGCTTGCCATGGTGTTCTGCTCGTTGATCGCCGTGGCGATGGTCAGCGCGCGGTCATGGGCGGAGATGCCCGTGCTGACCCCTTCGCGCGCCTCGATCGAGACGGTAAAGGCCGTCTCGTGGCGCGAGGAATTGTTGACCGCCATCATCGGAAGGCCGAGCCGATCGATGCGTTCGGCTGTCATCGGCAGGCAAATGAGGCCGCGCCCGTGCGTGGCCATGAAATTCACCGCCTCCGGCGTGGCAAACTCGGCGGCAATCACCAGATCGCCCTCGTTCTCGCGGTCCTCGTGATCGACCAGGATGAACATCGCGCCCCGGCGCGCGTCATTGATGATCTGCTCGATCGGCGAGATTGCCTCGCGCAGATCGGCCTCCACCGGCCCCGGCGTCTCGAATGCGGCTCTCTCAGACATGGCGCGCCCCCTTCTCAAGCCCCGCCCGGATAGCGCAGCCGCGCGGCAATGGCCAGAGCCGAGCGCCTCCGCATTTCCCGTTTGCGCCCCGCGCAGGTCTCGCGCAGACTGCGCGCATCGATCAAAGGAACAGACCATGCCCCTTGCCCGCCGTCCCTGGGTGCCAGGCCATTGCGAGGACCTGTCAGAGACCATCTGCGCCCGCACCGCAACGCAGGACGCGCAGACCATCGCCGCGCGCATCGAGGCGCTGGCCGCCGACAACCGCCGCATCCACGAGGCCGAGTGCTTCAACCTTAACCCCGCCACCAACGTGATGAACCCCCGCGCCGAGGCGATGCTGGCCTCCGGCATCGGCTCGCGCCCCTCCCTGGGCTATCCCGGCGACAAATACGAGATGGGACTCGAGGCCATCGAGGAGATCGAGGTCATCGCTGCCACCCTCGCCGCAGAGGTCTTCGACGCGGCCTATGCCGAAATCCGCGCACCCTCGGGCGCGCTGGCCAATCTCATGGGCTTCATGGCCACCTGCCGCCCCGGTGACACGATCATCGCGCCCCCCGCGTCCATCGGCGGGCATGTCACCCATCACGGGCCGGGCTGCGCCGGTCTCTATGGCCTCACCATCATTGATGCCCCCGTCGCCGCCGATGGCTACACGGTGGACGTGGAGGCCCTGCGCGCCCTTGCGCACGAGGTCAGCCCCCGCCTCATCACGCTCGGTGCCTCGCTCAACCTGCATGAGCACCCCGTCGCCGAGACCCGCGCCATCGCCGACGAGGTGGGCGCGCATCTTCTGTTCGACGCCGCCCATCAATGCGGCATCATCGCGGGCGGCGCGTGGAAGAACCCCCTTCATGAGGGCGCGCACCTGATGACCATGAGCACCTACAAGAGCCTTGGCGGGCCTGCGGGGGGGCTCATCGTCACCAACGATGCGGATCTCGCGCGGCGCCTCGACGCCATCGCCTTTCCCGGTCTCACCGCCAATTTCGACGCCGCCAAATCCGCCGCCCTCGCCATCACGCTCTGCGACTGGAAGACCCATGGCCGCGCCTATGCCGCGCAGATGGTGGCAACCGCGCAATCGCTGGCCCTGGCGCTCGAGGCCGAAGGGCTGCCGGTGTTCAAGGTCCAGGGCGTCGCCACCCGTTCGCACCAGTTCGCGCTCGAGGCGGCGCCGTTCGGCGGCGGTCAGGCGGCGTCGAAACGGCTCCGGCAGGCGGGGTTTCTGGCCTGCGGCATCGGCCTGCCCGTGGCCCCCGTGGCGGGCGACATGAACGGGCTCAGGATCGGCACACCGGAACTTGTCCGCTGGGGTGTCACGCCCGAGCACGCCCCGCGCATGGCGTCGCTCATCGCCCGCGCGCTACGCGGCAACGATCCCGGCGCGCTTTTGCCAGAGGTCTCGGACTGGCGACAGGCGTTCGACCGGCTGCACTACGTCACCTGAGCGGGGTCAGTGCAGCTTCTTGCGGATCCGCTGCACCATCCACCACACAAGCGCAATGACCGGCAGCGTCACGGCAGCCGTCACCATGCCCTTGCTCAGGCCCAGCGCCTCGGCCACCGGGTAGAGCAGGTAGCCCGCCAGCGACACGGCGTAATAGCTGATCGCCACCACCGACAGCCCCTCGACCGTGCGTTGCAGGCGCAATTGCAGATCGGCGCGCTTGTCCATGCTCTCCAGCAACGCCTGGTTCTGCGCGCTGCGCTCCACATCCACCCGTGTGCGCAGCAGATCCCCCGCCCGCATCGCCCGGTCCGACATGGCGCTCAGCCGCTCCTTGGTGGCGGTGACGGTGCGCATCGCCGGATCATAGCGGCGCATCATGAACTCGCCAAAGGTCTGCCGGCCCTCGAAACGGTCCTCGCGCAGCGCGCCGATGCGCTGATGCACGATCTGCTCATAGGCCGCCGTCGCCCCGAAGCGGAACGAGGATTGCGCCACCAGTGCCTCCAGCTCCGCCGAGACATGCAGGAGGCCCCTCAGCGTCTCCTCGGCGGGTTGCGCCCCCTCGGTCATGTCCTGCACAAGACGGCTCAGCCGTGTTTCGGTCTCACCCATCTGGCGGCCCATCTCGCGCACGCGGGCAAAACCCAGCATCGACATGGTCTTGTAGGTCTCGATCTCGCACAGGCGTTGCACGATCCGCCCGATCCGCCGCGCCCCCGTGCTTGGCGCCACATGCAGCGAGAACCGCTGATGCCCGGCCTGATCGATCCGGAAATCCCCCGCGACCACCCCCGCATCATCGAGCACCCGCGCCACCGCCACGCTCTCGGCAACGAACCAGCCGTCGATATCGGTGCGCGTGACCTCGCGGCTCTGCCATGGCACCACCCGGATCATCGCCGAGGTGATCCGCACCCCCGGCGCGGAATCGAGCCAGTCGGCGGGAAAAACATCGAAATCCGCCGGATCGAAGGGACGGCTGCTCACCCCTTCGGTAAAGACCGTGTAGGTCACCATCTCGGTATGGCTTTCCCACTTGAGCACATGCCGCCCGATCTCGCCCGAATAATGCGTGGCGCCGGGCTGCGGATGCTTGACGCCGTAGCGGTCCAGAAGCGCCACCAGATGCGCCATATCCGCCGCCCGGTCGCGCTTGGCCGCGTCCTGCGGCTGCTTGATCGCCAGAAAGACGGCGGTGCAGGGCGCGGTCAGCGTCGGAAAGGGGCGCGCGTGCAACTCGTTGGAGAGCATGTAGCGCAGCGGATGGTCCTCGATGGGCGGCATGGCCTCACTCCTTGTCTCACGGTCAATCTAACGCGGCCCGCCCCCGGCGCAAAGCGGTTTTTCTTTCAAACACAGAGCCTTAGCAGAACACCACCGCATACCGCGCGGCGCCCCCCTTCATCGTTCCCAAAATACTCGTCTTGCCCCGGCCCGACGCGGGTTCGGCCCCACGAAAAAGGGCGCGGCCCACCGGCCACGCCCCCCTGACTTGTCGCACCGCCCCGATCACTCGATCTTGGGCAAGAGGCTCGACACGCTGGCCTTGGCATCGCCATAGAACATCCGCGTGTTGTCCTTGTAAAAGAGCGGGTTCTCGATCCCGGAATAGCCGGTGCCTTGCCCGCGCTTGGATACGAACACCTGCTTGGCCTTCCACACCTCCAGCACCGGCATCCCGGCGATGGGGCTGTTGGGATCGTCCTGCGCGGCGGGGTTCACGATGTCGTTGGAGCCGATGACGATGACCACATCGGTCGAGGGGAAATCCTCGTTGATCTCGTCCATCTCCAGCACGATGTCATAGGGCACCTTCGCCTCGGCCAAGAGCACGTTCATGTGCCCAGGCAGACGGCCCGCAACCGGGTGGATGGCGAAACGCACGGTCTTGCCGCGCGCGCGCAGCTTCTGGGTCAGTTCCGATACCGCCCCCTGCGCCTGCGCCACCGCCATGCCATAGCCCGGCACGATGATGACGGAATCGGCCTCGTTGAGCGCGCTTGCCACACCGTCGGCGTCAATGGCGATCTGCTCGCCCTCGATTTCCGCCGCAGGCCCCGAAGTTCCCCCGAAACCGCCGAGGATGACGCTGACGAACTGCCGGTTCATCGCCTTGCACATGATGTAGCTCAGGATCGCACCCGACGAGCCCACAAGCGCGCCGACCACGATCAGAAGGTCATTGCCGAGCGAGAAACCGATCGCCGCCGCCGCCCAGCCCGAGTAGCTGTTGAGCATCGAGACGACCACCGGCATGTCGGCGCCGCCGATCCCCATGATCAGGTGATAGCCGATGAAAAGCGCCAGAAGCGTGAGCAGCACAAGCGTCCAGCTTCCCGCGCCGCCCAGATACATGAGCGTGAACACCAGCGACAGCGCCGCCGCTCCGGCATTGAGCATGTGCCCGCCCGGAAGCTGCTTGGCCGCCGAGTTGACCTTTCCGGCGAGCTTGCCATAGGCGATGACCGAGCCGGTAAAGGTGACCGCGCCGATCCAGATGCCGAGCACAAGCTCCACCCGCAGGATAGTGACCTCCACCGCCGTCTTCTTGGCGACGATGGCAGCAAAGCCGGAGAACGTCTTGGCGAAGGCCGCCGCTTCCGCCGCGACCGTCTCGGGTTGCGGATAGGGCAGGTTCGCGCCCGCAAAGGCCGCCGCCACGCGCCCGATCTCGATATCGGCGTTGAAGCCGACAAAGACCGCCGCAAGGCCGACAAGGCTGTGCATGATCGCCACAAGCTCGGGCATCTGCGTCATCTGCACCCGCGTGGCCAGTTGGTGCCCGACCACCGCACCCAACGCGATCATCACCACCGACAGAAGCCACAGCCCCTGCCCCGGCCCGACCAGCGTCGCCAGAACCGCGATGGTCATGCCGACAATGCCATACCAGATGGCGCGCTTGGCGCTCTCCTGCCCGCTCAGACCACCAAGGCTGAGGATGAAGAGCACCGCCGCGACCGCATAGGCCGCAATCGTGAATCCGAAATCCATCTCGCCCTCCGCCTTATGATTTCTGGAACATGGCGAGCATCCGCCGCGTCACGAGGAAGCCACC
>PHEQ01000035.1:0-24431 GCA_002842985.1 Alphaproteobacteria bacterium HGW-Alphaproteobacteria-1
GTTCCCCCCCTGCCCTCGCCGGGAGGCAGGCTTTCAGGAGAGGGGCGCGCTGCGCGCTTCCTCGCCAGAAACCCCGCCCCGATTGTCGGCACCAGACCGCAAAGGGCAACACCACAAAGGAGGCCAGACATGGCTCAAGAGCGTTTCGACATCAAACAGCACGTCACCGACACGATCATTGCGCAGATCGAGGCCGGAACGCCGCCTTGGCGCAAGCCGTGGACCGGCGATGCAAGCGGCGCTTGCCTTCCCCTGCGCCACAATGGCGACCCCTACCAAGGCATCAATATCCTGATGCTATGGGCCACCGCGCATCTGCGCGGCTACAATTCCGCGCGCTGGATGACGTTCAAACAGGCCCGTGAGCTTGGCGGTTGCGTGAGGAAAGGCGAGAAGGCCGCGAAATCGGTCTTCTACGGCTCGATTGAGCGCGAAACCGAAGACGCGGCCCAAGGCGAGGATGCAAAGCGCCGCATCCACTTTGCCAAGACCAACAACGTTTTCAACGCCGACCAGATCGACGGCTTGCCCGAAGACTATTACATCCGCCCCGAACCGCCCCGTGACCTCGGCACCGAGGCCGACGCAGAACTTGAGGCGTTCTTTGCCCGAACCGGCGCGCAGATCACCACGACCGAGGAGCCGCGCGCCTATTACAACCCCGCGAAGGACCATATCCACATGCCGCCGATTGCGACCTTCTACAACGCCGCCGGATATTATGGCACCCTCGCTCATGAACTGGCCCACTGGACCGGGCACGACCGCCGCCTTGAGCGCATCAAGACCTTTGCCGACCGCAAGGCATATGCCTTTGAAGAATTGGTGGCCGAAATCGGCGCGTGTTTCCTTGGCGTTCAGCTTGGCGTGGAGCCGCAATTCGACCAGAGCGCGGCCTATGTCGAGGGATGGCTTGAGGCCCTGAAATCCGACACCAACATGATTTTCAAGGCCGCAGCCGAGGCACAGAAAGCGGTGGACTTCATCAAGGCCGCAGCCGAAGCCCCAGAACAAGCATCGCAGGTGGCCGCATGAGCGGCCCCCTCGCCCTGCCCCGCCTGTCTTGCCGCAAATGCGGCAAGGCAAACCCCCCGGTATATCTCGCACCCGTCACGACCGAGGCAGAAGGCTCTTGCATCTGTCTCGATTGTGCCAAGGCGCGGCAATGGCTGGACAGCGACGGAAATTTGCGTCCCGGCATCGAGCTTTGAAGCTGCCCCCCGCCCAGCAGAGGGCGGGGCATCCCCCGACAGATCGAGGACCAATCGTGGAAGAACAGAGCAAGACCACCCAAAAAATGCCCCGCTATTGGGAAACACATCTTTACGGTTACGCCTACTTTTGCCGTGACCGCGAGGGCATCAGCGACGAGAGCCGCGCGAAAATGAAAGCCAAATGCCTCATGCACGGCCATACCGAAGGCCAATGTCGCATGATCGAAAAGAATCCCGAGCTTTTCATACGAACAGGACGGATGGAGGTATAATCAACCGCATTGAAACGCAGCCCCTGCCCTACCGGCGGGGGCTTCTGCGTCCAAGTCCCAGGATTGACGGCGCGCAGCCCTGCGCTTTCGCGCAAGCCCGCGCGCCGCCCGGCGCTACGCGCCGTCTTGCCGCGCTGCGGCAAGGCCCGCTTACTCCACGATGTAATCCTCGACCGGCTCCCCGACCCAGTAAAACCCGAACGCGCCCGTATTCCACTGGTAAAGCCAGCCCACCAAAACGCCTGTTTTCCGGTCGAGCACCCGCCCGACCGCGCGCGCCATCAATCTTCTTTTCCGTGCCAATTGTGCATCCTCTTCTCGCGGACCTCACGGGCACGTTTCCCCGTCATGCTCAGAAAGGGGTAAGCGCCCGCTTACCCCTGCCGAGCGGCGAGCGTGAGAGGATGGGGGTGAAACGAAATCGACAGGGGTGGTGCGGCCCGCAGCGCGGCACGCGCGAGGACACGGTCCTGTCTATTTCGTTTCAGGGGGAAGGAAGCCGAAACTCCTTCCCCCTTCAAAGCAAATATGGGAGCGCAAGGCGCTCGCGCCTGTTTTCTTCAAGAAGCTGCGTTCTTGAGAAGATCCCGCACCGCCTGTTCACAATGCAAATCGAACCATTGTTCCGCAATTTTTCTCAGGCTGATGGTCTTCAGAGGATCAACGGATTTGCGAAACTCTTCAATGAACGTGGTGGGCACTTTGACATTGGCTTGCCGCGAAACACCTTGTTGACGCCTCATTGCCGGAGTGCGCGGTGTCGTGATCTCCACCCTGCCCTCGGTCGCCATTTCGGACATCCGGTCATTGATGGCCCTCAACAAGTGCGCCTCATCGTATGGAAGCCCACGCAGGACGGATCGCAAATCCTCATCCAGTGTTTCAGGCAGGCTCGTTGTCGCTGGAACAATCTGAAGCTCGGGCGCGACTTCGTTCTGTGCCGCTGCCGCTTTTTCCTGGCGTTTCGGTTTTGTGGCCCCGGCCCGTGGGCCGGTTGGCGTTTCGGTTGCAGTGTCTTGCGTGCTGTCCGGCTTTTTCGGGTTCGTGACAGGCTTGTTGACACTTTCGCCCCGAGCCTCACCCTTCTTCTTCGGTTCGGGTGCGCCAAGCATCCCCATATTCACTCCAGATTGCGATGCGGCAATAACCTCTTCCACATTCAGTTTTTTTCTCATTCCTCCAGCCCCATGACAATGTTCAACAGTTCGACGGTTTCCATCAAGGCTTCGCGCACACGTCTTGCCTCGGCAAGCGACCGTATGGTGCCCTCGTCAACCTTCTGTTTCAGGACGGAACTCAGAAGCCCCTCCTTCGCCATTCTCTTGTATATGTCGCGCTCACGCATACGAACCGGTGCCACGGCGTGATGTTGCTCAAGCCGCGCAATCTGCTCATCCTCGATACGCGTCAAGTTGCTGCCAACCCGGTTGAGAACGAATGTGATATGCGCGCCGTCCTGCCCAAGTTCCTTCAGCATCTCTGCGGTTTTCAGCGTCCTGCTCACATCGTCCACATTCGGCGTGCAAGGCATCACGATATGATCGCTTGCGGCCACAATGCTGCCAAGCGCAGAGAACGTCACGCCTGCGGTGTCGATGATCACGACATCGGCGGCTTCACGTTCATAAAGATCGTTGATCTGCTGCGCCATTTCCGCCGGACTTTCGACCGCAACAACTGAGGCGGCGGTAGACCAGAGACCCGCTTCCTTCGAGCGTTCTGCCCATTCAACGACACTGAGCTGCGGATCGGAGTCGATGAATGCGACCCGCATTCCGCCGCCCACCACCGCAGAGCCGAGCGCGCGAGCAAGCGTTGTCTTACCGACGCCCCCCTTGCCGTTCACTACGGCGATCACATCCATCTCGTGTTCAGACACTGCCTCTCTCCTTTTCGTGATCCTATTGCCACATTGTCGCATAGATTACGGGCCGTCGGAGCATTTTGCAATATCACATAACAATCATACGACCATGCCGTCGGAAAATAGAGCAATCACACAAAATGTTGATCATTACATGACATATCAACATATCTATGTTGCCACATGGCAATATAACACGCTTTCCAAATGACGCCATTGTCCGCAAATCGTATGACCATATGACATAATGACCTTATGACAACATAACACGCAAGCCTCACGGCTTCATGAACCTATAGCACCCTAGCCGCCCAGGTGGTGTAGCTTGCCGCGCCGCAAGTTCGGGCAAGGTCCGGGTCGCGTTAAGTCGCCGTGTGAGGCCTTTAATGCCGTTGGCTGCCTCGGTGGCCAAAAACACCGTAGCCCCACTCAGCGGCCAGCACAGGGCCTCTGCGGCCGTTCCTGCGCCGCAGCCTCGATCTTCGATCTCGGCCGCTCGGGCAACGGCACGTTGCCCGAGCGGGTCCGTTCGAGTCCGAACGGGAGAAAACGGAGAAACATTACTCACCGCCATTCCGGCCCTTTGGCAAGTCGCGCCCTGGGTGCGCGCCCGACTTGCCAAAGAACCTGCATTTGAGTAATGTTTCAGTTGCAGGATATGGTAACTATTAACATTTGTGTCAGTTGTTCGGTGTGATGGCGCGTCGTGGAGACCTCAATTCGCGGATGCGCGACATGATCGCCAAGGGCGAGAAGCTCGCCGTCATCGCCGCCAAGCTCGGCGTTTCCCGCTCGACCGTCTATCGACACCGCGCCCGTATGCGCTCGCCTGCGCGTTCTTCCAGCACGGTTGCAACGGTCGGCGTGCGTCTGTCCGAGGCGGAAATCGCGGCACTTGATCGTCTCGTTGCGGCCAATGGCGGCTGGTCGCGGTCGCGCTTTCTGCGAAATCTCGTGCGCCATGCGGCTGGATTTTACGCGCCGAACCCTGAGGAAGACGAGTTTCTGGCCGGGGCCGAGAAGCACCTTTCGCGTCTCGGAGGAAACTTCAACCAGATCGCTTTCACGCTATCCGCTGCTGAAAAACGCGGTGAATTGCCCGCAAAAGTGCGGGCGCATGTCGCAGAGTTGCACAAGGCGGCTGACGAGGTGGAAGAAATCCGGGCGGTTCTTGCCCAGATGCTTCACGTCTCACAGGTCAGGGCATCGCTGTTGCAGGCGGCTTTGAAGCCGGGGCAGGGGGGTGAGCATGACGGCGCGTGACTCCGCTGTTGATCGGGTGATGGGCCGCATTCTGCTGCGTCCGGAAAAACCGAGGGGCAGCTTGAGGTCCGCGCGCACGTCTGTATCCTCGCGGCTGCAAAGGGCAGGAGCGCGGGACGGTCCTGCGGTGTTCAAGACCGTGCGCAACGCCGGTGCCACCAGTCGAGAGGGCCTGAAGGGCCAGCTCAATTACATCTTCCAGGCCGAGAAGGTCTATTCGATCATCGACTCTCGGGGGCGGTTCGAGAGGTTTGACACGCCGGACAATAATGCGCTGAACCACCTCACGCGCGAGTGGTCCAACGACTGGTGGAAGAGCACACCGAAACTCGGTCATACCAGCCATCTGATCTTCAGTTTTCCAAAAGGCGTCTCGCACGAGAAGCTGGAGGCGATCACACGCGATGTTCTGGGGGAAATGCTGGAGGGCAGGGGGCGCGACAATGCCCCGAGCTACAAGTATGTCGCCGCCATCCATCATGATCGGGACCACCCCCACGCGCATGTTGTCGTGAACCGCAGGGGGTCGGATGGACAGCTTCTTACCATGCGGCGCGGCGCGGAATTGAGCTATGAGGGCTTTCGCGAAAGCATGGCGCGCCATGCCGACCGCTACGGTGTCCGGCTCGATCCGACCTTCCGCTATGAGCGGGGCATTGCGCGCAAACAGCCCTCGCTCATCGAGCAGATCATGGCGCGCAAGGAGAACCGCGCCGCCGAGCAGCGCCCCTTGACGGAACGCGACCGCATCGAGATCGACACGCCTGTAAAATACACGCAAATCGCCTATAGTGCTCTCGCGGTGGTTGCGCAGAATGCCGATGCCGAGCGTCTTGCGCGCCATTATGAAAGGCTTTCCGACCTTATCGACACGACCCGTTCCGATGTAACCAGTGAAAGGATTACCCCCATGCAAGACCTGTCGGATTCTGAAATCGAGCTGTTTGACCGCTACCTCCAGCTTGCCACCGAGAAGATGGAGGAGGCCGAAAGGGTAATCGCGGAAAAGCCCGCCTCCGAAAGGGTTGCCGCCGAGATCGAGTTGGCCGACATCATGGCCGATCTGACCCGGCTCAATCCCGAGCATCCTTATGCGCGCGATCTGCACGAGCCGCCCTCCATCAACTCCATTTATAGCGCGGAGAGGGGGGAGCGCGCCGATGCTCTCCGCGGCCCCGAGGCCGTGCGCGCCATCGAGGGGGTCGCCCGCGACTATGGGTTGGATGCGCCCACGATCATCGCCCGAATGGAACATGACCCCGGCACGAAATACACCGAACAGGTCTGGGCCGTGGACGACATGCATAGGATGCTCGATGCACGCGTGATCGAGGTTCATACGAAGGATGAGCTGATTGCCAAGCTCGGGGAAGCCTATGACCGGCTGCGCGACGAACTGGAGCCGCTGCGCGTTCTGGCCGAGCCGGACGATCTGGAACGGGACGAGCCAGAGCGGGGGCAGCCCCTCAGCGAGGCCGAGCGCGATGCCCGCGACATGATCGACAGTCTCGCCCGCGACCATCTCGCCGAATCCGGCGATCTGGCGCAAGACTATCAGACCCGCGAAGCCCTGATGATCCGTCTGTCTCGCGCTCTGCCGCCCGAGGACTACCAGCGGCTGCGCAGCGGCGACCCCGCCGCCGCCGAACGCCTGACCGACGATCCCGTGACCGCGCGTGCCGTCGCCGTTGAGGCCATCATCCACGACCGTGCGACCGGGCGCGACATAACCCCCGAGGTGCAGGAGCGCGAGGACGCGCTTGTCGCTTCGATTCGCGAGGCTACCGGCCTTGCCGAGCGCGACCGCGAGGACGAGCGGCAGCGCCGTGAGCATGACGCTGACCGCGAGAGGTAATCGCCATGCACCGTCAAGTCCAAGCGGGCCTCTTCTTCATGACGGGGGGCCTCATCCTTGCCTATGTCCTTGCCCACGCATGGGCCAGCTACAGGCTCGGGTTCGATTTGCCCTTCCACTATCTCGTCACAGAGGCGACCCGGCTTGTCCGGCGTAGCGACGCGCTGGCCACGGAACTCGGCATGATTTTCTTCGCAGGCGGGGCAGGGGGGCTGGTCGCGGGTTCCTTTTTCGCCGGTGAAGCCCTGAGCCGCATCGCGTCATCATCCTGGCAGACGATTTCCGACATGCGCCGCAACCGCCTTCTCAAAAAGCCCGGAAAGGGCTTTATCGTGGCGAAGACGACCGGCCCGAAACTTCCCGGCCGATATATCGGTTCGGACAAGTTTCCCAACTGCCTTGTCATCGCGCCGACAGGGGCGGGGAAGGGGGTGGGGTTCATGTATCCGAACCTTCTGACCTACGAAGGCTCGACCATCACCCTCGACATCAAGGGCGAGAACTACGAGACCACCGCACGCTGGCGCGCGAAGATGGGCAACAAGATCATCGTCTTTGCCCCGGCCGAGTTTCACAAGCCGTCAGCGCGGTATAACCCGCTCGACCGTATCGCGCGCATGACCGATTATGCCGAATACCAGTTCGCGTTGCGCAAGACCGCAGGTCTGTTCCTGCAAGCCGAATACGCAGGCGAATGGCTTAACGGGGCGATCCAGCTTTTCACCGCCATCGGCTGCATCGCGCACGAGCGCAAGCGCCTCACATTGGGCGACATTCATGCGATCCTCGCCGAGGGTGGGAAAAACCTTCAATCGCACATCCAGGAACTTGCCAAGCAAGCACGGGAACCCGCGCTTCAACGAGAACTCAGCAGCCTTGGCAAGCTGGAGAACAAGACCCTCGCCACGTATCTCTCGGTCATGAACAATGCGGGTTTTGATCTTTGGTCAAACCCGCATGTCGCACGCATGACCGCGAGCACGGATTTCACCTTCGACAATATCCGACGCGAATTGACCTCGATCTACTTCATCATCAAGGACGGCGACATCAAGCCGCTGGCGGGCCTTGTTCGCCTGTTCTTCAACGACCTGATCACCACCATGCAGGCATCGCTTCCCGACAAGATCGAGCCGCACGGGTTCATGCTGATCCTCGACGAGTTTCATCGCTTGGGGAAAATGGAGCAGATCGCCGACGCCATGACCACCATCCGAGGGTTCGGCGGTCGCATCGCCATAGTGACCCAGACGATCCCGAAGCTCGACCAGATCTATTCGCGCGAAGAACGGCTTTCGATCCAGGGCGGGGCAGGGCTGAAGCTCTATCTCACCCCGTCAGAAGAAATGACCATCGAGGACGTCTCGAAAGCCTGCGGCAACACCAACAAACGCATCGTGTCAAAATCCCGTCGCACCGGCTTTGGTGAAAAAACCACCATATCGGAGCGCATGGAAGAACACCCGCTTTTGACCGAGGACGAGGCCCGCCGCCTCGATCCGAACGCGGCAATCGTGATCATCAATGGCCAACAACCCATCCTTGCTAAACGCATCATCCATTTCGAGGACCGACGGTTTAAGCACATTCTGAAAGAACAGGACAAATTGTCTTGGGCGATCACCGAGGGGAGTAAGGTTGAAGCTCTCGAACGGCGTCTCGCGCATCTCGAAAACAACGCCCAAATCGAACAGGTAAGCCCGTCACGGCGAACACAAGAAGATTTGGACATGTTGAAGACAGCAGCAGGACGACTGGCCGATCTCTTCGATCGACTCGAAAGCATACCGGGCCAGCCTATGGAAGAGCCGGAATTATCAGCAGAAACTGGAGAACACATCGAAGCAAGGCCCGAACCGCAACCGAAACGTAAAACCAAAACGCGAGAATCCGGCCCCGTTACGATAAACGCGAAGATTGCGCCGGACCCGGATGACCAGGCACTACCCTGAAACGGCGTTTTGCACTTGGCCCCATCGGAAGGTTTCTTCGTAGAACCACGTCAAGGGAGAACGAAGCCTGAACATGGCTTACAGCGTGGCATTTCTGATCGCCTTGTAAGCTGTTGATCTGCCTATGCCGAGGTGTTTTGCGGCTTGAGCGACGGATTTGCTGGCGTTTATCGAAGCGCTTTCCGACGACGATGTTGACGGTGCTTTCGACGAAGCCGGTGAACCTTCTGATCGTGGCCATGATCAGTGCCCGCACCGTCAACCTGAGCTACCTTGCCTGCGAGCGAGCGTTCTTTTTAAATTCGCATAATAGTTATTATGTTATATCATAACGCAAAAAATTGCGGGGATGGACGTTATGATGTGCTCCGTTTCCGTTTTCTTGCCACCTTCATCGCCGCCTTGAGCGGTCAGTTCGCGTAGTAACTCTTTGTGCCCGCGCAGCCTGAACAGCGGGTCCTGCGTTTGCGGCAGCAACCGCATTCGTGGTCGCCGCCCGCGCCGCGCCAATACCGCGAGCGCCCAGACGACCGCCGAAGATGGACGCACCCCTCGCCGCCCCGAACACGTTGTTCTGTATGCTCCGCGTCAAATTTCCAAGCTGGAAACTCCCGGAAATCATCCCGACCAGAAACGGAACCATGAGGACCATGGCGATCCCCATGACGATCACGGACAACACTGGAATGACCTGACCGAGCGTCGTTGTGTTATTTGGATTGAGGCCGCCAATGGTCGCATTTCCCATGGCTATCACCGAGGCAAAGACGCCTGCCAGCACGACAGGAAAGAGCAGCATGGTGACGACCGCCGAAAGCCATCGGGAAAAATAATCTCCGGTCACGCGCAACAGCGTTGTCATGATCGCGAGCGGTGCCAAGGCAATCAGCACCGCAAGCCCGAGCCGGGAGACGATCATCCCGAGTGCGCAGATCGCACTGAAGAGCGCGATGAAGAGCATCATTATTCCGTTGATCACCGCGCCCATGATGTTCAATCCGCCCGAAGTCTGGTTCGCAAATCTGGACATGTTATCTCCGAGGCGATCAAGCGCTACCGCAAAACTCGTGACACCAGAATCCCCAAATGCCGCATTTAGCATTGCGGCTTCCATCCCGCCGAACATGTTCTGAAGCGCGGACATGACGTTGTTGAACTGTGGCCAGCTCTGCATGAAAAGGCCCACCAACGTGATGCGGAAGAGCAGCGTCAGGGCTTCCACACGATCAACAGGCACTGCCTGCACACCCATGTTGATGATGATGAGCAACACCACCAGGGTCGCCACCAGCGAGCCGGTATTGCCGAACGCCTCGGCCACAGCCGCGAATTGCGACGCCCCTACACTCGTCAGAAACGTCTCGATCTGCGAAAAAATCGACTCGATGAACCCCATGATCCCTTCCCCCGATCAAAGTCCCGCCGCGCGGCAAAGCCGCCCATATTGGGCAAGATCACTACTATAGGAACGGGAGATCACTCGGCTGACGCGGTAAAATTCTCTGGAATCCTCTTGCGACCATTCGCCCTTGGGTTTGTTGCCCAGTCCTTGCCAAAGCTCTTCGATCTCATCCTGGAACTGATCAATATCAGGATACATCAGCTCACAGGTGCATTTGCCCGCCGCAATGACGGACGACACCACTTTGAATGACACGAACTCTTGCCCAATCTCCTGCCTCCAGAAGTAACCGCCCACGGGCGAAAAACTTCCTTCCACCTTCGGCTGCACCATCAGCCAGCCAGGACGTCCCGGTCGGTCCTTGCAGGCCCGCCGCTCGGCTATTTGCGGATCGACATAGTTTTCCGCCGTCACCGGGCCTTTGGGTTTCTCCACCGGCTTGAGAAAATCCTGCACCGTCTGAGCGGCCAGAGGTGCCGCAAGCGCCATGCCCAGACCCGCCACGGCCATGATTGAGACCAGTTTCATCTTTACCTCCTCGTTTGCACCGCGCCAAATTCGGACGGCTGGTAGACCTGCAACACGCCCCGCCTGCCATCCTGCTTTGCGACATGCACGATCACATCAATCGAGCGCGTCACATATCCGATCATGTCCTGATAGGTCATTTGCCCCTTCGCCTCCAAAGCGGTCTGAGCCATGCGCTCAATTGCCAATTCCGCGCTTTCGGCATGAACCGTGGTGATCGAGCCGCCATGGCCGGTATTGACCGCCTTGAGGAAGGTATAGGAATCCTCGCCTGTCACCTCGGACAGGATGATCCGGTCAGGTCGCATCCGCAGGGACGCCTGCAAGAGCGCATTGGGCGAGCGCACTTCGCTGGCCCGCGCCGATACCATCATCACCTTGTTGGGTTGTGCGGGCATCAGGTCCGGCACATCCTCGATCGTCAGTATCCGTTCCCGATCATCAATCTGCGCCACCATCCAGCGCGCCAGCATCGTCTTGCCGGAGCTTGTGCCGCCCGAGACCACCACATTGAGCTTGCTTTGCACGCATAGGCGAAGCGCGCCTTGAATATCCCCTTGGGACAGCCGCGCGACTTCCTCAATCACCTCACGGCGGCGTTCCGAGGCGCTGATCGCCTGTCCGAAGAGATATTCCGGGGGAACCACGTCCGTGTCGGAACGAAAAAACCGCATCGAGATGGAATGCGCCCCTCTGACCGCCGGTTGCTGGACGATCTGCGCCCGCACCAGCCAGCCGCGAAACTCAAACGACGCACTGCCAACCGGATTTTTTTCCGACATGCGCACGGCCCCTTCCGAGGCGATCTGCAAGGTGATCTCTGCCGCTTCCTTGGGCGATACCGTCACTCCCGCCCGTGTCATGAACGCATCCCCAAGCTGTTCAATCCAGACACCGCCATCGGGATTGACGGCAATCTCCACAAGCTCCGGCCCTATCAGGCGGGCCAATCTGCCAAGTCCGGTCTCGATGTAGGAATCGAACATCAGAAAATCTCCAAATCCCGATCCACCATGATCGTGATCTGTGCGCCCTGTTTCACCGAGATACGCGGTGGAATTGTCAGAATTTCGCCTATGGCCGTCGAAGTCACCGAGTTGAGGTCCGAGGCCACCGCGCCGCCGGGATTCGATCCCCCGGATTGCACCAACTGGTTGCCGCCGTCGCTCTGCACTGCGCTCGCGCCCGCTCCAATCAACGAGATTGCCGCCGCGCCTCCGAACTTCGCCCAGAAGCGTGTATCCACCTTTCCGGCCGTCCCGCTGCGCCCCAGGCGATCCGCCCCGAAGGAGGCGATGCTGATCGAGCGATCATCCGGCGTCAGAATGCGTGTCCAGGCCACTAGAATGCGGCGCTGGCCAAGACTGATTTCCGAACTGTATTCCCCGAAGAGCTTGGACCCACTAGGTATCAGCACCCGCGAGCCGTCGAGACTGTGGACATCCTCGCTCACCACGGCGCGGATTTCACCGGGCAGGCTGCTATCCACCGCCGTCTCCAACGCACCCTGAATGACCGTCCCTTGCGGCACCGTAAAGGCCGGGTTCGCAATCACGCTGGCGCGCGACACCGGAACGTCGCCGATGCCACGTCTCACGAAGGACTCGTTGCGGGTCGCGCGTCGGTCCCCTGCCCCGGCTTCCGGTTCCGCCGTGTTGGCAAGCGCCACCATCCCCGAGCGAACCCGCTCGCGCTCCTCGGCCTCCATCTGCGCGCGGCGCTCTTCCAGCCGCCGCCGCTCCTCTTCCTCGCGCCGCCGCCGCTCTTCTTCTTCGGGGTCCACCTCGGGCCGCGCGCGCAACGCCGCCAATTCGCTTTCATATTGAATACGCATGTCGGCCTCACGCTTGGCCGCATCCGCTTCCAGCTTCACCTTCTCGGATTCGGCCCGCGTGCGCGCCAATTCCGCCTCACGCTTGGCCGTATCGAGCGTGCTCTTCAACTCTTCGAGCAACCCATTTGCGCGGGCACGATCATTCTCAGCCGTGGACCGCAGGGACGCAAGCTCCTGCGCGAACCGATCCCGCTCACGCTGGACTTCATCGCGCAGCGCTCTTTCTGCCGCCGTTTCCCCCTCACGATCCTCGATCAGAGAGCGCGTGCGGTCCAACTCCGCCTCCAGATCCGCGATCCGGCTCAGCGTGGCCGTATCAACCCGATCCTCCACCGTGACCCGCTCGATAATCACAGGGTCCGGCGGCACAGGCGCGTCAAGCGCCTCGACCGCGCCGCGATCCTGCGGAAACTCCGCCACCTGGCGCGTCGGTATCGTTGGCTCAGCCGGTTTGTCGCCCGAGAGTGCCACATAAAGGCCCGCCCCGCCGCCGAGCACACCGACCCCAAGCGCGCTTGCCATCAGGAACCGGCCCAATTGCGAGCCACGCGCCTTCTTGCCGACCTCTTTCTCAATCTCGCTGATACTGCTTCTAAGATCATCGCCCTTACCCATCGACCATCTCCGCCACACAAACCTCGACATCCCCGAACCGGATCGCCCATTGCCGGGACGTGCCCGAAACCCGCATCACGCGGCCCTCGATCATTGTGGAATTGACGCTTCGCTCCAGCCCGTTCGTCACCTTGAAAATCGCCGGAACCGGATTTTTCGGTGAAAACCGGAAGTAGGTGAACGACCCATCATCCCAGATCGCAACCGGCGTGATTTCATTGCGTGCGTTCACCCCGTAACGCCGCGAGGACGCCGCCCGCGTGACGGCGTTGCGGCGCGGATCATGCACTTTCGGGTAGTCGAACCGAAGCACATAGAAGGGTGACGCCCCTTCGCTCAGGCTGAAATAATAGCTGCGCTGATTGGTGTAGACGGTCGCATTGGTGCGCACGCCCCGCGACGTGGGCTTGATCGCGAACACCCGTTCACCGGGGATCGACTCGAACTTGAACGAAGCCGTATCCCCGGCCACAATCGAGACGATCCGTTCACCGGGCGCAAACTCCACCGTGGTCGCGCGCGTCAGCGACGTGCGGATATTGTAGACCTGCCCATCGACATATTTCGATACACGCACCCGGTTGTCGAGCTTGCTCGCCGCCGGTGTAACCTCAGACAATGCAGGCACCGCCAACAAGCAGCCGATCACACCCAGAACACCAATCCCCCGCATCATTCCCTCCGCTCCGCCGTGACGGCATACTCAGTGACAGTGAACCCGAGCGGATTTTGCCAGACCGCCTCAAGCGTCTTTTCCTCGCCTGCCCGGAACTCGTATTTCATGACGACGGTGAACCCGCCTTCGGACGCCCCGTCCGGGTTGACAAGACGCTTGCGCATCCTGACCTGCACCCGGTCTCCGCCCAGAAGCGCGATGCTTGTGATCGACGCCGTGATCTGGGCTCGCGCGCCGTAGCGCGACGGCCAGTTGCCCTCATGTGAAGAATCCCACAGGCGTCGTAATTCGGCGCGCGCCGTGCCCGCGGTGCGCGCCAGTGCGCGGTTGATCCGAATGTCGTTGTCGATCTGATTATAGGTCTCGCGGTCCATCACATACTGAAAGGCCAGCGCCTCGATCACGGCGCGTTCCTCATCGAGACGGATGGACCCGACCGCCGCATTGGGCACGGCCACGCCGGTTGCGGGATCAAACGGCACTACCACTGGCGCGGGCGGGCGATAGGACATGACCACCACGGAAGCGGTCGCCAGCGCGACAAGCGCCGTGACCACCGATCCAGCCCCGATCCATTGCCACAGCCGTTCCCGGCGCAACGCACCGAAGACAACCTCGGCTTCAAGAATGCTATTTGCCTCTTTCGCCATGCCGCTTACTCGCCACTGGCCGGGGTCAGGTCGGGCGCGGTGAAGTCGGTGAACTTCTCGATCTCCGCCAGCGTTGCGGCGTCCGCCACTCCCATGAGGCCGACATTCATGGTCTGGACGCTTTCCAATTGCCAGAGCGCCGCCATGGCGACGGCCAGCTCGGCCGTCACGCGCGTGTTGTGATCGACCGACTTCTTGAGCGTGTCCATATTCGCGATCTCGGTCACAAGACGCTCGACGCGACGAACCGATGTCGTGGCCTCTTCATAGGCAACCTGGGCCGCAGCAGAGGTGGCAGCGTTGCTGGCGGATTGTGTCGCATTGCGCGCGCGCCGTGGATCACCCGACTCGGCCATGTCCGAAATGGCCTCCTGTGACGTGCCCGCGCTGATGAAGACATCGCCGATCAATCCTTGAAGTCTTTCGCTTGCCCCCTCGCCAAGCCCGCTCCAATCGCCGCGCGCGCCGCGCAGAATGGTGCCAACCATTTCAAGGTCAAACTTCCCGTTGAGCAGACCGTCGAGATCCGGGCCTAGCGCGAGGCTGAGAACCTGTGTGGGGTCTTTCAGAAGCGCCTCTACATCGCGCAGTTTCGACAATTGCTGATCGAGAAGGCGCACCTGTTCGGTGAGTTGCCCCAATTGGTCGGTCTGGATACCGGCATCTTCGAGAAGCTGCTCATAGACCTGAATCTGTTGCAGCAGATTGCGCGTATCAATCGTCGGCACGCCTTGCGCCATTGCGCCCGCGCCCCAAATCGCCACCGCACCTGCTATCAGATTTCCACGCCAGATCGTCATACCCAAACCCCTCAAAACTCCGGTTGCACAAAATCGAGAAAGGCAAACGCCTCTCTCTGGGCGGTCAGCACCGCCATCATTTCCGCGTTCTCCGCCGCCGAGCGCGCGGCTTTCATCTTGATCCGCTCATTGAGGATCAGGATGATTTCCGCGCGCATCATCGTGTTCAGATCGTAGGATTCCTTGACGGTCGAACTCTCGCCGATCTGCGCCACGAGCGCGCGCACCCGGCGTAACGCCTGTTGCGCGGTTGCAAGCGAATGTTCGGCGTAATGGATCGAGCCGTGGGACATGAGCGACGCCGAGGCCACGGCATATTCCGCCGGGTCTATCGTGCCTTGCGCCTCTTCCCCGCCCATTCGCGCAAGATAACTGTTATACTTGGCCGGGATCACCTGCACATAGTGCTGCGTCTCCTTGAACGGCGGCACCCCGTCATACTGGATCACCCGACCCGGCCCTGCATTATAGGCCGCAAGCGCATGGATGATATTGCCGTCGAACCGCTCAAGTTGCTGCGCCAGATAGCGACCGCCACCCGTCACCTGCAAATAGGGATCTTCGTAATAGGCTGGGTAAATCCCCAATTGCTGCGCCGTCCCCGGAATGATCTGGGTCAGCCCGTAGGCATTGGCGGGCGACTTGGCACCCACCCGGAACCGGCTTTCCTGCCAGATCAACGCCTGTAGTAGCGCGCGCCACTGCATCGGCGACAGACCCGCCGCCGAGACGCCCGCGTGCCCGTAGGTGTCGCGCGCGCCCCGAATGATCAGCTCCTCGATATTCTCCTTCGCATCCCCGAACATCACCCGCCCAGCCGGATTGGCGAGCGGGCCATACACGGTTTCCATGTCCGGCATGTCAGCCCCACCGCCGACAAAGGTCGTCTGGAACGTAGAGAGAGATCCGAACGCCTCGATCATACGATCCAGCGTCTCGATCTGCGCGTTCTCGAAATCCTGCATGTCGGCGCGCTTGTTCGCTTTCTCCACCTGCGTGTCACGGTCTTCCTCCAGGTTGAGGAACACGCGCAGGCGCTCTCCGAGATTGCGCCCGTCCACAATGGGCACGCCCTGCGCCGCCGCAGGCCCTGCGAGCAGCCCCGCCACCGCGACGCCCGCCAGAGCGCGCGTCAGCGTGAGGCGCCTCTTATTCCTTCGCAACGCACAGCCCCCCGACCGGCGCGCTTTGCGCCTGTGCGCCGGAGAAGGAAAACACCGCCCCGCCCTGCGCCACCGCGATGAACTCGCAATTGCCGGTGCTTTCGCCGCTTGCGTTGAAACACCGGCATTTCGCCTCGACAGGTTCCGTCACTTCGCAGGCGGCGATCATCAAGACAGCCCCGATACCCAACACAACTCTCACAGCACAGCCCTCCAAAAATCATCCCTGTCCCGATAATCGCGCCCGACCACCGACAGCCCCGCGCGCCCCCCGCCCAACACATGCAAGAGCGGCCCCAATGGCGAAAGATCGGCATCGAGCAGGACCGAGTGCTCGTCATCGCGCAACAGGAACTTGCGCCCCTGCCAGCGGCCCGTGACCAGGGCCGCTTCGGCCTCGTTCAGCCGCAGAGGCGCGAAATCGTCGGGCGACGACTTGGCGTCGGGAAAAATCACCTGCGTGGGGAAAAACTGGAAAATCCGTTCCCCCACCCGCGACCGCGCAAGCTGTGACGCATTCTGACTGAGCATCAGAACCACCGCGTTCTGCTTTCGCAGCGTCGCAAGCCAGCCTTCGATCACCTGCGCGAAATAAGGATTGTCGATCGCCTTCCATGCCTCATCGAGCACAACGATCGTGCGGCGGCGGTCCCGCATCTGACGCTCAACCCGCCGGAACACATAGCTCAGCACCGCCATGCGTTCCCGCTCCGATTGCGCGTCGAGAATCTGGGTCAGATCGAAACCAACCACATCGCCATCGAGCGAAAACGTGTCCTCCACCGTCTCGCCGAACACCCACCCGAAACGACCGCCTTCGACCCATTCCGAGACAAGAGATTGCACCTCACCCTCATCGTCGGTCGCGGCAAAGAGCTTGCCGAACGTAGACCATTTGCGAAGCCGGGGATTGGCGGCGGCGTTTTGCATGACCGCCTCGCGGATCGCACGCGCCTGCAACGGTGAGAGCGCCTTGGCGGGAGACAGGTTGCGCGTGAGCCAGTCTGTCAGCCAATCGACGCCCTCTTCATCGGTTTCCACCCAAAGCGGGTTGAGGCCCGTGCGCGTCCCGCTTTCGATCACCGAATAGGCGCCGCCCAATGCCCGCGTCGCCATCTCAAGCCCGCCCCGATAGTCGAACACGAAGAGACGGGCATCCGCACGCCGCGCCTGCGCCATGAGAAAGGCGGCAAGCACACTTTTGCCCGACCCCGTTTCGCCCAGGATCACCGTATGGCCAGCGGGCGGTTCTGACTGCGTATCCCCCCGGCGGTGAAAGTTGAAACGAAAGCTCGATCCGTCATATGTCGGAAAGACCGAAATCGGAGTGCCCCAAGGCACCTCGTCCCTGCCCTTTCCCAGAGGCGTCCTGTGCAGCGATGCGAAATCCGCGAAGTTGCTGTTCGTGACCACGTTCACACGCGACCGCGCTGCCATATTGCCGGGGAACTGCGCAAAGTAATGCGCGCGCTTGGCAAACCCGTCCTTGACAAGACGCATCCCGATATTGGAGGCGCAGCCTTCGAGGTCGGAGACAATCTCGCGCAGCACCTCCCGGTCACTGTGCATGAGCGCCACCGTCATGTGGTGTTCGCCAAGGCTCACCTCCTGAGTCAGCACTCGCTCATGCAACCGTTCCAACTGCTCGGCCGCTTCCGCGCGCACGTCCGCCGCCGAACGCATGGTGCGCCTGCGGCGCTCGATCAGGCTTGCCGCCTGATTGTTGCCAAGCGGCACGAAACTCTGCGTGATCACGAAATCACAGGACATTGCGAACTCATCGAGAATTGTCGCAAAGCTCGTGATCGGATAGGACTTTACCGCGCGGATCACCCCGAACCGGTCCTCGAAAGGACCGTCGCTCAGCTCGAACCCGTCGCTTGCGAACGTCACCCGCTCCGAAATCACATCGTCGGCCACGAGCGACAGCCCCGGCGTCGGGTAGATCGGCACTTCCCGCGCGGTCTGCACCGACCCGAGAAATCCCAGAAGATCGCCACTTTTCGCCGTCAAGACCCGCGACGTGTCGTTTCCAAGAGCGGCACGCAGAAAACGCGCCGCTTCCCCCAACGCCTCGACATGGCGCTCATCACGCCCCGCGTCGAGTTTCATCCCCTTGAGGCGCGTGACGCCCATCCCGATCCGCTTTCGCCTGATCAGTGAAACCGTCAGGCTGACGTCTCGCGGCCTTGCGCGGCGCAGGCCCTCTGCCCACTTCTCATCGACCGCCGCCGCGAAACCGCCATCCCTGATAGGGTCGAGATCGCGCACATGATCGACAGGGCGGCTCACACGATGGGTATAGACCGCAAAATCAGGCCCGAGCTGCGCGATGATGCTGGCAAACGAACCGCTCGCGCCTTCAAGCTCGCACATATCAGCGGTGGCGGCGTTCAATCCGTCGAACCGGATGCAACACATGAGGGAATTGTCCCTGAGCCGCACGACCCAATCATTGATCAGCGACACATAAGGGACGTGCATGAAGGCGTTTTGCAGCAGCGACCGGCTGGCGATGATCGACGCGGCCACCTTCGTCATATCAAGGCCCATAGCTATCCCCCCCGAACATCGCCCGCGTCCGTGTTCCCGGCACCGCTTTCGCCGAGGTCAGAAAAACCTCGACGATCTTCTCGTCATGCTCCGCCGCCCACCGACACAGCCCGTAGACCGCGAGACACCAGAGTCCGGTGACAATGCTCACGCTCCAGATGAGGGGAATGACCGTCAGGCCGAAGAACGGCAGCGCATAGCTGAATGGCAGGCCGAACAGGCGGGGGGATTGCGTCAGCGCAATGTAGATCTGATTTTGTGTCACGCGGCAGCACTCGCAGAACTCGATAAAGAACATCCGCGCCCGCCATGCGGGCGCGGCTTTGCACGGATTTACGGCGTGCCGCCGCCCGACGCGCCCCAGATCGACTGGATCACCGTCGGGATGACCCCGATCAGCACGATGATCACCAGCACCTGGAACACCCGGCTCCAGTCGATGAAATTGAACGCACCCCCCAGCAGGACAAGCGCCGCTACAATTGTCAGCAAAAGCCGCCCGGTAATTCCCGTGAGCGCATCGAGCACACTCTGAAGCAGACTGTTGACTGCACTCAGGTCGATGGCCTGCGCAAAGGCCGGTGACGCCGCCAAAGACAACGCAGCGGCTACCAAAACATACTTCTTCACACCGTTCTCCTTTTTACCGCGCAATCGACATCACCTTGCGCACGTGGTTCATGGTCTCGCGATAGGGCGGTATCCCGCCGTGCCGCTCGACAGCCTCCGGGCCAGCATTGTAAGCCGCAAGGGCCAACTCCGCCGAACCGAACCGTTCCAGCATCGCCACGAGGTAGCGCGCCGATCCCTCCAGATTTTGTGCAATATCGTAGCGGTCCACGCCGAGCGCGCGCGCCGTCTCGGGCATCAATTGCCCAAGCCCGTAAGCTCCGACAGGCGAGCGCGCCTCAGGACTGAAGCCGCTTTCGATCTCGATATTTGCCCGAAACAGGTTTGCCCATTCACGCGCGCTCATGCCTGCCGCGCGCACGCCGGGCGCACCGGCATGGCGCGTTGCCGTCACATCCACCAATTCGAGAATTTCAGCGCGCGGACGTGCCCGCGTCACTCGGCCCTCAACATCGTGTGCGGGCTTTGTCGGCTCCACCGCGAAGGCGACCAGCGCCGCGCCCGCCGAGTATCGCTCATACCCACCCAAACCGGGCACAAGAACCAGATCGCTTGCACCAGCCTGTGCCGGGAGCAAACCAGCCGCGAGAGCGCCGAGGATCGCGCTACTCGCTATCCCCGCCGCGCCCGCCTGCGACGGGCGACCGCTGCACTTCCCGGCCCCCATCAGCGAACGGAATCGCGATTGAGCCAAAGCCGATTGATTCAAAAAACGAGACCAGTCCATTGACCGTCTTGAACTCGCGGACCTTGATGTGATCGCGCGAAGAGACGAGCAATTGCTCCGTGCCCTGGGCCGGATCGACCACGCGGACAATCCACAGCCCATACCAGACGCCCGCTTTGCGGTAAGCCCGTCGCCGTGCGACCAGCTCCACCGTGGCACCCTTCCGAACCAACTCTTTAAACATATACTCGGTAACCACATTCGGCGCTTCTTTACTGAAATCTCGTATCACTGACGCCTCGCGATCAACTCCCGAGGTGTCTCACCTCGGATTACGGTAATATGTTGGCAGCGTCAAGATTATATCATTGATATTTCTTGCGCGGCATTCTATACTGTGCGTAGCGTCAAAACCCCTTTTTGACAAACTTTTGCTGGATTTTGCCTCATGTGCAGAGACTACAGTTTCGTCGCGCTGACCGTCCTGATTGCAACCCTCTCAGGCCCGTCACATGCGCAATCCTGTATTCGCCCCCTCACCCCGATTGCCCCGACCAACCCGGCGACCATCTCCGAATATGCCGACATCATTCGCGACGAGTTCGAGACCTACTTCTCGCGCATCGGGCGCTATATCGCCTGCCTCGACGCCGAGCGATCCTCAGCTATCGGCGAGGCGCGCGACCTGACCGAGACTTATCGACTCCTTTTGTCCACCACCAGAACCAACCGGATGCGCAACTAACACGCGATCATCTTCCGGTCGAGTGAAAGCTTCAATAATAACTTGACCCAAGGGAAGCAACCCGCCAAACACGAACATATTACCGTGTAGTAAATCAGCCCGTGACGAGTATCATGTTGACGCCACCACTCACACTCCGCCCGCTGCTGACCGCAGCCACGCTCGCCGTCTCACTGGCCGCGCCGCCCGCATCCGCGCAGGGATACCCGATTGATTGCGCGATTCTGCTCTGCCTTGCGGGCGGGTTTCCGCCATCGGCAGAATGCGCCGCCGCCAAGGCCGTGATGATACGCCGCATCACGCCCTGGCCCATCGAGCCGCCATTGCAGATGTGGCGCTGTCCGCTCAGATCGGCGTCACACGAAACCACGTCACCGGCCACGCGGCTTGCCGTTGTTCTTGACGCCCACATGAATGACGGTGCCGCCGCGCCCCTATATCTCGCGCAAGTCGCCGAGCCGACAGAGGGTGCTGATATCGACATTTCCGGCCCGGAGTTCGATTTCATCCGCAACCTCAAGGTCTGGGATGTGCGTTCCTATAGCCACCGTCGCGGTGGTGAAAATGACGACTGTCGAGAACGCTCAACCATCTACAAAGGCTTCTATGACGATCAGGGCCGTTACGCGATGACCCGCGTCAGCCCCCGCGAGGTTCCTCAATGGGCCACAGGCTCTCAAGCCTGCGATCCCGGCACGTCAACCCGAGCCGTAGGGGTCGAGTGGCGTGACATTGACGGACGCCCCGCACACGAGATCGTCCACTACTAGACTTGGGGTGATGACGGCGCCCCGCAACAACAATTGCGACGAAGCCCTAAACCCTGTATTCCTTAAACCGCAATAAACAGAATCTCATAAGGAGACGCGAGCACACCCCGAAAAGAGAAACCCCCGCAAGGCGGGGCCATGCGAGGGGGGGAAAAAGCTAGAACCTAGGAATTGGCGTTCCGAACGGCCCGAATAAGTCAGGTTGGTTTTAGCATCCCCCCCTAAATCGAGCAAGAGAAAAAACGCATCTGTGCGACCGCTCGTCTCATGCCTCCCGTCTTGCGTCAACACGACGCGAGGACAGACCAATGACAGGCACTCTCTACCCAACCCTACCGCAGGGCTTTCAACGCTTCTCCGTTGAGCAGCTCCTCATCGAACTTGCCCCCATTCTCGGGCTGCGTGGCGGACGGCTTCACGCCCTGCTCTACATGATGAAACAGACCGCGCCGGACGACTGGACCACGCCGCACCGCGAACCCGTCTATTTTGCGCCGCAGGATCAGACCGCCGAAGCGCTCAACAAGACCCCGCGCGCGCTCTACAATGACGAAGCCGCCCTGGAAGCGGCGGGTCTCATCGAGAAGCGTGTCAAGGGCAATGGGGCACGCTCGCCATTTGGCGGATGCGGTATCGTTTTCTCGCGCCTCATCGCCCTTGTGCCGGATCTTCTTGCCCTCAAGGAGCAAGCCACCCGCGACCGTCAGCACCGCAAGGAACTGCGTAACCGCCGCAGCACCTATCTGCGCTACATCAAGCGCCAGATCGAATGTCTGGGAGACTATCCTCACCTGAGCGGTGAAGCCCGTCCCATCCTCGACAACTTCTCGTCCTGGCCCGAGGCGTCACGGCTCGCCGCCATGCCCATCGACGTCCTCGAAGCCCATGTGTGTGATGCGCAGACCCTGTGCAATAGACTGGATGATCTTCTTCAATCCTGTCGTGATTCTTCTGGTCCACCGGAAGAAAACTGCTGCTGCTTTATACAAGAGAACAATCAAAATACTTCTAATGTTTCTTGTAACGCGAACGTTGATGAATTGAGCGCGGGCAAGCCCGCGCACTTGAATTTGATTCGAGTGGGGCCTAACGGCCCCAAAAATTGCTTAGAAAACAAGCATGGGGGGGCAGATGTCTCGCACAACACCAAATTCATCGCCCAACTCACCCCGGAGCGCCTCTACGCGCTCGCAAGCGATGACATGCGTGCCTACATCGAGGAGTGTCAGGCAGGTAATCCGGCTTTGCGCGAAATCCACCTCATCGACGCTGCCACCCGCCTCATTCATCCGCTGGGAATCAACCACTCGGCCTGGATGAAAGCGGTCAACCTCATGGGGGACATCGGGGCAACACTCTGCGTGCTTCTGATCGACGCCAACCGGACACATCCGACAACCCCCATCCGCAACCCTGGCGGCGCGCTGCGCGCTATGACCGATCGTTTCGCGCAAGGAAAGCTCAACCTCACCGGCAGCCTCATCGGCCTCGCTCGGAGGCGTGGCCTGTGACGGTGAAATATGCACGGAATAAAACAGGGCCGGCACCTTTCGGTGCCAGCCCTTTGGGGAAACACAACACTCGTTTACTTCACCTTCCACGGCCATCGGCATCCCTGCCTGACCCGCCGATAATCAATAGCATATTTATGCGGCTATAAAATACTAGTGATTTTGCGCGATCACGCAATCGTGAGGTGTGTTTCAATCCCGGAATGGCGCTGCACTGTCGTCATGCGTGTTACCCATGGTTGCGCGATGGTTCAAGGCCCCAAAAAACATGACCGTCACGACCACGGCGAATACCGCAGCAAATACAAGACCGATCGCACTGCGAATCCACGGTGACAAACCCTCCATACTATTCGTCGGATCGAATGCGACGAAGGCAAAAGTCACGAGCGGTCCTGCAAACGTCACCATGAAAACCCCCGCCGCAACTGTCAAAATTACGACTGCGAGCGATGGCCAGAAGCTCAGTGTCACAGCAGTATCAAGGCCCGCGCCTGCCAAGCCGATAAGTGCCGCCCCCTTCAACATGCGATCCGCCGCCTTCTCGGCATTGGCCGCGTCTCTCTCCGCCTCGGGTTTCAACTCGAACATAGGACACCCCTCTCACTTACCCGGTAAATCATTTCGCTGACGCGGTTCTTCGCCACTGCGATCCCATCATCTCAGGACAAGACCCTACAACAATATACGACCATCCCTCCATTTCATCTTCCCTTAAATATCCTCGGGGGAGCGCCGCGAGGCGCGGGGGCAGACAGCCCCCTATGCCGCCCCAGGGTGGCATCCCTTGCCGCAGTTGGAAGCAATCTTTACCCCCACGCGCGGCCCAAGATAATTTTCTGGCACTCACGCGGCTTTTTGGCGAGAATCCCACCATGAAAGCCGCCGCCCTCCATCACGTTTTCCTTGCTGGATATTCCGGTCGCGGAATACCCCGCTGGCTGCGGAAGCTGCTGGCAGGGTCAGAGCTTCATCGTGCATGGCTCCTTGGCTCGAAGGGATTTTTCGAGGAACAAGGCAGGCGCTTTGGTCCCGCGAATCCATATCCGGGTTTGGGCTTTGATCGAGAGGTCCGCGAATGACGACACCATTAAGACAGCCCAGCGATATGACACCAGAAGAAAGGGCGGCGGCGCAAACGCTGGCAGATCGGTTGCGGGAAGCCTGGAGCAAGGTGCCCCAAGAACAACGCGAATTATTTGCAGCTCGCCTTGAAGCTGCTATCGGAACAACCCGACAGATCGAGGACGCCGAAAGACCCTCGTGAAGCCGCGAAATCGGTAACGGTGCTGATGAATTCGCATCGGCTCGAAGGCCCCGTCTTTCGGCATGGGGCTTTTTCTTTGGGCGAACCCCGGCGAGCCGAGGCCGCGCCCTACTCGCAGGCCGGCAAGACCGGCCCCCTCCCCGTGCCAAGCCCCCTGCCCGTCCCTGCGCCCAGAATGGCGCGCCCCGCCGTCTCACCTG
>PHEQ01000035.1:24542-36226 GCA_002842985.1 Alphaproteobacteria bacterium HGW-Alphaproteobacteria-1
GTTCCCCCCCTGCCCTCGCCGGGAGGCAGGCTTTCAGGAGAGGGGCGCGCTGCGCGCTTCCTCGCCAGAAACCCCGCCCCGATTGTCGGCACCAGACCGAACAGGGCAACACCACAAAGGAGGCCAGACATGGCTCAAGAACTCACCGATTACGAAGTCGCCGTTGCCGAGAACGCAGACCTTGCGAAGATCAATGACCGTTTCCGTTCCACTTGGGGCGCGGATTTCACCATTCCCGGCCAGATCGTCATGACGCGCGGCGTGGCCAACCTGCCCTATGAGGCACAGGTCAAGATCACGGTCGCGGTGATGCAGTTTGCCGACTTCACCGAGGATAACGACCCCTATGGAGATCATAGTTTCGGCCTGTTCACCACCGAGGGCGAACGTCTCTTCTGGAAGATCGACTATTACGACAGCGCCTATCGCTATGGGTCCGAAAACCCCCGCGACCTCGCCCGGACCAGGCGCGTCCTGACCATCCTTCTTGCGTCCGAATACTGATCCCGGCCCGCGCCCCGAAAGGGGCGGGGCTTACCAACATGAAACTTCACCACAGACCAAGGAAAAATACCATGAGCAATGAAACCAAGATCACCGCCACCTATGCCGCAATCCCCTTCGAGGACACCTATATTTCCGACCTGAACCCCCGGAAGATCGTCGCGCAGACCGGCATCGAGGCGCTGGCCGAAAATATCCGCCAATGCGGACTTATCCATCCGCTCGCGGGCATGATCGACGCCAAGGGCAAAACCGCCATCGTCGCCGGAGGCCGACGCCACCGTGCGCTGGCCCTCTTGCAGGACGATCCGCGCTTTCGCACCGTCCCGGTGAATATAGCCCCCAATGCCACCATCGCGCAGGCATGGGCATCCGCAGAGAACGCCAACCGCGAGGCCCTGCATCCCGCCGACGAAATCCGCGACTATGGCGACATGGCCGCGCGCGGCATCCCCGTGCCGAGCATCGCCGTCGCCTATGGTGTGACCGAGCCGCATGTCTACCGCCGCCTCAAACTGGCGCATCTGCCCGCCCCCGTGCTCGACGCGCTCAGGGCCGGTGAAATCACCTTGCAGAACGCCGCCGCCTTCACCCTTTGCGACGACGAGGCAACCGCCCTTGTGGTTCTGGAAAAGGTGCGCGGCCACGGCTACAGCGATCACCATATCCGCCAGATGCTCAAACCCGACGCCGTGCGCGATACCGACCGTCGCGCCGTCTTTGTCGGCATCGAGACCTACGAGGCCAAGGGCGGTCGGACGACCCGCGATCTTTTTGAGCAAACCACCTATCTTGACGATCCGGAGCTGCTTGACGAGATTTTCACGGCCAAACTGACCGCCGCCGCCAACCTCTTGCGCGGCAAGGGCTGGAAATGGGCCGACGCCTCCCTGACCCCTTATATCGGCTATCACGAGATAGAGGACCGAAAACTCGACCGCATCTATGCGCAACCCGGCACCCTGACCGAGATCGAGGCCGCGCGCTACGACGAGTTGGCGGAACTGGCCGAAGCCGAGGTGCTGGACGACGAGGGCGAAGCGGAACTTGCCGTTTTGCAGGAGACGCTGGACGGCGCGTTCACCCCCGAACAGAAGGCCCTTTCGGGCGTCATGGTCTATGTGGACCGCGAAGGCCGGTTGCAAGGCTGCGATGGTCTTGTCATGCGCGAGGACCGCGCCGCCGCCATCAAGGCGGGGTATCTGCGCCCGTCACAACACGCGACCGACACGGCCCCGAAATCCCCGATCAGCGCCAAATTGCGTGACGATCTGGACCGCATCTCCAAAGGGGCACGTCAGAACGCGATCCTCGCCAAGCCCGACCTGCTTCTCGACCTTCTGGCCTTCCAGTTGAGCCATGGGCTTGCATGGAATGCGCCGCTCGGGATCAGGACAGACGAGGTTCCCAACTGGCCCTCCACCGAAGCGGATGGATATGCGCTCGATACCCGGCTGACCGAGAACCCGCCGCGCGATAGCTGGAACAAGGACATGGCAAAATCCTTCCGTGCCTTTCGTGCCAAGGGCCGCGACCACATGCGCGCCGAACTCACCCGCTATCTCGCGGCACATTACAAAGGCGGTGCGGAGACGCTGGCCGCGCTGGTGGACAAGGAGAGCAAACCGGACATTCGCACGGTCTGGACCCCCACGGCGGAGAATTTCTTTGCCCGTGTGAGCGCATCCTATCTTACCGATCTGTGGCGCAATCTGCTCGATCTGGCCGAAGATCACCCCACCGCCACGACCTTCGCCAAGCTGAAAAAGGGGGAGAAAGCCGCCAAGCTGGAGGCTCTTTTCGCCAGCGAGGAGACCCGAAAGGCACACCGGCTCACCGAAGCGCAATCCTCCAAAATTGCCGCGTGGCTACCCGAAGGAATGGAGTGAGCCGAAGGGCGGGGCCGCAATGCCCCGCCCGTCACCCTGATCAGATGGAGAAAGACATGCCCGACTTCACCGCCCATCGCCACCCTGCCCTTGCCGTGCCCTGCCCCGATTGTCACCGCGCCCCCGGCCTTTGGTGCCGCACTCCGCACGGGCAAATGCGCAACCACCTGCACCGCGCCCGCCAAGCCGAGGCCGACCGGCAATTCATCGAGGCCCACGGCCCCGACGCCATCATTTTCCATGACGGCGCGGGCTGGAGCATCAATCCACGAGGCCGCGCAGGAATGCGGATGCAGCGGGAGTCCGCCGCCGCCCGCTTTACCGCCCTTTCAATGCCCAATATCAAACAATCATGACGTGTAAAGAGAGGACCAAGTTATGAGTAAGATCGACAAGAAAGTCTCTGCCCGTGACCTTCCCGAGCAGATCGACAGGCTTCCCAAATCCATGAGCCTCGCAGCCAAGGCAGGCGATATCGTCCGCTTCACCGGCGTTGGCGGCGCCGCATGGGAGATAGAGGCCGCTTTCGAGCATCTCGAACTCGGGCAGGTCTATACCGTGCTGGCGGTTGAAACAGGCGCATTCTCCAGCCTTGTCATGCTACATGAGGGCCGGTTCAATACCGCAATGTTCGAGCCTGCCACCCGATAGGGCGCGGTCTGCGCGCCTGCCAGCACCTACGGGAAATCCCGCAGTCTCGAAGAAAACCTTCCCTTTGTTCGGCTTTCGTTCTATGTTATTCGTCGTTGCCCAGTGAGAAGCCATATCATGAACACGAATTACATTCCCGCCCTGGCCCCGCCGCCCAAAGGCATCGCGCGCGTGCTTCGTTTCGTGCTGCGCGCAAGTTGGATCACGGCATGGTTCTGCACGAAACTTGTCTTCTCGATCATCTATCACTTCTTTGCGGGCCTGTCTCAGATCGGTCAAATCTCGGAAAAGGACATCGAGACCCACTACGCCCAGAAAGAATGGGATCGTATCGTCGCAGGCAATCGCCCGCGTGACGGCATGTGGCCGATGTAATCCCCAAACAAGATTCCTTTGTGGTGAAGGAAGCACTGGCCCCGCCCCGCGCGGGGCCTTTTTTCTTGCATTTTTTGTCTATAATGTCTATTTTAGATAAAAGGAGACCTGATATGCGTTCTTTCCCGTCAAGCGACCTCAAACAAACCCTGGGCGACGTTCTCCATGCCGCAAGCCATGGTCCCGTAACCATCACGAAGCACAGCAAGCCACGCTACGTGCTCATGAGCATAGACGATTACGAGCACAGATTCCCTAAGGACGCGCGAAAAGCAATCGCCGTTGGCGACATGCCCGCCGAGCATCTGGCAATGCTCGAACAGGCGCTTCACGGCGAACCTGACGGGGATCTGAAATGACCACTCCCAAGCAGGGCGATGTATGGCTTTATGATTACCTTTGGCAACGAGAGCACGACGCCGGTGAGGAGCATGGTCGAAAACCCCGCCCGACCGCGCTGGTCGCAACCGTCACAAATCAGGACGGCACCACCAACCTGTTCATCTTGCCCATCACGAGCAAGATGCCCGGGATAGATCGCCTTGCACTGGAAGTGCCGGAGATCGAGTGCAAGCGCGCAGGACTCGATGCAGACAAACGGCTCTGGATCATCCTTGACGAATACAATCACGATATTCTCGAAACGTCCTTCTACCTCGACCCAAACGGACGCCTCGGCGCGTTCAGTGCGATGTTTAACAAAAAGGCCCTGCGCATTTTCACCGAAGCCGCCCGGAAACGCCAAGCCAGACGGGTGCCCCGCACGGACTGACCTGGAATTGTCCGGCCATCGAGAGGCCACAGGCCCCCTCTGGCCGGACCCGCGCTATCCGCGCGGGAGCCGCTGACGCGGCAGCTCATCGAAGGTCTTGTTTGTCTCGTATCTCACCAAAGCGGCAGTGTTCCATCGCGAGCGTCCCGACGGCTCCAATAGGCCCGCGCGGCCGCATCGCCCTTTTTCGTAAGGCGGAGGCGTTCAGAACTTTCAGGGTGAACTTCCAGAAAACCATTCCTCACAAGTGGGCGGACACCCTTGTCGCTTACCGTGTGCGTGCTTTTTCCTGCCTCGGTCCAGACGCTCCATCTCATCCGGCTCGTATCCTCGACTTTGAGCAATTCACTCGGCACGAATGTTGCCTCGCGATATTCCGAGCTGTAGAAAATTGTTAATCGGTGAAGCACTCTCCGGCCTGTTGGACACACATCTTCCCACGCCACGGCATCCTCAGACCCGTGTTCTGGCACGCCCTCGTCGGCCTCTTCGTGCCGCGCGGCTATCCCGTCTTTGAATGCTGCCATCAACGCGCGTTCGATCGCGCCGATCGTGTTCTGGGCCAATCCGTTTTGTGTGGCAAACCGGTCATCCGAAACGATCCTGCGCGCAAGCTCCTTGAATTTCCCTTTCCTTGATGCCTTTGCCATGTGTATGTCTCCTCGCTGTTTGTCGTCCTTAACCCATTTGATGATCTCCTCTCTACTGTCTTGACGACCGCCCCAGAAATCGCAGCCACGCCCGCCCCGGTTATCCCTGCGTCTGGATCGTCGGCGAAGCACTCTATCTGTCGCCACATTCTTGAGCCCTGCCCGTCCTACTCGAAATGTCTTGATGAAGGCTCTCATCCCGTCTCCTTGCCCCCGTGTTTCAGAAACGGAACATCGTCGGCTTCCCTCTTGGCGACCGCGCGCTGCCGAAGCACCGCACTTCAAACAAAAAAACGGCTTCCACTATGCGGACCCTCCGTTTTTTGGTTTGATCGCATCGGGAACCCAACGCGACCGTTTTTCACTGAAACACTCAAGTCCAAGGAGACTGACAATGAAAACCTTCGCGAAATTCGAAATCGTCGGCCGGGTTGGCAAGATCAAGGAAGTCGGCACCACCCTGCGCGTGAGCATCGCCGCCGAATACGGCAAGCGAGACAACAACGGCGACTTCCAGTCGCGCCCCTTCTGGAACGAGGTGACGATCTTCAACGAGAACGTTATCAAATGGGCGAAGGAAAACGTCGCCACGGGCGACCTGGTGCGCGCCGAAGGCACCCTTCGCCAGAGTGATTGGGAAGGCAAGGACGGCGAAACCGTCTACGGCATGACCCTCGCATCGGACGCGTTCGACAACTACTCGCTCGCGATCCGCAAGCAGATCGAGCGCGGGTCCCAGGACGCCTGACCCGACCGGCGGGCCGAAAGGCCCGCCGCCAATCCGCGAGGAACAACATGCCCGAGTCCAAGAAGACGCCCGATCCGCGTCACCCTTTGCGGCGTAAGTGATCCGCCCCAAGAGCGCGCCTGTCATCCGGCGAGGTCGGTTTGTGCGAAATCATCGCCCTTGTAGAGAAGAGGCGCGCGAAATGCCTTGGCCGCAGCATAGGACAGAGCGTCGCCCAGGTTGAGCCGCGCCGGGTGTCCCGCGACCTTGCCGTATTTTCTCAGCACTGCGAGCGCCGTCGTGCCCATGCTCTCGGTGATGTGCATTTCCCGTGCGCCAAGCGAAGATACCAATTCTCCCACAAGCGCGCTCGCCTCATCGAAATGAGCCTCGGCGACATGCGTCGCTCCCCGCGCGTCCCGCAGGCTGTGTGCAATGGCAAGCGTGGCCTCGACGCGCACCACCGGCGAGATCATGAGCTTGCCACGCGCCATTTCCATCGCTGTCAACATGGCGGGCGCTTCGGGTTCATTCAGCAACACGGCGCATAATGCGCTGGCATCTATGAACATCACCCCTCCCCCCACAGCTCATCCATGAAGCTCTTGTCGTCTATCTCCCGTGGTTTGAGGCCAGCGGCAGCCGCTTTGCGTTGCACCTTGGAGACCCTCTCGGCGAGGGTTTCCTGCCGCTCCAGAGCCGCTATGCTGGCAAGCAGCGCCTTGCGCACTGCCTCGGTCTTGCTCTTTGCGCCGGACGCGGCAAGGTAGCGGTCAACCAGCGCGTCCACTTCGGGGTCCTTGATGTAGAGCGGCATGAGTATATCCTTTTTAGATATATAATATATTCAAAAAGGATATACAGCAAGCGGGCCTGCGCGGGGCGACAGACAGCCCCAGCCCGACAGGTCAGGCAGGGTTGACCCGCTTGATGTTCTTTTCAGGTGCAACAGGCGCAACCACCTGTATATTCCCGTAAAAAAGGACATTCCGATTTGACACGCGAGATCGTGAACCAAGGCAGCCTGTTCAGCTCCGACTTCTTGACCGACACGATCCGGTCCCTGTCAGACTGGGGCACTCTGACGGATGATGGTCTGGACGTGTTCGCTGCGCGTCTTCACGCCTTGGCCGCAGCCTTCCCCGTCTCGCAAACCCCCAATGAAAGCCAGACCGAAGACGATCTGATCTGGCCGGTGCTCACCGCACTTGGCTGGACTGACAGCCTGCGGCAGCAAAACCTGTCCCCGAAAGGCCGCGAGGACGTGCCGGACGGCCTTCTCTTCGAGAACGCCGAGGCCAAGGCGAGGGCGAACGCCCACCCGGAGGAATGGAAACGCTACGAGTTCGCGCGCGCCGTGGTCGAGTCCAAACGCTGGGGCAGACCGCTCGACCGCCGATCCGGCAAGCGCGGTGAGGAAACCGCCCCCTCGACCCAGATGCTGCGCTATCTGCGGCGCATCGACGATATCACCAGCGGCACGCTTCGCTGGGGCATCCTGACCAATGGCGCGAAATGGCGGCTTTATTTCTCGGGCGCGCGCTCCGTCTCCGAGCAATTCTTCGAGCTGGACATCGCCGCGATCCTCGATCTGCCGGGGCACAATGACGGCCTTTTCGCCCTGAACGAAGACGACCGCCGCCATTGGCTGACCGTCTTCTACCTGATCTTCCGCCGCGACGCCTTCGTCCCCTCGGGGGCCGATCCGCGCACCTTCCACGAAAAGGCCCTCGAAGAAGGCCGTTTCTACGAAGAACGCGTGGCCGAGGACCTGTCGAACAAGGTATTCGGCGAGGTTTTCCCCGATCTGGTCCGCGCCATCGTCAACGCCGCCCCCGAGGCCGACCTGCAAGAGGTGCGCGAGGCGGCGCTGATCCTGCTCTATCGCCTGCTCTTCATCCTCTATGCCGAGGATCGGGATCTTCTGCCGGTGCGCGACACCCGCTATGACGATTACGGCCTGCGCAATCAGGTCCGCATCAACGTCAAGGAGCGCAAGGACCGAAACGACACTTTCTCGGACACCGCCGCGCGCTATTGGGGCGCCATGGCCGATCTGTTTCTCGCGATCGACCAGGGCGACGCCTCCATCGGCCTGCCCCCCTATAATGGCGGCCTCTTCGATCAGGAACGCCACGCGATCCTGACCAATATCCGCATCCCCGATTCCGTCATGGCCCGCGTGATCGACGCCATGTCGTTCGAGCGCACGCCCGAGGGCCGCAAATACATCAACTACCGCAACCTTTCGGTGCAGCAACTCGGCTCGATCTACGAGCGCTTGCTGGAATACGAGGTGACGCGCGACGAGGGCGAGATCACCGTCCGCCCCAATATCTTCGCGCGCAAGGGGTCGGGCAGCTATTACACCCCCGACGATCTGGTGCGGTTGATCCTGACCGAGACGCTGGAGCCGCTGATCGAGGAACGCAAGAGCGCCTTTCGCGACAAGATCGAGGAACTGGCCCAAGGCTCCTTCCCCGATGACCGCAAGCTGACCATGGTCAAGACGCTCGACCCGGCAACGAGGCTGCTCGACCTGAAAATCTGCGACCCGGCCATGGGGTCGGGTCATTTCCTTGTCAGCCTCGTGGATTTCATGGCCGATCAGGTCATCGCCGCCATGGCCGAGGCCGAGCTTGAGGTGCCCGCTGAATGGGGCGACTACATCTCGCCCCTTGGCGAGCGGATCGAGACGATCCGGGGCACCATCCTCACCAATGCCGGGGCGCGCAACTGGACCATCGACCAGGATCAGCTTGACGACCGCCACATCATCCGCCGCATGGTGCTCAAACGCTGCATCTACGGCGTGGACAAGAATGCCATGGCGGTGGAACTGGCCAAGGTGGCGCTGTGGCTGCACACCTTCACCGTGGGCGCGCCGCTGTCGTTCCTCGATCACCACCTGCGCTGCGGCGACAGCCTGTTCGGCTCATGGGTCAAGGCCGGGATCGACAAGGCCGCGACCTATGGCACGCCGCTTTTGCTGCATGAGCCGATGAACCGCGCCCTGCGCGCCGCGTCCAAGATGCAGATCGTCGAGGGGCTGACCGATGCCGAGATCGCCGAGGCGCACCGCTCGGCGGATGTCTTTGCCGAGGTGCAGGACATGACCGCGCCGCTCGATGCGCTCTTGAAGCTGATCCATGCGCTCGACTGGCTGGATATCAGGGACAGGCCCGGCCGCGCCGCGCTCAAGGTGTTCTTTGACGGGCAATTCGGCGACCCGCTGGCCATCGCCATGGGCAAGCGCGCGCCGAAGATCAAGCGCGAGGCCGATCAGCGCTTTGCCGAGATACTGGCCGAGGCCCGCACCCTCATCGCCGAGGAAAACTTTCTCAACTGGCAGGTCACCTTTCCCGGCATCTGGTCGGACTGGGAGGGCGAGGCCCTCACCGGGGGCTTTGACGCCGTGGTTGGCAACCCGCCATGGGACCGGATGAAGTTGCAACAGGTGGAATGGTTCGCCGAGCGCCGACCGGCCATTGCCATGGCGCAGCGCGCTTCGGACCGCAAGATCATGATCGACGCACTTGACGCGGCGGGCGATCCGCTGGCGCAGGACTATGCCAGGGCATCCCAAAGGGCAGAGGACGCCACCCGCATGGCGCGCAAGGGCGGCGATTACCCGCTTTTGTCCGGCGGCGACGTGAACCTTTATTCCCTGTTCGTGGAACGCGCCATGACGCTGGTGCAGCCCACGGGCCTCATCGGGTTGATCGTGCCCTCGGGCATCGCGTCGGACAAGACCGCCGCACCCTTCTTCAAGGGCGTGGCCACCGAGGGGCGGCTGAAGGCGCTGTATGATTTCGAGAACAAGAAGGTGTTCTTTCCCCACGTTCACGCGTCGTTCAAATTCTGTGCCTTCGTGGCAAGCCCCTCACCGACCGCAGACGAGGCGCAATGCGCCTTCTACCTGCATAACGTGGCGGAACTGGCTGACCCCGAGCGGCGCTTTGCCCTCAGCGCCGCCGATTTCGCCCGTGTGAACCCCAATACCGGCACCGCGCCGATTTTCCGCTCGCGCCGCGACGCGGACCTGACCGCCGCGATCTACGCAAGCGCCGTGCCACTGGTGGACCGCTCCTCGGGCGCGGAGGTCAGGGCATGGCCGGTGAAATATCTGCGTATGTTCGACATGACCAACGATTCCGGCCTGTTCCGCACCAGGGCGGAACTGGAGGATCAGGAAGGCGCCTGGCCCGTCGGCGGCAACCGCTATGAGAGTGCGTCGGGGCCGTGGGTGCCGCTCTACGTGGGCCGGATGATCCACCAGTTCGATCACCGCGCCGCCTCGGTCGAGGTGAACGCCGAAAATCTGCATAACGCGGCACTCAGCGGCGCGATCTCCGAAGAGCAGAAGGCCGACCCGGCCTTCGTCCCGGTGCCGCAATACTGGGTGCCCGAGCGCGAGGTGACGTTGCCCGAGGGCATCGGCTGGACTATCGCGTTTCGCGATATTGCAAGAGCGACCGACGCGCGAACGATGATAGCAGCCGCGATTCCAAGGGTTGGGGCCGGGAACACTGCGCCGCTGATAATGGGCGAACAGGGAAGCGAAACCTTTGATGGGCGCGCGCTCTTGCTGGCCAATCTGGGCGCACTCGCACTGGATTATATCACCCGACAAAAGGCACAGAGCACTCACCTCAACTGGTATATCCTCGAACAACTCCCCGTCATCCCGCCCGAGCGGTTTGACACCACCCGGTTCGGGGCGAAAACCGCCGCCGAGATCATCCGCGCCGCAGTGCTGGAACTGACCTATACCGCCCATGACATGGCCCCCTTCGCCCGCGACATGGGCCATGTGGACGAAGGCGGCGCGGTGCTGCCGCCCTTTGTCTGGGACGAGGCCCGCCGCCTCGACCTGCGCGCGAAACTCGACGCGGTGTTTTTCCACCTCTACGGGATCACCGACCGCGACGATATCCGCTACATCTATTCCACCTTCCCCATCGTCGCGCGGCAAGAGGAAGCCGCCCACGGCAGCTACCGCTCCCGCGATCTGTGCCTTGCCTGGATGAATGCCCTCACCGCCGGGAACCCGGATGCGGATATCAGGCTGTAAGCATGTCGAGCCTGACCCCGAAATTCTGGTTCACCTGTCTCTCTTGCGGTCACCGTCTGCGCCGCGTCTGGTTCAATGCCGCCCCCTGCTCCAGATGCGGCGGCGAGATGACATCCGCGCAATAGGCCCCTGCGTGCCGAGAAGAAGATCAGGGGGTCTGTGTCGCTGTCTGGATCGAGAGCTTCAATCCGAGCGCCTTTGACACCTTCAGGATCGTGGAGAGCGTGGGATTGCCCTGACCGGAAAGGGCCTTGTTGAGACCAACACGGCTCATTCCCACTTCCTGAGCAAGGGCGGTCATGTTGCGTGCGCGTGCCACGTCCCCCAGGGCAGCAGCGATCAGGGCGGGATCACCGTCTTCCATGACAGCTTCCAGATAGGCTGCGATGTCATCTTCGCTCTTGAGGTAGTCTGCCGTGTCGTAGCGGCTGAAACGTTCTGTGGTCATGTCATTCACTCCATTGGGCCGCGATGCTCTTGGCGGTCAGGATGTCCTTGTCCTGTGTCTTTTTGTCCCCACCGCACAGCAGGATGATCAGAACCGGGCCTCGTTGCTGGAAATACACCCGGTAACCCGGCCCGTAGTCGATCCGCATCTCTGAGACCCCTTCGCCAACGGGCTTCACATCGCCGGGGTTGCCAAGGCCAAGCCGTCTTATGCGGACCTCGATCCTGGCCTTTGCATTCCGGTCTCGCAGTCCTGACAGCCAGCGATCAAAGGTCCCGGATTTGATTAGCTCATACATGTGACAACTATAGTTATCAATTCGGCATATTTCAATGGGCCTTCTGTCGTTCCGAGTTTTCCATTTCATCTTCCCTGAAATATCCTCGGGGGAGCGCCGCGAGGCGCGGGGGCAGACAGCCCCCTTCTTTTTCGGACGGGGTTTGATCCACGATCCGCGATCGAGACTGTCATGGGCAGTCCGGCCCAGGGGCCCAACCGCGCCCTACTCGCAGGCCGGCAAGACCGGCCCCCTCCCCGTGCCAAGCCCCCTGCCCGTCCCTGCGCCCAGAATGGCGCGCCCCGCCGTCTCACCTG
>PHEQ01000036.1 GCA_002842985.1 Alphaproteobacteria bacterium HGW-Alphaproteobacteria-1
TTGATCGCGACAGAAAACAGCGGCATCGTCTGAAGTGTCGCGACCAAGGATTCTCATCCTGATTGACGCGCTCTTCTCATCCAGATTGTCGCGCTACAGCCGTGTGCCACGGCCTGAACGGGCAAGGCCGGGATGGCGTTGCTCCACCGCTTGTTCACAAGATCTATGAGCCGAGCCATCACAGCGACATGGCGTTTGTCCTCGCGGCGCAAAATGGAGTGCGGGCGCATCATTGGAAATTTGGAAACATGCCAGCGGTTGAAGGCGTGACGCGATCAGAGATCCTTGCTATCGTGACGTACATTCGAGCATTGCAGCGTGCCAATGGGATCAATTGAGCCGTTTCGACGGACAGAAGGGTGGGATTTGGTTCGCGGTCAACGACCATTCGGCTCGCCGCGACATGGCCACAACTGTTGGGGAAAATTCTCTAGATGAGTAAGTGTCTCGCTGCATCGATCCTGATCCTTGCTGCATTTTTCAGTTCTTTCACCGCAACTCATGCCGGGGAAACCGGCCTCTTCAGATTGACCGACCGTGCAGCACCGGTCGGCATCGGTGCCCGTGAACCATCACTTGCAACCTTGCCGGATGGCCGGATCATATTGAGCTGGACAGAAGAAAAAGGAGCCGAAGCGAAAGTTCGCATGGCCATCCTCGATGGCAGTGAGTGGTCTGACGCTCGTACAATTCATAAATCCTCAAAGATTTACATCAACTGGGCCGATTTCCCGTCGGTGATGGCACTTTCCAATGGTACGCTGGCAGTACAATGGCTCGAACTCAATGGTACGAGCGATTACCAATACGACGTGAATATTGCTTTTTCCCTCGATGAGGGCAAAAGTTGGTCGGTCCCCCTTATCCCCCATGATGACAGATCTCAACGCCAGCATGGGTTCGTTTCGTTGGTTCCCCATCAGTTTGGCGGATTGACGGCGCTGTGGCTGGATGGCCGGAAGTATGAAAGTCAGACAGAAGGCGACAGTTTCGAGAATGCAATGCAGTTGCGTTCGCGGCAGATCAACTCTGACGGAACGATGAAGCCAGAAAGCCTGTTGGACGCGCGCGCTTGTACTTGTTGTCAGACGTCCGCGGCACGGACCGGCTCGGGCGACATGGTTGCGGTTTATCGTCACCGAACCGCCGATGAAATCCGCGACATTTCGATTGTTCGATCTACCGGAGGTGTCGCGTAGCCCTTAATTGGGCTCTGCCTCAATCTGTGTGGCGGAACGGTAGCATTCTCGCCCGCAACAATTCTGGACCGGCCCGACCGTACATGGCGCGTTTGAGCGTCTTCAGGCGATTGATCTGACCTTCCGCCTGGCCGTTGCTCCATGGCATCTCGATGGCGTTTTTGACCGCATCGAAGTCCCGATTCAATGTGCGGGCAAAGCGCACGAGTGGCGCCAGGTCAGTTTCGATCGCCTCGTCGATCCATGCCGGGAGCGGGTCTGCTTCGCGGCCGCGCAGGATACCGTTGAACCGCATGGCGAGGCGGCGCATCGTTGCGAAGTCGGGAGAGCCGGCCTTGAGCGCGTCGACTTTCCGCGCCTGATCCGAAGTGAGCTTTCCGCGCGGTTTGATGCACAGCGCGGCCGCGATGACCGGGGAGATCGCGTGCCCCGTTTCCGGGTCCCGGACTGGCTTAAGGATTTTGTGCTTTACCTTGGGGCCGCTCGCTTGCTGTTCGGCTCTGCGCCAACCCGCCAGCAACCGCTGCAGATGCGTTTGACTCCCCTCGTAACCGCGCTCTCGGATCAGACGGAACAGGGCGCTTCCAGTTCGAATGCCATCCTTCCAGCTTTGGCCCAGGAACTCTTCAAAGTACCACGGCGAAGTCCGCTTCAAGGCTGCCCGCCTGCGGTCTGGTGGTGTCTCGAACTGCAGCCATTTCGCGATGCTGCGACGCGGGAACCCTGTTCGCCGCCCGATCTCACTGCAGGAAAGCCCTTGATTTCGGAGAGCATGGATGGTGGCGAAAACCTCCTCCCGAGATGTTCTGTGCGCAAGGCGTGACTTCAGAAGGCTGCCGGCTGCGGTGATGTTGTCGGCGTCGGACAGCAGCGCCCGGCCGGTCGCACGGCCGTGAAGGTTCATTTGTTCCTCGATGGCCTGCCGCAGGTTTTGCACGATATGGAACCGGTCAGCGACCTGCTTCGCCTGCGGTGCCCCTAGCCGTGCAGCCTGGGCGTAGAGACCACACCGATCTCTGCTGATCACTTCAACCTCGGGGTGTCGCTTCAGCCAGTTGGCGCAGGTGGCGACATCACGATCCTCAAGAATGTCGATCACCACGCGACGCTCCAGATCCACAATGATCGTGCCGTAGGTTTGCGACTTCCGCCAGCTCCAATCGTCGATCCCGATGACCGTTGACGCCTCGGCGGTGCCTTGAACACACTTCTTCAGCTGCCTGAGCACCGTGTCATCGCTGACCCCAAGGCCCAAACGATGCAAGAGCCGCTCGGCAGGCCGTCCGCCTGTCGCATGCCCAAGAAGGCTGACTATTTCCCCGACACGCGAAGTACGACGTGCAAATGGACACGCAATCGCGGCGATCTGATCGGAGAAAGTTCGGCGTGGGCAAGTGGGTGCCTGACATCGCCAACGGCAAATCGCGAGATCAACCGTTACCTCGTCTCCATGGGCGGGATAATCCTGCAACCGCCGACGCCGCCAACCGTGACGTCGGCGTGAATGCAATCCACAGTCTGGGCAAACGCCGATGGGCGCCAAGACACCAGATACAATCCACCCGCCGGATTCACTTCGCTCAACGCTATGAACGGCAACATCGCTCCCGGGCGACCAGTGCTTCTTCGAACTCACAACTATCCCTCCTGAATTTTCCAGTTTCAGGATAGTTGCGCCACACAAAGTGAGGCAGAGCCCAATTAAGGGCTACGCGACATCTGCCCAGGGAAAGGGGCCCCTCGGCCATCAGCCGATTTGTGCAACAGAGTCGCAAAAGGTCGTCAAGGAGTCTGAGCTTTCCACCAAGGCTGAACAAGTATAGCCGAAAAGCGGTTACGCCGCCCCCGCAGTCAGCGCAGAAAGGCGCGGAACCGGTGCAGGGCGAAGGCGAACATCACCGACCCGATCAGCATCAGCGCCACAAGTTGCGGCCAGACCACGGACAGCCCGGCCCCGCGGAACAAGACCCCTTGTGCCAGCGCGATGAAATGCGTGTTGGGGGCCGCGAGCATGATGTATTGCACGGCTTGGGGCATCGACTCGCGCGGGGTGACGCCGCCCGACAGGATATCGAGCGGCAACAGCACCAGCAAAAGCAGCATGGCAAACTGCGGCATAGAGCCTGCGATGGTGGCCAGCAGGATGCCCATCGAGGTCGTTGCAAAAAGGTGCAACGCCGCGCCCACAAGATAGAGCGCAACCGATCCCCCGATCGGGATACCCATCCCCGCCTGAACCACCAGAGTGAGCGAAAGCGCCGTCGCCACCAGCACCACGCTGCCCATGCTGAGCACCTTGCTCGTCATGATCTCGGCGGCGGTCACGGGCATGACCAGCAGATGTTCCAACGTGCCGTGGTCGCGCTCACGGATCAGGGCGGCACCCGAAAGGATGATGGACAGCATGGTCACCGTACTGATGACCGAGGTCACCGCCCCGAACCAGGCCGGGTCGAGCGAGGGGTTGAAACGGGCCCGAACGGCCAGATCAACCGGCATCCCGACCGGGGCGGCATCGCGTGCCAGCCATCCGGCAATCTCCTGATTGACAATGGCGCTGATACTACCCGCCCCGGTAAAGGCCTGGCTGACCCGTGTCGCATCGACATTGAGCTGTAATTCGGGCCGGTTCCCGGCCAGCAGGTCGCGCTGGAACTCGGGCGGGATCACCAGCGAAAAGGTGTCGATCCCGGCATCCATCCGCGCATCCATTTGCGCGATGTCGATCTGGGCGGGCGGCATGAAATACGGCGGCAGGAACGCATCGGCCACCCGCCGCGACAGCGGCGAGGCGTCTTCGTCCACGATCCCGATCGTGGCGCTGTTGAGCGATTCGGGGATGGCGGTCGCGCTGACATAGACGTCGAGCGTGAAGGCATAGGCGACCAGCACCATCAGAAGCGGATCGCGCAACAGCCCGCGAATTTCCTTCAACGACAGTTGCAGAACATGCCTGAGCCGCATCGGTTATTTCTCCTGTTTGCGCACGAAGATGGCACCCAGCAGCACCACCACGGGCACAAGCGCCAGCATCGGCAGGAAAGACCCGCCCAGATCATCGAACCCCAGTGCCTTGGAAAAGGTCCCGCGCGAGATGGTGACGAAATGGCTGGTGGGATAGATTTCACCGATCACCCGACCCATGCCGTCCATTGACGCAACCGGATCGATGATGCCACCATATTGCATCGCCGGGATAAGCGTCGCCATGAAGGTGAAGAACAGCGCCGTGACCTGGCTTTGGGTGAAGGCGGAAATCAGCAGGCCCAGCCCGGTGGCCAGCACGACATAGATCAGCGCCCCGAGCGAAAGCGCGAGCAGGCTGCCCTTGACCGGCACCCCGAAGACCACCACCGCCAGCGCCAACAGCAAAAGGTAATTCATGAAACCCAGAACGACATAGGGCACCTGTTTGCCCAGCAGGAATTCCAGCCGTCGCGCCGGGGTGACATAAAGATTGACGATCGAACCCGTTTCCTTTTCGCGGGCCACGGACAGGACGGCCAGCGTGGCCGGAATCAGCATCAGCAACAGCGGGATCATCGCGGGCACCATGGCCGCCAGGCTCTCGACATCGGGGTTGTAGCGGTAGCGCACCTCAAGCGTGAAGTTACCCGCCACCGCTTGATCGCCAAAGACCTGACGCATCTGCTCGGTCAGCCAGTGGGCGTGCATCCCCTGGATATACCCGCGCACCGTATCGGCGCGCATCGGCATGGCCCCGTCGAACCACGCGCCAATGGCGACGGGGCGGCCGCGTTCAAGATCCGCGGCGAACCCCGGCGGAATTTCCAGAGCCAGACTGATTTCACCCGCCCGCATCCGGTAGTCAAGATCGGCATGATCGACAAGCGGCGGTTCCTCGTCAAAGTAACGCGACCCGGCCAGGTCGTTGACATAGGATTGGCTAAGGATGCTCCGATCGAAATCGAGTGCCGCGAATTTGAGGTTTTCGACATCCATGGACACGCCATAGCCCAGCACGATCATCAGGATCACGCTGCCGAGGCTGGCAAGCGTCAGGCGGATCGGATCGCGGCGCAACTCCAGCGACTCGCGCCATGAAAAGCTCAGCAGCCGCGCCAGGCTGAACCCCCCGCGCCGCCGCCGGGCGGAGGTGGCGGGCCCGGCGGAAAGCTCTTCTTTCATCTCGGGCGCAGGCGGGGTATCCTGATCCTGCGCGCGTTGCAGATGGTGGACAAAGGCATCGTCCAGCGTCTCTGCGCCGACCTCCTCGCGGATCGCTTCGGGCGTGTCGCTTACAAGCACGCGGCCCTGGTGCATCAGCGAAATCCTGTCGCAGCGCGTGGCCTCGGCCATGTAATGGGTGGAGATGAAGATCGTCACGCCATCGTTTCGGGACAGATCTATCAGCGATTGCCAGAAGATATCGCGCGCCACAGGGTCCACCCCCGATGTCGGCTCGTCTAGGATCAGGATTTCGGGGCGATGGATCAGCGCGACCGCCAGCGACAGGCGCTGACGAATACCCAGCGGCAGGCGCATCGGCAGGCTGTCGAGCACGTCTTCAAGATCGAACCGCTCAGCGAGTTCCGCGATCCGCGGCACGATCTCTGCGGATGTCATGTCGAAAAGCTGCCCGTGCAGATCAAGGTTCTGCCGCACCGTCAGCTCGGAATAAAGCGAGAAGGATTGCGTCATGTAGCCGATGCGCTTGCGGGTGGCCATGTCATGGGCATCGACCTTGCGACCGTAAATCTTCGTGGTGCCGTCACTCGGATCCAGCAGCCCGGTCAGCGCCTTCATGGTGGTGGTCTTGCCGCACCCGTTGGAGCCCAGAAAGCCGAAGATCTCGCCCCGCTTGATGCGAAAGCTCACCTGGTCCACAGCTGTGAAATCGCCAAACCGCACGGTAAGGTTCTCGGCCTCGATGACGTTTTCCCCGTCGGACGCCGGATCGCGCGGCGGGATGCTCAGGTCTTTGTGGCGGCTGCGGTTTTCCTCGGGCAGAAGTGCGATGAAGGCCGCATCCAGATCAGCGGCACCGGTGCGTTCCAGGATTTCGGCCGTGCTGCCGGTCGCCAGAACCTTGCCCGCGTCCATCGCCACCAGGTGATCGAAGCGCGCGGCCTCTTCCATATAGGCGCTCGACACCAGCAGGCTCATATGTGGGCGATCAGCGCGGATTCGGTCGATCAGGGCCCAGAATTCGCGCCGCGACAGCGGATCGACGCCCGTGGTCGGCTCATCGAGAACCAGAAGGTCGGGGTCGTGGACCAGCGCGCAGCACAGGCCCAGCTTCTGCTTCATCCCGCCCGAAAGCTTGGCCGCCGCGCGGTCGGCAAACGGGGCGAGACCGGTCGCCTTGAGCAGTTCGTCGATCCGCTGCGCGCGTTCCTGCGCGCCCTCGCCAAAAAGGCGCCCGAAAAAATCGACATTTTCGCGGACCGAAAGCGTCGGGTAAAGGTTCCGCCCCAGCCCCTGCGGCATATAGGCAATGCGCGGGGCGATGCGCGCGCGATGCCCGGCGCGGGCCATGTCGCCCCCCAGCACCTCGAGCCGCCCTGTCTGCATCCGACGCGCCCCGACGATCAGCGCCAGAAGGCTCGACTTTCCCACGCCGTCCGGCCCAATGACGCCGACGGAACGGCCTGACGGCAGGTCGATCGAAACATCGTCCACGGCCAGGGTATTGCCATAGCGGAGCGAGAGCCCCTCGGCACGCACCGCAGGCATGGAATCGGTCATTCCAGCACCTTGCCCTGTGCCTCGGCCGGCCAGGGCGCGGTCGGATCAAGCCGCACCCAGGCGACGCCGGGAAGCCCGGTCTTGACCTGATCGAGGTGCTTTTGAAGGAGCTCCGGCGCGATCCTGGCCCGAACCCTGAACATCAGCTTCTCGCGCTCAACCTCTGTCTCGACCGTCTTGGGCGTGAACTGCGCCACGTCCGACACGAAGGAAACGCTGGCGGGGATGACGATGCCGGGTGCCGCATCCAGCAGCAAGCGCACCTCGGTTCCCAGCCCGATACGCCCCGCATCCGCCGTCGAAAGGAAAAACGTCATGTAAACGTCGTTGAGGTCCAGCATGTTGACAACGCGACCGCCGGCCCCCACGATTTCGCCCGCGCGCGCGACGATATATTGCACCCGCCCGGCACGCGGCGCTTTCAATGTGCTATCCTCGATCTGCACGTCGATCGCCTCGATCGTCGCCTGGGCCGCGGTCACCGCCGCCTCGGCCCCAATCACCGAGGCTTTCGCCGATGCGACCCCCGCCCGCGCCGCCGCAAGCGACGCCTGTGCAGAGGCAACCGCCGCCGCGGCGCCAAAGGCGTTGGCCCGGTCGATCTCGAATTGCCGTTCGGATGTGATGCTGTTCTGCGTCAGAGACTCGGAGCGCTCATACTGGCGCCGCGCGACATCCTCCTCCGCGCGGCGCTGTTCCAGAAGGGCCTCGGCCGCGCGTACTTCGGCCGCGCGCTGTTCGACAAGCAGCGTGGCGTTTTCCACGGCGATTTCAGCGCGGCGCAGTTCCGCCACCATCTGGTTGCGATTGGCCTGCAATTGCCGCGTGTCGAGCGTGGCCAGAGGCGCACCTGCCGTCACGAGCCCTCCTTCGTTCACAAGCACCGTGTCAATTCGCCCGGGCAGCTTGGCCGCAACGTCGATTTCGACCGCTTCGATCCGCCCGTTGCCGCGCGCGAATCCTTCCGCGTCCGTATCGGATAGGGTGCTTTGCCAGATCAAAAAGCCGGATACGGCGACAGCGATGACGATCGCGGCCATGATAACGGGTCTGTTTTTTGCCACTGGATACTCGCTTGTTGTGATGATTCGGGCGTGTTTTTTATTCTTGCGACGCGCCTGAACCCTAAATCATCCGCATGCGGTTTCACAACCGGATTGAACGGCGCATCCGTTACAGAACGATGTTGTCCACCCGTCCGAGCCGACCCCGGGCAAAGTCATAGGAAAGGCCCAGCAGGCCCAGAACTGAATCGATTTCGGGCTCATTTCTGGGCGCATAGACCATGACAGCCGTGGGCGGGATCATGCCCGCCGCAGCCATCGGATGTGGCTCTGCCCAGCCAAGATCGACGATCTTCGGCACCGCATCCTCTGGCAGCATCATGTGCAGGCTGCCGTCCTGCGGCGGATGGACATGGGCGAACTCGGTACCGATCATGAACGCCTCACGGCAGCCGCAGCCGCGCCCGTGTTCGAGGCAAAGTGCCTCGGCCCCCGGCACCGAGATCATCGAGGGCTGGCGGATGACAAAGGGAAAATCGAAGGCCCTGTCCTTGAAAGCGCGATATGACGCGGCATCAGGGTTCTGACTGATCTGCGTATGCGGGGCACAAGGCGTGGTGACGGGCCTTGGCCCCTCGCGCGGCGGGATATTCAGCATAACGGGGCCTCCGTGGGTGTTGTTTACGCCTGCCCGGTCAGTGCGGGCGTGTTGGCCAGCAGGAAATCGCGGACCGATTGTGGCCTTAGTCCGGTCAGCTTTTCCACGTCATCCGAGGCCATGTCGAGATTCCCCTTGGCAATGGCGACATCGAAGGACGAGAAGACATTCGCCATGAACTCCGGCAGGCCATTCGTGACCATCGCCTCAACCAAGGCGTCGCGCGTGATCGGGACGTAGGGGATCTCCTTGCCGGCAACTTGGGACAGTATCGCGGCGATCTCGGCATGGCCGACGGCCTCGGGTCCGGTGATGTCGCGCAGGGTCGATCCGATCTCGGACAACAGGGCCGCTGCGGCGGCGCGGGCGCAATCGGCGCGCGTGACATAGCCCGCCTTGCCGTCACCCGCCGCCGCGTAAAGCGCCCCCGCGCCAATCGCCTGCGCCCCGCTCATCAGCAAGAGATCGGCGTAAAGACAGTTGCGCAGGATCGTGTGCGGGAGGCCGGTCTGCTTGATCAGCGCCTCGCTCTCGCGGTGATCGGCGGCAAAGGTGATCGGGCTGCTTTCATCTGGATTGGTGAGCGACGTATAGACGATATGCGTTACACCGGCCTCCTGCGCGGCGGCGATTGCATTGCGATGCGCGGCAAGCCGCTTGCCCGGCTCAAGGTCGTCCGTCGAGATGATCAGCAGCCGCCCGCCACCGGCAAAGGCCGCGCCAAGCGTGGCCGGATCATTGAAATCGCCCGCCCTGACCTCAACCCCGCGCGCGCGCAAATCGGCGAGCTTGTCGGGCGTGCGGGTGATGGCGACAACGGGATTCGCGCCCTTCGCAAGCAGGTTCTCGACGACCTGACGGCCAAGCTGACCGGAGGCGCCGGTGACGATGAAGGGGCCTTGGATGCTATCGGACATCTTGTGGTTCTCCTTTTGCGTTTTCTGTTCAACCGAAGCGGAAGGCGCTTTCGACAGCGCCAAGAACGTGATCCTCCAGCGTCTTGCGACCGATATCGTTGCCCGCCGCGCCCACCACGATATGCAGTGGGATCAGATGCTCTTCGCGCGGATGGGCATCGCGACCGCCCGGTGCGTCTGACCAGTGCACGAGCCTGCGGTTGCGTTCCTCGGGATCGGGACAGGTCATCACCTCGGTCAGCCAGGCGTCGAACGCGCCGCCAACGACGGGGCCGCGCGGCCCGCCACGCAGGCTTTGCATCAGCACGCCCATGTTGTGATAGGTGTTGCCGCTGCCGAGGATCAGCACGCCATCATCGCGCAGGGGGGCCAGGGCCTGACCGAGCGCAATGTGGCGCGCGGGGTCCAGATCGCTGGCAACCGACAGCTGGACGCAGGGAATGTCAGCCTCTGGAAAGGCGACCTTGAGTGGCACAAAGACGCCGTGGTCAAAACCCCGTGCGGCATCCTTCGCGGCGGCAAGACCGGCGGCGCGGATCAGGTCATGCACGCGATCGGCCAGCGCCGGATCGCCGGGGGCGGGCCAGGTCAACTCGTAGGTATGCGGCGGAAAACCGCCATAGTCGAACAGAAGCGGCGGGGTGGGACTTGTCTGCACGGTAAACGCGGGTTCCTCCCAGTGACCCGAGATCACCAGAAGCGCCCTGGGGCGCTCAGGCAGTGTGCCCGGAAGATTCTCCAGAAACTGCCGGTGTCGGTCCCATTCATCGGGCGGAGTCCAGTCCATGAAGAAGCAGGGGCCGCCCCCGTGGGGAATGAAGAGCGTGGGCTGGCGGGCCATGTCCGATTGTCCCTCCCGGTTGCCAAGGTAACCCTCGAGTGCCTGTATCAGGAGGTGTAATAGTTGAGTTATGGAAAAAATTAAAGTAGGGACGATAAAGTAACCATCTGGGAAGGAAGCGCACAGCGATGTCCAAAACGCCGCCACAGTGCCCGATGGATGCGATCCTGCGGCTGCTCATGGGGCCGTGGACCACCTACATCATCTGGGTCCTGAACGATCAGGGGCCGCAAAGGTTCGGGGTGCTGAAGCGCTCTGTGCCGGGGATATCGACCCGAATGCTGACCGAGCGTCTGCGGATGCTGCAAGGTGCCGGGGTCATCTGGCGCGAACAGGCCGAGACGATCCCGCCTGCGGTCACCTATGGCTTGACGCCACGCGGGAACGACCTGCGAAGCGTTCTGGACGCACTGGGAACTATCGCGGAACGCTGGAAAGCTGAGGGGGTGTTTCAGGACGATGACTTGGGCGCTGTTTGACTGCGCCAGCCCGAAAAACGCGTGCGTTTACCAGCTTTGGGCGGTGCCGATTCATGACGGTTGTGTTTGTGAGCTACGCAGCGCCGCTCGGCTTTTGCGAATGACAGTTGATGGACCTGTTGGACGCCTTTGAGCGCGGCCAGTCATGTTGCGCTGTGCGATCGTTATCACGTTTTGGAAGCAGGTGATCACCATGAGAGAAAGTAAAGGTGCCGATGTGCTCAGAGGGGCCAGGGAGGTCTTTTTGAAGTGCGGCTTCGAAGGCGCCAGTGTCGATGCCATTGCCGAACAAGCCAAGGTTTCGAAGGCGACCCTTTATGCGCATTTCTCAAGCAAAGACAGGCTCTTCTTAAGCGTTTTACGAGCTGAATGCGACAGACTTTCTGAAGAAATCTGCCGTCCGCTTTCAAACCTGGGCAATGCACAAGATGCCCTTGAAGAGCTCTCGCGGCGCATGATCGGGCTGGTCATGGATGAGGGTTACATTCGTCTCCTTCGTGTTTGCATCGGCGCGGTTCCGGTTCTGCCGGAGGCAGGCGAAATATACATGGATGCAGGCCCAACGCGCGCTATCACACACGTCGCGCAAATACTCAAAGACTTGCACGAAACGAAATCACTGAACGTTGAAAACGTTCAAAACGCCGCCAGTCAGTTCATTCACCTGTCCATCTCCGACGTCATCATGCCGCGATTGCTGGCCGTCGACCAGCCTGTCGATGCATCTGAGCATTCAAAGAGGGCGGTTGACGCTTTTCTGGCGGTATATGGCCGACGCAATGACTTATAGCGTGGGAGGCCCAAACTTGCCTTCTGGTGCTTCGACAGGTGCCATGCCGCGCCTCAAGGTGACTGATCCGGTTGAACACTTGACCCAGATGGTGCCGGACACTAGCTACCCTAGCATATGCACCGACCGGACGGTACAGTTTTGAGTGAGCACATGACCCCAGCAGAAACCAGAAGCGCGTCTCGCAGGATACTGTCTGCTGCGCGCGCTATCGCCGCGCGCGCAGGTGCGGGAAAGATAACGATCGACGCGGTTGCAAAGGAGGCGGGCCTCAGCAAGGGGGGCGTGCTTTACAATTACCCGACAAAGAAGGCCCTGCTCTCGGGGCTGCTCGATGCGATGTTGGCCGAACATCGGGAGCTGCTGGACAGCGTGCCGGAGCGGCACCCCGCGCGAACCCTGCGTGGGCATCTCGAAACGGTTCTGCAATCGCAAGAGGTGGATGATGACCTGTCGATGGCGATCCTCGCGACAGCGGCGTCAGATCCGCAACTGCTCGATCCGCTGCGGGGAGAATTGAGCGACGACATCGGGCGTATCCTGTCCGACACACAAGACCCGCAGGGTGCCATGGTGGTTTTTTGGGCGATTCAGGGGGTGCGCTTCCAGAAACTTCTCAAGCTGCCAGACGGCGGGGCGGATCTCCGTGGTCGCGTCATCGAAAGATTAAGGACCCTGATCGATGAACTCGAATAGAATGAAGCAGAGCTGGAAACGGATCGCATCGGTTACCGTGATCGCGGCTGCGGCGCTGCTGGTTTTGTCGGTGTTTCCGGCGCTCCGGACCGATGTCCGGGCCCAGACAACGACTGACGCGACAAAGCCTGCGGCCGAAACCAGCGAGGGGGCTGAACACGACCGGAAGGTCACAGTAGAAGTGACCCGAGCAACAAGTCGCACCGTCACGCGTGGCCGCACCGTTGCCGGGCGGGTCGCGCCAGCCCGCACCGTAGACATCGCTTTCCAGGTTTCTGGACAGGTCCTGCGCCTCGAGGTGGATCCGGGCGACAAGATCAGCGAAGGCGATCTGATCGCGGAACTCGATCCGGTCGATTTCGAACTTGCGGTGGATCGGGCGCGGGCCGCCTTTGACCTGGCGAAATCCGAGCTCGAGCGCGCGAAGAGCCTTGCCGAACGAGGGGTTGCGGCCGAAGCGCGCTTCGAAACCGCCCGTGCCGAATACGCGCAGGCCGAAGTTGCGCTGCGCGAGGCCGAGCGGCGCCTCTCACAGACGCAGATCATCGCGCCTTTCGATGCAATCGTGGCGCGCACCTTCATCGAGGAATATGTCAACGTCACCTCCGCGGCGCCGGTTGCGCGTCTTCAGGATGTCAGCGAGATGCGGATCATGATCTCTCTGCCGGAAGAACTGGCGGCGGTCGCACGCAGCGCACCCGACGCCTTTGATCTCGTGGCAAGTTTTCCAGCCGTGCCCGGCTACACGGCTCCGCTCATGCTTCGGTCCTTTGCAACCGATGCTGACCGCACGGCGCAGACCTACGATGTGGAATTCGCCATCACGGGCGATGTCGACTCGCGGCTTCTGCCCGGGATGACGGCCAGGGTGCGCCTTTCAAATGCGGCGGCCGAATCCAGTGCACAATCTGCCATGGTCCCCGTGTCAGCGATCGATACCTCTAGCCGAACCGAGCCTTCGGTCTGGATTTACGACGAAGAGTCGGGGCAGGTCAGGCGCCGGACCGTGCGTCTGGGCCTTCCCGTCGATAACGAGATCGTGGTTCTGGAAGGTCTCCAAGGCGATGAACTGGTCGTCTCCGGCGGGTGGTGGCGGCTTCGCGACAATCAGACCGTGACGGTTGCGGGGCTCTGATCCCGCCCCCTTGACAGGACACGAACAAATCCATGGCATTCAGCATTTCCGGCGCAAGCATCCAGAGGCCCGTGGCGGTCTGGCTCCTCATCCTTTTTTGTCTTTTGGGCGGGTATTGGGGGCTGAACACCGTGGGCCGCCTTGAAGACCCGAGTTTCACGCTCAAGACCGCGCTCGTGTTCGTGCCGTATCCCGGCGCGACAGCAGTCGAGGTCGAGGAAGAGGTCTCGGACGTCATCGAAAACGCGCTGCAGCAGATGAAGCAGCTTGACCGGGTCGAATCGAAGTCGATGCCGGGCATGGCGCAGATCACGGTCGAGATCGAGGGCACCTATGGCCCGGATGAGATTCCGCAAGTCTGGGACGAGATGCGGCTGCGCATCAGCGACGTGCAGGACGACCTACCCCAGGGCGCGCGCGCACCCATTGTCAACGACGATTTCGGCGATGTCTACGGCATGTTCTACGCGGTAAAAACCGAAGGTCTCAGCCCGCGCGAGGAGCGGGATCTGGCCACGCGATTACGGCTTGGGCTGGTGACCGTCGACGGCGTTGCGAAGGTTGAGGTTCAGGGCCTTACGGAAGAGACGATCACCCTCTCGATCCCGTCCGCGCGCCTGACGGAATTGGGCCTGCCGCCAAACCAGGTTCTGGGCGTGCTGAACGATGAAAACCTCGTTTTCAACAATGGCGAGATCACCGAGGGCCCCGCCCGCATCGGCCTGTCCGTTCCGCCGGGTTACGTGACCCCCGAGGGGATCGAACAATTACGGCTTGGCGCGGCCGGAGAGGTCGGACAGGTTGCGATCCGTGACATCGCCCGCGTCTCCCGCGACGAGGCGGAACAGCCGAGCCAGGTGATCCGCCACAATGGCACGGCAGCCTTCACCCTCGGGGTTTCGGCGTTGACGAACCGCAACGTGGTCGAAGTTGGTTCGGCGGTCGCGGCCCGGCTTGAGACGTTGAAGGCCGACTTGCCGGACAGCGTCGAGATCACGCCGATCTACGAACAGCACGTCGTCGTTGACGAGGCCGTCTCCAGCTTTCTCCTGAGCCTTGCGATGTCGGTCGCCATCGTTGTCGGGGCGCTGATGATCACAATGGGCTGGCGCGCCGGCCTGGTGGTCGGCACGACGCTCGGGCTCACTGTGTTCGTCACGCTGTTCTTCATGTCGGTCTTCGGGATCGCGATGGAACGGATCAGCCTTGGTGCCCTGATCATCGCGATGGGGATGCTGGTCGACAACGCCATCGTGATCACCGAAGGAATGGTGATTGGCATGGCGCGCGGAAAGAGCGCGATAAAAGCTGCGGCCGAGACCGAAAGTTCCACGTCCATTCCGCTGCTTGGAGCCACCGTGATCGGGATCATGGCCTTTTCCGGGATCGGACTTTCGCCGGACTCCACCGGCGAGTTTCTGTTCTCGCTCTTCGCGGTGATCACCATCTCGCTGCTGATGAGCTGGATTCTGGCTGTTACGGTCACGCCATATCTCGGCATGCTGCTGCTCAAGGCGCCAAAAAAAAATACCTCGGATGATCCCTACAAGGGCGCGTTCTACGCGATCTATCGCGGGTTGCTCTGGCTCGTGCTGCGCGCGCGTGTGCTGGTTGTGCTTGTAATCGTGGGAATCACGATTGTGTCGGTGATGGCCTTCGGGCAGGTCAAGCAGGCCTTTTTCCCGGCGTCAAATACCCCGCTTTTCTATGTCGAATTCCAGATGCCGCAAGGGACCGACATCAACGTCACCGACCGTGAAATGAAACGGCTCGAACAGTTGATCCTGTCTGAAGACAAGGTGACCGACGTGACGACCTTGGTGGGGCGCGGCGCGAGCCGATTCATGTTGACATACAACCCGGAGCAGGCAGATGCCAGCTATGGCCAGCTTATCGTTCGTGTGGCCGACGCCGAGGCGATCCCGGCTATGGCCAATCGATTGAATCGTGATCTGCCGGCCGAATTTCCCAACGCGCTCGTCCGGGTCGAAGAGCTTGTCTTCGGCCCGCCCTCCGGTGCCGATGTGGCGGTCCGGTTCTCTGGTCCCGATCCGGTCGTTCTGCGCCAACTCGCCGACGATGCATTACGGATATACGAGGCCGCCGGCACAATTACCAACCCGCGCACCAATTGGCGCCAGCGCGAAATCCTTGTTGAGCCGATCGTCGATGAGTCGCGCATGCGGCTGGCCGGGGCCACGCGCAGCGCGATTGCCGATACCGTCCGCTACGGAACGTCGGGCTTGCGAGTCGGTGAATTGCGCGAAGGCGACGAGGTCATCCCGATCCACCTGCGGCTGCCCGCGACCGAACGGGACGGGGTTGACCGCGTTCGGGATCTGTCGGCCTGGTCCGATGGTGCTGGCACCTACGTTCCCATGGCCAACCTTGTGGAACGGTTCGAGCCGCGCCTCGTCGAGGCGCTGATTCACCGGCGCAACCGCGAACGCACCATTACTGCCCTTGGCGGTGCACGGGCGGATCTCACCGCCGATGAGGCCTTCAAAAGCGTGCGGGCCGAGATCGAGGCACTCCCGCGTCCCGACGGCTACAGCATGGAGTGGGGTGGCCAGTATGAAAGTTCAACCGACGCCCAGACCAGCCTTGGCAAACAGCTTCCCCTAGGCTTCCTTGTCATGCTGACAATCTCCATTCTCATGTTCAACAAGGTGCGCCAACCCCTCATCCTTTGGCTTGTCGTGCCAATGTCCGTGACGGGCATGGTGCTCGGGCTGCTTTTCACCGGCCTGCCTTTCACCTTCACTGCTCTGCTCGGCTTCCTTTCGCTGTCGGGAATGCTGATGAAGAACGCGATCGTTCTGGTCGAAGAGATCGACGTTCAGCGCGCAGAGGGTGTGGCGGATTACAAGGCAGTGATTGACGGTTCGGTCAGTCGTCTACGCCCTGTGGTGCTCGCCGCAGGCACGACGATCTTCGGCATGATACCCCTGCTGCCGGATGCGTTTTTCGCGTCTATGGCGGTGACGATAATGGGTGGCCTCGCGTTTGCCTCGGTGCTGACCCTTGTCGCCGTGCCGGTACTTTACGCACTTCTTTTCCGTATCCGTCCACCAAAAGAAGAAAGCACCGACTCGAAAACCGGAACAGCCTCTGGTTGAAGTGGTTCATGCTTCAAGTAGGTAGGGATCACCCTTGGAACAAAATGCCTTTGTAGAGTAGCGCCAGCTTCTAAATCGTGGCGAAGGCAGGCGATATTTTCTTTAGACCATCAACATTTCTTGCTTGCGCAAGGGTCAGCTACGCCCGGAAAAGAGAATGTTGCCGCAAAGCGGTCCGTTCGTTAAACGCAAAAGGCCCACCAGTGATGGTGGGCCTTCCGGTTGAATTCTCTGTATCAGTTCGCGCAGGCGCGGATGGCTTCGATGTCCGGCCCATTGGGTGACCGACCCAGATTGAAGGGGGCGGACGCATCGCGCCATTTGGCGTAATCGGCCAGATATTCGAGCTGGCTGAGATAGACCTTGGCCGAGGCGGGGTTTTCGCAGGCGGTCTCGATGATCACCTCATTGGCGAGTTCCTGCACGCGCGCCAAGGTCTCGTCGTCGTAGCGGGTGATCTCGATGCCAGCGTCCTTGAACTGCTGATAGGCCTCGGTGGCGCGCTTTTCGGTGAAGGAAAGCGACCAGATCAGATTGGCCTGAGCCGCGATTTTCAGATCCTCCTGCGTTTCAGGAGAGAGCGCATCCCACGAGGCCTTGTTGATCATCACGCCAAAGACCGAAGCCGATTGGTGCCAGCCCGGAGTGGCCCAGAACTTGGTCACCTGATGGAAGCCGCCTGAATAATCAACATTGGGGGTCGAGAATTCTGCGCCGTCGATCACGCCGCGTTCTAGCGACTGATAGATTTCGCCACCGGCCATGGAGACCTGATTGCCGCCGAGTTTTTCGAGCAGGCGACCCTGTTCCAGACCGGACAGGCGCAGGCGTTTGCCTTGCAGATCCTCAAGGGTCACGATGGGCTCATTGGTACGGAAACCGGATTCGTTGTTGGTCACGCCGTAGGGCAGGTAGACCATGCCGAATTTGCCGTAGATCTCGTTATAGAGATCGGCACCACCCCATTGTTCGATCCAGTTGACGTAGTCGATGGCGTTGAAGAGGCTGGCGGTGGTTGCCAAGGGGGAGAACGCCGAATCGCGGCCTGCCCAATAGCCCGGCCAATCCCCGCCAGCCTGAATGGTGCCAGATTCCACTGCGCCAAAGACTTCGCCTGCGGGCACAAGCGCGCCTCCCTCGAAGAACTCGATGGTCAACGCGTCGCCGGTCAGCTTGTTGGCGAGGTCGACGAAATGCTTGTCGATCTCGATCAGCTCCAGAGAGCTGGGCCATGTGGTTGTCATGGTCCAGCTTTCCTGCGCGGCAGATTGCGTCGCAATCCCTGCGGCCAGAGCGAGGCCGGTTACGAGAGTAATCTTCGTCAGCATGGGTAGTCTCCTTGTTTACTTGGTGTAGAGCGTCTCTGGTAGCCATGTGACCAGTTGCGGAAAGATGGCTACACCGAGGCACATGATCAGGATCAAGCCAATGAATGGCAACACCCCGATGATGATCTGTGAGGTTTTGACCGACTTGGGCGCGATAGCGCGCAAATAGAACAAGGCATAGCCAAAAGGCGGCGTCAGAAACGAGGTCTGCAACACCACCGACATGAGAACAACAAACCACAAGAGGCTGACATCCATCTCTTGCACGATGGGCAGAAAGATCGGGAACGAAAGCAAGACAATCCCCGTCCAGTCGAGGAAAGCGCCCAAAATGAACACGATGAACAGCATCATCGTAATGAGCATCCACGGCTCCATATCCATGCCCCGGATGATTTCCTGAGTGGCGCGCAACCCGCCGGTGATGTTGAACACGCCGGTAAAGGCGGTTGCTCCGATCACGATGAAGAGGATCATCGCCGAGGTGCGCCCGGTCTCCAGCATTGCGCCGTAGAAGCTGATCCATCTGAACTTGCCGCGAAAGATCACGATCAGCAGCGCCAGCATGGCCCCGATGGCAGAGGCCTCTGTTGCCGTGGCTATGCCCGCTAGGAGCGAGCCGAGGATGCCGAGGATCAGCACCAAGGGCGGTACGGCCTCAATCGCCAGCATCTTGAGCAGGGCGCTGCGGCTGACCTTTTCGTCCGACTCAACGGCGGGGGCCATATCGGGGCGCACGAAGGCCACGATCACAACCCAGACGGCGTAGAGCAGTCCGAGCAATATGCCGGGGATCATTGCACCGGCAAACAGTTCGCCCACCGAGAGCGGTGAGTAGCTGGCCATCAGGATGAGCATGATCGAGGGCGGAATGAGAATGCCGAGGCAGCCCGAGGCCGCGATGACGCCGGTGGTGAGCGTCGGGCTATAGCCATATTGCAGCATCGGGCGCAGGGCCATGACGCCCATCACGGTGATCGAGGCGCCGATGATGCCGGTGGTCGCCGCCAAGAGGATCGAGATGAACACGACCGCCAGTGCCAGACCGCCGCGCACATTGGACATCATCAGCCGGAGGGATTCGAACATTCGGTCGGTGACGCCGCTGTCCGAGAGAAACCGGGCCATCAGCACGAACAGTGGAATGGCAATCAGCGTGAAATTATCCAGCACATCGCCGAAGATGCGATTGATGACGATGCCCAGCACCATCGGCTTGCCCGCGATCAGCGCACCCAGAACGGCGGTGCCGCCCAGCACAAAGGCCAGCGGATGGCCCATGAAGAGGCCAAGCAGCAGCAGGCCGAACATGCACAGGGCGATGACTTCAGGCGTCACTGCGCACCTCCTGACGATTGAATACGAGTTTCAGAACCTCTGCGATCCCCTGCAACAAGAGCAGGGCCGCCGCCGCAGCCATCGCCATCTTGAGCGGATAGACGGGCAATTGCACCGAGCCATAGGTGGTTTCACCCTGCGCATAGGACCGCATCGCAAATTCATAGGAGCGGGTTGTGAACACCCAGGCGAAGGGAAAGAAGAAGATCAGATAGCCCAGAGCATCGACAATACGGGCCGGGGTCTCGGACAGATTGGCGGTCAGCAGATCCACCCGCACATGCGCCTGATGCCGCAGCGCATAGCCGCCGAGCAGCACAAAGTAGAAGCCGAACATCTGCTTTGTGACGTCAAACGCCCAGCGGGTCGGATCGTTGAGCACGTAACGCATGAATACGTCATAGATGATGAATGCCGCGAACACGATCGCCACCACAGAGACGATTCTGCCGACGGTTTCGTTAAGCCCGTCAATGGCGCGAATGATCATGGTTTCCTCCGCCAGTATGTGTCAGCATACTATCCGGACACGGGCAGGATACAAGGCGAGGAATTGAGAAGAAGAACTATTTTAGGATTGCAGAAAGACACGGTAACTACTCACGGTTCGTTAAGCCGGTGAGCGTCACTCGGCTCGCTTGACGTTTTCAAGCGGCTTCGGTGCAGGCGAGTCGGGCTTTTGTATTAAACATCGGGCTGAACGCTCCACGAAGATAGAAGCCATAGCTTCATATCCAAGCAACCAAAAGGGTAGGTAAAGCACCCAATCATCAAGATCTTGATCGTGCCTAAAATCACTTGGACCCGCTAATCGTAAGTGGCGGAATTCCCCGCCATCCAGTCTTGTACTCTCCGTGGATATCGAGCAAAAAATGGCATTTACCTGAGTCCAGCCGAACGGTTCTCCATCGGCGTATGCACTTGGCACCTTTACCGGCGGACAGGAACTGTCAGGCCTCTGTGGGCGGTTCGGAAATCATCGTCCTCAGGTTTGTCTGTACCAGCGCCGCTCTTCCAGAAAGTGCAAGTTGTGGGTCGAACGCACCGCCAGCGCATAGGGCTGACCACGATCCTCCAGCATGTGCGGGAACCCATAGTCCGAGCTATAGACCACATGGGTGAGGACAAAGGCGCTTGGCGCCCCCTCACCCAGCAGCTTTTCTGTCATTTCGCAGGCCATGGCCGACTTTGTGGCAAATATAACGTTTTCCGGCACACGCGCCTTTATGCACCGCTACAACTCGTTGGCCCAGTCCTTCGGCAGGTAAAGCCGCCGATCAAGCAGTGCGTGATTCCCGCGGCTGGCATAGGCGGCGAATACACCGATCTGGCATTCTCAATCCGGTCTGCCGTACCGGAATACTGTCGACCAACACCGACGGAGTGAGCCTCCTTCTTCAGAAACCTGGTATCATCGATGACCAAAACCCCATCGAGATCACCGAGCGCCTTTAGGCGCGTAGCTTCGAACCCGCCCAATCCGAAACGGAAATGGCACAACCATCCGATCAGAGAGAGTTTAATCTGAGGTCGTTCAAAACGCAAATTCTGTGGTTGCCGCCCGTCAGGCAAGAAGTTTCTGACCCCAGGGGCGTGTGATCGAGTCGTCTAATCGCAGCCAGAATTGCAAGCATTTTCTTTGCACCACCGGGCGTTGGACGGCGGGAGGTCGGTCTTCAGGTCATGCGTGAGACCAATGCGCCTGAGGCTCCGAGTGCGCGTCGTCGAAACGTTTGCCGGGTCAGGGTCGTCTTCGCGGTCGACACGTCGGTCGCCGCATGATGGGTCTTCGCGGAGGAGCCTTCCAATGTGCGAAACGCACTCAGCTGTTTTAGCTGGTGCAACTCGATCAGCGGAATGGCTCGACCTACGTCCCGGCAGGGACGCCTTCGCGCGCTCGCGACTTGAGCGCTATTGGTGACGTGTCAGGTTGCGGCCTTTGCGACCCGCACGAACGGGGTGTCATCCCGGAGCATTGCATGCATTATGACTGCGAGTTTTCGAGCCACCACGACGGCAGCGCGTTTGAAGCCGATGCGTCCCTTGAGTTTCAGCCCCCATGTCCGCAGATCGCTGTCGGCAAGACTGCGGGTCAGAATGACCGTTGCCGCCTCATAGAGAAGGCTTCTCACATGGCGGTCGCCGCGCCGGGATGTGTGACCGTCGTAGTCGACTTCCCCGGATTGGTATCGCCGGGTGGTCAGGCCCAGCCAAGCCCGACAGAGAGGTGGTTCGGTTGATCTGAACAGGTTCCGGGCGTTTTCTAAGTGGTTTTCCGCCTTTTTTATGCCGCTACCGCCTCGGGCATTGGCTGGTTGAAGTAGGCCTGATCGGGGGTTTTCCCGTCAAGCGATGAATTCGGGCGTCGGCTGTTGTAGAAGGCGAGATACCGTCCGATTCCGGCCCGGGCCTCGGACACGCTGGCATAGGCCCGCAGGTGGACCTCCTCGTATTTGATGGTCCGCCAGAGCCGCTCGACGAAGACGTTGTCGCGCCAGGCGCCCTTGCCATCCATGCTGATCTTGATCTCACGGGCGGCCAGCACCTTGATGAAGTCGGTGGATGTGAACTGCGATCCCTGGACGCCCTTCTAAGTGTCAAGCCGCGATTTGAGCCTGATTGATCTGTTTGTGACGTCGCGCGATGATGTTGAAGACTTCACGTGCGATGTATCGTTTCAGGCACCGAATAGCTTCCAGCTTTGAATGGCCTTGAGCTATTCGTCGCGCAACGTATTCCTTTGTCTTCGAATCCAGCCGTAACCGCCCAATTGCGATGATGTGGAGTGCGCTGTTCGCGGCTCGGTCGCCACTCCGGTTCAATCGGTGTCGTGTTGTTTTCCCCGAGGATGCAGGAACTGAGCTGACGCCGCACAAAGCAGCGAAGCTGGCTTCGGATCTGAGCCGTTCAGGATTGTCGCCTGCGGTCAGCAACAATTGAGCCGCGCTGGTAAAGCCGATCCCGCTGCATGCAATCAGATATCGGGCAAGGTCAGTGACGATTGCTTCGATCATGTCGTCCAGATCGGCGACCTCATCGTGCAGCTCAAGGTATCGACGTGCTAGCGATTTGAGCGCAATCTTGTAAGATTCTTCGACATCCCGAAACCCTGTCAAATCCGGACGCCAAGCTGCCAGTGTCCTGATCAATTGCATGCGGGTCATATTGCGCAAAAGATCACGTAGACGGTCAGGTGCGCAGATGATTGTGGTTTGGATGATCTGCAATGCAACCCGCCGGGCTTGAACAGCCGTTTTGCGGCAAACCCTTAACAGGCTGCTGAAGAAGTCAGCCTTGAAGGACGTTATTCTTCCCCCACGGTTTGAAGGTGGCTCTTTGCGACTGCGGACGCCGGGTCGGGTTTG
>PHEQ01000072.1 GCA_002842985.1 Alphaproteobacteria bacterium HGW-Alphaproteobacteria-1
CAATCCGCCCACGATCGCGTGGAACGGCTGCCCATCATCGCGTGGAATAGCTGCCCACGATTAGCTGGAATGGGCGCCCCTCATCCCGTGGAACACGCACAAGACGGATTGGCCGAGGCGCGGTTTGCCGATCATCGTCTGATCGTTGCCCATGATCCAGTTCGCGCCGCCGAGCAAGGTGACAAGCGCCGTGCGCGCATCGCTGAACTCGAAGCGATGGCCGATAAGATGGTCACAAAACTTGATGCACAGGATGATGGGAAAACCGCTCAGGGGCGTCGTGCTTCAGACCGCGGGGCCTATAGCCGCTTCACGCGCGCTGTCGCCGAGGCCGAAATGTTGCGCTTTGTGAAGCCCGACCTGACCGCAGACCGGTTCTCCTGGAGCATCGATGAGGACGCCATTGCCGATGCGCAGCTATTCGATGGCAAGCTCGCGCTGATAACCAATGCCCCAGACCTGACACCAACCGAAGCGGTCGAACGCTATCGTTCCCTCGCAGATATCGAGCGTGGTTTCCGCGTGCTCAAATCCGATATCGAGATCGCACCGGTGCATCACCGGCTGCCAGATCGCATCCGCGCGCATGCGCTCATCTGCTTCATGGCCTTAACCCTCTACCGTGTCATGCGCATGCGCCTAAAGGCTCAAAAGCACGGCGCCAGCCCACGCACTGCGTTGGACCTTCTTGCCCGCCTCCAGAAGCACACTGCCCATATCGGCGATCGCACATTCAAAGGCACCAGCAAAACCACACAGGAGCAGCTCGATCTCTTCGAGGCCATGGGCCTCAAAAAACCCGCCTGACCGGCAGTGTAGTCACACAAACACGATTTCCGTATCAACAATATCAATTACTTACGCGAATAACTGTCGAACTCCGGGGCGACGCGCTCTTCGCCCTCCTGTGCGGCTGCGGTCACAACATCCGCATGATCCTGCGCCATCTGCGGGTCTTTTTGTGCCAGCTGGAATGGCTGGTCGCAGTTGTTCGTCAGTTCACGCAGGGCGCCGGGCGCCAGCAGAAACTGCAATTCGCAACCTGCGATCGTTGTTCAGGATGAACTACTTCAATTCCTCCACCCCGTTCCTAATCTGCAGCGCCATCTGCGCATGGATCCGGGCATTGCGGACATGGGTGCGCATGGCCTGTTCCGCCCGTTCGGGATCATGAGCGCCGAGCGCCTCCACGATGGCCTTGTGCTCTTCCAATGCGGCAGTCGCGCGCCCGGACATGGTCGATGCCTTGTAGCGGTAGACGCGCAGAAGATCATAGAGATCGCCCATCAAAGTCGAGATCAGATACTCGTTCTCGGAAGCCTTGGCGATGCGGAAATGGAAGTCGAAATCGCCGCTTTGCTGGTAGTAGCCTTCGCCCGAAGAGACATCCGCGAGTGTCGAATGCGACACCAGCAGATCCCGCAACCGTGCGATCTCCTCATCCGAGATGCGCTCGGCGGCAAGCCGGCAGGCCATGCCCTCCAGAGCCTCGCGAACCGTCAGGATCTGGTCGACTTTCTGCGGCGATAGCTCCGCGACGCGCACGCCGATATTCGCCGTTCTTTCGAGCAGCCTGCGGCCTTCCAGCCGGCGAATGGCTTCGCGCAGCGGACCCCGGCTGATACCCATTTCTACGGCGAGGGTCTGTTCCCGTATCCGTTCACCGGGCGCGAGATCGCCCGCAATGATCGCCGCCTCCAGACGCTCCGTAACGGCATCCACCAAGGATTTGGGTTCGATTTTCAAGGACATCTGGCTAGCCATGTTCGTGATCCCGTTGCAGTCCGCCGTCGATCCGGCGATGAAAGGGTGGCTCTTTCGCCCGCCCTTTCAAGGTGAATACTGTTCACAGTATGACCGGGTTCAACACGCAATTCAAGCTTGGCCCGGACGGATGGCCGGAGCAGGAACAGGTTGGCGCAAGAGCGCCTAGGCGGTCTTTTCCGGCAACGCCCACAGCGCAGCGTCCGAATCGGCGGAGCGCGCGGCGCCGGCATCCAGAAGCGCCGTTATGGCCGCTTCGTCATAGCCGAGCATGTTCAAGATGCTTCTTGTGTCTTCACCGAGAAGCGGCGGCGCCTTCGACATGTCCTCGCTGCGGGTAAGATTCGGAAGGGGCAGGTCCGGCGTGTGGAAATCATAGTCCTTGAAAGTGAAATCGGAGCATTTCCCCGGTGCCTGGGCCTGCGGCACGTCGAGCACCCGGTCGAGCGAGAGAACCTCGGTGTGGCCGACGCCCTTATCCGCGAGCGTCCGGGCAAGGTCGTCATAGCTGTAGGCGCGGACTCTGTCCGCGACCAGCGCCTCGATCTCCGGCCTGGCCCTTCGCCTTTGCCTCAGGGTGGCGTGGTCCGGATTCGATTCGATCGCCGTTGCAGCGCAGAATTTGCGCCAGTGATCGTCCGTCAACATGACCAGATAGATCCAACGCCCGTCGCTGGTCTCATATGAACCGTAACCGGGTATGCTGAATTCTGCCGACGGCTCCTGTTCCGGCCGCCCCAGAAGATGCGACTTGAGCTGCACGCCGAGAAGATCCCGCGCGGCGATGTGAAGACCGGTCTCGTAAAGCCCGAGTTCGATATCGCGCTTGGCCGGATCGCTTCGGTTGAGCAGGGCCGACAGGACTGCGATCACGGCGTAACAGTCGGCAAACTGATCATGATAGGAGGGGCCCAGCCGCGACGGGCGGCCGTCAATCCGGTTCGAATACATCACCCCGGTCGCGGCTTCGGCGATCGGGTTCGAGGCCACTTCCTGGCCCCATCGGAAGGTTTCTTCGTAGAACCACGCTAAGGAAGAACGAAGTATGAACATGGCTTACAGCATGGCATTTCTGATCGCCTTGTAAGCTGTTGATCTGCCTATGCCGAGGTGTTTTGCGGCTTGAGCGACGGATTTACCTGCGC
>PHEQ01000037.1 GCA_002842985.1 Alphaproteobacteria bacterium HGW-Alphaproteobacteria-1
GAAGATGCCGCCCCAGGCGGCGAAGCCCGTGGCCATCAGCGCGTCGTCCGTGCCGTAGAGGTCGACCCACGCGAAGCTGGACCGCTTCAGCAGGTCGATCTCGGTCATCATGAAGCCCGAGAGCGGCGCGGCGGCCCCGCCTTCGCCCGCATCCAGATCCTCGCGCGGGAACGCCTCGCCGCAGAGCGGGCATTCCGTGGCGGCCAGCGGAATGTCGGCGCCGCAGCCGGGGCAGGATTTCGTCGGCGCCTCGCCAGCCTCGGTCTTGCCGTCGAGATCGACGTCCTGCTCCAACGTGCCGTGGATCAGGCTCGACGTCCCGAAATCCAGCACGACGCAATCGGTCTTGACGATGCCGGGATGTTCCTCGGGGTCGACGGTGCGCAGCCCGCGCCCGACCATCTGGATCATCGTGGACTTGTAGGAGCTGGGGCGCAGCAGCACGACGCAGGAGGTGGGCGGATGGTCCCAGCCCTCGGTCAGCACCGCCACGTTGACGACGACGCGGATGACGCCCGCCGCGTAGTCGGCGAGGATCGCCTTGCGGGTCTCGGCCGCCAGATCGCCGTGGATCAGCGCGGCGGAAACGCCCGCCGCCCTGAAGGCGTCGGTGACGTGCTCGGCATGGGCGACGGTGGAGCAGAACACCACGGTCTGCCGGTCGCCCGCCTTTTCCTTCCAGTGGCGGATCACCTCGTCGGTGACGGGGGCGCGGTCCATGATGCCCGCGACCTCCGCCATGTCGAAATCCGACATGGTCTTGCGGACGGATCGCAACTCGTCTTGCACGCCCACGTCGATGACGAAGGTGCGCGGGGGCACCAGGTGGCCCGAGGCGATCAGCTCGCCCAGCCGCACCTGGTCGGCCACGTTGTCAAAAACCTCGCGCAGGCCCTTCTTGTCGCCCCGGTTCGGCGTTGCCGTGACCCCGAAGATGCGTGCGTCGGGATTGGCCTCGCGCACACGGTCGATGATGCGGCGATAGCTGTCAGCGACGGCGTGATGCGCCTCGTCGACGACCAGCAGGTCGAGACGCGGCATGTCCGCGAGGTTCGAGGCGCGCGCCAGCGTCGGCACCATGGCGAAGGCGACCTGGCCGCCCCAGGACTTCTCCGTGGCGTCGATCACCGAGGTGGCGATGCCCGGCACCACGCGCTGGAACTTGGCGCGGTTTTGCGCCGTCAGCTCGTCGCGATGGGCCAGCACGCAGGCCTTCGCGCCGTCGCCGATCATCTCGCCGGTGACCGCCGAAAGCATGATGGTCTTGCCAGCACCTGTGGGCGCCACGCCCAGCGTGTTGCCGCGGGAGGCGAGCGCAGCCACGCTGCGCTCGACGAAGGTCTTCTGGCGGGGGCGCAGGCGCATGGCCGGTCCCCCCCTTACTGCGCCCAGCTCGGCCGACCGGCGTTGCCGGGGGCGGACGCGGGCTGGCTGGGCTGGGTGGCCGTGGCGGGCTGCTGCGGGGCGTGGCCCTGTACCGGGGCGGCGGTGAACTGCGGCGCGACCGCGCCCATCAGCGCGGCGTAGTCGCGATGGTCGGGCGTGACCGCGGCGCGGACCTCGTTCTTGTCCTCGCCGTTGGTGTCGGTGCCGATGTCGATGCGGGCGACGAACTCGACCCCGTCGAGATCGCCGAACCCGTTGATGCGGCGGCGGGCCTGCGCCTCGGGCGAATTGTCCTTGTCGGACACGCCGCGCGCCGAGTTCAGGATGCCGCGGATCAGCCCGCGCCCCATGTTGGCCCAGTCCGGGCCCTTGGGGCTATAGAGGCCGATCAGCGACCAGACCTTGCGCCGGGCATAGGGCCCCTCGAGCACCGTGTATTCGGCGTCGAGATAGACGGCCCCGGTGGCGGCGCGGCGCGCCCAGCCGCCGGTCCAGCCCTGCGAGGGGTCGTCGAAGCCGCCCGGGCGGAGCGTCAGGCGCACCTTGGCGAGCGTGCCCTTCGGGATGACGTTGGTGTTGGATTGGGCGGAGTTGAAGTCGTTCCAGGGTCCGGACATTGCGCGGCTCCTTTCAGTTCCGAGATGCGGCGGCTCGACCCTGTCGAGGCGACCGGAGCGGTCCTTGGCCGGATAGCCCCAGGGGTTCAGCGTCTGGCAGACGAACGCGCGCTGCGGCTGGCCGCCCGGGTCCGGGATGTCGGCCATGGTGATGACCTGGTCGACGATCCCGGGCAGTTCGAGCCCGGTCTTCGAGCCGTCGATCTGCGGCTGGAAGACCTTGCGATTGAAGTCGTCGAGCCGCTCGTCGAGGATGCCCACGAACCAGACATGCTTGCCGCGCGTGTGCTGCAGGTGGGTCAGCCAGCCGATCATCTCGCGGCCATGCAGACCGTAGGCGCCACGGATGTCGGGCTTGCCGGTTTTCTCGGAGAACGCCTCGGGCTGCCCACGGCACCACTGGAAGCAGAGCCGCCCGGCCACGGTGATCGAGTCGATGAAGACGGTCTCGTACTTCCCGATCACCGCCGGATCGCCGTATCGGCCACAGACCTCGTCGAAATGCGCCTGGCTGTAGGTCTGGTCCTCGCGCAGCGCCGGGTTCGGGCCGCCGATGAACACCGCGAAATCGCGGCATTCCTTCCAGGTGCGGGGCCGGAGCGTGTCGATCTCCAGCCCCTCGACCGCCAGATCCCCGGCCTCGAGGTCGAGGAAGAGCGTGGTCGAGGCGTTCAGCGTCCAGAGCAGGCTGGTCTTGCCGATGCCGGACCGGCCAAAGATGACGCCCTTGATGCCCTTGCGCTGAGCGAGCCGCTCATCGGCGCCGATGATGGGAAGGGCCATCACTGGCCCTCCTTCTTGATCACCGCCGCAGCGGCGCGATCTGCGCCGATGCACCCCGCCTCGCGGGCGAGCTTGTAGAGCCGCTTCAGCGCGTCGGCGCGGCGGTAGGCGGCCGAGCTCTCGCGCTCCGCCTCCACGATCGCGAAGGCGATCTCGTCGACGGTCGCCTCGACGACCGGCAGCGGCTCGCGCGGCTCGTCACCGGCGCGCTGCGGAAGGGCGATGGTTTCGGGGAGGTCTTCGAGGGCATAGCTCGCGGCGCGAAGACGGGTGATGTCGTCCGGCTGGTCCGGCATGGCTGTTCTCCGTGGGATGAGGTGATCGAGGAGGCGCATCACGCGGCCTCGCGGACGTCGGGCGCGGGCTCGGCGACGTAGATCGCCAGCAGCGGCGTCCCGTCGGCATGGGCGCCGGCGTCCTCGATCTGGTAGTTGCGGTTGGGCTCGCAGACCTCGGTCAGCTCCCAGCGGCGATAGAGCCCCGGAAGACGCCTGAAATCCTCGAGCGGTCAGGCCCAGCTCGACGGCGACCTCGGCCTGGGAGAAACCCTCGATCGCCACGCGGATCACCAGCAGGGCGTCATCGCCGAGCAACTTCCGCACGGCGCCGTTCAGCCGTGCGTACCCGGCCGCGCCGATCCCGCTGTCGCCGCTGTCCGCCACCTCGTCAGGATCGGCGCTGCTGGCGAGATGTTCGCGCGTCTGGTCGCGCTGGCGCATGCGGATCATGTCGCGCTCGACATTCCGCAGCACCGTGGCCGCGATCCAGTTGACGCGCCCGAGGTCGAGGCCGCGGACAGCCTCGGTGGTGCGCGCCAGAACGTCGGACGCGACCTCGTCGGCGGTGCCGATCCTGCGCCAGATCGACCGGCGGCGGATGGCGTCGAGGCCGGGCCAGAGCGCCAGCAACAGCAGCGTCAGGGCGCAGTCGGACGTGGGCCCGTCGCCCTGCGCCGCCCTGACCAGCGCGGAGAGGATCACGTTCTTCTGGCCCTGATCGCCGGGCGTGCGGTGCAGCCCGTCCAGCAGGGCCGCCGGATCCCGGAACGGTGCGAGGGCGGCCTGCGCACGCCGGACGGCGTCGAAACTGCGCTGGAAGTGAAGGTTCGTGGATGAATGCATGAGGTGATCACGGATCTCGTGCCACGCGAAGAACATCGGACGCCTGCCTTGCGGCCAGGCGTCCGGCGCCTTCTCGTGGCCAGGTCAGGACGTCGCGCGTCTCTGCGATTTCAGGGGGTTGGGTGAATGCGCGCGTCAGCGCGCGAGCGCGGTCGCGTGGTTTAGCGTGCCGCAGCCGCGACAGGTGGCCTGAACCGGGAAGCCCACGAGATACTCGTGCCCCCGCGCGAAGCGCAGGTGCATGCGGCCGTCCCGGCCGACGCCGAGCAGCTTCTCACAGCGCGTGCAGCGCCATTCCGAGTTGGAGGTGGTGGGCTTGGTCTTCGCGGCGCCGGACCAGCTCGTCGGGGCTGCCTGGCGCGAGGGGAAGGGAGTCGGCATCGGAGTGCTCCTCTGACTGAGTGAGCACCCCCATTGGCCGACAGAATCATCGACCGTCTAACCCCCCAATCATCGACGGCTCATCGATGGGCGGTTAGCCGCGTCGGTCAGCAATCAGCTTGTCTTCAACCCCCACCAAGACTGGCCGAGGTCTTCGATGTAGTCTTGGAAGACCGGCCACCGCTTTTTCCCTAGCATCTGCTGGATGCCTGTGGACTTCGACCCAGCGATGAGATCGCGGGTCTTCACCCCGGGCAGACCCTTCTTCTTCGCGTCCACCAGCAGCCGGAAACAATGGACCTGCTGCTCGCTGAACAAGGGCAACTCCGGCTTTCCGGGTACGTGAAGCGTTCCCGACTCCCCATCCGCGTTTTCCACAATGGTCAGGGCGGTGCCGCCGAGCGCGAGACCGAGGTTCGAACGGAAGAAAGTCTCGACGAAGCTCTTGTCGAGGCTGGCAAACCCGGCCGAGCCATCGGTGGCCCGCGGAAGGGTCATGATGAGGTTCGCGGCGATGCACTTCCAGCCGGGATCCTTCCCGCAGAACACGATGCCGGGGCCCGCTCCGGATCGCATGCGCAATTGGGCCTCGGCATCCACGAACCACTTCTGTTCGCCCAATCCGCGCGCGAGGTAGCAGGGAACATCTTTTCCATCGATGGACATGCTGCCGATGAAGAAGAGCCTCGTTGTGATCTCCTGCTTCCCCTGAATTGACAGCACGCTCTGCAGAGCCTCGATGATCCGCTGCTCGAGCCATTCCGTGCTGATGGCATAGAGCATCCGGTCCTTCGCTGGTGGTACGTCTTCGTCGTCGAAGTCGTCGATCACGCTGTCATCGACGTCCTTGCGCACGATTAGCTTGGCCTCGACGAGGCGATCCGGGTCGCTTTTCCTCTCCGAGAAGAATGTTGCGGGGACTGTGTCTTCCCCTCGGTCATGCAGTTCCAGCAGCAAGGGGAGGAAGTCGCCGAGCTCGCCGGAGCTGAGGTCTCGGAAGGGATGCTGGATCTTCCACTCGGTGAGAAGCGTCCGCCCCAGCCTGCGAAGCTCGGGATCGGGATCGCTGAGCAGGCTGCAGCGGTTACGGTCGGAGATCGTGATCTCCAGGAGGGACGGAGGGTCGGAGTCCTGGCGCCGGTAGCGCACCGCGATGACGGCTCGGGAGATCCCCGACGCGCGCTGCAGTACGCGGGCGGGCGCTAGGTAGCTTTGCGCTGTCTTCTCTATCTCGTCGCCAAACGGGACAGAAAGACGAAGCCTTTGCTTCCACCTGGCGAGGCGCACCTCGATTTCGACGAGCGCAGTCTTGTCCACGAGGAACCCGGGCACGGCAGGTGGGTCAAGCGTGAGCGTCCTGAAGAACTGCGAAAGATCGTAATTCACCCACGTCAGCGGCTTCGTCGAAACATCGTGCCCCAGGACCTCGGTCGCAAAACACTCAGAAACCAACGCGCGCTCTGGGGCTGTATCAGCACAAATCTCGATCCTTTGTTCCACAGGAGTGTAAATCAGTAGAACTTCCTTTTGCGGCCGCAGAAAGCGAAGGCGTCTGCCTCCATTGTCGAGATGTTCGGGAATGCCGGTGATGTCCTTTGGAATCCGGATAATCACAAGCACGGATGGCTTGTACGCCTCCGTCGCGGGGAGGTCGACGACGCTCATTCCACAATCTACGGAAAGCTTGAGGCGCAACCGCACAGCAGCGAGGAGCTTCTCCTTGGGTATTGCGTTTGCGTCCACCGGCTTGGGGTGCTCGAGATCCACATCGAATGCGCTGTACAGCTTTCCATCTCGCCATAGGCGTGCATTTCGGAAGCTAACTGCGTCATCGAATGCCCGACGATGATGAGCGTGAACGTGTAGTGCGACGGCCAACTCACCAAGCTGAGCGAACGCAGCTTCGTACTCCTCGTTGGAGAGTTCCTCTTCGGCAATCACCTTGAGAGCGGACGGGCCCTTTCCGTTCGTCAAAAGTAAAACGCGTTGCGCCTCGATTTCGACAGGAAGCGTGACCTCCGGTTTCATGTCGTTGATCGCTGCGATCACCGCATTTCGGTTCTCTTCGTTGTCTTCTTCTTCGAGGGGCTGAAAAGGTTCAGCGATCTCCGAGGCAATCGCAACGAAATTCTCATCGTCCTGAAAAAAGAAACCCCGAAGAGATTCGGGTGATGCGTTCTCAATTACTGTCTGAAGGGACCGCAAGCTACGTTTCGATGAAGGGGCCATCACTTCCTCTCGCTAAAGATGCCAAGGCAACTATAAGCGCAGCATCCCGCAGGGGCACTCGCCCATCAATAGATTTTCTCCTGCTCCGACATGGGGCTGTCCCATCGGCAGCCGCCAGGTGGCTTTTGATCGGTAACAGCACCACCGATCACGGCCACCGAGACATGAAACGCCCCAATCCGCTCACGCCCGACCAGATGACACCCGCAGAGCGCCGCACCGAGCTGTGCGGCCTGCTGGCGCTCGGGCTGGTTCGGTTGCGGATGCGGGAGACGGGCGAAGTATCTGACGAGACTGGAGAAATTTGCCTACACTATCCGCCCGACCAATGCCGTCATGCAACTCCAACTCACCGGAGAAATGCATGAACAAGCCCGACCCCATCCCAGCGCGCCTGGCCGCGCTCAGGACCACGCCGACGCCCGACCTGAGGCAACAGTGGCGCGACCTGTTCGACAACGAGCCGCCACCATTCAACCGGCGCTATCTTGAGTCCCGCCTAGCTTATCGCATCCAGGAACTGGCCTATGGCGGGCTGAAGCCTGAGACCATCCGGCGGCTCGAACGGCTGGGCGAGGAACTGGACGGCGGCGACCGCGCGAAGCGTAGCATCCGCGCCGACCGCGACCGCCCGATCACCGGGACGCGGCTGCTGCGCGAGTGGCAGGGCGTCGAACAGGTCGTCACCGTCACCGCCGACGGCTTCGAATGGCAGGGGCGGCCCTACAAGTCCCTCTCTGCCATCGCCCGCGCCATCACCGGCACGCGCTGGAACGGCTGGGTGTTCTTCGGGCTCAAGAACCACAGGGCGCGGAGATGACGAAGCCGCCCGAAAAAGCGAAGGTCGTCCGCAAGCTGCGGTGTGCCGTCTACACTCGGAAATCCTCCGAGGAAGGGCTGGAGCAGGAGTTCAACTCCCTCCACGCCCAACGCGAGGCCTGCGAGGCATACATCTCCAGCCAGCGATCCGAAGGCTGGGTGCTGGTCCGCGATCAGTATGACGACGGCGGCATCTCCGGCGGCACGCTGGAGCGCCCCGGCCTGATAAGGCTGCTGGAAGACATCGAGGACGGGCTGGTCGACGTGGTGGTGGTCTACAAGATCGACCGTCTCAGCCGCTCGCTGGCGGATTTCGCCAAGCTGGTCGAGGTGTTCGACCGCAACGGCGTGACGTTCGTCTCGGTCACGCAGTCGTTCAACACCACCACCTCCATGGGGCGGCTGACGCTGAACATCCTGCTGTCCTTCGCCCAGTTCGAGCGCGAGGTGACGGCCGAGCGGATCCGCGACAAGGTCGCGGCCTCTCGGCGCAAGGGCATGTGGATGGGCGGGGTGCCACCATACGGTTACCGCGTCGAGAACCGGAAGCTGGTGGTCGACGAAGAGCACGCTGAGCACGTTCGCTGGGTCTTCGACCGCTTTCTCGAGATCGGGTCCTGCACGGAACTGGCGCGGGAAGTCGGCACGCGCGGCCTCCGGACGCCGCGCGGCAACCGGATCGACAAGAAATACATCTACCGCATGCTCAGCAACCGCGCCTACATCGGCGAGGCGGTCCACAAGGGCGACAGCTATCCCGGCGAGCACGACTCGATCATCGACCGCGAGACTTGGGACCGGGTGCATGCGATCCTGCAGGAGAGCCCGCGCAAGCGCGCCGCGCGAACCCGTGCGGACACGCCGGCATTGCTCAAGGGGTTGCTGTTCGGGCCGGATGGAGCCGCGTTCTCGCCGACCCACACGCGGAAGGGCGGGCGGCTCTACCGCTACTATGTCAGCCAGACGGTGCTAAAGCATGGAGCTGGATCATGCCCGATCGGCCGCGTGCCCGCAGGTGAAATCGAGGCCGCCGTCATCGACCAAGTCCGCGCCGTGTTCCGACAGCCGGAAATCGTTGCTGGCGCCTGGAAGGCCGCGCGGGCCCATGCCGATGACATCGCCGAAGACGACGCCCGCCGCACCCTCCACGAGCTAGATGCGGTCTGGGCGGAGCTCTTCCCTGCCGAACAAACGCGCATCGTGGCGCTGCTGGTCGAGCGCGTGGACATCGGCCCTGACGGGCTCAACGTCCGGCTCCGCGTCGATGGCCTCGGGAGTCTCTACCGCGAAATGCGGGCTTCCAGCGACAGAGAGGTCGCATGACCCGCAGCGCGCCGATTCCCGACACCGTCACTTTGCACGTCCCGTTCCGCATCGTGAAGCGCGGCGGTCGGAAGGAGATGCTCGTGCCCGCCGGACAGACTGTCCCGCGGCAAGCAACCGCAACGGTCATCAAGGCGCTGGCCCGAGCGTTCCGCTGGAAGCAACTCCTTGACACCGGCGAGTTCTCGACTGTGTCAGAACTCGCGCACAAGGAGGGAATCTCGACCACCTACCTCGCGCGCATCCTCCGTCTGACGCTTTTGGCTCCTGACATTGTGGAGCGTGTGCTCGACGGGCGGCACAAGACAGAGTTGCTCAAGGCCGCCGTGCAAGCTGACTTCCCATCCGAATGGGAAGCGCAACGCGCCTTGTCTTTGACATTCGACTCAGCACGTTAACGTCTATCCATCATCTTACATCTTGGCTAAAGTAGCTCCAACTCGGGGAGGAGCTCACCATGCAAAGCATGTCGGCGCGCGATGCCAAGAACGCCTTCGGGCGGCTGATCGACATGGCGCGGGCCGAGCCTGTTGCCATCGAGAAGTACGGCCGGTCTGTCGTCGTGGTGCTTGCCGTTGAAGAATTCGAGCGACTGACGGCAAAGGCGAAGAAGCAGGTGGCTTCCGGGGCATCGGGCAAACGCCCGGGGCAAGAAGACTGATCAAACATAACAACAGACCGGACAAACCGGCAGGAGACTGAACGACATGGCAAGCCACTCGGACCTGGCGAACTTGATCTGGCAGATCGCGGACCTCCTGCGCGGGCCCTATCGCCCGCCGCAGTATGAACGCGTCATGCTGCCGCTTGTCGTTCTGCGCCGCTTCGATTGCGTGCTGGCTGACACCAAGGACCAGGTTCTGGCGGAGTATGAGCGGCGCAAGGGTGGGAAGCTGGAGGATGATGCTCTCGACCGGATGCTGAACAAGGCTTCCGGGCACCGCTTCCACAACCGTTCGCCGATGACCTTCCAGACGATGATCGGCGACACCCCGAACCTCGCGGGCCACCTCCAATCCTACATCAGTGGCTTCTCGGCTAACGTTCGCCGGATCTTCGAATATTTCGAATTCACCAACGAAATCGAAAAGATGAACGAGGCGAACATCCTTTACCTCGTGCTGAAGGAGTTCCTGAAGGTCGACCTTCATCCCGACCGGGTGAAGAACGATCAGATGGGCCTCGTATTCGAAAACCTCATTCGACGGTTCAACGAACTGGCTAACGAGACCGCGGGCGATCACTTCACGCCGCGCGAGGTGATCCACCTCATGGTCGATCTTCTTTTCATGGATGCCGATGACGTGCTCAGCAAGCCAGGCACGGTGATGCGCATGCTCGACCCGGCATGCGGCACGGGCGGCATGCTTGCCGAGGCGCAGCGCTACATGCGCGATCACCACAACGAGGCGACGCTCTACGTCTACGGCCAGGACTATAACAAGCGTGCCTTCGCGACGGCCGCATCCGACATGCTCATGAAGCAGGTCGACCACAACGGTGGCGGAGAGAACGTCCAGTTCGGCGACAGCTTCACCGACGACAAATTCGATGGGCAAACCTTCGACTACTTTATCGCCAACCCTCCTTTCGGCGTGGACTGGAAGAAACAGCAGAAGGAAATCGTCCGGCGGCACGAGAAGGCCCCGCAAGATAGCCCTTGGAGCGCAGGCCTGCCGCGTGTGAACGACGGCTCCTTGCTGTTCCTGCAGCACATGATCTCGAAGTTCGAAGACGTCAATCCAAAGGCACAGAAGTATGGCTCGCGCGCGGCCCTCGTATTCTCGGGGTCACCCCTGTTCACCGGGGGCGCGGGCGGCGGCGAAAGCAACATCCGAAAATGGATCATCGAACGCGACATGCTCGAGGCCATCGTCGCCCTGCCGGAACAGATGTTCTACAACACCGGGATCGGCACCTACATCTGGGTCGTCACCAACAACAAGCCCGGCCATCGCAAGGGCACCATCCAGCTGGTCGACGCGCGGGACATCTGGATGCCCATGGGCCGCAGCCAGGGGGACAAGCGCCGCAAGATCGGCGCGGGCAAGGCGCCCGAAGGGGATGATCGCCCGGACGAACCCGATCAGATCGCCGAGATCGTGCGCCTCTACGGCGGCTACGCCCAGAACGCCAAGTCCAAGATCTTCGACAATGCCGATTTCGGCTATACCCGCGTCACCGTCGAGCGTCCGCTGCGGCTACGCTATCGGATGACGGTCGAGGACAAGGCCCGCTTCCTCGACGCGGCACCGCATCTGCTCGACGACATCCAAGCGATCGACCAGGCGCTGGGGCGCGAGCCGGAACTGGAATGGAACAAGGTCTGGGGGAGCATTGAGAAGCTGTTGAAAAAGCGCGGGTCCCGCTGGCGCGCGCCCGAGGTCAAGCTGTTCCGCAATGTGTTCACCGAGAAGGATGCGGCGGCCGAGCGGGTGAAGGCGGGCAAAGGGTTCGAGGCCGACCCCACCCTGCGCGACTTCGAGAACGTGCCGTTGAAAGAGGATATCGACGCCTACTTCGCGCGCGAGGTTCTGCCGCATGTGCCCGATGCCTGGATGGACCGGAGCAAGGACAAGGTCGGCTACGAGATCAACTTCAACCGCCACTTCTATCAGTTCACGCCGCCCCGCAGGCTGGTCGACATCGACACGGACCTGAAGAAGGCAGAGGACGAGATCCTGCGGCTCTTGCGGGAGGTGACAGAGTGATGTCCCACAACCTGTTCCCACGGGAACGACTGAAGTTTGCAGCTACAATCAACGATGAGACGTTGACCGAAGATGTCGATCCAGATTTCGAGATACAGTACATCGACATCGGCAACGTGAACTCTTCAGGGGCAGTAGATCAGATCGCAACCTATCGTTTCGAAGCCGCCCCGAGCCGGGCGCGGCGGATTGTTCGCGACGGTGATGTCATAATCTCTACGGTTCGGACTTACCTTCAGGCAATTGCGCCAATCACTAATCCGCCCGAGAACCTTATCGTCTCGACCGGCTTTGCGGTGATCAGGCCGCGTCCTGACATGATGGACGCGAAATTCTGCCGGTATGTCCTTCGCGAGCCGACGTTTCTGGCCGAAGTGGAGAAGCGATCAACCGGCATCAGTTACCCGGCGATCAACGCATCGGAGATCGGAGACATTGCGATCCCTTTGCCTCCAATCTCGGCCCAGAAGCTTATCGCTGACCATGTGGAAGCGGAAACCGCCGAAATCGACGCCCTCATCTCTGCCAAGCAGAAGCTCCTCGACCTGATGGCCGAGAAGCGGCGCGCCATGGTGGCCGAGGCCGTCATGCGTGGCCTCGACCCTTCCGCGCCCCTGCGCCCGTCAGGCATCGACTGGCTCGGCGATATCCCGGCGCATTGGGAGATCGAGCGGTCGCGCTGGCTGTTCACCGAACGCGACCAGCGGTCCCAGACCGGCGAAGAGGAAATGCTGACGGTCTCTCACCTGACCGGCGTCACCCCCCGGTCCGAGAAGGACGTGAACATGTTCGAGGCCGAAAGCACGGCTGGCTACAAGCTGTGCTTCGCCGGTGACCTCGCCATCAACACCCTCTGGGCCTGGATGGGCGCCATGGGCACCGCCCGCGTCGATGGCATCGTCAGCCCCGCCTACAACGTCTACACCCCGGGCCCACGCCTGCTGCCCGATTACGTCGATGCTCTGGTCCGCATCCCCGTCTTCGCGCAGGAAGTGACCCGTTACTCCAAGGGCGTCTGGTCTTCCCGACTGCGGCTCTATCCCGAGGGCTTCTTCGAAACTTGGTGGCCCGTGCCGCCGCTTCAAGAACAGCAACAGATCGTCGAACACATCAGCGCCGAAACCGCCAGGATCGACCGTCTGCGCACCGCGACCGAGAACTCCATCGCTCTGCTGAAAGAGCGCCGCGCAGCCCTCATCGCAGCGGCCGTGACCGGCCAGCTAGAAATCCCGGAGGCGGCATGAAAATCAATCGTCTCAGCCTTGCGAATGTCCGTGCGTTCAATCAGGTCGGCTTCAAGTTCGATCCCGCTTTCACGCTGCTTGTCGGCATCAATGGGGTCGGCAAGACAACGGCGCTTGAAACGCTGCGCATCTGTCTGTCGCGTCTCGTGCCGCAATTCACCGCCAGCCGGGCAAGACCAGATGCATTTGACCTCGACGACATCCAGATCGGCGCTGATTTTCTGCAGATCGATCTCGATCTGGAGATCGCTGGCAAGGAGTATCGCTATCTACTCCTGAAGCAGAAAGACGCACACAAACCTGACCAGCCGGGATCAGTCCGGCAAGACACGTTCGAAACACCGGACAGGGAAGAGCTTTCACCGGACCTTGACGCAGAGGCCAAACCGCTCAAGACCGCAAAGTCGCAACCAGTCGCGGTCTATTTCTCGACACGCCGTTCGCTTGTATCCGATGAACAACCGCGCTCCGGCCGCGCAAGCGGCGGTCAGGCTGCGGCCTACGCTGATGCCCTGTCCGAGCGGCCGCTACGCCTTGCTGAATTTGCTTCCTGGATGCTTGCGCAGAAGGAGCTTTCCAGCGAGCTGCCACGCGCCAGGCTTCATCTCGGTGCACTTCAAAAGGCCTCGAGCCGGTTTCTCCCGGATTGCACTGGCCTTCGTGCCGAGGCCGATGATCGACCAAGACTTTTGATCGACAAACAGGGCACTACGCTGGATGTGCGCCAGCTCTCTGACGGCGAACGGAGTATGCTTGCGCTTGTTCTCGACCTTGCAAGACGTTTGTCACAGGCCAACCCCGAACTCGAAGACCCAATCCGTGATGGAAAGGGCGTCGTCTTGATCGACGAACTTGATTTGCATCTGCACCCGACCTGGCAGCGCAAGGTGGTTGGGCAGCTTACGGAGACGTTCCCGGCCTGCCAGTTTATCGCTACCACGCATTCGCCACAGATAATCGGGGAAGTTCCCCACGACAAAATCCGCATCATCCGGGAAGGAAAGATCTTCACGCCCGAATACTCCTTCGGAATCGACTCGAGTCGCGTGCTCGAAGAACTGATGGAAACGGCTCCCCGGAACACGAATGTGGAGGAGCAAATCGGGATCATTGCCCGCTTGATAGCGGACGGGAAGCGGGAGCAGGCAATCACTGCGATAGACGCGCTGTCGTCAGAGATCGGCGAGGATGATCCCGAGGTTACGAGAGCGCGTACGCTGCTCGACTTCATGGAGGATGAGGTTTGAGAGCAATCGCGAAAGGCGCAGAACCGAACAGCCTTCTCCAGCATCGTTTGCAGCAGCATAGCAACTACGACAACTACGCCCAGAAGGACGACCTTCGCACTGCTTTGGTCGCTGAACAGCGAGGTCTTTGCTGTTATTGCACGGGGCGTATTCGGGCCGATGGAGCATCAATGCGGATCGAGCATTGGCGATGCCAGGCCATGTTTCCGGATGAACAACTCGCCTATCCCAATCTCTTGGGTGCATGCCGCGGCGGAGATGGCGAGTCCGCAGTTGGTCACCATTGTGATGTACGAAAGGCGGATCAGGAACTGCAATGGAACCCTGCGAATCCTGAGCATGCAATTGAAGCGCGTATCCGGTATTTGTCGGACGGCAGGATTGAAAGCGCCGACGACGTTTTTGACGATCAACTGGATACGGTTCTGAACCTCAACTTGGCGCGTCTTAGGAGCAACAGGAAAGTGGTATTGGACGAAGTATTGAATTGGTGGCGCTCAACAACGCCGGCACGCCGGAACATACAGGCGCAGATTGTTCGACGCACAGACGGGGCGGATAACCTTGCGCCCTTCAGCCCCGTCGCTGTCTGGTTCCTGCGGCAGAAATCCGGAGGGGTAGCTGCATGAACCACGCCCGACATTCTGAAGGGGCTTTCGAGACCGTCATCGAAGCAACGATGCTCTCTAATGGGGCGGTGGTGGAACCTGCGTCGGGGTTCGACCGTGATCGCGCCATCTTCCCGGAGACCATCCTTTCCTTCATTCGCGACACACAGCCGAAGGAATGGAAGGCTCTGGAGGCTCTCCATGGGGAAAAGACCGGCGCCCAAGTTCTTGCCGATCTGACCAAGTGGATGGACCGGGAGGGCTCTCTGGCCACCTTGCGTCACGGTTTCAAGTGTTACGGCAAGACCCTGCGCGTGGCGTTCTTCAAGGCTGCGCACGGGCTGAACCCCGAGTTGGAAGCTCGCTACGCCGCCAACCGCGTCGGGCTCACGCGGCAATTGCACTTTTCGAAGACTTCCGAAAAGTCCCTGGACGTCGTACTGAGTGTCAATGGCATTCCAGTCGTGTCGGTCGAGCTCAAGAACCCGATGACCGGACAGACTGTTGAGCACGCCCTGCACCAGTACCGGCATGATCGCGACCCGCGTGAGCCGATCTTTGAGTTCAAGCGGCGTATGCTGGTCCACTTTACCGCCGACACGGACACAGTGTTCATGTCCACCCGGCTTGCCGGTGCGGCCACCCACTTCCTGCCCTTCAACAAAGGCAACAACGGTGGCGCCGGCAATGGGCCCGATCCCAAGGGGCGAAGCTACCGCACGGCGTATCTGTGGGAGGAGGTGCTGCAGCGAGACAGCCTGCTCGACCTCCTCGCGCGCTTTATCCATCTCCAGGTCGAAGATAGGCGCGACGACCAAGGGCGAAGGGTCAAAAAGGAAACGATGATCTTTCCGCGCTACCACCAGCTTGAGGCGGTTCGGTCGTTGGTCGATCAAGCGCTAAGAGATGGGGTTGGCAACAACTATCTGATCGAGCACTCGGCTGGCAGCGGAAAGAGCAACACCATCGGCTGGCTGACGCACAGGCTTGCATCGCTGCATGATCATGCGAACTCGCGAGTTTTCGACAGTGTTATCGTCATCACTGACCGCGTGGTCTTGGACAAGCAGCTTCAGGACACGATCTACCAGTTCGAACACAAGCACGGCGTCGTCCAGAAGATCGACGAGGACTCGCGCCAGTTGGCGGAAGCACTCGAAAGTGCCGTGCCGATCATCATCACCACCCTTCAGAAGTTTCCTTTCGTTTCGCGTCAGTTGGCCAAGATCGCCGAAGAACGAGGAGAAGCCGACGGAGGTGTGCTGAAGAGGCGCCGCTGTGCGGTGATCATCGATGAGGCGCACAGCTCGCAGGGCGGCGAGACGGCAACCGACCTGAAGGAAGTTCTCGGCGGGCAAGGCCTTCGCGAAGAGGCTGCGCGAGCCATGGCGGCGAATGACGAAGACGACATGGACGAGCTGTATCGGTCCATGGCGAAACGCGGCAGGCAGGCAAACCTTAGTTTCTTCGCGTTTACTGCTACGCCGAAGCACAAGACACTCAAGGTGTTCGGGCGCGAAGGCAAACCCGCCCATCGCTACACTATGCGCCAAGCGATAGAGGAAGGCTTCATCCTCGACGTCCTGAAGCATTACACGACTTACGCCACCTATTTCCGGCTGCTCAAGGCGAGCGAGGACGATCCGAACGTCGAGCGGAAGAAGGCGGCACGCGCCCTGGCTCGGTTCTTGAAGCTGCATCCTCACAACATCGCCCAGAAAACTGAGGTGATGATCGAGCATTTCCACGCCGCGACGCAGCACAAGATCGGTGGACGGGCCAAGGCCATGGTGGTGACGGGCTCGCGCCTCGAAGCTGTTCGCTACAAACAGAGTTTCGATCGCTACGTGAAGGAGAAGGGCTATGCCATCAAATCGCTGGTGGCCTTCTCAGGCGTAGTCACGGACGACAAGCTGAAGGATGTCACCTACACAGAGGAAGGCATGAACCTCGGCGTCCGTGAGAAGGAGCTGCCGGAGGTCTTTGCCACGCAGGAATATCAGGTACTCCTCGTTGCCGAGAAGTACCAGACGGGCTTCGATCAGCCCTTGCTGCACACCATGTATGTCGATCGGCGGCTTGCCGGCATCCAGGCGGTGCAGACGCTGTCTCGCCTGAACCGAATCCACCCCCTAAAGGAGGACACGTTCGTCCTCGATTTCGTCAACGAACGCGATGAAATCCGCGAGGCGTTCAAGACCTACTACGAAGGCGCGGAGGTCGGCGAAGACGTCGACCCTGCTCGTATGTATGAGATCAAGAGCGAGCTCGACGCCGAGGGCATCTATGTCGCCGCGGACGTTAACCGCTTCAGCGCCGTCTATTTCAAGCCGCGCCAGCGCCAGAGCCCGAACGATCATCAGTTGATGAACTCCGCGCTTGATCCTTGTGTGGCCCGCTTCAAGGAGCTTCAGCAGGAGAAGCCCGACGAGGCCGAGCTGTGGCGCGGCAAACTTATGGCCTTCTGCAGCCTCTATGGGTTCCTAAGCCAGATCATTCCCTATCAGGACACCGACCTCGAACGCCTGTACGTCTTCTTGCGGCATCTCGCGACCAAGCTGCCGAAGCGCGGCGCTGGCCCGTCCTACCAGTTCGATGACGAGGTACGGCTCGAATACTACCGTTTGCAGAAGATCAGCGAAGGCTCTATCAGCCTGAATGATGGCCAGGCCAACCGGCTCGATGGCCCATCCGAGGTCGGATCTGGTGTCCTCCACGAGGAGGCAGTGCCGCTCTCGCGACTCATCGATGTCGTCAACGACCGGTTCGGCACCGACTTCAATCAGGCCGACCAGCTGTTCTTTGATCAGATCGTGGAAGCGGCGATCTCCGATGCTGCGCTGAAGCAAGCGGCGGCCGTCAATCCGGGCGACAAGTTCGAGCTCGTCTTCAAGAACCTGCTCGAGACACTGTTCGTTGAACGCATGGATCAGAACGAAGAGATCTTCGCTCGGTTCATGAATGACAAGTCGTTCCAGAAAGTCGTGACTGGTTGGCTGTCTTCGGAGGCTTATCGCAAGCTCAACACCACGGCTGAGGCTCAGAATAGCGATAGCCGTGCCACTCCCCAGCCCAACCGTCCGTGAAAGGCATTGCCCGAGTTGAAGCCTCGTTCGATCAACATCTTCCTACTTGATGGCGACCCAAACGGTATTCGGGTCGCGCAGATCTCTATGTCGACCATTCAAGCAATTGCCTTTCGAAGGAATCAGCTTCGGCGAGTAAGGGAGGCATTTCCGGAGATTGAGCGTCCTGGTGTTTACCTGCTCATTGGCTCAGACGAAAACGAACCCGACAGGCTGATCGCCTACATCGGCGAGTCTGAAGGCATTGGCTCGCGGCTCTACACCCATAATTCAAATGACGCTGGACGTGACCCGAAGGCCTACTGGACCGATACCGTGGTGCTCATCAGCAAAGATGAAAATCTAACAAAGAGCCACGCGCGATATGTGGAAGCTTGCCTCATCCGTGCGGTTGGGGGCAATCCCCGGTGGCATGTCCCGAACAGCAAACGTCCTTCCGAAGATGCTGGCAAGCTCCCGCTGCCCGACAGGGCGGCGATGGAGGAGTTCGTCGACCAGACCAAGACACTTGTCGGTGCGCTTGGATGGGATCTGTTCCGCGAGATGCGCGGCAGGGCAGCTGAACCGCTGGAACAACTGACTACGACGGCAGACGACCCGAGCCCGGTTTTCTTTTTCAGGGGGGAAGGCTTCTCTGCGGAAATGATGATCTCTCAATCGGGCGACTTCGTCGTAAAGGCAGGCTCCAAGGCGCGCGCCCGCACTACGCCTACTATCCCCAAGGGCACTCTCGCGCTTCGGGAGACACTTCTGAAATCGGGTGTACTTCGCGCAGACGCCAGCACGTTGGTCTTCGCCAGCGACTACAAGTTCACATCAGCGTCTGCCGCAGCAGCAACGGTCATTGGAGCCAGTGCGAACGGACGCATACTGTGGAAGCTAGCCGATGGGCGATGCTACGCAGACTGGGAAGCTGAGGGCACGCTGCCCCAAGGCGAACCTGAGGTGAATGGATGAAGTGGGGTTGGATCACGGTCCCTATTGCAAGCGAATGGAATTCGCGAACGGTTGCCACGCAGCGGCGAAATTAGGTGAATGAAATCATAATGTTAAACCGCTGAACCATAGGGGGTTGGTTGACGGGTCCAGAGAATATCGGCCCGTAGAGACCGCTTTCGGACCTCCTCGCGTCGGAGCCAGTTCACAGCCCCTCGTACATAACCCTCGAAAATAACGAGAAAATCCGGCCGCAGCCGGATCGGGAGAACGCTTTCGCGACGGCAAGTGGCGGAAGCGGTGGGATTCGAACCCACGATACGGTTCCCCGTATGCCAGTTTTCAAGACTGGAGCCTTCAACCACTCGGCCACGCTTCCTTACCGTTCGGGGCGCTGGTGCTTACTATCGGCTTTTGAGCGATTTTCTCGACTCGTTTTGCCCCTCGCAGACCTGCCCACAACCCCTTGTAACCACACTCCTATTGCTCGGTCCAGCAACTAGCAGCGGCTGAACCTGCACCAGCTTTCAAGACCGGTGCAATCGACCACTCTGCCACCCTTCCAAGCCGTGGACAGGGTGTCCCTAGCCCTGCGCGCGCGATTCTGCAAAGGCCTGATGGGGAAAATCCGCGCAAGGCGGGCCGGGGTGCTTTTCACGCAGCATTGGACAGGTTAGACTGTGCGTAATCAAGATCGGACGAGGACACGTCCGCAAGAACACAGGTGTAAGGGGCGCAGGATGAATCGGGTGACATCGGTGATGAGGGCCGGGCGCGTATTGGCGGGCGTGGCGATGTTCGCGCTTGTGGCCTGCGACGAGAGCGGTAACTTCAGTTTCGGGCAACCGGCAGCGCGCGAGGCCGCATCGGGCGGCAGGTCCGTGCGCCTGGTGGAGCGCGATGTGGAGGCGCCACAGGTCTTTCAGGCGACCGATATGGGTCTTTGGGACGGTCGCCCCTCGCTTGGCGGGGTCTGGGTGGCGCATCCCGATGTGACCGACCCCGAGCGCGTGATCATCCGCAACACGGCCAACGGCACCTTCGTGATTGGCGCGCTGTTCCGGCGGCAGCGCGACCTGCCCGGACCGGCGTTCCAGGTGTCGTCCGATGCGGCGGCGACGCTCGAGATGCTGGCGGGCGCGCCTGTGCAGCTCAACGTGACCGCGCTGCGCCGCGAAGAGGCCCCGGTGGAGGAGGACGCCCCGGTCGAGGTCGAGGAAATCGCCGCGCCGAGCGAAATCGAGGCGACCGCGCTTGACCCGGTGGCCGGAGCCGCCGCTGCCATCGACGCCGCCGAGGCGCGTGCGCCCGCGACATCCGCACCGTCACCGTCACCGTCACCGTCACCGTCACCGTCACCGTCACCGTCACCGTCACCGTCACCGTCACCCGCCGCCCCGGCGCGTCCGGCAACGACCCTGGATCGACCCCTCATCCAGGTGGGGATTTTCAGCGTCGAGCAGAACGCGCGCAACACCGCCACAGCGCTCCGGCAGGCGGGGATGGTGCCCACGGTTCTGGCGCAGACCTCGCAAGGCAAGTCATTCTGGCGCGTCGTCGTCGGTCCGGCGACGAATGCCTCGGAGCGCGCCACCTTGCTGGGCAAGATCAAGGGGATGGGCTTTGCCGACGCCTATCCCGTCACCAACTGACCGGGGAGGACCTGAGAATGGTGCGCCTTTGGATTGCAGCCCTGGCCGCGCTGGTGCTGGCGCTGCCTGCCGCCGCCTTCGAGACGAGCGCGCGGGGGGCCTATGTGGTTGATGTGACAACGGGCACGGTGCTGCTCAACAAGAATGCCGATGAGCCGCTGCCGCCCGCGTCCATGTCCAAGCTGATGACGCTTTACGTCGCCTTCGAGGCGGTGCGCGACGGGCGGCTGACACTGAATGACCGGCTGCCGGTGTCGGAACACGCGATGAGCTATGGCGGCTCGACCATGTTTCTCAACACCCGTGACCGGGTGCGCGTCGAGGATCTGTTGCGCGGGATCGTCGTGCTTTCGGGCAATGATGCCTGTGCGGTCATCGCCGAGGCGCTCAGCCCCGACGGGACCGAGCCGGGCTTTGCCCGCTTCATGACGCAGCGCGCGCAAGCTCTGGGAATGACCAATTCCGTGTTTCAGAACGCAAGCGGCTGGCCCGCTGTGGGCCATGTCATGTCGATGCGGGATCTGGCACTTCTGGCGCGGCGGCTGATCGAGGATTTCCCTGAATTTTACCCGATGTTCGCCGAGACCGAGTTCCGCTTTGACGGGCGCGCGCCTGCCAATACCCAGAACCGCAACCCGCTTCTGGGGCTTGGTATCGGCGCGGACGGGCTCAAGACCGGGCACACGCGCGAGGCGGGATACGGGCTTGTCGGCTCGGCCGTGCAGGGCGACCGACGGGTGATCTTTGCCATCACGGGGCTGGACAGTGCCGCAGACCGCGCCCGCGAATCCGAGGCGATCATCAATTGGGCGTTCCGGCAATTTGCGCAGAAATCGCTTGCGCGCGCGGGCGAGGTGGTGGCCGAAGCCGAGGTCTGGATGGGGGATGCGCCGCGCGTGGGGCTGGCGTCCGCCACGGATCTCGACACGCTTTTGCCGATTCTCGGGGCTGACAATGTGCCGGCCCAGGTCATCTATAACGGTCCGGTGCGCGCGCCGGTGGGAAAGGGCGATGTGCTGGCCGAATTGGTGTTTGCGCCCGAGGGCCTGCCCGAGACGCGGGTGCCGCTGGTGGCGGTGTCGGATGTGGGTCCGGGCGGATTCGTGACCCGGTTGCGCACGGTCTCGGGGTTGCTTTTCACGCGTCTGCGCGAGGGCCCCGAGGGGGCGCTTTGAACGCGCGCGGTCACTTCATCAGCTTCGAGGGAATCGACGGCTCGGGCAAGTCCACGCAGGCGCGACTTCTGGCCGAGGCGCTGCGGGGACAGGGCCGCGAGGTGGTGCTCACCCGAGAACCGGGCGGCAGCGCGGGGGCCGAGGAAATCCGTAATCTGGTGCTCACGGGCGCGGGTGACCGCTGGTCGCCGGAGACCGAGGTGTTGCTGTTCACCGCTGCGCGGCGCGACCATCTGGAACGGGTGATTGCGCCCGCGATTGGCCGGGGGGCGGTGGTGATCTCGGACCGCTTTGCTGACAGCACGCGGGTTTATCAGGGCGTGGGTCGGGCCGATCTGCGCCCGCTGGTGGACGAGTTGCACCGGCTGGTGATCGGGCAGGAGCCGGATCTGACGCTGCTCATCGATATTGACCCCGCGACGGGGCTTGCGCGCGCGGGCGCGCGCGGCGGGGCCGAGGCGCGGTTCGAGTCCTTCGGCCTTGGCCTTCAGGAACGCTTGCGCGCGGGGTTTCTGGCGCTGGCCGATGAGGCGCCCGGACGGGTGGTCGTGATCGACGGCGCGGGTGCGCCGCACGCGGTGGCGGCGGAGGTGGCGCGCGTGGTCGCCGCGCGGCTGACATGAGCGAGGCGGCGCTGCCCGAGCCGGACCGCGCCGAGGGTGCGCCGCATCCGCGCGAGACGGTCCGGCTTTTCGGGCAGGGCGCGGCGGAGGCCGAGTTTCTTGACGCCTATGCCACCGGACGGCTGCATCACGGCTGGCTGTTGACCGGGGCGCAGGGTATCGGCAAGGCCACGCTCGTGTGGCGGATCGCGCGGTTTCTGCTGGCCAATCAGGCGGCGGTCGAGGACGGTCTGTTCGGCGCGCCGCCCCCGCCTGCAAGCCTCGACGTTGACCCCGAACACCCGATTGCACGGCGGCTGCGGGCGCTGTCGGAGCCGGGGCTGTTCCTCTTGCGGCGTGGTCCCAATGACAAGGGCGACCGGTTGGCGCAGGAAATCCGCGTGGTCGAGGTGCGCAAGCTGGCGAATTTCTTTGCGCTGTCGTCGGCGGATGGCGGGCGGCGGGTGGTGATCGTCGATGCCGCGGACGAATTGAACACGCAGGCCGCCAACGCGCTTCTGAAAATGCTCGAGGAGCCGCCCGCGCGCACGGTCATGCTGCTGGTGGCGCATCAGCCCTCGCGCCTTTTGCCGACGATCCGCTCGCGCTGCCGGATGCTGCGGCTGGGGCCGCTCGGCGCGCCCGACATGGCGCGTGCGCTGGAACAGGCGGGGATCCACCCCGAGGGCGATCCGGCGGCGCTGGCGGCGCTGGCGGGCGGGTCGGTGGGCGCGGCAGTGCGCATCGCGTCGCTTGGCGGTCTGGCGCTTTATGCCGATTGGGTGGCGCTGATGGAGAGCCTGCCGCGCCTTGACCGCGCGCGCGCGCTGCGGCTGGCCGAAACGGCGGCGATGCGCGGCGCGGAGGCGCGGCGCGACCTCATGTTCACGCTCATAGACCTTTTTCTTGCGCGGCTTGCCCGCACCGGGGCCACCGGTGTGCCCCCAACCATCGAGGCCGCGAAGGGCGAGGCCGCACTTCTGGCCCGGCTGGCCCCCGATCCGCACCGCGCGCAGGCCTGGGCCGCGCTCTCGGAGGAGGTGGGCGCGCGGGTGCGCCATGGTCTGTCGGTCAATCTTGACCCTGCCGCCTTGCTCCTAGATACCGTGTTCAGGATCAAGGAGACTGCCGGGGGATGACCCGGCCATCGGAGGCCCATGACCGGCACTATCCGCATCACCGACAGTCATTGTCACCTCGACTTTCCCGATTTCGACGGCGAGTTGGGCGAGGTGATCGCGCGCGCGGGTGCGGCCGGCGTGCACAGGATGGTGACGATCTGCACGCGCCTGCGCAACGAACGCGCCGTGCGCGCCATTGCCGAGGCACATGCGCCGGTCTTCTATGCTGCGGGCATCCACCCGATGAGCGCGGCAGAGGAGCCGCTGGCCACGGTCGACGAGCTTGTGGCGCTGGCCGCGCATCCGAAATTCGTGGGCATCGGCGAGACCGGCCTCGATTACCACTACACCGCCGAGAGCGCCGAGGTGCAAAAGCAGAGCCTGCGCATCCATATCACGGCGGCGCAGGAAACCGGTCTGCCGCTGATCATCCATGCCCGCGACGCGGATGATGACATGGCGCGCATCCTGACCGAGGAGTTTCGCAACGCCCCCTATACCTGCGTGATGCATTGCTTTTCTTCCGGTGCGGGTCTGGCGCGGGCGGCGCTCGATCTGGGGTTTTACCTGTCGATGTCGGGCATCCTGGCCTTTCCGAAAAGCCAGGCGCTGCGGGATATTTTCGCCGCCGCCCCGGTGGAGCGCATCCTGGTGGAGACCGACGCGCCCTATCTCGCGCCGCCCCCCCATCGGGGCCGCCGCAACGAGCCTGCCTACACGCGACACACCGCCCAAAAAGGGGCCGAGGTGTTCGGCATGGACTGGCCGGAATTTGCCGCGCAGCTTGAGGCCAATTTCGAGCGGCTTTTCGCCAAGGCGGTGCTGTGATGGGGGAGTTGCGCTTTACCATTCTGGGCTGTGGCTCATCGGGGGGCGTGCCGCGTCTGGGCGGGCACTGGGGCGATTGTGACCCGTCAAATCCGCGTAACAGCCGCCGCCGCTGTTCCATGCTGATCGAGCGCGAAACGAAGGACGGAATTACCCGCGTCCTGATCGACACCGCGCCCGATCTGCGCGCGCAACTGCTCGATGCAGGCATAGGCAGGCTCGATGCGGTGGCCTATACCCATGCCCATGCCGACCATGTCCACGGGATCGACGATCTGCGGATGATCGTTTTCAACATGCGGCAGCGCCTGCCGGTCTGGGCCGATGGCGATACGCAGAACGCGCTTTATTCCCGCTTCGGCTATGCCTTTGTGCAGCCCGAGGACAGCCCCTATCCGCCGATCCTCGACATGCACACGATCGCCGGACCCTTTACCATCGAGGGGGCAGGGGGCGCGATTACGCTCACGCCGTTCAAGGTGGGCCATGGCAGTATCGACGCGCTCGGCTTTCGCATCGGCGATCTGGCCTATCTGCCCGATGTGGCGACGATCCCCGAGGAGGCCTGGCCGGTGCTTGACGGGCTGGATTGCTGGGTGGTTGACGCGCTGCGCCGCACGCCGCATCCGACCCACGCCCATCTCGATCTCGCGCTCGAGTGGATCGCGCGCGCCGCCCCGCGCCGCGCGGTTCTGACCAACATGCATATCGACCTCGACTATGCGACCATCGACGCCGAAACACCCGATCACATCACCCCCGCCTTTGACGGAATGGTGATCCGCTACCCGGTCTGAGCCGGTGCAGGCGCTGGTCGAGGTCATCGTTCCGGTCTTTCTGGTGATCGGTTTCGGGTATCTGGCGGTCTGGCGCGGCTGGTTCAGCACGGCGGGGGTGGACGGTCTGATGACCTTTACCCAGAAATTCGCCATTCCGTGCCTCTTGTTCGCGGCCATTGCGCGGCTTGATCTGGCGCAGAGTTTCGACTGGCGCCTGCTGCTGAGTTTCTACGGCGGCGCGCTTTCGGGGTTTCTGCTGGGGTTCTTTGGCGCGCGGTTCCTCTTCGGACGGTCATGGGAGGATTCTGTCGCCATCGGCTTTGCCAGCCTCTTTTCCAACTCGGTGCTCCTGGGCCTGCCGATCATGGAGCGCGCCTATGGGCTTGGCGCGCTCTCGGCCAATTTCGCCATCATCGCGATCCATTCGCCGTTCTGCTACGGCATCGGCATCACCGCGATGGAGGT
>PHEQ01000001.1 GCA_002842985.1 Alphaproteobacteria bacterium HGW-Alphaproteobacteria-1
CTTCTTGTAGAGCCGCGCATCCGGGTCCGTGACCGATGCATGGGTCGCGTTGGAGCGCTTCTCGCCCCGGAAGTTCACTTCGGCGTTGCGCGTCTGGCGGGGCGTGTCGGGCATCGGTTGGGTCTCGGTCTGCTGGGGCTGGTCGGTGTTGGCGGAGGTCTCGTCAGCTGGAGGCGGTGGCCCACCGGGATCGTCCTCGTCCGGTGTCGCCCTGCCTTCCTTCGGCTGAAAGCTCTTCATCGACGCCCAAGCTTTCACCAGCGTGCCATCGACCGAGAAGTGTTCGTCCGACAGAAGCGGCGCGACATCACGATGGGCCAGGATCGCCGCCATCACCTTGCGTGACATCTCGGTGCTCAGCAGCCGGTTGCGGTTCTTGGTGAACAAGGTCGGCCTTCGGCCCGGCGCTTCGCGCGTTCAGGGCTGAAATCTGTCCACTGGACAGATTTCCGGGCGCCCTTCACCCCAGACCGGGTCGTCGATCCCCAGCCCCACGAACCAGCGGAACAGCAGGTTGTATTGCATCTGCTCCATCAACTGCCGCTCGGAGCGGACGGAGAAAAGGATCTGGATCAGGCTCGCCCGGATCAGCCGCTCCGGCGGGATCGAGGGACGGCCGCAATCGGTGTAGAGCGCCTCAAACTCGGCATCGAGGCTGGCCAGCGCGTCGTTGACGATCCGACGGATCAAACGCAGCGGGTGCCGTGCCGGAACACGCTCCTCAAGATCAACATAGCTGAACAGCGATCCCGCCGTCTCGTCCGTCCCGCGCATCATCACCTCCGCCGCCTGTTTTTCAGCATCCTGTTCTAAGGCTATCCCAAATGACACTTCGTTCCTCAACTGACGCAAATCGCGTCGGAACTCGCCGCTTCAGATACCACGTCTTTCCGCGCAGGACAGGTTTTGACATCCTCGCATTCCCCAACATATGGCTTCGTGAAGCATAATGTGGTGCAGAAAGGGTAGCAAAACAAGGGAGAGGGGCCAGCTCACGTGGACCATATCAAGCTAAGTGTTTGATTTTAATATATATTATAAAATTATCCACATATCACAGTGGCGGAGCCGATGGGATTCGAACCCACGAGACCCTTCCGGGCCTACTCCCTTAGCAGGGGAGCGCCTTCGACCACTCGGCCACAGCTCCGCCGATGCGTATAACGGGGTGCGCGGCGGGAACACAAGGCTGAATTTGCCCTGCATTCCGAAAGCCTGCGATCAGAGCGTGATCACCGTCGAGCCGGTGGTCTCGCGCGCCTCGAGGGCGCGATGCGCCTCGGCGATCTCATCCAGCGCATAGCGGCGACCGATGGTGGGGCGCACCGCGCCGCTGCCCACCTTGTCAAAGAGATGCCGCGCCATGTCCTGACAGCGGGCGTGATCGGCAAGAAAGGTGAAGAGCGTCGTGCGCGTCAGCTTGAGCGAGCCCTTGGCCGCGAGGGTCAGGAGGCTCACCGGCGCGACCGGACCCGAGGCATTGCCGAAGGAAATCACCATGCCAAGCGGCTTGAGGCAGTCGAGCGAACGCTCGAACGTGTCCTTGCCCACGCCGTCCATCACCACATCGACGCCGGCGCCACCGCTGAGCGCCTTGACCTCTTCAACGAAATCGCCCGTGCGGTAGTTGAGGCAGGTTTCGGCCCCGTTCTCGACCGCGAGCGCGCATTTCTCGTCCGTCCCGGCGGTGCCGATGAGGCGGATGCCCTCGGAGCGCGCCCATTGGCAGGCCAGAAGCCCGACGCCCCCGGCGGCGGCGTGAAAGAGCACGGTCTGTCCCTTTTCGAGCGGCCAGACCCGGTGAAAGAGATATTCCACCGTAAGCCCCTGCAACATGATCGAGGCGGCGTCCTCGAAGGAAATCCCATCGGGCAGCGGGCAGACCTGGGCGGCGGGCATGACGCGGGCCTCCGTATAGGCCCCGGGCGGCGTGGCGGCATAGGCAGCGCGGTCGCCGGGTTTGAGATGGGTGACGCCCTCGCCCACGGCCTCGATCACGCCTGCGGCCTCCATCCCGAGGGCATGAGGCAGGGCAAGCGGGTAAAGCCCGGTGCGCTGATAGACGTCGATGAAGTTGAGGCCACAGGCCTCGTGGCGGATGCGGATCTCGCCCGGCCCCGGCGCGCCGACCTCACGCTCGACGAGCTTCAAAACCTCGGGGCCACCGGTTGTCTCGATTACCACAGTGCGTGCCATGACGCGTCCCTCCCTGTCCTGTTCGCCGCGCAGTCAACACCAGCGGTCGGGGCATGGCAAGGCTCAGCGCACCAGCACCACGGGCACCTTGCAGGAGCGGACCATTTCCGTGGTGGTGGAGCCGATGATCAGGCTGCGGATGCGGCTGTGGCCATAGGCGCCCATCACCACCATGTCGAACCCGGCCTCCTCGACCAGCTTGCCAAGCGCGCTCTCGGGCTGGCCGCTGACAACCTCGGTTTCGGCCGAGATACCCGCCGCCGCAAGCCGCGCGCGCGCCTCGTCCAGGGCCTTGCGCGTCTCGGTGGTGTCGGTGCCGACGGTGACGACATGCACCGTGAGGCCCGCGAAAAGCGGGTTTTCGGACACGAAATCGACCGCCTTCATCGCCGAGGCCCCACCATCATAAGCCACGAGCACCTTGTCGATGGGGCGAAAGGCGCGGGCGGCCACGAAAACCGGCTTGTGGCTGGCGCGCACGATGCGCTCGAGGTTCGAGCCGAGATGCCCCTTGGCAAAATCCGCCGCCTCGCCGCGCTTGCCGATGAGGATCATGTCGGCATCTTGCTCGACCTCGGTCACCGTCTCGACCAGATCGCCGTGGCGCAGGCGCGTGGTGATCTCGTTGATCCCGGCGCGGTCGAGAATGGCGCGGGCATCCTCAAGGATGGCGCGCCCGCGATGCGCGACCAGCTTGGCGCGCTGTTCGTCAAGCTCTGCCAGTTCCGCCAGCAGTTTGGACCGTGCGCCAAGCCGGATTGCACCCGAGAGATCCTGCTTTTCCGCCCCCTCGCGACGGCCCAGAACGTGCAGCAGCTCCACCGCCGCACCGGTGCGCGTGGCGATCCAGGCGGCGTGGTCGCAGACCGAGGCCGAATAGAGCGAGCCATCCACCAGCGCAATGATCTTGTCCGTCATGGTCATACTCTCCTCAATGCGCCATCAGCTTGTCCATGGCACCGGGTTTGTCGTGAATGGCAAGCTTGTCAACGATGGTTTCCGTCGCCTCGTTCATCCCGATGATCTCGACCTCGGCCCCGTCGCGGCGGAACTTGAGGATCACCATGTCGAGCGCCTGCACCGATGAGATATCCCAGATATGCGCGCGGCTCACGTCGATGATGACCTTTTCCAGCGCTTCCTTGAAGTTGAACGCGTTCATGAAATCCTCGACCGAGCCATAGAACAACTGCCCCTCGACCACATACGTCCGGTGGCTGCCGCTTTTGGTGATGTCGGTGGTGACCTTGAAGAGCTGCGCGATCTTGCCGGCAAAGAAGATCCCCGAGAGGAGCACGCCGACCAGCACCCCGATGGCAAGGTTGTGGGTGTAGACCACCGTCACAACGGTCGCGATCATCACGATCGAGGACGAGCGCGGGTGGTCGCGCAGGTTGCGGATCGACGACCAAGAGAAGGTGCCGACCGCGACCATGATCATGATCGCCACCAGTGCTGCCATCGGGATCATGCTGACCACATCGCCGAGCCCCACCACCATGGCCAGCAGGAACACCCCTGCCGAAAAGGACGACAGCCGCCCGCGCCCGCCGGATTTCACGTTGATGATCGACTGACCGATCATCGCACAGCCCGCCATGCCGCCGATGAACCCGGTTGCGGTATTGGCGATGCCCTGCCCGATCATTTCCTGAGAGCGGTTGGATTTCGTGTCGGTCAGATCGTCCACGATATTCTGCGTCATCAGGCTTTCGAGCAGACCCACCACCGCCACCGCCACCGAATAGGGCAGAATGATCGTGAGGGTCTCCAATGTCAGCGGAATTTGCGGGATGAGAAACACCGGCAGCGTGTCGGGCAAATCGCCCATATCGCCCACGGTGCGCACATCGAGGCCAAGGAAAAACGCCAGCACCGTCAGCACGACAATGGTCACCAGCGGCGAGGGCACCGCCTTGGTCAGCAGCGGAAAGAGATAGATGATCGCCAGTCCGGCGGCGACCAGCACATAGGTGATCCATGTCACCGTGCGCGGATCAAGTTCGGGCAGTTGCGCCATGAAAATCAGGATCGCGAGCGCGTTGACGAACCCGGTCATCACCGATTTCGACACGTAGCGCATGATGAATCCCAGCCGCAACACCCCGGCCCCGATCTGGATCAGCCCCGCCAAAACCGTCGCCGCCAGCAGGTATTCCAGCCCGTGATCGCGCACCAGCGTGATCATCAGCACCGCCGTCGCAGCGGTGGCCGCCGAGATCATGCCGGGCCGACCGCCGGTGATCGCAACCAGCACCGAAATCGAGAAGCTGGCGTAAAGCCCCACCTTTGGGTCCACTCCCGCAATGATCGAGAATGCGATGGCCTCGGGGATCAGCGCCAGCGCCACCACCAGACCAGCGAGGATATCGCCCCTGACATTGCCGAACCATTGCGCCCGATAGGCGTTAAGAGAAATCATGCGTTAATCCGTTTGCTGTCCGGCCTGCGCGTTGGCCGGGCTGTTCGTGTTGTTCGCTTGACTTGCGGGAAATCGGCGACCGGAGGCCGTAACTAAGCCTGCCCAGTCTGCTTCGGCACCCCTACCCGCCCGCCGCGCCCCTGGCAACCGGAAATTGCCGCATTGCAGAATTGCGCCATGCGCAAGGCTTGTCCGCCCGGCCTGCCGTGCCGCCATGGTGCGCGCACCGCTTGTTGCCTGCCCTTGGCCGCGATAGAGAGGGAGCAGGGCAACGAGAGGCGGGCACATGCGCATTCTGATCACCAATGACGACGGCATCAACGCACCGGGTCTTGCGGTGCTTGCGGAAATCGCCACCGCGCTTGCCGGAGATGATGGTGAGGTCTGGACCGTGGCCCCCGCCTTCGAGCAATCGGGAGTGGGTCATTGCATTTCCTATACCCGTCCGATGATGATCAGCGAGATGGCCCCGCGCCGCTTTGCCGCCGAGGGCAGCCCCGCCGATTGCGTGCTGGCAGGGCTTTATGACGTGATGAAGGATGCGCGCCCCGATCTTGTGCTCTCGGGCGTCAATCGCGGCAACAACTCGGCCGAGAACGCGGTCTATTCCGGCACCGTTGGCGCGGCGATGGAGGCGGCCCTGCATGGTGTGCCCGCGGTCGCGCTCAGCCAGTATTACGGCCCGGCACAGCGCGACGCGGCCGATCCGTTCGAGGCCGCGCGCGTGCACGGCCTGCCCACGCTGCGCCGTCTTCTGGACAAGGGCGTCTGGACGCGCGACGACTACGGCATCTTCTACAATATCAACTTTCCGCCCGTCCCGGCCGCTGATGTCAAGGGCATCCGCGCCGCGCGGCAGGGGTTTCGCCGCGACATGGGTTTTGGCGTTGAGCCTGCGCATTCGCCCTCGGGGCGGCGGTTCCTGTGGGTTACGGGCGCGCAGCAGCAGCAGCCCACAAGCCCCGGCTCGGACGCGGATGTGAACCTTCAGGGCTATATCTCGGTCACGCCGATGCGCGCGGATCTCACGGCGCATGACGCGCTGGAGGCGCTGAAAGCCATCGAATGAACGACGGGGCCGATCATATCGCAGAACGCAAGATGCAGTTCCTGTTCGCGCTCCGCTCTCGGGGTGTGACGGATGCGCGCGTGCTCACCGCGATGGAGCGGATCGACCGCGGCCCCTTCGTGCGCGGCTATTTCGCGGAACGCGCCTATGAGGACATGCCGCTGCCCATTGCCTGCGGTCAGACCATCAGCCAGCCCTCGGTGGTGGGGCTGATGACTCAGGCGCTGAAGGTCACGCCGCGCGACAAGGTGCTCGAGGTGGGCACCGGCTCGGGCTATCAGGCGGCCATCCTCAGTCAGTTGGCGCGGCGCGTCTATACGGTGGACCGTCATCGGCGCCTCGTGCGCGAGGCGTCCGAAATTTTTGCCGCGCTCGATCTGACCAACATCATCGCGCTTACCGCCGATGGCAGCTTTGGTCTGCCCGAACAGGCGCCCTTCGACCGGATCATCGTGACGGCGGCGGCCGAGGATCCGCCGGGCCCGCTCTTGGCGCAACTCAAGATCGGCGGTATCATGGTCGTGCCCGTGGGTCAGTCCGACGCCGTTCAGCACCTCATCCGCGTGACCCGGCACGAGACCGGATACGAGTATGACGAGCTGCGCCCGGTGCGTTTCGTGCCGCTGGTCGAGGGGCTTGGACGCGATGGGTAAGAACCCGCAAGGACACGGCGCGACAAGCGGCGCAAAGGCAGGACGAGGCAGGAAACAGGGAGTATCGAGGATGCGACAGTTACCGCGACATCTGGCGATCGGCACGGGGCTGGCTTTGGGGCTTGCCGCCTGTAGCCAACCGCTCGACATCGACATGCGCGGGGCCTTCGGCAACGCGCCGAGCACCGCCGACGCGGCGCGCACGGCCACGGCGACGCGCCCGCAGCCCGACGAACGCGGCATCATCTCCTATCCCGGCTATCAGGTCGCGGTGGCGCGGCGCGGCGACACGCTGGCGCGGCTGGCCACGCGGATCGGGGCCGACGCGGGCGAGCTTGCCCGCTTCAACGGTATCCAGACCGGCGACATCCTGCGCGAGGGCGAGATCGTGGCCCTGCCCCGCCGCGTGTCAGAGCCTGCGGGCGGGCCGATCCAGCCGCCTTCGGGCGTCGATATCGCCTCGGTGGCGGGCGGGGCCATCGCGCGCGCCGATGCACAGCGTGTGCAGACCACCGATCTTGCCCCGGCGCCGCAGGTCGGAACAGAGCCGGTGCGCCACCGGGTCGAGCGCGGAGAGACGGCCTTTTCCATTGCGCGGCTTTACAATGTCTCGGTGCGCAGCCTTGCGGACTGGAACGGGCTCGGTCCCGATTTCGCCGTGCGCGAGGGGCAGTATCTGCTTATCCCCGTGGTGACGCCCGGCGCGACACCCCCGCCGCGCGAAGCGGCGGCGGCCCCGGCCGCCGTCACCCCGCCCGGCTCCGGCTCGCCCACACCCACGCCGCCTAGCGCGGCACAGCCCCTGCCCGCCGAAGACACCCGGCCCGCCGCCGCCGCCGCCGCCGCTCCGCCGGTGGCCGCCCCGGACCTGGGCAAGACTGAAACCAAAGCGACCGCCGCGCGCATGGTCCGGCCCGTGGACGGCTCGATCATCCGCGACTATGCCAAGGGCCGCAATGACGGTATCGACATCGCCGCAACCCCCGGCGCGGCCGTGAAGGCCGCCGATGCGGGCACGGTCGCAGCCATCACCGAGGATACCAACGGCATCCCGATCATCGTGATCCGCCATCAGGGCAGCCTGCTTACGGTCTATTCCAATGTGGGCGCGCTCAGCGTCAAGAAGGGCGATACGGTCTCACGCGGCCAGAAGATCGCCGAGATCCGGCGCGACGGCGCGGCAGCGCTGCATTTCGAGGTGCGCGACGGGTTCGAGAGCGTCGATCCCAACCGGTTCCTGGCGCCGTAGCGCGGCGAAAGTGGCCTGTTGGGGACGTCGATAGCCGCCGCGCGGTGCCCGACCGCGGGTGGGCGTTCTGACGGTCGTGGGTAGCATTTCATCGTGCAAAATACTTGAACGCTTGCTCGTGTCGCAACGTTGCAAAAGCGCCCGCCCGGGGGGCGGTCGGGCGCTGCGCGGCGGCGTGCAAGCACGCCTTGATTCCGCGCGTGGGACAAAACGCTAATGTCAGCTAAAGGCCAGAGCCCGCCCTCAGCGCGCCACAGGCGGGGGCGCGGCGCAATGCCCGCCGGTGGCCGCCAGACCCGAGCCGAGCGCAATCATCGGCGGGGCGTTGTAGGGGTTGAGCGGCTGCGATTGCGCCTGATCGAGCGCAAGCAGCCCGACCACCCCAAGCGCCACCAGAAGCGTCACATGCACCCGCCTCATCGCCGTGCCTCCAACCCCAGCGATGGCCGCAGCCTGATCCCCACCCAGGATCCGGCAAAGGCGGCAGCAAACCACACCCAGCCATGCGCCGAGCCGGTCGCAATGCCGCTGAAGAACGCGCCGATATTGCAGCCGAAGGCCAGCCGCGAGCTGTAGCCCAGCACAAGCCCCGCCACGATCACCGCCACCCAGGCGCGCGCGGGCAGCACCCCCACCGGCGAGGCCAGCCCCGCCCGCCACCACGCCACCAAAGCCGCACCGCCGATAAGACCCAGATCGGTAAGCGATGTGATATCCGTCAGAAGGCTCGCCTCGACCTGCGCCGCATTGGCCGGGGCCGACCAGAAGACCGAGCCCGAGAGATCACCCCCCACGGCCACCACGCCCTTGGCCACCCAGAGGCCGAGTCCGTAGACCACGCCCCAGGGCTGTCCCGCCACCACCAGATGCAGGATGGCCAGCGCCGCCAGCGCCAGCAGCGCGCCCCAGTATCGGGCGGGCAACCGGTGACTGCCACGGCGCCCGATCACGAGCGCCAGCGCCGCCACCCCGGCCAACCCCAGAAGCGTGATGCCAAGGCCGCCCGCGCCCTTAAGCGTCATGACCGGCAGGCTGCCAAGCGCGGTCCACCAGCTCAGGTGCCAGGCCCCGGCGAAACTGCCGATGGCGAAGAAGGGCAGCGCCACCGCGCCGATGGCATTGCCGCTTCCGGCATTGACCAGCGTCCCCGAGCCGCATCCCAGCACGATCTGCATCGCGGCACCAAACACGAAGGCCCCGCCGATCATCGCCAGGCCAATGGGGGCGTGCGCGCCTTTCAGCTCTGCCCCGTTGGCGGCCAGCAGCGGCAGCGCGGCACAGGCGACAATGGCAATCGCCAGAAGCTGCGCCAGAAGGCCCGACGCATCGCGCTCCTGGATCATCCGCCGCCACGGCCCGGTAAAGCCGAAGCGGAACCCCTCGAGCGTGAGGCCGAAACCCAGCCCGATCAGCAGCACCAGCCCCGAACGCGGCCCCGCGAACAGCGCCACGCTCAGGACGCTCGCCGCAACGACGGCAATGATCAGGCTGCGCGACACGAGGCCCGGCGCGGTGGTGGCAGCGGGCGTGGTCGCGGTCATGTCATTGCCTCAGTTCTTGCCAGTGATCTTGTTGAACAGGTTTTGAAACAGCCCGGGCACATTGGCCATCTCCAGCCCGGCATTGGACCAGCCGACGACAGATTCGGGATACATCCGCACGCCGTCGATGCCCGCAAGTTCGCTCAATGCGAACCAGTTGGTCGCGGCCCAGTGCCCGGTATTGCAGAAACTCACCAGCCGGTCGCCGGGGCCAAAGCCGTTTTCCTCGGCCAGTTGGCGCACCAGATCGGGCTTGATCAGCGACGGCTCGCTCGTGCCGAACCAGCGGTCATGGGTGAAATACCGCGATTGCGGGATGGTGCCGGGGCGGGCGGCGGCGGCGTGCTTGGTTTCGCCCTTCCAGAACGCCTCGGGGCGCGCGTCGATCAGTTGCGCATTGTCGCGACCATCCACGATGGCCTGCACATCCTCGCGCGTGGCGAGCCATTCATGCGAGAAGCTGACCGTTATATCGGAGGGGGCCACCTGCGGCGCGGGGCCGGTTTCCTGCGGCGCGTTGGCGGCAGTCCAGGCGTTCATGCCGCCGTTGAGGATGGCCAGCGTCTCGATCCCGCTGGATTTCAGCGTCCAGTAAACCCGTGCCGCCGCGCCGAAATCGGTCTGGTTGGTGCCCTGATGGACCACGACCACGGGCGTATCGGTCGAGATGCCAAGGCCGCGCAGCACCTCGGTCAGATGCGCCTCGGTGACAAGTGCGCCGGGGTTTTCGGCGGGCCCGCGAAACAGCGCATATGGCGCGTTGAGCGCGCCGGGCACGTGGCCGCCGTCATAGGCAGTGTCGGCGCGGATATCGAGCACGACCGGAGCCTCGGTCTCGATCGCGGCGCGCAGATCGGCCACATCGACAAGCGGTCCGAGCGCATGGGCCGCCATCGGGAACACGGCGAGCGCGAGGGCGAACATGGATTTACGGAAGCGGTCGAACATGACGGGTCTCCTTTCGCGCGAAATCTTGTGATTGTGCGATTGATACGCGCCAAGGCCCGCCGCAACAAGCGTTCTTCCGCCGCTTCACGCGCGCTTGAAACCGCGCACCGCGCCAGAAGTCACTGGACAAGCGGCGCGCAAGGGCCAAGCATGGCGGGAACCGGAACAATGCGAAAGGATCGGGCATGGCCAAGCCGCCCTTTACCCTTGTGCAACTCTCGGTGCTCGAGGCCATCGCGCGCTGTGGCGGGATCGGGGCGGCGGCGCGCGATCTGGGATTGTCGCAGCCGTCGGTTTCGAACCATCTGTCGCAGATCGAAGAGAAACTGCGCGCGCGCCTCTTTGACCGAACCGGCCACCGCCTCGAGGCGAACGCGCTTCTGATGCCGCTCTTGCCGCGCCTGCGGGCATTGTTGCAACTCTCCGACGAGGTGGCGGACGGGCTTGGCGGGCTGGCGACGCTCGATTCGGGGCGTCTGGCCATCGGCTACACCACCCATCAGTTCATCATGGACATCCTCGCCACTTTCCGTCTGCGCCATCCCGGTGTGCGGATAGAGGCGCGCTGTCACGGCTCGCATGACCTGCTCGAAGGGCTGCGCCATGGCGCGTTCGAGGCCTGCTTCGTCACCCTGCCGGAGCCGGAGCCGGATCTGGTCTGCCTTGAATTGCGCCGCGAGGACGTGGTTCTGATGGTCGGGCGCGACAGCCCCCTGGCCGCGCGCGCGCAGGTGTCCTGGGCAGAGGTGGGCACGCTCGACCTGATCCGCCGCGAAGGGGCCTCGGGCACGCGGCGGCTGTTTGATGCCTATGCCGCGCGGCAAGGCGTCTGCCTGCGCACGGCCATCGACCTTGGATCGTGGGAATCGATGCGCCTTGCCGCAGCACAGGGTGTCGGCGTTGGTATCGCCATGGCCGGCGAGATCGAGCAGGACGATCCGCGCATTGTCGCGGTGACGCTGCAAGAACCTGTGCCGCGCCTCGGGCATTACCTTGTCACCCTCACCGAGCAACGCGATATGGGCGCCGTCGCGGCCCTCTTCGAGATCGCCGGACAGCGCAAGCGCGCCGCTTGATAGCCAAGCTGTAACGAACATTTGATAGTCAAATGACTAACCGTTTTTCATTTAAGCGTCACAGAATCGTGTAAAGGGATGACAGACCGACAATTAGCGGTAACATCTCGCCACCAACACCTGGAGGAAAACCGATGCGTCCCAAGAAAATATCGCTGCTCGTAAGCACAACGGCGCTTGCGTTCGGCGGCACCATGGCGTTTGCCGCCTGCCCGCCCGCTACCGTGGCCGACATGCAGGGCCTTTCGCCCGCCTTCCCGCAACAGTTCGAACTGGCCGAGTTCCAGTCCGCCGCAAGCTGCACGCTCGATCTGGCCGAAAACCCGTCCATGGCCGATCTCAACGCGCGCATCACGGGCAACCCGGATCTGCCCCCGGTGGCCGCGCGCCTGCCCGAAGAGCCGCTTGTCGTCGCGCCCTACACCGCCATCGGCCAGTATGGCGGCACATTGAGCGGGGCCTCGCGCGGCACCGAATCGGGCACCTCCGACATGCTGTCGGTGCGCCATGTGAACCTCGTGCGCTACTCCGACGATCTCAAGACCATCGTGCCGAACGTGGCCAAAGGCTGGTCGTGGAACGCCGATTACACCCAACTGACCTTCACCCTGCGCAAGGGCCACAAATGGTCTGACGGCGCGCCCTTCACCGCGCATGACGTGGTGTTCTGGTATGACGATGTGCTCACCAATCCGGCGATCACCGAAAAGACGCCGGGCCGCTGGCTCTTCGGCGGCGAACCGGCCCGCGTCGAGGCGGTGGACGATGTCACCGTGACCTTCACCTTCCCCACGCCGCAGCCCAACCTGATCAACCGCTGGGCGATGGATTATGGCCAGACCTTCCTGCCGCGCCATTTCCTTGGCCGCTTCATGGACAAGCACAATGACGGGGCTGCCGCGCTGCGCGCCGAGCATGGCTTTGCCAGCGAAAAGGACGCGGTGGACTTCTATTACGGCGCGTCGGACTGGAAAGACGTGCCCTCACCGCTGATGAAGGACCCGGCCAAGGCCGCGGCCCTCGGCGCCGCCGTCAAGCCGACGCTGGAAAGCCACATCGTCGTGGCCGAGGATTCGAACGGCCGCCGCCTTGTCGCCAACCCTTATTTCCACATGGTCGACACGGCGGGCAACCAGTTGCCCTATATCTCGGAGATACGCGAGGAATATGTCCCCGAGCGCGACGTGGTGAACCTCAAGGTGATGAACGGCGATATCTCCTGGAAGCAGCAGGCCATCGAGCTCAACGACTTTCCGCTCCTGAAAGAGAACGAGGCCAAGGGCAACTATACCGTCAGCCTTGCGCCGACCCTGGGCGAGACGGTCTATTATTCCTTCGCGCGCAACCACAAGGACCCGGTTCTGCGCGACATCTTCAACGATCCGCGCTTTTCGCAGGCCATGTCGATGGGCCTCGACCGCGAGGAAATCCGCGAGATCGTCTATCTCGGACAGGGCACGCCCGCACAGGCCATCCCGGTCGAGGCGCGCACCGTCGATTTCGTGCCCGACTATGCGCTCACGCAGTTCCTCGAGCATGACGTGGCGGCGGCCAACGCGCTTCTCGACGAGATGGGCCTTGCCCGCGACGGCAGCGGCAAGCGGCAGCGCCCCGACGGCAAGCCGCTGGCCATCCGCATCCTGTTCGCCAGCCAGGGCAGCCCGGTGCAGTTGCACGAGCTGACCCGCGGCATGTGGGAAGAGCTGGGCCTCACCGTCGACCTGCGCGAGGTGACATCGGACGAATATCGCGCCAGCGCCAATGCCAACGACGTGGACGTGTTCATCTGGAAGAATGACGGCATCTCGGGTCCGTTCATCGCGCAGGACGCCACCATGCTGGTGCCGCCCTTCGGCGATTTCTTCAACCCCGGCGGCGGGTTTGAGTGGGCCAAGTGGCACCAGACGAACGGTGCCGAAGGGATCGAGCCGCCCGCCGACATCCAGAAGCTTTGGGATCTCTCCGAACAGTTCCTGTCGGTGCCGCTCGGCACGCCCGACTCGAGCAAGCTCGGCGAGGAGATCGTGCGCATCCATGCCGACCAGATGCTCAAGATCGGCGTCGTGGCGGAAATCCCGTCGCCTTATGTGCATCACAACAGCGTGCAGAACGTGCAGCCGCTCACGTCCAAGACCTATGACTATTACTGGACCTATCCCTACCGTCCGCAGCAGTGGTTCATCGCCAACTGAGGACTGAGCGCCGCCCGCCCCGGTATTGTGCCGGGGCGGGTGCCGCCTGTGGGGGATACAGATGGCCCGTTTCCTGATTGACCGGCTATTCGGCATGGTCGTGACGCTGTTTCTCGTCTCGATCATGGTCTTCGTGATCATGGAACTGCCGCCGGGCGACTATGCCGAGCGCTACGCCTTTCGCAAATATTCCGGCACCGGCGTCACCATGACCGAAACCGATGTGCAGGCGATCCGGGTCGAGCTTGGCCTCGATGCGCCCGCCATCACCCGCTATCTCGACTGGATCGGCGGTATCGTGCTGCGCGGCGATTTCGGGCCCGCCTATGCCTTTGACACCTCCGTCAACAACATCATCAGCGGCAAGGTCTGGCTGACGCTGGGGCTGCTTTTTGCCACGCTGATCGTGACCTATCTGGTCTCGATCCCGGTGGGCATATACGCCGCCGTGCGCCGGGGCGGGTTCGCCGATTACGGGCTGACGGTGTTCTCGTATCTCGGCCTTGCCCTGCCGAATTTCCTTCTGGCGCTGGTCATGCTCTATTTTGCGAATCGCTGGTTCGGGGCCTCGATCGGCGGGCTGTTCAGCGCGCCCTATGCCGATGCGCCCTGGTCGGCGGCAAAATTCTGGGATCTGGTGAAGCATCTGTGGCTGCCCGCCGCCGTGCTGGCCTGGTCGGCCATGGCCTATCAGATCCAGACCGTGCGCGCGACGATGTCGGACGAATTGGGCAAGCTCTCGGTCATCGCCGCGCGCGCGCGAGGCGTGCCCGAGGGGCGGCTTTTGCTCAAATATCCCGCGCGACTGGCGATCAACCCGGTGGTCTCGACCATCGGGTTCGACGTCAACCGGATATTCTCGGAACTGCCCATCGTGGCGGTGGTGCTGGGGTTGACCGAACTGGGGGATCTGTTGCTGAAATCCTATCTCGATCTCGACATGAACGTGGCGGGTGCGATCCTTCTGCTGCTCACGGTGGTGATCGTGGTGATGAATTTCGTCTCGGACCTGCTGCTCGCGTGGCTCGACCCGCGTATCCGGCTGGGAGGCTGACATGACCGACACTCCCCAGACCCGCCCCGAAACCGCCGCCGAACGGCGCGAGCGCCGCCAGCGCGAACGTTATTATTCGGCCAGCCAATGGACGTTGATCTGGTGGCGCTTTCGCCGTCACCGCGCGGCCATGGCCGCCGCTTGCGTGCTCGGCCTGATGGTGTTTCTCGGCCTCTTCGCCGAGTTTTTCGCGCCCTACGGCACCACCGAGCGCAACCGCGACTACCTGTCCGGGCCGCCGCAAATCCCGAAATTCTGCGACGATAACGGCTGTAGCCTGCGCCCCTTCGTCCACGGCACACGGACCGAGCGCGACCCCGTCACGCTGCGCGCCGTGGCCATGCCAGACCCCGAGACCCGGCGTCATGTGCATTTCTTCGTCGAGGGTCAGCCCGCGCGCCTGCTGGGCGTGATCCCGATCGAAACCCGGCTTTTCGGGCTCCAGGACGGCGCGCGCCTGCACCTCTGGGGCACCGACCAGATGGGGCGCGACGTGTTCTCGCGCACACTCTATGCCACGCGCACCTCGCTCTCCATCGGGGTGGCGGGGGTGCTCATTTCCTTCGTGCTGGCACTCGTGATCGGGGGGGCGGCGGGCTATTTCGGCGGCATGGTCGATAATGTGATCCAGCGCATGACAGAGGTGGTGCGCGTGATCCCCGTGATCCCGCTTTACATGGGGCTGGCCGCTGCCATGCCCAAGGACTGGTCCTCGACGCAGGTCTATTTCGCCATGACCATCATCCTCGGCCTCTTCGGCTGGCCGACGCTGGCGCGGCGCATCCGAAGCCAGCTTTTGTCGATCCGGGGCGAGGATTACGTTCTGGCCGCCGAACTGGCCGGCGCGCGCCCGGCCCGCGTGATCGCCACCCACATGCTGCCGTCGTTTACCAGCTTCATCATTGTCGATCTGGTGATCTCGTTTCCCTACATGATCCTGTCGGAAACCGCGCTCAGTTTCGTCGGCCTCGGGCTACGCCCGCCGTCGGTGTCCTGGGGGGTGATGTTGCAACAGGCGCAATCGGTGCAGGCGATCGAGCAGGCGCCGTGGCTCTTCATCCCGGCGGTCTTCGTGGTGCTGGCGGTGTTGGCGTTTACCGTTCTGGGCGACGGGCTGCGCGACGCGGCCGATCCCTATTCGGAGGCGCGCTGATGCTGACGGTCGAAAACCTCACGATCAGCTTTCGCACCGACGAGGGGCGCGTCACCCCGGTGCAGGACGTGGGATTTTCCCTGGCCGAGGGGCGCACCCTCGGCATCGTCGGCGAGAGCGGCTCGGGCAAATCGGTCTCGACCAAGGCCCTTATGAGGCTCCTGCCCGGCAATGCCGAAATCGGCGCGCAGGCGCGGATGCGCTACACCGCCAAATCCGGTGAGGAAATCGCCATCGAGGCATTGAAGCCCAATGCGCGCGCGCTGCGTCACCTGCGCGGCGGCGAGATCGGCATGATCTTTCAGGAACCGATGGCCAGCTTTTCGCCCGTTTACACCATCGGCAATCAGATCATGGAGACGATCCGTCTGCATCGCGGCCTCAAGGGTCAGGCCGCGCGCGATCTGGCGGTGGAAATGCTGACCAAGGTCGGCATATCCAACCCCGATGCCCGCGTCGATCAATACCCGCACGAACTTTCTGGCGGGATGCGGCAGCGGGCGATGATCGCGCTTGCGCTTTCCGCCGGGCCGCGCCTGCTGATCGCGGATGAGCCGACGACAGCGCTAGACGTGACCATTCAGGCGCAGGTGCTCGACCTCATGCGCGACCTGCAACGCGATCTGGCGATGGGGATGATCTTCATCACCCATGATCTCGGTGTGATCGCCCATATCGCCGATGACGTGGCGGTGATGTATCTGGGCACCATCGTCGAGACGGGCACGGCGCGCGAGGTGCTGAAATCGCCCGCCCATCCCTATACGCGAGGGCTGATCAAGGCGATTCCACGCGCCGACAGGCTCGATGCGCGGCTCGAGGCGGTGCCGGGAGACATCCCCTCGCCCTCGGCGCGGCCCTCGGGCTGTCCGTTTCACCCGCGCTGCGCCGAGGCCATCGCGGGGCTGTGCGACCGCGCGACCCCGCCCGAGGTCACGCTTGGCGTGGGCCGCCGCGTGCGCTGTCATCTGCATGAGACGAGGGCCGTGGCATGATCCCCGACAACAGCCCGCTCCTTGAAATCCGCGATCTGGAAGTAAGCTTCGATCTGGGCAAGCGCGGGTTCTTTTCCGGCACGCGCAAGCAGCTCAAGGCCGTGGACGGCGTGAGCTTCGACATCCGCCGGGGCGAGACGGTGGGTCTTGTCGGCGAGAGCGGCTCGGGCAAGACCACGGTGGGCCGCGCCATCCTGCGGGTGATCGCGCCCTCGGGCGGTCAGGTGCTGCTTCATGGCGAGGGCGCGCCGCTAGACCTTGTGCCGCTTGGGCGCAAGGCACTGCGCCCCTTGCGCCCGCGCATGAGCCTTGTCTTTCAGGATCCCTATTCCAGCCTCAATCCCCGCATGACCGTACGCGACATCATCGCCGAGCCGCTGGTCGTGGGCGGCCAGTTGCGCGACCGCGACGCAATCGACGCCCGTGTGCGCGAGATCGCCGCGCGCTGCAAGCTCGACCTCGAGCATCTGCGCCGCTTTCCGCATGCCTTTTCCGGCGGTCAGCGACAGCGCATCTGCATCGCCCGCGCCCTCGTGGCGCGCCCCGATTTCGTCGTTTGCGACGAGAGCGTGTCGGCGCTCGATGTCTCGATTCAGGCCGAGATCATCAACCTTCTCCGAGATTTGCAGGAGGAAACCGGCACATCCTTCCTGTTCATCGCCCATGATCTGAACGTGGTGGCGCGCATCAGCCACCGGGTTGCCGTAATCTACGTGGGCCGCTTCGCAGAATATGCGCCCACCGAGAGCCTCTTTTTCCACCCGCGTCATCCCTATACCCACGCGCTGCTGTCGGCCGTGCCCGAGCCTGACCCCGACCTGCCCTTCACGCCCGAGCGTCTTGTGGGCGAGATCCCCAATCCCGCCGACGCGCCGCCCGGCTGCCGGTTTCACACCCGCTGCCCCTTTGCCCAGAAACGTTGCAAGACCGATGTGCCTGTCTGGCGCGAACTGGCCTCAGATCATTTCGTCGCCTGTCACTATGCCGAAGAATTCGATTTCCGTAGATCAAGGGAACCGGCTGGCACGACGCCCGCAAAGGAAAGAGAAATACCGTGACCACACCCGAGATCGAGCCGCCGCGCGGCGGCGAGCCGTGGCTTCTGACACCGGGGCCGCTTTCCACCTCCTACAGCGTCAAGGCGGCCATGCTGCGCGATCTGGGCAGTTGGGACGGCGATTTCCGCGCCATGACGGCACGGCTGCGCGCAAATCTTGTGGCACTTTTGGGACCGGGCGGCGAAGATTTCACCTGCGTGCCGATGCAGGGCTCGGGCTCCTTCGTGGTCGAGGCGATGCTGGGCACGCTTGTGCCCCGCGACGCAAAGGCTCTGGTGCTGGCAAACGGTGCCTATGGCCTGCGCGCGGCGGCGGCACTGCGCCAGATGGGCCGCGCGGTCGAGGTGCTCGACAAGGGTGACTACCTGCCGCCGCGCGGGGATGAGGTGGCCGCGATTCTCGCTCGCGATCCCGCCATCACCCATGTGGTCGCCATCCATTGCGAGACCTCGAGCGGCATTCTCAACCCGCTGGCCGAGATCGCCCGCGCCGTCGCCGCAGCGGGCCGTCGGTTGCTGGTGGATTCCATGTCCGCCTTCGGCGCGGTGGCCTTGCCCGAGGGCCTGCCGTTCGATGCGTTGGTCAGCTCGGCCAACAAATGCATCGAGGGCGTGCCCGGTTTCGGCTTTGCGCTGGTGCGCCGCGCGGTGCTGGAGGCAGCAAAGGACAATGCGCATTCGCTGGCACTTGATCTCTACGCCCAATGGGCCGAGTTCGAACGCTCGGGCCAATGGCGCTACACGCCGCCAACCCATACGGTCGCGGCCTTCCTTCAGGCGCTGGACGAACACAGCGCGGAGGGCGGCGTGGCGGCGCGCGGCGCGCGCTATGCGGCCAACCGCGATGCGCTGGTGTCGGGGATGCGGGGGCTTGGATTCGAGACGCTGCTTGCTGACCGCTGGCTCTCACCGATCATCACGACCTTCTTCTGCCCCGCCGATCCGGCCTTTGTATTTGCCGGTTTCTACGACCGGATGAAGGCGCGCGGCTTCATCCTCTATCCCGGCAAGCTGACGGTGGTTGACAGTTTCCGCATGGGTCATATCGGGCGGTTCGACGCAAACGTGATGCAAGGCGCGGTGACGGCGGTCGGCGCTGTTCTCAAGGAAATGGGCGTGACCTCCGCTGCACCGCCCGAGGCGGCGCAGGCGGAAAAACGACGCGCGGAAAGGGAAATGGCATGAGCAAATTCGACGCGGTGATTTTCGACTGGGCGGGCACGCTGATAGATTTCGGCTCTTTCGCGCCGATGGGGGCCTTTGTCGAGGCTTTTGCCCATTTCGGCGTGAGCGTCAGCATCGCGGATGCGCGCGGGCCGATGGGTGCCCCCAAGCGCGACCATATCCGCGCCATGATCGCCTTGCCGCATGTGGCCGAGGGCTGGCGCGCGGCGCAAGGCGCTGCCCCCGACGAGGCCGCGATTGACCGCATCTACGAGGTTTTCGTGCCGATGAACGAAGAGGTGGTCGCGCGCTACGCGACCCTTGTTCCCGGCGCGGCGGACACGCTCGCCTGGCTCTCGGCACAGGGCATCCGCATGGGCACCACCACGGGCTATGTGCGCTCGATCATGGCGCGGGTGCTGCCGGTGGTGGCCGAGCAGGGATTTCAGCCGGAGGTGTGCATCTGCGCCGATGATGTGCCCAAGGGGCGACCGGGCCCGTGGCAGATGTATCGAGTCTTTGCCGACATGACGCTCCTGCCCGGCCCGCAGATCGTCAAGGTCGATGACACGCCGCCGGGCATCAGCGAGGGGCGCGCGACCGGCTGCACCGTGGTGGGCGTGGCGCTCTCGGGCAATATCGCCGGACGCACGCCAGAAGAGCTTGCGGCGCTCTCGGAGGCCGAGCGCGACACGATCCGCGCGCAGGCAGGCGCGGAATTGCGCGCCGCCGGGGCCGATCACGTGATCGATTCCATCGCCGATCTGCCCGCGCTTCTCACGCGGCTCGACGCGGAGGGGTGATGGCCCCGAACCTCCTCTTTGTGACGCTCGATCAGTTGCGCGCCGATGCGGTGTTCGGCGCGCTTCATGGCATCGTGCCCACCCCGGCGCTTGACCGGCTGCGCGCCGAGGGGGTGAGTTTTACCAACTGTTTCACCGCCGCTGTGCCCTGCGGCCCCGCGCGCGCCTCGCTTCTGACCGGGCTTTACGCCTTCAACCATCGCGGCATCCGCAACGGCACGCCGGTGGCAGCCCATCACGCAACGCTTGCCACCGAATTGCGCCGCGCGGGAACCGAGCCGCTCCTTTTCGGCTATTGCGACATGGCCGCCGATCCGTCCGAGCATCTTTCCGGCGATCCCGACCTTGCCACCTATGAGCTGCCCGCGCGCGGTTTTCGGGAAATCGTGGAAATGCGATTCGAGGCTCCGCTGGCATGGATCGGGTATCTGCGCCGCCGTGGCTACGACCTGCCCGCGCCCCAGCCGCGCCGTTGGTTCGATCTTTATCAGCCGGTCGGCGAGGGGCTGCGCGCGCCCGCCTTCTATCGGGCCGAGGACAGCGATACGGCCTGGCTCACCGACCGCACGCTCGAGGCGCTCGAGGCACGGCGCGATGGGGCGTGGTGCGCGCATCTCACCTATATCCGCCCCCACCCGCCGCTTGTCGCGCCCGAGCCGTGGAACGCTCTGGCCGATACCGCCCGCATTCCCGCGCCCGCGCCCGCCGGCCGCGATCACCCATTCCGCGCCGCGTGGTTCTCGGCCTCTGCGCAGCACGGGCTTTTCCGGGGCTTCGACGGGCGCTGTGACCGGCTCACCGCCGATCAGGTGGCCGATCTGCGCGCCACCTATCTGGGGCTTCTGGCAGAGGTCGATCACCATCTTGGCCGTCTGCTCGACTGGCTCGATACCACCGGACAGGCCGGGCGCACGCTCGTGGTGCTGCTCTCGGATCACGGCGAGATGCTGGGCGATCAGGGCTATTGGGGCAAGGACAACGTGCTCGGCCCCGCCCATCACGTGCCGCTTGTCATGCGTGGCCCCGGCGTGGCGGCGGGGCAAGCGGTGGCGGATATGGTCTCGACCGTGGACGTGGCCCCGACGATCCTCGAGTTGATGGGCGCGGAAGTGCCACTCGCCATGGACGGCGCAAGCCTTGTGCCCTTTCTGCATGGCACCGCGCCTGAAAGGTGGCGGGGCCTGTCGCTGACCGAGATCGACCTCGCCGAGCCGAACGCGCCCACGCGGTTCGAACGCGCGCTTGGCCTCACCCCGCTCACCGCGAATGCCGCCATCCTGCGCGACGCGACCCACAGCCTTGTGCATTTCAATGGCGGGGTGCCGCCGATGCTTTTCGACCGGCGCAGCGACCCTGCGGAATGTCACGATCTGGCCTCAACCCCCCAAGGCGCGGCAGAGGTGGCGCGCTTGCGCGCGGCGCTCCTCGATCTGCGCATGACGCGCGCCGACCGGCGATTGACCCACCTGTCGCACCTGCCCTGACCGGCTCAGTCCCGCAGCGGCAGCGCCCGCTCGATCAGCCGCGCGAAAAACGACGCGCCGACCGGGGCCACCGCATCGTTGAAATCGAACGCCGGATGGTGCAGCCCCGGCCCCGCGCCCTGCCCCAGAAACAGATATGACCCCGGCCGCGCCGCCAGCATATAGGCGAAATCCTCGGCCCCCATCTCGCGCGCGCGGTCGGCGATCACAGCCCCCTCACCCACAACCTCGCGCGCGATGCCGCAGGCAAACTCCGTGGCGCGGGCCTCGTTCACCGTCGGCGGATAGCCAAGCTCGATCTCCACCTCCGCACGCACGCCATGGGCCGCAGCCACCCCTTCGGCCACCTCGCGCAACCGGCGATGCACCATCGCCTGCACCGCCTCGGAAAAAGTGCGGATGCTCGCCCCCACATAGGCGCGGTCGGGGATCACGTTATCGGCACTGCCCGCGTGGATCTGCGTGACCGAGATCACCAGATCGTCCAGCGGGTCACGGTCGCGCGTCACGATGGTCTGGATCGCCTGCACCAGCGCCACCGCCGCCGGGATCGGATCGCGCGTCTCGTGCGGCATGGCGGCGTGCCCGCCCTGCCCGATCACATGAACATGCAGCGTATCGACAGCAGCCATGATCGGTCCCGGCGTTGTCTCGAACGTGCCCTCCGGCGCACCGGGCAGGGTATGGAGGGCATAGACCTCGCGCACCCCGTGCCGGTCGAGCGCGCCCTCCTCCACCATCAGCCGCCCGCCGCCGGGCCCCTCTTCGGCGGGCTGAAAGAGCAGCACCGCGCGCCCCGCGAAATTGCGCGTCTCGGCGAGATATTTTGCCGCGCCAAGCAACATGGTGGTATGCCCGTCATGGCCGCAGGCATGGGCGCGCCCCGGCACGGTGCTGGCATGGTCCGTGCCGCTCTGATCCGCCATCGGCAGCGCGTCCATATCCGCGCGCAGTCCGATGGCAGGCCCCGCGCCGCGCCCCTCGATCACCGCTACCACGCCGGACTGCGCCACCCCCGTCTCGATCACGTCCACGCCGAATGCGCGCAGCCTCTCGACGACAAAGGCGGCGGTCTCGTGACAGTCCAGCCCGATCTCGGGATGGGCGTGCAGGTGCCGCCGCCAGGCGGTCATCTCGCCTGCGAAACCGGCGATGCGGTTGATCACGGCCATGGCTGGACTCTCCCCCCTCGGTCAGGTCAGGGTGCACTCAACCCCAAAGACGAAGGCGCTGCAATGGCTGACGATGCCCTCATTCACGACCCCGACGGCGGGCTGCCCCGGCTGATTGCGATCATGGCGCGGTTGCGCGACCCGGACACGGGCTGCCCCTGGGACATCGAACAGGATTTCGCCAGCATCGCCCCCTATACCATTGAAGAGGCTTTTGAGGTTGCCGACGCCATCGAACGGGCTGACTGGCAGGAGCTGCGCTCGGAGCTGGGCGATCTGCTTTTGCAGGCGGTGTTTCATGCGCAGATCGCACAGGACAAGGGGCTTTTCGACATCGCGGACGTGGCCAATGCCATTTCCGACAAGATGGTGGCGCGGCATCCGCATGTCTTCGGCGGTGAGAGCCGCGAAAAATCAGCCGAGCAACAGACCCGCGACTGGGAGGCGGTAAAGGCCGCCGAACGCGCGGGCCAGGGACAGCGCGGCACGCTTGAGGGCGTGGCGCTTGGCCTGCCTGCGTTGCTGCGCGCGGTGAAACTGCAGAAACGTGCCGCGCGCGTGGGGTTTGACTGGCCAGACTCGTCTCATGTTCTCAACAAGATACGTGAGGAAGTTGAGGAACTGCATGAGGCGGCGGCAGAGGGGGAAGCCGACAGGGTCGAAGACGAATTCGGCGATCTGCTTTTTGTGATGGCCAATCTCGCGCGGCACATGAAGCTCTGTCCCGAGGCGGCATTGCGCCGCGCCAATGCCAAGTTCACCCGCCGCTTCGAGTTCATCGAGGCACGTCTGGCCGAGAAGGGCCGCCGCCCCGAGGACAGCGACCTTGCGGAAATGGACGCGCTCTGGAACGCGGCGAAGCTCGAAGAGCGGCGGTGACGCGGGCCGTCACTCCAGCGTGCGCGCCTCGTCTATCAGCATCACCGGAATGCCGTTGCGGATCGGAAAAGCAAGGCCCGCCCGGCGGCTGATCAGTTCCTGCCGCGCGGCATCGTATTCAAGTGGGCCGTGGGTCTGCGGGCAAATCAACGCCTCGAGCATCCGGCGGTCAAAGGCGGGCGCGGGGGCATCGGTCATTGCATGATATCCTCATTGTCGCCGCCCCGCAGCGTGTATTCGATCAGCGTGACCAGCGTTTCGCGCCGGGTGGACAGCGAGGGCGCTTCGAGAAGGGCCTGCTTCTCCTCCGGCTCGAACGCCAGCAGCATCGACAGCGAATTGATCAGCAATTCGTCCTCCGCCTCTTTCAACGAGTCCCAATCCGTCTGCAAACCGCGCGTCTCGAAATAGCGCGCAAGCAGGGCCAGGAACTTAGGACGCTTGAACCCCGGATCAGTCTCGGGCGGGCCAAGGTCGCGCTCGAACCCGGCCCAGCTTACGCGCGCGCGGCGGTAGGGCGTAAAGCCTTCGACCTCCTCGATCACGCGATAACGCGAGAGGCCCGAGAGGGTGATCATGTAGCGTCCGTCCTCGGTTTCGGAGAACTGCGTCACACGGCCCACGCAACCGATGGTATGGAGCCCGTGCCCGTCGCGCCCCGGCACGCGGTTGGGCTGGATCATGCCGATCACCCGCTCGGGCGTCTTGAGCGCGTCGTCGAGCATGGCAAGATACCGCGGCTCGAAGAGGTGCAGCGGCAGCCGGGCGCGCGGCAGCATGAGTGCGCCGGGCAGCGGGAAAACCGGAATGATTTCGGGCAGATCGTGCTTGTATGTCATTGCTGAGAGCTAGCCCGCCGCGCCGCTCAGGCAAATATCATCGACGAGAGCCTGCGCCGACCGTTCAGAAGCACCGGATCGTTCGGTTTCAGCGCATCGAATATGGTGAAAAGCTGCGCGCGCGCGGCACCGTCGTTCCACTCGCGGTCGCGGCGGAAGAGGTCGAGCAACTCGTCAACCGCCTCCTGCGCCTTGCCTTCGGCGTAAAGCGCCTGCGCCAGATCGAACCGCGCCTGATGGTTGGCCGGGTCGGCCTCGACCGCCGCGCGCAACTCGGTCACAGGGCCCGCGTTCTGCGCCTGTCGCGCAAGGGCGATCTGGGCGTGAACCGCCTCGATCTCGGCCTTTCCGGCAATCGCGGCGGGCGCGCCGTTCAGCACCGCCTCGGCCTGATCAAGCTCGCCAAGGGCGATCTGAACCCGCGCCATTCCGGCAAAGCCGCGCGCATTTTCCGGGTCTTCCTGCACCACGGCGGCATAGGTCTGCATGGCATCGCTGAGCGCGCCCGCCTCGAGCATCTCGTCGGCGGCATCCAATGCGTCGTCAAGCCCGCCGCTCACGTCGCCGCCCGCCGCCTGCACCACGCGGGCCACGAAAGCCTCGATCTCCGATGGCGGAACCGCGCCCTGAAACCCGTCAATCGGCTGGCCCTGCCAGAAGGCATAGACCGTCGGGATGGATTGCACGCGAAGCTGTCCGGCGATCATCTGGTTCTGATCGACATCGACCTTGGCCATGCGCACCGCGCCCTTGGCCTTGAGCACCGCCGCTTCAAGCGCGGGGCCAAGCGTCTTGCACGGGCCGCACCACGGTGCCCAGAAATCGACGATCACCGGCACGGTCATCGAGGCATCCACCACTTCGGCCATGAAATCCGCCTCGGTCACATCGCGCACCAGATCGGCGGCGGCGGGGCCGGTTGTCTTGCCAAGTTCCAGCATCTCGTGTCTCCCCTTCTTCCGGTTGCGCCCCGTATATGTGGGTGCATCCGGCAGTGTCAAAGATCAAATGTCGCGAAAACCGGCGCGTGGTCGCTGGGTTGATCCCAGCCGCGCGCGGCGCGCAGGATACGGCTGGAATGGCCCGCCGCGGCGATATCGGCGCTGGCCCAGACGTGATCGAGGCGGCGGCCCTTGTCGGCCTCGTCCCAGTCGCGGGCGCGGTAACTCCACCAGCTGTAGAGTTGCCCCTCGGGGATATCCTGCCGGGTGATGTCGCGCCAGGCCCCCGCCTCCATCGCATCACCAAGATGCGCCACCTCGACCGGCGTGTGGCTCACGATCTTCAGAAGCTGCTTGTGCGACCAGACATCATCCTCGCGCGGGGCGATGTTGAGATCGCCGACGAGGATGGATTTCTCCGGGCGGTTTTGTTGGAAGAAATCGCGCATGTCGGTGAGGTAATCCAGCTTCTGCCCGAACTTGTCGTTCACCTCGCGGTCAGGCACATCGCCCCCGGCGGGCACGTAGAAATTATGGATCACCACGCCGTTTTCCAGCCGTCCGGCGATGTGGCGGGCGTGGCCCAGTTCGGCGAAATCAAAGCTGCCCGTCTCCTCGATGGGCAGGCGCGACAGGATCGCCACGCCGTTATAGCCCTTCTCGCCGCGCGCGATCATGTGCGGATAGCCAATGGCCGCAAAGATCTCGGCGGGGATCTTTTCGACCGGGCTCTTGCATTCCTGAAGGCACAGGATATCCGGCGCCTCCTCGCGCAGAAGCCGCGCGACCAGCGGCGCCCGCAGCCGGACCGAGTTGATGTTCCAGGTGGCAAGGGTAAAGGGCATGGCCGCTCCGTCGGGTTGCGTCTCGGCGCGCAAATGATCGCAGCGCGGCCGAAAGGGCAAGCGGAAATCCGGGGACGGGGCAGGTGTGGTCTGAAGTGATCGTTGGATTGAAGCACCTGCTCGGAATCAAGGCCGAAGGCCGCCGCGCATCGGTCATGCCGGAGGCATGCTTTCAGCATGACCCGCCCCCCGGCACGGCGATTTGGCTGCAACCTGTGCAACGATCAGGTGTTTTTCGGATCAGGATGGGTAAAGTGCTGCCAAATTCATGTTGGATCGCCGCATCGCGGCCCGCCAATGCGCGGCTTCTCTAACGACCGCTCAAGGCCCGAATCCCGACATGCCCTCGGCGCGCCCGATCGGAAATACCCCCTTCGGGCGGACATCAAGCCAAGCTTGAGGTTTACACCCGTCAAACCCGAAGGCACTCTCCGGGCAAACACAGCTTCCAGAAGGCCCCCCATGACCGACAGCACCAGTGTCAACCCCACCGTCTCTGATCTGGCCTTTACCCGGCCCGATGTGCGCGGCACCATCGCCGAGCCCGCCTATGCCGGCGCGCTCAGCTTCATGCGGCGCCGCTATTCCCGCGATCTGTCGGGCGCCGATGTCGCGGTGATGGGCGTGCCGTTCGACATGTCCGTATCGGGGCGCTCGGGCACCCGTCTTGGCCCGCGCGCGATTCGTGCGGCGTCGTCGCATATCGCCTGGTCCGCGCCCTGGCCCTGGGCCTTCGATCCGTTCGAGCGGCTGTCGGTGGTGGATTACGGCGATTGCTTCTTCGATCACGGCTATCCCACAGCGGTTCCCGGCACCATCGCGCAGGCCGCGCGCGATGTGCTGGCCACCGACACGGCCCTCCTGACGCTGGGGGGGGATCACTTCATCACCTGGCCACTGCTCAAGGCCCATGCCGAAAAACACGGCCCCCTTGCCCTCATCCAGATCGACGCCCATTCCGACACATGGGAGGACGAGCCGGGCCGCATCGACCATGGCACGATGCTCTGGCACGCGGTGCGCGAGGGGCTGGTGGTGCCGGACGCCTCGGTGCAGGTGGGCATCCGCACCCATAATCCCGACCCTCTGGGCGTGCATGTGATCGACGCGCGTGAGGTGCATCTGAGCGGCCCCGTGGCGGTGGCCCAAAAGGTGCGCACGATCGTGGGGGACCGGCCCTGTTACCTGACCTTCGACATCGACGCGCTCGATCCTTCCGCCGCACCCGGCACCGGCACGCCGGTGATCGGCGGGCTCTCGACCTTTCAGGCGCAGGAGGTCCTGCGCGGGCTGGAGGGAATTGCCTTGAAGGGGATGGACGTGGTCGAGGTGGCGCCTGCCTACGACATCTCGGAGATCACCGCGCTCGCGGCGGCAACGCTCGCCTGCGACATGCTGGCGCTCTATGCGGCTGGCAGGTAGCCCCTTGAAAAGAAAGGGCCCCGGGCGATGCCGGGGCCAGTCCAACAGGGAGGTTCACGTATAACCGTAAGTGAACGATACCATATTAATCCTGAAACGCAGATACGACTTTGATCTTGGTCAAGGTGGCGTGACTATTAAACCACAAGTCGATAGCCGCCCGATTCCGTGACCAGCAACCGCGCATTGCCGGGATCGGGCTCGATCTTCTGGCGCAACCTGTAGATGTGCGTCTCCAGCGTATGTGTCGTCACCCCGGCATTGTAGCCCCAGACCTCGTGCAGGAGCACGTCGCGCGCCACCACGCCCTCGGGCGAGCGATAGAGGAATTTCAGGATGTTGGTTTCCTTTTCGGTCAGGCGCACCTTGCGCTCGTCGTCGGTCACGAGCATCTTCATCGCGGGCTTGAACGTGTACGGCCCAAGCTGGAACACGGCATCTTCGGATTGCTCGTGCTGGCGCAACTGAGCGCGGATACGCGCGAGCAACACGGGGAACTTGAACGGCTTGGTGATATAGTCGTTCGCGCCCGCATCGAGCCCCAGGATCGTGTCCGCGTCGCCGTCGTGGCCCGTGAGCATCAGGATGGGCGACTTGACCCCCTGCTTGCGCATGAGCCGACACAGCTCTCGTCCGTCGGTATCGGGCAGGCCCACGTCGAGGATCACGAGGTCATAGATCATGTCCTTGATCTTCGCCATCGCCTGCGCGCCCGAGGCCGCCTCGAACACGTCGAAATCCTCGGTCATCACGAGTTGCTCGCCAAGGGCTTCGCGCAGGTCGTCATCATCATCGACGAGCAGTATTTTCTTTACTTGTGCCATGCTGCTATCCTCTTCCTGTCGGACAACATGCGCAAGTCACGCCGTTCGGACAAGTGTGACAACATGTGCCTCACGCCCAAGTGTTGCAGCGAGAGCGTTTCTTTCAATTCGTTACAACATACGCTAACCCAGAGCCATCAGGTCGGAGAAAATGCATGGGGCTTTCCCCGGACATCCTCGAAATCCTTGCCCGCGCGCGGGCGGATCTGCGCATGGGCGTGCCGGTCGTGCTGCACGACCGCGCTGGCGCCGTGCTGGTTCTGGCCGCCGAGACGCTGGGTGCGCAACGTCTGGCGGACCTTCAGGCGCTGGGCGGCGCGCCGGTCCTTGCGATCACCGCACGGCGCGCGGCCACGCTCAAGGCGCGCGCCTATGACGGCGATCTGGCGCGCCTGGCGCTGCCGTCCGACGCGCGGCTTTCGTGGGTGCTGGCGGTGGCCGATCCGGCGGACGATCTGCGCGTGCCGATGAAGGGTCCGCTCGTCTCGCGCCGCGAGGGTGCGGCGCATCTGCACCGGCTCGCGATCCTTCTGGCCAAGACCGCGCGGCTTCTGCCTGCCGCGCTCGTGCTCGATCTGGGCGATGGCGCGGGCTTTGCCGCCGCGCATGGGCTGACGCTGATTGACGCCGCCGCCGCCCTGCCTCGCCTGACGGAGACCAGCCCGCTCAACCCGGTGGTCAGCGCGCGCCTGCCGCTCGCCGTATCAGAGGCCGGGCGGCTGCACATCTTTCGCCCCGAGGATGGCGGCGAGGAACATTACGCCATCGAGATCGGCCAGCCCGACCGCGCCGCCCCGGTGCTCGCGCGGCTGCATTCGGCCTGCTTCACCGGCGATCTCATGGGGTCTCTCAAATGCGATTGCGGCCCGCAACTGCGCGGCGCGCTGGCGCAGATGGGACACGAGGGCGCGGGCGTGCTGCTTTATCTCAATCAGGAGGGGCGCGGCATCGGCCTTGCCAACAAGATGCGCGCCTATTCGTTGCAGGATCAGGGGTTCGATACGGTCGAAGCCAATCACCGCCTTGGCTTCGAGGATGACGAGCGCGATTTCCGCATCGGCGCCGAGATTCTCCGGCGGATGGGATTTTCGGCGGTGCGCCTCATGACCAACAACCCCGCGAAACTGGCCATGATGGCACAGAACGGCATATCGGTGACAGAGCGCGTGCCTCTCAAACTGGGCGAGAACCCGCACAATCGCGCTTACCTTGCGACCAAGGCCGCGAAATCGGGGCATCTGCTCTGACGGGGCGGGTCTTGGGGCCGCGCAGATGGGCCCTGCCCCACGCTAGCCCTGCTTCTCGAACCAGATGATGACCTCACCGACCTCGACGCCGAACTTGTCCATGTAGGCGCGGTTGAGAACGCGGTCCTCGCTCACCTGCCACATCCAGTCATCAAAGCTGACGCGCAGGGTGCCATCGGGCACCGGCAGGTCGATGGTGTAGCGCCAGTTGAATGCCTCGCCGCGTTCTTCGCCAGAGGCGATGCCGATCACGCCGGGCGCATGGCCGGTCCAGGTCTCTGGCCCGGTCTTGGTCAGGGTCCAGACGCGCCGCTCGGTGCTGTCGTCCTCATAGGTGAAATCCTCGGTCAGCATGAGGCGGTGGCCGTCCCAGTCCCCGGCGATACGGACTTCGAAGCGGCGGCGCACGGTGCCGAACCGGTCCTGGAACTGGCCATGGCCGACGACATGACCGGCAAAGAACTCCTCGAGGTTGAAGTCGCGCTGACCGAGTGCCGGATCCCCCAGATCAGGGCGACCGGAACAGCCCGCCAGCAAGAGGGCGAAACAGGTAGCGATGACAAGGCGCATGACGATCCTCCGGCTTTGCACCTGAGGTAACGCGCGCGGGCGCGCGGGCAAGCCCCGTTCAAAGCGTCGCGTTGATCGCGCCCCCGTCGAGCAGGATGTTCTGGCCGATGATGAACCCTGCGTGCTGACTGCACAGAAACGCGCAGGCCGCGCCGAATTCCTCTGCCGTGCCGTAGCGGCCCGCGGGAATCGTGGCGCAGCGTCGCGCGCGCGCCTCGTCCACGGTGATCCCCTCGCGCTCTGCCACGCCCTGATCGAGTGACACGGCACGGTCGGTGGCGTGGATGCCGGGCAAAAGGTTGTTCATCACCACGCCCTTGCCCGCCACCTGCCGCGCGGTGCCCGCGACATAGCCCGTCAGACCCGCGCGCGCGGCATTCGACAGGCCCAGGATCGCGATCGGCGACTTGACCGATTGAGAGGTGATATTGACCACCCGGCCCCAGCCCCGTTCCATCATGCCCGGCACCAGCGCCTTGATGAGCGCGATGGGGGTCAGCATGTTGGCGTCAAGCGCCTTGATGAAATCCGCGCGCTCCCAGTCGGTCCACAGCCCCGGCGGCGGCCCACCCGCATTGTTGACCAGGATATCCACATCGCGCGCCGCCTCGAGCAGCTTTGCGCGCCCCTCCTCCGAGGTCACATCAGCGGCGACCGCCACCACCACGACGCCGAATTCCTCGCGGATTGCCGCAGCCGCAGCCTCGAGCGCCTCCGCGCCCCGCGCGTTCATCACCAGATCCACGCCCGCCGCCGCCAGCGCGCGCGCACAGCCCAGCCCCAGCCCCCTGGACGACGCGCAAACCAGCGCTTTCTTGCCCCGAATTCCCAGTTCCATCGCCTATCCCTCCTGTTCTTCACGCAGAGTTAACACCGATGGGCGGAAAATGGCCAGTCTCCCCGCCGCCGGGATTTCTTGCCGGAATTGACCCGAAGGTGCCACAATCCTATCCTAGCTTTTCGGTATCACGATGATGTCATCAGAGATCGCCATAATGCCCGTTCCGTCCCCACGCCCCGCCCAATCCATCCAGGTCTTCGAGGCCGATGAGCTGCGCGTGATCAACGGGGCAAATCTCGGCGATACGCTGTCTTTTGCCGATGAACTTGACCTCGACGACATCTACGAGTTGGGACCGCGCGCCCGCGCCCGCAGGCTGGCGCTGGTCATGGATGGCGCGGGGCCGTTCACCATTGGCGACGAGTCGGATTTCGGGGTGCCCGGTGCTGCGGTCCATCTCGATTCGTGCCTGACCCTGATGCCCGCTTCCGGCAATCTGGCGGAGGTGCTGATCTTCGTCGAAACCGATCAGGAAGGCTGTGTCGCGGGGCTCTATGCCATGCCGCTTGCAAATCTTGCGCCGCGCACGGGCTATGCGCTCGTCGGGATCGACCGTGTCGGCGCGCGGCAACGCTTCGCACAGGCGGCTTGTGTCTCGTTCACGCGCGGCACACGGATCACCATGGCCACAGGCGCACAGGTGCCGGTTGAGGCGCTCCGCCCCGGTGACATGGTGCTCACGCGCGGTGACGGGCCACAGCCGCTGCGCTGGATCGGGCAAAGCACGATGCGCGCCATCGGCGAGTTTGCCCCGGTGCGAATCACCGCAGGCACCCTCAACAATGCGCATGACCTGCTGGTAAGCCCCGATCATCGGCTGTTCATCTATCAGCGCGATGATGCTCTGGGCGCCGGGCGGCGCGAGGTGCTGGTGCGCGCGCGCCATCTGGTCAACGGCGACACCGTCCGCATTGAGACAGGCGGGCATGTGGACTACGTGCAGCTTCTGTTTGACCGCCACCAGATCATCTATGCCGAGGGGATCGCTGCCGAGACGATGCTGCTCGATCCGCGCACCCGCTCTGCCCTGCCCGATGACGCCGGGACCGGCACCGCCGCCTTTGCCGATCACGACGCGCGCGCCCATCTGCAATTCGAGATCAGCCGCGCGCTGCTCGACCACCCCAACGCCGCCGATCTGCTCAAGCGCGCGTCGACCCGGTAGGGCGGCGCCCCTCAGCGCCCCTCGAATTGCGGGGGGCGCTTTTCCAGAAAGGCCATAACGCCTTCCTTGAAATCACGGCTCTGCCCGCAGGCCCCCTGCAAACGCGCCTCGAGATCGAGCTGCGCGTCAAGCGTGTTGGACCAGCTTTCGCGGATCGCGTGACGGACGCGGGAATAGGTCTGCGTCGGCCCCTTGGCCAGGTGCTCGGCACGCGCGCGCCACTGCGCGGCAAATCCGTCATCGCTGACACATTCCCAGATCATTCCCCAGTCGCTGGCCTGCCGGGCGCTGATCGGCTCGGCAAAAAGCGCGGCCCCCATGGCCTTGGCCTGTCCCATCTGGCGCGGTAGGAACCATGTGCCCCCCGCATCGGGCACAAGACCGATCCGCGCGAAGGCCTGAAGGAAATAGGCGCTCTCGGTGGCGATCACCACATCGGCCACCAGCGCAAGATTGGCCCCCGCTCCCGCCGCAGGCCCGTTCACCGCCGAAATGACCGGCACCGGGCAATCGGTGATGGCGCGCAGCATTGGCACGTATTCCTCGCGCAGGACCCGCTCCAGATCGAGGGTTGCCACGTTGCCGCCATCGCTCAGGTCCTGCCCCGAACAGAACGCGCGGCCATTGCCCGTCAGCACGACGACGCGCGCTGTGCGGCCTGCGTGGGTCATCGCATCGGTGATCTCGGCGCGCATCTGCGCGTTGAGCGCGTTCATCTTCTCGGGCCGGTTGAGGGCAATCACGGCAACGCCTTCGGCGATCTCCAGCGTGATGGTCTGATAGTCTTTCATGCGGGCGGCCTTTCGCTGATCCTGCGCCCTTTAGAGCGCAGCGCGCGGCCGAGGCCAAGCGAAACGGCGCGTCAGTCGCGCAGAATGTCGCGCAGCCGTGCTTCCTCATCCGCGCTCAGCCGCGCAATTTCCGGCTCGGGAGCCGTGGCGCGGCGGCGCAGGTAAACCCCGGCCATGATCAGCCCCGCCCCGAACATGATCGGCCCCGCAAACCACAGAAGCAGGTTCGCGCCGGTGGTCTTGGGGCTGAGCAGAACATATTCGCCGTAGCGGTCCACGATATAGGCCACCGTTTCTTCGTTCGTGTCGCCCGCCACCAACCGCTCGCGCACCAGAAGCCGCAGATCGCGCGCCAGTTCGGCGTTGGACGCGTCGATATTTTCGTTGCGGCAGACCAGACAGCGCAGGCCCGAGGAGATATCGCGCGCGCGCGCCTCCAGTGCGGGATCGTCGAGGATCTCGTCGGGCTGCACCGCAAATACGGGCGCGGCGATCACGCAAAGGGCAAGGATCAGCCGTTTCATTCCGCAGGCACCCCTTGGGGCACCTTGCGCGCACCCGCCGCGACCCGGAACCGCCGGTCACTGAGCGACAGGAACCCGCCAAGCGCCATCAGGATCGAGCCGCCCCAGATCCAGTTGGCCAGCGGCTTGTAATAGCTGCGCACCGCCCAGCCACCGCCCTCCTGCGGATCGCCCACGGCGATGTAGATGTCGCGCAGGAAACCATTGTCGAGCGCGGCCTCCGTCGTTGGCATCTGCGCCACGGGATAGACCCGCTTTTCCGGGTGCATCGTGCCCACGACACTTCCTTCACGCATCAGCGTGAAATGGGCCGTGGTCGAGAGGAAATTCGGCCCTTCCAACTCTTCCACCGAGTCGAGCCGCAGCGTGTATCCAGCGATATCCGCGGTATCGCCCTCGCGCATCACGCGGATATCCTCAAGCTGCCAGGCCATCATCGCGGCGACGCCCGCGATGGTCACGCCAAAGCCGGCATGGGCCACCGCCTTGCCCCAGTCCGCGCGCGGCAAGCGCGTCAGGCGGGCAAGCCGCCCCTGCCCCCGCCCGGTGCGCGACCACAGATCGACCGCAGCCCCCATCATCAGCCAGGCCGCCAGGAAAAGCCCGATCGGCCCCAAACTCGAGCGCCCTGACTGCATCGCCCAGGCCAGCGCACCAACCGCCAGCGCCAGCACGAAGACAGGCACCAGCGGGCGCACGATCCGCCCGAGCTTCGCCCGCTTCCACGGCATCATCGCGCCCACCGGCAAGATGAGGCCAAGCGCCAGCATGAAGGGAGAGAAGGCCGCGTCAAAGAACGGTGCGCCCACCGAGAGCTTGCGGCCGAAAGCCATTTCCGCCACCAGCGGCCAGATCGTTCCCACAAAGACCACAAAACACGAGACCGCCAGCAGGATGTTGTTGAGCACAAGCACCGATTCCCGGCTGACCATGGAAAACACGCCCTTGGCCTGCATCGCGCCCGCCCTCAGCGCGAAAAGCGTGAGCGCCCCCATCATGAAGATGGCGAGAATGCCCAGCAGGAACACGCCGCGCTCTGGATCGGTGGCAAACGCATGAACGCTTGTCAGAACGCCCGAGCGGGTGATGAACGCACCCACCATCGAGAACCCGAAAGCAATGATTGCAAGTAGAATGGTCCAGCTTTTCAGCGCCTCGCGCTTTTCCACCACGATCGCGGAATGCAAGAGCGCTGCCGCGATGAGCCAGGGCATGAACGAGGCGTTTTCCACCGGGTCCCAGAACCAGAAGCCGCCCCAGCCCAGCTCGTAATAGGCCCACCACGAGCCAAGCCCGATGCCGATGGTCAGGAAAATCCACGCCGCCAGCGTCCAGGGCCGCACCCAGCGGCCCCAGGCCGCATCTACCCGTCCCTCGATGAGGGCGGCCACGGCAAAGGAGAAGGTCATCGAAAGACCGACATAGCCGAGATAGAGGAAGGGCGGATGAAAGGCGAGGCCCGGATCCTGCAACAGCGGGTTCAGATCCTGCCCGTTGAAGGGCGGTACCGCCATGCGCAAGAACGGGTTCGAGGTGAGCAGGATGAAGAGAAAGAACGCCACCCCGATCATGCCCTGAACCGCCAGCACCCGCGCCTTGAGCGTCGGCGGAAGGTTCGCACCGAACCACGCCACAGCCGCGCCGAAAAGCGCCACGATCAGCACCCAGAGCAGCATCGAGCCCTCGTGATTGCCCCAGACGCCGGTGATCTTGTAGAGCATCGGCTTGTCGGTGTGGCTGTTGAGCGTCACCAGCCGCACCGAGAAATCCGAGGTGACAAACGCATAGGTCAGCGCCGCGAAGGCCGCCGCCGTCAGCAGGAATTGCGCCGTTGCCGCAGGCTCTGCCAGTGCCATCCAGCCTGGCCATCGCTTGTGCGCCCCGATGAGCGGAACGATGGATTGAAGCACCGCCACGAGGCAGGCAAGGATGAGGGCGAAGTGACCAAGCTCTGTAATCATGACCGGATGATAGCGCAGTGGCGCGGGCGGTCCAATCGCAATCGGTGCGCTGCGCGGATCACATTGTCGCGGCCCGCGCGCGCCACTCGGCCAGCGCCGGGTTCGCCGCGGGCGCGGAGGCCGTCATCACGGCCTGCGCATCCGCCCCCGGGTCAGCCGCGCCGGGGCTGCCTGCGCGCAGCGCACGCATGGCCGCCACGGTCTCGACCACCTTCGGCGCGCGCGCCAGCGTGGTGGTCAGCGAGCGTTGGAACTCCTGCCCCTTGGCCTGATCGCGCGCCGAAATAGAAGCTGACGATCGCCCCAAGAAGCCACCACAACGGCTCGGGCACAAGCGCGAGCCCCGCCATGCGCTCGCCGAACCACAAGGGATCGACCATCGCCGCCACCATCAGCCCCAGCGTGCCAAGCGCCATCGCCGGACGCGGCAGGCGGTTCAGCCCGTCAATGAACCGGTCGAAAAGCCCGCGCTCGGTGACGCGAAACTCCGCCGCCATCTGATCGAGTGCGGCGCGCTGCATCTCGGCGCCGCGCGCGTCCGCCGCCTCGGCATTGACGCGAAACACCTCCGCCGTCTCGCGCACGATATTGCCGCCGCCGCCAAACAGAATCCGCAGAATATCGCTTACCATGCCGCCACCCTTTCGTTGAACTCCGCCTCGCTGAGATGAAAGCGCGGCGAGATGAATTCTTCCGCGCGCCGGATCCAGCCGCCCTTGCCCCCGCTGCGCGAGCGCGCGAACTTGCGGCTGGCGGGGCGCGCATCGGCCAGACGCAGGTAATAGTTGCGCCGCGCGATCCCGTAGGCATCGGCGATATGATCGGGCGCGGCGCGCACGGCCGATTCGGCGGCAGCCACGGTCTGAGGTCCGATCACCCCGTCCGCATCCACAGCCTGCCCCATCTCGCGCAAGAGCCGTTGCAGGAGACGCACCGCATTCGCGCCCGCATTCACCTGCATGTCAAAGACGCTCGGGCGCAGCACCTCGGGCAGGCGCGCAATCCCGGTGCGGTGGTAATATTGCTCGATGAAGATATCGACGGCACGCTCGCGGGTGAGCGCGCGCACATCTGCGGTGTCGGTGATCCCGTTGCCGTCCAGATCAAGCCCGAGGCGGCGCATCGTGTGGATCGTCACGCCGAAGTTCGTGGCCCCGCCCGGATCGTCGGGGTCGTCCACGAACCCGCCCTCGCGGGCGACGATGTCCTCGGCCAGTTGCCGGATGCTGCGCATGGGCTCCACCTCTTGCCTTGTGTCGTGGCAAGAGTGGCGATGCGGCGGTTAACGGTGGATGTGCGCGGCGCGCGGTGAGTTGCGGGGGCGCTGCCCCCATCGCCGCACGCGGCGATACCCCCGGGATATTTCAGGCCAGAAGACGCCGCTCAGCTATCCTTGGGATCCTGATAGACGCCCTGTTCCTTGAGCGCGTCGATCACCTCTCGGGGCATGTAGGTCTCGTCATGCTTGGCGAGGATCTCGGTGGCGACGAACACCCCGTCACGATAGCTGCCGGTGCCGACCATCCCCTCGTTTTCGGAGAAGAGATCGGGCAGGATGCCGCGATAGACCACCGGCACCGAGGCCCCGCCATCGGTCACGACAAAACGCACCTCCTCGCCCTGCCCGCGCACAATGCTGCCCGTCTCGACCAGGCCGCCGATGCGAAACACCTCCGACGGCGCGGGTGGTTCGGCGACCACCTGGCTTGGCGAGCGAAAGAAGTTGATCCCGTCGCGCATGCCCCAGCCGATCAGCGCGGTCGCCGCGATCAGTGCGATGGCGGCGATGGCAATGACCTGAACGCGGCGCTTTTTCTTGAGGGTTTTCATTGGCCTGCCTCGCAAAGCTCAGGGAAAGACGGGGGCCAGCATCAGCCCCGTCGCCTCAGGTTCAGATAACATCAGATTGGCGTTTTGCAACGCCTGCCCGCTGCTACCTTTTGTCAGGTTATCGAGCGCGGCGATGACGATGGTGCGCCCCGTACGCCGGTCGGCCACCACGCCGATATGGCAAAAATTGCTGCCGCGAATATGGCGCGTGCTCGGGGTCTCACCCATGGGCAGGGTGATCAGGAACGGCTCGTCGGCATAGGCGGCGGCTAGCGTGTCGTGGATCTCGGCCGCCTCGCCCCGGACATAGGCGGTGGCAAGGATGCCGCGATTGGCCGGAATGAGGTGCGGGGTGAACTGGATTTCCATCGGGCGACCGGCCACGCGCGAGAATTCCTGATCGAACTCGCCCAGATGGCGATGCGTGCCGCCCACCGAATAGGCGTGATAGCCCTCGGACAGCTCGGCATGGAGCAGGTTTTCCTTGAGGCTGCGCCCCGCGCCCGAAACGCCGCATTTCAGGTCAAGGATGATCTCGTCCAGATCGATCACCCCGGCGGCGATCAGCGGCCGCAGGATGTATTGCCCCGTGGCTGCGTTGCAGCCCGTGCCCGCCACCAGTCGCGCGCGCCGGATCTCATCCCGGTAGAACTCGGTCAGGCCATAGACCGCCTCTTTCTGCAACTCGGACGCGGCATGGGGGTTGCCATACCATTTTCGGTAATCCTCGGGATCGCGCAGCCGGAAATCCGCCGAGAGGTCCACGATCCGCAGATCGCGCGGCAGGGCGGCGATCACTTCCTGGCTGGTCTTGTGCGGCAACGCGCAGAAACACAGGTCGATGCCGGAAAAGTCGATGTCTTCGATGGTCACCAGATCGGGCAATTCGAGATGGCGCAGATGCGGGAAAACCTGCCCCATCGACTGCCCGGCCTTGGAATTGGCGGCAAGCGCCGCGATATCCATGGCCGGATGGGTGGCGATGAGGCGGACAAGCTCGGCGCCGGTATAGCCCGAGGCTCCGAGAATGGCGATCTTGTGGGTCATGGTGTCCTCATGGACGCGGGTGGAACGGGATCAGGCGGGATCAGGCGGGGCGAAAGGTGATCTCGCGTCGGAGAAACTGCGTCGCGCGGGACGACACGCGCCGCGGATCGCCCGTGGTCAGGAACATCGCCTCCTGCCCGGCACCCAGCTTGTCGGGATGGCGCGCAAGGTAATCGGCGAGGCTTGCCGCCACCAGGCTTGGCTGCGAATAGACAGTCACATCGGGGCCGAGCGCGTCGCGGAACACGTCCTCGACCAGCGGATAATGCGTGCAGCCCAGCACGGCGGCCTCCGGATGCGGCATCTTGCGGCGGAGCGCATCGACATGTGACCGCACCAACGCCTCGGCGAGGATCATGTCGCCCTCCTCGATGGCATCCACGACGCCGCCGCAGGCCTGCGCCTCGACATCGACCCCGATGGCGCGGAACGCCAGTTCACGCTGGAACGCGCGGCTGGCCACCGTGGCGGGCGTGGCGAACAGCGCCACGTTCTTCACCGCCACCTCGCGCGGGGGGGAATTGTCGCCCCAGTGCCGCTCGGTCAGCGCCTCGATGAGCGGCACGAAGACGCCCAGAACGCGCTTGCCCTCGGGCACCCACCGCTCCTGCATCCGGCGCAGCGCGGCCGCACTCGCGGTGTTGCACGCAAGGATCACCAGATCGCAGCCCGCCTCAAAGAGCCGCGCCACAGAGGCCGTGGTCAGGTCATAGATGTCATCGGCATCGCGCACACCGTAAGGCGCGTGCGCATTGTCGCCCAGATAGACAAAGGACACCTCGGGCAGGCGTTTGTGAACCGCATCCCAGACCGTCAGGCCACCCAGCCCGCTATCGAAAATCCCAACCGCCATGAGACCACCCGCGAAATCAGTCGAATTCGAACCCGATCTCGGAGGCCGCGACCGGATTTGGCGACAACTCATAGGTCTTTTGACGCAGGAACGCCATGAGCGATTTGGTATCGCCCGCGAAGGACGCCAGATCGGCGCGCGGAATCGGCGCGCCGACGACCACGCGCACGGGCGTGTCCACCCGCTTGCGGAATTCCTTGATCAAAAGACCCATCCGCAGCGTGACATGCAGGTGGCTGGCAAGCTGGAAAAGGCGGCTTGTGTGCCCGTCGAAATAGACCGGCACCACCGTGGCGTCGGATTTGGCGATCATCCGCGCGGTAAAGCCGCGCCAGCCGGGATCGAGCGGACGCGAAAACGGCTTGGCCGCCGTGCTCACCGTGCCGCCGGGAAAAATGCCGATCGCCCCGCCCTGCCCCAGATACGACAGCGCCGTCTTGCGCGTCTCGAGGTTGAGCGCGACGGCCTCTTTGGTCTCGTCGAAACTGATCGGCAGCACGACGCGCTCCAGATCGGGCGCCTTGCGAAAGATCTGATGGGCGAGGATGCGGAAATCGCCGCGCGTGCGGCTCAGGATGAGGCCCATCATCAGCCCGTCGAGTATCCCGTAGGGATGATTGGCGATGAGCACCAGAGGCCCTTCGCGCGGAATGAGATCGAGACCGCCGCCCATCACCTCCAGCTCGATGCCGTAACGCTCCGAGATCACCTCCCAGAAATCGCGGCCCTGCGCCACCTCGTGCTCGTAGCCCGCCGCGCGCTTGATCAGGCCGATCCGCCCGGTGAGGTTTTCCATCGTGCGGATCATGGCCCGTCCACCCCGTGTCTGGGCGGAAAAGGAATAGCTGATGTCGCGCGCGATATGACGATCCTGGCGCATGGGCCTTCCCTCGGGCTGAGTCGCTGCCCTGTTGAATTTATGCGACACCCATGGCCAGATCACATGACAATTTCATGACGGTCATTCTGCCGCACGCGCCATCTCCGGCCCGCCCGCGCGGATCGTTGCCAGCAACTCCTCGCGCCGTTTCGCGGCCTTTTGCTCATTGGCGTGCTTGACCGGGCCGAAACCCTTGATCTGCACGGGCAGTTCGGCCAGCGCAATCACCGCGTCGCGGGTGCGCGCATCGAGTTTGGGCAGCACCTCGGCCATGTCGGTCTCGTATTGCTTGATCAATGCGCGCTCCATCCGGCGCTCGGGATTGCGCGCGAAGGGATCGAGCGGCGTGCCGCGCAAGCCCTTCAGCCGCGACAGAAGGCGGAACATCCGTATCATGCCGGGGCCGTATTCGCGCTTTTGCGGGCGGCCATCGGGGCCCGGTTTCGACAGGATCGGCGGGGCAAGGTGGAATTTCATCCTGAAATCGCCCCCGAACTCGGCCCGCGCCTTCGCCTCCGTTTCCAGATGCAGACGCGCCACCTCGTATTCGTCCTTGTAAGCGAGCAGCTTGTGATAGCCCTTGGCCACCGCTTCCCTGACACCCTCATCGGTCACGCTGTCCACCAGCTTGCGATAGCGACGCGCCAGACGCTTGCCCTGATAGGCCACCAGATGATCGGCGCGATAGGCGATCCGCTCCTCCAGCGTCCTGGGCTTCGCCACGATCGAAGGCGTCACCAGACGGGCCGCCGCCTGCGCGTCATGCGCCGCCCAGCGGCCCACCTCGAAGGCGCGCAGATTGGCCTCCACCGCCGCCCCGTTGAGACGGATGGCCTCGGTAATCGCCTCAAGGCTCAGCGGCACAAGGCCCCGTTGCCAGGCCGCGCCAAACACCATCATGTTGGAATAGATCGAATCGCCCATGGCAACCCGCGCCAGCTCCGACGCATCGAAAAGCTGCACATCCTCGCGCAACCGCGCCTCAAGCGCCAGCGCGAGCCGCTCCGCGGGCAAGCGAAATTCAGTGTTGCGGGTGAACTCGCCGGTGATGATCTCGTGGCTGTTGACCACCGCCCCGGTGCGCCCCGCCCGCGTGAGGCCAAGGGTCTTGGCACCCGCGCTCACCACCAGATCGCCGCCAATGAGCGCATCCGCCTCGCCGGTGGCCACGCGAATGGCGCTGATATCCTCGGGGCGGTTGGCCAGACGGCAGTGGATGTGCACCGCGCCACCCTTCTGCGCGAGACCGGCCATTTCCATCATCCCCGCCCCCTTGCCGTCGATCTGCGCCGCCTGCGCCAGGATAGCGCCGATTGTGACAACGCCCGTGCCGCCGACCCCGGTGATCACCACGTTATGCGTGCCCCGGATCTCGGGCAGCTTTGGAAGGGGCAGGTCCGGCAGCACCAGATCGGCGCTCGCCTCCTTGCGGATTTTTGCCCCTTCCAGCGTCACGAAAGAGGGGCAAAAGCCCTTGAGGCAGGAAAAGTCCTTGTTGCAGCTCGACTGATCAATGGCGCGCTTGCGGCCCAGTTCCGTCTCCACCGGCACGATCGAGACGCAATTCGACTGCACCCCGCAATCTCCGCAACCCTCGCAGACATCGGTGTTGATGAACACCCGACGGTCGGGGTCTGGAAACTTGCCGCGCTTGCGGCGGCGGCGCTTTTCGGCGGCGCAGGTCTGGACGTAGAGGATGACGCTCACGCCCTTGATCTCGGTGCAGCGTTCCTGCACGCGCGGCAGATCGGCGCGCAGATGGAATTCAAGCCCCGAAGGAAAGCCCTCGCGCGCCACCTCTTCCTTTTCGTCCTGCACGACGAAAATCTTCTCCACCCCCATCGCGCGCAATTCCTGCGCGATGCGCTGCGGGCTGAGGCCCCCCTCGTTGGGCTGACCGCCGGTCATGGCGACGGCGTCGTTATACAGGATCTTGTAAGTGATCGTTGTCCTGGCCGCGAGCGCTGCACGAATGGCCAGAATGCCGGAATGGTTATAAGTCCCGTCGCCGAGGTTCTGGAAAACATGACCGCGCGTGGAAAACGGCGCCTCGCCGATCCAGTTCGCCCCCTCGCCGCCCATATGGGTGTAGCCGCTGGTGCTGCGGTCCATCCAAAGCGCCATGATATGACAGCCGATGCCCGCATAGGCGCGGCTGCCCTCGGGCAGTTTGGTGGAGGTGTTGTGCGGACAGCCCGAGCAGAAATAGGGCAGACGGCTGGCGATCTCCTCGGCATTGTCGCCCTTCTTGGCCTCCGCGATCTCGGCCATTCCGGCCTTGATCCGGTCGGTGCCGCGCCCCTCCTCGATCAGGATTTCGCCCAGTTTCTCGGCGATCCAGACCGGATCGAGCGCATAGCGCGTCGGGAAAAGCTCTTCGCGGTGCATCCCGCCCGCGCCGCCCTTGTACCAGCCATAGACGCGCCGCCCCCGCCGGTCGTCGAATATCGCCTCCTTGATCTGCACCTCGATCAGCTTGCGCTTTTCCTCGACCACCACGATGAGCTCCAACCCCTCGGCCCAGTCGTGAAACCCCTTCATGTCCATCGGAAAAGTCTGGCCGACCTTGTAGGTGGTGATCCCCAGCCGCGCGCATTCCGCCTCGTCGATGCCCAGAAGCGACATCGCATGCACGAGGTCCAGCCAGTTCTTGCCTGCCGCCACGAACCCGATCTTCGCGCCCGCCTTGCCATGCATCCGCCGGTCCATCCGGTTGGCATGGGAAAACGCCTCGGCGGCAAAGCGCTTGTGGTCAATCATCCGCGCCTCTTGCGCGATCCAGTGATCGTTCAGACGGATATTCAGGCCCCCCTCGGGCATGTCGATCTCGGGCAGAACGAACTGCATCCGGTCCGGGCGGCCATCCACGACACTTGTGACCTCGACCGTGTCCTTCATCGTCTTGAGACCGGCCCAGACGCCCGCGAACCGGCTGAGCGCAAAGCCGTAAAGCCCGAAATCAAGGATTTCCTGCACGCCCGCGGGCGACAGCACCGGCATGTAGGCATCGACCAGCGCCCAGTCGGATTGATGACACACGGTCGAGGATTCGCCGGTGTGGTCATCGCCCATGGCCATGAGCACGCCCCCGTGGGGAGAAGTGCCTGCCATGTTGGCATGGCGCATCACGTCGCCCGAGCGGTCCACCCCCGGCCCCTTGCCATACCAAAGGCCGAAAACGCCGTCATGCGTGCCCTCGCCGCGCAACTCCGCCTGTTGCGTGCCCCAGAGCGCGGTGGCGGCAAGGTCCTCGTTCAGCCCTTCCTGAAATCGGATGTCATTGGCGCTCAGAACCTTCTCGGCGCGCTTCATCTGCAAGTCCACCGCCCCCAGCGGCGAGCCGCGATAGCCCGTGACATAGCCTGCGGTATTCAGCCCCGCCGCCCGGTCGCGCGCCTTCTGCATGAGCATCAGCCGCACCAGCGCCTGCGTGCCATTGAGAAGCACCGGCGATTTTTCCAGATCGAACCGGTCGGTAAGCGATACCTTTTGCGTGGTCATGTCGTGCCTCCCTGTTCTGAGACATATGCCCCATTATAGGGCCATAATAGGTCATAATTTATGACCTACAAAGCGCAAAATCATAAAAAAATCGTGCTCTTGCTATCGCCGGTGCGGGATTTCCTGCTATTGCGTCAGGGGCGGCGCACATTTTCAGGTATTAGCTCATGGACTGGGACAAGCTCAGAATATTTCACGCGGTGGCCGATGCGGGCAGCCTCACCCATGCGGGCGATGCGCTGCACCTGTCGCAATCGGCGGTGTCGCGCCAGATTCGCGCGCTGGAAGAGTCACTCAACACCACGCTGTTTCACCGCCACGCGCGCGGACTGATTCTCACCGAACAGGGCGAATTGCTGTTTGATGCCACCCGCGCGATGATGAAGCGTCTCGATGCCGCCACCGCGCGTATCCGCGACAGCGAGGAAGAGGTGTTCGGCGAGTTGCGCGTGACGACCACCACCGGCTTTGGCACGCTGTGGATGGTGCCGCGCCTGCCCAAGCTCTATGCGAAATATCCCGATCTCAAGATCGATCTCATGCTTGAGGAGCGCGTGCTTGACCTGCCCATGCGCGAGGCGGATGTGGCCATCCGCATGAAGGAGCCGTCTCAGGCGGACCTTATCCGCAAGCGGCTCATGAGCGTGCATATGTGCCTCTTCGCCAGCCGGGCCTATGTGGAAAGCCATGGCGCGCCCGACACGCCCGAGGCGCTTTCGGCGCATCGCCTGATCTGCCAGAACCCGCGCTCGGCCCAGGTGGGCGCCGGGGCCACGCTTGTCAGCGAGTTGATGACGAACGACATTTCCTCGTTGCTGACCGTCAACAACTATTTCGGCGTGCTTCAGGGGGTGCTGCATGACCTCGGCATCGGCGTGCTGCCCGATTACCTTACGCATGACTTTCCCCAACTGGTGCGCGTCCTTCCCGATGTCGCCTCGACCGAGGTGCCGGTCTTTCTCGCCTATCCAGAGGAATTGCGCCAGTCCAAGCGCGTCTCGGTGTTTCGGGATTTCGTGCAGGACGAAATCGTGATCTACCGCCGCACCCTGAAAGCTTGATGCACCGCTGCACATACTGCCCGCCAGAACGGCACTTCGAAAATCAGCCATGCGCCGAGGTCATATCGGCCATGCTGCACCTGCGGCATTATTTTCCTTGATCGAGCGGGATGCCGGTTTTATTTGCACGTCATGGAGTTGATGGCGCTTGCGCGATCACTTCCATACCTCCCTGTTGGACTTCGGCCGAGCTTAGTGCTCGGCCTTTTTTTTCGCTGCCGCGAATCCGGGCAAGACTGCCCTCAATCCCGCCACGGCCCGTGATGCCGCCCCGCCTGCCCCAACCGCTCGAACCCGTGATGGCCGAACCGGTCACGCTGCGCCTGGATGAGCGCGGCCGTGCCATGCCCGCGGCGCATCGTGTCATACCAGGCCAGCGCCCCCGAGAGCGCGGGCACCGCGTGACCCGAATGCACCGCCTCGGCCACCACCTGCCGCAGCGCGGGCAGGCGCAGGGCCAGGTCACGCGCTATCTCGGGCACGAGGATCAATTCGCCGCGCGGCGCACCACCCGCAAAGGCATCGGCGATGGTGTCGAGCATACCGGCCCGGATGATGCAGCCCGCCCGCCAGATCCGCGCGATCTGCGCGGGATCGAGCGCCCAGCCATATTCATCCGACGCCGCCGCCATGACGCGAAAGCCCTGAGCATAGGCCAGCATCCTCGCCGCCAGGAACGCCTCGGCCAGAACCTCGGGGCTGGCCGTGATCGCCCCGACGGCGCCACCCAGAACCGTCTCGGCGGCCTGCCGAGTCTCCTTTTCCGAGGACCAGCCGCGCGCCCCCACCGCGGCCTCGATCACGCTGGCCGACTGGCCCAGCCGCAGCGCCTCGATCACCGTCCAGCGCCCGGTGCCCTTCTGCCCGGCGGCGTCCTTGATGACATCTACCACCGGATGCCCGGTCTCGGGGTCGCGCGCGGCCAGCACCTCCGCCGTGATCTCGACAAGGTAGGATCGCAACGGCCCCGCGTTCCAGCCTGCGAAGACATCGGCAATCTCCGGCGGCGAGAACGCGGCACCATTGCGCAGAAGGCCGTAAATCTCGGCGATGATCTGCATGTCGGCATATTCGATGCCGTTATGCACTGTCTTGACAAAATGCCCCGCCCCGTCGGGACCCAGATGCGCGACGCAAGGCACACCCTCATGCCGCGCGCCGATGGCGGTCAGGATCGGTTCGAGCGCGGCCCAGGCCTCGGCACTGCCGCCCATCATCATCGACGGCCCGTGCCGCGCGCCCGCCTCGCCGCCCGAGACGCCGAGACCGACAAAATGCAGGCCGTTTTCCGACAACATGTCGGCGCGGCGGCGGGTGTCGTGGAAATCGGCATTGCCCCCGTCGATCACGATATCGCCGGGGTCCAGAAGCGGCGTGATCTGCGCCAGCATCGCATCCACCGGCGCGCCCGAGGGGATCATCAGGAGGATGACGCGGGGCACCCCCAGCGCCGCGACAAACGCCTCCAGCCGTTCCTCGGCGGTGAGCCGCGCCGCCAGATCGCCCGCCTCCTCGATGAAGGGCGCGATCCAGTCCACCTCGCGGTTGGTCACGGCCACATCAAAGCCGTGCTCTGCCAGGTTCAACGCCAGGGCGCTACCCATGGTGCCCAGCCCGTAGATGCCAATCTGCGCCATTCGCCACCCTGCTATCACAAACGCCGTCGGGTCAGGCTACGCCCTTGCGCGGCGCGATTGCAAGCGCCGACGGGACCCACGGCTGAGGCCCGAGGGCGACGAGGGGAAACCGAGGGGGTCATCCTCCGGCTTGACCGGAGGATGACCCGTCACGGCCGCCGCCTCAGACCCCAAGACACCAGCGCATGACCGCCTTCTGCGCGTGCAGGCGGTTCTCGGCCTCATCGAAAATGACCGATTGCGGGCCGTCCATCACCTCCGATGTCACCTCTTCGCCGCGATGCGCGGGCAGGCAGTGCATGAAAAGCGCGTCGGGTTTGGCCGCCGCCATCAGCCGCGCATCCACCTGATAGGCGCGCAGCATGTTGTGGCGGCGTTCCTTGGTGGACTGGCTGTCATGCATCGACACCCAGGTATCCGTGACCACAAGATCGGCCCCCTCGACGGCCTTCAGCGGATCGCGTTCGATGGTGATGGTGCGGCCGGCCTTGCGCGCAAGGCCAATGAACTCGGCCTCGGGATCAAGCTGCATCGGGCCGGTGAAGGTGAGGTCAAACCCGAATTGCGCCGCCGCGTGAAGGAACGACGCGCAGACATTGTTGCCGTCGCCCGACCACACCACCTTGCGCCCCGCAATGGGGCCGCGATGTTCCTCGTAGGTCATCACATCGGCCATGATCTGGCAGGGATGGGTGCGGTCCGTGAGCCCGTTGATCACCGGCACGTCGGCATGGTCGGCCATCTCCAGCAACACGGATTCGTCGAAGGTGCGGATCATGATCAGATCGACATAGCGCGACAGCACGCGGGCGGTATCAGCGATGGTCTCGCCATGGCCAAGCTGCATGTCGGTGCCCGAGAGCACCATGGTCTGCCCGCCCATCTGCCGCACGCCAACGTCAAAGGAAACGCGCGTGCGCGTCGAGGGCTTCTCGAAGATGAGCGCCACCATGTGGCCGCCAAGCGGCTGCTCGTCGTCGGGCGCGCCGCGTGGACGCCCTGCCCGCGCGTCCTTCATGGTGCGGGCGCTGTCGATGATGGCGCGCAGGTCGTCGGCGGGGGTTGTGTGGATATCGAGGAAATGGGTCATGATGCGGTTCGCTTGTGTCTTGGGCACATGTGGGGGCCAGCCCCCACACCCCCGGAGTATTTCGGGAACAGTGAAATCAGCAGGATTCGAGGGCTGTGGCGGCGGCGTCGAGACGGGTGAGCGCCTCGGATATCTCCTCATCGGTGATGGTGAGCGCGGGAAGCAGGCGCAGCACGTTGTCGGCGGCGGGCACCGTGGCGAGAAGCGCATCGTAACCGGCCTGCACCACATCCGAGTTGGGCACGCGGCACTTGAGGCCAAGCATCAGCCCGGTGCCGCGCACCTCCTCGAAGATGGACGGATGCGCGGCCACCAGCCCTTCAAGGCGTTGGCGCAGAAGGGCAGCCTTGCGATTGACCTCTGCCAGAAAGGCCGGATCGGCGACATGCGCCATCACCGCGCAGCCGACCGCACAGGCCAAGGGGTTGCCGCCATAGGTGGAGCCATGCGTGCCCGCGCCCATGGCTGCCGCTGCCCGTTCGGTGGCGAGCACGGCACCGAGCGGGAATCCGCCGCCGATGCCCTTGGCCACCATCATGATATCGGGGGTCACGCCCGCCCATTCATGGGCAAAGAGCCGCCCCGTGCGCCCCATCCCGCATTGCACCTCGTCGAGGATCAGGAGCAGGCCCTTCTCGTCGCAGAGCGCGCGCAGACCCTTGAGGCACTGGTCGGGCAGCGGGCGGATACCGCCCTCGCCCTGCACCGGCTCGATCAGGATGGCACCCACGGTTTCGTCGATCGCGGCATGGAGCGCGTCGTGATCGCCCCAGGGCACGTGACGGAACCCCGGCAGAAGCGGGCCGAAGCCGCCGGTCATCTTCTCCGATCCGGCCGCCGCGATGGCCGCCGAGGAGCGGCCATGGAACGCGCCCTCGAAGGTGAGGATGGTGGTGCGCTCCGGCTGGCCCGCGTCGTGGAAATGCTTGCGCGCCATCTTGATCGCCAGTTCGCAAGCCTCGGTGCCGGAATTGGTGAAGAACACCGTATCGGCGAAGGTTGCGGCCACCAGACGGTCGGCAAGCTCCTGCTGCGCCGGAATGTGATAGAGGTTCGATGTGTGCCAGAGCTTGCCCGCCTGCTCGGTCAGGGCCGCCACCAGATCGGGATGGGCATGGCCGAGCGCATTGACCGCGATCCCCGCCCCCAGATCGAGAAAGCGTCGCCCGTCCGCCTCGATGAGCCAGACCCCCTCGCCCTTGACGAAGGAGAGCGGCGCGCGGTTGTAGGTGGGCAGGATCGACGGGATCATGGCAAGGTCCTTTGCGGAAAACAGGCCCCTTGAGTGCCGCATGGGCGGGGGCAAGTCAACGATCTGGGGGGTGGGGATGGTGCGGGGGCGCACCGGGATCACGGACGGGACGTCAGGCGCGGATGCGTCGGCGTCGGCTCGCGGCATATGGGCGATGCGTGATCATGCCGCCGCTTTAGACGGTTTCCTGACCCTGGGGAAGCGAAATCTCGCGGGCCCGCACGGAGCCAAGGCGCGGATGCAGCCGCCCGGCCAGATGCGCGCAGCCCAGAAGCCCGACCCCCGCCACCGCGAACACCCCCGAGAGCGGCGCTGCCAGCAGCACGAGCCAGGCCACCCCCGGCGTCACGATCCCCGAGACATCGCGGAAACTGGCATAGATCGCCGACATTTCCGTGCGTTCCGAGGGCTTGACCGCCAGCAGGAAGGGCAGCCCGGCCGAAATGTCGAGCAGCACCAGAAACACCGACGCAAGCGCCAGCGCCGCCACCGCCGCCACCGTGCCGGATGGCCAGCCTCCCGCCAGCGCCGCGACGAGAAAAAGCGCGCCCGCCAGCGTGAAGCCGGTGCGCACCGCCTGCCGGATCGAGCGGCGCTGCATCCAGGCCAGCATCAGCGGCGTGGCAAAAAGCATCCCGTTAGAGGCCGACAGCAGCATCCCGCCAAGCGATTCGCCCAGGCCCCGCTCGAGCGCGAAGATCGGCAGGTAGACCACATAGACCCACCAGCCGCAGGAGCGGATCACCGCGAATATCCAGCCCGCCACAAGGCGCGGCTGCGCGGCGAAGCGCGGCAGCCAGGCCAGCGGATTGGGGGCAGGCCCCCGCGCACGCGTGATGAGCCGCCCGTTGCCCATCCGCTGCCAGAGGAACACGCCCAGCATGGTCAGCGCCGCAAGCGCCGCGATGGCAAAGGGCAAGGGCCGCCAGAGATCGAGCAGAGTGACGCCAAGCCACGGCCCCACCGTCCAGCCGAAGGCACCGAAGAACATGCGCGAGGTCTCGCACCGGCCCAGATCCGCCTTGGCGATGTGGTCAAGCACATAGGCGTTGAAACAGACAAAGATCGTCACCGTCGCCGCCGTCACCAGCGCCAGCGCTGCGACCATCGCCACCGGACCGCCAAGCGCGCCAAGCCCCGCGCCGGCGGCGAACATCACGCAGCCGCCCGCATAGACCCGGCGGCGCGGCACGAAGCGCGTGACATAGGGCACCATCAAGCCGGTCGCGAGCGACAAGAGGCCCACGAGGAAATAGATCTCCGAGACCCGCGTCGCGGCCCCGAGCGCGCGGTAGATCTCGAGCGGCATGACCGAGATGAGAATGCCGCGCGCCATTGCCTCGAACCCCGCCAGAAAGCCGAAACCGCGCACCGAAGGGGTGGGCGGATGGCGCAGCCAGTCGGGAACGGAACGCGGTTGCATGGGGTCTCCTTTGCCCCGGCTTGGCACGGGCTGCGCACCCCGGCTTGGCAGGGCGCGACGCGATGTCGTTTTCGGGGCATGACGCACGGGATTTTGTGGGGCCGAGAGGGGAGTTCGCGCTTGCCGGGACGGCAGCGCTGGCGCATGGATCGGCCATGTTCACGCCACGCGCCCCCAATCCCGGCCTTGCCGCCCTGCTCACGCTTCTGGCCGCCGCCCTGCTGGCGGGCACGACGCTTCTGGCCAAGGCGCTCGGGACCGGCGCGCTTGGCCCCGCGCTCAGCCCGTTCCAGATCAGCCACGGCCGGTTTCTCTTTGCCTTTCTCGCCATCGCCACCATGACGGCGGTGATCCGGCCCCGCCTCACGCAGCCAGACCTTGCCACCCATGCCAAGCGCTCGGCCCTTGGCTGGGGCGGGGTCACGCTGATGTTTGCCGCCGCCGCCTTCATTCCGCTGTCGGATGCCACCGCGATCAGCTTTCTCAACCCGGTTTTCGGCATGATGCTGGCCATCCCGCTTCTGGGAGAGAGGGTCGGGCCGGTGCGGTGGGGGGCGGCGGCGACCGCCCTTGTCGGCGCGGCGATCCTGATGCGGCCGGGCAGCGGCGTGATCGAGACGGGCGCGCTGCTGGCGCTTGGTGCAGCGGTCTGTCTGGGGGGCGAGCTTATCTTCATCAAGCGGCTGGCGGGGCGCGAGGGGCCGTGGCAGATCCTGCTGGTCAACAACGCCATCGGCCTCTCGATCGCCACGCTTGCCGTGATCTGGGTCTGGACTGCGCCGACGCCCGCCCAATGGGCGGCGCTGGCGGCACTCGGGCTGCTCATGGCGCTGGCGCAGACCGCCTTCGTCAACGCCATGGCGCGGGGCGATGCGAGCTTTGTCGCGCCCTTCTTCTATACCGCGCTGATCTTTGCCGCGCTTTATGACGGGATGTTTTTCGGGGTCTGGCCCGATGCGGTCTCGATCATCGGCGCTGTGGTCATTCTCACCGGCGCGGGCGTGCTTTTGTGGCGCGAGGGGCGGCGACGGGCGCCCGCGCCCCGCGGCCCTGCATGACTGCACACCGGGTTTCTCGCCTGCGCACGGCGCTCACGTTCTGGTGAACGCGGCGGCGGTTACATTCCGTCTCGTGGCGCAATAGCTAACATGGCGACGCAATCAAAGGAGGCGCTAATGACTGCCGAATACAAGACCGATCTGCCGCAAGTGAGCGACGAGGCCGCCACGGGCAAGGCCAAGGACCTGCTTGACGGCGCGCGCGCCAAGCTGGGCTTCGTGCCCAACATGTATCGCGGGATGGCCAACAATCCGGGGCTGCTGAGCACCTATCTGCACGGATATGCCCTGTTCCGCGAGCAGGCCAATTTCACTCCGCCGGAACAGGAAGTGGTGTTCCTGACCATCTCCGAGGGCAATGGCTGCGATTATTGCACCGCCGCGCATTCGATGTTGGCGATCCATGTCTCGAAACTCTCGGAGGCGCATACCCAGGCGATCCGCGACGGCAAGCCGATCCAGGATGCCAAGCTCGAGGCGCTGCGCCGCTTTACCCACCACATGTGGGAAACGCGCGGACTGCCGACCAAGGCCGAAGCCGAGGCCTTCAAGGCCGCAGGTTACAGCGACATGCATATCCTCGAGATCATCCTGGCACTGGCGGTCAAGACCATCTCGAACTACGCCAACCACATCAACCATACCGATCTCGACGCCAAGTTCGCGCCCTTCGCGGTTGGCAAATCGGTCGAACCGGCCTGATGCCTAGCCTTTGCGCCCCTGCCCGTCAGGGGCGCAGAACATCTCGTAGAGCAGTTCGAGAAGCCGGAGCGCGCGCGGATCGGCAAGGCTGTAATATACGGTCTTTCCGTCGCGCCGCGTCCGCACAAGCCCCTCATGGCGCAGCCGCGCCAGTTGCTGCGACACCGCAGCCTGACGCGCGCCGAGCAACTCTTCAAGCTCACCCACGGACCGCTCGCCGGGCACCAGATGGCACAGCATCATCAACCGCCCCTCATGCGAGAGAGCGCGCAGGAAATCCGCGGCTTTCTGCGCGCTGTCCTGCATCTGGGCCATGTCAGTTTCTGTGATATCGGGCAACGTCATCGTCCGGGCATCCTTTCAGGCGGTTTTAAGATGTTCGGGGCCGCACGGCAATCGCCAAAGCCGCGACAGTCTCACGCGATTTGCGCGCGCGGCCCTTGCAGGGGGTGGGGCGCGCCACTAAGACTCCCTTAGCAACCAGCCGGTATCATCGGCGTATTTTGGCGGCTCGCGCCTCTCGGGGTCCGGGCAAAACCAGCAGGCGGGACAGGATGAAAGACCCTTTCGAGACATATATGAACACCCTCGTGCCGATGGTCGTGGAACAGACCAGCCGGGGCGAACGCGCCTATGACATCTTTTCGCGCCTGCTCAAGGAACGGATCATCTTCCTCAGCGGGCCCGTGCATGACGGCATGTCGAGCCTCATTGTCGCGCAATTGCTGCATCTTGAGGCGGAAAACCCGTCCAAGGAAATCAGCATGTATATCAACAGTCCCGGCGGCGTGGTGACGAGCGGGTTGTCGATCTACGACACGATGCAATACATCAAGCCCAAGGTCAGCACACTGGTCGTTGGCCAGGCGGCAAGCATGGGCTCGCTTCTGCTTACCGCCGGAGAGCCGGGAATGCGGTTTTCGCTGCCCAACAGCCGGATCATGGTGCACCAGCCCTCGGGCGGCTATCAGGGGCAGGCCACCGATATCATGATCCACGCCCGCGAGACGCAAAAGCTCAAGGACCGGCTGAACGAAATCTACGTGCGCCACACCGGCCAGAAGATCGAGGCGGTCGAGGCCGCGCTCGAGCGTGACAACTTCATGTCGCCCGAAGAGGCCAAGGAGTGGGGCCTGATCGACGAAATCGTGGCAAACCGCGCAAAACCGGATGAGGCCGGCGATAAATGATCGGTGATCGCCCGTGCGCGGGCGATCGTGAAATTCGCATTGTGGTGCTTCCCGCCCTGACTTAAGCTTGGCGGAAAGCACCAGACAAGACCACCGACGCCGCGCGGGCAGCGGCGCTGAAAGGGAAGCCATGGCGAACAATTCCGGCGACAGCAAGAACACGCTCTATTGCAGCTTCTGCGGCAAGAGCCAGCACGAGGTGCGCAAGCTGATCGCGGGACCCACCGTGTTCATCTGCGATGAATGTGTCGAGCTGTGCATGGACATCATCCGCGAGGAAACCAAGAGCGCCGGACTGAAATCAACAGACGGTGTGCCTGCGCCGCATGATATCTGCAAGGTGCTCGATGATTACGTGATCGGCCAGGCGCGCGCCAAGCGGGTGCTGTCGGTCGCGGTGCACAATCATTACAAGCGCCTCAACCAGTCGGGCAAGAGCGACATCGAGTTGCAGAAGTCCAACATCCTGCTGATCGGTCCCACCGGCTGCGGCAAGACGCTTCTGGCACAGACGCTGGCGCGCATCCTCGACGTGCCCTTCACGATGGCCGACGCCACCACCCTGACCGAGGCGGGCTATGTGGGCGAGGACGTGGAAAACATCATTCTCAAGCTCCTGCAGTCGTCCGAGTATAACGTGGAGCGCGCACAGCGCGGCATCGTCTATATCGACGAGGTGGACAAGATCACGCGCAAGTCTGAAAACCCCTCGATCACCCGTGACGTGTCGGGCGAGGGCGTGCAGCAGGCACTTCTGAAGCTGATGGAGGGCACCGTGGCCAGCGTGCCACCGCAGGGCGGGCGCAAGCATCCGCAGCAGGAATTCCTGCAGGTGGACACCACCAACATCCTGTTCATCTGCGGCGGGGCCTTTGCCGGGCTCGATCGCATCATTGCGCAGCGCGGCAAGGGCAGCGCCATGGGCTTCGGCGCCGAGGTCAAGGACCCCGACGCGCGCAACGCGGGCGAACTCTTCAAGGAGCTGGAGCCCGAGGACCTGCTGAAATTCGGCCTGATCCCTGAATTCGTCGGCCGCCTGCCGGTGCTGGCCACGCTCGAGGATCTCGACGAGGACGCGCTCGTGACCATCCTGACCGAGCCCAAGAACGCGCTAGTGAAACAGTATCAGCGCCTGTTCGAGATGGAGGGCGCGCGCCTGACCTTCACCGATGACGCCCTCAAGGCGATTGCCAAGCGCGCCATCGCCCGCAAGACAGGCGCGCGGGGCCTGCGCTCGATCCTTGAGGATATTCTGCTCGACACGATGTTCGACCTGCCCAGCCTCTCGAATGTGGAAGAGGTGGTGGTCAACGAAGAGGCCGTGTCCGCCGATGCCGCCCCGCTCATCATCTACGCCGAGAAGCGTGGCAAGAAGGAAGGCAAAAGCGTCGGCTGACGCGCAACTTTTCAAGGCAACCACGGCGGGGCATCGGACCCGCCGTTTTTCGTGAGGCAGGACATGAAGCGGATATTCTCAGGCAGCCCGTTCGAGGAAAAGATCGGCTATGCCCGCGCCGTCGTGGCCGGCGGGTTCGTCCATGTGGCGGGCACCGTCGGCGCGGGCGACACCGTGACCGAGCAATGCCGCGCGGCCCTTGCCACCATCGAAAATGCACTGGCCAAGGCGGGAGCCGGGTTTGCCGACGCGGTGCGCGTGACCTATTACCTGCCCGACGCCGCCGAGTTCGAGCCGTGCTGGCCAATCCTGCGCGAGACCTTCGGCGCCAATCCACCCGCCGCGACCATGGTGGAATGTGCCCTGATCGACCCGAAATACCGCATCGAGATCGAGTTGACCGCGCTGGCCCCGACCCCTGACCGTGCCTGACCGCGCGACCGCGCAGCGTCTGGACCTTGGGTCGCGGTTGGGCCTATAAGGGCGGGACACGAGACAGGAGTCGTCCATGGGTATCCTAAACACGCTGCTGCGCGCCGTCACATGGTGGAACGGGCAGACGCTCAACACCCAGCTCTATACCTGGCGCAAGGGCGTGCGCGTCGGCGAGGATGACCAGGGCAACGTCTTTTACCAGAGCCGCGACGCCAAGCGTCGCTGGGTGATCTTCAACGGCGAGGCCGAGGCAAGCCGCGTCAGCCCAGATTGGCACGGCTGGCTGCACCACACCTTTGCCGAGGCGCCGACCGAACGCCCCCTGCCCCGCAAATCCTGGGAAAAGCCGCATCAGGAGAACCTGACCGGCACACCTCTGGCTTATGCGCCCGCAGGATCGATTCGCCGCGCCGCCCCGGTGGAGCGGCGCGATTACGAGGCGTGGCAGCCGGAATAAGGGGCAACAACATGTCCGAGAACACATCCGAAGTTCTGGTGGGCGGTGTCGTCCTTGCCGTGGCACTGGGATTTCTGGTCTATGCCGGAAAGACCACCGGCATGACCGGGGGAGGCAGTGACTACACGCTTACCGCGTCGTTCCGCAGCGCGGACGGCGTGAGCGTCGGCACCGACGTGCGGCTTGCCGGTGTCAAGGTGGGCCGCGTCTCCGATATCCGGCTCGATCCCGAATCCTATCGCGCCAAAGCCGTCTTTACCGTCCGTGAAGGCATCAACGTGCCCGATGACAGCGCCGTGGCCATCTCCTCCGAGGGGCTACTGGGCGGCAACTATGTCGAGATCATGCCCGGCGGCTCGCCCTTCCATTTCGAGCCGGGCGACGAGATCGAATTCACCCAAGGCTCGGTCAGCCTCGTGTCCCTCCTGATGAAATTCGTCTCAGGCGGCGAGCAGGCGCCTGCGGGTCAATGAGGCGCGCGCTCGCGGTGCTCTGCGCGCTGGTTCTGGCAGGGCCCGCTCCGGCACAGGAACCCGCCGCCCCCGGCACGGGCGCGGTGTTGCGTGCGCTCGACAAGATCACAACCGAAGTGCGCGACCTGGAACTGGCCAACGGGGGCACGGCGGAATTTGGCTCTCTGACCGTGGAACTCGGCACCTGCCGCTATCCCGTCGAGAACCCCGCCAGCGACGCCTACGCCTTCCTCAACATCCGCACGACACAAGGCGGGCAGGTGCTCTTCTCGGGATGGATGCTGGCCTCATCGCCTGCGCTCAACGCGCTCGAACACCCGCGTTACGATGTCTGGGTGTTGCGCTGCACCACCTGAGCCGGATCGCGCTCGAGCGGCAGCGCGCGCATGTCCGCCGCACCTGACAGCGCCTCGGCCAGCCGCGCGTGATAGGCCGCGCGGCTGATCTCTATCGCGCCGAGACTGGCCAGATGGTCGGTCAGGAACTGCGTGTCGAAAAGAACAAAGCCGCAGCGCCGCAGATGGTCCACCAGATGCGCCAGCGCCAGTTTCGAGGCATCCCTGCGCCGCGAGAACATGCTTTCACCGAAAAACGCCCGCCCCAGCGTCACGCCATAGACCCCGCCCGCAAGTGCATCGTCGGCCCACACCTCCAGTGAATGCGCATTCCCCAGCGCGTGCAACTCCAGATAGGCCGCGCGGATAGGCGCGCTGATCCAGGTATCCGCGCGCTCGGCGCAGGCGTCGAGCACGCCGGTGAAATCCGCATCAAGCGTCACGCGGTAGCCCCCGCGCCGCATCCGCCGCGCGAGGCTGCGCGAGACGTGGAACCCGTCAAGCGGCAGCACCCCGCGCCGTTTCGGATCGACCCAGAACACCTCCGGATCGTCGCGGTGCTCCGCCATCGGGAACACGCCTGCCGCATAGGCGCGCAACAGCATGTCCGGGGGCAAAAACGCGGGCATCACGCCCGCAGATTGGTTTCCAGCCAGCGTTCGAGCCAGTGGATATTATAGGTCCCGCGCTGGATATCCTCTTCCTGCAAAAGCGCATGGAAAAGCGGTACAGTGGTGTCCACCCCGTCGACGATCAACTCGCCAAGGGCGCGCGCCAATCGGTTGAGCGCGGCGGGCCGGTCAACCCCATGCACGATCAGCTTGGCGATGAGGCTGTCGTAATAGGGCGGGATCTTGTATCCGTCGTAAAGCGCGCTGTCCATCCGCACGCCCAATCCGCCCGGCGCGTGAAACTGCGTGATCCGGCCGGGGCGCGGCGCGAAATCGGGCAGTTTCTCGGCATTGATGCGCACCTCGATGGCGTGCCCGTTGATGCGAAGATCCTCCTGAGTAAAGGACATCGGCAGCCCCTCGGCCACGCGGATCTGTTCCTGCACCAGATCGACGCCGAAAATCGCCTCTGTGACAGGGTGCTCCACCTGCAACCGGGTGTTCATCTCGATAAAGAAGAACGCGCCGTTCTCGTAAAGAAACTCGATCGTGCCCGCCCCGCGATAGTTGATGTTGGCGCAGGCATCGGCGCATATCTTGCCGATCCGCGCACGTTCTTCTTCGGTGATGCAGGGACCGGGGGCCTCTTCCAGAACCTTCTGGTGGCGGCGCTGCAATGAGCAGTCGCGCTCGCCCAGATGAACCGCACGGCCCTTGCCGTCGCCGAAGACCTGGATCTCGATATGGCGCGGCGTGGTCAGGTATTTCTCGATATAGACCTCGTCATTGCCAAAGGCCGCCTTGGCCTCCGAGCGCGCGGTCAGGAAGGCACGTTCCAACTCGGCGGCGCTCTGCGCCACCTTCATACCGCGCCCGCCACCGCCCGCCGTGGCCTTCACGATCACCGGAAAGCCGATCTCGGCACAGAGCGCCTTGGCCGCGGCCACATCGGCGATGCCCCCCTCGGAGCCGGGCACGCAGGGCACACCAAGCGCCTTCATCGTGTCCTTGGCGGTGATCTTGTCGCCCATGATGCGGATATGCTCGGCCGAGGGGCCGATGAAGGTCAGCCCGTGATCCTCGACGATCTGCACGAAATTCGCGTTCTCCGACAGGAACCCATAGCCCGGATGGATCGCCTGCGCGCCCGTCACCTCGCAGGCCGCGATGATCGAGGGGATCGAGAGATAGCTCTCGGACGAGGGCGGCGGGCCGATGCAGACCGATTCGTCGGCCATGCGCACATGCATCGCGTCGGCATCCGCCGTGGAGTGGACCGCGACCGAGGCAATCCCCATTTCGCGCGCGGCGCGGATGACCCGGAGCGCGATCTCGCCGCGGTTGGCCACAAGTATCTTGTCGAACATCTGCGCCTCACTCGATGATCATCAGGGGCGCGCCATATTCCACCGCAGCGCCATCCTCGATCAGGATGCGCTTGACGGTGCCCGCGCGCGGTGCGGGGATGTGGTTCATGGTCTTCATCGCCTCGATGATCAGCAGCGTATCCCCCTCGGCCACCTGCGCGCCCACGCTGACGAAGGAGGGCGCGCCCGGCTCGGCCTGCATGTAGACGGTGCCCACCATGGGCGAGGTCACGGCGCCGGGATGGCTTGCCGGGTCCTCGGCGGGTGCAGCGGAGGCGGCAGCGGCGGCAGGGGCCGCAGCGGGGGCGGCAGGGGCCACGGGTGCAGGCGCCGCGGCATAGCTCACGGCCTCGCCCTTGCGGCTCACCCGGACGTGAAGCGTGTCATCCTCGCCATATTCGCGCTTGACCGAAAGTTCGGTCAGGTCATTCTCGTTGAGAAGTTCCGCGAGGGCCTTGATAAAGGCCACGTCCGATTCATGCGATTTGTTCGACATTTGCGTCCTCGGTAAAGGCAAGGCAGGCACGGCGCGCCCGCATGGCGTGAGATTGGCCGCTTATAGGCCATGCACGGGGATGAGAAAAGCGGCCAATTGCCGTTGCGGAATGCCACCTCAAAGCGGCATCCCCGAGAGCTTGGCCACCAGTTCGGCAAGGTTGCGGGCATGGAATTTCTCCAGCAGACGCGCACGATAGACCTCGACCGTGCGATAGGAAAGGCCAAGCTCCAGCCCGATTTCCTTGGACGTCAGCCCCCGGCAGGTCAGGATTGCCACTTCACGTTCGCGTTGGGTCAGCCGCACAAGGGGCCGTTCCTCCGACAGGTCCGCAAAGGACCAGACCCCGCGCTGAAACGGGGCCGACGGCGTCAGCGAAGCACCGCGCACCCGGCACCAGAAGAGCGCGCCACTCGCCCGACGCATCACCCGCTCATCGCCGTAGCGCCCGGTGCGGCGCATGATCGCCAGCGCATCGGCCCCGATGCGGCGGTAATCCTCGATCGATGGATAGAACCGTGCGAGCGGAACGTCGCCATAATCACCGGGCGCGCCGCCGAAGATCGCGGCGAATTGCCGGTTGCAGGCGCGGATGATGCGATGTTCGAGCACCGCAAGACCGATGGGCGCGTGTTCGAAGGCGAGATGTCCGATCTCCATGCCCCCGTTATGCCGCACGGGCCGCGCCGCTCCAAGCGGTTTGCGTAGTCCTACGGAATTGCACTGCCGCACAGAGGGTGGTTTGTTGCCCCTCGAAAAGGGAAGGATTGCCCATTAATATCGGTCTCTGGCTTGACCGGGCGGCGCACGGCGCACCCCGACGCCCTGCACTCTTTCTCGGGCGCGATCAGGTGGCCGATTACGCGGGCTTTGATGCCCGCGCGCGCGGCGTGGCGGGCTGGCTCATGGCGCAGGGGTTCACGCCGGGCGACCGGGTCGCGCTGTTCATGGGCAACGCGCCCGAATACCTGACAGCACTTTACGGCATCTGGTATGCGGGCGCGGTCGCGGTGCCGATCAACGCCAAGCTGCACGGGGCCGAGGCGGCGTGGGTCATCGGCGATGCGGGCGCGCGCGTGGTGCTGGCAGACGCGCCGCGCCAAGCTGCGCTGGAGGCCGAAGGCGTGCCTGCGCAGCCCGTTATTGAGGGGGCGCCAGTGGCCGAAATCGTCCCGCGCGCGCCGCAGGATCTGGCCTGGCTGTTCTACACCTCGGGCACCACCGGGCGGCCCAAGGGGGTGATGATCACCCACCGGATGCTGGCGGCCATGTCGCTCTCGTATCTCGCCGATGTGGACGCGGTCTCGGCCAAAGATGCGACGCTTTATGCCGCACCGATGAGCCATGGCGCGGGGCTTTATGCGCTTGTGCATGTGCTGCGCGGTGCGCGCCACATATGCCCCGCCACGGGCGGATTCGAGCCCGGCGAAATCCTCGACCTTGCCCACCATCACGGGCGATTGCACATGTTCGCGGCCCCCACGATGGTGCGCCGCCTGACATCCCATGCGCGGGCCACCGGCGCGCGCGGCGAAGGGCTGCGCAGCATCGTCTATGGCGGCGGACCCATGTATGAGGCCGACATTCTCGACGCGGTGGATTGGTTCGGCCCTGTCTTCCTCCAGATCTATGGTCAGGGAGAGGCGCCCATGGCGATCACCGCGCTTTCCCGCGCCGAGGTGGCGGACCGCGCCCATCCCGACTGGCGCGCGCGGCTCGGTTCGGTCGGGCGCGCGCAATCGGTGGTAGAGGTGCGCATCGCCGATGAGACAGGTCGAGACGTGCCCGAGGGCGAGGTGGGCGAAATCCTTGTGCGCGGCGATCTGGTGATGCCCGGCTACTGGCAGAACCCGGCAGCCAGCGCGCAGGCGCTGAGGGGCGGCTGGCTCTGGACCGGCGATCTGGGGCGGATGAACGCGGACGGATATCTGACGCTGCGTGACCGGTCCAAGGACATGATCATCTCGGGCGGCAGCAACATCTATCCGCGCGAGGTGGAGGAGGTGCTGATGTCCCATCCCGATGTGACCGAAGCGGCCGTGGTCGGCACGTCCGATCCCGACTGGGGCGAGATTGTTGTGGCCTTCGTCGTGGGCAAGGCGACGGCAGCCGCGCTCGATACCCATTGCCGCGCGCATATCGCCCGGTTCAAGGCCCCCAAACGCTATGTCGCGGTCGAAAGCCTGCCCAAGAACAATTACGGCAAGGTGCTGAAAACCGCCCTGCGCGCGCGCCTGCAAGGGGCTCAGGGTTTGAGCACGAAGGAGTAGAGCAGATAGAGAAGTCCACCGAACATCATCAGGTTGAGCACCATGCCCGCCACCATCCGCAACACCGCCGTGCGCCGCGCCTCGACCGGATCAAGCCGCCCGAGATGGCCGTGCAGATCGCCAAAGGCCGCATTCACCACGCGATGATCGACCAGTCGCGCCAGACGGGGATGACCCATCCAGTCCTGCGCCCCGAGAATCACCGCCGCCGCGCGCCGCTGGCGTTTTGGCAGACGACGCCCCGCGCGCCGGATCTGGCGGTCCAGATCCGCCCCTTTCACGCGCAGCTTGCCCTCCAGCGCCGCGCGCAACGCCTCGATTTTTCTATGAAACTCCACTGTATCAATCACTTGCACACCTCTCCTGACACAACTTACAACGCCTGTCCGCTCTGGCCAAGCCCGACCCGTGGCGCTAAGGATAACTCATGCTGACCCATATCGATCATGGCAAGCCGACCGATCGCCCCGGACTGCTGATCGCGCACGGGCTCTACGGCTCTGCGCGCAACTGGGGCGTGATCGCCAAGCGCCTCTCGGATACCCGCCGCGTGGTTGCCGTGGACATGCGCAATCACGGTGCAAGCCCTTGGTTCGACACCCAATCTTATGAGGACATGGCCGCCGATCTGGCCGAGGTGATCGCGGCCGAAGGCGGCACATGGGATGTGATGGGCCATTCGATGGGGGGCAAGGCGGCGATGGTGCTTGCGCTCACCCGGCCCGACCTTGTGAACCGTCTGATCGTGGCGGATATCGCCCCCGTGGCCTATTCTCACAGCCAGGTCCAGTATGTCGAGGCGATGAAATCCGTCGATCTGTCCCTGATCGAACGGCGATCCGACGCGGGTGCGCAACTTCTGCAAAGGGTCGACAATCCCGACCTCGTGCCATTTTTCCTTCAGGCGCTCGACGTCAAGGAAAAACGTTGGCTGCTCAATCTCGACACGCTGGCGCGCGAAATGCCGAAAATCATAGGTTTTCCAGATATAACAGGTGCTTACGATGGGAAATGCCTGTTTTTGACCGGCGCAGATTCGGGCTATGTCACGCCCGAACACCGCCCCCGGATCAAGGCGCTTTTCCCCCGCGCGCAGGTCGCAAGGATTCCCGGCGCGGGCCATTGGCTCCACGCCGAGAAGCCGCGCGAGTTCGAGGCGGCCGTGCGGGAGTGGCTGGGTTAGACCTTCGCCTGCGTGTGCCGCCGCAACTCGGCCCGCGCCACCTGCCGCCGATGCACCGCATCCGGCCCGTCGGCCAGCCGCAGCGTGCGCACATGATGCCACATCGCCGAAAGCGGCACGTCCTGGCTGATGCCCTGCGCGCCGAACATCTGCACGGCCTCGTCGATGACCTTGAGCGCGACGCGGGGGGCCACCACCTTGATCTGGTGAATCCACGGCGCTGCGGCGCGCGCATCGCCCCGGTCCATCATCCACGCGGCCTTGAGGCACAAAAGCCGCGCCTGCTCGATCTCCATGCGACATTCCGCGATGATGTCATAATTCGCCCCCAACTCGGCCAGCGGCTTGCCGAAGGCCTCGCGCGCGAGGCTGCGCTTGCACAGCATCCCGAGGGCTGCCTCGGCCAGCCCGATCGCCCTCATGCAATGGTGAATCCGCCCCGGCCCAAGCCGCCCCTGCGCGATTTCGAAGCCGCGCCCTTCGCCCAGAAGCAGGTTCTCCGCCGCCACGCGCACGCCCGAGAACCGGATATGCATATGTCCGTGCGGCGCGTCGTCATGGCCGTAAACCTCCATCGCGCGCAGCTTTTCGATGCCGGGGCTGTCGGCGGGCACGACGATCATCGAATGACGCTGATGCCTGGGCAGGTCCTCGCCCCCCGTCCGCACCATCACGATATAGACCGCGCAGCGCGGATCGCCCGCGCCGGTGGCCCACCATTTCTCGCCATCGAGCACATAGTCGTCCCCGTCGCGCAGGCAGGACATGGCGATATTGGTCGCGTCCGAACTGGCCACATCCGGCTCGGTCATCAGGTAAGCCGAGCGGATGTCGCCCGTCAGAAGCGGCTTGAGCCAGCGCTCTTTCATCGCCGCCGTGCCATAGCGGTGAAACACCTCCATGTTGCCGGTGTCGGGCGCGTTGCAGTTGAACACCTCGGGGGCCAGCGGGCTCTTGCCCATCTCCTCGGCGAAATAGGCATATTCGACCGTGCTGAGGCCGAAACCCGCCTCGCCCTCGGTCAGCCAGAAATTCCACAGCCCCTCGGACTTGGCCCGCGCCTTCAGCCCGTCGAGGATCTCGGCCTGCCGGGGCGTGAACTGCCAGCGGTCGCCCTTCTCCACCTCGGCGTGAAAAGGGGCCTCCATGGGCGCGATTTCGTCGCGCACCATCGCCGCGACCCGCTCCAAGAGCGCCCGCATCTCTGGGCGCATCCCAAGGTTCACATCCATCTCAGCCACCTTTCACCGTTTTGACGCCAGTTGAGCGCGCGCGGCACGCGACGGCAAGAGGCAATGCCCGTCAATCGGCCATCGAGGCCGCGAACCGCTCGAAGAGGTAAAAGCTGTCTTGCGGGCCGGGGCTGGCCTCGGGGTGGTGCTGCACCGAGAACACCGGCCGATCCCTGAGCCGGATGCCGCAATTCGAACCGTCGAAAAGCGAGACATGCGTCTCGATCACGTCCTTGGGCAGGGTCTGGGCATCGACGGCAAAACCGTGGTTCATCGAGGTGATCTCGACCTTGCCGGTCTCCAGATCCTTGACCGGGTGGTTCGCTCCGTGATGGCCGTGGTTCATCTTGACCGTGCTCCCCCCCAGTGCCAGCGCCAGCATCTGATGGCCAAGACAGATCCCGAAAAGCGGCAGGCCACGGTCGAGAACGCCCCGGATCATCGGCACGGCATAGGCACCCGTCGCCGCCGGATCGCCGGGGCCGTTGGACAGAAACACCCCGTCAGGTTGGTGTGCCAGCACGTCCTCGGCCGAGGCCGTCGCGGGCAGCACCGTGACCTCGCAGCCCGCGCTTGCAAGGCAGCGCAGGATGTTGCGCTTGGCCCCGTAATCGACCGCCACAACCTTGTGGCGGGCCTGCGTCTGGCGTGCATAGCCCTCGGGCCAGGCCCATCTCATCTCGTCCCAGCGATAGGATTGCGGGCAAGTGACACGCCGGGCAAGATCCATCCCCTCCAGCCCTGCAAAACCACGCGCCTTTGCCACCAGCCCCGCCACGTCGAAATCGCCCGACGGATCATGCGCCAGCGCCACATGCGGCGCGCCCTGCTGCCGGATCGCCCGCGTCAGGCGTCGCGTATCCACGCCGCCGATGGCGATGCGGCCCCGCCGCGCCAGCCACCGCGCCAGATGCTCTTGCGAGCGCCAGTTCGAGGGTTCGGTCGGATCCCATTTCACCACCATGCCTTCGGCCACCGGCGCGGCGGTCTCGTCATCCTGCGCGTTCACGCCGACATTGCCCACATGCGGGAAGGTAAAGGTCACGATCTGCCCGGCATAGGAGGGGTCCGTCATGATCTCCTGATAGCCGGTCATCGCGGTGTTGAAGCACAGTTCGGCGACCGTCTCGCCCACGGCCCCGAACCCACGCCCGAAAAACAGCGATCCATCGGCCAGCGCAAGGCAGGCGGTCGGGCGGGACTTGGTCGCATGGGCCATCGGGCGCGTCTCCGGGCTTGGGCAAATCGGCGCATACCTAGGCCCAGCCCCCGGCGCGGTCAAGCCGCGATCCACGCCGCATGCGGACAGGTTGCCTTGGGCCTGCGCATTGGCTACTGTCCGGGACTTGCGAACTGCCATGGGGATGGACAGATGGATTTGCGCGACCGGGTCAACCACGCCCTCAAACAGGCCATGAAGGACAAGGATGCGGGCCGCCTCGCCACGCTGCGGCTGGTGAATGCCGCGATCAAGGATCAAGAGATTGCGCAGCGCGGCACCGAGGACACGGCGCCCTTGGGCGACCCGGAAATCCTGGCGATTCTCGCCAAGATGACCAAGCAGCGCAACGAAAGCGTGCGCGCCTATGAAGAGGGCGGACGGCTGGATCTTGCCGAGCGCGAGCGCAACGAGATCGCGGTGATCGAGGAATTTCTGCCGCGCCAGCTCGATGACGCCGAAATCGCGGCCGCCATCGACCGCGCCATCGCCGATGTGGGCGCAAGCTCGATCCGCGACATGGGCAAGATCATGGCCCGGCTCAGGGACCGCCATGCCGGACAGATGGATTTCGGCGCCGTCGGCGGTCAGGTCAAGGCGCGGCTCGGCTAAGCGTGCCGCGCCCTACCCCGCCGCGTCGTCTCCGCGTGAAAACAGGCCCGTAAGCGCGCGCCGCACCACGCCGCCGACCGAAGGCGCGGGCGTGGCGATGCGCGGCAAGGGGCGGCACAGCTCGATCGCGGCCAGCCCCACCCGCGCGGTCAGCGCGCCATTGACGACGCCCTCGCCAAAGCGCCGCGAGAGCCGTGACACCAGCCCGCCCCCCGCCACGCTGCCGATCAGATCGTCGCCCACGGCCACCGCCCCCGTCGCCACCAGATGCGCCATCACCGCCCGCGCCAGCCGCCAGTTGCCAAGCGTGCCGGTGCGCCCGCCATAGATCGTCGCCACCGCCCGGATCATCCGCAGATTGGCCACCAGAGCGCCCACCACATCCGCGAGCGCCAGCGGCACGAGCGCCGTGATCGCGGCCACCTGCCGCGCCGCGCCTTCCACCTCGCGCAGCGCTGCGGCATCGAGCGGCCTCAGCAATTCGGCCTCGGCCAGCGCCAGAAGCGCGTCGGCGTCAAAGGCATCACCCGCCCGCTCGTCAAGCCTCGACAGCCCCCAGGCTGCCTCGGCCCGGCCCCGGTAGAGCGCGCGCAGCCGCGCCAGCACCCTGCGCGCCGCGGCCAGATCGCCCGCATCACGCGCCGCCCCGGCCTCTGCGCGCAGCGAATCCAGCCGCCCGAGACGGGCAAACCCCGCCACCTCGCGCACGCCGATGAGCACGGCCACCACCAGCAACGCCACGCCGATCCCCGCCACCGTCCAGCCAAGCAGCGGCGCACGCGACAGAAGCCCGGTCACGAAATCCCACGCCACGACCGACACCGCCGCCCCGAGAAGCGCCGTCGCCAGCCCCCAGAACACCCGTCCCAACCATGAGGGCCGCCGCGCAATGCCCGCCATCGCCGCGCGCATGGCGTGCCCCTCTGGCTGCGCTTCGGGCACCGGCGGCGCGCGATCCGGCGCGGCCTCGGGCCCTTCGTCCAGCTCGATCAGCACCGGCCCCTTGCTCATGTTCCGCTCCTTTCGCGCCAGATCATCAGGATATCGGGCAGCCCCTCGTCGTTGCCGCCGCCCCGCGCATAGCTTTCCTCGGCAAAGCCCTGCGCGCGGTAAAAGGCGCGGGCGGGCGCATTGGCCACCAGCACCCAGAGATCAAGAGCCCCCGCCGCCTTGGCTTCGGTCAGGAGCGCGCGGCCCACCCCCTGCCCCCGCGCGCGCGGACACACGTAAAGCGCGTGAATGCGGCTGCCGTCGCGCACCACAAAACCCGCGATCCGCCCCCGCAAGCGCGCCACCCGCACCCAGCCGCGCCGCACCACGCTCACAAGCACCCTCAGATCCGCGCCCCGGCTGCGCACGCGCGGCAGCCAGGGTGTCTCACGGGTGAAGGCCCAGAGAATCGCCGCCAGCCGGGGCACCTGCCAGATATGCGCGCGCGCGAGCCTCACAGCCGGTCCCCGATCAGGAACTCTGCCGCGCGGTCCAGCCTTATGTGCGGCGGCCCTTCGCCGGGTCGCAGGCTGAGGCGCGCGGGCGCAAAGCGCATCGCACCAAAGCCATCGCCCAGCCACGCCTCGGCCCCCGCGCGCGCAGGCGACAGAAGCGCGGCGGGATCCTCGGGCAGATCGCCGGGGTGAAACGCCGCCTGCCTGCCCGTCTCCAGAAGTCGCCCGCGCACCATGCCGAGGACCTTGCCGCCATGGCCGCGCTCTTCCTCCACCGTTGCGCGCAGCGCGGCGATGGCCATGGCCCGCGTCTCGGCCCCGGCGAAATCCGCGCGATCCCGCGCCTCGCGCACCAGCGCCTCCATGATCGCCGCAAGGCGGACGTGCTGTGTGTGGTGCAGGTGGTCGGCCTTGGTCGCGGCGAAGAGGATCCGCTCCACCCGCCGCCCCTGCAAGAGCTGCGCCAGAAACGCGTTGCGCCCCGGCCGGAACGCGCCAAGGATACCCGCCATGGCGCGGCGCGTGTCCTCCAGCGCCTGAGGCCCCTTGTGGATCGCGTCCAGCGCATCGACAAGCACCACCTGCCGGTCGATCCGCGCGAAATGGGCGCGAAAGAACGGGCGCACGACCTCGCGCTTGTAACCCTCGAACCGGCGCGCCATCTCAGCCAGAAGGCTGCGGCGTCCCGCCCCCGGCGTCTCGGGCAGCGGCGCGAATGTCACCACCGGCGCGCCCGCCAGATCACCGGGCAGCAGGAACCGCCCCGGCGTGCAATCGGCGTGGCCCTTGGCGCGTGCGGCCCCCAACCAGCCCGTATAGGCCCGCGCCAGCCGCTGCGCCTCTGCCTCGTCATGGGGGGCGGCGGGATCGGTGGCGGCCAGCGCCGCGCGCCATTCCTCCGCCTCGGCCTGCCCCTCGGCGCGGGCAAGGGCCGCGCGCGACCACGCGGCATAATCCTGATCCAGCAACGCCAGATCGAGCAGCCACTCGCCCGGATAATCCACGATATCGAGATGCACCGTGCGCGGCCCAGCCAGCCCCGCCAGCATTCCCGCAGGCCGCACCCGCAGCGAGAGCCGCAATTCCGAGACCGCCCGCGTGCTCTCGGGCCAATGCGGCTCGGGCCCCGTGAGCGCCACCAGATGGGCCTCATAGTCAAAGCGCGGCAAGGTGACATCGGGCTGTGGCTGCAGATAGGCGGCAAGAATGCGCCCCTCACCGGCCGCGCGCAGCCCGCCCATGCGCGCCCGGTCAAGCAGGTTGGCCACAAGAGACGTGATGAACACCGTCTTGCCCGCCCGCGCAAGACCCGTGACGCCAAGCCGGATCACCGGCTCGAAGAACGCGCCCGACACCCGCTCGCCCAACTCCTCTATGCCCCGTGTCAGCCCCTCGGCCAGCCCCGCAATCGCCACGCTCCGCCCCTTTTATCCGTTGCGCCCAAGATAGAGAGCGGTGCGGCGCCTTGCCAGAGGCCATTTCCTGCGATGAGTGGTCAAGCCCGATTTTCCCCGCTAAGAGAGCGACACGATTTCAAGGAGTTCGTGCCATGGCCGAAGCAGAGCGACCGCAGATCTACCTCGTTACCCCGCCCGCCTTCGAAACAGAGGCGTTTGCCCCCCGCCTTGCCGCCGTGCTCGACGCGCACGACGTGGCCTGCGTGCGCCTTGCATTGGCCAGCACCGACGAAGACAGCGTCGCGCGCGCCGCCGATGCCTGCCGCGAGGTGACCCATGCGCGCGACGTGGCGCTGGTGATCGAGCGCCACCTCGGGCTGGTCGAGCGGCTTGGCCTTGACGGTGTGCACCTTTCGGACGGCGCGCGCTCGGTGCGCGCGGCGCGAAAGGCGCTTGGCCCCGAGGCCATTGTCGGGGCCTTTTGCGGGGCCTCGCGCCATGACGGCATGACGGCAGGTGAAGCGGGCGCCGATTACGTGTCCTTCGGCCCGGTCGGGGCCACGGCGCTCGGTTCGGGCGAACGGGCTGAGGGGGCGCTGTTCGAATGGTGGTCGCAGATGATCGAACTGCCGGTGGTGGCCGAGGGCGCGCTTGATGCGGGCACCGTCGCCAGCCTCGCCCCGGTCACCGATTTTCTGGCCTTCGGCGAGGAAATCTGGCGCGAGGACGATGCCGGTGCGGCGCTTTCCCGGCTTCTTGCGGCGATGTGATCCGGCTCAGTAAAGCCCCAGCCACTCTGCCTCCAGATCGGCCCGGTGATCACGCCCGAAGGCCACGAAACCGACGCTTGTGACCGCCTCTGCGCGCGGTGTCGCGCGCAGCATCGCGCCCGAGGGCCGGAACGCCGTGAAAGGCACCCGCAAAACCTGCCAGTCCGCCCCGGTCTCGAAGGCCGCTTGATAGTATTGCCATGGCAACAGCGTGCCGCCGGTGCGAAGATGCATGAAATACCGCTCGCCATTGCCGCGCACGCGGATCACCAACCCTTGCGCGTCCTCCGGAAACGGCGCGTCAAGCTTCACCCTGGTCTGGATGAACCCCCCCCGATTCGCCGTGCTGACCTCGCCCTCTAGCCGGATATGATCGCCCGCGACGCGCGCGACGCCTTCGCTTGTCCCGCCCATCACCTGATCGCTGACATAGCTCCAGGACCCGAGCGGCGGCGGGGTGTAATCGAGCATCGGCTGATCCGATCGGGCGGGGTTGGTCATGGCAAGCATGACCACCAGCACAAGACGCAAAACCATGGACCTCTCCTTTTCATGGACTCGAGATAGCGCGCCCGATCCGCAGAGAAAGGCGCGTGTTATCCGATAACACCTCAGCGTTATTGCCTGACCGTGCCGTGCCGCGGCAAAGATGGTCTGCCTGCACGACGCAGGTGTGTGACGCTTGGGAACAGAGGAGCACGGGATCATGCGGGTGGCCAACACAATCAGGATGCTTGTTCTGGCAAGTCTGATCGTCGCGGGGTTTGTTGTGTATCATGGTCGCGACGTGAGTGGCGAAAACGATCCGATGTCGGTAACCAGTCTCATCCCCAGCCCCGTTTCGGTGACGACGCTCTCCGGGCACTCCTCCTAGGCGCGTTAAGGCTCTCCTCCTGCCCGCTTGCGGGCAAGCCAGCCCCCGTGCGGACGTTCCGCGCGGGGGTTTTTCGTTTCCTGCACGATCATCGCGCATCCATGCCCGCCCGCACCGCGTGTTCGCACGCCAGCGCCAGCGCCTTGCGGTCAGGGTAACCCGCCACGTCAAGCGGCGGGTGGCAGATGATGCGCACCCGGCCCTGCCGCGCCGCGCCAAGGACCTGCCCCAGATGCGCGCCCAGTTCCATATCACCCCACCAGCCGTAGAATCGCGCGTCCTGCCCCTCGGGCGCCTCGTAGATCAGCGTCACCGGCTGCACCTTCACGCCTTCGCCAAGGCCGCGCAGCGCCTGGAACAGCGTGGATTTGAATGGCAAGACGCGCAGCCCGTCGGTGCTGCTGCCTTCGGGAAAGAACAGCAGCCGTTGCCCCGCGCCGAGACGCGCCGCCAGAATCCCGGTCTGCGCCTTCGCCTCGCGCGGGTCGCGCCGGATGAACACTGTGCCGACAAGCCGCGCCAGAAACCCGATGGCGGGCCAGCCCGACACTTCGGACTTGGCCACGAAATAGACCCGCTTGCGCGCATTGAGCGCGAAGATATCAAGCCATGAGACGTGGTTGGCCACCACCGCGCCCGGGCCGGTCATGGGCGAGCCCTCGACCGTAAGAGCAATGTCCAGAATGGCAAGGACACGGCCCATCACGAAGACCGTCACGGGCTGTGTCCAGGGCCGTTCAAGCCCATGCAGCGCGCGCTCCGGTCCCCGCAACAAGAGCGTCACCAGCACGCCCGCCCCGATTACCGCCGCGATGCGCCCGCCCCGCCAGACCACGCGCCGCCAATGCCCGCGCGCGCGCGCCACCTCGGGTGGCGGCGCGTCAGAATACCAGGTCATGCTCACCGCGCGTCCTCGCCGGAATAGAGCGCCCTTTGCCGCGCGCTCAGCCGCGCGGTATCCATCACGAGACAAACGTCGATCGTGTTGAAGGCATGATCGACGAACGCCCCCTCGCCCACGCAGCCCCCCAGCCGCAAATAGGCCTTTATCAACGCGGGAACCGCACGCATCGCCGTGGGTCGGTCGATCTCGGCCTCGGGGATCAGGTCCATCCGCTGAAAATGAGCCTGCCGCGCGCGCACGCGCAATTCAGGCGGCGCAAGGTGGCGGTGATGCAGAAGCGACAGCGGCTGCGCCAGCGCCTGCGCATCGGTGCCGTGAAAGCTTGCCACGCCAAAGAGCACCTCGATGCCATGCGCCTCGACATAGCGCGCCAGCCCCTGCCAGAGGTGATAAAGCCCTACGCCCCCGCGATAGGACCGCGCAACGCAGGACCGGCCCAACTCCAGCAGGGGCCGCCCGCTCGCCCGGAGCGGGGCAAGGTCGTATTCGTCCTCGGAATAGAATTGCCCCGCGCGCGCCGCCGCGTCCTGCCGCAACAGGCGGTAGACGCCCACCACCGCGCCACCGCGCGTCGCGTCACGCAACAGCAGATGGTCGAAGAACGGATCGAACCGGTCCCGTTCCAGCCGCGCGGCGTGATCGACCATCTCGCCATTGCCGCCCAGTTCCTCGACGAAAACCTCGTAGCGCAGGCGCTGCGCCGCCCTGACATCGGCCTCGGTGCGGGCAAGCTCTACTCGGAATCGGGGGGCTGCGCTCATCGGCCTCGGCTTTCTGTGGTTGGCCGGGTTTAGCCTATCAGAGGGCAGGCTTGCAACGCGGCGTTGGCGCATTGCCATGCGCGTGTTAACCTCCCGCTAACCAAGTTCAGTCATCATGATGTGGTAGAAGTGCCACACGGTTGCCGTCAATAACCACCTTGCCCTCTTCACGAAAGTTCACCGTGATGCGCCCGGCCACGTTCGACTGCACCTGCCCCACGCCCCAATCGGGGCGCGCCGGATTGGTCACAAGCATCCCCGGCTCAAGAAAGGCGTTCATCTCGGTCATGCGATCGGCCCGTTGCGGGGGGCGCTATGGCCGATGATCCGACCAGGCTGGCCCCGCTTTTAGGGTCGCGCATCTGCCACGATCTGGCAAGCCCTCTGGGCGCGCTCATGGCCGGGCTCGACCTGATGGAGATGGCGGGACAGCCCACGCCGGAACTGGCGCTCATGCGCGAGAGCGTTGACGGCGCGCGCGTCACGCTCGATCTGATGCGGCTGGCCTTTGGTCAGGCAAGCGCCGGTGCATCCGTTGACAGCGATGTGTTGCACAGGTTGCTGGCCGCCGCGCTCGCCGCGCGTCCGCGCCTGACGCTCACCTGGGCGGTTAATGGCACTTTGCCGCGCTCCGAGGCGCAACAACTCGCCCTCGCGCTCATGTGCGCGCTTCACGCGCTGCCGCGCGGCGGCACGGTGCATGTGGCGCGCGAGGGCGCGGTGCTCGCGCTGACCGCCACTGGCCACGTCTCCGTCGATCCCGCGCTCTGGGACGGGCTATCGGGCCGCGCCGCCCTGCCAGACCCGGACCCGCGCCGGATCGAGTTTGCTCTCCTCGCCCTGCTTCTTGCCCAGAGCGGTGCCGCGCTCCTGATCAACCACGAGCCCGAATCTCTCCAGCTCATTCTGTCGCAGGTCAAGGCCGATTGATCTTGGCGGGGATTCCCCGATAGTTAGGGCCATGACCAAACCCGAGCGCCCTCCGCACGCCCCCGTGCCCACGCCAGACCCCGCGCCCGATCTCGGGCGCGTCCGCACCGCCGCACAGGTGATCATCGCCTTTGCCGTGGTGCTGTTCCTGCTGGTGCAGGCGCGTTTCATGCTGATCTCGCTGGCCACGGCGATCATCCTGTTCAGCCTGACGGCGGATGCGATCAATTCCATCGCACGGGTGCGCTTGGGGCCCGCGCGCATTCCCAACTGGCTGGCCAGCATCGTGGCGCTGGCGCTGATCTCGGCGGCGCTGCTCAGCCTGTCGTCGGTCATCCTGTCACAGGCCAACACCGTGCTTTCGACCACGCTGGCCTATACCGACCGCGCCCCCGAGGCGATTGCCGCCACCGTTGCCTGGCTTGGCCCGGATGCGGAAACGGCGGTGCGCAACGCGGTCGCCACCTTTGACGTGGCGGGCCATCTGCGCACGCTGGCGGGACAGGCGGGCAGCCTGATGCAGGGCGCGGTGCTGGTGATTCTCTTCGTCGGCTTCCTTTTTGCCGAGCGCGTCTGGTTCGACACCAAGCTCGAAAGCCTTCTGGGCGACAAGGCACAGGCGGCCAAGGCCGGGCGCATCATCTCGTCGATCATCCACCGGGTGAACTATTACCTGCTGGTCAAGACTGCCGTGAGCACGGTCACTGGCCTCATGGTCTATGGCGTGGCGCGCGCCTTCGGGCTGGATCTGGCGGGGCCGCTTGGGATCCTGACCTTCGTGCTCAATTACATTCCCGCCATCGGCTCGATCATCGCGACGGTGCTGGTGGCGCTGGTGGCCTTCGTGCAACTGGCCGACGGGCCGCTGACGCTGGCGATCTTCGCCATCGTCGGCGCTATCCAGTTCCTGAACGGCAACATCATCGACCCGATGCTGATGGGGCGCGCGCTGCGCGTGTCGTCCTTCGGCATCATGATCAGCCTCGCCTTCTGGGGGGCGGTCTGGGGGATACCCGGGATGTTTCTCGCGGTGCCGATCATGGTGGGGATCATGATCGTGTGCAGCCATGTGCCGGGGCTGCGCCCGGTCGCGGTGCTTCTGTCGCGCGAGGGCCTGCCCGAGACCGAATCGGATCTTGATCGGCGGCGGTGACGCTCAGTCGTCGAGGTGCAGATAGACGCGCCGATTCTGTCGGCCCTTCTTCTCGACCTTGCCAAGGCGCAGCGCGCCGATCTCGCCGGTGCGCGCCACATGGGTGCCACCGCAGGGTTGAAGATCAACCTGATCCTCGCCCTGCCCGATTCGGATGAGACGCACCCGCCCCGCCCCGCGCGGCGGAGCGACCGACATGGTCTTGACCAGCCCCGGATTGGCATCCAGATCCGCATCCGTGATCCAGTCTTCCGACACGCGCAGATCGCGCTCCACCAACAGGTTGAGATAGGCCTCCAGGGTCTCGCGGTCTTCGGGCGCCTCGGGCATGTCGAAATCAAGACGACTGCGCGTCTCGCCCACCTGCCCGCCGGTGACGGGCAGCGGGATAACCACCGAGAGCAAATGCAGCGCGGTGTGCATCCGCATGTGACGGTGCCGCCGCTCCCAATCGAGATGCTGCATCACCTCTACCCCCACGGACGGCAAAGGTTGCGGTGCGCCCGGCACAAGCGCGGTGCCCGCCTCGGCCTTCAATGCGGTGGCCACCACCATCTTGCCCCCTGCCCAGTCCAGCCGACCGCTATCCCCCGGCTGCCCGCCACCGGTGGCGTAGAACAGGCAGCGGTCAAGGACCACGCCGCCCTCCGGCGTATGCGCCACGACCCGAGCGGGGGCCTCGGCGAGGTAAGGATCGTCGAGATAGAGCGCCCCGCTCATCGTCCGTCACCCTCGCCGCCATCGCCATCGACATCGCCCTCTGTCATCATGGCGGGCGCGGAGGACGGGGCGGCGGGCGCGGTCGGCGGCTCGGTGGCGGGTCCGGTCGCACCGCGCAACGCTTCGGGATTGCGCAACCAAAGATCCTGTTGCGGGAACGGGATCTCGATCCCCTCCTCGGCGAAGCGGCGGGCGATCTCGTGGTTCATGTCGGATTTCACGCTCGCCACCCAGTTCACGTCGCGCAGGATGGCGCGAATCTCGAAATCCAGCGAGCTTGCCCCGAAATTCTGGAAGAGAACGTTCGGCTTGGGGTTCATCAGCACCATCGGATGCGCCTCGGCCACCTCGCGCAGGATCTTCTCCACTTTCCGGGTATCGGTGCCATAGGCCACCCCCACCGGCACGATCACCCGGCCCACGGTGTTGCCGCGCGTGTAGTTCGTCACCGTGCCGCTGACGAAATCGGCATTGGGCACGATCACGTCGGTGCGGTCGAAGGTCTCGATCCGGGTGGAGCGCACCGAGATCGCCCGCACATAGCCGTGCTGCCCGCCCACCTCGATCCAGTCACCCTCGGAAATCGGTCGTTCGATCAACAGGATGATGCCAGCAACAAAGTTGGACACGATGTTCTGAAGGCCGAAACCGATGCCCACCGAGAGCGCCCCGGCGACGATCGCAAGCGAGCTGAGGTCGATGCCCGCGCTTGTGATGGCGGTGACCACGGCGAGGAAAATACCGACATAGCCCACCCCCGACACGATCGCATTACGCCCGCCGGTATCCAGTTTCGTCTTGGGCAGGAGCGTGTTCTTGAGCGCACCCTGCAAAAGCCGCGTGGCGACATAGCCCGCGCCGAAGACGACAGCGAAGGTCAGGAAAACCGTCGGAGACAGCTGTATCCCGCCAAGGCTTACCCCTTCCCGCAGACGGGTCCAGAATTCCTCGAGCTGCGCCGGACGCGCCCCCCAGATCAGCGCGAAACCCGGTAGAGACAGAATAATCAGCGCAAAGCCCGCCAATACCGGCACGAGCGATTCGTTCGCCCCCGCCCGGTTGCCGGTGATCATGACGTAAAGCTCGGTTACGAACCGCTGAACGATCAGCAGAGCGGCCAGCAGCAGGATCGACATGGCCATGGGCAACATCAGCGCCTGCGCTGCCTTCACATAGCCCACGGCGGCCAGCAACGGCCCGACAAAGGCCACTGCAACAAGGACGCGCGAGACCGCCTTCGTGATCCGCTCGGACACGCCGGTCTCGGTGTCGGGGTCGTCTTCGCAGGCCCGCAAGTGCAATCGCAAGAGCGCCGCCAGCCGCCACAGAAGCAGCCCGGTCAGCACCTGAATCGGGAAGATCACGACATTGGTGGCGGCCTCGCTCCACGCCGCGTCATGCGCAACCGCCTGCACGAAATAGAACGCCGCCACCACCAGCCCGAGAAGCGCACCGTAAAGCCGACCAAGGTAGCGGCAGCGATCGTCGAGCATCAACACCGGGCCGCGTGGCTCGTGCCTTGGAAAGACACGCTGTGACAGCCAGCGCGCCAGCAGGAAGATGAATGCCGCCGGCAGGACCTGCCCAAGCACGGTCTCCCCGGTAGTGCCGACAAGACCAGTGCTCGAGACCGCCCGCACCAGCGCGTAGATCCCCGCATAGGGCAGAAACCATTCCCCGAGCGACACGCCAAAGCTTGCAATCCAGCGGCCCGCGCTCGGCTCGTCCTTGGACAATTGCCGCATCAGCCGCCCGGACCACACCCGACCCCGCGCGATCAGCACCAGCCCGAGAATCGTCCACGCGACGATCACCGGCAGGTTGTCATTCAGGATGACGCGCACCAGCGGGCTGCGCCAGGATTCCATCGTCTCGGCGCCGATCCTGTCCAGCAGACCAAACACGGTCTTGACCGCCTCGGGCCAGTGCAGCGGGTTGACCGGCATCGGCCCCAGTCGCAAAAGCTCGGCGGTCTGCCGGTCACGGATCGTCGCGTCGATCCCTGTGATCAGCCCGTCCGCGCGGCTGCGCGCAAGTTCGGCTGTGCGCACCGGTCCTTCCAGCCGCGTCAGCCGCCGGTTCAGTTCCTCGCGCTGCGCGGCGATATCGTCGGGTTCCGCACCATCCTCGGGCACGGGGCCAAGGGCGTCGATCTGTTCGCGCACGGTGCGGATCGAGGTGGCGTTGGCGCCCTGCGCCTCGACGAATTGCTGGCGGAACTCGACCAGTTGGCGGCGCAGGCGTTCCAGCTCGAGGATTTCGGCCTCGTTGATCTCGAGCACCTTCTCGATATCGGCCGCGACCGTTTCCCATTCGGCATAGTCAGGCCCGACAAGCGCCTGCTGCGCCTGCGCCATTGCCGCCATGTAGATCGGCGCGGCCAGACCCGCAAGCGCCGCGCCAAGCGCAATCCAGAGGATGAGAAAAAGCCGTTTCACGCCTCGAACACCCCCGGAATCGACCGCGGTGCGTGATCCAGCCACGACGGCGGGGGCAGGCCCTTTTCGCGCAGGAACTCGGGGTTCCATAGCTTGGACTGATAGCGGTTGCCGAAATCGCACAGGATGGTGACGATGGTGTGCCCCGGCCCCATCTCGCGCGCCATGCGGATCGCGCCCGCGATGTTGATGCCGGTCGAGCCGCCCATGCAAAGCCCCTCCTCGGCCAGCAGGTCAAACACGATGGGCAGCGCCTCGGCGTCGGGGATGTTGTAGCTGAAATCGGGGGTGAAGCCCTCCAGGTTGGCGGTGATGCGCCCCTGCCCGATCCCCTCGGTGATGGACGATCCGTCGGCCTTCAGTTCGCCCGTGGTGTAGAAGCTGTGCAGCGCCGCGCCATCGGGATCCGCCAGTCCGATCTTGACGCCCTTGCCCTGAAGCGCCGTCGCCACGCCCGCCAGCGTGCCACCGGACCCGACCGCGCAGATGAATCCGTCCACCTTGCCGCCGGTCTGCTCCCAGATTTCCGGCCCCGTCGTCTCGACATGCGCCTGACGGTTGGCGATGTTATCGAACTGGTTGGCCCAGATCGCGCCATTGGGTTCGGTGCGCGCCAGTTCCTCGGCCAGACGTCCCGAATAGCGCACATAATTGTTGGGATTCTTGTAAGGGGCGGCGGGCACCTGCACGAGATCGGCCCCCGCCAGCCGCAGCATGTCCTTCTTTTCCTGGCTTTGTGTCTCGGGGATGACAATGACCGTCTTGAACCCCATCGACGCCCCAACGAGTGCAAGGCCGATGCCGGTATTCCCGGCCGTGCCCTCGACGATCGTGCCGCCGGGGGCGAGCAGCCCCTTTTCCACAGCGTCACGAATGATGAAGAGCGCGGCGCGGTCCTTGACCGACTGACCGGGGTTGAGAAACTCGGCCTTGCCGAGGATCTCGCAGCCGGTTTCCTCGCTGGCGCGGCGCAGCCGGATAAGGGGGGTGTTTCCCACGGCCTCGGCCAGATCCCGTGCAATGCGCATGTTCGTCGCTCCTGTCCTGTCTCGGGTCTCAGGTTTATGGGGTTGAGTTGCGGAACTCAACCCGCGGCCCGAAGCCGCGCGCGCTCGCGCTCAAGCCACAGAAGGCTCAGCACCAGCGGCCCGTTATTGGCTTCACCCGAACGCAAGATATCCATGGCCTGCGTGAAGGCGATGACATGGGTGCGGATATCCTCTTGCTCGGTCTCCAGACCGCCACGCCCCTGCCCAAGCTCCGGCAGGTCGCAAATCCCCAAGAAAAGATGGAAATACTCGGTCGAATAGCCCGGCGTGCAGTAATGACTTGAAATCTTCTCCAGCCCGCGCAGATCGAGACCGGCCTCCTCGCGGCATTCGCGGCGCGCGGTCTGCTCCGGCGTCTCGCCGCCATCGACGCGACCCGCCACCGGCTCGAGCATGAAGGGGCGCGGATCGCCGCGCCCATAGGGGCCCATGCGGAACTGCTCCACCAACAGCACCCGGTCGCGCGCCGGATCATAGGGCAGCACCAGCGCGGCATCGGTCGCCACGAACACCTCTCGCGCGAGCACCTCGCTTTGTCCACCATCGAAAAGCGGCGCGCGCAAATCATAGCGGCGGGTCAGGAAAAACCCGTCATGGGTCGTTTCAACGCGGTCCTGCGCCACCGCCTCGCGCGGGGCATCGCTACGCAGGGTCACGGGCGCGGCATGCGCCCGCGCCTCAATCCGCGCATGGGCGCGCGCGAGGATCATCTGCCGCCGCGCGGCCATCTCTGCGACATCCGCGCCCCGGTCATAGCCGCGCAGCACCTCCGCCAGGGCCTCGGTGCGCAGCGCCGCGCCCACACCCTCGCCCAGAACCGCCGTCACATAGGCGTTCTGTGCCGCGCTCACGACCACCGCCGCGCCACAAATTCGCCGAGAACACCCACAAGAAAGCCGCCCGCCAGCAGCACACCGATCAGCGTGCCGTCAAGCATGACAAGCGCAAAGTCGGCGGCAATCTCCAACATCGTGGTAAATCCGGTCATCAGACCGTTGATCCGGCGGTCCAGCGCAAGGCGCAGCATCTCGTTCAGGCTCTGGAAAAACAGCGCCCAGAACACCAGCGCCATCAATCCCGTCAGCCCGGCGCTGATCGAGGTTGCATAACCATGGCCCAGCCGTCTGCCTGTCACCATCCAGCCACAGACAATCCCGAGACCGACATTTACGTAATTGAACATGCCGAACTGTGTCTCGGCAGGCATCAACGGGCGATACAATTCCGATCCGATCCAGCCAAGCGCTCCCAGACCGATGGCCGCGACGAACTTTCCGGCCGTTGGCATGGAATCGGAGACGGGCATCTAACCGGGCCTTGCGATGGTGATCTGGGTCACATCGCAACTACCCCCTTTGAAGGCCGCCGCGCAAGAGGTGAGGTAGAAATTCCACATCCGCCGGAAACGCGCGTCAAAGCCCATGGCCGCGATCTCGGGCCACTTTTCGTTGAACGTGGCGTGCCAGCGGCGCAGCGTTTCCGAATAGCTCTGGCCGAACTCGACCGATCCGACTTCCTGCAACCCGGCACGCGCCACCTGCTGGCGCAGCACCGACGGCCCCGGCAGCATCCCGCCCGGAAAGATATATTTCTGTATGAAATCGATATCCTTGCGATAACTCTCGAAGCGGCGATCCTCGACCGTGATGATCTGAAGCGTGGCCCGCGCACCGGGTTTCAGCCGCGCGCGCAGGGTGTCGAAGAACACCGGCCAGTATTTTTCCCCCACCGCCTCGAACATCTCGATACTGGCCACGCCGTCATATTGGCCCGTCTCGTCGCGGTAGTCCTGCAATTTCAGCGTGACCAAATCTGACAAACCCGCCTTCGCCATGCGTTTTTGCGCATACTCAAGTTGCGACGGGCTGATCGTGAGGCCAGTGATCCGCAAACCCCTCTCTCCGGCTGCATATTCGGCGAAACCGCCCCAGCCACAACCGATCTCAAGCACGTGATCGCCCGGTTTCACCCCCATCGCATCGACCATGCGCCTGTATTTTTCGCGCTGCGCGGCCTCATGGCTCTCGGTGCCGGTCTCGAACACCGCGCTCGAATAGGTCATCGTATCATCAAGCCAGAGCGCGTAGAAATCGTTGCCCAGATCGTAATGGTATTCGATGTTGCGCCGCGCCTGCTCCTTGGAGTTTCGCTTGAACCAGAACCGGATTCGCTCGTAGAGTTGCGCGATCTTTTGTCCCGGATAGCCGCAGTAGATGGCGTCATTGTCATCGCTCAGCAGGTCGAGAAAGGCCTGAAGGTCCGGGGTGGACCAGCCGCCGTCGAGATAGGCCTCGCAAAACCCCAGATATCCCTCGCGCACCAGCCGCGCAAACACCTCCGTGTCGTGGATATGCAATTCGGCCTCTATGCCCGCCGCGCGCCCTTGGGCGCGGAACACCCGGCCATCGGGCAGACGGATGTCAAGCCGCCCCGCCCGCATCGCCTGCGCCACCGAAAAACAGCGCGCGAAGTAGCGTGGCAAATGCTGCGCGTCTTGCACCGATGTCTGCACCGCGCCCACAAGGCCCGCCTCTGCCGCCAAATCCTTCATGCCCGGACCTCCCGTTGTTCATAGGCCGCAAGGGCCCGCTTGCGCCCCTCGGCCAGCCCCACCAGCGGCGTGGGGTATGGATCATCGGGGCGAAGACCCCAACTCTTTGGAATTGCGTCGAAATAGCTCAGCGCCGTTTTGGATTGCCGCGCCGTCCCTTCCGCGATCCACGCCCGCGCATAGGCCCCTTCGGGGTCGAATTTCGCAAGCTGCGTCTCTGGGTTGAAGATGCGGAAATAGGGCGCGGCATCCGGACCGCAGCCCGCCACCCATTGCCACCCCATCGCGTTCGACGCCGGGTCCCAATCGGTCAGGCACTCGGCGAACCAGTCGCGTCCCACCGTCCAATGCACCATCATGTGCTTGGTGAGATAGGACGCCACATTCATCCGCGCCCGGTTGTGCATTCGTCCCGTCACATACATCTCGCGCATGGCCGCATCGACAAACGCCACGCCCGTGCGCCCCTGTTTCCAGCGCAGCACGTCCTGCGCGCGCCCCTCATCCCATGGGAACGCGTCCCATTCCGGCCGCCAGTTCCGCGTGAGGATTTCGGGCGTGTGATACATCAGGTGATAGGCAAACTCCCGCCACACCAGCTCTTTCAGCCAATGCTCGGCCCCCTGCGCCCCCTCATGCAGCGCGCGCAGGCCTGCGTGCCAGCACGCGCGCGGGGAAATCTCGCCATAGGTCAGGTTTTCCGACAGGCCCGAGGTGCCGTTCACACCGGGATTGTTGCGCGCGTCCTTGTAAGGCCCGATGGCACCGCCGACGAACTCAGCCAGCCTGTCCCGAGCCGCCGCCTCGCCCACGCATTGATGCGGCAGGCAAACCACCGCCCCCCGGTGCATCGCCGCACCCATCTGCCAGTCGTCCATACGCTCGCTGTCGGGCCAGACCTCAGGCGCGGGAATGCGCGACGGGGCGGACATCGGTTCGGGCACATCGCGGTCCTTCACGGCGCGCCACATCGGGCTGTAGACGCGGTAGAATCCGCCCGTGCCGGTCTCGACCGTCCAGGGCTCGAAGAGCAAATGGGAATTGTGGCTTTCGCCCTGCACGCCACGTTCCTTCAGCGCGGCCTTGATGGCACTGTCGCGCTCGATGGCCTTTGGATCATAAAGTCGCGACCAATGCACCGCGCCCGCGCCAACCTCTTCGGCCAGCGTCAGCAGCACATCGCGCGCCGCCCCTCGCCGCAGGATGAGGCGGCTGCCACGCGCCTCCAGATCGCGCGCGAGCGCGGCCAGCGACAGGCCCAGCCGCCATTTCGCGGCTGCGCCAAGCGCGCTCACACTCTCATCGTGGATAAACACGGGGATCACGGGGCCGCCGCCCACGCAAGCCGACGCAAGCGCCGGGTGATCACCCAGACGCAAATCTCGCCGCAGCCAAAGCAATGTGGCTTGGTTTCGTCCCATTCCCGCCCCTTGATTATGGGTGGTTACGCAAGGCAGGGCAGGTTGGATCAAAGAACATCGTCAAGCGCCGTCATCAGCCGGTCCACATCGTCGGCGCTGGTGTAATGCACGAAACTGAGGCGCAGCACGCCGCGGGCGGGGTCCACCCCCATTGCCTGAAGCGGGCGCACGGCGTAGAAATCTCCGCCCCCCGCCATGATGCCATGCGCGGTCAACGCCGCCGCCGCCTCGGCCCCCGGACGATTGAGCGCCACGGCAACCGTGGGCGCCTTCTGTGCAGCCTCGACCGGGCCAATGAGGCGCACGGAATTGCGATCCTTCAGATAATCAAGCAGCGGCTGCAAAAGCGCGGTCTCATGCGCGCGCATGAGGTCATGCACACCGGCATTGCGCGTGACTGCGTCGCCTGCAATGCCATGATGCGCGGCCAGCGCATCGATGTAATCGGCCATGCCGGCGCTTGCCGCCACCTGCGCATGGTCCGGGCCAGCGGGGGTAAACCGCTTGTAAAGCGTATCGGCGTTGAAATAATGCGCCTGATTGGGCAGGAGATTGCCCAATTCGCGCCGGATCACCATGATCCCCTGATGCGGACCATAGGTCTTGTAGGCCGAAAAGAGGTAGATATCCGGCCCCATCCGTCCCACCTCGGGCAGGCCATGGGGCGCGTAGCTGACGCCATCGACACAGACAAAGGCCCCGGCGGCATGCGCCAGCGCGGTGATCTCGACCACCGGGTTGATCGCCCCCACCACGTTCGAACAATGCGGGAAACATACCAGCCTTACCCGCTCATCCAGCAGGTTTTCGAGATCTTCGGGATCGAGCAGGCCGCTCTCGGGGTCGATCTTCCATTCGCGCACCTCGAACCCCGCCTCGGCCAGCCGCCGCCAGGGGCCTGAATTGGCCTCGTGATCCTGGTTGGTGACGATGATGGCATCGCCCGGATCCATCCATTGCCGGAACGCCTGCGCCAGAACATAGGTGTTCTGCGTGGTCGAGGGGCCAAAGCTCAACTCGTCGGTGGCCACGCCCATCATCGCCGCCAGCCTTTGGCGCGCCTCGTCCATCTCCTCGCCCGCCAGACGGCTGGCCTCATAGGGACCATAGGGTTGCACCTTGCGTTGCCGGTAATACCGCTCCAGCCGCGCGATCACCGGCGCGCAGGTATAGGAGCCACCTGCGTTTTCGAAAAACGCCTGCCCCGCCAGCGACGGCTCGGCAAAGGCCGGGAACTGTGCGCGCACAAAGTCCAGATCAAGCGTCATTCTCATCCCCTTCCCGCTTGTTTTTCATGCTACAAGACACCTAAGCCCCCCGGCCTGCAACAGCCAGAGGGCTTTGTAGCCTCAATGAATGCGCTATGCGGTCAGACGCGCATTTCCGAGGCGAGACCCTTCCAGATCGCCACGCACATGAGCAGCAGGATGACCGTGAACGGCAGGCCGGTGGAAATCACCATCGCCTGCAAGGCCCCAAGGCCGCCGCCGATCAGAAGCGCGATGGCCACCAGCCCTTCGAAGGTGCACCAGAACACCCGCTGCGGCACCGGCGCGTCGACCTTGCCGCCCGCCGTGATCGTGTCGATCACAAGGCTGCCTGAATCCGACGAGGTGACGAAGAACACGATCACCAGCACGATGCCGATGGTCGAGGTGATCGACGATAGCGGCAGCCCGTCCAGCATCGCAAAGAGCGAGAGCGGCGGGTTGTAGCTGTCGATGACCTGCGCCTTGACCGCGCTTGCCGCCGGATCGGCGATCATGTCGTTGATCGCGGCGCCACCGAAGGTCGCCATCCAGAACACGCAGACCAGCGACGGGATGATCAGCACGCAGGTCACGAACTCGCGCACCGTGCGGCCCCGGCTGACGCGGGCGATGAACATGCCCACGAAGGGCGACCAGCTGATCCACCACGCCCAGTAAAACGCCGTCCAGCCCTGCATATAGCCGGTATCCTCGCGCCCGAACGGGTTGGAGAGCGGAATGACCTCGCGGAAATAGGCCCCGACGCCCGCGACGAATTCGGTCAGGATGCTGACCGCACCGGCCGCGAACATCACAAAGACAAGCAGCACCAGCGCGATCACCATGTTGATCTCCGAGAGCACCTTGACCCCCCCGTCGAGCCCGCGCAGCACCGAGACGAGCGCCACCGCCGTGATCGCGCAAATCAGGATCACCTGAACGGTGATGCTGCTGGGAATGCCATAGACATATTCCAGCCCCGCATTGGCCTGCTGTGCGCCGAACCCGAGCGAGGTGGCGAGACCGAAGAGCGTGGCAAAGACCGCCATCGTGTCGATGACATGGCCCCACCATCCCCAGACCCGCTCGCCCAGCAACGGGTAGAACGCCGAGCGGATCGTCAGCGGCAGACCCTTGTTGTAGCTGAAGAGCGCGAGTGCCAGCGCCACCACCGCATAGATCGCCCAAGGATGCAGCTCCCAGTGATAGGAGGTCGCGGCCAGCGCCATTCGGCGCGCCTCGGCGACATTGGCCTCGATCAGTTGATCGTCCTCGGTAAAGGGCCGCACCGCGCCCAGAGGCGCATCGCCCCAGGGCGTGCCGAAGTAATAGGCGGGCTCCAGCACGCCAAAGAACATGAGGCCGATGCCCATGCCGGCGGCAAAGAGCATCGCGAACCAGCCGACATAGCTGTAATCCGGCGTCGCATCCGACCCGCCGAGCCGGACCGAACCATAGGGTGTCACGATCAGCAGCAGGCAGAACAGCACGAAGACATTCGCCGACAACAGGAAGAACCAGTCGAAGGTCGAGGTCAGCGCCGGACGCAGCCAGCCAAAGAAATCCCCCGCCTGCTGCGGCGCCACCATCGCATAGGCGACGAAAGCGATGATCGCCAAACCCGAGATCGCAAAGACCGGGTTGTGGATATCGAGGCCGAACGGCCCGATCCGTGTCTGGATATTGTCCTGACCGATCTCATACTCGGTCGCGATGATATCCGACGCGCCCTCCGGCGCGGGAATCCCCTGATTGGCGGTGTCGTCTGACATGCCGTCCCCCCTGTTCTCTTGTTTTCGCCGCACTTGCCCTCTCTCCGCCTCCGGCGGATGGGGCACGGCACGCCGCGCGTGCCGAACGGACAGGGATCCGGAGGCGGTCGGTGCCTCCGGGATCGAAAGACCGCCCCGAGGGGCGATCTGCGCGCGCCCTCAACGTAACAAGCCTTTCGCCCGGTCTTCAACCGGGCGCGGTGGCATTCGTGCTAAAAACGACATCTACGGCTTGGCTGTGACGCCGGTCGCGCGCGCCCGCGCCCGGTAATGCGCAAGCACATAGGCCCGGATCGCCGAGGCCAGCCCCGTTTCGGAATCGCGCGCGGCGTCGATCTCGGCCGCAAGCGCATTGAGCGCGCGCCCCTGCTCCTGCGCGATGTCGCGGAAGGCGTGCCAGAAATCATCCTCGAGCGAAACGCTGGTGCGGTGCCCTTGCAGGGTGAGCGAGCGCTTGACCGGCCGCGCGCTCATGGCTGGCCGTGCCGGGGGGCGCTGCCCCCATCGCCGCACGCGGCGATTCCCCCGGGATATTTCAGGCCAGAAGAAACCCGCATCATTTCTCCTCGCGGCGGTGCTGATCAAGCGTGCGGCGCGCCTTGTCAGCCTCCGCCTCTTCCAGTATTTTCTGTGCTTTGGTCCGCCCGAACCGCGCGGCGTTCTGGTCGGCGCGGGCCTGTCGCTCGGCCCGCGCCCGTTGCTTGCGCACCCGGTTGAGGTTCACCGGGCCGTCGGTCATTTCGGGCCGATCATGTCTTCGGGACGCACCACGCGATCAAAGGTCTCGCCGTCGACGAAACCGAGCGCGATGGCCTCCTCGCGCAGGGTCGTGCCGTTCTTGTGCGCCGTCTTGGCGACCTTGGTGGCGTTGTCATAACCGATGGTGGGCGCAAGCGCCGTCACCAGCATGAGCGATTCGCGCATCAGCTTTTCGATCCGCTCGACATTCGCCTGCGTGCCCTCCAGCATCCGCAGGGTGAAACTGTCGGCGGCATCGCCCAGAAGCGTCATGCTCTGCAACAGGTTATAGGCCATCATCGGGTTGTAGACATTGAGCTCGAAATGCCCCTGCGACCCGGCAAAGGAAATCGCCGCGTCATTGCCGAGGATATGGGCGCAGACCTGCGTCATCGCCTCGGCCTGCGTCGGGTTGACCTTGCCCGGCATGATCGAGGAGCCCGGCTCGTTCTCGGGCAGGATCAATTCGCCCAGACCCGAGCGCGGACCGGAGCCGAGAAACCGCATGTCATTGGCGATCTTGTAGCAGGCCATGGCGGCGGTCTTGATCGCGCCCGACATGAACACCATCGCGTCATGGGCGGCCAGGGCCTCGAACTTGTTCGGCGCGGTGACGAACGGCAGGCCGGTGATGGCGGCAATATGGGCGGCCACGGTCGTATCCCAGCCCTTCGCGGTGTTGAGCCCGGTGCCAACGGCGGTGCCGCCCTGCGCCAGTTCGTAGATGCCCGGCAGCGCCATCTTGATGCGCGCGATGCCGTTCCTGACCTGCATGGCGTAGCCCGAAAACTCCTGCCCCAGCGTGAGCGGCGTGGCATCCTGCGTATGGGTGCGCCCGATCTTGATGATGTCCCGGAATGCTTCGGCCTTGGCCTCGAGGCCCGCCGCCAGCTTCTCGAGGCCGGGAATCAGCACCTCGTGGCAGGTGGTGGCGGCGGCGATGTGCATGGCCGTCGGGAAGGTATCGTTTGACGATTGCCCCATGTTGCAATGGTCGTTGGGATGCACCGGGTCCTTGGAACCGATCACACCGCCGAGGATTTCGATGGCGCGGTTGGCGATCACCTCGTTGGCATTCATGTTCGATTGCGTGCCCGAGCCGGTCTGCCACACGACCAGCGGGAAATTGTCGTCGAATTTCCCCGCGATCACCTCGCCCGCCGCCGTGATGATGGCATCCGCCAGCCGCGCGTCGAGCTTGCCAGACGCCTTGTTGGCCTCGGCGCAGGCCTTCTTGATCACGCCAAGCGCGCGCACGATCGCCACCGGCTGTTTTTCCCAGCCGATCGGGAAATTCATGATCGAGCGCTGCGTCTGCGCCCCCCAATATTTGTCGGCGGGAACGTCGAGTGGGCCGAAACTGTCGGATTCGGTGCGGGTGGCGGTCATCGCGGGATCTCCTTGGCGGTTTGCCCGTTCATACCGCAGGCGGCGAAAAGATCAATGCTGTATACGACGGGATACCAAGCCCTATTTGCGGAACTTGTCGAGGCTCACCACCTCGCCACCATCATGCGTCGGTGGATCGGACCCGTCCTCACCGTCATCGTCATCGTCATCATCGACCTCGGTGCTTTCCTGCGTCTCGAAGCGCAGGCCGAACTCCACCGAGGGATCGACAAAGGTGCGGATCGCGTCATAGGGGATGAAGAGCGGCTCGGGCGCATCGCCGAAATTGAGGGTGATCCCGAAACCGTCATCGCCCACCTCCAGCGCCTCATACCAGTGCTGCATGACCACGGTCATCTCGGAGGGGTAGCGCTCGCGCAGCCAGCCGGCAAGCCGGGCCTCGGGGTGGGTGGTGTCGAAGGTGATGAAGAAGTGATGCGCCCCCGGCAACCCGTTCGCGGCCACATCGGTCAGAACCTCCTGAATGAGGCCCCGCATCGCGCGGTGCATCAGGTTTCCGTAATCGATGGAGCGCGTCATGCCTTACCTCGGGTCCGCTTTCATGGTCAGCATAGGGGATTCGGAACAAAACAAAAGAGCCTCTGGCACCCCTCACATCACAAGATGCCATGCCCCCGCAAGCCCCGCCATCAGCCCCAGAACCCGCCCCATCGAGAGCCGCGCCCCGAGAAGCAGCGCCATCGACAGCGCTGTAAAGCCTGCCCCAAGCCATGAAAACGACGACCAGACCGGCAGCGGCAAGAGGGTGCCTTCGCGCACCGCGCCGAACACCACATGCAGCGCGAACCAGACCGACAGGTTGAGGATCACCCCCACCACCGCAGCCGAGATGCCCGCGAGGGCCCCCTTGAGGCGCGGCTTTGCCAGGATATGCTCGACATAGGGCGCGCCGGTAAAAATCCACAGGAAACACGGCACGAAGGTCACCCAGAGCGTGAGCGCCGCCGCCACGATGGCCAGCCCCGCGCCCCCCTGAAGATAGCCCGCAAGCAACCCCACGAATTGCGTCACAAGGATGAGCGGGCCCGGCGTCGTCTCGGCCAGCCCCAGCGCGTCGATCATCTGCGGCGTGCTGAGCCAGCCTTTGACGCCCACCACCGTGTCGGTCATGTAGGCCAGAACCGCATAGGCGCCGCCAAAGGTCACCACGGCCAGCTTCGAGAAGAAAAGTGCCAGATCCGTCAGGAACGTGGCCCCCATGGCCCAGGCAAGGAGGATGGGCGCGGCCCAGAGGGCGGCCCATGTGAGCGCGGTGCGCGCCGTGTCCACGGGCCGCACGGCAAGGGCCGCCGGGGCCGGTCCCGCCGCGGCACCGCGCGCGTGCCACGCGCCCCAGAGTGCCGCCGCCGCGATGATCGCCGGAAACGGCACCGACAGCGCGAACATCGCCACGAAGGCCAGCCCCGCCACCACCCAATGCGCAGGGCCCGCCAGTGCCTTGCGCGCCAGCCTCATCAGCGCCTGCACGACAATGGCGACCACCGCCGCCTTGACGCCCAGAAACACCGCCTGCACCAGCGGCACCCCGCCCCAGACCGCATAGCCAAGCCCCAGTGCCAGGATGACCGCCGCCCCCGGCAGCACGAAGAGAAGCCCCGCCGTCAGCCCCCCGGCCACACCGCGCAACCGCCAGCCTGCATAGGTGGCAAGCTGCATCGCCTCCGGCCCCGGCAAGAGCATGCAGAAGGACAGCGCACCGAGGAATTGCTCCTCGCGCAGCCAGCCGCGCCGCGTCACCAGTTCATCATGCATGACCGAAATCTGCGCCGCGGGCCCGCCGAAACTCAGCAGGCCGATCCGCGCGAAGCTGCGGAAAAGCTCGGGGTATGCGGGCGCGTCCATGCGCCTCTTGTTGCCCGCGTTTGCACGCAGGACAAGCGCAAATCGCGCCCTACCGCGCGAGGCTGATCGGCACCACCTCGCCGCGCCCCGCCGCCATCACCGCGCGCACGCTCGCGGCGATATCACCCGCCGTCATGCCCGCATCCGCATACATGTCCGCAGGGCTCGCCTGATCTATGAAGCGATCCGGCAAACAGATGGTGCGGATCGCCAGCCCCCGGTCGAACGCGCCACGCCGCGCCAACTCATGCAGCACGATGGAGCCGAAACCGCCCTCGGCGCCCTGCTCCACGGTGATGAGCGCGCGATGATGCCGCGCCAGTTGCATCAGCAGATCGGTATCGAGCGGCTTGGCAAAGCGCGCATCGGCGAGGGTGACGGAAATCCCGTCATCGGCCACCATGTCGGCGGCGACCTGACACTCGAAGAGATGCGCGCCGAAGGACAGGATCGCCACGTCGGACCCCTCCTCGATCACCCGGCCACGGCCGATCTCCAGCACCTCGCCGCGCGCGGGCAGCGCCACGCCCGTGCCCGCCCCGCGCGGATAGCGGAACGCGATGGGACCCGCGTCATGCGCCGCCGCCGTCGCGACCATGTGGCGCAACTCCGCCTCATCCGAGGCCGCCATCACCACCATCCCCGGCAGCGCGCCGAGATAACCGATATCGAACGCGCCGGCATGGGTCGCGCCATCCGCGCCGACCAGCCCGGCCCGGTCGATCGCAAAGCGCACCGGCAGGCGCTGCAAGGCCACGTCATGCACAATCTGGTCATAGGCACGTTGCAGGAAGGTCGAGTAGATCGCGCAGAACGGCTTGAGGCCGGACGCAGCCATCCCGGCGGCGAAGGTCACCGCGTGCTGCTCGGCAATGCCCACGTCAAAGACACGGTTCGGGAACCGCGCGGCCATCTTGCCCACGCCGGTGCCATCGGGCATGGCCGCCGTCACCGCGACGATGCGCTCGTCGCGCGCCGCCTCATCGGCGAGGCTCTCGCCGAAAACGGCGGTATAGGAGGGGGCGGCGGGCGCGGATTTTGCCTGCGCGCCGGTGGCGGGGTCGAATTTCGACACGCCGTGCCCGCGGTCGGCGGCGCCCTCGGCGGGGGCATAGCCCTTGCCCTTGACGGTGCAGACATGGATCAGGACCGGCCCGGTCGTCCGCGCCCGCGCCGCGCGCAAAACGGGCAGCAATTGCGCCATGTCATGGCCGTCGATGGGGCCGACATACTGAAACCCCAACTCCTCGAACAGCGTGCCCGCCCCGGTCAGCCCGGTCACAAGCTGGCGCGCGCGCCTGGCGCTCTCGCGCAGCGGCGCGGGCAAGGCGGCCTCGAAGCCTTCGGCCAGCGAGGTCATCCGCGCCACCGGCTCGCTGGCATAAAGACGGCTCAGATAGCGCGACATCGCCCCTACCGGGGGCGCAATGCTCATTTCATTGTCGTTGAGAATGACGAACAGGCGCCGCCCCTCGGCCCCGGCGTTGTTGAGCGCCTCATAGGCCATGCCCGCGCTGATCGCCCCGTCGCCGATGACGGCAATGGCATCGCCCGTGGCCTGCCCCATGTCACGGCCTACGGCAAAGCCGAGCGCGGCGCTGATCGAGGTCGAGCTATGCGCCGCCCCGAACGGATCGTGTTGCGATTCGCTGCGCTTGGTGAACCCCGACAACCCGCCCTTCTGGCGCAGCGTGCGGATACGGTCGCGCCGACCAGTCAGGATCTTGTGGGGATAGCATTGATGGCCGACATCCCAGATCAGCTTGTCCATGGGCGTGTTGAACACCGCGTGCAACGCCACCGAGAGCTCCACCACCCCAAGGCTCGATCCCAGATGCCCGCCGGTCTCGGACACGGCGGAAATCACCTCGGCGCGCACCTCACCGGCAAGCTGGGTCAGTTCCCGGTCCGACAGCCGCCGCAGGTCCGAGGGGCCGGCCACACGGTCAAGGATCGGGGTCAAGGGTCTGGGATGGGTCATCTCGGGGCCTCCTCTCAAGGGTGGCGCGGGCCACCCGCGCGAAGGGCGGCGAGGGATAGACAGGGGCGCGTCCCGCGCGCCCCTGTCTGTGGGTCAGTTGCCGTATACCGGCGTGCCGGTGCTGGCGAGTTCCGGCCAGTCGGCGATCACGTTGGTGCCTTGCAGCGGCTGCTGATAGCCCTTGTGACAGGTCTTGCAGGCCGCCTTGGGCGCATCCGCATAAACCGGGCCAAGCCGGTTCTCGGGCAAAAGCCCCTCGAGCGGCACAAGCCAGTCATTGTTCAGCCCCAGCACCATTTCGATCCCGAGGATCTCGGTGCCCCATTGCGGCGTCACCTGCGCACCATCGTAGAAGGCGCGGCTGTTGTGGCAGAACACACAGTTCACCCCGAGCGAGTTGCTGACATAGTTCATCAGCGAATAGGTCCGCTCGGCCTGCTGGATGCCGGGATAGTCGTCCTTGCCCGGAACACCCGCCACCCGGCTTTCAAGGTCGTGCACCTTGATGCTTTCTCCGTCGAGCAGGTATTTCTCGAGCGCGTCCGAGGGCAGCGAGGTGAATTGCGATTGCACCGTGACCCGGTTCTGATTGGCCGACCAGCCTTTGGCGCTCTCGTTGACCGGGCTGATCCTGAACCAGATATCCGAGGGCACCGGTTGACCGCGATGGCAGGTGTAACAGGTCACACCCACCTCCTTGTTGGCGTTGACATGACCGCCCCACTCCTCGTTGAGCATCTTGGTCATCGCGATCATGGTATGGCCGACGGCGGTCTGGTAATTGTCGGGATCCTCGAAAAGATCGGGAATGCCCGTCCAGGCCCGCATCGCCGTGAGCAGCCGGTCGTAATTCTCGACCGTCAGATCACCCAGCCCCGGTGGCACGTTCTCGCGCGCCTCGCCCGCCGTCTGCTCGCCGCCCTGCGGCACCACCGGGGCCGAGGTGGTGGCGAGAAATCCCGCGATACCCGGATCGGGCCGTGCCAGATCGGTCTTGAACTCGGGCACCGACATGCCCGTGCCGCGCGGCCCTGTCTGAAGGCTGTCGGTCGCATAGGGCTGTCCGAAGGCCACCAGCATGCTTGCCGCGAAGACCGCCCCCCCCACCACGCCGATGGCAATGGCGGGGCCGTATATGTCGCGCGGGTTGTCGCGGTTCCATTTGTCGAACCATTTGGGAAACATGGCTTATTCTCCTCCCTGTCCGATGAAGGCTTCGTAGGAGCCGTAAGCCTCGTAGCCGTAGGATCCGTCATAGATGGGCGCGAAATTGTGCTCCTGCGCCCAGATGAACCAGTTGTCCACGACCGTGCCCGTCAGCAGGATGCCGATGCCCCCGGTAATGGGCGTCAGCACCGCAAACCACCAGGCCCAGCGGTGGATCCCCTCCATCGTGGCGTTGAACCCCATGGTCCAGCGCCAGAAAAGGGCGGCGCGCTCGGACGCCGTGCCACGATCCACGATCTGCTCCAGCTCCCGGTCGCCGCCATAGCGGGTGACGGCCAGAATGGTCGCCCCGTGCATCGCGAACAGCAGCACCGAACCATAGAGGAACACGATCGAAAGCGCGTGGAACGGGTTGTAGTAAAGGTTGCCGTAGCGGATCGAGAAGGCCGTCGTCCAATCAAGATGCGGGAAGATCCCGTAAGGCACCGCCTCCGACCACGACCCCATCAGGATCGGCCGGAAGAGGCCCAGCACCAGAAAGAGCCAGATCGCCGAACCGAACGCCCAGAAGACATGCTTGCCCATCTTGTGGCTCGCCGCCAGCTGATAGCTGCGCGCCCACCAGGCCATGACCGCGACCAGCAGAAAGAACGACGAGATGATATACCATCCGCCGTCATTCAGCGGCGGCATGGACAGGCCATGCTCGGGCCCCGGCGGCTCGAGCGCCAGCCAGAAAAGCTGCCGCAGGAATTCCGGGATCGACCAGCCCACCTGCGCCAGCATGTTGAAGCCGACGATGAAGAACCAGGCAAAGCCGCTGGCAAGGCTCACGACCCCCAGCATCCCGAGGTTGATCGGCCCAAGCTGCGCATTGCCCAGCCAGCCCACCAGGGTCGAGAAGCGCGGCGTGCCCGCACGTTCCTCTGCCAGTCGGCCGCCGGTGTCGTCCATGCCCCACTCGGGTGCGCCCTGCACCTGCACTTGTGTGAAGATATTCTGATATTCAACCATGGGTCACATCCCTATCTGAGAGGGCCAGATCGGCAGATCGAGCCACCAGTTCCACCATTCGGGCCAGCCCTTGGTCCAGACCGGGCCGGAAATGATGATGCAGACCGCTGACCAGAACACCGCGTTGATGGCGAGCAAGAAGCCCAGCCGGTGAATCCCCAGCGTGCCCACCGAATACCCGATGAAATCACGGAAAAACGTGTCCTCGTGATCCGGCGTCTTCATGTCCTCGCCCTTCTCGGGGTTCGCTGCCGAGAGGATAAGCCCGCCATGCAGTGCCAGCGCCAGGGTGGTGGTGAAAAACAGCGTCACCGCCAGCATATGCGCCGGGTTGTAATGGAAATGCAGATAGGCGTAGCCGGTGTTGCTCACCCAATCGAGATGGCTGAAGATTCCATAGGGAAAGCCATGCCCCCAGGCGCCCATCAGCAGCGGGCGAAAGATCACCAGCGTGACATAGGCCAGGATCGCGAAGCTGAAGGCGAAGGGCACATGATAGCCCATCCCCAGCTTGCGGCAGATCTCCACCTCGCGCAGCGCCCAGCTGACAAAGGCCCCTGTCGCGCAGATCGTGATGATCTGCCACAGCCCGCCCTCCATCAGCGGCGCCAGGCCCAGCCCGTAACTCAGGTCAGGCGGCGCGATATTGATCAGCCAGGGATTGAAGGTCCCCTGCTGAGAGGCCCCCCAGAAAATGAGAATGGTGCCGAGCACGGCGAAAAACGCCGTCGTCACCCCGAAAAAGCCCACGTAAAACGGTCCGACCCAGAAGTCGAACAGATCGCCGCCGATCAGCGTCCCTCCGCGAACCCGGTACTTGCGTTCGAAACTGAGCAAAGCCATGTCTCTGCCTCCGCATATGGCGGCCCCGCGTTCGCATCACGGGCGGCCGTTGGTTTGGGTCTCGTCTGCCGCGGGCGAGCGTCCCGCCCGCGGCGCTTTTCTTGGCGGCAGCGCGATCAGCGCCCGTATTTCTGGGACGCGATTTCAAACCAGTTGAAACCGTCGGTGCTCAGAAGCACGAGATGGATCATCACCGCCAGCAGGAAAAGGAACACGCCCTGCGCCACGAACACGCGGCGGGGGTCGAAGATCAGCCAGATCTTGTAGAATTTAGCCATCTCTCAGTCCTTTCCTCAGAACCACGGGAACCAGATGAAGGTTGCGATATGCGCAACCACTGCAACCAGCGAGAACAGCCAAAGACCGCTCATATACACCGAGTGCAGCTCCTGGGCCTGCTCGTCTGTGAGACCTGTGAAGGACAGGTCGGATTTATCAGCCATGAACTTTCCTCCGGAACGTTATGCTGACGCCGCGGCACCCCGCGGCCGGGTCCGTCGGGGCCGTATGGCCCTTCAGGGTTCTGTCAGCCCGTTGCCGGGCAGGCAGCCTGTGGTCTCGGGTCAGAGACATCGCTCAGACCGAGAAAATCATGGGCGCGATCCGGTCAGCCTCGAGCCAGGCGCGCGCCAGCGGCCCGGTGAGGTTGAGCGTCCGCTGCCGGATCACGTCGCGAATCCAGCGCACGGCGGCAAACGGGATCGCGACAAAGAAGATGCAGAAGAAATAGACCCGGTATTCGGCGCTGTTGCGCCGTGGGGCGCGGCGGCGCACCGGCGGGCTGGATGTCATGTCGGTCATCGGTTCACTCCTCCTGATCGGATGGCATGTTCGGGGAAACGCGGGTCAGGGCGGCCAGCGTGACGCGCCCCTCCCCATGTGTGAGGGCATCCGCCTCGGCGCTGTCGCGCAGCGCCTTGGCGGCAGAAATCCGGGTCAGAACCGGGTGGCTCTCGACGATGCGCGCCAGCGCGGCACTCGCCTCGGGATCCCAGGGCAGATCGCGGCGCAGGGGTGTCGGCGTGGCGGCACCCGCATCCATCTCGGACCCCAGCGGCAGGATGTGAAAGAGTGCATCAAAGAGGCCGTTGCAAACTTCCTGCAAAAGCCAGACCGCCCCGGCATAGCCCATCATGGGCGTGCCGGTCGCGCGCCTGATCGCGGCGCCGGGAAAGCCTGCGGGGATGAAGGCCGGGCGCGGCCCATGGCCCGCGCTCATTTCGGCCAGATACATCTTTTCGTTGATAGACCCCATCAGGATCAGCGGGCGCTTGCCGTGGATGAGCGCGCGCACCTCCTCGTTATTGGTCTTCTTGCCCGCGAGACGCGGGATGGCAAAGGCGCAAGGCAGGCCCAGATCGTCCTCGAGATAGGCGCGGATCCCGCGCGTGTAGGTCTCGGAGGCCACGATCCCGAAATTCGCCGTGGCAAAGAAATCCTGCGTGACCGAGCGCCAGAGGTCCCAGACGGGCTTGAGCGTCGAATGTTTCTCGCGGGTGATGAAGGGTTCCGGGTCAAGCCCCAGCATCTCGCCGAGTTTACGCAGGAACAAGGTGGTCGATTCCACCCCGATCGGCGCTTGCAGGTAGGGCTTGCCCAGAACCTCGGCCAGACCGCGGCCAAACTCACGATACATCACGATATTGGCGTCGGCGTTGACGAGGTTGCGCATCTCGGCCAGATGCGCGCCCATCGGCATCACCATGTTGACCTCGGCCCCGATCCCCTCGACCAGACGCCGGATTTCATGCAGGTCCGAGGGCATGTTGAACGTGCCATACATCGGCCCGAGGATGTTGACGCGGGGTGCGGCCCCCTCCTCGCGTTTCTTCTCGGGCGGCATGCGGCCCTTGGTCATGCCGAATTCGGTAAAGATCCAGGTCATTGCCCGGTCGGCGGCCTGCCATTGATCCTCGTCGATGGTGCGCGGCAGGAACCGCTGGATGTTGGTGCCCTGTGGCGTGACGCCCCCGCCGATCATCTCGGCGATGGAACCGGTCACGACGACCGCAGGCAGTGCCGGATCGAGCGTGCCCCAGGCGCGTTTCATCGCCTCTTCGGTCCCCGAACCCATCTCGCCCTCGCCCAGCCCCGTCACCACGATGGGCAACTCGTGGGGCGGCAGTGCGTCCGTGTAGTGCAGCACGGATGTCACCGGCAGGTTCTCGCAGCCCACCGGCCCGTCGATCACGACCTGAAGGCCCTTGACGGCGCAAAAGGCATAGACCGCGCCCCAATAGCCGCCAGCCCGGTCATGATCCTGGATCAGCATGACACGACCCCCGGCTTCTTCTGGCCGGAAATATCCCGGGGGTGTGGGGGCAGCGCCCCCGCTCCGCGATATGCCACGGGTGCCGACATCAGATCATTTCCTCCGCCTTCGCCGCGCGGGCCTTTTTCTCGAGCTTTTTCAGGTTCGTAGCGCGGAAATCGGCGCGGATATTCGGATCACCCTCCCAGACGCCCGCGCTGTCGCCGGTGCCCACCCCCTCGAAGAAGGCGCGCATCTTTCCCATGCGCTCGCGGTTGCCCATTGCGGCATTCACGACGGTGGCCAGACTGCCTGCGCCCGCCGGTCCCATCAGCGGCCGTGCCGAGATGAGATTCGTGAAGTAAAGACTTGGTGTTCCACGTTCTTTCGCCTTTTGAACGACCGGCGTCGTGCCAATGGCAAGGTCAGGCTCCAGCGCTTCCATCGCGGCGCAATCATCCTCCAGCGAGGCCCGGAATTTCACCCTCGCGCCATGCGCCTCAAGCCACTCGGCATCCGCCGCCGACCAGGCCGATTTCGCACAGGCCGTGCCCACATAAGGCACCTCAGCCCCGCTCTCGATCAACAGCCGCGCGACCAGCAATTCGCTGCCCTCATAGCCCGAAACGGTGATCCGCCCCTTGATCGGTGCCGCGGCCAGCGCGCCCCGGATCGCGGGCAGGATGGCATTCTGCGCCTCGGAAATCTTTTCCTGCGATATACCAAATGCTTGGCCGATGTTCTTCAACCACATTTCAGTGCCGTCCACCCCGACCGGCGCGCTGCCCACGATGGGCCGCCCGGCCGCCTCGAACTCGCGCACCGCCGCCGTGTAGAACGGATGGATCGCCGCCACCGCCCCGCAATCGAGTGCTGCATAAAGCTCGCGCCACTCGCGGCACGGCACCACCGGTCCCACCGCCAGCCCCAAGGGGGCCAGCATCTGCCCGATGATCATCGGATCCGCCGGAAACATCTCACCCAGAAGCGTGACGGTAGGGCGGTCCGAAACACCGCCCTCGGGGGCTGCCACCGGCCCGGCCTCGGCCTCCTTGCGGGCATAGTTCAGCATCGCGCCCGCCAGCACATCCTTGGCCTCGGCATGGGTCGGCACGCCGAACCCCGGCACGTCGATGCCGACAATGCGCACGCCGTTGATTTCACGCGGCAAAAGGCGCAGCGGCACGCCGCTCGCGGTCGGCACGCAAAGGTTGGTCACCACCACCGCATCATAACGGTCGGGATCGGCCAGCTCGTGCACCGCGTCGCGGATATCCTCAAACAGCTTGCCCGTGACAAGGCTCTCAGAATTGAACGGCACATAGCCGACCGAGCGCCGCGCACCGTAGAAATGACTCACGAAAGTAAGACCGTAGACGCAGCAGGCCGAGCCTGAAAGCACCGTCGCCACGCGCTTCATCCGCAACCCCACTCGAAGCGAGCCGAACGCCGGGCACATGCTCTGCGGCTTGTCATGCGGCCCTTGCGGGTAATCGGCGGCATATCGGTCGAGCACCTCTGACGCCCCCGCCTTGCGCGCGGCTTGGGTCATCTCGTCCTTGGCATGACAGCCAAGGCCTGCATCGGGGATATGGCCCTGTGCGCTCATGACGCCCGCCTTTCGGGGGTCTCGTCGCGCCCCTCGCCCGCTGCCAAGACATCGGCCATCAGACGACGGATCTGCTCGGGGCGCGCCTCGGCCAGCAGCCGCTGCACCTCGGCCAGCGTTTCGCGACGAAGGGAGGGATCACGCCTCGTCATAAATCACCTCGAGGCTCGGCTTCGGCTTGGCGTATTTGCCGCGCATGTCGGCATCGGTGGCGGGCACCAGGACGTAGTCGCCGCCCGTGTCCTTGCTGTCGAAGAGCGCGAGCAACCCGTCCTGATCGAGCGGGCTTGGCCGCACCGGCGGCGCGATGGAAACCGCGTCTGCCAGCCCCGCGAAAAGCGCGCCCCACTGGCTCTGCATCGTGCCGACAATCTGGTAATTCGCGGATTTCTTGCGCAGATCGTCATCCTGCGGTATGGCCGCCAGCACCGGGATGTTCACCGCCGCCGCGAAGGCCTGCGCCTCGCCGGAATGGTCATCCTTGTTGATCACCAGCCCCGCGACGCCGACATTGCCACCCAGCTTGCGGAAATATTCCACCGCCGAGCAGACATTGTTGGCCACGTAAAGCGATTGCAGATCGTTGGAGGCCACCAGAATGACCTTCTGCGCCATGTCCCGCGCGATCGGCAGACCAAAGCCGCCGCAAACCACGTCGCCCAGGAAATCCAGCAGCACGTAGTCGAAATCCCAGTCGTGAAAGCCGAGTTTTTCCAGCAGTTCGAACCCGTGGATGATGCCGCGCCCGCCACAGCCCCGGCCCACTTCCGGCCCGCCAAGCTCCATCGCGAAAACACCGCCGCGCTTGAAGCACACGTCGCCGATGGCGACCGGCTCTCCGGCGAGGTTCTTTTTCGTCGAGGTCTCGATGATCGTCGGGCACGCCTTGCCGCCAAAGAGCAGGCTCGTGGTGTCGGATTTCGGATCGCAGCCAATGAGCAGCACGCGCTTGCCCTGTTCGGCCATCATGTGGCTGAGATTGGCCAGCGTGAAGGATTTGCCGATCCCGCCCTTTCCGTAGATCGCGATGATCTGCGTCTTTTTCGAGGGCGGTGCCTGCGGCACTTCAAGCGTCGGCTCTTCTGCCGCCTCGTCGCGCAGCCGCTTGTCGAATGCCTTGAGATTGGGCACGTCGTCTTTCATGCGGCGTCCTTCCAGTTGAGAATCATCTTGAGGCAATCGGGATCGCCGAAAGCCGTGCGATAGGCGTGCGGCGCCTCTTCGGCGCGCGCCTGATGGGTGATGAGGCCCGACAGCGACAGCGCGCCGGTTTCGACGAGATCGCGCACGGCGACAAGGTCGCCCCGCGTCCATTCGGCGGCCACCCGCAACCGCGCCTCGCGCATGAAGGCGGGCGGAAAGGCAAAACTGAGGCCTTGGGGATAAAATCCCGCCAGCACGATCTCGCCGCCCTTGGCCAGCCGCCCGATCAGATCATCGAGGATCCCGGCGTTGCCCGAGGCGTCATAAATCGCGCGATAATCGCGGCGCGTGTCGTCTTCGGGCGCGATCACCGAATAGCCCTCGGCCCCGCTGCGGCGACCGGGTTCGGCCTCCCACACGACCGGCGCGGGCGCGCCCGCCGCAATCGCCAGCCGCGCGAGAAGCCGACCGAGAACGCCGTGACCGACGATAAGATCGGGCATGGCCTTGTCGAGGCCTGCCATGGTGTGCCGCGCGGTGGCGGCCAGCGCCAGAAGCGCGCCCTCGGGCCCATGGCCCGCGTCGATGCGCACCACACGATCCGCGCGACTCACCAGCCGCGCCGCGGCACCGCCGAAAAGCCCGTGGGCGCCCTCGAAACAATCCGCGCCCGGAACGAAGACATGATCGCCCGCGCGAAAGCCCGTGGCGGGGTCCGCCTCGACCACTTCGCCTGCGGCCTCGTAACCCGGCACCAGCGGATAGCCCATCCCCGGAAAGGGAGGCATCTGCCCGGACCAGAACAGTTTTTCCGTGCCGGTCGAAATTCCGGAATGGGAAATCTCCACCACGATATCGCCCGCCACCGGCGCCTTGAGCGACAGAAGGTCGATGCTCAGATCCTCCGGACCTTTCAGGCAGATGGCGCGGGTTTCCATGATGGCCCCCTCCTCGGTGGCATCTGCGCCGGATTGACGCAGCGGGTGGCACTTTCCCTAATGTCATCTTAAAGGGACATCCTACAGTGTCAACCTTTGTTTACACTCAAAGTGCCAACTGTCAGGTTAAACTTCCGGCTTCTCGCAAACCATCACGCTGGTCACATAAGGCCGCTGGGGCCGCGGGCTGTGGCGAACCACGAATCCCGCCTCTTCGCAAAGCGCTGCGATCTCGGCGGCAGAGCGCGCGCGCCCGGTGCCCATGGCCATGGTGTAGAAGGCAAAATAAAGATCGCCCGCCGCCTCTGGGCGCGTGCCGCCCGCCATCGGCTCGGCCACGATCAGCCGCCCACCAGGCGGCAAGGCACGATAGACATTCGCCAGAAGCGCGCGCACCGTCCCATCCGCATGGTCATAAAGCACGCGCACAAGGCTTGCAGTATCGGCCCCCTCGGGCAGGTCCGCCTCTCGAAAGCTCATCGGGCGGAGCGTGACCCGCGACGCCACACCCGCCGCGCCCAGACGCGGGCGGGCCGCCTCGAGCACCTCGGGCAGATCCACGAGCACCGCCTGAAGTACCGGATGCGCCGTGAGCGCGGCGGAGACAAAGGCCCCCGTGCCGCCCCCCACATCCATCAGCACCCGCGCGCCCGACAGAGAAACCGCGCGCAACACATCCTCGGCCACGAGCCGCTGGCTCTGCGCCATCAGGTCGGAATACCGTTCGGCCACCTCTGGCGCGACCTCGCCCGCCTGCCCGAAGACATAGGGCCAGAACCGCGCCAGCTCGGTCTCACCCTCGCCGCGCAGAAGGGCGACCGGATCGGCCATGTCGGCATAAAAGGCGCGGTTGTGGCGAATCATCGCCTCGAGCCCCGGCACGCCGAGAATCACCGCGCCGCGCCGCGCCAGCGCATAGCGCCCGTCACGCCGCCGCGTCAGCAGGCCAAGCGCCGCGCCGCCCTGCAAGAGCGCGGCCATGCGGTGCGCAGGAATCTCCGCCGCGCGCGCCAGATACTCCGGGGTGCGCGCACCGTCCAGAAGCGCGCGCAAACTGCCGGTCTCGACCAACGCCAGCAGCACCTGGGATTTCACAAACCCCTGCAATATATCGAATATTTCCGCTCCATCGCGCCGCGCCAGCCTACGCCCGAACGGCAGGCGTGCCGCCCGCGCCTGCACCTCGGGACGTGTGAGCAACCGCAGGAACCAGCCCCGAAGCCCGCCCCGCGTGGCGGGCGGCCCGGCCATCGCTGTCATGCCCTGTGCCGGGCCGGCATCCGGGGCATGATCCGTTCGGCCTGAAGCCGCACCATCTGCGCAAGCGCCGCCTCACCCGGACAGGACGGGATCGAGGCGATGGCACCTGCAAGGATGTCGGACAGCCGCGACACCGCCCCCTTGACGCCAAGCTGCGTCACCGCATTGGGCCGCCCGTGCAGATCATCCTGCCCCACCGGCTTGCCCAGGCTCTCGGCATCCATCACCGCGTCGCGCAGGTCATCGGCCACCTGAAACGCCTCGCCAATGAGCGCGCCCAGATCGTGCCACGGCTCGGGCTCATGCCCTGCCGCGATGGCCCCCATCTGGGTGGCCGCCACAAAAAGCGCGCCGGTCTTGGCGCGGTGATAGGCGGCGAGATCGACCGTCGGTTCGCTTTCCCAGCCCTGCCCCGCGCAGATACCTCCCGGCATCCCCGTGCGCCGCGCCAGTGTCGACGTAAGGCGCAGCGCGCGCGCCGCCTCCTTGTCGCCCGCGCGCGCAAGCGTCTCGAAGGCCAGCACGATGAGGCTGTCACCGGCCAGCACCGCCAGCGGCTCGGAATAGGCGCGATGCACCGACGGTTTGCCGCGCCGCGTGTCGGCATCGTCGAAACAGGGCAGATCGTCATGCACGAGGCTCGCGCAGTGAATAAGTTCGAGCGCCACCGCCGCCGCATCCGAGAGCGCGGGCTGGTCGTCACCGCAGGCCATCGCCACCGACAAAAGGATCGTGGGCCTTATCCGCGCCCCACCCGGCAAGACCGCGTGGCTGAGTGCCGCGGCCAGTTGACGGGGCGCGGGCGGCCCGCCTGCGCGCGCGAGTGCGGCGCCAATGGCCCCTTCGATCCGGTGCGAAAGCTGCATGTCGGGCCTCCTGAGCCGCCTGTGTCATTTATAAATGACATACCTTGTGTAAATCATACTGGACAGATTGCCGTGCAGAGTCAACAATCCTCCCATGACAGCCGGGGCGCAGGATCAGACAGTGATCATCGGGGCAGGGGTCGCGGGGCTTGTCGCCGCCGCGCGGCTGGCCCATGCGGGCCATGCCGTCACCCTGCTGGAGCGCCATGACCATGTGGGCGGCAAGATGCGCGCCCTGCCCTCGCCCGCCGGTCCGGTGGCAGCGGGGCCGACCGTGCTCACGCTGCGCGGCGTGTTCGACGCACTTTTTGCCGAGTGCGGCGAGCGCCTGGAGGACCATATCCGCCTAATTCGTCAACCGCTTCTGGCGCGGCATTTCTGGCCAGATGGCAGCCGACTTGACCTTTTTGACGACAGCCGCCGCAACGCGCAGGCCATTGCCGATTTCGCCGGGACACGCGCCGCCGATCAGTTCCGCGCCTTTGACACCCGCGCGCGCGCGCTCTTTGACGGGTTCGACGCGCCCATGATGCGGGCTGCCGAGCCGCGCCTGATGCGCCTTGTCGCCCATGTCGCCGCGCGCCCGCATCTCCTGCGCCAGATGGCCCCGCTCAAATCTCTGGCGGACCTGCTGAACGAGAGCTTTGATGACCCCCGCCTTGCCCAGCTTTTCGGGCGCTATGCCACCTATGTCGGCGGCACGCCCGACGGCGTGCCCGCGCTTCTGGCGCTGATCTGGCGCGCCGAGGCAGGCGGGGTCTGGGCGGTGGAGGGCGGGATGCACCGGCTGGCCGCAGCACTGGCAGACCTCGCGCGGCGCAAGGGCGCGATGATCGAAACGCGCGCGCATGTCGCCCGGGTCGAGGCCACGGGCGGCGCGGTGCGCGCCGTCATCCTTGCCGATGGCCGCCGCATCGCGTGCGCGCGCGTGGTCTTCAACGGCGATCCGCGTGCGCTGGCAACGGGCGCGCTCGGCCGCGATTGCGCCTCGGTCGCCAAGGTCACGCACCGCGCGCCGCGCAGCCTCTCGGCCGAGGTCTGGGCCTTTGCGGCGCGTCCCCTTGGCCCTGACCTCGCCCATCACAACGTGTTTTTCCGCGCCGATCCGGCACCGGAATTCGCCGCCCTCATGCGCGGCGAGGCGGTGGCCGATCCCACGCTTTATGTCTGCGCCATGGATCGCGGACTGGGGGCCGCCCCACCCGATCCCGAGCGTTTCGAGATCATCGCCAATGCGCCCGCGCGCCCCGATGACGCCCCCCCCGAGGAGACCACCCCATGCCATCCGAGATGTTTCGAGACGCTGGCCCGCTTCGGTCTGACCTTCTCGCCCGAACCGGGCACGGCGGCCCTGACGACGCCCGCGGGCTTCGCGAACCTCTTCCCGGCCTCGAACGGTGCGCTTTACGGGCAGAGCCCGCACGGGGCGCTGGCGGCCCTCAGGCGTCCGACGGCGCGGACGGGGATTCGGGGATTCTACCTGGCCGGGGGCGGCACGCATCCGGGGGCGGGGGTGCCGATGGCGGCCCTCTCCGGTCGGCACGCGGCCGAAGCGATCATGGGCGACCGAATTTCAACCTCGATGTCCCGCCCGACGGATACGCCTGGTGGTATCTCGACGGGATCAGCGAGGATGGCACGCGCGCGATCTCGGTCATAGGCTTCATCGGGTCGGTGTTTTCGCCGTGGTATGCCTGGTCGGGGCGGCGCAACCCTGCCAATCATTGCTGCATCAACGTCGCCACCTACGGCCCCGGCGGGCGGTTCACCATGACCGACCGGGGCGAGAGCGCGCTGCGCCAGAGCGCCGATTGCCTGACCGTGGGGCCCTCTTCGATGCGCTGGCAGGACGGGCGGCTGATCGTCGAGATCGATGAATGGGGCGCACCGCCAATGGTGAGCCGCGTGCGCGGGCGGGTGGTGGTCACGCCCGCGGCGCTCACCGGCGTGGAGGTGGCGCTGACAGATGACGGGGCGCATGTCTGGCGCCCCTTCGCCCCGACCTCAGACATCGAGGTCGATCTCGAGGCCCCCGGCTGGCAATGGCGCGGGCATGGCTATTTCGACGCCAATTTCGGCACCCGCGCGCTTGAGGCCGATTTCAGCCGCTGGACCTGGGGCCGATTCCCGCGCGCGGGCGGCAGCACCTGCTTTTACGACGCCACGCGCCGCGACGGCAGCACGTTCGAATTGGGCGTGCATTTCGACGCGGAGGGCTGCGCCGACACGATCCCCCTGCCCCCCAAGGCGCGGATGGCGCGCAGCCTCTGGGCCGTGGCGCGCGAGACCCGCGCCGATCCGGGCCACTCGCCCCGGCAGGTGAAACCAATGCTGGACGCGCCGTTCTACTGCCGCTCGGCTGTGCGCACCGTGATCGACGGCGAGGAAAGCGTGGGCGTGCACGAAGCGCTCGACCTAGACCGCTTTCGCTCGCCCCTGCTCAAGCCGATGCTTGCGGTGCGCGTGCCGCGCCGGGCACGTTGGCGGTTTCCCGACTGATCCCGCCCGCCCGCGCTTTTCAGAGGTTCGGATAAAGCGGAAAGCGTGCGCAGAGCGTGGCCACCTCGGCCTTGACCTTGTCCTCGACGGCACCGTTGCCGTCCTCGCCATTGGCGGCAAGGCCATCGACAACCTCGATGATCCAGTCGGCAATCTGGCGGAATTCAGCCTCACCGAAGCCGCGCGTCGTGCCGGCGGGGCTGCCCAGACGGATACCGCTGGTCACCGTGGGCTTTTCAGGATCGAACGGCACGCCGTTCTTGTTGCAGGTGATATGCGCGCGGCCCAATGCCTTTTCGGTGGCATTGCCCTTGACGCCCTTGGGCCGCAGATCCACGAGCACGACATGCGTATCGGTGCCATGCGTCACCGTATCGAGCCCGCCCTTGATAAGTTGATCCGACAGCGCCTGCGCATTGGCAATCACCGCCTTGATATAGTCCTTGAAACCGGGACGCAGCGCCTCGCCAAAGGCCACGGCCTTGCCTGCGATGACATGCATGAGCGGGCCGCCCTGGATGCCGGGAAAGATCGCCGAATTGAACTTCTTGGCGAGAGCCTCGTCATTGGTCAGGATCATGCCGCCGCGCGGGCCGCGCAGCGTCTTGTGGGTGGTGGTGGTGGCCACATGCGCATGGGGGAAGGGGCTGGGATGCTCGCCCGCCGCGACGAGCCCCGCGAAATGCGCCATGTCCACATGCAGCCAGGCACCGACGCTATCGGCGATCTCGCGCATTTTCGCAAAGTCGATCCGGCGCGGAATGGCAGAGCCACCGGCGATGATCAGCTTGGGTTGATGCTCGCTCGCCAGTGCCTGCACCTGGTCATAGTCGATCAGGTTATCCTCGCGCCGCACGCCGTATTGCACCGCGTTGAACCATTTGCCCGATTGGTTGGGCGCGGCCCCGTGCGTCAGGTGACCGCCCGCATCGAGGCTCATCCCGAGGATCGTGTCACCCGGTTTCAAAAGCGCGGTGAACACGCCCTGATTGGCCTGAGAGCCGGAATTGGGCTGCACATTTGCAAAACCGCAACCGAAGAGCTGGCACGCCCGCTCGATGGCAAGGTTTTCGGCGATATCGACGAACTGACAGCCGCCATAATAGCGCCGCCCCGGATAGCCTTCGGCATATTTGTTGGTCATCACCGAACCCTGCGCCTCCATCACGGCGGCGCTGACGATGTTCTCGGACGCGATCAGCTCGATCTCGTCGCGCTGACGACCAAGCTCGAGGCCGATCGCGCGGGCGATCTCGGGGTCGCGCGTGGCGAGGGATTCGGTGAAAAAGCCGGTGTCGGCCGCGGGCCGGTTTCCGTCATGGGGCATGGTGTGTCCTCCGCCAGAAGATGCATTTGGCGATGCACCTAGCTCAAACACCCTCTCAAGGAAAGATTGTAAAGCGACGCATCCCCCCACCCGACCGGCATCTCTGGCCTTGGCGCGCGAATTGTGCTTGGTCTTGGGCAGGATAGGCCGGGAACAGCCATGACACAGAAAATCGCTTTTGTCGCCAGCGAGGTGCCCACGGCACAGACCGCGCGCGCGGCCCTTGTGGGGCGCTATGGCCATGTGCCCGAGGCCGCGGCGGACGTGATCGTGGCGCTTGGCGGGGATGGCTTCATGCTGGCCACGCTGCACCGCACGCAGGCCCTTGACGTGCCGGTTTACGGGATGAACCGCGGCACGGTCGGCTTTCTGATGAACGAGTATTCCGAGACCGATCTGCCCGAGCGGTTGTCGCGCGCCGAAGAAGAGGTGATCAACCCGCTCATCATGCGCGCCGAGGCAGGCGACGGCACCATCCACGAGGCGCTGGCCATCAACGAGGTCTCGCTATTGCGCGCGGGCCCACAGGCGGCCAAGCTGCGCATCACCATCGACGGTCGCTTGCGGCTGGAGGAACTGATCTGCGACGGCGCGTTGGTGGCAACGCCCGCGGGTTCCACCGCCTACAACTACTCGGCGCACGGCCCGATCCTGCCCATCGGCGCGGATGTGCTCGCGCTCACCGCCGTCGCGGCCTTTCGTCCCCGCCGCTGGCGCGGCGCGCTTCTGCCCAAGACGGCCACCGTGCGGTTTGACGTGATCGAGCCCGACAAGCGCCCTGTCATGGCCGATGCCGACAGCCGCTGGATCGAAAGCGTGCTCTGGGTGGAAATCCGCTCCGAGACCGGCATCGCGCACCGAATCCTGTTCGATCCCGGCCACGGGCTGGAAGAGCGGCTGTTGCGCGAACAATTCACCTGAGCCGGTCTTGTCGCCGCCGCCCGCGCGGATCAGCCCAGCCAGTCGTCAAGCGCCTCGGGGGTGGGATCGAGCCGGTCGACCTCGGTGCCCACGAATTCCGCCAGCCGTGGCGCGTTGAGCGCGTTCACCCCCACCAGCACCGGCACGCCGAGCGCCACCGCCTCTGCGATGAGCGCGCGAAAACCGCGCCCCTCTGCCTCGTGCTTGCCGAACTTGTTGACGATGACCAGATCGGCCCCCGCGCTCAACCGCGCCTCGGCTTCCGCCACCGCCTGTTCGAGCGCCTCGGGGTCAAGCCGACAGCCCCGCGCACCGGGGCCGAGGCTTTGAGAGATGCGGATCACCGGCCCGTCGGGCAGCACCTGCACATCCATGTCGCAGGGACGCCCCTCGCCGCAATCGGAATTGACCTGCACCGTCCCGCAAAGCCGCCGCCCGCGCGCGATGGCGCGGGCGGCAAAATCGTGCAGCAGCAGGTCCATGTCGCCCCGCTCCGCGGCCATCACACAGGCGATCCGCATCGCCCCGGCCTCAGTCGGTCAGGCGGCTGATGACCACCGTCACCTCGGGCCGCTTGCCGATCTCGGTCTGCGCGCTCTGCCGCGCCACCCGGCGCAGCCCTTCCTCGAGCTTGCCATCGTCGCGCAGCACCTTGTCGCCCGCGCGTTCCATGAACTGCGCAAGATCTTCCTCAAGCACATCGGGCAGCGGCGCGCGGCTGCGCCCGGTGCCGGCAAGTCCCATGATCTCGACCCATGGATCGCCGAGCGGCGCATTCTCCTCGTCGAGAATGACATTGATCATCACATGCCCGTTGAGCGCCATGCGGATCCGGTCGCGCACAACACCGTCAAGCGCACCGAACGTCACCGAGCCATCCAGATAGGTCCGCCCCGTCTCGACATATTCGGCGACCTTGGGCGCGTTGCCGCTGAGGTCGATCATCATGCCGTTGACGGCAAGAATACCCTCGATCCGGTTCGCCTTCGCAAGCTTGACATGCTCGCGCAAATGCCGGTGCTCGCCATGCATGGGGATAAGCATCTGCGGTTTCAGCAGCTTGTGCATCGCGTCAAGATCGGGCCAGTTGGCATGGCCCGAGACGTGATAGCGGTCATCGCCCTCGATCACATCGACGCCCTGTTCGGAAAACTGGTTGATGATGCGGATCACGCCGCGTTCGTTGCCGGGGATGGTCTTGGAGGAGAACAGGAACGTATCGCCCTCCTTCATGGTTATCCCGTTGTATTTTCCATTGGCCAGTTGTGCGCTTGCGGCGCGCCGCTCGCCCTGAGAGCCGGTGACGATCAGCATGAGGCTCTCGCGCGGGATGTTGCCTGCCTCCTCCGGCGTCACGGTCTGCGGGAAATCCGGCAGAACGCCGGTCTCGCGCGCGGCCTCCACCATGCGCTGCATCGCCCGCCCCATCAGACAGACCGACCGCCCGGCGCCCACGCCCGCCTTGGCCAGCGTCCTCACGCGCGCGACGTTGCTGGCGAAGGTGGTGGCCACGACCATGCCCCGGCTGGCGGCGACCAGATCGGTGATCGGCTGCGCCACGCTGCTTTCGGAGCGGCCCGCGTGATGGCTGAAGACATTGGTGGAATCGCAGGCCAGCACCTTGACCCCCGCCGCCCCGATCGAGGCCCAGAGATCGCTGTCGAACGGCTCACCCACGCCGGGGTTGGTGTCGATCTTGAAATCGCCCGTATGCACGATGCGCCCGCCGGGCGTGTCGATCACCAGCCCGGACGCCTCGGGAATGGAATGCGAGATCGGGACGAAGCCCACGGTGAACGGCCCCGCCGCCACCGTCGCGGGCCAGACGCTTGCGGTCTGCACGGCCTGCTCGGGATGGCCATGTTCCTTCATCTTGCGGCGCGCGATATTGGCGGTAAAGGCGCGCGCGTGGATCGGTGCCCCCAGCCGGTCATGGTAATGCGCCACCGCACCGATATGATCCTCGTGGGCATGGGTGACGAAAACCGCCTCCAGCCGGTCCTTGCGCTCTTCCAGCCAGGTGATGTCCGGCAGGATCAGATCCACCCCCGGAGAGCCGTCCATGTCCGGGAAGGTCACGCCCAGATCGACAAGGATCAGCCGCTCCTTGCCGGGTTTGCCATAGCCGTAGACATAGGCATTCATGCCAACTTCACCCGCCCCGCCGAGGGGCAGGTAGATCAAACGTTCGCTGCTCATGGGGCGTCAGCCCTCCTTGTTATATGCGTGGATCACGGTCAGCCCGTGCATCGTCAATTCATCCTCGAACCTGTCGAACAGGTCCGTGCCTTGCTGGAAGAGCGGGGCCAGCCCCCCGGTTGCGATGACCGTCATGGCGCGTCCGCGCTCGGCCTTTATCCGCTCACATATCCCATTGATCAGCCCGATATAACCCCAGAACACGCCCGATTGCATACAGGCGACGGTATTGGTGCCGATCACCTTCTCCGGCTTGGTCACATCGACATGTGGCAGCGCCGCCGCCGCTTCGTGCAGGGCTTGCAGCGACAGGTTCACCCCCGGCGCAATCACCCCGCCGATATAGGCCCCGTCACTGTCGACCACGTCAAACGTGGTCGCGGTGCCGAAATCCACGATGATCAGATCCCCGCCATGCAGATCGAATCCCGCCACCGTGTTCACAAGCCGGTCCGGCCCCACCTGCGTGCCCTCGTCCACCCTCACATCCACCGGCAGGCGGCATTCGGGCTTGCCGACAACCAACGGGCGACAGCCGAAATAGCGGTCGGCAAAGACCCGCAGGTTGAACACCACCCGCGGCACCGTCGACGAGATGATCACATCGGTGATCGTCACATCGATCCGATAATGGTGCAGCAGCGTCGAGTACCAGACAAAATACTGGTCCGCCGTGCGCTGATGCTCGGTCGAGGTCCGCAGCGTGACCAGGAAACGCTCGCCGTCCCAGATGGAAAACACCGTGTTGGTATTGCCGCAATCAATCGCCAGAAGCATGTCGCGCCCCTTGTTTCAGAAAAATACCTCGGCCGCGGCGATGGTCACGCGACCCCGCGCCGTTCCCAGCACAAGATTGCCCGCCGCGTCCACCGTTTCGAACCGGCCCTCATGGCTCTCGCGGGCGGTGCGCGCGATGATCACCTCTCCCAGACGCGCCGCCCGGTCGAGCCAGGCCCGGCGCACCGGCTCGAACCCATAGGTGACGAACTGCGCCTCAAGCCGCGCATAGGCCGGTGCCAGAAGGTCGAGAAACGCCTCCGGGCCAGTCGCCACCCCGGTTTCGGACAAAAGCGAGACCGGCCGCAGCGCCCCGGCCTCCACCTCTGCCACATCCGGCGCGGCCACGAGGTTCACGCCGATGCCGATGGCGAAATGGCTGAGCTGTTCCCCCACCCCGGCGCTTTCAAGCAATATCCCCGCCAGCTTGCCGCCATTGAGAAGCACATCATTGGGCCATTTGAGCGCCAGCCCTGCGGCGCTTCCCGTCGCCGCAGCCACCGCCTCAAAGAGCGCAAGCGACGCCACGAAGGACCGCAACGCCACCCGGTCGGGTGCCTCCGAGGGGCGCATCACCAGCGTCGCGGCGAAATTGCCCGGCGGATTCGCCCATGCCCGGCCGCGCCGCCCCCGCGCCGCGCTCTGCTCCAGCGCCAGGATCCACTCCGGCCCCGCCAGATGCGACGCGATCCGCGCGGCTTCGGCATTGGTGCTGTCCACCCGCGCCAGCACCCGCCGCCCATAGCCCTCGGGCCAGTCGCTGCGCGCCCCCGGTTTCATCGTTCTTCAAATACTCCCGCCGGAGGCGTCCGCGCCCCGCAGCGGGCGCCAGCCTCAGCGGACAAGGCTCGCCGCCGCCGCCTGCGCCATGGTCTCGACGCCGAACATGTTGATGATGCCGAACACCATCACGGCCGCCGATCCCATCAGGAACGCCCATTGCACCAGCGAGCGCCCGGTTTCCAGCGTCGAGCCCTCCTCGCCGAAATACATGTAATAGACGATGCGCAGGTAATAGAATGCACCGATCACACTTGCCACGACGCCCGCCACGGCAAGCCAGGCAAGCCCCGCCTCGTAGGCGGCGCGCAGCACGTAGAGCTTGCCGAAAAAACCCAGAAGCGGCGGCACGCCTGCAAGGCTGAAGAGGAGAATCAGCATCGCCAGCGCGCGACCGGGCTCGGCTTTGGAATAGAGGTTGAGGCTGCGAATATCCGTCACCGGCTTGCCGTCGCGCTCCATCGACAGGATAAAGGCGAAGGTGCCCACATTCATCGTCACGTAGATCGCCGCATAGACCAGCATCGCCTGCACGCCGAATGCCGTGCCTGCCGCCAGCCCCATCAGCGCATAGCCCATATGCGCGATCGAGGAATAGGCCATCAGCCGCTTGATGTCTGTCTGCCCGATCGCGGCGATGGCCCCCAGAAACATCGACAGAAGGCTGAGCGCCGCCAGCACTTGCTGCCAGTCCGACACCACACCGCCAAAGGCGTCGTGCACCACGCGCGCGAAGAGGCCCAGGGCCGCCACCTTGGGCGCCGTGGCGAAAAACGCGGTGATCGGCGTCGGCGCCCCCTCGTAGACATCGGGCGTCCACATGTGGAACGGCACCGCCGAGATCTTGAAGGCAAGGCCGGAAATGACCAGCACCAGCCCGATCAGCAGGCCAAGCGGCGTCTGCCCGCCAGCACTCGCGATGATGCCCGAGAAAAGCGTCGTGCCGGCAAAGCCGTAAACCAGCGACGCGCCAAACAGCAGCAGGCCGGAGCTAAGCGCGCCCAGCACGAAATACTTGAGGCCCGCCTCGGTCGATTTCAGATTGTCGCGGCGCAATGAGGCAACGACGTATAGCGCCAGCGACTGCAACTCCAGCCCCATATAGAGCGCCATGAGGTCGCCCGCACTCACCATCACCATCATGCCCACGACCGAAAGCGCGATGAGGATTGGATATTCGAACCGCAGGATGCCCCGCCGCTCCATGTAATCCTGTCCCAAAGTCAGCACGGCGGCGGCCGACAGAAGGATCACCACCTTGGCGAAACGCGCAAATCCGTCATCGTTGATCATGCCGCCAAAGGCCGTGCGCGTGCCCGCGCCGCCCATGCCGATCCAGATTGCCAGCAGCACCATCAGCGCCGCCGTGATCCACACCAGAAGCGGCGCAAACCGGTCCTTGCCGGTATAGACCGCCCCCAGAAGCGCCGCGATCGCATAGACCGACAGCAGGATTTCCGGCAGGATCACGTTCAAATCAGCCTGCATGGTTCATGGCCTCCGGTTCAGTGCGCGACCTGCGCCACCGCCGTCGCGGCGCGCGCGACGGATTGGGCAAGCTCGACATTGGAAATCAGCGCCTCGACAGAGGGGCCAGTGATATCGGTGACAAGCCGGGGATAGACGCCCAGAAGCAGCGTCATCACCACCAGCGGCGCAAAGATCGCACGCTCGCGGCGGCTCATGTCGGTGATGGTCTTGAGGCTCTCCTTGATGAGATCGCCCATCACCACCCGGCGATACAGCCAGAGCGCATAGGCCGCGGAGAGGATCACACCGGTCGTGGCCACCGCCGCCACCCATGTGTTGACCTGGAATACGCCCACCAGCGTCAGGAATTCACCGATGAAGCCGGACGTGCCCGGCAGGCCGACATTGGCCATGGTGAAGAACATGAAGATGAGCGCATAGGCCGGCATCCGGTTCACGAGCCCGCCATAGGCGTCGATCTCGCGTGTGTGCATCCGGTCATAGATCACGCCCACGCAGAGAAAGAGCGCCCCCGAGATGAAGCCGTGGCTGATCATCTGGAAGATCGCGCCATCGAGGCCCTGCTGATTGGCCGCGAAAATCCCCATGGTCACATAGCCCATATGGGCGACGGAACTATAGGCGATAAGCTTTTTCATGTCTTCCTGCGCCAGCGCCACCAGCGAGGTATAGACAATGGCAATGGCCGACATCCACAGGATGAGCGGCGTCAGCACCTCAGCGCCCACCGGGAACATCGGCAGCGAGAAGCGCAAAAAGCCGTAGCCGCCCATCTTCAGAAGGATCGCCGCCAGCACCACCGAACCTGCCGTCGGTGCCTGCACGTGCGCGTCGGGCAGCCAGGTATGGACCGGCCACATCGGCATCTTGACCGCAAAGCTGGCAAAAAACGCCAGGAACATGAGCGTCTGCATCCCGCCGACGATGTGTATCCCCAGCAACGAGAAACTATCGGAGGCAAATTCATGCCGCAGGAGCGTCGGGATATCGGTCGTGCCGGCCTCGGCGAACATGGCCACCATCGCCACCAGCATCAGCACCGAGCCGAGGAAGGTGTAGAGAAAGAACTTGAATGCCGCATAGATCCGCGCCTTGCCGCCCCAGATCCCGATGATCAGGAACATCGGAATGAGCCCCGCCTCGAAGAAGAGGTAGAAAAGCACCAGATCGAGCGCCATGAACACGCCCAGCATCAGCGTCTCGAGCAGCAGGAAGGCGATCATGTATTCCTTGACGCGGGAGGTCACACCCCAGGACGCGGCGATGGTCAGCGGCATCATGAAGGTGGTCAGCATCACGAAGAGCACGCTGATCCCGTCCACGCCCATCTTGTATTTCAGGCCCAGCAGCCAATCGCGCTCTTCCACGAACTGAAACCCGGTATTCGACGCATCGAAGCCGAACAGGATGAAGAGCGAAACAAGGAAGGTCAGCACCGTGGCAATCAGCGCCACCCATTTCGCATTGGTCTGCGCCGCCGCATCCTCTCCACGCAGGAAGATGGCGAGGATCGCCGCCGCGATGGCCGGGATGAAGGTGACGATGGAAAGAAGGTTGTCCATCAGTTGGCCCCCCCGAAGATGGTCATCCAGGTCACGAGCGCGACGATGCCGAGCACCATGGCAAAGGCATAGGTGAAGATATAGCCCGACTGCGCCCGCCCCGCGAGACGGGTCAGACGCGGGATAAGCCCCATCGCCACGCCGTTGATCGAGCCGTCGATCACGTCCCCGTCGCCGCGCTTCCACAAGAGTGCCCCAAGCGCCTTGGCGGGGCGGACGAAGAGAAAGTCGTAGATCTCGTCGAAATACCACTTGTTGAGCAGGAAGAGGTAAAGCGGGCGGTTGGTCTCGGCCACGCGGCGCGGCATCGCCGGATCCCAGACATAGAACCACAGCGCCGTGACCAGACCGATCAGCATGGCGATGAACGGGCTGACCTTGACCCATGTCGGCGCGTGATGGGCCTCGTCCAGAACGTGATTGTCGGGATGCATGAAGATTGCACCCTTGGGCGCCACGCCCTGCCCCGCGACGGCGTGCGCCTCTGCCCCTTCCGGCGCGGCCGCGCCATGGGTATCGCTCGCCTCGGCATGGGTATCGCTCGCCTCGGCATGGGCCGCGATCCCGAAGAACCTGTTCACCTGCTCATGGCTGCCGAAAAAGCTGCCATACCAGATCATGCCCGCGAACACCGCGCCAAGCGCCAGCACGCCAAGCGGCACCAGCATGACCATGGGGCTTTCGTGCGCGTGCTCATGGGTGTGCTTGTCACCGCGCGGCGTGCCGAAGAAGGTCAGGAAGATCAGCCGCCAGCTGTAGAACGAGGTGAAGAGCGCCGCGATCACCAGCATCCAGAACGCATAGCCGCCCGCCGTCCCGGCGAAGGCGCTCTCGATCACCGCATCCTTCGACAGAAACCCGGCAAAGCCGATATGGGTCAGCGGGATGCCCACGCCGGTAATCGCCAGCGTCCCGATCATCATCGCCCAGAACGTATAGGGCAGCTTGGTGCGCAGGCCGCCATACTTGCGCATGTCCTGCTCGTGATGCATCCCGTGGATGACCGAGCCCGCGCCGAGAAACAGCATCGCCTTGAAGAAGGCGTGGGTGAAGAGGTGGAACATCGCCACCGAATAGACCCCCACACCGGCGGCCACGAACATGTAGCCCAACTGCGAACAGGTCGAATAGGCGATCACGCGCTTGATGTCATTCTGCACAAGGCCCACGGTCGCGGCGAAAAACGCCGTCGAGGCCCCGAGGAACACCACGAAATTCATCGCTTGCGGCGCGTATTCCATGAGCGGCGACATGCGGCACACAAGAAACACGCCCGCCGTCACCATGGTTGCCGCGTGAATAAGCGCCGAAACGGGCGTCGGGCCTTCCATGGCATCCGGCAGCCATGTGTGCAGGAAAAGCTGCGCCGATTTGCCCATGGCCCCCACGAACAGAAGGAAAGCGATCAGGTTGGCAGCGTTCCACTCTGTCCAGAGAAAGGTGAGTTGCGTCTCGGCCAGCATCGGTGCGGCGGCGAAAATATCCTCGAACCGCACCGAGTCGGTCAGGAAATAGAGCGCCATGATACCAAGCGCGAAGCCGAAATCACCCACCCGGTTGACCACGAACGCCTTGATGGCGGCGGCATTGGCCGAGGGCTTGCGATAGTAGAACCCGATCAGCAGGTAGGAGGCAACGCCCACGCCCTCCCAGCCAAAGAACATCTGCACGAGGTTGTCGGAGGTCACCAGCATCAGCATGGCGAAGGTGAAGAACGACAGATACGCGAAGAAACGCGGCCGATAGCTCTCGTTCTCGCGGAAATTCTCGTCATGCGCCATGTAACCCATCGAATAGAGATGCACGAGCGCCGAAACCGTGTTCACAACAACCAGCATGATCGTGGTCAACCGGTCCACCCGGATCGACCAGGCAGCATCAAGCGTGCCCGACTGCACCCAGTCGAGCAGATGCACCGCCTGCGCCTCTTCGGCACCTTGCAGGAATACCACCCAGCTGAGCACCGCGGCCAGAAACAGAAGCCCCGTGGTCAGCCATTGCGCGCCCCTGTCGCCGATGATGCGCCAGCCAAAGCCCGCGATGATCGCCCCGATGAGTGGTGCGAAGAGGATTATCTTGTAGATCATCGGGATCAGCCTTTCATCACGTTGACGTCTTCCACGGCAATCGTGCCGCGGTTACGGAAGAAACAGACGAGGATCGCCAGGCCGATCGCGGCCTCGGCGGCGGCCACGGTCAGCACGAAAAGGGTAAAGACCTGCCCCACCAGATCGCCCAGATGTGCGGAAAAGGCGACGAGGTTGATATTGACCGACAGAAGCATCAGCTCGATCGACATGAGCAGCACGATCACGTTCTTGCGGTTGAGGAAAAGCCCGAAGATCCCGATGACGAAAAGCGCGGCGGCCACCGTCAGATAATGTTCAAGTCCGATCATGTCTGTCCCTCCGGGTCGTGCCCGTTTGTCGTCTCTTCGCATCGCGTCCCGTGTCCTGCCGGAACATCTTTGCTCTCGTCATCCCGGTGTTGACCCGGGATCTCTTTTCCGGTCTGCCCGGCCCCACAGAAGCCCCGGATCAGGCCCGGGGCGGAACAGGGGCCGTTAAAGCCCCTGCCCCGGCTTCACATCGCGCAATTCCATCGCCTTCGCGGGATCACGATACATCTGCGCCAGAACGTCCTGCCGCTTGACGCCCTCGCGGTGGCGCAGCGTCAGCACGATCGCCCCGATCATCGCCACCAGAAGGATCAGCCCGGCCAACTGGAACAGGATGAAATACTGATCATAAAGCAGCAGCCCCAGTGCGGCGGTATTCTCCACCCCCTCGGGCGTCACCGCGCGGCGCGCGGCCTCGGCGCCATCGGCCACCTGCCAATTGCCGAAGGCGATGCCGAACTGCATCAAGAGGATCACCCCGATGAGCAGCGCCAGCGGCATGTATTTCGCCATCTCGGCCTTCAACTCGGCGAAATCCACGTCGAGCATCATCACCACGAAGAGAAACAGCACCGCGACCGCGCCCACGTAAACGATGATGAGCAGCATCGCCACGAACTCGGCCCCCAGAAGCACGAACAGACCCGCCGCGCTGATGAATGACAAGATCAGCCAGAGCACCGAATGGACCGGGTTGCGGCTGACCACCGTGAAAAGCCCGCCCACCAGAAGGGCCGCCGCAAAGAGATAGAAGGACATCGCCGCTATCGTCATTTTTCCGATCCTTTCTCGCCTGCTTCGTCCATGACCTCGCGCGCGAAATCCATCGCGCGGGTCATCGAGGGGATGCCCGCAAACATCGCCATCTGCGCGATGGTCTCGGCGATCTCGTCCTTCGTCGCCCCGGCCTCGAGCGCGTGGCGCACGGTCATGCGGATCTGCGTATCGCTCTGCGCGCCCAGCATCGTCAGCCCCGCCAGCGTGATCAAAAGCCGCGTCTTGGCGTCGAGCCCGTTCTTGTTGACCCCCTTGCCGAAACTCATCTCCATGAATTCCTTTGGCATGGTCGGCCATAGCTTCTCGAACCCCTTGGGCGAAAAGCTTTCCAGCGCGGGGTTCATCGCCTTGGCCATTTCCTGGGCCTGACGCATCATCATCTCGAAGGGGTTGGGGACATCACTCATCGGTAGGGCGCATCCATCTCGAGGTTGCGGGCAATCTCGGCCTCCCAGCGTTCGCCGTTGTCCAGAAGCCGTGCCTTGTCGTAGAAAAGCTCCTCGCGGGTTTCGGCGGCGAACTCGAAATTGGGGCCTTCGACGATGGCATCGACCGGGCAGGCCTCCTGGCAGAAGCCGCAATAGATGCATTTCGTCATGTCGATGTCATAGCGCGTGGTCCGGCGCGAACCGTCATCGCGCGGCTCGGCGTCGATCGTGATTGCCTGCGCCGGACAGATCGCCTCGCACAGTTTGCAGGCGATGCAGCGTTCCTCGCCGTTTGGATAGCGGCGCAGCGCGTGCTCGCCGCGAAAGCGGGGGCTGAGCGGGCCCTTTTCGTGCGGATAGTTCAGCGTCGCCTTGGGGGCGAAAAAATATTTCAGCCCCAGCTTGAAGCCGACGTAGAAATCCTTGAGCAGGAAATACCCCGCCGCGCGTCCGTAATCCATCTGCGTCATGGCTCAGCCTCCAATCGCCCAACGGGCCCAGAACCCGCCCAGCACTTCGAATTTTGCAAGGAATGCAACGATCACGACCCAGGCCAGCGACATGGGCAGGAACACCTTCCAGCCGATCCGCATCAGCTGATCGTAGCGGTAGCGCGGGGTGATCGCCTTGACCATGGCGAAGAGGAAGAAGAAGAACGCCATCTTGCCGATCATCCACAGCACCCCGTCAGGCAGGCCCGGAATAGGCGAGAGCCACCCGCCGAAAAACAGCAGCGAGGTAAGCGCGCACATCAGGAAGATGGCGATGTATTCGCCGGCCATGAACAGAAGGAAGGGCGTCGAGGAATATTCCACCTGATAGCCCGCCACCAGCTCGGATTCCGCCTCGGGCAGATCGAAGGGTGGGCGGTTGGTCTCGGCCAGCGCGGAAATGAAGAAAAGGAACACCATCGGCAGATGCGGCAGCCAGTACCAGCCGAAGAACCCGTAGGCGGTATCCTGCGCCGCCACGATGGCGCTGAAATTGAGCGAGCCGGTCGAGATGATCACCCCGATGATGATGAGGCCGATGGACACCTCGTAGGAAATCATCTGCGCCGCCGATCGCAGCGAGCCCAGGAACGGATATTTCGAGTTCGACGCCCATCCGCCCATGATCACGCCGTAAACCTCGAGCGAGGAGACGGCAAAGACGAAAAGCACCGCCACGTTGATATCCGACAGCACCCAGCCCTCGTTCATCGGAATGACCGCCCAGGCCAGGATCGCCAGCACGAAACTTGTCATCGGCGCCAGCAGGAACACAGGCCGGTCGGCCCCCGCCGGGATCACCACCTCCTTGACCACGTATTTGAGCGCGTCGGCCACCGATTGCAGCAGGCCAAAGGCCCCCACCACGTTGGGGCCGCGCCGCATCTGGACGGCGGCCCATATCTTGCGGTCGCCATAGACAAGAAACAGCAGCGAAATCATCACGAAGCCGACGATCGCCAGGCATTGCGCGAGGATCAGAACGAAGGTCCCGAACGGGGTTGTCAAGAATTCAGCCATTTGGTCCCAGTCCTCATACCATCGGTATCCCGTTTTCCGCGCAGTTTGCGGCGACGACTTCGGCGTCGAGTGTCATCAGCCCCCGAGGCAACGACTCGGAGATCGTGTAAACCGCATCGCCCTGCCAGTTACCACCCTTTTGCGTCACCTGCGTGCGCACGTGGCGGGCAAAGCCATAACCACGGATCAGCGTGTATTGCGCCGCCGCGCAATCGGCATAGGCCTCCACGTCCGAGGCATCACGCGCGCCCCGCATGGTGACGTGGAAATTCACCAGATCGCCCTCCAGAAGCCGCGTCTCCACACGCCGGTAATCAGGCGCGAAAGCCGCGCCTTCCGGCTCGGCGCATCCCGCAAGCCCGCCCGTCAGGCCAAGCGCGAGCGCGGGTATGAGGGGCACGGCCATCTTCACTCTGCCGCCACCGTCTCTGGCCTGCGCGCACGGGCCAATGCGCTCAGCTCGGCCATGAGCTCGCTGGCGCGCGCAACCGGGTTGGTCAGGTAGAAATCGCTGATCGCGGCCCCAACCTGCCCCGCGCCGATCTCGGCCTCGGGCATCGGTTGCCAGGCGTTTTCCGGCACCTCGTCGATCCGCGCCAGATGCGGCACCGCCTTGACCAGCGCCTGCCGTAATTGCGCCAGACTGTCGAAGGGCAACGCCGCCCCCAACTCGCCGGAAAGCGCGCGCAGGATCGCCCAGTTCTCCTTGGCCTCGCCGGGGGCAAAGCCCGCACGCAGCGCCAGTTGCGGACGCCCTTCGGTATTGACGAAAAGGCCCTGTTCCTCGGTCCAGGCCGCGCCCGGCAGGATCACATCGGCGCGATGCGCGCCCCGGTCGCCATGGCTGCCCTGATAGACCACGAACGCCCCCGGCGCGATCTCGATCTCGTCCGCGCCGAGATTGTATACCACATCGGCCCCCTCCAGCGCCGCCGTCACACCGCCCTCGCAGGTGGCATCCACATCCATCGCGCCGACGCGGCCCGCCGCCGTGTGCAGCACCAGAAGGCCCGCGCCCTGCTTTTCGGCGACCTGCATGGCAAGGCTCAGCACGCCGGCACCGTTCTCGCCGCGCAGCGCGCCCTGCCCCACGATCACCAGCGCGCCCTCGCGCGGGGCCGCCTCGGCCAGAAGCCGCGCCAGAAACTTGTTCCGCGCGCCCAGTTGCTCTGCCCCGAAGGTCAGCGCGGCCGGTTGCCCGACATGCACGATCTCGGCCCCCTTGAGCCAGGCCTTGCGGATGCGCGCGCCCAGAACCGGTGCCTCGACACCCGGATCGGTGCCGATCAGGGTGATGTGTTTCGCGTGGTCGATATCCTCGATCCGCGCCGTGCCGACATAGGCCGAGCGATTGCCCGCAGGCAGCATGGCGCCATCGGTGCGGCACTCCACCACGCCGCCCTGCCCTTCGACCAGCATTTTGAGCGCAAAGACCGCCTCGACCGGGGCCAGATCGCCCACCAGACCGGCCAGTTTCTTGGCGCCCTTGATCGCGCCCGCCGCCGCCGCCAGCGCCTCGGGCCAGCTTGCGGGGCGCAAACGCCCGTTCTCGCGGATATAGGGCTTGTCCAGCCGCTGCCGCCGCAGCCCGTCCCAGACAAAGCGCGTCTTGTCGGAAATCCATTCCTCGTTCACGCCGTCATGGTTGCGCGGCAGGATGCGCATCACCTCGCGCCCCTTGGTATCGACGCGGATGTTGGAGCCGAGCGCATCCATCACGTCGATGGTCTCGGTCTTGGTCAACTCCCACGGGCGCGCGGTAAAGGCGTAGGGTTTGCTGACCAGCGCGCCCACCGGGCACAGGTCGATGATATTGCCCTGAAGATTGCTGTTCAGCGTCTCGCCGAGGTAGGATGTGATCTCGGCATCCTCGCCGCGTCCGGTCTGGCCCATGACATGCAGCCCCGCCACCTCGGTGGTGAAGCGCACGCAGCGCGTGCAGGAGATGCAGCGCGTCATGTGCGTTTCCACCAGCGGGCCAAGGTCCAGATCCTCGGTCGCGCGCTTGGGCTCGCGGTAGCGTGAGAAATCCACGCCATAGGCCATGGCCTGATCCTGAAGATCGCATTCGCCGCCCTGATCGCAAATCGGGCAATCAAGCGGGTGGTTGATGAGCAAAAACTCCATCACCCCCTCGCGGGCCTTCTTGACCATGGGCGAGTTGGTCTTGACTTGCGGCGGGCTGCCGTCGGGAAAGGGGCGCATGTCGCGCACCTGCATGGCGCAGCTCGCCGCCGGTTTCGGCGGGCCGGGTTGGACCTCGACCAGGCACATCCGGCAGTTGCCCGCGATCGACAGGCGCTCGTGATAGCAAAAGCGCGGGACCTCGACGCCCACCTGTTCGCAGGCCTGAATCAGCGTCATCGCCGCCTCGACCTCGATTTCCTGCCCGTCGATGATGATCTTGCGTAGGTCCGCCATCCCGTCTCACCTTGCCCTGAGAAGCGCGCCGATCCGGCTTTGCTTCTCGATTTCGTCGCGGCCAAGCACACAGAGGCTCGGCCCGTCATTCGGTTCCGCGCCGCGCGCCCGGATATAGGCATCGGCGCGCGCGCGCATCTTCCGTTTCTCTTCGCGATCCTTCACATAGGCCTCGATCTCGGCCTCCGAATAGCCCCGCGCCACGGCCTCGGCCTTCAATTCGTTCATGAGACCCAGACCGCGAAACATGCGCGCCGAAATGCTGTCGCAGCGCTTGCGGATCTCGTCGGCCACCGACATTTCCATCAGCCGCTGATTTATGTCCGTCTCCTGCGCCAGAGAGGCCGCACTTGCCCCAGGCACCGCCAGCCCGAACCCCAGAATTGCCCCGAGAATCACACGCATGACATGGCTCCTTTCCCGTCAAAGCGGAGCGCGGCCAACGCGGCCCGCCCATCTGCGGCGCAGATAGGAAGGCAGCGGCCTGTCATGCAATAACAGGCAAGCCAAACCCCTGATATGACAAAGGTCAACGCCATATGGTGCAGGTCCCCGACACCGATACGCGATCCCCCGACCGGGTATAAACAGGCCCCTCCTGCCCCTCGCGCGCCCCTTTCCATTCGATGGTCGACGTGCCGAAATTCGCGATGCAATGGCGCGTGGCCTCATGCACCGCGGCCTTGCGCGCGCCTTCGACACCACGCCCGGCCCGGCCCACGGACGCGGTGAACACACGCCGGTCGCCGCGCTCGGCGCGCACCTTCGCCGGATAATAATTCCCGTCGAAAAGCATCCGCTCCTCGCGCTTGGTGCATCCCGCCACAAGCACAGCGCAGAGCACGATAAGCCCAGCCGCCCGATATGCGCGCGCGGCCCTCACTCTGCGGCCACCGCGCTGATGCGTCCGGCCTTCTGCGCGCGGATGCGGTCTTCGATCTCGTCGCGGAAATTGCGGATCAGCCCCTGAATGGGCCAGGCCGCCGCATCGCCGAGCGCGCAGATCGTGTGCCCCTCGACCTGCTTGGACACGTCGAACAGCATGTCGATCTCCTCGATCTCGGCCTCGCCGCGCACCAGCCGTTCCATCACCCGCATCATCCAGCCGGTGCCCTCGCGGCAGGGCGTGCATTGCCCGCAGCTTTCGTGCTTGTAGAATTTCGACAACCGCCAGATCGCCTTGACGATATCGGTGCTGCGGTCCATCACGATGACCGCCGCCGTGCCAAGGCCCGAGCGCAGATCCTTTTGCAGATAGTCGAAATCCATGATCGCGTCGCGCATGTTCTCGGCCCGCACGCAGGGCACCGAAGAGCCGCCGGGGATCACCGCCAGCAGGTTGTCCCAGCCACCGCGAATCCCGCCGCAATGCTTCTCGATCAACTCCTCGAAAGGGACCGACATGGCCTCTTCGACGACGCAGGGATTGTTGACATGGCCCGAGATGGCGAAAAGCTTGGTGCCTGCATTGTTGGGGCGGCCAAAGCCCGAAAACCATTCGGGGCCGCGCCGCAGGATGGTTGGCACCACGGCGATGGATTCGACGTTGTTCACCGTCGTGGGGCAACCATATAGCCCCGCCCCCGCCGGAAACGGCGGTTTCATCCGGGGCATCCCCTTCTTGCCCTCGAGGCTTTCCAGAAGTGCGGTTTCCTCGCCGCAGATATAGGCGCCCGCACCGTGATGCAGGTAGAGGTCGAAATCCCAGCCCGACTTGCAGGCATTCTTGCCGATGAGCCCCGCCTCATAGGCCTCGTCGATGGCGGCCTGAAGCGCCTCTTTCTCGCGGATATATTCGCCGCGGATGTAGATATAGCAGGCATGGGCATTCATGGCGAAAGACGCGATCAGACACCCCTCGACCAGCGTGTGCGGATCGTGGCGCATGATCTCGCGGTCCTTGCAGGTGCCGGGCTCCGACTCGTCCGCGTTGACCACCAGATAGGCGGGACGCCCGTCGCTTTCTTTCGGCATGAAGGACCATTTGAGACCGGTGGGAAAGCCCGCGCCGCCGCGCCCGCGCAGCCCGCTCGCCTTCATCTGGTTCACGATCCAGTCGCGCCCGTTCTGGAGGATTTTCGCCGTTCCGTCCCAATGGCCGCGCGCCATGGCCCCCTTCAGGCTGCGGTCATGCATCCCGTAGAGATTGGTAAAGATACGATCCTGGTCTTTCAGCATCCCGTCACCTCCGGTTGCCCTGACGCGCGCGCCAGAGTTGATAGATCAGCACGAAGGCGTAGACGAAGCCGCCAAGCGCCATAAGATCGAACAGCGCGCGCACACGCAGGCTCAGGCCATATTGCGCCCCGATCAAGGTGGCGAGGACCCAAAGCACGCCCGTCCCCGCGATCACCAGCGCGGCGCGGCGCCCCAGGCGCGCAATCTCTGGATCCTGTTGCGGCATCGTCCCTCATGCTCAATATACATCGCCCTCGCCGACACGGCGAGAGAACTCGGTCTCGCCCCCGGCCGCGAGGATTTTCGCCTGTTCGACCCAGCCATCGCGGCTGACCCGGCCCTTGAAGCCCTTGAGGTTTTCATCGACCCAGGCCACCTCCTCGGCAGTCCAGTTCGCAATCTGGTCGTAATGATAGAAACCCAACTGGTTGCACAGCTTTTCCAGCTTCGGCCCCACGCCCTTGATCGCCTTGAGATCGTCGGCCTTGCCGTCCTTGGGCGCACTCAGCGTCGCGGGGCGGGTGCCCACTTCGGCCCCGTCCTGCTTTGCGGCCGGGGCCGCTTCTTCGCCATAACGCCATTCGCCCTTGCGCGTCGACAGCTCCTCTTCGCCGTCCAGCAGCGTGCCCGTCTTGACGGCAGGGGCCGCCGTGGCAGCGCTCGCCGTCGGCTCTGCGGCATGGGCAGGGGCGGACGTGGCGGCGGGTTTGGGCGCGGGCGTGTCGTCATCCTCGTCGAACGGGGCCTTGTAACCCGTGATACCCGTGGCCTGACGCAGGCTTGCCTCTACGTCTTTCGCCTCGATCCCGCGATCCTGCGGGCTGTAACCGGTGCAGATCAACCGACCGAAGACCAAACCAAGAAAGGCCGCGAACGCCACCGCCAGCAGCAGCGCGGCAAGAAACCCGACCGAGCCGGTCGCAGAGACCAGAACGGCCAGACCTGCCAGGGACGCAAGACCCCAGCAAACAATCTGGCAAGTGCTCAGTTTCGACGTTGTGGACATGTCACTCTCTCCCGTTGGTTCTCAGATTGGCGCGTCAGTAAACATCGCCTTTCTTGACCCGGGCGGAAAACTCCGTCTCCTTGCCCTCGGCCAGCAGTTTTGCCTGCTCAACCCAGTTGTCACGGCTGACCCGACCCTTGAACCCTTCAAGGTTCCGGTCCACCCAACTGACCTCTTCCTCCGTCCATGCAGCGACCTGATCGAAATGGTAAAAGCCCATGGAATTGCACAGCTTCTCCAGTTTCGGCCCGATCCCCTTGATCCGCTTGAGATCGTCGGCCTTGCCCGCGCGCGCAGCACTCAGCGCCTCGGGGCGCTTGCCCGTCTCGGCCGTGCCTTCGGCGGCGCTCTGCCTCGCGTCCGGCGCGGGGTCGGCCTTGGGCGCCTCCGCCCTGGCCAGTTGCGCCTTCGCCTCTTCGGGCTTTTTCTCGGCCGTGGCCATCGGGGTGGACTTTGCCGCGGGCTCTGCCGCGGTCGTCACGGCGACCGGTTCCGCGTTGAGCGCGACCGAGGAGGGTGCCGGCGCGTGATTGGCCCCCTTCTCGCGCCAGGGTGCCAGGATCGGCACCTCGGTGCCGTCGATGCGCTTCACGGTCTCGCCCAGATCGACGGCCCGCTGCGCGCTGGCGTTATACTGCGCACGGCCGCTCTCGAACTCGGTCAGACTGGTCAGCCCCGATTTCGGCTCGGCGGCATAGCGCCCGTTCTGCGGTCCGGGCACCGGCACCTGTCCGGCGGCCAATTCGTCGATGATCCCGGCAAAGCGTTCGGCGGTCAGATCCTCGTAATAATCCTTGCCGATTTGCGCCATGGGCGCATTTGCGCAGGCCCCCAGACATTCCACCTCTTCCCACGAGAACTTGCCATCCGCAGAGAGCTGAAAGGGCTTCGGCGCGATCTTGTCCTTGCAAACCGCAATCAGGTCCTCGGCCCCGCAGATCATGCATGAAAGCGTGCCACAAATCTGGAAATGCGCAACGCTGCCAACAGGTTGCAATTGGAACATGAAGTAGAACGTGGCCACTTCCAGCGCGCGGATATAGTCCATGCCCAGCCGGTCGGCCACATGCTCGATCGCCGGACGGCTCAGCCAACCCTCCTGCTCCTGCGCGCGCCACAAGAGCGGGATGATCGCGCTTGCCTGACGCCCCTCGGGGTATTTGCTGATCTGCGCCTCGGCCCACTCCTGATTGGCAGGGGTGAAGGCAAAGCTTGCGGGCTGCTCGTGGTAAAGACGGCGTAGCATCTCAGGCACAGGCTCCTGTGGTCAGTTTCACGCCACCGCCGGGCAGCCGTTCGGCCCCCCCGGTGGACAGGTAACGCCCGGTGATGTCGAGAAGTTGCTGGCGCGCCAGCCCCGTCTGCATCTCCATGGCCAGAAAATCGCCCTCGGTCACGAGGGTGCAGTTGAGGCTTTGCGCCGCCTGCTCGTAAATCGCCAGATCGTCGCGCGAACTCCCTTGCGGCGGCACGACACAGCCGGTCACAAGGCCAAGCGCCGCGAGCGGGATGACAAATCTACCCATCTTCACACCCCCTCTGCGCGCGCAAACCAGACAAGCCCGGCAACAACAAGCGAAAACACCCCCGCCGCGGCATGGCGGCCCCAAATGTGCCCCGAGCGCGCATAGAGAAAGGCATCATGCAGCGCCATCAGCGCCAGAACCGTAAAGAGCGCGGCCACCACCGCCGCGTCGCCGTGCCACACCGCCAGCCCCGCCAGCGCGGCGAAGGCCAGATAGCGGTTGGCCATCACCTCGGGCAGGGCCTCGGCGCGGTGCGTGGCCAGACGCAACCCGGCTGCCGGATCGCGCAGAAAGACCAGACCGAGAGCGCCAAGGCTCACGCCTGCCGCGCCGGCCAGCATCACGCTCAGGCGGCCCAGTTCGATCAACGGTCGATCTCCCCGAACACCACGTCCAACGTGCCGATGATCGCCGCCACATCGGCCAGTTGATGCCCCTTTGCGACATGATCCATCGCCTGCAAATGCAGGAATCCCGGCGCGCGGATCTTGGCGCGATAGGGCCGGTTGGTGCCATCGGCGACAAGGTAGACGCCGAACTCGCCCTTGGGGGCCTCGACAGCGGCATAGACCTCGCCCTCGGGGACGTGAAACCCTTCGGTATAAAGCTTGAAGTGGTGAATGAGCGCCTCCATCGAGGTCTTCATCTCGCCGCGCGACGGCGGGGTGATCTTGCCGCGCGCCAGAATATCGCCCTGCCCGTCGGGCGCGCGCAGCTTCTCCACCGCCTGATGGATGATCCGCACCGATTGCCGCATCTCCTCCATCCGGCAGAGGTACCGATCATAGCAATCGCCATTCTTGCCCACGGGGATGAGGAAATCGAACTCGTCATAACATTCGTAGGGTTGTGCGCGGCGCAGATCCCAGGCCATGCCGCTGCCCCGCACCATCACGCCGGAAAAGCCCCAGTCGAGCGCCTCCTGCTGGCTGATCACGCCGATATCGGCATTGCGCTGTTTGAAGATGCGGTTTTCGGTCAGAAGGCCGTCGATGTCATCGAGCACGCGCGGGAATTCATTCGCCCAGGTCTCGATATCGTCAATGAGCGCGGGTGGCAGGTCCTGATGCACGCCGCCCGGCCGGAAATAGGCCGCGTGGAGCCGCGCCCCGCAGGCGCGTTCATAAAACACCATCAGCTTTTCGCGCTCTTCAAAGCCCCAGAGCGGCGGGGTGAGCGCGCCCACATCCATCGCTTGCGTGGTGACGTTCAGAAGGTGGTTCAGCACACGCCCGATTTCCGAATAAAGCACCCGGATAAGGCTCGCACGGCGCGGCACTTCCACACCCGTGAGCCGCTCGATGGCCAGACACCAGGCATGCTCCTGGTTCATCGGCGCCACGTAATCGAGCCGGTCGAAATAGGGCAGGTTCTGCAGGTAGGTGCGGCTTTCCATCAGTTTCTCAGTGCCGCGGTGCAGCAGGCCGATATGCGGATCGCAGCGCTCCACCAACTCGCCGTCGAGCTCCAGCACCAGACGCAAAACACCATGCGCAGCAGGGTGTTGCGGGCCGAAGTTGATGTTGAAATTGCGGATCTTCTGCTCGCCGGTGAGCGCGTCCTCGAATTTGGAGCCGTCCATCATCTGCTTCACCCTTCCAGAGCCGGACCGTCCGCGGTGCGAAACACCTTGGTGATCAGTTTCCACGTGCCATCGACCCGGACAAAGCCGAGGTGATCCTCGAACCGGCGCGGCGGCACATCCACCCAAAGATGCACGCGCGCCATCTCGCCGCCGGCGACGTCCACGCCCAGGATCTCGTAGGAGGGCGCGCCCTCGAACGGCGCGCGGCCGCCCACGCGCGCCAGATAGTCCGCCTTGTCCCAGAACACCGCGCCGCCCGATCCCGTCACACCGGTCATCAGGAACCGGTCGTGGCACATTTCCTCGAACACGTCGGGGCGGGCGTGGTGGATGCCCTCGCAATAGGCCACGGCCAGCGCGCGCACCGCGTCGTGATCGGATCGGTTCATCCCTTCGCCTCCTTCTCATCGCCCGGAAGGATGTACTCTGCCCCTTCCCAGGGCGACATGAAATCGAACTGCCGGTATTCCTGAACCAGCTTCACCGGCTCGTAGACCACGCGCTTTTGCGCCTCGTCATAGCGCACTTCGGTATAGCCCGTGGTTGGAAAATCCTTCCGCAGCGGATGCCCGCGAAACCCGTAATCGGTAAGGATGCGGCGCAGGTCGGGGTGGCCCGAGAACAGGATGCCGAACATGTCGAACACCTCTCGCTCGAACCAGTTGGCCGCCGGATAGGCCGCGATGATCGAGGGCACCATGTCCTCTTCGCGCGCGGCCACCCGCAGCCGGATGCGATGGTTCTGATACATCGACAGCAGGTGATAGACCACGTCGAACCGCTTGGGCCGCTCGGGGTAATCCACCGCCGTGATGTCCACCAGCGTGGAAAAGGCGCAGTTCTGATCGGTTTTCAGAAACTCCGCCAGCCCCGCGATATTGGGCAGCGCCACGTCGACCGTGAGCTCGCCATGGGCGATTTCCCAACCCAGCACGCAATCCGCGCGCTTGAGCTCGACATATTCGCCAAGTTCCCGGAGTGCGTTGCTCATCTTGTGATCGTCCCTGTCCGGCGGATCTTGCGTTGCAATTGCAGGATGCCATACACCAGCGCCTCGGCGGTCGGCGGGCAGCCCGGCACGTAGATATCCACCGGCACGATCCGGTCGCAGCCGCGCACGACGCTGTAGCTGTAGTGATAATAGCCCCCGCCATTGGCGCAACTGCCCATCGAGATCACGTAACGCGGCTCGGGCATCTGGTCATAGACCTTGCGCAGCGCGGGCGCCATCTTGTTGGTCAGCGTGCCCGCCACGATCATCACGTCCGACTGACGCGGGGACGCGCGCGGCGCAAAGCCGAAGCGTTCCACATCGTAGCGCGGCATGGCGGTGTGCATCATCTCGACCGCGCAGCAGGCAAGACCGAAGGTCATCCAGTGAAGCGAGCCGGTGCGCGCCCAGTTCACGATATCCTCGGTCGATGTCAGCAGGAACCCCTTGTCCTGCAACTCGGCATTGAGCGCCTGAGTCGCCACCTCGCGGTCCGGCCCGGCGGTGTTGGCCCCTGTCATCACTGCCATTCCATCGCTCCCTTGCGCCATTCATAGGCAAAGCCCGCGGTCAGCACCGCGAGGAAAACCATCATCGACCAGAAGGCCGCCATGCTCAGGTCCGCAAAAGCCACCGCCCAGGGAAACAGCATCGCAATTTCCAGATCGAAGATGATGAAGAGGATCGACACAAGGTAGAAGCGCACGTCGAATTTCATCCGCGCATCGTCAAAGGCGTTGAAGCCACATTCATAGGCGCTCACCTTCTCGGGATCGGGGTTGCGCACGGCAATAATGACGGCGGCAAGGATGAGAACGAGGCCCAGACCGATGGCAACGGCCATGAGGATCAGGATGGGGAGGTATTCCCTCAGCATCTCTTCCACGGGGTGGCTCCTTTCATGCGCGGGCAGGCGCGCATCAAGATGGCTGCATACACCCTCGGGGTTTACCCCTGCCCCTTGTTGCGGTCAACCGAGGGCAAGGGTCTTTGCCCCTCACGGAAGAGAGATTTTCGCCAACTGTATGCGGCTGTATGCCGCTAAAGGGCAAAATTGGCCCGGAAATCTGACCGCACGTCGCGGCGTCGCGGCAAATCCGCGCGACTCAGGGCCGCCAGCGGGGCGTGCGCTTGTCGAAGAAAGCGGCGATGCCCTCGGGGGCCTCCTCGCCCGCCCAGCACTCGGCCAGCGCGGCGATGGTGGTCTCGATCACCTCCGCGTCGATCCGCGGCCCGAAGCCGCGCAAGAGCGCCTTGGCCCGCGCCACCGCCCCCGGCGCGCAGTCAAGATAGGGCGCGACCTCTGCCGCCACTGCCGCATCAAGCTCTGCCTCCGGCACCGCGCACGCCAGAAGGCCAAGCCGCACCGCCTCATCCGCATCGAAGCGGCGGCCCGACATGAACACTCGGCGCGCCATCGCCTCGCCCATGCGCGCTGCCACATAAGGGCCGATGGTCGCGGGGATCAGCCCCAGCCGTGTCTCGGTCAGGGCGAACAGCGCGCCCTCGACCCCGACCGCCACATCGCAGACGCTCACCATCCCCACGCCGCCGCCAAAGGCATTGCCCTGCACCCGGCCAATCAGCGGCTTGGGCAGCGTGTTGAGGGCCTGAAGCATATGCGCGAGCTTGCCCGCCTCGCGTCCCCTGACCTCCGGCTCGGCTTCGAACTGCGCCCGCATCCAGCCCAGATCGCCACCGGCGCAAAAGCTGCGGCCGCGGGCGCCCAGCACGACGACCCGCACCGCATCGTCAGCCCCCAGATCCAGAGCCGCCTCATGCAATTCCGCGATCATCTGCGCCGACATGGCGTTGTGCTTGTCGGCACGATCAAGCCAGAGCGTGACGACGCCCCGCGCGTCCCTCTCTATCGTGATGGTCCCGGTCATGACCTCTCCTCTCCGCACCAAATTTCTTCAAAAGAAATTTGCCAAAAATCTTTTCAAGATTTTTGCGCCGCTCCCCGCATCGCCCGCGCCATCTGCGCCGCGCGCGCCAGCACGCCCGCATCAAGCCCGGTCTCGTGGCCCAGCGCCAGCAGGCGCTCATGCACCCGCTCAGTGGCCACGTTACCAGCCGCCCCCGGCGCGTAGGGACAGCCCCCCAGCCCGCCCACGGCAGCGTCGAACACCCGCAGGCCGCGCCCCAGCGCCACGTCGATATTGTCGAGCGCGCGGCCGCCGGTGTCGTGGAAATGCCCCGCCAGCCGCTCCGCCGGCACCACCTCGCACACCGCCGCAAGCATGGCATCCACCGCCTCGGGCCTGCCCTGCCCGATGGTGTCGCCCAGGCTGATCTCGTAACAGCCCATCCCCCACAGGTTTTCTGCCACCCGCGCCACCTGCGCCGGGGCCACCGGCCCGTCATAGGGGCAGTCCACCACGCAGGAGACATAGCCGCGCACGCGCAGCCCTTCGGCCCCCGCCGCCTCCATCACCGGGGCAAAGCGGACAAGGCTCTCCTCGATCGTGGCGTTGATATTGGCCTTCGAGAACCCTTCCGAGGCCGAACCGAATATCGCCACCTCGTCCGCTCCCGCCTCAAGCGCATCGGTCACCCCCCGCAGGTTGGGCGTGAGCGCGGCGTATCGCACCCCCGGTGCACGCCTGATGCCGCGCAGCACCTCGGCGCTGTCGGCCATTTGCGGCACCCATTTCGGGCTGACGAAACTCGCGACCTCGATCCGTGAAAATCCCGCTTCGCTCAGGCAATCCACCAGCGCGATCTTGTCGCGCGTGGCGATGCGGGCCTTCTCGTTCTGCAACCCGTCGCGCGGTCCCACCTCGAAGATCTCGATCCGTCCGCTCATGCCCCCTCCTCCGGCACGGGATAAAACGCCCGCGCATAGATATCCTGCTCGCCGTCGCGCGCCTTGGCGCGGGCATAGGCCGCGCGCGCGCGAAGGCCCTCCCAATAGGCCACAAGACGCGGGTATTGGTCCAGATCGACGTAATACCGCGCCAGTTCGAACCCGTAGCCGAACATGATGTCGGCGGCCGAAAATCCTGAGGGCAACAGATGATCGCCCGTCAGCCGCCCCTCCATCGCCGCAAGGCTTGCGCGCAGCCGTGCGTTGAGCAGCTTCACCACCGGCACAGAGGGCGTCGCGGGCGGGCGCAGAAAGACAAGGTTGAGGTTGAGGTTCTCCAGCAGAGAACCCACCGTCTCGGCATAGTGCAGCATCTCCAGAAACCGCGCCCGGTCGGGATGGCCCGGCGGCGGCATCAGCCCCGCTTGTGGATAGGTCTCGCACAGCATCTGCACGATGGCCCCGCTCTCGAACCACACATTCCCCTCATGCTCGAGCACCGGCACCCGGCCTGCAGGCGACAGCGCGAGAAACTCGGGCGCGCGCATCGAGCCGTCGCGGATCGAATAATAGGCCAGCTCGTACTCAAGCCCCATTTCCTCCATCAGCCACAGCACCCGAAAGGACCGGGCCAGCGGCACATGATGCAGCCGGATCATGTCTCAGCCTCCAGCCGCACCAGGGCCGCGCCCGCGCCCACCTGATCGCCCGCGCGCGCCAGCACCTCGGCCACCACCCCGTCACGGGCCGCGAGCAGGCTGTGCTCCATCTTCATCGCCTCCAGCACCGCCAGCCGGTCGCCCCTGGCCACCGCCTGCCCTGCCACGGCATAGACCGCCTTGACCAGCCCCGGCATCGGTGCCTCGATGAGATCGGCGTCCGCGCCCGCCGCGCCCTCACGGTCAAGCGGATCGACCAGATCGAAGCTCAGACCATACTGCGCAAAGACCGTCACCCGTCTCCCGTCCACCGCCACCGGCGCCGCAGGCTCCCCGTTCAGCCGCCACAGGCCACCGACGCGCCGCGCCTCCACCCGCGTCACACCGACCGTCACATCATGCGCGCCCTCGGAAACCGTGGTCAGCCGCGCCACGATGTCCGCGCCGCCATGGAGCAGCCGAATATCGCGCGAGAGCGGCTGCCAGAGCGCAAAGCCCGCCGCCTCCGGGGCCGTCCCGAGCAGCCCCAGACCACCAAGAACCGCCAGCGCCACCTCGCGCGGTCCCGGCTCGGGCGTAACGACCAGCGTCTCGATATCGCGCGCGATGAGGCCCGTATCCACCGCGCCGCGCGCAAATCCCCCGTGCCGCGCCAAGGCCCCCAGAAAGGCGAGATTCGTCACAGTCCCGCCCACCTGTGTGCCCTCCAGCGCCCGCCCCAGCCGCCGCAACGCCACGGCCCGCGTCGCCCCATGGGTGATCACCTTGGCGATCATCGGATCATACCAGGGGCTGATCTCGTCGCCCGCGCGCACCCCGCTATCGGCGCGGCAGCCTGTCGGAAAGGCCAGATGCGACAAGGTGCCGGTCGCGGGCAGAAACCCTTTCGGCACATCCTCGGCATAAAGCCGCGCCTCGAAGGCATGACCGGTGATCGCCAGCTCTTCCTGCCGCGCAGGCAGCCTCTCACCGGCGGCCACCCGCAGCTGCCACTCCACCAGATCCACGCCGGTGATCAGTTCGGTCACCGGATGCTCGACCTGCAGCCGCGTGTTCATCTCCATGAACCAGAAACGATCAGGGCGCAGACCCTCCGACCCATCAACGATGAACTCCACCGTGCCCGCGCCGCTATAGCCGATCGCTTGCGCCGCGCGCACAGCCGCCCCGCCCATCGCCGCGCGCATCTCGTCTGTCATGCCCGGCGCCGGGGCCTCCTCGATCACCTTCTGGTGCCGGCGTTGCAAGGAACAGTCACGTTCGAAGAGATGCACGGCACGGGTGCCATCGCCAAACACCTGCACCTCGATGTGGCGCGGCTTCTGGATGTATTTCTCGATCAGCACATCGGCATTGCCGAAGGCGGTCTTTGCCTCGCCTCGCGCGCTCTCCAGCGCGTCCATGAAATCCTGCGGCCGCTCGACCAGCCGCATCCCCTTGCCGCCGCCGCCTGCCACGGCCTTGATCAGAACCGGATAACCGATGGTGTCGGCTGCGCCCGCCAGATGCTCGGGGTCCTGATTTGCCCCGTGATAGCCCGGCACCACCGGCACGCCCGCCTTCTCCATCAGCGCCTTGGCGGCATCCTTGAGCCCCATCGCCCGGATCGCCGCTGCCGAGGGGCCGATGAAGGTCAGCCCCGCTGCCTCGACCGCCTCGACGAAATCGGGGTTCTCGCTCAGGAATCCATAGCCGGGGTGAATCGCCCCGCAGCCCGTCTCCAGCGCGGCGGCAATGATCGCCTCGCCCCGCAAATAGCTCTCGGCAGGGGCAGATCCGCCGATCCACACCGCCCGGTCGGCCATCGCCACATGCGCCGCGCCCCGGTCGGCGTCCGAATAGACCGCAACCACCTCAACTCCAAGGCTGCGCGCCGTGCGCATCACACGACACGCGATCTCGCCCCGGTTGGCCACCAGAATCCGCTCAAACATGGCGCGCTCTCCCGCTTTCATCGTTCTTCAAATACTCAAGATCCATCGCCCGCCCCCCTCACATCCGGAAGACGCCAAAGCGCGTCTCCGCCACCGGCGCGTTGAGCGCGGCGCGCAAGCTGAGGCTCAGCACATCGCGGGTCTTGCGCGGGTCGATGCAGCCATCATCCCACAGCCGCGCCGAGGCATAGAGCGGATGCGCCTGGCGCTCGAACATTTCCACCGTTGGACGCTTGAAGGACTCTTCGTCCTCGGCCGACCACGTCTCGCCGCGCTTTTCCAGCGCGTCGCGCCTGACCGTGGCCAGCACCCCCGCCGCCTGCGCGCCGCCCATCACCGATATCCGGGAATTGGGCCATGTCCACAGGAACCGCGGCGAATAGGCCCGCCCCGCCATGCCGTAATTGCCCGCGCCAAAAGAGCCGCCCACCAGCAGGGTGATCTTGGGCACGGAGGTGGTCGCCACCGCCGTCACCATCTTGGCCCCGTGCCGCGCGATGCCTTCGTTCTCGTATTTGCGCCCCACCATGAAGCCGGTGATGTTCTGCAGGAACACCAGCGGGATGCGTCGCTGCGAACAAAGCTCGATGAAATGTGCGCCCTTGGACGCCGCCTCGGAGAAGAGCACGCCATTATTGGCCACAATGCCCACCGGGCAGCCCCGCACATGGGCAAAGCCCGTGACCAGCGTTTCGCCGAACCGCGCCTTGAACTCGTCGAAACGGCTGCCATCGACCAGCCGCGCGATCACCTCGCGGATATCATAGGGCGTGCGCAGATCGGCAGGCACCACGCCAAGGATTTCCTCGGGGTCATAGGCGGGCTCCTCGGATGCCTCGAACCGCAGCGTGGGCTCCACCCCCCTGCCGAGGTTCCCGACCGCGCGACGCGCCAGCGCCAGCGCGTGCCCGTCATCCTCGGCCAGATAATCGGCCACCCCCGAGAGGCGCGTGTGGACATCGCCGCCGCCCAGATCCTCGGCCGTGACAACCTCGCCCGTCGCGGCCTTGACCAGGGGCGGGCCGGCCAGAAAGATCGTGCCTTGATCCCGCACGATGATGGTGACGTCCGACATGGCGGGCACATAGGCCCCCCCGGCGGTGCAGCTTCCCATCACCACGGCGATCTGCGCGATGCCCTTGGCGGACATCCGCGCCTGATTGTAGAAAATCCGCCCGAAATGGTCGCGGTCGGGGAAAACCTCATCCTGATTGGGCAGGTTCGCACCGCCCGAATCCACCAGGTAGATGCAGGGCAGATGACAGTCCTCGGCGATCTCCTGTGCGCGCAGATGCTTCTTGACGGTCATGGGATAATAGGTGCCGCCCTTCACCGTGGCGTCGTTGCACACCACCATCACGTCGCGCCCCATGACGCGGCCCACCCCGGCGATGACACCCGCACAGGGCGCCGCCCCGTCATAAAGGCCATGCGCCGCCGTGGCCCCCACCTCGAGAAACGGGCTACCGGGATCGAGCAGCCCCGCCACCCGGTCGCGCGGCAGCATCTTGCCGCGCGAGAGATGGCGCTCGCGCGCACGCTCACCGCCGCCTTCCGCGGCCAGCACCGCCGCCGCCTCGATCTCGCGCAGCGCCTCGAGATGGGCCGCGCGATTGGCGACAAAGGCCTCCGACGATGGCAGGGCCGATGATTTCAGACGCATGGTGATGGCTCCTCTTCACCCCGATATGTTGCAATTTTGCCGCAGCGCAGCACAGTGCCCCGAATTTGATTCACGTCAAAGTGATTTGACCCGCGTCGCGCCATACCGTGCGGTGTCAGTATGAAAGTGGAAAGATCATGAAACACATCACAGCACTCACCCTCGCCGCCCTCATGGCCAGCATGGCCGTCCCTGCCCTCGCGCAGGAAAAGGGCGACTTTCTCCTCGGCCTCGGCCTTGGATGGGTCGAGCCGACCCAGAACTCCAACACGCTTGCCGGCAAGATCGACGTCGATGGCAATCTGCGCCCGACGATCACGATCGAATATTTCATCGCCGATCGCATCGGCGTCGAACTCCTTGCCGCCTGGCCTTTCCAGCATGACGTGAACCTTCAGGGCGCGGGCAAGGTAGCCGAGGTCAAGCACCTGCCGCCCACCCTCTCGCTGCAATATCACTTCGTGAACGCAAGCAAGGTCACGCCCTTCGTCGGCGCGGGCATCAACTACACCTATTTCTTCGATGAAACCGGCAAGGGCGCGCTTGCAGGCGTCAATGTCGATCTCGACGACAGCTGGGGCCTCGCGCTCCATGCCGGCATCGACTACGCCATCAGCGAACGGTCCGCCCTGCGCGCCGATGTCCGCTATATCGATATCGAAACCGACACCAAGGTCGGCGGTGTCGATATCGGCAAGGTCAAGATCGACCCTTGGGTGTTCAACATCGCCTATGTGCTGAAATTCTGATCCCGGCTTGCTGCGAAGCGGATCACGGGGGCTGGCCATCGCGCCAGCCCTTTTGTCCATGCGCGCCGTCATGTGCGCCCCTCCGCCGCCGCGCGTGCCTTCAATTCCTTGCGGATCACCTTGCCGGTCACGGTCATCGGAAGCGCATCGATAAATGATATTTCCCTTGGATAGGAATAGCTTGCAAGGCGTTCCTTGACATGGGCCCGCAACTCGTGTGCCAGCGCCTCGGAGGGTGTCACGCCCGCGCGCAACACCACATAGGCCTTGACGATCTCGGTGCGCAGAGGATCGGGCTTGCCCACCACGCCAACCGTTGCCACCGCCTCGTGGGTCAAAAGGCAATCCTCGATCTCGGCGGGGCCGATCCGGTAGCCAGCGGACGTGATCACGTCATCCTCGCGGCCCAAAAAGCGGATATAGCCACCCTCGATCACCCCCCGGTCGCCCGTCACCAGCCAATCGCCGCGAAACTTCTCGGCCGTCTCGCGCGGTTTTCCCCAATATTCCAGCATCATCGAGGCCGAACCTCGCCTCACCGCGATATCGCCTTCGCCGGTGATCTCGTGCCCCGCCGCGTCGATCACCGCAACCTCATGCCCCGGCACCGCCCGCCCGAGACAGCCCGGCACCGGGCTGAAGAGGGTCGCGCAGGAGGTGGCCACCATGTTGCACTCGGTCTGACCGTAGAACTCGTTGATCATGAGGCCGAACGCCGCGCGCCCCCAGTCGAGCATTTCCGCTCCCAGCGGCTCACCGCCGCTCGCCACGCTGCGCAACCCGTCGATCCGCGCGCCGTCCGCCTTCAGCATCCTGAGGGCTGTCGGTGGGAAAAATACATTTCTGACAGCACCTTCACGCACGATCCTCATGCAGTCCTGAGTGCTGAACTTCGCCATCCGCGCCGCCACCACCGGCACGCCGATGGCCAGCCCCGGCATCAGCACATCGAAAAGCCCGCCGATCCAGGCCCAGTCGGCCGGCGTCCAGAGGCAATCGCCTGGCTGCCCAAGGAAATCATGGCTCATCTCCACTCCCGGCAGGTGGCCGCTCAGCATCCGGTGGCCATGCAGCGCGCCTTTGGGGCTGCCCGTGGTGCCGCTCGTATAGATCAGCACCGCAGGTTCTTGCGCGCCGGTATCCACTGTCTCGAAACGCCCCTCGGGAAGCGCCATTGCCTCGGGCACAAGCGCCGCGACTTCGGGCATCGCGGCCAGCAACGCCGCGCCCTCAGGATCGGTCAGGACCACGCGCGCGCCCGAATCGCCCACCCGGTTCAGAAGCGCGTCACGCTGGAAAAGCTTGAACAAAGGCATTGAAATCGCGCCGATTTTCCAGATCGCGATATGCGCCGCCGCGCACCACGCGCCCTGAGAGCGCAGCACGCCCACCCGGTCGCCACGCGCCACGCCGCGCGCGACCAGCCCGAGCGCCAGCGCGTCCGCCATGGCCCGCAAGTCGCCATAGCTCACCTCGCGCGCGCCCTCACCCGACAGATCGCGAATCGCCAGCCGCGCGGGCGCGGCATCGGCCCAGCCGTCGCAAACTTGCGCCGCCATGTTGAGCCGCACAGGGATCTCCCACCGGAACCCGTCGCACAGCGCCTCATAGGGCGCGCGTCGCAGGAGGGGCCGCATCTCCGTCATACCTCGTCCTCCTGCCGGTCCGCCACCCGCCCGGTGCGGTCCACGAAATATTCCACGCGCCCGCCCTCGGAGCCGCAGATCACCACCAGCCACAGCCCCGCGCTCGTCGCGGGCCAGGCGGCGCAGTCGCTCACGGTCCCGCCCGTCTCGGCCACATAGCGCGCGGCGACGCGCTCGATCACCTCGGTCTCGGTGGTGTCGAACGCCCGCAGGCCAAGCATCAGCCCGAGCACCCCCGCCAGCCCGACCAGCCCCGCCAGCGACAGAAGGAATGGTCGCGCCATTGGCTCAGTCCCCCAGCCGACTCGATTGCAGGTACAGCATCTGCCGCGCCGTCTCGTGCAGGTGACAGGTGACCGAGGCAGGCCCCGCCCCGGTGCCGCCGCCCCATTGCGCCGCCTCGTAGCCGCATTTGGCATCGCGGAATCCGATCCATGCCCGCTGCATCTCGCGCAGCGCCTCGGCCTCTTTCGGGGCATAGGTCGGGGCCTGCGCGTCCTGCGCCGCGAGCCTGGCATAAAGCTGCTGATAGACCGCGTTGAGCCAGCCATCCCAATAGGCGCGCTCACGGTCCGCACAGGCCCCCATGCCCACGGTGGTATAGCCCCCCGGCGTGGCCTCGATGCACCGCTCGGATGCCTTGCCCGCGCAGGCTTCGCCCCCGCCCGCGCGGATGCAGGCCTCGACCGGGGCGATGTCAAAGACGATCTCCTGCGCCATCCCCGTCGCAGGCATCAGCATCAACGCGGCAATCAGCCCCCTCATGCCATCGCCGCCATCATCTCGCGGCCCACCAGCATCCGGCGGATCTCGGAGGTGCCCGCGCCGATCTCCATCAGCTTGGCGTCGCGGAAGAGGCGCGCAACGGGGGCATCGTTGAGAAAGCCCGCGCCACCCATGGCCTGCACCGCCTGATGCGCCTGCACCATGGCCTGCTCAGAGGCATAGAGACAGCACGCCGCCGCGTCCTGCCGCGTCACGTCGCCACGGTCGCAGGCACGGGCGACCTCGTAGACATAGGCCCGCGCCGAATTCATCGCCGTATACATATCGGCGATCTTGCCCTGCATGAGCTGGAAAGAGCCGATAGGCTGGCCGAACTGCTTGCGCTCCGAGAGGTAAGGCATGATCTCGTCAAGGCAGGCCGCCATGATCCCCGTCCCGATCCCCGCCAGCACCACCCGCTCGTAGTCGAGGCCGGACATGAGCACGCGCACGCCGCGCCCCTCCTCGCCCAGCACGTTCTCAAAGGGCACCTCGACATCCTCGAAAATCAGCTCGGCGGTGTTGGAACCGCGCATCCCCAGCTTGTCGAAATGTGGGGAGGTGGAAAAGCCCGCCATCGTCTTTTCGATCAGGAAGGCCGTGATCCCCCGGCTGCCCGCCTCCGGGTCGGTCTTGGCGTAGACCACCAGCGTGTCGGCATCGGGCCCGTTGGTGATCCAGTATTTGTTGCCGTTGAGGCGGTAGTGATCGTTGCGCCGCTCGGCGCGCAGGCTCATCGAGACGACATCGCTGCCCGCACCCGCCTCGGACATGGCCAGCGCGCCGACATGCGCGCCCGAGACCAGCCCCGGCAGGTATTTCGCCTTTTGCGCGGACGAGCCATTGAGCTTGATCTGGTTGACGCAGAGGTTGGAATGCGCACCATAGCTGAGCGAGACGCTGGCCGAGGCGCGCGCGATCTCCTCAACGGCCACGACATGCGCAAGATAGCCCATGCCCGCGCCACCATATTCCTCGGGCACGGTGATCCCCAGAAGTCCAAGCGCGCCCATCTCGGGCCACAGCTCATTGGGAAAGGCATTGCTGCGGTCCACCTCTGCGGCCATCGGCTTGACGCGCTCCTGCGCCCAACGATGCACCATGTCGCGCAAGGCATTCACATCCTCGCCCAGATCGAATGTCATCACCGCGTTGAACATCGCGCCTCCCCTCCCCGGCCCGGTTTATTGAACACATGTTCATTTATAAGCACGAAGCCGGCGCCCCGTCAATCCCGCGCGCGGCGCTCAGCCTGTTTGTCGCGCGGCAGAGGTGCCCTTGAATGAGGATGTCGTGTCGGTTTTGAATGCGGATTGACTGGGTGACGGATCGCACCGGGGAGTGGCGCGGCCTCACAAGCCCGCCAGTGCCTCTTCAAACCCTCACCAAAGCTCGACCCGTCACGTCCGCCATCAGGTTGGGAGGTCCGAAACAGACCGAACGACGGTCTCAGCAGACACCGGGATCAACAGCGATCACAGCAAGGCGAAAAAGGTCGCGGAACATGCTGGATTGGTGGGTGATAAGAGATTCGAACTCCTGACATCTTCGATGTGAACGAAGCGCTCTACCACTGAGCTAATCACCCGTGACGGGGCTTTTAGCGTCACTCCAGAGGCTCTGCAACCACCTCTTTCATGTCTTCGTCATCTTCTGCATCAGGCCCGGCACGCCCTGCGGCCCCCTGCCGGATGCGGGCGATGATGACACGGCCATTGCCCAATTCGCGAACGCGGTTGATCTTGAGCTTGCCAAGCGGCGCAAGGTTCAGGTCGCGCCCCTCCGCGAGGGCCTCACCGATCACGGCAAGCGCGGCATCGAGCACCGGCTTGGCTAATTTCTTCTTGATATCGGCGCGCTTGACCACCTGCGCCAGCAATTCCTGCCGCTTCAACTCTGGCAGGGACGGCGTTTCAGCTTCTGAGGTATCCGCGACAACCAGCTTGGGCTTGGCTGCCCCGGACCGGTCCGCCGCGGGCTTGCGGGTCGTGCTGCGCGAGGAGGGTTTGGTCGCCATGTTATGCCTCTGACTGGGTGCGATTGTTTCACGATTGGAAACACGCTAGCCGCTTATCCGCGCCAAGGCCAGCGCGAGTTTACGGGCGTCGCGACCCGTCGCGCCCCACCCGAATTCCGCCAAGCGCAGGATGCGACGGGGCAAAGAATTTATTTCTTAAAACCGGGCTTTTCTGATATAAAATTTCGCATCGCGGCGTGTGTCATCAGTTGCCTGCGTTACCCGGTCTTGCGCGCCCGCGATCAAGTTGCCTGGGGGACGAACCATGAAAACCAAGTTGATTGCCGCGGCTCTGGCCGCATCTCTTGTCGTGACGGGGGCCGTGCAGGCCCGCGAACAGGCACGCATATCCGCCGATCAGGTCCGCACCGCAACGCTCTCGTCGCAAAGCGGCCCGAGGGGAAGCTCGCGGGCCGAAATTGTCGTCTTGATCATTCTTGCGCTCGTGACCATCGCCGCGATTGTCTCGACGGCAAGCGCGGGCGGGGGCAACTATCCCATGATGATCGCCAGCGATGAGGCGCTGAAGACCGACATCAAGCGCGTCGGCACCTCGGCGCACGGCTTCGGCATCTACGAGTTCCGCTACAAGGGCCATCCGCAACGTATTCGCGGCGCCATGGCGCAGGATGTTGCCCGCCTGCGCCCCGAGGCCGTCAGCCGCCACGAAAGCGGCTTCCTCATGGTCGATTACAACCTGATCGACGTGACCCCGGCCTTGCTCGACTGATTGAACGGCGGCGCGGGGATGTGCCCCGCGCCGCGTCGCCCGATCAATGCGCCACGGCCCCCCGGCCTGCGTCGCCGGATTGCCGCGCGGCCTCTGCGGCGGCGGCTTCCTCGGCGGCCTCGTCCCAATCCACCGGCTCGGGCGTGCGCACCAGGGCCAGTTTCAGCACGTCGCGCACGTGATCGACGGGGATGATCTCCAGCCCCTGTTTCACGTTGTCGGGGATCTCGGCCAGGTCCTTCTCGTTTTCGCGCGGGATGATCACCGTCTTGATCCCGCCGCGCAGCGCCGCCAGCAGCTTTTCCTTGAGGCCACCAATAGGCAGCGCGTTGCCGCGCAGCGTCACCTCACCGGTCATGGCGATATCCTTGCGAATGGGAATCCCCGTCAGCACCGAGACGATGGATGTCACCATCGCAAGGCCTGCAGACGGACCATCCTTGGGCGTCGCCCCTTCGGGAACGTGGACGTGAATGTCCCATTTCTCGAACTTGGGCGGCTTGATCCCCAATTCCGGCGCGACCGAGCGAACGTAGCTTGACGCCGCATCAATCGATTCCTTCATCACATCGCCCAGCTTGCCGGTGGTTTTCATCCGGCCCTTGCCCGGCAGGCGCAGCGCTTCGATGTTGAGCAACTCACCGCCCACAGAGGTATAGGCAAGCCCTGTCACGACACCGACCTGATCGCTTTCTTCCGCCAGCCCGAACTTGTATTTGCGCACGCCAAGGAAATCGTCGAGATTTTCCGGCGTGATCGTGATCGTCTTTTCCTCGCCCTTGATGATCCGCGTCACCGCCTTGCGCGCCAGCTTGGCAATCTCGCGCTCGAGGTTCCGCACCCCGGCCTCGCGGGTGTAATAGCGGATCACATCGGTCAGCGCCGCATCGGTCAGCTCGAACTCGCCCTTCTTGAGGCCATTGTTCTTGATCTGCTTCTGCAGCAGGTGCTGCTTGGCGATCTCGCGCTTTTCATCCTCGGTATAGCCCGCCAGCGGAATGATCTCCATCCGGTCAAGGAGCGGCCCCGGCATGTTGTAGCTGTTGGCCGTGGTCAGGAACATCACGTTCGAGAGGTCATATTCCACCTCGAGGTAGTGATCGATGAAGGTCGAGTTCTGTTCAGGATCGAGCACTTCAAGCATCGCCGACGCCGGATCACCCCGGAAATCCTGCCCCATCTTGTCGATTTCATCGAGCAGGATGAGCGGATTGGTGGTCTTGGCCTTCTTCAGCGCCTGAATGATCTTGCCCGGCATCGAGCCGATATAGGTCCGCCGGTGGCCGCGAATCTCGCTCTCGTCACGCACACCGCCCAGCGAAATCCGGATGAATTCGCGCCCCGTGGCCCGCGCCACAGACTTGCCGAGGCTGGTCTTGCCCACGCCCGGAGGGCCGACAAGGCACATGATCGGACCTTTCAGCTTTTGGCTGCGCTGCTGCACCGCGAGATACTCGACGATCCGCTCCTTGACCTTGTCCAGCCCATAGTGATCGGCATCCAGCACTTCTTGCGCCTTGTGCAGGTCCTTCTTGGTGCGGCTTTTCACGCCCCATGGAATGCTCAGCATCCAGTCGAGGTAATTGCGCACCACCGTGGCCTCGGCGCTCATCGGGCTCATGCTCTTGAGCTTTTTCAGCTCGGCCTGCGCCTTCTCGGACGCCTCCTTGCTCAGCTTGGTGGCATTGATGCGCGCTTCCAGCTCGGCGATCTCGCCTGCGCCCTCCTCGCCATCGCCAAGTTCCTTCTGAATGGCCTTCATCTGCTCATTCAGATAATATTCGCGCTGCGTGCGCTCCATCTGGCTCTTGACGCGGGTCTTGATCTTCTTCTCGACCTGCAAGACGCTCATCTCGCCCTGCATCAGGCCGTAAACCTTCTCCAGCCGCTCGCTCACGCTCAGCGTCTCCAGAAGCTCCTGCTTGCGGGCCACATCAAGGCCGAGATGACCCGATACCAGATCGGCAAGACGCGCGGCATCCTCGGCCTCGCTCACCGCCGCGAGCGCCTCGTCGGGGATGTTCTTGCGGATCTTGGCGTAACGCGCGAATTCCTCGCCCACCGTGCGCAAGAGCGCCGTCACCGTGGTCGGATCGCCGGGCATCTCGTCGAGCGCCTCGGCGCGCGCCTCGAAATAGGCGTCGTTTTCGAGATATTCGATGATCCGCACCCGGCGCACCCCCTCGACCAGCACCTTGACGGTGCCATCGGGAAGTTTCAGCAATTGCAGCACGTTGGCCAGCACGCCGACGCGAAAGATTCCATCGGCATCGGGGTCGTCATCGGCGGGATCGATCTGGCTCGACAGCAGGATCTGCTTGTCATCGGCCATCACCTCTTCCAGCGCGCGCACGGATTTCTCGCGCCCCACGAAAAGCGGGACGATCATGTGCGGAAACACCACGATATCACGCAGCGGCAGCACCGGATAGGAAGGGTTGAGAGGGTCTTGCATGCTCGGTGTCCTGTTCTTGGCAAGAGGGCCCGGCCCCGGCTTCGCGGCAGCCCCGTCGCTCTCCGTTTCGCTTGTGGCTTACTTGGGGCAGCGCGGGCCCCGTTTCAACGGCTGAGGGCCAACATGCCCGCGCGCGCACCCGGAGACAAGGCCGAATACGCGCCTCACTCACGCCGCCGCCGCGCGTGGTAGGCGGCGATTTCGGCTTCCAGCCGGTCGGCATAGGCGGCGCGCTCGGACGCGCTCTTGTTGGCAAGATGCGCGACAAGCGCCGCCTGCCCCATCTCGAACCGCGCGGCAAAGTCGGCACGCTGTTCGGCCAGACGTGCGGCGACCTTGCTGGCGTCAAAAGGCTCAGTCCGCAGATCGGCCACCAGCGCCGCCATGCTCTCGAGCAGCGCGCCGCGCGGCCCGCCTTGCGCGCGCATCGCATTGCGCATCCCGCGCGCGATCTCGCGGCGGTCGCCCTCGCTCAGGGCGCGGCTGAGCGGCCCACCCGCCATGTCGAGCCGCACCAGGTGGTGTGCGTGATGCGCCCCGCCATGACGCAGCCACCAGCCCGCCGCGACACCCGCCACCGCAAGGTTGAGCGCCAGCGACACCACCAGCACCACCCGCAGCCCGGTCGAGAGACCGCCTGTCCGCTGCTCCGCCATCAGAAATCCCCCGCCAGATCGAACGCCAGTTCCGGCGCTACATCGACCAGATACGCCGCTTCCGCCGCGCCGATACCCGCCTCGGGCAGCGCCGTGCCGATCCACACGCCCGCCGCCGCGGCCGTGGCCAGCCCCGCGAGCGCGGGCCAGCCGCCGAACGCCTCGCGCAGCCGTGCCGTCAGCGGCGCGCGAGGCGCAGCAGGCTGCAACCCTTCCGCCGCGCGCAGGACCGCCGCCATCAGCGCCGGCGACGGCTCGGGCGGGGTTGCCCGTGCCGCCTCGAAAAACGCCTCGAGCCGCACATCCTCGCGTCTGTCATCGCTCATCGGCATAGCCCAACTCCTCTTTTCTCGTGCCGAGTGCCTCCGTCAGCGCGCGCCGTCCGCGCGTGGTGAGGCTCTCGACCGCCTCGATACTCGCGCCCATGATTTCGGCAATCTCGGGATTGGCCAGCCCCTCGATATGACGCAGCACCACCGCCTGCCGCTGCCGCTCGGGCAGGTCGCCGAGCGCGCCCTGCAAGGCATCGGCGCGGGTCCGCATCTGCATCCGTTCGGCCACCCCCGGCTGTGGGTCGGGCGGCTCTGGCACCGCATCAAGCGGCACAGTCCCGCCCCGCGCCCGCCGCCGCCGGTCTGTGCACAGATTGGCGGTCACGCGGTAAAGCCACGTCGTGACCTTCGCCTCGCCCGCGCGCCACTCCGGCGCCTGCCGCCAGAGCCGCAGCATCGCCTCCTGCGCCACCTCCTCGGCCTCGGCCCGGTTGCCCAGAAGGCGATAGGCGTGGGCCAGCACGCGCGGTGTCAACCGCATCGTCAGCACCCGCGCCGCCGCCCGGTCGCCCGCAGCAAATGCCGCGAGCAGCGCCTCGTCAGGCGTGGTGTCGGGATAATCAAACGGCATGGCCATCGCGCGAGGCTATCCCCGGCCCCCGCCCGCCACAAGCGGAGACGGGGCCGGGTGCGGATCAGCGGTTGTAGAAGTGCTGATGGATCACGACGCCGGGTTCACCCGCGCCGTCGCCTTTTGCCGTGCCATGGCCTTTCATACCGTGGCCCTGATAGCCCTTGCCGTGCTGGTCCTTACCATGATGATCCTTGCCATGATGCCCGCGCATCCCGCCGCCATACTGGCCCATCATGTCCTGACGCATCTCGTGCATTCTGGCGAATTCCTCGGGCGAGATCGCGCCATTGCCATCGACATCGAGCCGCTCGAACATGCGCCCGGTCGGTGCCGTCTGCAGTTCCGCGACGCTTACCATGCCGTCGCCGTCGCCATCATGGCGCGCGATCATGCGATCGGCCTGCGCGGCGATCCGCGCGGTGGCGCGTTCGGTCATGCGGGCGACGATTTCGTCACGGCTGAGCTGCCCGTCGCCATCGGCATCGGCCCCCTCGAAGCGCGCAGCCATGTCCTCCATGCCCATCATGCCGTGGCCCATCATGCCTTCCGCGGTGCCTTGCTCCGTGCCTTGCGCACGCACCTCGCTCAGCACACCGAGACCGATGGCCACCGCAAGCCCTGTCATGAGAACGCCCTTTTTCATCGTCATCCCTCCTTCGAAGTCCGCTGTGATCCTTGAAGACGCGGCGCTTTCGGCGCTGTCCAAAGGTTGATACGGCGGCCCCCGCATTTTCCGGCACTCCGAACGAAAAAAAACCGCCGCCCCGAGCCGGGACGGCGGCGCATCGCCGCGCTTTCGGCGCTCAGGCGGTCTCGAGCGAGGGATAATCGGTATAGCCCTCGGCTCCGCCGCCATAATAGGTGGCCTGATCACCCTCGCCCAGCGGTGCGTCGCGGCGCAACCGGTCCACCAGGTCGGGATTGGCGATATAGGGCCGACCAAAGGCCACCAGATCCGCCTTGCCCTCGGCCACCCGCGTCATGGCAAGGTCGCGGTCATAACCGTTATTGGCCATGTAGACGCCCTGCCAACGGGCGCGCAGCGCATCGAAATCCCCGTCGCGCGCGCCGCCGGTATTGCCCTCGACCAGATGCAGATAGCCGAGCCCACGGCCGTTCAACCGCGCGACCACTGCGCCGAAAGTGGCGTCGGGATCGCTGTCACTGGCATCGTTGAAGCTCGACCAGGGCGAGAGCCGAAGCCCGATGCGCTCCGGCTCCCAGATCGTCGCCAGCCCGTCGAGCACCTCCAGAAGCAGGCGCATCCGGTTTTCCACCGGGCCGCCATAGGCGTCCTCGCGCCGGTTCGGCCCGTCCTTGAGGAACTGATCGAGCAGATAGCCATTGGCGGCATGAAGCTCGATCCCGTCAAAGCCCGCGTCCCTGGCACACCGCGCCGCGTGGACGTAATCGGCCACGATGCGCGGCATCTCGTCCAGCCGCAGCGCCCGCGGCGCGGAGGTATCCACGAACCCCTCGCGCGTGACGGTCTGCGCCTTGGCCGCGATCTCCGAAGGGGCCACCGGCGCCTGTCCGCCGGGTTGCAACGAGACATGGCTGATGCGCCCGACATGCCAAAGCTGCACGACGATGCGTCCACCCTCCGCATGAACCGCATCCGTCACCTGCCGCCAGGCCGCGACCTGGCCGGGCGTATGGATGCCGGGCGTGCCGACATAGCCCTTGCCCTCGGGGCTGATCTGCGTGGCCTCGGTGATGATGAGCCCCGCGCTCGCGCGCTGCGCGTAATACTCGGCCTGCATCGGGCCGACCTCGCCGGTCACGTCATCGGCGCGGTTGCGCGTGAGAGGGGCCATGACGATCCGGTTGGGCAGATCGAGCCCACCCATCTGTAGCGGCGAAAAGAGCGTGTCTGACATGGTGCGGTTCCTTGTTGCCCTGTGCATCACCCTCAAGCTAGGGCCGGGCGCGGCCACCACCAAGGCCGTGCCCTGCGCCCCTGTCCACAGCCACCTCGGCAACGGCGCACACCCCCGGCTCAGAGCGGAGGGATATCGCCTTCGGCGCGGGCGGCGTGGAACTCCGCCTCCCAGGCGGCAAAGCGCCCCGCCGCGACAGCCGCGCGCATGCCCGCCATGATTTCCTGATAATAATGCAGGTTGTGCCAGGTCAGCAGCATCCCGGCGATCATCTCTCCGGCACGGTAGACATGGTGCAGATAGGCGCGGCTATAGCCCCGGCAGGCGGGGCAGGTGCAGGCCTCGTCCAAGGGACGCGGGTCGTCGGCATGGCGGGCGTTCTTCAGGTTGACCTGCCCCCGGCGCGTCCAGGCCTGCCCGGTCCGGCCAGAGCGCGACGGCAGCACGCAATCCATCATGTCCACCCCGCGCTTGACCGCGCCCACGATATCGTCGGGCTTGCCCACCCCCATGAGGTAACGCGGTCGGTCCTCGGGCAAGAGATCGCAGGCGTAATCGAGCACCGAAAACATCGCCTCTTGCCCTTCGCCCACGGCCAGCCCGCCGATCGCATAGCCGTCAAAGCCGATGGCGCGCAGCGCCGTCGCGCTCTCTTCGCGCAACTCCTGCGTCACGCCGCCCTGCATGATCCCGAAGAGCGCGTGTCCGGGCCGGTCCCCGAACGCCGCCTTCGAGCGTTCGGCCCACCGCATCGAGAGCCGCATGGCGCGCGCCACCTCCGCATCAGTGGCGGGCAGCGCCGGGCATTCATCGAAACACATCACGATGTCCGAGCCCAGAAGCCGCTGAATTTCCATCGAGCGTTCGGGCGTGAGCATGTGGCGCGATCCGTCCACATGGCTCTGAAAGCGCACGCCCTCCTCGCTCAGCTTGCGCAAGCCGGCAAGGCTCATCACCTGGAAACCACCCGAATCCGTCAGGATCGGCCGCTCCCAGTTCATGAAGCGGTGCAGTCCGCCCAGCCGCGCCACCCTCTCGGCGCCCGGGCGCAGCATCAGGTGATAGGTATTGCCCAGAAGGATATCCGCCCCCGTGGCCGCCACGCTCTCGGGCAGCATCCCCTTGACGGTGGCCGCCGTGCCCACGGGCATGAAGGCGGGCGTGCGGATCTGCCCGCGCGGCGTGGTGATCGCCCCCGTCCGCGCCGCCCCGTCGCGCGCAGCCACCTGAAATCCAAATCCCATCGCCCGACCCTCTTTTCGGCTTTTGCCCCCCCATAAAGGCGTTTACCCTGACGCGGAATACCCCTTGCCACGACATTCAAAGGCCAGACCATGACCGAAGACATGATTTTCGAGCTGATTTCCGCCAATATCCTGTGGGTCCTGATTGCGATCTTCGGGCTGCTGATCATCACGCGCGGCCTCCAGATCGTGCCGCAATCCGAACAATACGTGGTCGAACGCTTCGGCAAGCTGCACAAGGTGCTTGGCCCCGGCATAAACCTGATCGTGCCCTTTCTCGACCGGGTGGCGCATCGCATATCGATTCTCGAACGCCAGTTGCCCAACGCGAGCCAGGACGCGATCACGCGCGACAACGTGCTGGTGCAGGTGGAAACCTCGGTGTTCTACCGCATCCTGCAACCCGAAAAGACCGTCTACCGCATCCGCGAGGTGGACGGCGCCATCGCCACCACCGTCGCGGGCATCGTGCGCGCCGAGATCGGCAAGATGGACCTCGACGAGGTGCAGTCCAACCGCTCGCAACTGATCACCACGATCAAGTCGCTGGTGGAGGACGCGGTCGATGACTGGGGCATCGAGGTGACCCGCGCCGAGATCCTCGACGTCAATCTCGATCAGGCCACCCGTGCGGCCATGCTGCAACAGCTCAACGCCGAGCGCGCCCGCCGCGCGCAGGTGACCGAGGCCGAGGGCACCAAACGCGCGGTCGAATTGCAGGCCGATGCCGAGCTTTACGCCGCCGAGCAACAGGCCAAGGCCCGCCGCATCGCCGCCGATGCCGAGGCCTATGCCACCACCGTCGTGGCCCAGGCCATCGCCGAGAACGGGCTTGCGGCGGCGCAATACCAGGTGGCGCTCAAGCAGGTCGAGGCGCTTGACGCCATGGCGCGCGGTTCGGGCAACCAGACCATCGTGCTGCCCGCCAATGCCGTCGAAGCCTTCGGCAACGCCTTCCAGATGCTCAAGGGGCGCGGGTGATGGGCGTGCTCTGGCAATTGTGGTGGGTCTGGGCGGCGGCGGCGCTGGTGCTGGCCATTCTCGAAACCGTGCTGCCGGGGTTCGTGCTGCTGGGCTTTGCCGCCGGCGCCGCGCTGGTGGCGGTGCTTGTGCTCTTGCCGCTCGATCTGGGGCTGTCGGCGCTGCTGGCGATCTTCGCGGTCTTCTCTCTCGGGGCGTGGATCGGGCTGCGCCGCGCCTTTCGCCGCCCCGATGACCAGACCCGCGTGATCCGTGAGGACATCAACAAGTAGGACAGCCCTTGAAGCCGCGGTCGCATCGCGGATAAGAGCCGCGCGCATCCCAGTCAGCAAGGACCACGGCCCATGACCGAAGATACCGCGCCCCAGCCCCTGCAATTCGGCTGGGAGGAATGGATCGCGCTGCCCGATCTGGGGGTGCCCGCGATCAAGGCCAAGGTCGATACCGGCGCGCGCACTTCGGCGCTCCATGCCTTCGACATCGAGACCTTCGGGCCGGCCGCGCGCCCCAAGGTGCGCTTTACCGTCCACCCGATTCCCGGGCGCGACGATCTGGTGATCCCCTGCTCGGCCCCGATCATCGACCGCCGCGAGGTGGCCTCGTCCAACGGCGAACGCGAATTGCGCTACGTGATCCAGAGCACGCTGTCGGTGAATGGCGATCAATGGCCGATCGAGATCACCCTCACCAACCGATCGACCATGGCCTCGCGCATGCTGCTCGGGCGGCAGGCGCTCAAGGATCACATCTCCATCGTCGCCACGGATCGTTTTTTGCAACCCGAACTCAGCTATGACGTTTACCACACCTCGAAAATGCGCAGCGCCCAACCCAAGCGCGCGCTGCGGATCTGCGTGCTCAGCCGCGAGAACAACTACTCCACCCGGCGGCTCGTCGAAGAGGGCGAGAAGCGTGGCCACACCGTCGAGGTCATCGATACCACGCGCTGTTACATGGCGATCAACGCGCTCGCCCCCGAGGTGCATTACGACGGCAAGCGCCTGCCGCGCTATGACGCGGTGATCCCGCGCATCGGCGCCTCGGTCACCGCCTATGGTGCCGCCGTGATCCGCCAGTTCGAGACCATCGGAACCTATTGCGCCAATTCCTCCGCCGGGATCATCGCCAGCCGCGACAAGCTCTATGCGCATCAGCTGATGGCGCGCGCGCAGGTCGGGATGCCCAACACCGCCTTTGCCAATTCACCCAAGGACACCAGCAATCTGATCGGCCTCGTCGGGACCGCCCCGCTGATCGTCAAGCTGCTCGAATCGACGCAAGGCAAGGGCGTGGTGCTGGCCGAAACGAAAAAGGCCGCCGAATCCGTGATCGACGCGTTTCGCGGCCTCAAGGCGAATTTCCTCGTGCAGGATTTCGTCAAGGAAGCGGCCGGCGAGGATATCCGCTGCCTCGTCATCGGCGGCCGCGTCGTGGCCTCGATGAAACGCACCGGGGCCGAGGGTGATTTCCGCTCCAACCTGCATCGCGGCGGATCTGCCAAATCGGTGCGAATCACCAAGACCGAGCGCGAGACCGCGATCAAGGCGGCCCGCGTGTTCGACCTCAACATGGCCGGGGTCGATCTCTTGCGCGCCGAGTCGGGGCCCAAGGTGCTCGAGGTAAACTCCTCTCCGGGTTTCGAGGGGATCGAGGGGGCCACCTCCAAGAACATCGCGGGCGCCCTCTACGAGATGATCGAGGCCCACGCCCGCCCCGCCCCGGTGCGACGGCGCAAGACCCGCGGCTGAGCCGCACCGCTCGCCCCTCTGGACGTCGCGCCATATAAAACTTATATCTTTGGTCGGAATAAGCGCAGGACAGACAGCATGACAGCCGCCGAACCTCTCGAAGGGGCCCCGCTCATCGCCCCCTCCACCACGGATCATCCGCTCTACGAGCAGGTCGTAGAAGCTTGCCGTGGTGTCTATGACCCTGAAATCCCTGTCAATATCTACGATCTGGGGCTGATCTACACAATCGATATCAGCCCCGAGAACGCGGTCACGATCACCATGACGCTGACCGCGCCGGGCTGCCCCGTGGCCGGTGAGATGCCCGGATGGGTCGCCGACGCGGTGGAACCTCTGGCGGGTGTCAAACAGGTCGATGTGCACCTGACATGGGAGCCGCAATGGGGCATGGACATGATGAGCGACGAGGCCCGGCTAGAGCTGGGTTTCATGTAGAAAACCAATCACCTGAAGGGCAAAGCTCATGTTCGGAATTCCCGGAAAACAGGCCGTCACCCTGACCCCGGCAGCGGTCTCGCAGATCACCCGGCTGATGGCACGCGACGGGGCCAAGGGGCTGCGTCTCGGCATCAGGAAAGGCGGATGCGCCGGCATGGAATACACGATGGAGTATGTGTCGGAGGTCGATCCCCACGATGAGGTGGTCGAACAGGACGGGGCGCGCGTGCTCATCGCCCCCATGGCCCAGATGTTCCTGTTCGGCACCCAGATCGACTTCAAGACCGCCCTGCTCGAATCGGGCTTCGTGTTCAACAATCCGAACGTGACCGAGGCCTGCGGGTGCGGCGAGTCGATCAAGTTCGCCGATATGTGAAAAAAGCCCCGCAAGGCACGGAAAGGTAACATCATCATGCGCAAGCTGGCTGCCGGAAACTGGAAAATGAACGGCACCACGGCCCACCTGACCGAAATCGCGGCGCTTGCGGCAACCCATCGCGCCGCACAGGTCGATATCCTGATCTGCCCGCCCGCGACGCTTCTGGCACAGGCCGCAGGCCTCGCGCAGCACAGCCCCCTCATGATCGGCGCGCAGGATTGCCACCGGTCCCCCTCAGGCGCGCATACTGGCGACATCTCCGCCCCGATGCTGGCCGATGCGGGGGCGCGCGCCGTCATTCTTGGCCATTCCGAACGGCGCGCCGACCACGGGGAAACGAGTGCGCTTGTCGCCGACAAGGCGCGCGCCGCCCATGCCGCAGGCCTCATCGCGGTGATCTGCCTCGGTGAGACCCTGGCCGAGCGCGAAGGCGCGCAGACCCTCGCCGTCGTGACCGAGCAATTGCGCGCGTCGCTCCCCGCCACCGCAACCGCCGCCAATACCGTGATCGCCTACGAGCCGGTCTGGGCCATCGGCACCGGCCTCACGCCCAGCACGGCACAGATCGCCGAGGTGCATGGCGTGCTGCGCGCCCTCCTGACAGAGCGCCTCGACGCGGCAGAGGCGGCGGCTCTGCGCCTGCTCTACGGCGGCTCGGTCAAGCCTGCCAACGCCGCCGGGATCTTCGCCATCGCGGATGTCGATGGCGCGCTTGTCGGCGGCGCGAGCCTGACGGCGCAGGATTTCTCGCCCATCATCGCCGCCCTCGAGGCCGCCTGACGTTTCACTGTTCCCGAAATACTCCGGGGGAGTCGGCCCGCAGGGCCGGCGGGGGCGGCGCCCCCTGCCCGCTCACACCGGCAGCATGGTGGTCGATTTGATTTCCTCCATCGACAAGAGCGCGGTGACGTTGTGGATCTTCACCTCCGCGATCAGCGCCTGATAGAACACGTCATAGGCGCGCGCATTGGCCACGCGCACCTTGAGGATATAGTCGATATCCCCCGCCAGCCGATGCGCCTCCATCACCTCGGGGCGTTTCCTGAGCGTGTCCAGAAACCGCGCCTGCCATGCGGCATCGTGCTCCGAGGTGCGGATCAGCACGAAGAAACAGGCCTCCAGTCCAAGCGCCTCGGCATCGAGCAGGCAGGTCTGCTGCCGGATCACGCCCGCCTCGCGCAGCTTGCGGATGCGGTTCCAGACCGGCGTCTTGGAGGAGCCGACATTGCGCGCGATATCGTCAAGCGATTGTCCGGCATCCTCTTGCAGTTGCGCAAGGATTTTCCGGTCGAGGTCGTCGATGCGGACGGGCATTCCAAATTTTCTCCAATTCAGGGACACCTTGCCGCCTCTCTACAAAAAGCGGAACATTCATCCTTATTCGGTGCCGCATATGGCCTTCTTTCGGGAATATTTCCTATATTGCAGAGGAAGTCAAACAACCCCGGACACGCTGCCGCCATGCCCGCCACAACGCCCCCAACCGCCCCGGTCGCCTTTGTCGGCGCTGGCCCCGGCGATGCCGACCTTCTGACCGTAAAGGCGCTGCGTCTCATCTCGGCGGCGGATGTGGTGATCCACGACCGGCTGGTCGGCTCGGACATCCTCGCACTTGCCCGGCCGGGTGCGCAGCTCATCGCCGCGGGCAAGGAGGGGTTCGGCCCCTCTACCCCGCAGGAGGCGATCAACGCGATGATCGTGGGGCACGCACTCACCGGTGCCGCCGTGGTGCGGCTCAAGGGCGGCGATCCCGTGGTGTTCGGGCGACTCGACGAGGAGATCGAGGCGGTGCAGGCCGCTGGCCTGGCCTTCGAGATCGTGCCGGGCATCACGGCGGCCTCTGCCGCCGCCGCCGCCATCGGCCAGAGCCTGACGAAGCGCGGGCGCAATGCCGCCGTTCGCTTTCTCACCGGGCATGACATGGCAGGATTTGCCGATCACGACTGGCGCACGCTGGCGCGCCATGGCGAGGTGGCCGCGATCTACATGGGCAAGAAATCAGCGCGCTTCATCCAGGGCAGGCTGATCATGCACGGCGCGGACCGCGCCACGCCCGTAACCGTGGTCGAGAACGCCGCCCGCCCCGATCAGCGCGTGATCGCCACCACGCTCGAACGGCTGCCCGCCGATCTCGACGCCGCCGCCCTCGGCGGACCCGCGCTCACCTTTCTCGGCCTCGCACCCCGCGCCGCGCAGGCCCACCTTTCACAGATCAAACAGGAGCTTGCCTGACATGGCCCGCGAATTCACCCCCAAGGTCGTGACCGCCAATGCCCTGATCGAGGGCGATGTGGTCTATCTCACCGCCGATGACCGCTGGACGCGGCACCTGTCAGAGGCCGAATTGCTGATCGACGAAGCCGATGCCGAATATCGGCTTTTGCAGGCACAGGCGCGCGCGCATGAGATCGTCGGGGCCTATCTCGCCGACATGCGTCCCGGCGAGAGCGGCCCCGAGCCCACCCATTTCCGCGAGGACTTCCGCCGCAAGGGCCCCTCGAACCTCTTTCACGGCAAGCAGTCCGAAGGACTGTCCCACGCCTGACCCACGCGACCCGCGCAGGAGATACACATGTATACCTACAACGACTTCGACCGCGCCTTCCTGGCCGAACGCAACCGCCAGTTCCGTGCGCAGGTGGAACGGCGCATCAGCGGCGCGCTGACCGAGGACGAGTTCCGCCCGCTGCGCCTGATGAACGGGCTTTATCTGCAACTGCACGCCTACATGCTGCGCGTGGCGATCCCCTACGGCTCGCTCGATCCGGCCAAGCTGCGCCAACTTGCCTACCTGGCCGAACGGTGGGACAAGGGCTATGGCCATTTCACCACCCGCACCAACATCCAGTATCACTGGTCCAAACTGCGCGAGGTGCCCGATATGCTTGACGCGCTCGCAGAGGTGGGGATGCACGCCATCCAGACATCCGGCAACACCATCCGCAACGTGACCTCGGACCATTTCGCAGGGGCAGCGGCGGACGAGCTCACCGATCCGCGCCCGGTGGCCGAACTCATCCGTCAATGGTCCACCGACCACCCGGAATTCCAGTTCTTGCCGCGCAAGTTCAAGATCGCCGTGATCGCGTCGGAGGCCGACCGCGCCGTGATGAAAAGCCACGATATCGGTCTGCGCATCGTCGAGCGGGACGGCGCGCGCGGCTATCAGGTCTGGGTCGGCGGCGGCATGGGGCGCACGCCGATGGTGGCGCGCCTGCTGCGCGATTTCCTGCCCGAGGCCGATCTTCTGCCTTATCTCGAGGCGGTGCTGGCGACCTACAACCGCCTGGGCCGACGCGACAACAAGTACAAGGCGCGCATCAAGATCACCGTGTTCGAGAACGGTCTCGATACGTTCCGCGACGAGGTGGAGGCGCTCTTTCCCGCGCGCCGCGCCGCCTTTTCGGGCGTGGATCAGGACTGGCTTGCCGATATCCGCGCGCGCTTTGTCACGCCCACATTGCCCGAGCGCGACGCGCAGGCCTATTACGCCGCGCGCGACACCGATCCGGTCTTCCGCGCCTGGGCCGATACCAACGTGACGCCGCATCGCCACGCCGATCACGGCATCGTCTCCATCAGCCTAAAGGCGCACGGGGCAACGCCCGGCGACGCAAGCGCCGATCAGATGCGCCTTGTCGCCGACCTTGCCGAGCTTTACGGCCACAACGACATCCGCGTGAGCCACGCACAGAACCTCGTGCTGCCGCATGTAGCGCTTGGCGATATTCCCACTGTCTACGCCGCGCTGCGGGAGGCAGGGCTGGGCACGGCCAATATCGGCCTTGCCTCGGATATCATCGCCTGCCCCGGCATGGATTACTGCGCGCTTGCCACTGCCCGCTCGATCCCCGTGGCCCAAGGCATCGCCACCCGGCTCGAAGAGCTCAAGATCGAACACGAGGTGGGCCATCTCCAGATCAAGATATCGGGCTGCATCAATGCCTGCGGGCATCACCATGTCGGCCATATCGGCATTCTCGGGCTGGACCGCGCAGGTGTGGAAAACTATCAGATCACTCTTGGGGGCGATCCGTCCGAGACCACGGCCATCGGCACCCGCACCGGACCCGGTTTCGCCTATGACGAGATCGTGCCGGCGGTGGAGCGTCTGATATTCGCCTATCTGGACCTGCGCGAGGGGCCCGAGGAGACCTTCCTCGAGACCTACAAGCGCCTCGGGATGGAGCCGTTCAAATCCGCGCTCTACGATCAGGAGGCCCGCGCCCATGCCGCCGAGTGACCTCAGCGAGCGGGTCGCGGCACTCAACGACCGGTATCGTCACCATTCGGCAATGTCGGTGCTGGAGCACGCCCTGAAGGACCCGCAAGCAGGCCGCCTCGCGCTGGTCTCGAGCTTCGGGGCCGAGTCGGTCGTGCTCTTGCACATGGTCTCGGTGACGCGCGCGGCAACGCCGGTGATCTTCATCGACACCGAGATGCTTTTTGCCGAAACGCTGGTCTATCAACAGGAATTGGCCGAGCGCCTGAACCTGCGCGATCTGCGCATCATCCGCGCGGCACCCGCCGACCTGCGCCAGCACGACCCCGACGACTCGTTGCACCGGCGCGATACCGATGCCTGCTGCGCGCTGCGCAAGACCCTGCCCCTGTTGCGCGCGTTGGACGGATTCGACGGCTGGATCACCGGGCGCAAACGCTATCAGGCAGGCACCCGCGCCGCGCTCGATTTCTTCGAGATCGAGGACGGCACCGGGCGCATCAAGGTCAACCCGCTGGCCCATTGGGCGCGCGACGATATCCGCACCTATATGGAGGAAAACCGCCTGCCCCGGCATCCGCTGGTCAGCAAAGGCTATCCCTCCATCGGATGCATGCCGTGCACCACCCCGGTGCGTGCCGACGAAGACCCGCGCGCGGGCCGCTGGCGCGATCAGGACAAGACCGAATGTGGCATCCATTTTGTCAATGGCAGAATGGTGCGAAGAGGAGTTTCCGCATGAGCATCATCGTCACCGATCGCGGCTTTGGCCGCGATGACTGGACCGCCCCCGTGACGCCTCTGGCAGAGGCGGGCATCGACGCAACCGCGCTCGATCTGCCCAACGACACCAACCCCGCCGATCTTGCCGGGCGGCTGGAGGGGGTGCGCTTCATCCGTGTGGCCTTTCCCTCGGCCACGGACGGGCGCGGCTTTTGCATCGCGCGGCAATTGCGGCTGATGGGGTATCGCGGGCGGCTGCGCGCCGCTGGCCATGTGATCGCCGATCAATACGCCATGGCGCGGCGCTCCGGATTCGATGAGGTGGAGATTTCCGACGCGCTGGCCGCGCGGCAGCCCGAACCCGACTGGCTGTTCCGCGCGAACTGGCAGGCGCATGATTATCAGACGCGGCTGCGCGGCTGATAATCGCCTTCCCCTGACATAGGTCAAAGATTAAAAGAGGATGTCGGTTTAATGGACCGGCAGGTGACACCATGAACGAGATGAGCCCCGTGACCCAAGCCACCGCCAAAGCGCCGAAAACCCTCGCCCTGCCCGACGCGCAGGTGGTGACGTCGGTCAAGCACTACACCGACCGGCTCTTTGCCTTCCGGGTGACTCGGCCGGCCAGCCTGCGGTTCCGCTCGGGCGAATTCGTGATGATCGGCCTCATGCAGACCGACGAGAAAACCGGCAAGGAAAAGCCGCTTCTGCGCGCCTATTCCATCGCCTCGCCCGCCTGGGATGACGAGCTTGAATTCTACTCGATCAAGGTGCCTGACGGCCCGCTGACCAGCCGCCTCCAGCACATCCAGCCGGGTGACGAGATCATCCTGCGCCCCAAGCCCGTTGGCACGCTGGTGCATGACGCGCTTTTGCCGGGCAAGCGGATCTGGTTCTTCGCCACCGGCACCGGCATCGCGCCTTTCGCCTCGCTCCTGCGCGACCCGCAGACATATGAGGATTACGACGAGGTGATCCTGACCCATACCTGCCGCGAAGTGGGCGAACTGACCTATGGGGCGGAATTGATCGAGAGCATCCGCAACGACGAGATGCTCGAAGAACTGATCGGCGAGGGCTTTGCCGACAAGCTGCGTTACTACCCGACAACGACGCGTGAAGACAGCGCCAAGATGGGCCGCATTACGGATCTCATGCGCTCGGGCGAGGTGTTCGCCGATCTCGGCGTGGCCCCGCTCGCCCCCGAGACCGACCGCGCCATGGTCTGCGGCAACCTCGCTTTCAACCTTGAAATCAAGGACATGCTGGAAGGCTACGGGCTGCGCGAGGGCGCGAACTCCGCCCCACGGGAATATGTCGTGGAAAAGGCGTTCCTCGACTGAGCACAGGGATTGCGCCCGTCATCCTCGGCCAGACCCGGAGATCTCCACGGCTAGAGATCCTCCGGTCAAGCCGGAGGATGACGCCGACCACAGACGCCCGTCACCCTCGGGCTTGATCCGAGGGTCTCCCGTATCGAGCGGCGTGCCGAAACTGTCACAAGAAAGAGCCCGCGCAAGGATCGCCTTGCGCGGGCTTTTTCGTGTCAGCGGCTTTGCTCAGTAGCCAAGCGCCTTTTGCGCGGCTTCCAGCGCGGATTTGAGCAGGTCGGGATTGTTCTGCGCGGCGCGCAGCCCCTCGACCAGCAGGTTTTCCTGCATCGCGCCAAGGCCCGCGCCCTCGATCAGGCTGCGCGCCTGCGCGAGGTCAAAGCCACCCAAGGTCAGCGCCTCGGGAACCTCTGCCGCAGCCTGGGCCGCCTGTTCGGCACCGGTCGGCAGGCTCTCGCGAACAGCGTCCTGTCCGGCCTCGGCGGCGCCTTCGGTCGCCGCGGTGGCCTCTGCCGCAGCGTCTGTGGCGGCCTCGGTTGCCTCTGCCGCAGCTTCAGTGGCAGCCTCGGTCGCGGCTTCGGTTGCCTCTGTGGCAGCGTCTGTGACGGCCTCGGTTGCCTCTGTGGCCGCCTCGGTCGCGGCCTCTGTTGCGCCGGTTGCGGCTTCAACCGCTTCCTGCGCGGCCTCGGTCACCCCGGCGGCGGTGTCGGTCACGGCGCTTGCTGCGTCGGATGCCGCCTCTTGCGCGGCCTCGACCGCACCCGAGACAACGTCCTGCGCGGTATCGGCGGCACCCTCGGCGCTCTCGGCAAAGCCGCGCGACGCATCGCCCACAGCGTCCTGAGCGGCCTCGACGGCCTCGGTCACAGTCTCCACAGCCGTCTCAGCCGCCGTCTCGGCTGCCGTCTCTGCGGCTTCCACCGCCTCGCCCGCTGCGGTCGCGGCCTCTTCCAGCCCCGCGGGGGCCTCGACGCCCGATGTGGTCTCGGTCACGCTCTCGACCACCTCATTGACCGACTTGCCAGTGACGAGCATGTAACCGCCCCCCAACACCACGACCGCAAGCGCGATCCAGATCAGATTTTTCATACCGGGAACTCCTGTCTAGGTCGGGGATACGTTCGAATACGCCCCCGTTCACAATCCGGTGTTTCACATGGTCCCCCCGAAGAAAAGTCACAAGGGGAAAAAGCCCCGATTTCGGCCCGCACCCGCCGATTTTGCCGCTTGAAAGCCCGCGCCCCCGCGTTTACCTTGCCCAGCCTGAATACACCGGCAAAATCAACTATCGAAGGACCAAAGCCATAGCCCGCAGACCTCACAATGCGCCCCCCACGCGCGAGACCGGCCCCCGCGTAAATGACCGTATCCGCGGCGATGAAATCCGCCTGATTGGCGCCGATGGCGAAAATGTCGGGGTCGTCACCCCGCAACGCGCGCTCGAAATGGCCGAAGAGGCCGGGCTTGATCTGGTGGAAATCTCTCCCAGTGCGACGCCTCCGGTCTGCAAGATCATGGATTTCGGCAAATACAAATACGAAACCCAGAAGCGCGAGGCCGAGGCCCGCAAGAAGCAGAAGATCATCGAGGTCAAGGAGGTCAAGTTCCGCCCCGGCACCGACACCCATGATTATGATGTGAAAATGCGCAACGTGCTGCGCTTTCTCGAGGGCGGCGACAAGGTCAAGATCACCCTGCGCTTTCGCGGTCGCGAGATGGCGCATCAGCATCTGGGACGCGAATTGCTCGAACGCATCGCCGACGATGTCAAGGACGTGGGCCGGGTCGAGAACATGCCCAAGATGGAAGGCCGCCAGATGATCATGGTCATCGGCCCCGGCCCGAAATGAGCGCGCGGCACCCGTGACCCTGCCCCGCTGCGAATACCGGGTCATCCCCGCGCCCACGCGCGGGCGCAAGGCCCAGGGCGTCAAGACGCCCGAGGGCCGTTTCGCGCTCGGGCTGGAGGATGTGCTCAACGAGATGGCGCGCGATGGCTGGAGCTATCTGCGCAGCGACATCCTGCCCAGCGAGGAACGCCAGGGGTTGACCTCGACAGCCACGGTCTATCGCTCGGTGCTGGTCTTCTCGCGCGAAATCGCACCCCGCGCACCGTTGCAAGCGTCCGCGCCCGAGGTGCGGACGACCCTAGCCACAGAGGACGCGGCCACAAGCCTTCGCCCGGTGCTCCGGGCCGACTGACCGACGCCTGTTTTGATCGTGATTCGAACCGCTTGCGCGCCCATGCCTGGCGCGGCATGGCGGATTTGTCATCAGAATATCACCGATTTTTTCGCCTGCCCCCCTTCTCATCGGCGCGTTTTGGCATACACTCTGCGCCCTGACTCGTAGAGGTTTGCCAATGTCCAAGACTGATCCTTTCGGATTCGATATGTCGGTGTCGTCGGCCAAGCGCAAGAATCCGCGCGGGCGGCGGGGCCTGTCGGGGGCGTCCGAGACCTCGACCCGCGTGTGCGAGCATCCGGGCTGCGAAGAGGCGGGGCTTTACCGCGCGCCGAAATCGCCGGACGTGCTCGACGACTATCTCTGGTTCTGTCAGGAGCACGTGCGCGAATACAACCTGAAATGGAACTTCTTCGAAGGCACAACCGAGGCCGAATTGAACGCGCAAATGTCGCGCGACAAGGTCTGGGAGCGCGAGACGCGCCGCTTCACCGACCCCGAGGCGCGCGCCTGGGCGCGACTTGGCATCGAGGACCCGCATCAGGTTCTGGGCGACAACGCCACCCGCAATCCCGGCCGCAAGCAGGGCGGCGGGCGCAAGCTGCCGCCGACCGAACGCCGCGCGATCGAAATCCTCGAGGCCGCCGACAGCTGGACCAAGGCCGAGCTTCGTCAGGCCTACAAATCGCTCATCAAGGTGCTGCACCCCGATATCAACGGCGGCGACCGCAGCCAGGAAGAGCAGTTGCAACAGGTGGTCTGGGCCTGGGATCAGTTGAAGGACAGCCGCAATTTCAAGTGAGCCTTGGTGACAGGATCACCGAACCGCGCGCTCCGATATGAGATGACAGCGCCATGAAGCGGGGCCTGTCGCCCCGTCCCTCATCGAAAGGCGCTCCCATGCTCCGCAAGAACGTTGGCACCATCGACCGCGCGCTGCGCATTCTTCTCGGCCTTGCCCTGCTGGCCGGTTTCTTTCTCAACCGGGACGGAGCCTATAGCTGGCTCTACCTCATCGGCGTCGTGCCGCTGGTCACGGGACTGATGTCGTCCTGCCCGCTTTACGCGATCTTCGGGCTTTCGACCTGCCCGCGCAAGACGTAAGGCCCGAGCACCGTCATCCTCGGGCTTGCCCCGAGGATCTCCGGCCCCGAGAGATCATCCGGTCAAGCCGGATGATGACGGCACGTTCCGGATAGGCCCCCTATTCCGCCGCCACCCGTCGCGCCGCCAATATCTCCTTGAGGTAGCGCCCGGTGTGGCTGCGCGGCTCTTCCGCCACCTCTTCGGGCGTGCCCTCGGCCACGATCTCGCCGCCGCCATCGCCGCCTTCGGGGCCGATGTCGATGATGTGATCGGCGGTCTTGATCACATCGAGATTGTGCTCGATCACCACAACCGAATTGCCCTGATCGACCAGCTCGTGCAGCACCTCCAGAAGCTTTTTCACGTCCTCGAAATGCAGCCCCGTCGTTGGCTCGTCGAGGATATAGAGCGTGCGGCCCGTGGAGCGTTTGGCGAGTTCCTTGCTGAGCTTCACCCGCTGCGCCTCGCCGCCCGAAAGCGTCGTCGCCTGCTGGCCCACCTTGATATAGCCAAGACCAACCCGCATCAATGCGTCCATCTTCTCTCGGATGCCCGGTACCGCCTTGAAGAATTCCTGCGCCTCCTCCACCGTCATATCAAGAACGTCCGCTATGCTCTTGCCCTTGAAGCGTATTTCCAGCGTTTCCCGGTTGTAGCGCGCGCCCTTGCAGGTCTCGCATTCCACGTAGACATCGGGCAGGAAATGCATCTCGATCTTGATGAGCCCGTCGCCCTGGCACGCCTCGCAGCGTCCGCCCTTGACGTTGAACGAAAAGCGCCCCGGCTTGTAGCCGCGCGCCTTGGCCTCGGGCAGGCCGGCGAACCAGTCGCGGATCGGGGTGAAGGCGCCGGTATAGGTGGCGGGATTGGATCGCGGCGTGCGCCCGATGGGGCGTTGGTCGATGTCGATCACCTTGTCGAGATGTTCCAGCCCCTTGATCGTCTCGCAGGGCGCGGGCGTCTGTCGCGCGCCATTCAGGCGCATCGAGGCGGTCTTGAACAGGGTCTCGATGGTCAGCGTCGATTTGCCCCCACCCGATACCCCCGTCACGCAAACGAATTTACCAAGTGGAAACTCGGCGGTCACAGCTTTAAGATTGTTCCCTGTCGCATTGACAACACGCAGTTTTTTCTTGTTGCCCTTGCGCCGCACCTCGGGCACCGCGATCTCGCGCGCGCCTGAGAGGTATTGCCCGGTCAGCGACGCCGGATCGGCCGCCACCGCCTCGGGCGTGCCATGGCTGACAACACGCCCGCCATGCACCCCCGCGCCGGGGCCGATGTCAAAGACGTAATCGGCGGTGCGGATTGCCTCTTCGTCATGCTCGACCACGATCACCGTATTGCCCTGATCGCGCAGGTTGCGCAGCGTCTGCAACAGCCGCCCGTTGTCGCGTTGATGCAGGCCGATCGAGGGCTCGTCCAGCACATAGAGCACGCCGGTGAGGCCCGATCCGATCTGGCTGGCCAGCCGGATGCGCTGGCTCTCACCGCCCGAAAGCGTTCCGGCATTGCGCGACAGCGTCAGGTAATCGAGCCCTACATTGACCAGAAAGCCCAGCCGCTCGCGGATTTCCTTGAGGATGGCGCGGGCGATCTCGTTCTTCTGGTTGGTCAGGTGCTCCGGCACCGTCGCGCACCAGTCATGCGCCTCGCGGATCGACATCTGCACCACCTGGCCCACATGCAGCCCCGCAATTCTTACCGCCAGAGCCTCGGGGCGGAGCCGGTAGCCCGCGCAGGTGCCGCAGGGGCGATTGTTCTGGTAGCGCTCGAATTCCTCGCGGATCCACGCTGAATCCGTCTCGCGGTAACGCCGCTCCATGTTGGGGATCACCCCCTCGAAGCTGCGCGCGACCTGATAGACGCGGCCCCCCTCGTCATAGCGGAACGTGATCTCCTCTTCGCCCGAACCGTGGAGAAACACCTGTTTCACATGGGCGGGCAGGTTCTTCCACGGGGTCGTTTTGTCGAACTCGTAATGCCGCGCAAGCGAATTGATCGTCTGGGTGAAATAGGGCGATTTGCCCTTGCGCCATGGTGCGATGGCCCCGTCGGTCAGGCGCAGCGCCTCATCAGGCACGACCAGACGCTCGTCAAAGAACAACTCCGCCCCCAGCCCGCCACAGTCGGGACAGGCCCCGAAGGGCGCGTTGAACGAGAACAGCCGCGGTTCGATCTCGGGGATGGTGAAGCCGCTGACCGGACAGGCAAAATTCTCGGAAAACGTGATCCGCTCCGGCTCGCCGTCGCGCGGTGCTGTCTCCAGCACGGCGATGCCCTGCGCCAGATCGAGCGCCGTGCGGAAACTGTCGGCAAGCCGCGTCTCCAGCCCCTCCTTCACCACCAGACGATCCACCACCACGTCGATGTCATGACGGAATTTCTTGTCCAGAACCGGCGGTTCGTCCAACTCGTAAAAGTCGCCATTGACCTTGACCCGCTGAAACCCCTGCTTGCGCAACTCCAGAAATTCCTTGCGGTATTCACCTTTGCGGTCGCGCACGATGGGGGCCAGAAGGTAGGCGCGCGTGCCCTCCTCCATCGCCATCACACGATCCACCATGTCCTGCACCTGCTGCGCCTCGATGGGCAGGCCGGTGGCCGGGGAATAGGGTGTGCCGACGCGGGCAAAGAGCAGCCGCATATAATCGTAGATCTCGGTCACCGTGCCCACGGTCGAGCGCGGGTTCTTCGATGTCGTCTTCTGTTCGATGGAAATGGCTGGGCTAAGCCCGCTGATGTGGTCCACATCCGGCTTTTCCATCATGTCGAGGAATTGACGCGCATAGGCCGAGAGCGATTCGACATAGCGCCGCTGCCCCTCGGCATAGATCGTGTCAAAGGCGAGCGAGGACTTGCCAGAGCCGGAAAGCCCCGTGATCACAACAAGTTGGTCGCGCGGAATGTCCACGTCGATGTTCTTGAGATTGTGCTCGCGCGCGCCGCGCACGGAGATCGTCTTGAGTTCGGCCATGAGAGCCCCCTTGCCACCCGACATGACATAGAGGAGTGCCGCGAGTCGTCCAAGCCGAATTTGTGAACGGATGGGGAACATGGCGCGTCGCCGCCCACGCCATCGCGTCACCCCGGCGAAAGCGGGGCTCTTCGGGCGGCAAGAGATCCTCGGGTCAGGCCCGAGGATGACCGGCTTTTGACACGCGACCCTATTTCTGTGCGATTGCCCAGGCGCAGATGGGAAATTGCGGATCGTCGGTCAGGTCATCCGTCTCGGGATGATGCTCTGGCGGCCAGATGTCTTCCAGGTTGCGCCGCGCGGCGGCGCGGTTGCCCCATTGGCGGGCGGTGATGTTGGCCTCGGGGAATCCCGCCTCGATGAGCAGGTTGCTGAGCCCTCGCGCCGACCAGCGCGAGCAATCCACCGGATCGCCGTGATACGGGATGAAAAACGGCACGGCGAGCCAGAACCACCCCCCCTCACGCAGCATGGCGCGCACGTTCTGCGTGGCGGCATAGGGCCGGTCGAGATGCTCCCACACCTGGTTGGCGAGGATGATGTCATATTGCGCCACCTTGCCCGCCTCGTCGGTGAATGGCCCCTTGCAGATGTCGTGGCGCGGATAGCGATAGCGGGTATAGCTGCGAAACTCGAACCGGCGACCGAACTTGCCCGAGATTTCCGCGGCATCCATGCTCTCTGGTTCCAGCGCCGAGAGCCAGCGCCGCGTGGCCTTCTGCATGACGATACGGTTGAGACTGGCCACGATACTGCCTTTCTGCCCGGTTCGGGCCTGACAAGAGAGCGCGCCGCTAATCCTCGTCAACCAGCGAGAAGAGGTGCGGCACCGCCGGACAGGGCGCCAGCGTGTTGCCGGCCACATCGCTTAGCCGGGTCTGGTGCAGGAACACGTAGACATGCGCGCTCAGCCCCTCCCAGAGCCGGTTGGACAGCGATTGCGCGCGTGAGCCGCTCGCCCCGCCAGAGGCCCCCGCCCCCTTGTGCATCGCATCCACCGTCTCATCCACCGCCGCCAGCACATCGGCCACGCGGATCTCCGAGGCGGGCCGCGCCAGCCGGTAGCCGCCCCCCGGCCCGCGCACCGAGATCACCAGATCGGCGCGCCGCAGCTTGACGAACAGCTGCTCGAGATAGGGCAGGGAAATATCCTGCCGCCGCGACACCTCGCTCAGCGTGACCACGCTGCCCGCGGGCTGAAGCGCGATATCGACAAGCGCCACCATCGCATAGCGCCCCTTTGTGCTGAGTTTCATGGCCCTCTCCCCCGACCGTCACCGATTGACCTTGGCCGATACAGGGCTTATCTGCATTCGAACCGGTCCGGGACCGATCATATCCGAACCACGCCCAAGGATGCGAGAGCGAATGCATCATACCGATCGCCCGCGCGCGCAAGAAGGACAGTAGCACATGCCCGAGGTTATCTTTCCCGGCCCCGAGGGCCGTCTGGAAGGCCGTTACCATCCTCAGCGCGACCGCGACGCGCCCATTGCCATCGTCCTGCACCCGCATCCGCAATTCGGCGGCACGATGAACAACAAGGTGGTCTACAACCTGCATTACGCGTTCTACAACATGGGTTTTACCGTGTTGCGGTTCAATTTCCGTGGCGTGGGGCGCAGCCAGGGCGAATATGATCAGGGTCTGGGCGAATTGAGCGATGCCGCCTCGGCGCTCGATTACCTGCAATCCATGAATGCCAATTCCAAGCATTGCTGGGTGGCGGGGTTTTCCTTCGGCGCGTGGATCGGGATGCAGCTTCTGATGCGGCGGCCAGAGGTGACGGGATTCATTTCCGTGGCGCCTCCCGCCAACATGTATGACTTTTCGTTTCTCGCGCCCTGCCCCGCCTCCGGCCTCATCATCAACGGCAGCGGCGACCGGGTGGCGCCGCCGGCCGACACGGCCTCATTGGTGGGCAAGTTGCAGGAACAGCACGGCATCACCATCACCCATCAGGTGATCGAAGGCGCCGACCACTTCTTCAAGGAGCCGCATATGGAGACGATGATCGACAGCGTGACCGGCTATGTCAAACGCCGCCTGACCGAAACCACACGCTGAGGGTCGCGCCATGGGCATGACCGAGGACATGGCCGACGAACTGGCCCGAGACGTGCTCAAGGCGATCGAGGTGACAGGGGACGAGGAACTCTTTGGCGTCATCGCCAAGACGCTGGCCGAAAGCTCTCAAACTGCCGAAGAGGCGTTTCTGACCGCCTTCCGCGTGCGCCGCGCCAATGCCAAGGCGCGCGCCCTGCTGATCGAAAAGCTCCAGAAGTTCAAGGCCGCGAAAGCGGGCGCCGCGGCGGCCAGGCCCGACAACGTGCCACCAAAGGCCGACGACGCCTGACCCGGAGAAGGCGACGCGCCGCCCACCCCCACAGAAAAACGACCGGACCTGTCGCAAACCGACATGCGCGCGGCGTCCGGGTGGCCAGTCTGGCCGAAACGATCTTCGGGAGGCCATCATGAAAACCACCACGCGCGTTTGTGTCATCGGCGGCGGTGTCGTCGGCTGTTCGGTGCTCTATCACCTGACCAAGCTTGGCTGGTCCGATGTCATGCTGCTGGAGCGCTCGGAACTGACCTCCGGCTCCACCTGGCACGCGGCGGGGGGATTTCACACGCTCAATGGCGACACCAACATGGCCGCGCTTCAGGGCTACACGATCCGCCTCTACAAGGAACTGGAAGAGATCACCGGCATGTCCTGCGGGCTGCACCATGTGGGCGGCGTGACGCTGGCGGATAACCGCGACCGGTTCGACATGCTCTTGGCCGAGCGTGCCAAGCATCGCTACATGGGCCTCGATACCCATATCGTGACGCCCGAAGAGATCGCGAAAATCGCGCCGGTCACGAATACAGACGGCATCATCGGCGGGCTCTACGACCCGCTCGACGGCCATCTCGATCCCTCCGGCACCACCCATGCCTATGCACGCGCCGCGCGCATGGGCGGGGCCAGCATCGAGACGCATTGCATGGTCCACGAAACCAAGCAGCGCGCCGATGGCACCTGGGACGTGATTACGGACAAGGGCAGCATCCACACCGAGCATGTGGTCAACGCCGGCGGTCTCTGGGCGCGCGAAGTGGGGGCGATGGCGGGCGTCTATCTGCCGCTGCACCCGATGGAACACCAGTATATCGTCACCGACGAGATCCCCGAGATCTACAACCGTGACAGCGAGCACCCCCATGTCATGGATCCGGCGGGCGAAAGCTATCTGCGCCAAGAGGGGCGCGGCCTCTGCATCGGCTTCTATGAACAGCCCTGCAAGCCCTGGGCAGTGGACGGCACGCCTTGGGATTTCGGCCACGAACTCTTGCCCGACAATCTCGACAAGATCGAGGCCAGCATCGAGTTCGCCTACCGCCGCTTTCCCGTTCTGGAAAAGGCGGGCGTCAAATCGGTCATCCACGGCCCCTTCACCTTTGCCCCCGATGGCAATCCGCTGGTCGGCCCCATTCCGGGCCTGCGCGGCTACTGGTCGGCCTGCGGCGTGATGGCCGGCTTTTCCCAGGGCGGCGGCGTCGGCCTCATGCTGGCGCAATGGATGATTCATGGCGAATGCGAGCGCGATGTGACGGCGATGGACGTGGCCCGCTTCGGCGACTGGATCGGACCGGGCTATACCCGCCCAAAAGTCATTGAAAACTATCAGAAACGTTTCTCGGTCAGCTATCCGAACGAGGAACTTCCCGCCGCGCGCCCCCTGCGGCAAACGCCGATGTATGAGGTATTTGACAGCATGGGCGCGGTCTGGGGCGCGCAATACGGGCTGGAGGTGGTCAACTACTTTGCGCAAGGCGATGAGCCGCGCTACGAGACCCCCTCTTTCCGCCGCTCCAACGCGTGGGAGGCCACGGCGCGCGAGGTGAAGGCCGTGCGCGAAGGTGTCGGCATCAACGAGGTCCATAATTTCGGCAAGTATCTGGTCACGGGCGAACATGCCCGCGCGTGGCTCGACCGGATCATGGCGGGCCGCATCCCCAAACCGGGGCGGCTTTCGCTGACCCCGATGCTCTCGCCCAAGGGGCGGCTCTGGGGCGATTTCACCGTGTCCTGCCTCGATGACGAGACATTCCAACTCACCGCGTCATATGGCGCGCAGGCGGTGCATATGCGCTGGTTTCAGCAGAACGGGACCGACGGTGTGCGGGTCGAGAATATCTCGGACCGCCTCACCGGCTTCCAGATCGCGGGCCCGCGTGCGCGCGACGTGCTCGCCGCCTGCACCCGCGACGCGGTGGCCGACATGGCGTTCATGGATCTGCGCCACGCGACCGTCGGCATGGTCGATTGCCGCGTGCAGCGCGTCAGCTACACCGGCGATCTGGGTTATGAGATATTCTGCGATCCGATGGCACAACGCGCGCTGTGGGGCGTCCTGTGGACCGAGGGGCAAAAGCACGGCATGAAACCGTTCGGGATGCGCGCGATGATGTCGCTGCGGCTGGATCGGTTCTTCGGCTCGTGGCTCAACGAATTCTCACCCGACTACACCCCCGGCGAAACCGGCATGGACCGCTTCATCGCGTGGTCGAAGAATACCGATTTCATCGGCCGTGCCGCCGCCGAGGCCGAACGCGCCAAGGGGGCCGCGCGGCGGCTCTCGGCCTTCGAGGTGGATGCCACGGACGCCGATGTGAACGGCTACGAGCCGGTCTGGATCGAGGGCACCGTGCGCGGGTTCTGCACTTCGGGCGGCTATTCGCACCACGCGGGCAAGTCGATCGCTCTGGCGCTCATTCCGGCGCAGATGGCGCAAGCGGGGCTTGAGGCCGAGATCGAGATCCTCGGCCACCGCCGCGGGGCCCGGCTCATCACCGGGCCGCTTTTTGACGCGGACGGCGCGCGGATGCGCGGCTGAGCCATCCGGCCTGACCGTCGGAATTGAGTATTTCAAGAACGGTGAGGGGGCAGGCGCGGCCCTGCCCCCCGCCTGTCAACCCAACTTGCGCAGGCGCGCCAGCAGGCTCGAGGTATCCCAGCGCCCGCCGCCCATCTTCTGCACATCCTTGTAGAACTGATCCACGAGCGCCGTGACCGGCAGGCTTGCGCCCACCTCGTCGGCGGTATCGAGGCAGATGCCCAGATCCTTGCGCATCCAGTCCACCGCGAAACCGTGGGTCCAGTGATCGTCAAGCATGGTCTGGTAGCGGTTCGACATCTGCCAGGACCCGGCCGCGCCCTGGCTGATCACCTCGACCACGGCGCGCCCGTCAAGCCCGGCCTTCTCGGCGAAATGCAGCGCCTCGGAAAGACCCTGCACCAGCCCGGCAATGGCAATCTGGTTGGCCATCTTGGTCATCTGGCCGGCACCGCTCTCGCCCAGGCGGCGGCATAGCTTGGCATAGGTGGTGATCACAGGCTCGGCGGCGGCATACTGCGCCTCATCGCCGCCGCACATGATCGAGAGCTGGCCGTTCTCGGCCCCCGCCTGTCCGCCCGAGACCGGCGCATCGACAAAACCGAGACCGTCCGCCTTGGCCGCCTCATACATCTCGCGCGTGACCTTGGCCGAGACCGTTGTGTGATCGACGAAGACGGCCCCCTTGCCCATCCCCGCGAAGGCCCCGTCCGCACCGAGGCAGACGCTGCGCAGATCGTCGTCATTGCCGACGCAGGCCATCACGAATTCGGCGCCTTCTGCGGCCTCGCGCGGGGTCGCGGCAAACCGCCCGCCATGCTCGGCGGCCCATTTTTCGGCCTTCGCGGCGGTCCGGTTGAAGACGCAGACATCGTGCCCCGCCGCCTGCAGATGGCCCGCCATCGGATAGCCCATCACCCCCAGACCCAGAAATGCCAGTTTTGCCATGTCTTTCTCCTCCTGTCGCGTTACCGTTGTCTCGGGCCGGATTTCTGACTATCCCCGGCGGGGATGCAAGCAGAAACTCCGAAAGGCTCCTCATGCCGGTGATCCTCAAATGGCTGTTGCGTATCGCGGGCGGACTTGTCGTTCTGGCGGTGATCGCTTTGGGCGTGCTCTACCTTCTGCTGGCGCGCTCGCTGCCCGATTATGACAAGCAGCTTGCCGTGACGGGCCTCTCCGCGCCCGTGGAAATCGTGCGCGACAATGCCAATGTGCCGCATATCTTCGGGCAGAGCGACGCCGATACATACTTCGGTCTGGGCTATGCCCATGCGCAGGATCGGCTGTGGCAGATGATGATGATGCGCCGCACCGTTCAGGGGCGGCTCTCGGAGGTGTTCGGCGCGCGCACGGTCAGGATCGACACGACGCTGCGTCGGTTTGACCTTTACACCCTGGCGCGGGCCTCGGTGGCGGCGCAGGATGCCGAGACGCTGGCCGCGCTCAAGGCCTATTCCGACGGGGTGAACGCGCGCCTCACCGAGATCAACCGCGAGGCTCTGGGGCGTGGCGCGCCCGAGCAGTTCCTCTTCAACGCGCCGATCGCGCCCTGGCAGCCGGCGGATTCCATTGCGCTGATCAAGTTGATGGCGGTGCAATTGTCGGGCCATCTCAGCCGCGAGGTGCTGCACGCGCGTGCGGCGCTCGCACTCGAGGATCCGGAGCGGCTCGAGGATATCGTGCCGCTGGCACCGGGGGGCGGGATTGCGGCACTGCCGGAATATGCCAGCCTCTTTCCGGGTCTCGAACCGACAGGCGCGCCGCGGATGGCCGAGGCGGACCCGCTCTCGCCCTTCCCCCGGCCCGCCTTTGCGGGTGCGTCCAATGCCTGGGCCGCGGCGCCGTCGCGCTCGGCCACCGGGGGCACGCTTCTGGCCAACGATCCGCATCTGGGCTTTTCCGCCCCCGCGATCTGGTATCTCGCTCGGCTCGAGCTTGAGACGGGCGGTGTGATCGGCGGCACCATCCCCGGCATTCCGGCAATTCTCACGGGGCGCAGCGCGCGGCTCGGCTGGGGCCTTACCTCCTCCTATCTCGACGATCAGGACGTGTTCATCGAGGAAATGAACCCCGACAACCCGGATGAATACCGCACTCCCGACGGCTGGAAACCGTTCCGCACCGCGCGCTCCATCGTCGAGGTGAAGGGGGCCGATCCGGTCACGCTGACGCTGCGCTGGACCGATAACGGCCCGGTCCTGCCCGGCAGCCATTACGATCTGGCCGAGGTGACACCGCCGGGCCATGTCGCCGCCGTCTCCTGGACGGCGCTTTCGGACCGTGACACGACGATGACCGCCGCCATGCGCCTGATGCGCGCCCGGTCCGTGTCCGAGGCGCTCGAGAGCACCGTGCTCCATATCGCGCCCTCGCAGAACCTGACGCTGGCCGATGAGCGCGGCATCGCGCTCAAGCTCATCGGCAGCATGCCCCGCCGCGACGCGCGCCACGAAAGCCAGGGCCGGATGCCCAGCCGGGGCTGGGTGGCGGAAAACCGCTGGCAGGGGATGCTGCCCGACAGCGCCAATCCCGTCTTTGTCGATCCCTCGGGCGGCATCCTCGGCAACACCAACAACAAGATCGTGGACCGCCCCTTTCCGATGCATGTGAGCCACCATTGGGGCGATACGCAGCGCATCCACCGATGGCGCCGTCTCATGCAGGGGCGCGAAGTGCACACCCGCGACAGCTTTATCGAGGCGCAGCTTGACACGGTAAGCTTTACCGCGCGTTCGCTTTTGCCGCTCATCGGCGCGGACCTGTGGTTCACCGGCGAGGCCGCCCCCGAGGGCACGCAAGAGCGCCTCCGCCAGCGCGCGCTTGACCTGCTCGCCGACTGGAACGGCGAGATGAACGAACACCTGCCCGAACCGCTGATCTATGCCGCCTGGATGCGGGCGCTGATGGACCGGCTCATCCGCGACGAGCTCGGGCCACTTTCGCGCGAGTTCGACCACCCCGACCCGGTCTTCATCGAGCGCGTCTTCCGAGACATCAACGGGGCCGCCGCCTGGTGCGATGTCCGGCACTCGGCGGTGCGCGAAACCTGCACCGACATCGCGCGCCTGGCGCTCGATGATGCGCTGATCTGGATTTCCGAGCGCTACGGGCGTGCGCTGGAAAGCCTGCGGTGGGGCGACGCCCATCAGGCCACCCATGACCACCAGGTGCTGGGCGAGGTCCCGCTTCTGCGCTATTTCGTCAATATCCGGCAATCCACCTCGGGCGGCGACAACACGCTTCTGCGCGGGCGCACCCGGGGCGGCGACGGGCCGGACCCGTTCAGTAATGTGCATGGCGCAGGCTATCGTGGCGTCTATGATTTCGCCGATCCCGACAGCAGCGTGTTTGTCACCTCCACCGGTCAATCGGGTCATTTCCTGAGCCGCCATTACGACGACATGGCCCGTCTGTGGCGGCGCGGGGAATATATCCCGATGTCGCTTGACGAGAATCTCGCGCGGGCGGCAACGGTGGGGGTCACGGTCCTGGTTCCCGCGGCCGAATAGCCTCGGGGGCCGCACCACCCACCCAAGGCGCGGCCCTTTTTCTTGCAAAGGGTGCGGGGCCTTAGCGCGCCGCCGCCACGGCGCGGCGCGCCATCACGCCGACAAGATGCGCGCGATACGCACCCGTGCCATGCAGGTCGGAAATCATGTCGTCCCCCGAGAGGCTCAGCCCCTCGAGTGCGCCGGGCGTGAAACTCCGCGACAACGCCGCCTCGGCCTCGGACCAGCGAAACACGCCGCCCTCCGACGCGCCGGTGACCGCCACGCGCACGCCATCCGCGTATTTCGCCACGAACACGCCGACCAGGGCAAAGCGCGAGGCCGGCTGCTCGAACTTCTGATAGCTCGCCACCTCCGGCACCGGAAAGCGCACCTCGGTGATGATCTCGCCATCCTCGAGCGTGGTGGTGAACATTCCCTCAAAGAAGTCGTCCGCCGCGATCTGCCGGTTGGTCGTGACCACCGTCGCCCCCGAACCAAGCACCGCCGCCGGGTAGCAGGCCGACGGGTCGTTGTTGGCCAGGCTGCCGCCGATGGTGCCGCGATTGCGCACTGCCGGGTCGCCGATATTGCCCGCCAATGCCGCCAGCGCCGGATAGGCGCCCGCCCCCGCCGCCACATCGGCATGGGTCGTGCCGCCCCCGATACTGAGCGCGCCATCGTCGGCGGTGCAAATGCCCTTGATCTCGGCCACGCCCGACAGCGCCACCAGCCGCGCGGGAGACGCCAGTCGCTGTTTCAGCGCCGGGATCAGGGTCTGCCCGCCCCCCAGCGCCTGCGCCTCCTCGGCCCCCAGAGCCGTCACGGCATCGGCCAGTGACGCGGGCCGGTCAATCTCGAATGCATACATCTCTCTCTCCTCCCATTGGCCAGAGCGCCTCATCGCCGCTTCTTCTGGCCGGAAATATCCCGGGGGGTCCGGGGGGCTGGCCCCCCGGCCCTTCCCTCACGTCTCAGCCCTGCATCGCCGCCCAGACGCGCGAGGGCGTCAGCGGCATGTCGATATGGGTGATATCCTTGCCCGCCGATTGCAGCGCATCCACCACCGCGTTGACTACGGCAGGCGGGCTGCCGATGGCCCCCGCCTCGCCACAGCCCTTTACCCCGAGCGGATTATGGGTGCAGGGTGTCTGGCAGGAATGATCGACCGCAAAGAACGGCAGATCGTCGGCGCGCGGCATGGCATAATCCATGTAGCTGCCGGTCAGAAGCTGCCCCTGCTCATCATAGGCGCAGCCCTCCAGCAGCGCCTGCCCGATCCCCTGCCCGATCCCGCCATGGACCTGGCCCGAAACGATCATCGGATTGACCACATTGCCGAAATCATCCGCCGCCGAGAACCGCTCGATGGTGACGCGGCCCGTCTCGGGATCGACCTCCACCTCGCAGGCATAGGCCCCGGCGGGATAGGTAAAGTTCGACGGGTCATAGAACGCCGTCTCCTCCAGCCCCGGCTCCAGATCCGCCAGCGGATAGTTGTGCGGCACATAGGCCGCCAGCGTGACATCGCCCCAGGCCACGGATTTATCCGTGCCCGCAACGCTGAAGCGGCCGTCCTTGAGCTCGATATCGCCCTCGGCGGCCTCCATCAGATGCGCCGCGATCTTGCGCGCCTTGTTGATGATCTTCTCGGTCGCGCGCACCATGGCCGACCCACCCACCGCCAGCGAGCGCGAGCCATAGGTGCCCATGCCCATCGGCGAATTGGCCGTGTCGCCATGCACGATCTCGACCTGATCGGCGTCGATCCCGATCATCTCGGAAATCACCTGGGCAAAGCTCGTCTCGTGCCCCTGCCCGTGGCTGTGGCTGCCGGTCATCACGGTGATCCCGCCGGTGGCGTTGACGCGCACCGTGGCACTTTCATAAAGCCCCGCGCGCGCCCCCAACTGCCCGACAAGGTTCGACGGCGCAATGCCGCAGGCCTCGATATAGCAGTTGACGCCCAGACCACGCAGTTTGCCCTTCGCCTCGCTTGCCTTGCGCCGCGCGGCAAAGCCCTTGAGATCGGCGATCTCCTCGAGCTTGTCCATCGTGGCGTGATAATCCCCGGTGTCGTATTCCACCGCGACCGGCGTGGCATAGGGAAACTCGGTGATGAAGTTCTGCCGCCGGAGCGCGATGGGATCGGCGCCCAACTCGCGCGCCGCCTTGTCGATCACCCGCTCCAGCTGGAACGTCGCCTCCGGTCGCCCCGCGCCGCGATAGGCATCGACAGGCACGGTATTGGTGAACACCGCCTTGACGTTCACATAGATATGCGGGGTCTTGTAATTGCCGGCCATCAGCGTGCCATGCAGCCATGTCGGGATCGAGGGCGCGAAGGTCGACAGATACGCCCCCATATTGGCATAAGTCTCGGTGCGGATGGCGGTAAAGTTGTTCTCGGCATCCAGCGCAAGTTCTATCTTCGTCACATGGTCGCGGCCATGGGCGTCGGACATGAACGCCTCCGAGCGGCTCGAGGTCCACTTGACCGGGCGGTTCAATGCCTTGGCCGCGAAGGTACAGAATGCCTCCTCGGCATAGTGGTAGATCTTCGAGCCGAAACCGCCGCCCACATCGGGCGCCACGACACGTAGCTTGTGCTCGGGGATGCCCAGCACGAAGGCGCCCATCAGCAGCCGGATCACGTGCGGGTTCTGGCTGGTGGTGTAAAGCGTGTGATCGCCGGTCGAGCGGTTGTAATCGCCCACCGCCACGCGCGGCTCCATCGGGTTGGCGACAAGACGGTTGTTGATCAGTTCCAGCGTGGTGACATGGGCCGCCTTCCGGAACGCCTCGTCCACAGCGCCCTTGTTCTCCTCCACAAACCCCCAGTCATAGCAGAGGTTCGACGTGAGATCGTCATGCACCTTGGTCGCGCCATCCCTCAGCGCGGCCTTCATGTCCACCACGGCGGGCAATTCCTCGATATCGAGCACGATCGCCTCGGCGGCGTCGCGCGCCTGTTCGCGCGTCTCCGCCACCACGGCGGCAATCGGATCGCCGACATGGCGCGCCTTGCCATGGGCCAGCACAGGATGTTTGGGTTCCTGCATGACCTCGCCGAACCGGTCCGTCACCTGCCAGCCGCAGGGCAAGCCCCCCAGCTCGGCGAAATCCGCGCCGGTAAAGACGCGCAGTACGCCGGGCATCGCCTCGGCAGCGCTGGTATCGACCGATCTCAGCCGCCCATGCGCCACGTCCGAACGCAGGAAATGCACATAGGCCTGCCCGCGCAGATTGATGTCATCGGTATAATGGCCGTTGCCGGTCAGAAACCGCACGTCCTCGCGCCGCTTGGTGCTGGCGCCTATGCCTCCGTCTTTCGGCATCTTGTCATCCTCCCTCAAATCCCTCGGGGTCGCCCCCATGACCACCCGCCGCACCTTCACTGTTCCCGAAATACTCCGGGGGGGCGCCGCAGGCGCGGGGGCAGCGCCCCCATTGCATCGCCTATTCCGCCGCGATCCGGCTCACATCCTGGCCGCTTGCCGCCAGGATCGCCTTGACGATGTTGTGATAACCCGTGCAGCGGCAGATATTGCCTTCGAGATAATCCCTCACCTCCGCCTCGGTGGGCGTCGGGTTCTCGGCCAGAAGTGCCGCCGCCGACATCACCATGCCCGGCGTGCAAAAACCGCATTGCAGCCCGTGATGCTCGCGGAACGCGGCCTGAATCGGGTGCAGCGTGCCGTCGGGCTCGGCCATCCCCTCGATGGTCTTGATCTCGGCCCCTTCGGCCTCGGCGGCGAACATGGTGCAGGCCTTGACGGCGCGCCCGTCCACATGCACCACACAGGCGCCGCATTGGCTGGTATCGCAACCCACATGCGTGCCCGTCAGGTTCAGGGTATCTCTGAGAAAATCGACAAGAAGCGTGCGGCCCTCGATCTGGCCCTTCGCTGGCTTGCCGTTCACGGTCATGCTGACCTCTGGCATCGGCTCCTCCCAAATTTTCGTGACTTGCATCGGAGGGTAACGCACCCGTCCCGGCTGTCACCCGCGACTAAAGCATGAGAGCGGCGTTCTGAGAACCCCGTTCTTTGTCTCAGCGGTGCGGGGCACGCCGGGGCTGCGGGCGTGTGGGGATCTCCTTGAGCAGTCCGCCCACCCCCATCGCCGCGATCTCGGCCGCGCCACAAGGCAGCCCGCAGGCCACCCGCGCCAGCACCCAGTCGGCCCCGTGCAGCACCGGACTGCGCGCGCTGCCCGGAAGGCCGATCACCGGCTTGCCCATGAAATCGCCCAGAAAGAGCAGGTTGCCCGGATCGACCGGCATCCCGAAGCGGATGAGCCGCCCGCCCGCGCGCGCCAGCGCGGCAGGCGCGGTATCGCGCGAATCGGATGTGGCCGAGGCTGTGAGGACAAGCACGATCTCGCCCCGCGCCGCCGCGATGGCCTGCGCGAGCGGAGCCTCGTCATGCGCCACCACCACCGTTTCGACAAGTGTCATGTCGAGCGCCGCGATCCGCGCCGCCACCGCCTCGGCCCCCTTCGCACCCGGCCCACCCGCCGTTTCGGTCAGGATCAGGCTCGCCGTGGCGTAGCGCGGAGCCATCACCCGCAGCGCGCCGCGCGCCGCGTCGGCCGCGCGGGCCACAAGTGCGCCTGCCACGCCATAGGAGATGATCTTGACCGTGGCCGCCATGCCGCCCGCGCGGATCTGGTGAAAGGGCGCGACCGTCGCCACCGTGATCATCGGATCGATCGCATTCGCCGCGTTGATCGCCGCGTCGTCGAGTGTCACCACCCCCGCCCGCGCCGCAATGAGGTTCACCCGCCCGGTAAACGGGGCCGAGAGCGACAGGCCCTCCGCCCCCTCGGCCAGCGCCCGCGCCAGCTCAAGTGCTGCGGCATCCTCGTGCAGATCGCCCGGATCCAGCCGCGCCACCGTGACGGTCTCGTAACCCGCCGCCCGCAACGCCGCGATCTCAGCCGCCCCCAGCACCGCGCCCTTGCGCAGGCGTCCCGCCGCCACCTGCTCGGAATGCGCGAGAATCGCGCCCTCGGCCTGCGCCAGCGGCACGGGGCCGAACCTCATGCGCCGCGCCTCAGAACGCGTGTCATTTCGGCCAGGATGCTGACCGCGATCTCCGCCGGTCCCGCCGCGCCGATATCCAGCCCGACGGGGCCGTGCACACGTGCGATCTCGGCCTCGGAAAACCCCGCCTCGGCCAACCGCACCACCCTCTTGCCATGGGTCCGGGTCGATCCCAGGGCACCGATATAGAACACCTCTGACCGGAGCGCAGCCATCAGTGCCGGATCGTCCAGCTTGGGGTCATGCGTCAGCAGAACCAGCGCCGTGCGCGCATCCAGTCCAAGCGCCGCCACCGCCTCGTCGGGCCAGTCCGGCATCAGCCGCGTGTCGGGAAAGCGCGCCGGGCTGGCAAAGCTCTCGCGCGGGTCGATCACCACCGGATCATAGCCGAGGGTCCGCGCCATCGGCACGAGGGCTTGCGCGATATGCACCGCGCCCACGATGATCAGGCGCAGCGGCGGGTTATGGATGGCGACAAACGTCTCTCCATCCTCCAGCAACCCCGAGCGATCCATGCGAAAGCGGTCTTCATGCCCCGCGCGCTCCAGCCTGCGCCCCGCCGACCCGGTGACATAGGCCACGGCCTCGCGCGCGGCTCGCGCCGCGACCAGCTCGGCCAAAAGCGCCTCGGGCAGGACCGATCCCACCGGTTCCACCAGCACTCGGATCGTGCCACCGCAGGCCAGCCCCACGGCAAAGGCATCGCCGTCCGAGACGCCATATTCCAGCATCACCGGCCGTCCCGCCGCCATGGCATCGAGCGCCTCGACCACCACCGCCCCCTCGACGCAACCGCCCGAGACCGAGCCCGCGATCTCGCCCGCCCCGGAAATCGCCAACTGGCTGCCCACCCGGCGCGGCGCACTGCCCCAGGTCTCGACCACCGTGGCCAGCGCCGCCCCCTTGCCCGCCCGGTGCCAGTCGAGCGCGGCTTCGGGTATGTTGTCGAACCGGTTCATACTACTCCCCAATCACATCCTCTTGCTCTTGCGCAACCAAAGCCGCAACAGCGTCGCGCAGTCCATTGCGCCAATCTTTCATGAATTCCATCACCCGGTCACGCATCCAACGATGTTGCTGCGGCCAATCCGTGTCATCCAAAGCATCTGCTTTCAGTGTCTTGAAAATCTGGAACAGACCATTTCTGTTCTGCTCCCATTTGCCACCTTCAAGAGACGGATAATTCAAGGAGGCGGACCACTGGGAAAACAAAACCTCATCCCGGCGTCCTACGGACAGATATACCCCAACAGTCCCCTCCGCTATCATACGATAAAGATAGATGCCCCCGCCATCGGGCGGCTTGCTCCCGCCCGTCAACGCAAGCTTCATCCAGCCCTGATTTGGCGCATGTGGGGGCGGCGATAGTCCCACCTGAGTTGGCCAACTATCAAGAAATGCCTGCCAGTATTCCATACGTCGCTGGTAATCTTCCATCTCGGACGCCCGCGCCTTCTGTCGTTGGCGTCGCACCCAGTCATTGGGCCTCACGACAACCTCGAATTTCGGTGCCGGGTCACTCTCCCCGATGCACCACGCCTCTACCTCGACACCGAAAAAGGCAAAATCCGTGGAGGTATTGTTATTGAGCCATTCCAGCGCGGCACGGTGTTCATCGCGCAGAGACTCGGCAATCCAAATAACGGTGCGAACATCCTCGCCACCCGCCAGATAGGTCAGTATTTGCCCCAAATGCCCGTGATCGCTCTTGTGAAATTGGTTCTCGATCACGACGGTGGCGTCATTGATATCTTTGCAAACCAGATCAGCGCGAAAATTGCCGACACTTACTTCGGTCGAAATCCGGTCAAGTGGTCCGAGTTCAAGGGTTTCGGCGAGAAGATGCAGGTTCTCCGGCAAAGCGAGCCAAGGCGTGAAATCGACATCCTCTCTCGGCCATATCGTTCTGAGGGCCTGTCTTTCCAAACGTCCAATTCGCATTCGCGCTCCCTTATTATACTAAATCTTAATCTCCCATCGCCGCCATCAGCCGCGCCTTCTCGCCGCCATCCTCGCCCCGCGACAGCGCTTCGGCAAGAGCCTCGAGCGTGGCTATGGAATGGCCCGCGCGGAAGGCGTCCACATGCGGCAGCATCGCCCGGATCCCCGCCGCCTTTGGCGCAAACCCTTCCCACCTGAGCAGCGGGTTGAGCCAGATCAGCCGCCGCGCCGAAAGATGCAGCCGCTCCATCTCGTGGCTCAACTGCCCCGCCTCCTCGCGGTCAAGCCCGTCGGTGATCAGGAGCACCACCGCGCCGCTGCCCATCACCCGGCGCGACCAGTCGCGGTTGAACGCGTGCAGGCAGGCGCCGATCCGTGTGCCCCCCTCCCAGTCCTGCGCCTGCCGTCCGGCGGCGGCCAGCGCCGCATCGACGTCGCGCGTGGCCAGATGCCGGGTGATGTTGGTCAACCGCGTGCCGAAGGTAAAGGCATGGACCTTCGACCAGCCCGCGCCCTTGTGATTGCTGACAGCATGAAGAAAATGCAAAACCATCCGGCTGTATTGGCTCATGGAGCCGGAAATATCGCAAAGCACAACAAGGTTTGGCCAGCGTTCGCGCGGGGCCTTGCGGTGCAGGCGGCGCATCTCTCCGCCCCGCCGCAGCGCCGCGCGGATCGTCGCGCGGGCATCGAACCGGGGGCCGTGCGGATCGGCCATGCCGCGCCGCGACGGCAACGGGCGCACCGGCAGCGTGAGCCGTGCCAGCATCCGCCGCGCCTCTGCCATCTCGGCGGTGGACATCTGCTCGAAATCGAGCCGCCGGAGCCGTTCTTCGCGCGACATGGTGGCGGTGGCGTCAATCTCGATCACCGTCTCCTCGCCCGCCTTGTCCGCGGCGGTCTCGGGGGGCGCGCGGTCCACCCCGTCGAGCAGCGCCTCGGCGGCGCGCTTCTCGCCTGCCTCGCCTGCGCGCTCCTCCTGCACGCCGCGAATGGCCGGCAGCATCATCGCCATCATATGCTCCATGTAGCGCGGATCGCGCCAGTAGAGTCGGAAAATCTGCGCGAAAACGACAAGATGCTCGGGTCGTGTGACAAGGCAGGCGCGCAGCGTATAGAAGAAATCCGCGCGGCTCGTGAACCCGACCGCCGCCACCGCGCGCACCGCGTCGATCACCCGACCGGGCCCGACCGGCAGGCCCGCCGCCCTGAGCGCGCGCGCGAAATGGGTGATGTTATGGGTGAGTTTCGGATCGTCCGGCAGCTCGAGCGACGGGAATTCGGTCATGGCGCGCCACGGGGGGCTGTCTGCCCCCCGCACCCCCCGAGGATATTTGCGGCCAGAAGAAACATCACGCGGGATCGAGCGTGGCGCGCGCCTCGTCCAGAAGCCGCTTGGCCTCGGACCCTTGCAGGCGCGCGATGTCATCCTGATACTTGAGCACCGCGCCGAGCGTATCGGCGATCACCTCCGGGCTGAGGCTGATGACATCGAGCGCCAAAAGACACTTGGCCCAGTCGATCGTCTCGGCCACGCCCGGTTTCTTGAACAGGTCCTCCGTGCGCAGGCGTTGGACAAAGGCCACCACCTCGCGGCTGAGCGTCTCGGACGCCTCGGGGGCGCGGGCGCGCAGGATCTCGATCTCGCGGGTGAAATCGGGGTAATCGACCCAGTGATAGAGGCAGCGGCGCTTGAGCGCATCATGCACCTCGCGGGTGCGGTTCGAGGTCAGGATCACGATGGGCGGCTCGGGGGCGCGGATCGTGCCAAGCTCCGGAATGGTCACCTGATAGTCGCTGAGCGCCTCCAGCAGGAAGGCCTCGAACGGCTCGTCGGTGCGGTCGATCTCATCGATGAGCAGCACCGGTGCGCCGCCGGGCTGCGGGCGCATGGCCTGCAGGAGCGGGCGCTCGATCAGAAACTCTTCGGTGAAGAGCTCGTTCTTGAGATGGGTTCGATCCACCCCGCCCGCCGCCTCGGCGGTGCGGATGGCGATCATCTGCTCGGCGAAGTTCCATTCATAGACGGCGGTGGCCGCATCGAGACCCTCGTAGCATTGCAGCCGGATGAGACGGCGGCCGAGGGCAAGGCTGAGCGCCTTGGCGATCTCGGTCTTGCCGGTGCCCGCCTCTCCCTCCAGAAACAACGGCCGCCCGAGCGTCAGCGCAAGATAGGTCACCGTGCCGAGCGCACGCCCGCAGACATAGCCTTGCGCGCCCAGCATCTCCTGCACGCCGTCGATGGATGAGGGTTTGTGCACCTGATTTGCCTCTTTCATGCTGCCCCGCACAGGACTGCATGGCGGGGGCGCGCGGGTCAAGGGCGCGCACTTGCCACCTTGGTCGCAAATGCCCCAGCTTTCTCCAAAGTTTCGCCCCATTCGACCGGCAGTTTGATCGCAAAGGACGGGCATGGACCCGCAGAGGCAGCCGGACACACGGCACGAAGGGCAACGAGCGGATGCAGGACAGCAGCGACATTTTCGAGGCCGATCTTTCCGGTCTGGACTGGCAGGACTGGCTTGAGCGGGCCGAGGAACTTGCCGGCGAGGCGGGTTATTGCCAGCCGCTGGGTGAGCGGCACGCCGCACTGCTGATCGAGCGCAAGCCGGTGCTGCTGGTGAGTTTCGAGAATTTCGAGCGGCTCGAAGTGACCTCGGACCTCGGTCAGCCGCTTGGCTGGACGATGATGGAGGCGCTTGGCTGGTCGCATCTGTGCCTTCTGAGCGAGGGCGAGACATGGTTTCGCGACCCCCGCGTTTACGGCTATTTCGACCGACTCATCGATGACGGGTTCTTTGACGGCTATGACGAGGTGATCTTTTACGGCGCTGGCGCCTGCGGCTATGCGGCGGCGGCGTTTTCGGTGGCGGCACCGGGGGCGCGGGTGCTGATGCTGCGCCCGCAGGCGACGCTTGATCCGCGCGTGACCGAATGGGACGACCGCTATGTGAGCATGCGACGGACCTCCTTCACCGACCGTTACGGCTATGCGCCCGACATGCTCGACGCCGCCGCGAATGCGGTGCTGCTCTACGACCCCGAGGTGGAGCTTGACGCGATGCATTCGGCGCTTTTCAACCGCGCCAACGTCTTGCGGTTCCGCACGCGTCACATGGGCTATGACATCGAGGAGCGGCTGGCGCGCATGGGGATGATCGCGCGCCTGCTCGCGCAGTTGAGCGCGGGCAAGCTGTCAGAATTGAGCCTTGCGCGGCTGTGGCGGGGGCGGCGCGAGGATACGCCCTATCTGTTCAATCTGCTGCGCCGCCTCGTGAGCGATCAGCGCGATCATCTCACCGTGCTGCATTGTCGCAACGCGCTTACCCGGCGGGTCGGCGGGCCACGGTTCCGCAAGGCGATGCACGTCGCCGAAGCCCGTCTTCAAGGGGCCGGGGGCTGAACCGGTTTCAGAAAAAGCCGATGGGCTTTTCGTCTCGAAACTGCGCGGAATCGGATACCTGCGGCACCGCGAGAATTATCTCCGGCCCGATCAGCGGCTGGAGGCGCCGCGCGTGTCACCGGTCTCGGCGTCATGATGCTGCATGTAACCGCGCTGGATGGCGATCTGGTCGGCGATGAATCCGGCATCATGCCAGACGCCCCAGATGAAGGACGAGCCGCGCCGCGTCTGCCAGGGCAGGCCGAGAAAATAGACGCCCCGCTCGGGGCTGACGCCACGGCTGTGGATCGGGCGGCCACGGTCGTCGAACGTGTCGATGTCAAGCCATCCGTAATCGAGCCCATAGCCCGTGGCCCACAGGATCGTGCCCACGCCCTCGGCTGCAAGATCAAGACTTCGGAGCGGGGCGCGCACACAGTCCGGATCCTCCGGAATGTGCCGCGCCTCGGGTTCCTCGGGCAGGTCAAGCCCGTTGGCGGCGGCAAAGGCATCGGCCGCGTCGAGCATCGAGAGGTAATCGGCATCGCCCGAAGCGAGGTTCTGCTTGAGATCGCCATCAAACCGTATGGTGCCCCCCTCAAAGGCGGCGGTGCGCCCGACCAGCACCATGCCGCGCTGCGCGAGGCGCCGGAAATCGACGGTCCTGCCGCCGCCCGCGCCGCTGACGGCAATGCTCACATGTTCGGTGCCGGGGCCGGGGGTGTCCATGTCCCACTTGCCCAGAACCCCGAGCCACCAGACGTTGTCGCGCCCGCGATAGCGGCGCGGCGGGCGGCCATGGGGCCCGACCGAGAGGAACACCTTGCGCCCTGCCTGCATCAGTTCTTCGGCGATCTGTGCCCCGGACGAGCCCGCGCCAACCACCAGAACCGCGCCCGCAGGCAGTTGATCCGGGTTGCGATAGTCAGCGGAGTGACGTTGGTGGACCGGCGCGCTTTCGGGCACCAGGGGCGGGATCAGCGGGCGCTGGAACGGGCCGGTGGCGGCGACCACACTCATTGCCTCGATGATGCCGTCCGAGGTCTCGACCCGGAAGCCGCGCGCGCGCGAACGGCGCGTGACGCGCCGCACCTCCACGCCTTCGCGGATCGGCGCGTTCAACATGCGGGCATAGTCGACGAAGTAATCGGCCACACGCTCCTTGGCGGGGAAATCTCCGGACGGACAGGAAAATTCCAGCCCCGGAAAACGGTCATGCCAGGCCGGGCCATTGGCCACCAGACTGTCCCAGCGGGCCGAGCGCCAGCGCTCGGCGATGCGCGCGCGCTCGAGCACCACATGCGCGATGCCAAGACGGCCGAGATGCTCGCTCATGGCGATCCCCGCCTGTCCGCCGCCCACCACGACCGTATCCGTCCGCTCCATCGCCCTGGCCTTCTGCTCTGGTATCCAGGGCAGGTTAGACCGGAAACGCCGTGACCGAAACCTGACATTCACGAAGCCTTGGCAAGGGCGTGGCCAAGCCTAACGCAAAAGGGCCACCCGGATGGGCAGCCCTTTGATCTTTTTGTCTGAAAAGCTCAGCGCTTGGAGAACTGGAAGCTCTTGCGCGCCTTGGCCTTGCCGTATTTCTTGCGTTCCACCACGCGGCTGTCGCGGGTGAGGAAGCCGGCGGCCTTGAGCGCGCCGCGCAAGCTCGGATCATAAAGCTGGAGCGCCTTGGACACACCATGCTTGACCGCCCCCGCCTGCCCCGAAAGACCACCGCCCTTGACGGTCGCAACCACGTCGAACTGGCCTTCGGTGCCCGACACGGTGAAGGGCTGCTTGAGGATCATCTGGAGCACGGGGCGCGCGAAATACTCGTTGATCGGCTTGCCGTTGACGACAACCTTGCCAGAGCCGGGCCTGATCCAGACGCGGGCGACCGCATCCTTGCGTTTGCCGGTGGCATAGGAGCGGCCAAGCGCGTCGCGCTCGGGCTCGCGCGGGGCGGCCATGGCGACGGCCGCACTCACGCCGCCAGCCACGGATTCGAGACCTTCGAGGGTTTTGATTACGTCGCTCATCAGTAGGCCACCCGCGTATTCTTGCTGTTCATGGATTTCACATCGAGCACTTCGGGGCTTTGCGCCTCGTGGGGATGCTCGGCGCCGGCATAGACGCGCAGATGGGTCATCTGGGTGCGCGACAGGCGGTTGCCGGGCAGCATCCGCTTGACGGCCTGCGTGACCACGCGTTCGGGGTGCTTGCCCTCGAGGATCTCGCCGGTGGTACGGCTCTTGATCCCGCCGGGATGGCCGGTATGCCAGTAATTGGGCTTCTCGCGCTTGTTGCCGGTCAGCTGCACCTTGTCGGCATTGATCACGATGACATTGTCACCCATGTCCATATGCGGGGTAAAGGTGGCCTTGTGCTTGCCGCGCAGGCGCATGGCGATGATCGAGGCAAGACGGCCCAGAACGACGCCCTCGGCGTCGATCAGGATCCATTTCTTGTCGATATCTGCCGGTTTTATGGAAAACGTCTTCATTTTTTGGCAGAACCTTGTTGTTGTTCCAGTGCGGGCGGGCCGGGCAAACGGTCCGGTCCGGTGATGGGCGGGTTATACGCGGAAGATTTGGCACGTCAACGGCAAGTTTGCGTGAATTATTATTCTAAATCAATTGCTTATAAATTAGGTATCATATTACCCCATATTTTCGGCCGCTCTGCCCCCCCGCGGGGGAACCGGCGTCTCGATTTTCTCGCGCTCGCAGAAAAAACCGCTTGCGCGGAGCGCCCCATGCCCCTATCTGCCCCGTCACTTGATCGGGACCGATCCCAACTTCGGATGTCTTCCGGGGGGGCGCTAAGGGACCGACTGGATTCAATCTGCTGGAACGAAGGGGAGCGCCATGAACGACGCCAGCCTCTTCCAACTGGGGATCGGTCTGGAGACAGGCGCCCAAGAGGAAGACACCGCACGCGGGTTCACCCCCGCGAACGACGACACCATTTTGACCCGCGACGTGCTGGACGAGAACCGCGATGATCACTTCATCCGGCGCGACGGTGCTGTGTTCGCGGGCACCCATCTGATCATCGAGGTGGTGAACGGCCACGGGCTCGATGACGAGGCGCGTATTCAAAGAGCCTTCCGCGCCTGCGTGGAGACCTGTGGCGCCACGCTGCTGCACATCCACACCCACAAGTTCAGCCCGCAGGGCGTGTCGGGCGTGGCCGTTCTGGCCGAAAGCCATATCTCGGTCCACACCTGGCCCGAAATCGGCTATGGCGCGTTCGACGTGTTCATGTGCGGCGAGGCAAGGCCCTGGCTGGCCGTGGATGTGCTGAAATCGGCGTTCGGCACCACGGATGTCCGCGTCAAGGAACTGTTGCGCGGTGAGGGCGTGGTGCTTGAGGCCGGGATCGCCGCATGAGCGACTGGCTGCGCGAGAGCCTGCATCCCGATTACGCGCAATCCCTGCGCGTGGGAACCATGATCTATGACAGCGAGACCGCCCATCAGCGGCTGAAGGTGTTCGAAAACGGCACCTTTGGCCGGGTGCTGACGCTCGACGACGTGGTGCAGGTCACCGAGGGCGACAATTTCATCTATCACGAGATGATGACCCATGTGCCGATCCTGGCCCATGGCGCGGCGCGGCGGGTGCTGATCATCGGCGGCGGCGATGGCGGCATGGCGCGCGAAGTGCTTCGTCACGCCACGGTCGCGCATGTGACGATGGTGGAAATCGACGCGGGCGTGGTGGACTTCTCCAGGAAATACCTGCCGATGATCAGCGCGGGGGCCTTCGATGATCCGCGCCTCGATCTCGTGATCGCCGACGGGGCCGATTTCATCCGCCAGACTGCGGGCGGCTATGACGTGATCATCGTCGATTCGACCGATCCGGTCGGCCCCGGCGAGGTGCTCTTTACCGACAGCTTCTATGGCCATGCCAAGCGGGCGCTCACCCCGGACGGCATCCTGGTCACGCAAAACGGCGTGCCATTCCTGCAAGGCGCGGAGTTGACCAACACCATGCGCGCGTTCCGCGCGCTCTTTGTCGATGCCACCTGTTATCTTGCCACCATCCCCACCTATGCGGGCGGGCCAATGGCCTTTGGCTGGGGCACCGATGGCCCGGCGCGGGCCACGCCGCTTGACGTCCTCCAAGGCCGGTTCAACGCCGCAGGGATCGTGACCGATTACTACACCCCCGATGTGCACAAGGCCGCCTTTGCCCTGCCGGGATACGTGGCGCGCCTTCTGCCCTGACTTCGGCGGCGTGGGCGACCTATTCCCCGCGCACCCGGCGAAAACACAGGATGCGCCCGCGCGATGGCCCCGGATCATAGGTCAGGCCCGAGGCGGACATGCAATCGACGATGCGCTTGATCACCGCGTCGCCATAGCGGCCCGGATGCAGCTCCATCATCACATGGCGGACATGCTCGGGCCAGGGCGCGTCGAAGAGATGCGCCTCTGCCCCTTCGATATCCATGATCACCACATGCGGGCGCACACAGGACATGAGGTCATCAAGGCCCAGATGCGGCACCTCGGTCAATGTCTCGGGACGCGCCCCCTCGTCGGCGATGCGCGCCGCCCAGAAGCTGCGCGCGGTATCAAAGGCGAGCGGCGCCGCGCCTCCCGTCATGCCCCCCACGGCCCCATGCAGCAGCGTCACCGCGCCGTATCCGTTGCGCGCCAGATTGGCGCGGATGACGGGCAGTATCGCCGGGTTGGCCTCGACCGTGGTGATGTTCTCGGGGCCACAGACGCGCGCGCAGACCGCCGCGATATAGCCGATGCCCGACCCAAGCTCGAGCACCCGGTGACGCGGCTTGAGCCGCATCGCGGCGGCCTGCGCCTCATGCGCCTCATACCCGCCCGAGGCAAGCTTGGCATGGATGCGGTCGTTCAGCAGCGCCTCGGGCACCTCGAGGCGCAGCCCGTCGATCTCATACTCTGCCATGCCCTGCCCCTTGCCGTTGATTCCGCGCGGCCAAACCCCTAGACCATCCACATCAAAGAACGGGGGCGCGGGCAATGCAACTCTTTGTCGGGCTTGGCAATCCGGGCGCGAAATATGCGGGCAACCGCCACAATATCGGGTTCATGGCCGTGGATGCCATTGCCGGGGCGCATGGCTTTGGTCCGTGGCGGGCGAAATTTCAGGGTCAGGTGAGCGAGGGTGTTCTGGAAGGCGAAAAGGTGATCCTGCTCAAGCCCGAGACCTTCATGAACCTCTCGGGGCAATCGGTCGGAGAGGCCGCGCGTTTCTACAAGATCGCCCCCGAAGCCGTGACCGTCTTTCATGACGAACTTGACCTTGCCCCGGCCAAGCTGCGCGTCAAGCGCGGCGGCGGGCACGCGGGCCATAACGGGCTGCGCTCGATCACGGCCCATATCGGGGCCGAGTTCCAGCGCGTGCGCCTTGGGATCGGCCATCCGGGGCACAAGGACCGGGTGGCGGGCTATGTGTTGCAGGACTTCGCCAAGGCGGATGCCGAATGGCTCGATGACCTGATGCGCGGCATCGCCGAGGGCGCGCCGTGGCTGGCCAAGGACAAGCCCGAGCGGTTTCAGACCGCCGTGGCGCAGCGGCTGGCCCCCGCGCGGCCCGAGAAGAGCCGACCGAAGCCCGAGCCCGAAAGCAAGTCCACGCCCGCACCGGCTGCGCCCGAAGAGGATGAACGCAGCGCGCTCCAGAAACTCATGGACCGGTTTCGCTAGCAACAAGACCTGCCCCCTGCCCGGAGACGCCGTTGCGTCACCCTTGATTTTGCCTGCGCCATTGGCTCCTCTCGGGCGGCAGGGAGGACGGAACATGCGCGCAGGTTTGAAATGGCTCACCCGGATCGTTCTGGCGCTTGTGCTCGCGGCACTGGTCGTAGGCCTGTGGAAGCGCGAGGAGATCACGCGCCTCATGGCGGTGAACACGCTCTTTGACGAGGAGCGGATCGTCTCGAATTTCTCGAACATGGACCGCGCCTTTCTCACCGTGCCGGTGCCGCGCGGCGCGGGGCCGGTCTCGGACCTTCCAAAGGGCGCCGAGATGAGCCTGCCCGCAGGTGTTGCCGACTGGATCGAGGCACGCGCCGTCACCTCGCTTCTGGTACTGCACGAGGGCCGGATCGTGCATGAAAGCTATCACCGGGGCACCGGCCCCGAGGACCGGCGGATAAGCTGGTCGGTGGCCAAAAGCTTTCTGTCTGCCCTCTTCGGCATCGCCGTGGCCGAGGGCCAGATCGCCTCGCTCGACGATCCGGTGACGGCCTATGCGCCCATGCTGGCGGGCAGCGTCTATGAGGGCACCACCATCCGCCACCTTTTGCAGATGACCAGCGGGGTGGCGTTCGACGAGGATTATCTCGACTACAATTCCGACATCAACCGCATGGGCAGGGTGCTGGCGCTCGGCGGCACCATGGACGGGTTTGCCGCCTCTCTGACGGCCCGCGCTGCCCCGCCCGGCACGCGCTGGCACTATGTCTCGATCGACACGCATGTTCTGGCCATGGTGCTGCGCGGCGCGACCGGGCGCGCGCTGCCCGGTTTCATGTCGGAAAAGCTCATCGTACCGCTGGGATTCGAGGCAGAGCCCTATTTCCTCACCGATGGCGAGGGGGTGGCCTTTGCCCTGGGCGGGCTCAACGTGACCACGCGGGACTATGCGCGCTTTGGCCTGATGGTGGCGCGGATGGGGCGCCATGGCGGGGTGCAGGTCGTACCGGAGGACTGGATCGCCGCCTCGACCACCCCAAGCGCGCCCACCGAACCGGGCAAGCTGCAATACGGCTATCAATGGTGGATGCCGTCGGATGCGCGCGCGGGCGAGGTCTTCGGCCACGGCATATATGGGCAATATATCTATATCGACCGCGCGCGCGATGCGGTGATCGTCGTGACCTCCGCCGACCGGGGCTTTCGCGAGCCGGGGGTGAAGGAGGGCAACATCGAAATCCTGCGCCGGATCGCCGCCGCGCTCTGAGCCGCGCTTGCCCCGGCCCCGCCCTGCCTTATAGTGAGGAAGGTGAACAGGGAGGAGCAAACATGAGCATCAGGATGGTTCCATCGGAAAACGTGCTGGGTGGCACGCTCTCGCCCTGCTCGTCCGCCCCGCTCACCGGGTTCTTTCGCGACGGGCATTGCAATACCTGCGCCGAGGACAGCGGCAGCCATACGGTCTGCGCGGTGATGACAGCCGAATTCCTTGCCTATTCCAAATATGTCGGCAACGACCTGAGCACGCCGCGCCCCGAATTCCGCTTTCCGGGGCTGACCCCCGGCGACCGCTGGTGCCTGTGCGCGGGCCGCTTTCTTCAGGCCCATGACGAGGGTTGCGCGCCGAAGGTCGATCTGGCGGCGACCCATGCCCGCGCCCTTGACATCGTGCCGCTTGCGGTTCTGCGCGAACACGCGGCGGAGGGCTGAGCGATGGCCACGGTCCCGCTTTTGTCGGATGCAGAGATGAGCGCCGAGGCGCGCGCCGTTCTCGACGATATCCGCGCCACGCGCGGCACCGATTTCATCAACAATTTCTGGCGCGCGCTGGCCCATGACCCGGCGCTTCTCGATGCCACGTGGCAACGGCTCAAGAGCGTGATGGGCCCCGGCACCCTTGATCCGCTGACCAAGGAATTGATCTATATCGCCGTCTCGGTGGCCAATGGATGTGAATACTGCGCCCATTCCCACACAGCCGCCGCACGCGCCAGGGGGATGACCAGCGCACAGCATGGCGAACTGCTCTCGGTGATCGGCATGGCCTCTCAGACCAACGCACTGGCGACAGCGCTTCAGGTGCCGGTGGACGACGCCTTCAAGCTCTGAAACCAGCGCGGCGCGTCAGATCTTCATGTCAAAGCCCAGATGCTTGGCGACGGTAAAAATGTCCTTGTCGCCGCGCCCGCACATGTTCATGACCAAAAGGTGATCGCGCGGCAGCTCCGGTGCGATCTTGGCGACATGGGCCAGCGCATGGCTGGGCTCGAGCGCGGGAATGATGCCTTCCGTCTCGCAGCACAGTTGGAACGCGGCCAGCGCCTCGGTGTCGGTGATCGAGACGTATTTCGCGCGGCCCGTCTCGTGCAACCAGCTATGCTCGGGGCCGATGCCGGGATAGTCGAGACCCGCCGAGATCGAGTGCCCTTCAAGGATCTGCCCGTCATCGTCCTGCAACAGATAGGTGCGGTTTCCATGCAGCACGCCGGGACGCCCGCCGGTCAGGCTTGCGCAATGCTCCATCCGGTCATCGACGCCGTGGCCCCCGGCCTCGACCCCGATGATCGCGACCTCCTTGTCGTCGAGGAACGGATAGAACAGCCCCATCGCATTGGACCCGCCGCCGATGGCCGCGACCAAAGTGTCGGGCAGTCGGCCCTCGGCCTCGTTCATCTGCTCACGTGTTTCCTTGCCGATGATCGCCTGAAAATCGCGCACCATCGCCGGATAGGGGTGCGGGCCCGCCACCGTGCCGATGCAATAGAACGTGTCGCGCACATTCGTGACCCAGTCGCGCAGCGCATCGTTCATCGCATCCTTGAGCGTGCCGCGCCCCGATGTGACCGGCACCACCTCGGCCCCCAGAAGCCGCATCCGGAACACGTTGGGTGCCTGCCGCTCCACGTCATGCGCACCCATGTAGACCACGCATTGCAGCCCGAACTTGGCGCAGACCGTGGCCGTGGCCACACCGTGCTGGCCTGCGCCGGTTTCCGCGATGATGCGTTTCTTGCCCATGCGGCGGGCAAGGATGATCTGGCCCAGCACGTTGTTGATCTTGTGCGCACCGGTATGGTTCAGCTCGTCGCGCTTGAGATAAATCTTCGCGCCTCCCAACCGCTCGGTCAGCCGCTCGGCGAAATAGAGCGGACTGGGCCGGCCCACGTAATGTTTCCAGAGATAGTCCATCTCGGCCCAGAAATCCGGATCGGTCTTGGCGTGCTCATAGCGCTCTTCCAGTTCCAGAATGAGCGGCATCAACGTCTCCGACACGAAGCGCCCGCCGAAATCGCCGAACCGGCCCTTTTCGTCGGGGCCGGTCATGAAGGAATTGAACAGGTCATTGGCCATGGATCGCGCCCCTCTCTTGGTTCTGACCGTCCTAGTGCGCAGCGCGCCCGAGGGCAAGGCGCGCGCACGTCGATAGCGGTGGCAGGGCCGCGAAAATCGGCTAGGGTCGCGCCATGATCACACCTTTGCTCATCGTCGAGGACGATCCCGAGATCACCTCTGCCCTTGTTCGGGGCTTGCGGTTGCACGGTTACGGGGCCGAGGCCGAGAACCGCGCGGCGCGCGCGCTCGACCGGCTGTGCTCGGGCCGGTTTGCCTGCGCCATCGTCGATGTGATGCTTGGGGCCGACAGCGGGCTTGACCTTGTGCGCGCGGCGCGGGCGCGCGGTGCATCCCTGCCCATTCTCATGCTCTCGGCGCTTGCGGATGTCGAGCATCGCGCGGCGGGGCTGGAGGCGGGGGCGGATGATTACGTGGTCAAGCCCTTCTCGCTCGATGAACTGGTGGCGCGGCTGCGGGTGCAGGAACGGCGCGCCGAGCGGCAACAACCCGCGCAGCTTCTGCCTGACCGTCGGTTGATACGCGGCGGCGCGACCGTGGTGCTGACCGACCGCGAACATGCGCTCTTGCGCCTGCTTCTGGCGCATCGCGCGGCCCCCCTGCCCCGCCACACCATCTTCGAGGCGCTCTGGGCAACGGAGGGATCGGCCAGCGAGAACGTCGTCGATGTCTATATCGGTTATCTGCGCAAGAAACTGACCGAGGGCGATTTCGGGTTTGAAATCAGGACGATTCGCAATCAGGGCTTTGTTGTCGAGGGGCTGGCCCCACAGACCGGGGCGCCCTGATCCCGACCAAAGTCTGTATCCGTCTTATAAATTAAGAGTCGCCCGCGCGCGTCCCTTGTGGCAGGTTTCATATGTCCGACACGCAAATCTTGAGGAGGGAATTGTCATGGCATGGACCAAACCGACCATCCGCGAACTGGAATGCGGCATGGAAATCAACATGTACGGGCCCGGCGCAGAAGACGACGGCGTCCTGTTCTGAGACTTTGACCGCGCGGGGTGACACATGACATTCCGCGCGCGTATTCTCGGGGCCGCCGCTGGTGGTGGCCTGCCGCAGTGGAATTGCGGGTGCCGCAATTGCAATCTCGCGCGGATCGGTGCTATCCCCAAACTGACACAATCCTCGCTTGCTCTTTCGGGCGCGGATGGGTCTTGGGCAATTCTCAATGCCTCTCCCGACATCAGGGAGCAACTCACGCTGGCCCGGTCTCTCCATCCTTCGGGCCTGCGTGAGTTGCCTTTGGCGGCGGTGCTTGTGACCAATGGCGATATCGACCATGTCGCGGGATTGCTCACGCTGAGGGAATCGCAACCCTTCACGCTGTTTGCCACGCCCGCAATCCACGATGTGCTCGACGCCAACCCGATCTTCGATGCGGTCAACCGCGATCTTGTGCCAAGGCGCGCCATTGCGCTGGAAGAGGAGTTCGAGCTGGTGGCGGGCCTCGCGGCGCGGCTTTTCGCCGTTCCGGGCAAGGTGCCGCTCTACATGGAGGCGGGTGAGGTGGTGACCGATCTCATGGGCGAACAGACCGTAGGGGTCGAGATCGAGGCCGGGGGCCGCCGTATCTACTACATCCCCGGCTGCGCGCATCTCGGCGACGATCTGGCCACCCGCATCCGGGGCGCAGACCTGCTTTTCTTCGACGGCACGCTCTGGCGCGACGACGAGATGATCCGTGAAGGCCTTGGTCACAAGACCGGCGCGCGCATGGGGCACATGTCGATGAGCGGCCCCGGCGGCTCCATCGCGGCCATGGCCGATCTCGGCATCGCGCAAAAGGTTTTCGTGCACATGAACAACACCAACCCGGTGCTGCGCCCCGACGCGCCCGAGCGCGCCGAGGCGGAGGCGGCGGGCTGGATCATCGGACAGGACGGAATGGAAATCACACCATGACCGCATCACGCGAGGCCTTCGAGGCACGGCTGCGCCAGATCGGGGCGGAGCGCTATCACGACCGCCACCCGTTTCACAAGCTGCTGCACGGCGGCGGCTGCACCCCCGATCAGGTGCGCGCCTGGGTGATCAACCGCTATTACTATCAGCACACGATCCCGATGAAGGACGCGGCCTTCATGAGCCGGGTGGAAGACCCCGCGCTGCGCCGCATCTGGCGCTCGCGGATCGAGGATCACGACGGCACCGCCGAGAACGAGGGCGGCATCCGCCGCTGGCTGCGGCTGGCCGAGGCGGTGGGGCTTGACCCCGATTACGTCGCCTCGCGCAAGGGCGTGCTGCCTGCCACGCGCTTTGCCTGCGATGCCTATCTGCGCTTCGTGCGCGAGCGCCCGCTGCTCGAGGCCGTCGCCGCCTCGCTGACCGAGCTTTTCGCGCCGAAAATCCACGCCGAGCGGATCGAGGGGCTTCTGGCCAATTACGCCTTCGCCGATGACGCGGCGCTGTCCTATTTCCGCAAACGGCTGACCGAAGCGCCCAAGGACGTTGCCTTTGGGCTCGCTTGGGTGCTCGACCATGCCGACACCGCCGAAAAACAGGACGCCGCCGCCGCCGCGCTTGAATTCAAGACCGATGTTCTCTGGGCGCAGCTTGACGCGCTGCATCACGCCTATGTCGCGCCCGCCGAGATCCCGCCCGGTGCCTGGCAACCGGGCGAAGGGCTGATGGCCGGGAGGGCCGCGTGATGACCCCCGAAGAGATCCCCGCCCTGCCGCGCGGTGTGCGGCTGCATTTCGACCGGGTGCGCGAGGCCTGGGTGCTGCTCGCGCCCGAGCGCGCGATCACGCTTGACGCCACCGGCCACGCGATCCTGAGCGAGGTCGACGGCGCGCGCAGTTTCGGCGAGATCACGCAGACGCTGGCCGACCGCTACAACGCGCCGCCCGAGCAGATCGCCGCCGATAGCGCGGGCTTTCTCGACGCGCTGCGCGCGCGCCGGTTTCTGGACGTGCGGCCATGACCGCCGTGCGCCCCCCCATCGCCATGCTGGCCGAGGTCACGCATCGCTGTCCGCTGGCCTGTCCCTATTGCTCGAACCCGCTCGAACTGACCCGGGCCGAGCGCGAGCTTGATACCGCCACCTGGGCCGACATCTTCCGGCAGGCCGCCGATCTGGGGGTGTTGCAACTTCACCTGTCGGGGGGCGAGCCTGCCTCGCGCCGCGATCTGGTCGATCTGGTAGCGGCGGCGCGGGAGGCGGGGCTTTATGTCAACCTCATCACCTCGGGCATCGGCCTGACCGAGCGGCGGCTGCAAGAGCTGGACGCGGCCGGTCTCGATCATGTGCAATTGTCGCTGCAAGGCACCGACCCGGCCACCGCAGACGAGATCGGCGGCTATCGTGGCGGCTTTGCGCGCAAGATGCAGGTGGCGGGCTGGGTGGCCGAGGTGGGCTTTCCGCTGACGCTCAACGCGGTGCTGCACCGGCGCAACCTGCACCAGTTGCCCCGCGCCATCGAGATGGCCCTCGAGATGGGCGCGCGCCGGATGGAGGTGGCCACCGTGCAATTCCACGGCTGGGCGATCGAGAACCGCGCCGCGCTCATGCCGACGCTTGATCAGGCGCGCGAGGCGACGCGGATCGTGGCCGAGGCGCGTGCGCGCCTCAAGGGGCGGCTGGTCATCGACTACGTGCCCGCCGATTATCACGAGGACCTGCCCAAGCGCTGCATGGGCGGTTGGGGGTCGACCGGCCTCAACGTGACGCCCGAGGGGCTGGTGCTGCCCTGCCACGCGGCGCAGACCATCCCGCACCTTGCTTTTGACCGCGTGACCGACCGACCCCTGCGCGAGATCTGGTATGACGGCGCGGCTTTCAACGCCTATCGCGGCACGGACTGGATGCAGGAACCGTGCCAGAGCTGTGACCGGCGAGAGGTGGATTTCGGCGGCTGCCGCTGTCAGGCGATGGCGCTTGTGGGCGATGCGGCGGCGACCGATCCGGTCTGTGGCAAATCCCCCCATCATGCGCGCATCCGCGCACAGGCCGTGACCTATGCCGCCGATGCCGAGGCCCCGCTGGTCTATCGCCGGATGCCCGAACGCGAAGGCGCGGCGTAGCGGGGGCGCGCGTCACCCCTGCGGCCAAAGCACGGTGATGCACAGACCCGGCGCATCGCCAAGCGCATCATCCCTTGGCACGGGGCTGCTCAGCCGCATCTCGCCGCCCTCCGCCTCGACCACCCAACGCGCCAGCGCGAGCCCGATGCCGAACCCCTCGGCGCGCCCGCGTTCTGCGCGCGCGAACCGCTCCAGAACGCGCGCCTGATCCTCTGGCGCGATGCCGGGGCCGTTGTCGATCACCGACAGCCCCGCGCGCGCGCCATCGAGGGCCGCCCGGAGCGCCAGCCGACCACCCCCGCGCGCATGGATGATGGCGTTGCGCATCAGCCCTACCACCACCTGCCGCGCCCAGTTCGGATCGCAGCGCACCACCGCCCCCGGCATCGCTCCCGGATCAAGCGTCATGCCCGCATTGTCGATCTCGGCACGCATCTCGGCCACCGCCTCTTCGGCGATCCGCGCAAGCGGAACCCTGACCGGATCGAGCGCCAGTTGCCCGCTGTCGGACCGCGCCACGCGCAACAGATCGTCGATCCGGCGGTTGAGCCGCCCTGCGCGCGCCTCGATCGTGGCAAAGGCCGCGCGCGTCTCACCCGCGCTTTGCTGCTGGCCGATCTGCGCCTCGGTCAGGATCACGGTCAAGGGCGTGCGCAATTCATGGCTGACATCGGCGAAAAAGCGGCGGCGGTTCGCGTCCACCTTTTCCAGCCGCATGTTGGCCGCGCGCAATTCCTCGGTGCGCGCGGCGATGGTCTCGTTCAGGCGCGCCCATTCGGCGTGCACCTCGTCGCGCCGCTGCGCCAGCGCGCGGGCCATGCGGCGCGTCTCGGCATAGATCTGCCCGATTTCATCGGCCTCGCCCTCGGGCAGGGCCACGGCGAAATTCTCCTGCCCGATTTCGCGCGCCGCCTCGCGCAGCCGGTCAAGACGGCGGAACTGCGGACGAATCAGCAGCAGGTAGAACGCCGCGACCAGCGGCAGGCTCAGCCCGCCGATGATCACCGCTGCAACGCTGAGGTCCCGCCGCAGCCTGTCGATACCTGCCAGTGCCTCGTTGCGGAACATCACCTCGGTCTGCACCGCCTGATTGAGCAGCGGATCGAAGCGGCCTGCGAATGTGTCGATATGCGCGCGCAGCACCGCGCGCTCGCCCTCGTCCGAGCGAAGCGCGGCCAGCGCGCTGGCAAGGAGCGCCTCCATCCGGGCCAACCCCAGAGATTGGGTGGCTTGCCGCGATTGCGCGTCCAGCCCTTGCGCGGCGGCCACTCCCCGTTCCAGATCGCCGCGCAGCGCCGCGAAGGTCTGGCGAAGCGTCGCGGCCACCGGCTCCAGCCGCTCGGCACGCACCTGCGGCGGCTGGCCGGATTGCACCGTTTCCGTGGCAATGACCAGAAAGGTCGAAACCTCGCGCGAGAGGGTCGAGTAGCGCGCCAGCCGCGCCTCGGTGCCGAGCGCCGCGTCAAGCCGGTCGGCCACGCGCATCATCCCCACAAGAAAAATCGCCGCCGCCAGAAGCGTCAGCCCGCCAAGGATCGCCGCCCCGATCCCCAGCCGCACCTTGAGCGAGGTGGTGCGCCCCGTCATGACCGCCCGCGGCATCGACGCGCCGGGGGTGACTTTGACACGCCACGCGCTAAGCTGTCGGTCACAACAAGAAGACGTCTCGCCATGGTCGAATTGCTTTTCATCGCCTGTCTGTCCGCCAACCCGACGGAGTGCAACGAACAACGCCTGATATTCGGCGACATGACGCCCGCGCGCTGCATGGCGGCGGCCCAGCCCGAGCTTGCCCGCTGGAGCGAACTGCATCCCGAATTGCGCATCAGCCGCTGGCGCTGCCGGGCCCTCACCTGAGCCATCTCCGCTACCCCTTGCGCCGCATGAGCGCGCGACCCGGATCATAAGCCCAGATTGCCAGCGCCCCGAGCGCCGCCGCCCAGCCCAGCACCCACAAGAGAGCACCCAAATTCAGTTGCAGATAGGCCGCAAATCGAATGAGTTCGACCGCGTGGGTGAACGGGTTCGCGGCGCTGATATCGTGCAACAGCGCCGAGCTTTCGGCCATGCGCCAGAGCGGGTAGAGCGCCGAGGACAGGAAAAACATCGGGAAGATGACGAAATTCATCACCCCGGCGAAATTCTCCAACTGCTTGATGAAACTCGACAGAACCAGCCCGAGCGCCCCCAGCATCAACCCGGTGGGAATGAGCGCAGGCAAGACCGCGACATACCCCCATCCCGGCAGCACCACGCCGAAAATCGCCGCCGCCCCCAGAAAGGCATAGACCTGCAACACCGAAATCAGTGTTGCCCCGAGCAGGCGGCAAAAGAGCAGCCAGCCGCGCGGAAAGGGGCTGGTGAGCAACAGGCGCATCGACCCCATCTCGCGGTCATAGACAAGGCTGAGCGAGCTTTGCATCCCGTTGAACAGCAGCACCATCGCGCAAAGGCCCGGCAGGATATAGGTCTCGTAGGTGATATAGGTCTGGTAGGGCGGGATGATCGACAGGCCAAGAGCGGCCCGGAACCCGGCGGCAAAGACCACCAGCCAGACCAGCGGGCGCACAAGGGCCGCCAGAAACCGCTCGCGCTGATGGACGAAGCGCAGGAACTCGCGCGCCATGATCGCGCGCATGACGCCCAGATACGCGCTCATGTCGTGGCCTCCGTGCGGCTCAGAAACCATTCGGCCAGGGGCTGCGTGCCGCGCACCTCGCGCGTGATCCCGTCGGCCAGAATGCGCCCCTGATGCAGCACCAACAGGCGGTCGCTATCGCGCACCTCGTCGGTCAGATGCGTGGTCCAGAGCACCGCCAGCCCCTCATCGGCCAGATCGTGCACCTGCGCCACGATCGAGGCGCGGGCGGCGGCGTCAAGCCCCACGGTCGGCTCGTCGAGCAGCAGAACGCGCGGCTCGTGCAGCAGCGCGCGCGCCAGTTCCATCCGCCGCCGGTGTCCGCCATTGAGCGCGCCCACCTTCTCATGCGCGCGCTCGGCCATCGACAGGCGTGCAAGCGCCGTGTCGATGCGCCCGGCCAGCCCCTTGCGCGGCAGGCCGTGAAGGGCGGCGAAATAGGCCATGTTCTGCCGCACGGTCAGGCTCAGATCGAGGGTCGGTTGCTGAAACACCACGCCAAGCGCCCCAAGTGCCCGGCGCGGCGCGGTTTGCAGGTCGTGCCCGGCGATGGTGATGCGCCCCTCGGGGGCCACCAGAAGCCGGGTGAGCAGCGAAACAAGCGTCGACTTGCCCGCGCCATTGGGGCCAAGCAGCGCGCAGAAGGTGCCGCGCGGCAGGGCAAACCCCACCCCGTCAAGCGCCTGTTTCGCACCGTAGCGATAGCTCAGCCCGCTGACCTCAAGCTCGGCCATGCCCCTCCCCCGTCTTGTCCGCCCCACCCTGCCCCGGCGTGGCGTCCCCCGCAAGGGTCGCAGGCCGCCCAGAAAGGCGCAGGGTGCGCGTGGCCAGCCGCGCGGCCTCGGCCTCGGAATGGGTGACAAGCAGCGTGGCCGGCCGCGTCTCGGCGATCAGGCCCTCGGTGAGCGCCAGCATCGTCTCGGCGGTGGCAGGGTCGAGCGACACGAACGGCTCGTCGAGAATGAGCAGCGCGGGCCGCCCGGCAAAAGCGCGCGCCAGCGCCAGCCGCCGCTGTTGCCCAAGCGAGAGCTGCCCCGGAAAGGCCGCCCCCTTGTCGCCCAGCCCGACGCGGTCAAGCGCCGCCTGCGCCGCGCTCTCGCTCAACCCGGGATGGACCAGCCGCAGATTGTCCATGGCGCTCCGCCAGGGCAGCAGAACCGGCTCCTGAAACACCATGGCAAGGCGGTCCGGGCGGCTCACCTCCCCCTCGTAATCGCGGTCGATCCCGGCCACGATCCGCAAAAGTGTGGATTTGCCGATCCCCGACGGCCCGAGGATGGCCACCACCTCTCCCGCCGCGATGGCAAACGCCACCGGCCCCAGCACCGGGGTGCCGCCAAACGCCTTGGCGCGGATCGCCACCTCGGTCATGCCGTGCGCCAGCGCCGCACGCGCCGCTCCCAGGGTTGCAGGATGAGCCACTCCACCGCCAGCATCACGGCGATGAACGACAGCGCATAGACCAGTACCATCGCCACGTCGAAAAGCTGAAAATACAAGTGGATCTGAAAGCCGATGCCGTTCGAGCGGCCAAGGAATTCCACCACCAGCACGATCTTCCATATGAGTGCCACGCCCGACCGCGACGCGCCCGCGATATAGGGGGCCAGTTGCGGCAGGATGACATGGCGCAGGCGCGTGCGCGCAGGCATGGCATAGACACGCGCCATGGCATCGAGATCGGGGCTGAGCGCGCGCGCGCCCTCGCGCAGGACGGTGGCGACATTGGGGATCTTGTTGAGGCTGACGGCAAGGATCGCCGCCACCTCGGTAAGGCCGATCCAGAGATAACAGAGCACGATCACAACGAGCGCGGGCAGGTTGAGAAATACCACCAGCCATGGATCGAGCCAGCGATCGGCGCGCGCCGAGCGGCCCATCAGAAGGCCAAGCGCCACGCCGATGCCCATGGCCAGCACGAAGGCCGCGATCACGCGCCCCAGCGTCGCGCCAAGATGGCGCAGCAACTCGCCACTGCGGATCTCTTGCAGAAAGGGCACGACCAGATCCCACGGTGCGGGCAGGATCATCGCATCGCCGGTGAGCAGCGCGGCGATGATCCACACCCCCAGAAGCGCCGCAAGCGAGAGCGCGGTCGTGCCGCGCGCCTCAGATGACATCGGCAAAAAGCCCCTCGGGCAGATCGCGCACCGGCCCCATCAGCGCCGCGCCGCCCAGCTCCGCCATGAGCGCCAGCATCGCGCGCGCGCCTGCGGAATCGACCGGCCCACGTCGCGGCACACCCTCGAGCCAGCCCGCGCGCAGGGCGGCGAATTCCGCGTCATCCGTGGCCCCCATCAGCGGGCGCAGCGCCTCCCAGGCGGCATCGGAACGGGCCAGCAGATCCTTGGCGTCGCGGCTTGCGTCATGAAACGCCTGCGCCAGACCGGGATGGGCGGCAAGAAAGCCTGCCTTGAGGTAGTAGCCGATCAGCGGCGTCTCGGGGTCAAGCCCGAGCCCGCCCGCCGCCTGCGCAACCGAGACCAGATCACGCATCCCGCCCGCGCGCATCCGCGCCAGGAAATGCCAGAAATTCACCGCCCCCGCATAACCGCCACGCAGGGCGGATTTGTAGATGAGCGGCGGCGCACCGTAGACCTGTTCAGTCTCGGCCGCGAGGTCCATGCCGTATTGCGCCCGCGCATAGGCCCGCAGGATCAGCCAGGATTTATCCAGCGGCCCGCCCGCAATCCCGATCTTGCCGCCGCGCAGGTCCGCCAGGGTCCGCGCCGCGCTATCCCCCGGCACGACAACGCCGCCCACGGCGCGCGAATAGGGGATCATCACATAGTCGCGCCCCGCCACCCGCTGCCGCGCCAGCCAGATCATGTCGCTCACCGCCAGATCGGCCGCCCCCCCCTCGACCGCCAGATGCGCGGCGGTGCCGTCGGCATAGCCCTGCACCTCAAGGCGAAAGCCGTGCCTTTCGTCCAGCCCCTCGCGCAGGATGGTCTGCAATTCCCAGTTCACCGTCCCGATGCGCAGCACGGCCGCGCGGATCACCGGCCTGTCCTGCGCCAGAGCGGGCCAGCCCAGAAACAGCGGCGCGGCCAGAAACAGGCGGCGAGAGGGCAGTGCCCCCCCGTCGGCTGTGTCTTTCGGGTTATTCCTCACGCTGTTCGATCACCTCGAAATCGGCGTTGAGCTTGATGTCGAACTGCTTGCCGCCCTCGCAGATCACATCGTCGAGGTCGTAGCTATCGCCGTCAATCTCGATATCGTCGGGGTCCATCTGGCATTTCATATCGGCCAGAAGCGCCTCGATCTTCGCAATGGTCCCGGCATCGGGGTGGTCGTGTTCGTGCGCCGCGAACGCGGGCACGGCCAAAAGCCCGGCAAGGGCAAGTGTCATCAGGTATTTCATGGCAAACTCCTCATGGTTACTGAATGGTAAAGGTCACTTGCTGGCTGTCACCGGTCGAGCCGGGAATGCGAAGCACATGGCGCCCCGGCTTGATGGCGATAAAGGACAACTCCACCGTGCCCGCCTTGTCGAACTCGATCGAGTCGATGGCCATGGGGCGGATTTCGATGCTGTTGATCACGATCTCGTTCATCCAGATGGCGCGAAAGAAATCGGGCCCCGACACCGCCAGCTCGGCTGAGCCGTCGGCGGTGATCTCAAGCTTGTAATAGGCCCCCGATTGCAGCACCTGATCCTCGCCCAGTGGCTGGCCCGAGGCCAGCGTCAGATGGATCGTCTCGCCACGGTTGCACTTGGCCAGAAGCCCGGCAAAGCCCAGGTTGTCGCAGAGCGGCGCGGCCTGGGCGGGCGTTGTGGCCATCGGGATCGCGGGTGCGACCAGCAGGGCCAGCGCGCAGGCGGTCAGAATTTTTTTCATCTCTCGTCTTCCTTTCCGGTTGGCAATCAGTCGATGGTCACGACACCCCAGGGCGCCTGCCCCACCTGCACCGAGCGAATGGCCTTTTCGGTGGCCACGTCGATCACGGTGATGTCGTTGGAATTGCCGTTCGTGCTCAGCAGGTATTTCTGATCGGGCGTGAAATCGAGCTGCCAGACGCGCTGTCCTACCAGAATGTAATCCAGCACCTCGAGGCTCTGGCCATCGACCACCGCAACCCGGTTGGCAGGCCCCAGAGCCACGAATACCCGGCTGCCATCCTCTGTCACCTTGACACCCACGGGTTGCAGCCATTCGGGCTGCACGCCGGGCACCTCGAATGTGATCTTGCCCACCACCGTGGGCGCGCCATCCTCGGCGATATCCATCACCGTCACCGTGCCGCCGATCTCGGACGACACGTAAAGCCGCGTGCCATCGGCGGTGTATTGCGCGTAGCGCGGGCGCTGATCGACCAGCACGTTGTATTTGATCTCGTAGTCCTCGGTCGAGATGAAATGGGCCATGTTCGTGGTCTCGGATGTATTGACCACGAACTTGCCATCGGGGCTGATCCCCATGCCCTCGGGCTCTACCCCCACGGGGATTTCGGCCAGGATCTGCCGCGTCTCGGTATCGGTCACGGTGACAAGGTTGTCATCCTCGTTGGCGATGAAGAGCCGCTTGCCGCTTTGTTCCAGCACGAAAAGCTCCGGGTCCGGCCCCGAGGGCAGGCTTGGCAATTCCTCGTAGGTTTCGGTGTCGAACACGCGCACCAGATCGTCATCCGAGGCGCAGACATAGAGTTTCTTGCCGTCCGGGCTTGCGGTGATGCCGCGCGGACGGTTACCGCCGGCAAACTCGGTCAGCACCTCCCATGTGTCGGTGTCGATCACGGTGATCGTATTGCCGCGCTCGTTCGAGACAAAGGCCTTGCCGGCCATCGCCGGGGACAGGCCAAGGGCCACAAGGGCGGTGCCAAGGAGCAGGGTTTTCATGCGCGTCTCCGTCAGTTGAAAGCGGTGCAGGCGGATTCGGGGCGGTCAAGCCCCAGCGTATCAAGCGGCGAGACCTGGTGAAGAAAGCCCTCCTGCGGGCTGACGCTTACCGTGGTCCAGCCGTCATAGAGAAGGATCGGCTGGCGCAATTGCCCATTCCAGTCGCGGAACGTGACCTTCTGTCCCTTGAACGCCGCAAGCTCGAACGCATCCGAGAGCGCATAGGCGCGGATTGCCTCCGGCTCTGCCGATCCGGTGCGCGTCACCGCCTCGCCGATCACCCGCAGCGCCAGCCAGACGTTGTAATCCTCGGACGCCACGCGGCGTTGTGTCAGCTTTTCGAAACGGGTCTGGAACTGCGTGGCCCCCCAGGCCTCGTGCGCGGGGTGCATCGAGACGGGCCGCAGCCCGCCCGATCCCATCACCGGGCGCGGCGTCCAGAGGTGATAGGGCAGGTATCCGGCAAAATAATCTGTGGCATCGGCGGCGATCACCACGTCATGCGCCTTGGCCCCCTGCGTGAAAAGCGGCAATTGTCGCTGCACCAGAACATGCCCCGAATCGGTGCGCCGACTGCCGCCGGTATCCTCGAACACCCGCTCCTCGACCAGCTTCGCCCCGAACTTGCCCGCCGCGCGGCGGAAGGCCTCGCCAAGGGCCCGGTCGGCGGGGTTGGAGCCGGTGACAAGCAGCCACTCGCGCCACTTCTTCCACACGGCGAATTGCGCCACCGCATCGGCCAGCATCTGGTTCGAGGGCGCGACATGCAAGAGGTTGGCGCGGCACGCGGCATCGCGCAATTCGGTCTCGGGCGCGGATGCGTTGAACACGAGCGCCCCTGCCTCCGCTGCCCGGTCAGCAAGGCGCAACAGCTCCGCACCCCCGGCCTGCACCACGACAAGGCGCACGCCCTCGGCCAGGATCTCATCGAGCCGGCCGAGGGCATTGTCGGGCGTGACGGCGTGAGTGGTGGTCAGATAGCCATGCCCAAGAAAGCGCCCCGTGGTGCCGTTATCCTCATCCGCCAGCACCGCACCGGCGAACCCGATATCATCCGCGCGCAGGTCATGGCGCGAGACCGGCAAAAGGCGCGGATAATCCACCCGCAGCACCGCCGCGCGCACCTCTGCCGCCCGGACCGCGTGACCCGAGACAAGGATCATCATCAGCGCGCAAAGCACCTGTTGCCAGCGTGACATTCTTTCCTCCCTTGCCCGTGTCCGAAGCATGCCCTGACGCTAGCGCCCCCCTCCTCCCGAGGCACCCGCTACCTTTGGCCGGGTTGCGACAACACCTTACCAAGCCGAAGCTACGCGACGATTCTTATTTTATAAGAGCGCGCCAAGGGTCTGATGAAAATGACCTTTCCGATGCTTTGAATGGTTGCGCGGGGCCTGGCCGTCCCGGCATACTCAGAGGATGACATCGGCGCGGTGGCCGGGAAGGGGAGGAGAGAGATGAAACGACGCACACTCATGCTTGCCGGGGCCGTGATGCTCTTGCCGGGGCTGGCGCTGGCCCATGGTCCGACACGGCAAAAGGTGACCGTCACGACCGAGGTCGCCGCAGAGCCTGCGGATGTCTGGGCCGCGATCGGGGATTTTCAGGATATGAGCTGGCACCCCGCGGTGCATGCCTCGACCGGAGAGAACGGCAATGCCATCGACGCCACCCGGCGGCTGGTGCTGGGGGGTGAGGGCGGCCCGACCATAGACGAAGAGCTTTACAAATACGACGCGGACAAGATGACCTATTCCTACCGCATCACCGAGGTGGATGTGGCGGTGCTGCCGGTCACCAATTATTCCGCGCATCTGACGGTCAAGCCGCGTGACGGCGGTGGCTCCATCGTCGAATGGCGCGGCGCCTTCTATCGCGGCTATCCCAACAACGATCCACCCGCCGAATTGAACGACGAGGCCGCAATTGCCGCCGTGACCGGCGTCTATCAGGCGGGGATGGATGCGCTGGTCGAGCGGTTCGGTGCGCCGGGCAGCTAGGGCGCTGGCACTCGTGGCCCTCGCCGCACCGGCGGGGGCGGACATGGCCTATGTCACCTGCCAGAGCGGCGACGCGCTCTCGGTGATTGATCTTGTCGCTTTGACCGAGGTGGCGCGTTGGCCGCTGCCGGGCAAGCCGGCCGGCGTGGCGGTGGCCGGGGGTGCGGTCTATACCGTCGCCGCTGACACCAAGACCGTGCGCCGCCATGCGCCCTCGGGCGCGCTTCTGGCCGAGACGGTGCTCGACGGGGGGCCCATCGGGATTGCCGTAGACGCCGCGCGCGGTCGGGTTTTCGTCTCGGACTGGTATGAGGCACGGGTGCGGGTGCTCGATGCCGCCACGCTCGCACCGCTGACCGATCTTGCCACCGGGGCCGCGCCTGCGGGGCTGGATCTGTCGCCCGATGGCCGGTTGCTCGCCGCCGCCGAGCGCGATGCCGACCGGGTCTCGGTCTTTGACGCGACCACGCTGGCACCGCTCTGGCGTGCCCCTGTTGGCACCCGGCCTTTCGGGCTGCGCTTTGCCCCCGACGGTCGGCTCTTCGTGGCGAATGTGGGCAGCGATGACATGACCGTGCTTGGCGCCGAAACCGGCGCGCCCCTCGCCACGATCCGGGTCGGTGCGCGCCCCTATGGGGTGGGCTTCGCGGCGGGCCGCGCCTTTGTCACCAACCAATATGCCGAAACCGTGAGCGTCATCGCCCTCGATACCCTCAGCCCCGTCGCCACGCTCGATGTGGGCGAGTATCCCGAGGGGGTGGACAGCACCGGCGAGGGCCATATCGCCGTCGCCAACTGGTTTTCCAACACGCTGAGCGTGATCGACGGACAGACCCTCGAAACCCTCGCCGCGATCGAGACCTGCGACGGCCCGCGCGCCTTCGGGGCCTTCATCGCGCGCGATCAATAGCCCGGTTCGGGCTCCACAATCTCGAGCGGATAACCCGCTGCCGCCCAGCCATCGGTGCCCCCGGGCAGCCAATGGACAGCCGTGTAGCCATATTCAAGCGCGCGCCTGGCCGCGTTCCACGACATCCAGCAATCGGCCAGGCAGAAGATCACCAGCGGCGCGGCCCTATCGCCCCCCGTCACCTTGTCCAGCCCAGCCCTGAAATAGGCCTCCGTCTCATCCGCTATCGCGCCGTAGCCCACATTCGGCAGCCAGGTCGCGCCGGGGATCGAGTGGCGCGGCCTTTCGCGCCAGATCGTGCCCTCGGGCAGGTTGGCGGGCTTGGGCGGGCGCGGCAGCACATCGACGAACCCCGCGCCCCCGGTCCAGAGCGCGTGCGCCTCTTCGGCCGTCAGCACCTGCGCACCCGGCAGGTCATCGGGCACTGGCGCGCGGTAATTTTCCATGCGGTAGCCCTCGGGCGCGCGCACCCCCTGCGCCACCGCCGTGACCGAAAACGCCAGCAGCACGGCGAGAAAGGCCGCGTGTCTCATTGCCCCGGCCCCACCAGCGCCGTGCCCATGTCATTGGCCAAAGGCACGCCCGCCTCGTGCAAAAGCGCGTCGATCTCGCCCTGATGGCGGCGGATAAGCGAATTGAGCTTGCGCTGCCAGACCTTCTCGCCCTGCCGCACGCCCATGGTGATGCGGTAGAACAGACGCGGCGCGCCCTCCTCACTCACCAGTGGAATGACTTTGAGGCCGGGATGTTCGCGCTTGACCAGCGGTCCGCCCAAAGGCCCCCAGAGCACCGCCGCGTCGATCTCGCCCGCCTCCAGATCGGCCAGCATGTCCAGCGCCGGACTTTGATAGCGGCGGTCCACCACCAGCGGATAGGGTTTGGCGCGCGCAATCAGACCATTGCGCGCCAGATGGCCACCGGGCGGCGTGCCCGCGACAATACCGATGCGCCGCCCCTTGAGGCGCGGATCGGCCAGCGTCTCGACCCCTGCCAGATCGCCGCCTTCCGGCACGATCAAGGTATAAACCGAGGTCATGTAGTGATTGGTGTTGAGCACAAGCTCGTGCCCCTGCGCATAACCGATCACGATATCGCATTTCTTGTCGCGCAGCGTGTTGCGGACAAAGCCGGTGGACATCGGATACCACTCGTAAGTGACGGGCACTCCAAGCTTTTCCGCGATCAGCTCGGCCAGCGCATTCTCGTAACCGGTGCCATCCTTCGACGACATCGGCGCGTTGGCCGGATCGGCGCAGACGCGCAGCGCGTCCGCCGCCACCAGATCGGATGTTTGCGCCTGCGCGCCTGCCACAAGCCCCGTGCCCAGCACGAGACCTGCCGCCACGCGGCGTAGCGCCTCAGCCCATGCAGGCATGTTCCGCCTCGGCGATCTCATCGGATTTGGCATCCTTCTTCGCGGGGCGCCCACGCTCCACGGCATCGGTGCCGCGCGCCTTGAGATAGACGTAAATGTCGTCGAGATAGCACATGACGTTCCGATTGTCGCCGAAATGCGGCATGACCGAATTGCCGTTCACGCGCCCGTTCACCACGACATTGACGAAATCGTAGTAATCCATGCTCAGTGCCGATTTCTTGAGCGCCGGCGCATAGGTCGAGCCCTCGCCATCGGGGCCGTGGCAGACATGGCATTCCGAATGATACCGGCGGAATCCCGAGAAGGTGAGCCAGTCCACGGTGCCATCCTCGGCCACGTTGAAGGTCGGGATGTCGTCCTCGGTGAAGTAGCGCCCGCCCTCGTCATAGGCGGCGGTGATGTTGTCCTGCGCGGTGGCGGCGGTGCTCAGAGCTGCTGCCAGCCCGGCGGCGAGAAGCCGTGGAATGAATGTCATGCTGTCCTCTGTCTGGTCTAGGGGAAACGGCGCCGGGGTCATGCGCCCCCGCGCCGTTCCGGTATCAGGCCCGATCAGTCAGGCAGGGCAAAGACGGTCAACTGACCACCCAGAGCGGTATAGTCGCTGAGCGCGGCATAGCCGCCCACGGCACCCAGACCGTCATTGGGGTTGGTCAGACCCGCCGCAAGGCCGATCCCGGCCCAGCCGCCAACACCCGACAGGATGCCGACATACTGCTTGCCGCCCTGCTCATAGGTCATCACGTTGCCGATGATGCCCGACGGGGTCTTGAAGCGGTAAAGCTCCTCGCCCGTCCCGGCGTGCACGGCCTTGAGATGACCTTCGAGCGTGCCGTAGAACACCACGTCGCCCGCGGTGGCCAGAGCCCCCGACCAGACCGAGAACTTCTCGGGGATCGACCACTTGATCTTGCCCTCGATATTGTCCCAGGCGATGAAGTTGCCCATGCCGCCATGGCTGTCCGGTGCGGGATACATCGCCAGCGTCGCGCCCACATAGGGCTGACCGGCGGTATAGCTCACGCGGAACGGCTCGTAATCCATGCAGACATGGTTGGTGGGCACGTAGAACGTCTCGGTCCGGGGCGAATAGGCCGCCGGCTGCTGGTCCTTGGAACCAAGCGCCGCCGGACAGATGCCCGTGGAGTTCACGTCCTCGCCGTTCTGCGCGGTCGAATACTGCGCCACCACCGCCGGACGCCCGAAGGTGTCGGAATTGGGGTCCATATCGACGCCCGTCGTCCAGTTGACCGCCGGATCGAACTTCTCTGCCACGAGCAATTCGCCGCTCACCCGGTCAAGGGTATAGCCAAGACCGTTACGGTCGAAGTGCGTGAGCAGCTTGCGCTCGGTTCCGTTGATCTCCTGCTCGGTCAGGATCATCTCGTTGACGCCATCGTAATCCCATTCGTCATGGGGCGTCATCTGATAGACCCATTTGGCCACACCGGTGTCGATGTCACGGGCGAAGATGGTCATCGACCACTTGTTGTCGCCCGGACGCTGCGCCGGGTTCCAGGTCGAGGGGTTGCCGGAGCCGTAATAGAACAGGTTTTCCTCGAGATCGGCCGAATACCAGCCCCAGGTGGTGCCGCCGCCGATCTTCCACTGATCGCCTTCCCAACTGTTGAGCGAACTGTCGGGGCCTACCGGGCGCCCAAGCGCGGTGGTCTTTTCAGGATCGAACAGAAGCTGGTCGTCGGGACCCACCGAGTAGGCACGCCACAGACGCTCGCCGGTGGCAAGGTCATAAGCGGTCACATGGCCCTGAACACCGAATTCGCCGCCCGAGATGCCCACAATTACCTTGTCCTTGACGGGCAGCACGGTGGCGGTGTTGGTCTCGCCGATGGACGGATCGCCGTTGACCGCCTCCCACTCGACCGCGCCGGTTTCGGCATTGAGCGCCACGATCTTGGTATCTGCCTGATGCAGGATGATCTTGCCATCGGCATAGGCGACGCCGCGGTTGACCGTGTCACAGCACATCACCGGGATCACATCCGGATCCTGGCGCGGCTCGTATTTCCAGATGATCTTGCCCTCGTTGGCAAGGTCCAGTGCATAGACGATATTCGGGAACGGCGTGTGCACATACATCGTGTCGCCGATCACCAGCGGCGAGCCCTCATGCCCGCGCAGAACGCCCGTCGAGAACGTCCAGGCAACCTGAAGCTTGCCCACGTTGTCGGCGTTGATCTGGTCGAGTTCCGAATAACGCTGGTTCTTGTAATCGCCGGTCTGGATCACCCACTGCTTGGGGTCGTTCATCTTGGCGACGAGATCATCGTTTGCCATGGCCATGCTGGCCGTGCAAAGCGCGATCCCGGAGGTCAAAAGCGTCAGCTTTTTCATTCTTGCTCCTCCCTGAGCGGCGGCAGGACTGCCGCGGTTAGGTGACGACCGTTTCCGCCGGAAACGGCCGTCCTTCGCTTGCGGTGGCGGGCCGGTCTCTCCAACGCCCCGCCGCCGCAATCTCGCCGCGACCTACTGCGAGAAGGTCGCGAGATAGGCGATCACATCGGCGCGCTCTTCCTCCTTGCGCAGCCCGGCGAAAGCCATCTTTGTGCCCTTGGCGTAGTCCTTCGGATTGGCAAGGAAGGCAGCAATCTCTTCCTCGGTCCAGACTGCGCCCGATGCGCCCTTGTCGGTGAGCGTGTCGGAATATTTGAAGTCCTCGATCGCGGCGACGGGGCGGCCCACGATTCCGTTAAGCACGGGTCCGACGCGGTTCTTGGCATCGTCGCCGACCATGTGGCAGGCCTTGCATTTGTTGAACACCTTTTCGCCCTTGGCGGCATCGCCCTCTGCGGCGGCCATGAGCGGCAAGGCGGCAAGGCAGATGGTGGCGAAGGTCAATCGTTTCATTCAGTCGCTCCCTGAGGTTGTTTGCCTGTCAGGCGTTCAGCATGCCACGCGACATGATCGGCGGCAAACGAAGATACGAAGAAATAGGAATGGTCATAGCCCGGTTGCAGCCGGAACTGCCCCGGCTGCCGCCGCTTCGCCATCGCCCCGGCCAGCGCCTCGGGCATCAGTAGATCAAGAAAGTTGTCGGCAGTCCCTTGATCTACAAGAATATCTCCCTTCCAGCCCCGTTCGGCAAGAAGCAACACGGAGTCGTGATCACCCCAGGCGCTTTCATCCTCTCCGAGATAGGCGCCAAGCTGCTTGCGGCCCCAGTCCGAGCGCGAAGGATGCGCGATCGGCGCAAAAGCCGAGAGCGATGTGAACATCTCTGGATTGCGCAGTGCCAGCGTGAGGGCACCATGCCCGCCCATGGAATGGCCGGTGATGCCGTGCCGGTCGGCCAGCGGAAACGCGCCCATGACAAGCCCGCGCAATTCGCTCAGGACGTAATCATACATGCGGAAATGCGGGGCCCAGGGCGCGCGGGTGGCATTGACGTAGAACCCGGCCCCCTGCCCCAGATCATAGGCCCCGTCATCGGCCACACCCTCGCCACGCGGGCTTGTGTCGGGAAAGATCACCGCCAGCCCGTGCCGCGCCGCGTGCTCCTGAAAGCCGCCCTTGACCATGGCATTCTCATGGGTGCAGGTCAGCCCCGACAGATACCACAGCACCGGCACCGGCCCCTGCGCGGCCTGAGGCGGCAGATAGACCGCAAAGGTCATGTCGCAATCGCAGGCCTTCGAGCGGTGCTTGTAGACACCCTGCACACCGCCGAAGCTGCGATTTTCGGACAGGGTCTCCACGTTCAATACTCCACCACCGCGCGGATGCTCTCGCCCCTGTGCATCAGGTCGAACCCGTGGTTGATCTGGTCGAGGGTGAGTTTATGCGTGATCATCGGGTCGATCTCGATCATGCCGTTCATATACATGTCCACGATCTTGGGCACATCGGTGCGCCCGCGCGCGCCGCCGAACGCCGTGCCGCGCCAGACCCGCCCGGTCACAAGCTGGAACGGCCGCGTCGCAATCTCGGCCCCGGCGGGCGCCACGCCGATGATGACGCTCTCGCCCCAGCCCTTGTGCGCGGCTTCCAGTGCGGTGCGCATGACATTGACGTTTCCGGTGGCGTCGAACGTGTAATCCGCCCCACCTTTGGTCAGTTCCACCAGATGCGCCACGAGATCGCCCGTCACGTCCTTTGGGTTGACGAAATCGGTCATGCCGAAATGCGTGGCCATCTCGACCTTGCCGGGGTTGAGATCGACGCCGACGATCTGCGCCGCCCCCGCCAGCCGCAACCCCTGAATGACGTTGAGACCGATGCCGCCCAGGCCGAACACGATGGCGCGGCTGCCCAGTTCCACCTTGGCGGTGTTGATCACCGCGCCGATACCGGTGGTCACGCCGCAGCCGATATAGCAGATCTTGTCAAACGGCGCGTCCTTGCGCACCTTGGCCAGCGCGATCTCGGGGACCACGGTGTGATTGGCGAAGGTCGAGCAGCCCATGTAGTGATGAATCGGCGTGCCGTCGAGCATGGAGAACCGCGTCGTGCCATCTGGCAGAAGGCCCTGACCCTGGGTCGAGCGGATCGACTGGCAGAGGTTGGTCTTGGGGTTGAGGCAGTATTCGCATTCCCGGCATTCGGGCGTATAGAGCGGGATGACGTGATCGCCGACTTCAAGGCTGGTCACCCCCTCGCCCACCTCGATCACCACGCCTGCGCCCTCATGGCCGAGGATGGCGGGAAAAATCCCCTCGGGGTCGTCGCCCGAGCGGGTGAATTCATCGGTGTGGCACAGGCCGGTGGCCTTGATCTCGACCAGAACCTCGCCTGCGCGCGGGCCTTCCAGGTTGACTTCCATGATCTCCAGAGGCTTGCCCGCCTCTACTGCAACTGCCGCTCTCGTTCTCATGTGATCCTCTTGATTTCTGGTGTTTGACAACGGCCCGATGATGGCGCGCCACACACTCACTGTCCACGACAGTATGCGAGTGTGCCCGCGCACCGAACAATTGCGACCTTGGTAGGTAGTGGGCGCGGTGGACAGCGCGGACGGGCTTGCGCATAGTATGGCGAGAGGAGACCGCGCCATGATCCATGTGCCCTGCCCCGCCCTGTTCCGGCGTCTTGCCGCACTCGCGCTTGCGGGGACGGTCGCGAGCGGGCCGGTCCTTGCCGCCGACTTCTCGGATCCGACCTGGCCCTGCATCCAGCGCAAGGTGGGCGCATTGTCCGTCGGGCTGATGTGGCCCCATCCGATCCCGGCGGGTGCGACCGGAGATGCCGCACTTGCCCATGAGATCGACGAGCTGGCCGCGCGCCTTGCGCTGCGCCGCCTCGACCCGGACGCGCTGCGCCCCGAAATCGCGGCCTTCGCCGCGCGCCATGACGGTTCTCCGGAGATCCTTGGCCGGGTTTTTGCGCAGGCGTTCGATACGCTCTCCACCCGGCGCGCACAGGTGATCAAGGGGATCGAGACCTTTTCGCTGCGCCAGATCGCGCTGGCCGAGCGGGTCAAGACGGCGCGCGCCGAGATGACCGGCCTGATGGCCGCCGACAGCCCCGATTTCGACCGGATCGACGCGCTCGAGGAACAGATCGACTGGGACCAGACGATCTATAGCGACCGCCAGACCACCATCACCTATCTGTGCGAGACGCCGGTATTGATCGAACAGCGTCTCTTCGCGCTGGCGCAAATATTACAGGACGGCATCCGCCCGCCGGGCTGAGGCGCGGGCGCTATCCGAGCGCCTTGGCCAGACGCGGCAGGCGCGCCTTTTTCAGAAGCGGGCGCATCTCCCAGTCACGCGCGGACAGGTGCCGCGCCGTCGCCAGAACCTGCGCCGCCACATCGCCCACCATCGCCGGTTGCGCCTGCCAGATACCGTGCAGAAACGCATCGGGATCGGCCCGCCACAGCCCCTCCTCGGCCAGGATGTTGCGCGGGAAATCGCGCGCATTCAGCGTCAGGATACCGTCGGCATGGCCCGCGACTGCCGCCGCGAGCACATGCGTGTCCGCCGGATCCGGCAAATAGAGCCGCGCCTCGAGGCCGGGCGGACAGGTGATGCAGCCGCGCGGCCAGCGCGCCGCCATGCGCGCGGCCTCGGCCTCGGCCTGCGCGCGCCCCTCGGGGCCGTGCCGCGCCGCCGTATGCTGCCATTCTCCCAGAAGGCGCGGCGACCAGAGCGGATCAAACGCCCCCGCCGCCGCCACCCCCAGCAGCATCTCGCGCATCACCGTGGGATAGAGCAGGCAGGCGTCCAGAACCACCTTCATAGGCGAAAGAACAGCGCCTTGAGATAGCCCGATTCGGCCAGTTGCGGATGCAGCGGATGATCGGGCCCGGCAAAGCCCGTGCGGATCAGCGCCCCCGCCCGTCCCGCGCGCCCGATCCCGCGTGTGCAAGCGGTGCGGAACTTGCCCAGATCGGCGGCGTGCGAACAGGAACAAAGGCCCAGATAGCCGCCTTCGGTCACCAGCCCGGCGGCCAGCCGCGCCACCCGCTCATAGGCGCGCAAGCCCTTCTCCAGCGCCGGTTTCGACGGCGCAAAGGCGGGCGGATCGCAGATCACCACGTCAAAGCGCGCGCCTTCGGCCGCCAGCGCCTCCATCACCTCGAACGCGTCGCCGCGCCGGGTTTCGAGCCGCGCGGCCATCCCCATGCGCGCCGCCCCCTCGCCCGCCAGATCAAGCGCGGCTTGCGAGCCGTCCACTGCCAGCGCGCTTTCCGCGCCCCCGGCAAGGCAGGCGAGCGCAAAGCCGCCCACATGGCTGAACACATCGAGCACGCGCGCGCCCTGCGCCAGCCGCGCGGCAAAGCCGTGATTGGGGCGCTGGTCGTAGTAGAGGCCGGTTTTCTGCCCACCCGTCAGATCGGCCATATAGGTGGCCCCGTTCATCGCCACCGGCACCGGACCATCCGGCGCAGAGCCTGCCAGAACCGCGCTCACATCGTCGAGACCCTCCAGCGCGCGCGCGCGCCCGGAGGCGTTCTTGAGCACCGTTGCAACACCCGTCACCGCCTGCACGGCGGCGGCCAGGTCGGGCAAGAGCGCCTCGGCCCAGGCGGCATTGGGCTGGATCACCGCGACATCGCCGAAGCGGTCGATCACCACGCCGGGCAGGCCATCGGCCTCGGCATGGACAAGGCGGTAATAGGGGCTGTCAAACAGCCGGGCGCGCAGGGCTTGGGCACGTGTCAGCCGCGCAATGAGCCAGTCACGGTCGATCCGCGCGGCCGCATCACGGTCCAGCATCCGCGCCATGATCTTCGACGTGGGATTGACCGCGACCACACCAAGCGCCTCGCGCGCATTGTCCTCCAGCACGGCGATCGTGCCGGGGGTCAGCGCGCGCGTGCGCCGGTCGATCACAAGCTCGTTGTCGAATACCCAGGGGCTGCCGTGGCGGATCGCACGGGCATCGGTCTTGGGCAAGAGGCGGATAACGGGATAAGGGAGCGGTGTCATACCGCCCCCTTTAGGCCCTTTGCGCGGGCTGGGAAAGCTCAGATACGGTTGAGCGTGCGCAACATGGCAACCGCTTGCGCCGGATCGCCGCCGCCGGAGGAAAGCTCCTCGCGGATCACCTGCGCCAGATGCTCGGTGATCCGGACCTTTTGCGTGATCCCCTTGCGCTCGGCGTTGATTGCCTCCTGCCCGCCAAGCGCGCGGAAGCTGGCATCGACGGATTTCGGCGCGGTCAGCGCGGCGCCGGTCGCGGCGTCGCGCAGCACATAGGTGAACTTGATGCCGTGCCGTCCGCCAACGGTATAGCGCGCCTTCTCGCTCAGCGCGTGAAAGCGCTGCAATTCCACGTCCAGCACCACCGGCACCGTGCCTTGCGGCAGGCTGGACGCGCCTCGGTCAAATGCCGACTCGAGGATGGCCTTGACCTGGGCGTGCCTGTCGCCGGGGGCATCTTCGCGCCAGACGATATCGCCTGACGGCAGATAGCGGTTGGCCTCCGAGACCCTGAGCGATTTCGGCACCGACACGCGGATCTCCTGCACATCGAGCGGCAGCGCGGCGGGCGTTGTCAGCAAACCGACAAGGGGCGCGTTGCGGCTGGCCGTCTCGGGGCTGGCACAGGCCGCAAGGCCAAGGCCAAGCATCAGCGCGGCACCAAGTTTCACAATACGCATGTCACACTCCATCGGCTGAGCCTTGTTTCTCAACCCATGGATGCGCTCCGAATAAGGCGCATTTTAGACAAATCCCGTGCATTCCAGTGGCGGGACTCTCCAGTCAGTCGCGCGACCGCGAGCGCCAGCCGCCCCTGCGGCGCGGGCGCGCGGCACTCTCCAGCCCCTCGCGCAGAACAGCGGTCATCGGGTGGTCGGGGTGCGCTGGCGCGTGGCGGGCGATCAGCGCCTCGAGTGCCGCGCGCACCTCCTCGCCCTCGGGCACCGCCAGCGCCCAATCAAGAAAGATCGACCGGCATTCCTCCGGCCCGATCCCTTCGATCCGATACGCCTCGCGGATGAGGCCTTTCACATCATGCACTTCGCCGCGTCCCATGGCCTAACTCTTCCCCTCACCAAGCGCCCGGTCAATAACCTGCGACGCGGTCTCGCACAGCGCGCCCAACCGCCGCTCCAGCGCCTCAAGGCTTTCTGCGCCGGTCTCGCGCAAGACAAGCGCCGCCCCCCCCTCGCCGATCCGGTCCGGGGCCAGCACCGCACCGTTCAAGAGGCGCGCCACCATCTGCACCTGCCAGCAAAGCGTATAAGCCTGCCGGAGCGCTGCGCCTTCCGCGGCATCCATCCAGCCGGTTGCGACAGCGCCTGCTATCCCCGAACCGACATCGCGCGCGCCCTGCCCCGCCAGCAGGTTGCCCGCCTGCGCCACAAGCTCCAGCTCCATCAAACGCCCCGGCCCGAGTTTCACATCCCACGCCCCCGCCTGCGGTTTCGCATCGGCCACGCGGGCGCGCATCTCGGCCACAGCGGTGACAACCTCGCTGCGCGCATGCCCGCCCGCCAGAAGCCCCGCGCGAAACGCCTCGACATCGCGCGCCAGACCCTCCGGCCCGCAGATCACCCGCGCCCGCGTCAGCGCCAGATGCTCCCAGAGCCACGCCTCGTCCTGCTGATAGCTGCGAAAGGCGGGCCAGCTGGTCGCCACCGGCCCCTGATTGCCCGACGGGCGCAGGCGCATATCCACCTCATATAGCCGCCCCTCGGCCATCGGCGCGGTGAGCGCGGTGATCATCGCCTGCGTGAGGCGGGCGTAATAGGGCCGGGGCGCGAGCGGGCGGCGCCCGTCCGACCCCTCGGCCTCTTCGGCATCGTAGATCACGATCAGGTCCAGATCGGACCCGGCATTGAGCCGCCCCGCCCCGAGCGAGCCCATGCCAAGCACCACCGCGCCACGACCCGGCGGCATCCCGTGCTTCTCGCCGAACTGCGCGATCACCATGGGCCAGAGCGCGCCGATCACCGCACTCGCCAGATCGGCATATTGCACCGCCGCCGTCCCGGCATCGCTGAGGCCGCGCAGGTGATGCACGCCCACCCGGAAATGCCATTCCTTGTGCCAGCGCCGCGCCTGATCGAGCGCGCGCTCGTAATCGCCTTCGGCCTGGATCAGGGCCGAAAGGTCCCGCTCCAGCGCCGCGCGCCCCGGCCATGGCGCAAAGAAATCACCCGCGATCACCGCATCGAACACGGCGGCGTTGCGCGACAGATAGGCGCCGAGCGCGGGCGCGGTGCCGACAATATCCACAAGCAGGTCGATCAATTGCGGATTGGCATCGAAAAGCGATAACACCTGCACACCGGCGGGCAGCCCGTGCAGGAACCCGTCAAAGGCCAGAAGCGCCTCGGCCGGATGGGCCGCGCGGGCAAGCCGCGCGAGGATCTCGGGACGCAGCCGCTTGAATATCTGTTGCGCGCGCTCCGAGCGCAGCGCCGGATACCCGCGCCAGCGCGCGATCACCTCTTCGTCGAATGCGGTCTCGAGCGCGGGTGCAGGCGCGGCCCCGGGTGCCTCCTGCCGGAAAAACCCCTCGATCAGGTCATCGACCGCCAGCAGCCGCTCGGTGATCTCGGCGCGCAAGTCTGCCACATCGCGCCCGGTGAAGGCGGCAAGACGGTCGAACTCCTCGGGCGCATTGGGCAAAAGATGCGTCTGCGCATCGCGCAGCATCTGCACGCGGTGCTCGATCTCGCGGTGAAAGCGGTAGTGGCTCGTGAGCGCCTCGGCCACCTCCGGCGGCACCCAGCCCTTTTCGGCCAGCCGTGCCAGCCCCTCGACGGTACCGCGCACCCGCAGATCGGGGTCGCGCCCGCCCGCGATGAGCTGCCGTGTCTGGGTAAAGAACTCGATCTCTCGGATGCCGCCGCGCCCCAGCTTCATGTTGTGCCCTTCAAGCACCAGCGCGCCGCCCAGCCCCTTATGCTCGCGGATCGCCAGCCGCATGTTGTGGGCGTCGTCGATGGCCGCGAAATCGAGGTGTCGCCGCCAGACGAAAGGCCGCAGCGTCTCGATGAACCGCGCCCCCGCCGCGCGGTCGCCCGCGCAGGCCCGCGCCTTGATCCAGGCCGCGCGTTCCCATGTGCGGCCAAGGCTCTCGTAATAGGTCTCGGCGGCGGCCATGGCCATGCAGACCGGCGTGACGCCCGAATCGGGGCGCAGCCGAAGATCGGTGCGGAACACGTAGCCCTCGGCAGTGCGGTCATTGAGCATCGCCGCCATCTTGCGCGTGGCGCGCACAAGGGCGGCGCGCGCCTCGTGAAAATCCTCGCGCGCGAACCGCCCCTCGTCGAACAGGCATATGAGGTCGATGTCAGAGCTGTAATTGAGCTCATGCGCACCCATCTTGCCCATGGCAAAGACGGCCATGCCCGCGCCGCTGTCCAGATCGTCCTCGGTCATGCCCGGCAGCTTGCCGCGCCGGATCTCCGCCCCAAGAGCCGCGCGCAGGGCCAGGTCGCAGGCCAGGTCCGCGAAATCCGTCAAGTGGCCGGTGACGGCCTCAAGCGGCCAGACGCCGCCCAGATCGGCCAGCCCGGTCAGGAGCGCCACGCGTCGCTTGGCCATCCGAAGGGCGCTTGGCAGCGCGTCCGGGGCGGTCTTGCGCAGGGCGTCGTAAAGCGCGGCCAGCGCCGCCTCGGGGGCGAGGGCCGCCTCGGTGAACCACGCGCCTTCCTGAATCACGAGCGACTTGAGAAACGGGCTGCACCCCGCCGCCCCCGCCACCAGATCGGCCAGCGGCCCGCTGAGGCCGGGGACATGGGCGCAGGCCTCCGCGCCTTCAGAAGGTGCGAACGGGCGCGGCAGACGGGAGATGCGGCTGGCAAATTTCATGCGGGCAAGTGATACAGCGACGGCGGGTCTGGTCAATGGCAAGGCCCCGTGAAAGACTGTCGCGATACAGTCGATATACCGACAGGATACCGATGAGCAAAAGCGTCGCCCGCGTCCGCCGTGCCCTTGCCGAAGCCGGGCTGGACATCGCACCGGTGGAGATCGGTGATGCCACCACCGCGCAGATGGCTGCCGATCTTGTCGGCTGCGACGTGGCGCAGATCGCCAAGTCGATCATGTTCCGCGATGAGGACAGCGGCGCGGCGCTGCTGTTCGTCACCTCGGGCGCGCACCGGGTCGATGCCGCGCGCGCCTCTGCCGTGGCGGGGGCGCCCCTCGGCAAGGCCGATGCGGCGCTCATCCGGGCACAGACCGGCTTTGCCATCGGCGGGGTCTCTCCGGTCGGGCACCTCACCCCGCCCCGCGCGTTCTTTGACCCCTATCTTCTTGAGTTTTCCCAGGTCTGGGCGGCGGCAGGCACACCGCGACACCTTTTCGGTATCGCGCCCGCGCGGTTGCTCGAGATTTCGGGGGCAGCGGTGGCGGAGTTCACGGGGTGACGTTGGGCTCGGGATGCGATTTCGTTGACGCGCCGCGCGGCTTTCCTACCCCTCGGCCACCCCGCGTGCCAGCGCGCAAAACCGCTCCAGATCGACGGTTTCGGCCCGATCCGTGGGCTTTATTCCGGCGGCGATGAGACGGTCCTCGATATCCGGAGCCACGCCCTTCAGGGCCGCACGCAGCATCTTGCGGCGCTGGTTGAAGGCCTGCGCCACCACCCGCTCCAGCACCCGTGCATCCGCCGGATAGCGCGGCGCGGGCAGCGCGCTCAGATGCACCACCGCGCTCGACACCTTGGGCGGCGGGGTAAATGCCTCGGGCGGCAGATGCATCACGATGCGCGCGTCGCAACGCCATTGCGCCAGCAGCGCGAGCCGCCCGTAAGCCTTGGCACCGGGCCGCGCCACGATCCGGTCTGCCACCTCGCGCTGAAACATGAGCGTGAGCGACTGCCAGAAAGGCGGCCAGTCGGGCGGGGTGAGCCAGCGGATCAACAGTTCCGTGCCCACGTTATAAGGCAGGTTGGCGACGATACGGATGGGCGACGCGAGATGCCCCAACGGATCAAACCCAAGCGCATCGGCATTCAGCACCGTCAGGCGTCCCGGCGCCGCCTCGGCGATCTCTTGCAGCGCGGGCAGACAACGCGCGTCCTTTTCGATGGCCAGCACATGACGCGCGCCCTCCATCAAGAGACCCCGCGTGAGGCCGCCCGGACCGGGGCCGATTTCCAGCACGTCGCAACCCGAGAGATCACCCGCCTGCCGTGCGATCTTGGAGGTAAGGTTCAGATCGAGAAGAAAGTTCTGCCCCAGGGACTTGCGCGCCGAAAGGCCGTGCGCGGCGATCACGCGGGCCAGCGACGGCAGGTCGTCAAGCGCGCTCATGCCCGCGCCCGCGCCAGCGTATCGGCCAGCCGCAGTGCCTCGATCAGCGAGGCGGGATTGGCGCGCCCCTGCCCCGCGATGTCAAGCGCCGTGCCATGATCGGGCGATGTGCGGATGAAGGGCAGCCCCAGCGTCACGTTCACGCCCCGGTCGAAATCGAGTGTCTTGATCGGAATGAGCGCCTGATCGTGATACATGGCAATGGCCGCGTCATAGCCCGCGCGGGCCGCTGCATGAAACATCGTGTCGGCCGATACCGGGCCGCGCAGGTCCATTCCCCCGGCGCGCAACCGATCGAGAACGGGAGCAATCACCTCTATCTCCTCGCGCCCCATGCGCCCGCCCTCGCCCGCGTGCGGGTTCAGCCCTGCCACCACCAGACGCGGTGCCGCAATCCCGAAATCGCGGACAAGCGCGGCATGGGTGATGCGGATCGTCTCCTCCAGCAATTCGGCGGTCAGCGCCTGCGGCACCTCTGAAATCGGGATGTGGATCGTGGCGGGCACGACGCGCAGGGCGGGGCTGGCCAGCATCATCACAACCCGCCCCACCCCGGCCAGATGGGCCAGATATTCGGTATGGCCGGGAAAGGCGAAACCCGCCCCCTCCTGCAAGGCCTGCTTGTGGATGGGGGCCGTGCAGAGCGCGCTTGCCTCTGCGCCCTGCACCAGCGCCACGCCGCGCGCGATCACGTCGATCACGGCTTGGGCCTGTGCGCCCTGCGGCCGGCCGGGGGTGCGTGGGCCGGGAAAGGGATGGGCCAGCACCGGCAGCGCATCGTTCCCCGCCCGCGCCGCCTCGGATGGCCGTTCGATCACCACCACAGGCACGCCCGCGGGCAGATGCGCCGGATCGCCGATCACGAAGAACGGCACGGACCCGCGCAACGCCGACCATGCGCTTGCGGCGATTTCCGGGCCGATGCCCGCCGGCTCTCCGCAGGTGAGCGCGATCACGGCTCCACGATCCGCGCCTCGGCCTTGAGCTGTTCGAGATACCCGTCCGCCAGCGACTGAATACGCTGGTTGCGGATGAAGTTGGTGAGGTTTTCCACCGTAGGCGCCTCGCCGTCGATCATCGGCGAGCGCCCGCAGAGCATCAGGAACACGAGCGTTTGGCCGTTGGCGCGGGTGAGGTTGGTCGAAACCTCTCCGGGATCGAGCAGGGTGAGTTCGGCGGCGATATCGGCGGGGATCTCCTCGGGCGGCAGCGATCCGCGCTCCAGCACCTCGGGCGGCTGTCCGAACGCCACGCCGTAAAGATCGTCGCAGGTGTCGACCGAGGCACGGACCTGCGCCGCGCGCGCCAGAGCCTGCTCGCTGCGCCCGCCGGGGATGTAGTAGGCGGCGTATTCGATGGCGGAATAGCGCGGCGCGGGCGGCTCGCCCTCGGCGATGTCGCGCAGCATGATGAGGGCGATGCCGCCCTCGATGGGCAGCGGATCGGAAATCTCGCCCGGCCCGAGATCAAGCGCCACCTGACGCAGAACCGGCGGCAGATCCGACAGGGCCTGCCAGTTCATGCGCCCGCCCGCGCCTGCCGAGGGCGCCGCGGAATGCTGGCGGGCAAAACCGGCAAATTGCGCCTCGCTCTGCGCCGTTGCGATTCGAGCGGCCAGCGCCTGCTTGGCCTCGGCATCCTCGAGGCTGGTGACGGGCAGGACGATTTCCGACAAAAGAACCCGCACCGGCGCCCCCCCCGAGAGCGCCCGTGTGGCGCGGTCGATCTCGGCCTCGGAGACCGAGACGCTTGAGGCAAAGCGCGCGCGCGTAAATTCGCGCCAGGTGATCCCGGCCGAGACGAAGGCCCGGAACGACTCCTTTGAGACGCCCGATTGCGCCAGACCGGCGATGAGTTCCTCGGCGGTCATGTTGGCGCGTGCGGCAAATTCCTCCATCCCCTCGGTCACGAAATCCTCGGGCAGGTTCATGCCGATCGCGCGCGCCGCCTCCTGCTTGAGGCGTTCCTCGATGAGTTGTTCGCGCGCAAGGCGGTTGGTGTCACCCGGCGCGCGAAACAGCGTCAGCATCCGCGCGCGCTGCTGAAGCTCGTAGCGCGTCACGGCCATGTCATTGACAAAGATGACCGGTGCAAAGAGGTTCTGCGCCCGCGCCGGAGCCTGCGGCAGGGCGAGAGCCAAAATCAGCGTCAGACTCAACGCGACAAGCGCGTGCGGGATACGGGTAAGGCTCGGGGTCATGCTCATGAGGTCCTGCATTTGCGAGTGTAGCTTGTGTCGCGGGTTCCGCTGCTGAAGCCGCGCAGCCCGATCACAAACCCGAAATTCGTCTCGGGATCAAGGATAGTGGACGAGGTGAACCGGCGCGAGACCGAAAAGGTGATGTCGACACATTCGTTGGTGTAGGTCAGGCCCGCACCCGCGCGGATACTGCGCTGATCGGTGGTGTCGAAGCGCCACTCACCGCTCGCGGTCCAGTGATCGGCAAAGCGGTAACGGCCGTCGATGGCCCATTCGGAGATGGTGTCGGGGCGGTTTTCGCGCGCGTCTTTTTCCAGCCAGATATAGGTGGCCCCGATATCGGTGCGCGGATTGCGCCAACTGCCGCGCGCCTCGGCCTTGGTCACCTCGAAGCCGTCGTCGAAAAGGCCCCGCGCGGTGAACACAAGGCCGCTCTGGTTGCGGAACTGTCCGGCCAGAAGCAGGTCGGAGGTGCGATCGCTCAGGCCCGACGACGGGGTAAAGCTGCTCAGCCCCGATTTTTCGCGCAAGTGGTCGTCGCGATAGACCTGCCCCAGGGCAAAACGCCCCTCCCATCCGGCCGGATCGATGCGCGAGTAGCTGGCGCCATAGGCCGCGCTCAGGCCGCGCTCGCGCCGGTCGGGTGCAACGAAACGCGAGATGTTGAAAAGGTTGCCCTCGTCGAACTCGATCATCGTGTTTTCGTCATTGGGAATGTTCGGGTTCGACCCACCCGACCACGCCACCTGCAACATCGGCTCGATGACATGGGTCGCGCCATTGGCCACGATCTTCTGCAATGGCCAGCGCAGTTGAAGCGCGGCGCGGGGGGTGATCTCGGTGGCCTGAGAGTCGGCCGTCTGGCCGATGTCGCGCAATTCGAAATGATCGAAGGCGAGACCCGTCTCTATCCGGGCGATCACCCCCGCGGGCAACACCCATTGCCGCAACCAATCCGCCTCGACGGAAAACCGCGCCATGTCGCGCCCGTCCGCGAACAGATCTGCATCAGGCCCGTCGATGCTGAGGCTGGAATTGCGCTGATGGCCATGCGCCAGCGCCGTCAGCCGCACCTCGCCCCCCAGCCAGCGCGGGAAGAGCCGCCGCTGATACTCGCCATTGGCGGCAAGGCTCGGCAGGGTCGAGTTCTCTTCCCCCTCCCGCAGGGTCCGGAAATGATCGAGCGCGAGGCGCGCATACTCGTCGCGCCGCGCCCGCTCGACCGAGATACCGCTCTGAAGCCGGTCCTTGTCCGAGAAATCGTGATCGAGCAGGAACGTATCGTCGCTCGTGTATTCAATGCCGAAGCGCAGCACGAAATCGCGCGGCAGATCGAAGCGCCCGGTGGAGAAGACATAGCCGCGTGTGCCCTCGTTGCTGAAATCGTCATCGGCGATCGCGCCGTTGAATTCGATCTCGCCACGGCGGAACATCTGGCGATAGCGCAGTTCCAGCCGCTTGGAATTGGTGGCGTAGAAAGGCGCGATGGTCAGGTCACGGTGCTCTCCCAGCGTGATGAAATAGGGCACCCGAACGCCCGTTCCCAGAAGGCTCGAATTGACTACGGAGGGCGTGAGAAAGCCGGTCGCGCGCTTGACCGAGCCATCGGGCAGGCTGAGGCGCGGCAGGTAGAAGACCGGCGTATCGAGCACGCGGAACTGCGCGTTGTAGAAGTAAAGCCGGTTCTTGTCCTGATCATGCACAAGCCGCTCGGCGCGGATCTGCCAGAGCGGCGGGCGGCCCGTGTCGCAGACCCGGCAGGAGGTGACCGTGGCCTTGTAAAGCTCGTTGAGGCGCGCATCCGTGCGGCGCATCTCGTGGGCGGCAAGCTGAAGCTGCTCGTGCATCACCACCCGCGCACCGCGCAGGATGCCGTCCGACAGGTCGCTGTCGAGCGCGGCGCTGTCGGCGAGCACCACGGTCTCAGCGCCCTCGCTGAGGCTGAGCGGGCCGGTGATCGTCAGCCGGTCGGTGGCGCGGTCGTAGACGATCTCGCGCGCGGTCAGGCGGCGACCCTGATAGAGCGCCTCGACATTGCCACTTGCGATCAGGCGATTGTCGGCCGTCAGGCGCACCTCGTCGGCCACCAGCATCGCCATGTCTGACGGCGCGCCCTGCGCGGCCAGCGGCGCGCTCCAGACCAGAAGGGCAAACGTGACGGCAACAAGGGCCCGCATCAGCCATCCTCCAGATGCAGAATGATCCCGAGCGCAAGCAAAAGCGCCGCCACCGGCGGTGCCCAGGCCGCCAGCGCCACGGGTATCTGTCCGTTCTCGCCCAGAATCTGCGCGAAATTGCGGATGTAATAAAGCCCGAAGCCCGCGATCACCGCGAACAGGACCTTGAGCCCCACATTCGCGCCACGCACGTGACCGATGGTGAAGGCCGCCGCCATCAACACCAGCGACACCAGAAACAGCGGGCGGGACAATTCGCTCTGGAACCAGACCGCGTAGCGGCGCGCGGAAAAGCCCGACGCCTCCATCTGCGCAATGAAGCGCGGCAATTCCCAGACCGGGATGAAACGCGGCCGGCCGAAGCTTTCGAGGATGCGATCCTGCGTGAGATCCGACGGCAGCGAGATCACCGCCTGTCGTTCGGCCTCGGCCTCGGGGTTGGTGCCACGCGCGAGGTTCCAGATCTTGGCGTTCTCGAGGCTCCATGCGCCGCGTTCCAGTCGCGCCACCTCGGCGTTGATGCGCCGTTGCGGCGTACCGTCCGAGGCGAATTCCAGAAAATTCGGCCCGTAGAGCGTGCCCAGATCAGAGCTTGCCCGCTCGGCAAAGATCACCGTCTGACCGTCCGCATCGCCCTGCCGCAGCCACAGCCCCTCCTCGGAGAGCGCAAAGGCCGCCGTCTCGACCCCCTTGTAACGGTTCGAAAGGTCATGCTCGCGCTTGGAGGCAGCGGCGACGATGGGATTGCCCACGGCCACGATGAGCACGCCCAGAAGGAAGGTTGCCACGACCGGGGCCATCAGGCCGCGCAGCGCCGAGCGCCCCGCCGCGCGCAAGACCACAAGTTCGGACGAGCGCGCCATGCGCACGAAGAGCGCCACCGAGGCGAGGATCACCACCAGCGGCAGGATCTCGTAATTGGCCCAGGGCATCGCCAGCGCCACGAGGCCCAGAACCTGACCGAGCGACAGGGTCGGGTGATCCCCCAAGGTATCCATCAGTTCGATCAGCGCCATGACGGTGCCCAGAGACAGCGCCACGCCAAGGACGCTGAACACGAACCGCCGCGCGAAATAGATATGCAGAATCATGACACCGCCTCCGCGCGCCTGCGCCGGAAGCCCGATGTGACCCATGCCCAGAAGACAGGATGATGCGCCAGCCACAGCAACACGAGCGAAAGCGCGATCCCCGCGAGCACAGGCAGATAAAGCAGCGGCCAGAGCGCGGCATTGGAGATGACCGGCCCGAGGCTTGCGCTGCGCGCCACCTCGACCCCCACGAGAAGCCCGAAGGCCACCAGCACCTGACGCCAGACGCCAAGCCGGTTATAGGATCCCACCATCAACGTGCTGAACCCCACAAGCGCCGCCACCACGCACATCAGCGCGGCGGTAAAGCGACTGTGGAGCTCCACCATCACCTCACCGGGGCTTGCGCCCGTGCGCTCTGCAATACCACCGGGATCGCGCAAAAGCTCTGGCGTGCCCGCGAAGGTCACCTTGTTGAGGTTGATCCCGCTGCGGCTGAGAAGACTGGTGATGTCATAGGAAAAATCGTCGAAATGCGTGACGAAGAGCCGCGGGTCAGAGATGCGGAGGGTCTGCGCCAGCCCCGAGACCATCACCAGCCGCGACCCCGCCCCGTCCGCCACCAGATAGGCGCGCGAGGAGGTGTAGGTCAGCGCCCTGTCGGGGTCGCGCCGGTCCGACAGGAACACGTCGCGCAATTCGCCCTCGAGCGTGATCTGCCGGATATAGAAGGTGATGCCGGGCGCGGGGTGCAGGAATTCGCCCTCGCTCAGCAGCCGCGCCGCGACATTGGCTGAAATCTCGCTCTCGCGCAGGCGCAGCTGGCTCAGGCTGTTGGGGATGAGCATATGCGCAAGCAGGCTCATCATCAGCGCCACGATCACGCCAAAGACGAGCACCGCACGGCCCAGACGAAAGGGCGAATAACCGGTGGCCTGAATGACGGTCAGCTCGCTCTCCGATGACAGGCGGTGGACCACATAGACCGCAGCGGCAAAGGCGGCGATCGGCAACATGCCGCCGATCACCGTCGGCAGCGTCAGCGCGGTGAATTCGAGAAACACCCATGCCGGCTGGCCATCGCCAATGAGCTTGTCGAACATGCGCACCGCCTTGTTGATCCAGAGGATCGAGACAAGCACAAGCGCGAAAAAACCGAACAAAACCATCAATTGCGACAGCAAATATCTGTCGAATCTGGTCAACGCGTCCCCCAAGTCAGCAGTTCTGACCGGCAACCTAGCCGAAACATGCGCCGGGGAAAACTGCTAACTGGCCATTGGCGAACGGGCGCGCTAGGTCTGGAAAAACCACGGGACAAAAGGGAGACACCACCATGACCGCAATCGCCGATCTGCGCTTTGCCGAAACCGATCTTGATGCCATCGCAGGGGCTTCGGGCCGCGTCGCGGTCTTCATCACGCCCGACGGCAAGCTCGACGCCGAGGGACGGCGCGTCAACCGGCTGATGCGCGGGGGGCTCAACCGGCTGATCGAGGGCGGCGCGCTGGCGAAGAAACAGGCAGGCGACGTGATCTCGCTGGGCTGGCCCGCAGGGCTGGCGGCGGAGGCGCTTGACGTGGCGGTGCTGCCGCGCAACGCCACCGTGGACGAGAGCCGCCGCGCCGGCGTGGCGCTTGGCCGCGCCAAGGGCGACAAGGCACTGACCATTCTCGGAACCTCGCTCAAGCGCGCGGGCGAGGTGGCGCTCGGCGCGGTGCTGCGCGGCTATGATTATGCCGCCCACAAGACCGGCGACAAGACCGAGCCGGGCGCGATCACCGTGACCGTCAAGGACGTGGCCGAGGCCGAGGCGGCATTTGCCCCCGCCCGCGCCGTGGCCGAGGGCGTGTTCCTCACCCGCGATCTGGTCAACGCGCCCGCCAACCACCTGACCACCACCGCCTTTGCCGAAGAGATCAAGGGGCTGGCCGAGCTTGGCCTCAAGATCACGGTCCTTGAGGAAAAGGACATGGCCAAGCTGGGCATGGGCGCGCTTCTGTCGGTCGGTCAGGGCAGCGCCAGCCCCTCCAAACTGGCCGTGATGGAATGGCAGGGCGGCGCCAAGGGCGACGCGCCGCTGGCGCTTGTCGGCAAGGGCGTGGTCTTCGACACCGGCGGCATCTCGATCAAGCCGGCGCAGGGCATGGAGGAGATGACCATGGACATGGCCGGCGCGGGCGTGGTCACGGGCGTGATGCGCGCGCTCGCGGGACGCAAGGCGCGCGCCAATGTCGTCGGCCTTGTCGGGCTGGTGGAGAACATGGTCTCGGACCGCGCCACGCGGCCCGGCGACGTGGTCACCTCGATGAAGGGCGACACGATCGAGGTGATCAACACCGATGCCGAGGGGCGGCTCGTGCTGGCCGATGTGCTTTGGTATGCGCAGGAAACCTATCGTCCGCGCGGCGTGATCGACCTGGCCACCCTCACGGGGGCCTGCATCGTAGCACTCGGGCATGAAAACGCCGCAGCACTATCGAATGACGATGCGCTCTGCGACGCGGTGCTCAAGGCAGCAAAAGCCGAGGGCGAGGGCCTGTGGCGGCTGCCCTTGGGCAAGGCCTATGCCGACATGATGAAAAGCCGCATCGCCGATGTGAAGAATTCGGGCGGGCGGCCTGCCGGCACGATCACGGCATCGGAGTTCCTGCACCGGTTCATTCAGGACGGTGTGCCATGGGTGCATCTCGACATTGCCGGCGTGGCCAGTGTGGGGGCCGAGACGCCCTATGCCCCCAAGGGCGCGTCGGGCTGGGGCGTCATGACGCTCGACCGGCTGGTGCGCGAGATGTTCGAGACGGATTGATGGGGGCTGCCTATTTCTATCACCTGACCCGCCGCCCGCTGGAGGAGACCTTGCCGCTGCTGCTGGACAAGGCGCTTGGCGCGGGCTGGCGGGTGGCGGTGCGCGGGGTTGACGACGCACGTCTGGACTGGCTCGACGCACGGCTCTGGCTTGGCCCGGAGGACGGGTTCCTGCCTCATGGCCGCGCGGGCGGTCCGCATGATGCGCTCCAGCCGGTGCTTTTGACCACCGGGCCAGAGCGCCCCAACGGGGCGGCCTGCGTCATGGCGGTGGACGGGGCCCCGGTGACACCCGAGGAGGTGCAGGCGCTGGAGCGCGTGTGCATCCTCTTTGACGGCAATGACGGGCGGGCCGTCGAGGGCGCGCGCGCCCAATGGCGCGCCCTCACCGGCGCGGGCTGTTCGGCGCAATACTGGTCCGAGGCGTCAGGCCGCTGGGAGAAGAAGGCCGAGGCCTGAGCCCCCTGCCCCGCGGGCCCCGTCGGGGCCTTGCGGGATAACGCGCCAACGCGCTCGACCCGGACACCGCCGCGCGATGACCTGCGGCTGACTTTCCGCCATGCCCTATAGCCCAGCAGCCTGCGCGCGATCACCTGCGCCTGGATTTACGCGTGCTGCGGAGGAAAACGTCCCCCGGACGTTTTCCGACACCGTCTAGCCCAGCAGCCTGCGCGCGATCACCTGCGCCTGGATTTCCGCAGCACCCTCGAAGATATTGAGGATGCGCGCGTCGCACAGAATGCGGCTGATCGTGTATTCCAGAGCAAAGCCGTTGCCGCCATGGATCTGGAGCGCATTGTCTGCCGCTGCCCACGCGACCCGCGCACCCAGAAGCTTGGCCATCCCCGCTTCCAGATCGCAGCGCCGCCCGTGATCCTTTTCCCAGGCCGAGAAATAGGTGAGCTGGCGTGCCACCATGATCTCGACCGCCATCATGGCAAGCTTGTTGGCGACACGCGGAAACTCGATCAGTGCGCGCCCGAACTGCTTGCGGTCCTGCGCATAGCGCATCCCCACATCGAGCGCCGATTGCGCGACGCCAACGGCGCGGGCGGCGGTCTGGATGCGGGCGGATTCAAACGTCTCCATCAACTGCTTGAAGCCCTTGCCCTCTTCGCCGCCCAAGAGGTTCTCGGCCTTGACATGGAAATTGTCGAAGGCCAGTTCGTATTCCTTCATGCCGCGATAGCCCAGAACCTCGATCTCGCCGCCGGTCATGCCGGGGGTTGGGAACGGGGCCGCGTCCGTGCCCGGCTCCTTTTCGGCAAGAAGCATGCTCAGGCCACGGTGATCGGTCGTGTCGGGCACCGTGCGCACCAGAAGCGTCATCACATGGGTGCGCGCGGCATGGGTGATCCAGGTCTTGTTGCCGGTCACGCTCCAGTCGCCGTTTTCATCCCTGACCGCACGGGTGCGCAGGCTTCCCAGATCCGAGCCGGTATTGGGTTCGGTGAAAACCGCCGTGGGCAACGTCTCGCCACTGGCAAGGCGCGGCAGCCATTTGGCCTTCTGCTCTTCGGTGCCGCCGCAGAGGATCAGCTCGGCGGCGATTTCCGAGCGTGTGCCAAGGCTTCCAACCCCGATATAGCCACGGCTCAACTCCTCCGAGACCACGACCATCGACGCCTTGGACAGACCGAAGCCGCCATATTCCTCGGGGATGGTCAGGCCGAAGACACCCATCTCGGCCAGGTCCTCGATGATCTCCATCGGAATGAGCTCGTCCTTGAGGTGCCAGTCATGCGCATGGGGCTCGACCTTCTCGACCGAGAAGCGGCGGAACTGCTCGCGGATCATCTCCAACTCGTCATCCAGACCGGTGCGGCCCACGGTGATCTCGGCGGCGCGCTCCTGCATCAGCGCGACAAGGCGCAACCGCGCCGCCTGGGTGTTGCCTTGGGCGATGAGCGTGCGCACCTCCGGCGTGCGGAACCGCGACAGTGCTTCCTCGTCAAGCCCAAGATCGGCGGGGCGCAGCACCTCGCCCTGATTCATCGCGATGCCACCCGCGATCTGGGCCAGGTATTCGCCAAAGGCGATCTGGTGGATAAGCTGCTCGACCTCGCCGAAATTCGCTTCCTCCGACAGGCGCGTGGCCCAGCCCTGCATCTGGCGCAGCGCCTCGACATAGGTGGCCAGCCAGGCAAGGCCATGTGTGGCGCTTTGTTCGGCATCCATCGCCGCGCCCGAAACGCGGCCATCGCGCGTGACAGCGGTGCGCACCGCGTCTTTGGCCTCTGCCAGAAGGGTTTCGGCGGGCGTGATCGCCGCAGCGGCAAGCGTCAGCAGATCGCCGAGAAGGGTGGGCCGGGGCATCGCAATGTCCTGTCCGTCATGTGCCATGAATCGCGTCCTTTTCTGATTACCGCCTTCTATCTATTATGCAGATGCAGCGCAACTATTATGCCAATTGTCGCAGGGTTTTGTTCGAAAATTACGCTCGTGTTTTTTGCGGCGCGGGGTCGGGGGGCGTGGTAACTCGGGGGATGGAACAGGTTTTGTCGAATCTCTCTCCCCTGGTCATGGGTTTTGTCGTGGCAGTGGCTATTTTTGCCGGGATGATCAAGGGGATGGTCGGATTTGCCATGCCGACGGTGCTGATGGCAGGGCTGAGCACGGTGCTGTCGCCCGACCTGGCGCTGGCGGGGCTGATCCTGCCGACGCTTCTGAGCAATCTCTGGCAGGCGCTGCGGCAGGGGCTCGGGGCGGCGCTGGCGTCGCTGGTCCGCTTCCGCGCTTTTCTGATCGCCGGGGGGGTGGTGATGGCGCTGGCGGCGCAGCTTGTGCCCGTGCTGCCGCCCTCGGCCATGTTCCTGATCATTGGCCCGCTGATCACGCTCTATGCCGCAAGCATGCTGCTGGGGCGCGGACTGCGGGCGGGGACGGGCCTGCGCGGCGAGGCGGGCATGGGCGCGCTGGCGGGATTTTTGGGCGGCATATCCGGCATCTGGGGGCCGCCCACGGTGGCGATGCTGGTCGCGCGCAACACCGAGAAAACGGAACAGATCCGCGTACAGGGCGTCATCTACGGGCTGGGATCGGTGCTGCTCTTGGTCTCGCATTTCGGCTCGGGGGTGCTGCGGGCAGAAACCTTGCCGCTGTCGCTCGCGCTGGTGCCGCCGGCGCTTCTGGGCGTGCTGATCGGCTTCCGGCTTCAGGACCGTCTGGACCATGACATGTTCCGCAAGGTCACGCTCTGGGTGCTGCTCGTCGCGGGGCTCAACCTGATCCGGCGCGGCGTGCTTCTCATGTGACAGCAGGCGCGGTTCCCCCCTTGCAAAGCCCGCCCGTCCCCGTCTATGAAGCGCGGCACGGAGAGGTGGCCGAGTGGTCGAAGGCGCACGCCTGGAAAGTGTGTAGGCGGGGAACCGTCTCCAGGGTTCGAATCCCTGTCTCTCCGCCACAAACCATTGAAAGCATTGAGTAATTTTTAGATCAAGGGTTTCTAATGCCGATCTAGTGACAGTTTTCGCGCGGTGGTTTCAGGATGCCCACAGCTCACTGCCGCGATTGCACTGCTTGAGCGACTTTTCCACGCAAGCACCAGGTCCAAAAGTGCGTGGAAGTGCAAGTTATTGATTTATAGTATTTTTTGGCGCACCCGACAGGATTCGAACCTGTGGCCTCTGCCTTCGGAGGGCAGCGCTCTATCCAGCTGAGCTACGGGTGCCTGCGGGCTCGCTATAGCGGCCATCGGACGGTCCCGCAATCGCTAATTCAGGCGAAGAGGTCATGCGCCAGTTCCAGCGCCTCCACAAGTTTGTCGACTTCCGCCCTCGTGTTGTACATCGCGAAAGAGGCCCGGCAGGTGGCCGACACGCCAAGATGGTCCATCAGCGGCCCGGCACAATGTTGGCCGGCACGCACCGCGATGCCCTTCTTGTCGAGGATGGTCGAAATGTCATGCGCGTGCGCCGCGCCCTCCATGGTAAAGGAAAAGATCGCGGCCTTGTCTGGGGTCGTGCCCTGAAGGCCAAGCCAGTTCAGCCCCGAGAGCCGCGCGCGCGCATAACGCGCAAGGTCCGCCTCGTGGGCTGCGATGGCCTCCATCCCCACGCCCATCATATATTCGAGCGCGACGCCAAGCCCGATCGTCTGCACGATGCCGGGCGTTCCGGCCTCGAATTTCATCGGCGGGTCGTTATAAATCACAGCCTCCTTGGTCACCTCGCGGATCATGTCGCCGCCGCCCATGAAAGGGCGCATCTCGGCCATGCGCTCACGCCTCACGAAGATCGCGCCAGAGCCTGACGGACCATAGAGCTTGTGGCCGGTTATGGCGTAGAAATCACAGCCCATCTCGTCGAGGTTGAGCGGCATGTGCACAGCCGCCTGAGAGCCATCGACCAACACGGCGACCCCCTTCGCGCGCGCCGCATCGCAGATGGATTTCACATCAACAATGGTTCCCAATACATTGGAAAGATGAGTGATTGAGACAAGTTTTGTCTTCGGGCCAATGGCGTCGATGACCTTTTGCGGATCGAGATGGCCGGTCGCATCCACATCCACCCATTTCAGCACCACGCCCTGCCGCTCGCGCAGGAAATGCCAGGGCACGATATTGGCGTGATGCTCCATGACCGACAGCACGATCTCATCGCCCGGCCCCATCCGGGGCATGGCCCAGCCATAGGCGACCATGTTGATCCCCTCGGTGGTGCCGGAATTGAGCACGATCTGCCGCTCATCCGCCACGCCGAGAAAGCGCGCGATGATGCCGCGCACGGCCTCGTATTTCTCGGTGGCTACATTGGAAAGGTAGTGCAAGCCTCTGTGAACATTCGCATATTCATGAGAGTAGGCCTGTGTGACCGCATCGATCACCGCGCGCGGTTTTTGCGCCGAGGCGCCGTTATCGAGATAGACCAGCGGCTTGCCGTTCACCTCGCGCGCCAGGATCGGGAAATCGGCCCGGATCTTCTCGACATCATACATGGTCACATCCCTCCGATCATGGTCACGCCAAGCAGGCTCAAGAGCACGCTGAGCGCCACCGCCAGCACGACGATGGATGCCACCACCGCGCCTGCCGCGCGAAACAGGTTGCCGAAGCCATGCGCCACATCCACAAAGGCCAGAAGGATCACGATCCCCCAGACCGCCGCCACCAGCACCACCAGCGCACCGAAAACCGGAGCCATCAGCGCCAGCACCACCACGCCCAATTGCACCAGCAGACGCAGCACCTGCATCCATGTGAGCAGGACCAGCACGTCGCCGACGCCACCCTGCCCGCCCATGAAGCGCCCCACATGGGTCAGCGCCAGCACGGTGAAGGCAAGCGCACCAAAGAGCATCAGGGCGAACAGCACCGGCATGTGAAAGGCCGGCCCCACCATGCCCATGGCCATCGGGTCAGAGGGCGGGCTCATGCGGATCGAGAGCGTATAGACCAGCGTGTTGAGCACCGCCATGAGCGCCAGCCCCAGCCACGCGGCCTCGGCGGGCACACGCAGCGCCAGGACACGCGCGGCGGCTGCGCGCGGCTGAAACAGGGTCTGCCGCACCAATGCCCAGAAATCCGCGCCGTTCATCGCCTGCTCCATCCTGCCTCACGCAGACCCGATAGCCAGAACCACAGGAAAACGCCACACCAGATCGCGCCGATGACCGTCATCCCCGCGCCGGGGCCGATGAATCCGGCAACCAGCCCGTGCAGCAATAAAACGGGCGCGGCTGCGAGAAAGGCCCAGAACAGGACGATCCGCGCGCCAAAACCCGTCACGCGCCCGCCGATCACGCGCGCGAAAAGTTGGCTGATGAAGGCCAACAAATAGAACATCAGCGGCGCGATCACGATCCAGCCCAGAAGCGCGCCCGCAAGGCGCGGATTGAGCGCCTCCTGGGCCAGATGCGCCTCTCGGGCCAGTCGCGGCCATTGCGCCACGAACACCAGCGCGCACCCCCCCATCAGCAGCGCCAGCGCGCGGTCCTCTCGCGGGCCCATGGCCAGAAGCCGCGCCACCACCCGGCGCGGCCCCCGATAGGTGGCAACGATATCCTGTGCGACGGGCATCAGCCGTGCCGCCGCTCCAGCCAGGCCTCGAAATGACCGATGATCTCGTCGCGCAGCCCTTCATCGGCAATCTCGTCCACCGCCTCGGCCAGAAACGACACCACCATCAGGTCGGTGGCGATGGGTTTGGGGATACCGCGCGCGCGCAGATAATAAAGCGCGTCCTCGTCGATAGCACCCGAGGTGGAGCCATGCGAACAGGCCACGTCATCGGCATAGATCTCAAGCTCGGGCTTGGCGAGGAACTGGCTGTCGTCATCAAGCAGCAGCGCCTGGCTGATCTGGTAGCCATCGGTTTTCTGCGCGCCGGGTTTCACGAGGATCTTGCCCTGAAACACGCCCGTGGCCCCGTTTTGAAGCACCTTCTTGAAGACCTGACGGCTTTCGCCGCGCAGCGCGTCATGGGTGATGAACACCGTGTCATCATGGTGAAAATCACCGCCCCCCATCGCCGCACCAGCGACATGGGCGCTGGCATCATCGCCCGCGATCTCTATCACGCATTCGTTGCGCGTGAGCACGCCATTGGCAGTCAGGCTGAAGGTCTTGAACACGGCCTCTCGGGCGAGGCGCGCAAAAACATGCGTGATCGCGCGGCGTTCATGGTCGGGCCCTTGAATGCGCAGGTGGTGGAAGGCGGCGCTTTCGGCCACGTCCACTTCCATCACCTTGTTGAACCGCGCGGCGGCCGGGCCGGTTTCAAGAAGGGTCAACTCGGCCCCGGCATCAAGCCGTATGCAATGGTGCAAGATCGCGTCGGAAACCTCTGATTTGTGGACATAAACCAGATGGATCGGCTTGCGGGCCCGCCCCGTCACATGGATCAGGACGCCATCGCGCGCCTGCGCGGTGTTGAGCGCGGCCAGCGGTCGCGGCACAGGGTTTTGCCCGCGCGCCTCGAGTGTGCCGTAAAGATCGCGCGCCCAGTGGATATCCTGCGCCTCGACATCGGCCAGCCGCTCGATCCGCACGCCCTCTAGCGCCAGATCGTCGCTTGCCTGCGGGTCAAACACGCCATCCACGAACACGATGCGCAGCCGATCACGCGTGCCGAACACCTCGGGCACCTCGCCCTGAAAGAGCGCGGCGCGCGGGGCCTCGGGCGTGGTCAGGCTGTCGGGACGGGTGAATTTCCAGTACTCGTCACGCCGCTGCGGCAAGCCCATCCCGGCCAGCCGCGCCTGTGCCGCCTTGCGGGCCGCCGTGATCCAGACACCGCCCTCGGGAAGGGGTCGGGTATCCATGGCCGGGGCGTCCTTCGCCTGCGGGCTCGCCATCATGCCACCTCCGTCAGGATGTCGGCATAACCGTTTTTCTCCACCTCAAGGGCAAGCTCGGCCCCGCCCGACTTGATGATCCGGCCATCGGCCATGATATGCACCACATCCGGCACAATATGGTCCAGAAGCCGTTGATAATGAGTGATAACCAGAAATCCGCGCCCTGCGTCGCGCAGGGCGTTCACACCATCGGCCACGAGCTTCATCGCGTCCACATCGAGGCCCGAGTCGGTCTCGTCGAGGATGCACATCCGCGGCTCGAGCATGGCCATTTGCAGGATCTCGTTGCGCTTTTTCTCGCCGCCCGAAAAGCCCACATTGACCGGGCGCTTGAGCATGTCGGCGTCGATCTTGAGTGCCTTGGCCTTTTCGCGCACGAGCTTGAGGAAATCGGCGGCGCTGATTTCGCCCTCGCCGCGCGCCTTGCGCTGTGCGTTCACGGCGGTGCGCAGAAAGGTCATGTTGCCCACACCGGGGATTTCGACAGGGTATTGAAACGCAAGGAAAAGTCCGGCAGCAGCGCGCTCTTCCGGTTCCATCTCCAGCAGGTTCGCACCGTCGAGGGTGGCGCTGCCTTGCGTGACGGTATAGCCGCCCCGACCCGAGAGGACATAAGACAGCGTCGATTTACCCGAGCCGTTCGGCCCCATGATGGCATGAACCTTGCCCGCCTCGACACTGAGGTTGACGCCCTTGAGGATCGCCTTGTCCTCTTCTTCAAGATCGACGTGCAGGTTATTGATTTCCAGCATTTTACTTCCTCTCAGGTGTTTCTTGCGGCGTCAGGGCCGCAGCATCATCTCGATTGCGGCAGCAAGATCGCGGGGCGCAAGCACAAGCGGCGCGACCTCGAATTCGGCCATGCGTCCGATCATCCGACGCGGTGCGCCGATGAACTCCTCGATCCGGTGGTAATGGCGACGCGGCGCGTAATCGTCGAACAGCAGCCGAAGCGGCGCTGTCGTGTGAATGGCCGCCGCCAGCGCGCAACCGGTGCGAAATCGCCCGTCCACCAATACCAGATCGGGGGTTACGTCCTTGCGCTCCCAGATCCCGAGCGGATAGCGCGCATAGCGCAGATAGCCGCTCTTGTTGGCGGGATGACCCCAGTCCTCGGTCGGGCCGATATCGGCCCAGATCACCTCGACCGTCGTTCCGGGCGCGGGCGGGTTGGCCTCGAGCCAGCCGCGCATCATATCGGCCCAAGCCTCGTCGCTCTCGACCGACCAGACGCGTTTGCCCGCCATCTCGGACGCCATCACCGTCGAGCCGCCCGAGCCGTATTCGAGGATCGCCGAGGCGTCTTCGTAGGCCGCGCGCAGATGGGCGGCCTCGGCCTCGGGCAGGGTCAGCTCCGGACGCGCTATGGTGGAGGTGTCGGTCATCGGGACGCGGGGGCGCTCAGCCCACCGACCCTTCCAGCGAGATCGCGACCAATTGCTGCGCCTCCATGGCAAATTCCATCGGCAGCGCCTGCAATACTTCGCGGCAGAAGCCGTTGACGACAAGCGCCACCGCCTCTTCCTCGTCCATGCCGCGCGCGCGGCAATAGAAAAGCTGGTCATCGTCCACCTTGGATGTGGTGGCCTCATGCTCGACCCGGCTGGAATTGTTTCTGACCTCGATATAGGGCACGGTGTGCGCCCCGCATTTGTCGCCGATGAGCAGACTGTCGCACTGGGTATAGTTGCGGCTGTTCTTCGCCTTTGGGTGCATCGACACAAGCCCGCGATAGGTGTTTTGCGCGTGACCGGCGCTGATCCCCTTCGAGACGATCCGGCTCCGGGTATTGCGTCCCAGATGCACCATCTTGGTGCCGGTATCGGCCTGCTGGTAATTGTTGGTGATGGCGATGGAGTAGAATTCACCCTGAGAGTCGTCCCCGCGCAGGATGCAGGACGGGTATTTCCACGTCACGGCACTTCCGGTCTCGACCTGGGTCCACATCACCTTGGAGCGGTCGCCCCGGCAATCGGCGCGCTTGGTGACGAAATTGTAGATCCCGCCCTTTCCGTTCTCGTCACCCGGATACCAGTTCTGCACGGTGGAATACTTGATCTCGGCATCCTCGAGCGCCACAAGTTCCACCACCGCGGCATGAAGCTGGCTGGTGTCGCGCTGCGGCGCGGTGCAGCCCTCGAGATAGCTGACATAGGCGCCCTTGTCGGCGATGATCAGGGTGCGCTCGAACTGGCCGGTATTCTCGGCATTGATACGGAAATAGGTCGAAAGCTCCATCGGGCAGCGCACACCGGGCGGCACATAGACGAAGGAGCCATCGGAAAACACCGCCGAATTGAGCGTGGCATAGTAATTGTCCGAGACCGGCACGACCGAGCCGAGATATTTCCGGACCAGTTCGGGATGTTCGCGGATCGCCTCGGAGATGGAGCAGAAGATGACCCCCGCCTGTTTCAACTCGGCCTGAAAGGTGGTGCCGACGCTCACGCTGTCAAAAACCGCATCCACGGCCACCTTGCGGCCCTCGGCGGGCGCGTCCTCGGCCCCCTCGACGCCCGCAAGGATCATCTGTTCCTTGAGCGGGATGCCCAGCTTGGCATAGGTGGCCAGCAGCTTGGGGTCGACCTCGTCAAGCGATTTCGGCTTGGTTTCCATGGACTTGGGGCGGGCATAGTAATACTGGTTCTGAAAGTCGATCTTGGGATAATCGACCATCGCCCAGTCGGGTTCGGTCATCTGGAGCCAGCGGCGATAGGCCCCGAGACGCCACTCGGTCATCCACTCGGGTTCCTCGTTCTTCGACGAGATCAGGCGCACGATGTCCTCGTTCAGGCCGAGGGGCGCGAAATCCATCTCGATGTCGGTTTCCCAACCGTGCTTGTAGGCGCTGCCCACTTGCCGGACGGCATCGACCGTTTCCTGATCGACGCCTTCCTTGATCTGCACTTCGTCCACAACCGCCATCGCCTCACTCCAATTCTCAGGCCAGTCTGGCCCGGTGTCGCTGCCAGCGTTTTGCCCAAGCCTCGGCAAAGCGCATGACGTCCTCCTCTGTTACCTCCGGCCCGAGCGAGACGCGCAGCGCCGACGATGCGGCGGGCACGTCATAGCCCATGGCCAGCATGACCCGGCTGGCCTGGACCTTGCCGCTGGAACAGGCCGACCCTGCCGAAACGGCAAAGCCCGCAAGATCGAGCGCCATGACCTGCGTCTCCCCTTTCCATCCCGGTGTCAGGAAGCAGCTTGTGTTGGGTAGCCGGGCCGAATCTTTCCCGACAAAAATAGTCTCATTAGAAATCTCTGCAATAGCGGATTCTAGAATGTTTCTAATTTTTTCCACCCGCGCCCAGACATCCAAGGTCAGATCGCGGGCCGCCGCCTCTGCCGCCGCGCCGAAACCGGCGATACCGATGATGTTCTCGGTGCCCGCCCGGCGGCCCATCTCCTGCCCGCCGCCCCTGATCCGCGCCGCCAGATCGGTGCCGCGCCGCACCACCAGCGCGCCGATGCCCTTGGGGCCGCCCAGCTTGTGCGCCGAGACAATCGCCATCTGCGCCCCGGACCAGTTGAAGGCCACGGGCAGCTTGCCGAAAGCTTGCGTCATGTCGCTGACGGCAAGTCCCTCGGGCAGGGTCTGGATGATGCCGGTTTCGGAATTGGCCAGTTGCAGCGTGCTGCGGGCGGGGTCTTTGACGGCGACCTGCCCGTTTGCGCCGACCTCCAGATCCTCGGTGATCCAGGCGCGCACCGCGTCATGCTCGATCCCCGCCCCGACAAGGCCGCGCCCCTCAAGGGCAAGCGCCGCTGCCTCGGTCGCGCCGGAGGTGAATATCACATCCGCCCCCTCGGCCCCGAAGGCCGCCGCCACCTGCGCGCGCGCCCGCTCGATCAGGCCCTTGGCCGCGCGCCCCTCGGCATGGACCGAGGACGGGTTGCCGATGACATCCATCGCCGCGACCATCGCCGCGCGCGCCTCGGGGCGCAACGGCGCCGTGGCGTTGCAGTCCAGGTATATACGTTTCATTCCGTCCCTCTCGTGGCTTTCGCCTTGGGGACGGACTGTCGCGCCGTCCCAGTCAGATATGGATCACGCGCCCGTAGGCGTCCAGAACGCTTTCGTGCATCATCTCGCTGAGGGTGGGATGCGGGAAGACCGTATTCATCAGGTCCTCCTCGGTCGTCTCAAGCTGACGGCCCACCACATAGCCCTGAATAAGTTCGGTCACTTCCGCGCCGATCATATGCGCGCCGAGAAGTTCACCGGTTTTCGCATCAAATACGGTCTTGATCATACCTTCCGGCTCGCCAAGTGCAATCGCCTTGCCGTTGCCGATGAACGGAAAGCGGCCGACCTTGATTTCATGGCCTTTTTCCTTGGCCTTGGCCTCGGTCAGGCCGACGCTGGCCACCTGCGGATGGCAATAGGTGCAGCCTGCGATGCTCTCGGGCTTGACGGGGTGCGGATGGCCGCCCGCAATGAGTTCGGCCACCATCACGCCCTCGTGGCTGGCCTTGTGCGCGAGCCACGGCGCGCCCGCGATATCGCCGATGGCATAGAGCCCCTCCACGCCGGTGCGGCAGTATTCATCGGTGATCACATGGGTGCGGTCAACCTTGACGCCCAACTCTTCCAGCCCCAACCCCTCGGTATTGCCCACGATGCCGACGGCGGAAATCACCGTGTCGAACGCGTGCTTCTCGACCTTGCCGCCCATCTCGATATGGGCGGTGACGGTGCCCTTGCCACGGTCGAGTTGCTTGACCATGGCCTTTTCCATGATCTTCATGCCCTGTTTGGTAAAGGATTTCTTGGCGAATGCCGAAATTTCGGCGTCCTCCACCGGCAGGATACGCTCCATCACCTCGACCACGGTCGTATCACAGCCCAGAGTGTTGTAGAAGCTGGCAAATTCGATACCGATGGCCCCCGATCCGATGACCAGAAGCTTTTTCGGCATCCGCGGCGGCACCAGCGCGTGCTTGTAGGTCCAGACCAGATCGCCGTCCGCCTCCAGCCCCGGCAATTCGCGGGCGCGCGCGCCCGTCGCCAGCACGATATGTCTGGCCTCAAGCTCCTGCGCGCCCTTGTCGGTCTTGACGCTGACGCGGCCCTTGGCGGGAAGGGTCGCCTCGCCCATCACCACCGTAACCTTGTTCTTTTTCATCAGATGCGCGACACCGCCGCTCAACTGCTTGGCCACATTGCGCGAGCGTTTCACCACCGCGTCGAGATCATAGCCGATACCGTCCGCCTTGAGGCCGAATTCCTTGGCGCGGTGCATGAGGTGAAAGACCTCGGAGGAGCGCAGCATCGCCTTGGTGGGGATGCAGCCCCAGTTGAGGCAGATGCCGCCCATATGCTCGCGCTCTACAATGGCCACCTTGAGGCCAAGCTGCGCGCCGCGAATGGCGGCCACATAGCCCCCAGGCCCCGCCCCGATTACGATCATGTCAAAGCTTTGCGGCGCCATGCGATCCTCCATCCCCGAAAACTAGTTCAGCGTTAAACTATTTTCCGAAAGATCACAACGCCGCATTGCAGCACAGGCCGGAAAACCTGCCATGCACGGGATGCAGGGCCGCTCAGGCGGCCTTTTGCACCTGCCGGACAAGCGCGCCATAACCGCCCTCATCCTCGAACATGCGTTCCGGCGCGGTCGAGGACCGGCCAAGCGCCGCGTTGCGATAGGGAAAGCGACCAAAGCGGCGGATCACCTCGCGGTGCGCGCGGGCATGAAGCAGGTTGCCCGGCCCGTGCTCCGGCATCCGCTCGCAGATGAGGCGAATGCAGCGCTCCTGATCGCAGAGGTTCTCGGAATGCATCAGGGGCAGGTAGAAAAATTGCCGCGCGGGCTCGTCTATGCGCATGTCCCAGCCCCGGTTGATCGCCACCTTGGCGGCCGTGAGCGCGGCGCGGTCGGTCTCGAAGGCGCGCGCCTGCTCGCGGAACATGTTGCGCGGAAATTGATCGCTCAGGATGATATAGGCCAGCGTCCCGGAGGGATATGTCAGCCACATCGCATAGGTGCCAGTGCGGACGCTCTCCCACGCCGAGAGAAACCGCGCCCGGATCTCCGCATCGAGCGCATCATCCTTCTCATACCAGCCCTTTGGCCCGACCTCATCGAGCCAGAAACGCAACACTTCATCGGGCGACACCATGGGATATCCCTCGCTTTCCCTGTCACATTACGGTCATGCTACACGCAAACTTAGGCATTTCTTAGTAAAATGTTACTTCAACAGGGTCATGATTCGTCGCTTTTGGCGGAATCTTCGGCATCCTGAGCCGCTTCGATGGCAATTTCCTGCGCAAACTCCACCGCCATGGGCGAGGAGGAGGGCGAAACCGGCATGTATCTGTCGGTCTGCGCGGGCAAGGGGGCCGCGCGCTGCGTCATGCGGTAAAGCGCATAAACCACGAGCGCGGCCATCAGCACCGCAATATAGAGGAAATAGCCGGATGGCCCCATCACACCCATCATCCAGCCCACCATCAGCGGCCCGGCAATCGCGCCCAGCCCGTTGATGAACACCATGCCGCCAGCCGCGGCGGCCATGTCGTCATGCTCCAGAAAGTCGTTGGTATAGGCGATGAGCAGCGAATAGAGCGGGTTCGACGAGCCGCCCACCAGAAAAGCCGCCACCAGCAGCAGCCGGTAATCCCCCGCCGAGGCCATGCCCAGCACCGCGCCCAGCGCCGTGACCAGCGACACGCCGGCGATGAGCTTGCGCCGGTCCATCCGGTCCGAGAGCCAGCCAAGCGGGTATTGCGCCAGCACCGCGCCGATATAGAACGAGGCGACAAAGGCCGATATCTGCCCGACGCTCAGCCCCGCCTCGGCCCCGTAGACGGCGGCCATGCCGAATTGCGCGGCAAAGACGCCCCCGGTGAGAAGCATCCCCACGCAGCCCAGCGGCGAGATTTCCAATATCCGGCGCAGCGACAACGGCTTGGTCGAATCAAAGGCGGGCGTCGGGCTGACCGACAAGAGGATCGGCGCGAACGCGAGCGACACCAGCACCGAGGGAATGACAAAGAGCACATAGCCCGACGGGTCCGCCAGCACCATCAGGCCCTGCGCCGAGACGATGCCGATCATCTGAACGATCATGTAGAGCGACAGCGCCTTGCCGCGCGTGGCGTTGGTGGCGGAATTGTTCAGCCAGCTTTCGGCGGTCACATAGACCCCCGAGAAACAGAACCCGATCAGCACCCGGCCCACGGCCCAGGCCCAGGGCTCGGTGATCGTGGGATAGAGGATCAGCACCGCCGATATCATCGAGCCGAGCGCGGCAAAGACCCGCACATGGCCAACGCGGCGGATCATCTCGGGTGCCATGCGCGATCCGAACAGGAACCCCAGGAAATAGGCCGACATGACCACCGACATCTCGTAGGTGGAAAAGCCCTCGAGCGCGCCGCGCACCCCCAGAAGCGTGCCCTGCATGCCGTTGCCGACCTGCAAGAGCATCATCCCAAGAAGCAGCGCCCACGCACCTGAAAGGACCTTCAGCATCGTTTCCCCTTTCCATCCGCCCCACCCTGTCGCCGGGTCGCGCACGCCGCACCGCCAATTGCGACTCAATCCGTCGCGGTCGCGCCCGCCCTGTCAGGCTTTGGCGCCGGGATCAACAGCGACGCGTCGCCATAGGAGAAGAAACGGTATCCTTCGGTTATGGCATGGGCATAGAGCGCGCGGATGCGCGCGGCCCCCATCAGCGCCGAGACAAGCATCATGAGCGTCGATTTCGGCAGATGGAAATTCGTCATCAGCGCATCGGTGACGCGAAACTCGAAACCGGGATAGATGAAGATGTCGGTCTCGCCCTGCCACGCCGCGATCTTGCCGGTCTCGTGCGCCGCCGTCTCGATCAGGCGCAGCGCGGTGGTGCCCACGGGGATCACGCGCCCGCCCGCGGCCTTGGTCGCGGCAATCTCGGCGGCGGCCTGCGCGTTCACCTCGCCCCATTCGGCGTGCATCCTGTGGGTGGTGATGTCCTCGACCTTTACCGGAAGGAAGGTGCCCGCCCCGACATGAAGCGTGACATGGGAAAAGCTCACACCGCGCGCCGCCAGATCGGCCAGCACCACCTCGTCGAAATGCAAGGATGCAGTCGGGGCGGCCACGGCGCCGGGGCGGCGCGCCCAGACGGTCTGATAATCCTCGCGGTCCTGCGCATCGGCGGGGCGGCGCGCGGCGATATAGGGCGGCAGGGGCATGGCCCCGGCGGCATTGAGGGCAGTGTCGAAATCCGCGCCCGCGAGGTTGAAGCGCAGCCGCGCCTGCCCCTCCTCGCGCGCCTCGAGCGTGGCCGAGAGCGTGTCCGAGAAGACCACAGCCTCACCCTCGCGCAGTTTTCTCAGCGGCTTGACCAGCGCCGACCATGTGCCGTCGGCCTGCGGCTCAAGCAGCGTCACCTCGATACGCGCGCCCTGCCCGCCCGCGCGCGCGCGGTGCCCCGAAAGGCGCGCGGGGATCACCTTCGTGTCGTTGAGCACCAGCCGGTCGCCGGCGCGCAGCCAGTGCCCCAGATCGGCCACGGTGCTGTCGGTGATCGTGTCTTCCCGCGCCACCAGCAACCGCGCGGCACGGCGCGGGCGGGCGGGCCGCGTGGCAATCAGCGCCTCGGGCAGATCGAAATCGAAATCAGCCAGCTTCATCTATCGTTTCTCTCAAAGTCATCGGGGGCGCGCGGCGTGACGCTCTGCCCCGAGACGGCGGGCGGCGCGCCCTCCACCTGCGGCGCGGGCCGCCGGAACATCTCGCGCAGAAAGCCGGGGGCAAGCGCCGAGAGGGGATTGACCGCCACCACCGGATTGTCAACCGACCCACGCAGCGTGAAGTTGAACCCGATCAGCCCCTCGCCCGCGCGCGCCGTCAGCGCCCCGCCGATGGCGTTGAGCACGTAAACCGGCGAGAGCACGCCCTGCATGTCCATGCGCTTGCGCGTCAGATCGAAAAACCCGTCCATGGAAATGCCGACCGAGGCCCCGACAGCACTGCCCTCCAGCAGCGTGAGGCGATCGGGCGTAAGGCGAAACCGCGCCGCCACCTCGGCGAAATGCAGCCCCTGCCCGTTGAGCTGTTCCAGCAGCCCCACGACACTGACCGCGTTGAGAAGCGTCGAGAGCATCGGCGCGCGCTTGATGCGGATCTGCTCGATGGCGAGCACCCCGTCATAACTGCCCTCGCCCGGTGCGGGCCTGAGCGACATGTCGAGAGTGCCACCGCGCGCGTCCTGCAACATGTCCGCCGCCGCCAGAAGCGCGCCTGCGTTCTGCGCGCGGATGCGGAACGCGCTGCGCCCGGCCATCGGCACGATGTCGCCGGTTATGTCGGCCTTGCCGTTCACCTGCGCCGTAAAGCGGCCCTGCGCCCCGCCGCGCGTATCGAGATCGGCCCGGAACCCGGTCAGCGCGATGCTGTCGGTGATGCGCAATTCGTCAAGGCGCAGGCTGACCGGACCGCCCTCGCCGGTGCCGTCCCCCAAAGAGCCGCGCCGCAGATCGACGCGGCCGCCCGTCACCTCCACACCCGGTGTCACGTTCGCGCCGCGCCCGATCAGCGCCGCCTGCACATCGAGCCAGTCGCCCAGTTCAAGCCGGGTGAAGCGCGCCGCCTCCAGCGTGCCCTGCGGCGTCAGACGCACCTCGCCGCGCGCCCGAAGCCCGCCCGCGTCTATGGCCAGCGTGTCGATCTTTGGTGGCGTGCCGAGGGTTGCCGCCACATCCAGCCGACCGGTGGCCCCTTGCGACAGCGCCCAGCCAAGCTCGGGGATGCGCAGCCCCAGCCCCGCCAGATCGGAGGTAAGCGCCAGTTGCCCCGCGCCCGCCTTGGGCAGCGCGATCTCGATCACGCCCTGCCCCCGTCCCGACACCGCACCGGGCGGCAGGCCGATCGCGAACTCGTCGATGAATGCCTGCGACAGCTCGACCGTGCCACGCACCCGGCTTTCGCCGTCCGTGCCGAGACCGAGCGGCAGGGTCCAGGCCCCCGAAAACGGCACCTGACCCAGCCGCGCGTCTCCGCCGATCTCGAGTCCGGTATTGTCGGCCGCAACACCGAGGGTTTCGGCGCTCAACACCCGCCCCTCAACCAGGGTTTCACTGCGCACGCCCGAAAGCGTGCCGCGCATGTCAAAGGCCACCTCCTCGGTTGTCAGCCCCTTCTTGAGCAACAGATCGAGCCGTCCTTCGAGGTCGGCGCGCCCCTCGGCCAGTGTCACCGCGCGCCCGGCTTTCGAGATGAAGCGAAAGGGCGGCGCGTCGAGCAGCGACAGCGCGGCGGTGATCGGGCCGCGCACGCGCAGATGCGCCTCGGCGGGCGTCTCCTTGATGCGCAGGTCGGGGATGATGAAGGAGGTGCCGGAAATATCAAGCTGCCCACCCGTTTCAGGGGTGACATGCCCGCTCTCGGCAAAGATGCCGAGCCGGTTGTCACGGATCGAGCCATGGCCCGCCGCGCCCTCGATGGGGGGCACATCGCGCACGTAGACGGTCGAGAACTCAGCGAAGTCGAAGCCCAGAAAGGCATCGGGCGGCGCATCGGGTGTCACGCTCAGGGCCAGTTGAATGTCGCTCAACCGTGCCGCCAGCACGTTCTCGGCCAACCAGGCGCGCGCCTTGTCCTTTATCGTCAGGGGCCAGAGCGCAAGCAATCGCTCCGGCGTGATCGCATCCATCCGCCCCTCGACCACGGCCGACCAGCCCGTGACCTCGGCCCGCGCGCGGCCTCTCAGGCGCAGCACCTGCCCCTCATCGCGCAGCCGAAAATCGCCCAGGTCAAACGCGAAGGGCGCGAAATCCAGCCTGATATCGGCCCCGGCCCCCTCGAAGATCACCGGTTCAGGATAGAGGCCCGCCGGATTGGCCGCGATCTCGCCCAGCCGGATCTGCGCCGCGAGCCCGCTGGGCCAGCCTGTCTCCATGCCGATAAGCCGCGCGCGTCCTTCGGCGCGGGCACTGCCCCAATCGCTTTCGACCGAAAGCTCGTTGAATGTGATCTCCTGCGCGTCCGGATCATAGGTCAGGTAGCTGCGCGCCGACCGGAACGGAATCGGCGCCGTCGCCGGATTGGGGCGCAGCGCGCCGTTGCCGATCTGAAGCGTGGCACTGAGCGGCCCGAGCCGTCCGTCCTCATCAACGCCGGCGCGCAACGCGCCGGAAATCGGCGCCTCCAGCGCGCCCAGCCACGCAAGCGCCGGAGATTGTCCGGCGATCTCGCGCGCGGGCCAGTCCTCGAAGCGGATGCCGATATCCGCCGCCGCGTCATCGACCCGGCCCTGATAGCTCAACTCCAGCGAACTGGCATAGCCGCGTGCGCCCAACACGGTGACGTTGCCGCGCAGCGCAATGGTGTCGCCATCGCGGGTGAGCGCCGCCCGTCCACCATCGGCGGACCACACCACGCCCGAGCGCGCATCCTCGTAGCGCAGGCTGATGTTCTCGGCGCGCACCTCGCGCAGCGCGGCAAGCGCGGGCTGCGCCAGCATCGCGCCGATCTGTTCGGTCAGCGGCCTGTCGCTCGTGGGATGTCGCCCGGTGCCGTTTCCACCCTCGAAAGCGACCGACAATTCGCCGGTCTTGCGCCGCCAGAGCGCCAGTCGTCCACCGTCAAGCTTCACCTGCGACAGCTTTACCTCGCCATTGAAAAGCGCCGCGCGCGACAGCGTGACCTCGAGCGCGGCCAAATCAATCAGCGGCGCGCCACCCGCATCGCGCAAGCTCACGCCGCGCAAGCTGACGCGCGGTGACATCCGCTCACCCAGCCCCAGCCCCAGCGTCTGAAACGTCAGCCGGTGTTCGGGCAGCGCCGTGCTGATTTCCTGCGCCACGCGGTCACGCAACCAGCCCGGCGCGTCTATCCCCGCCGCCAGCACCGCAAGGAGCGTCACGGCAAGCACCGCGACAAGGGTCGCACAGCTAAGACAGAATTGACCCAGATGGTGCAGCGTCGCGCGCGCCCACGGGCGGTGCGCGCCCGGCGGGGGCGCGGGCGCGGCGGGGGCTGGCGTCTTGGTTTCGGTCATCTGTTCCGGTTTGGGGGCTGTGGTTTGGCCCCGGCTCTGCCTCACGACTTTATTCTCGCCTTTTGCGGCCTAATATGGAACTCACAATTTCGCATCACAAGCCCGAGAGGTTTCCATGACCGACACGCCCGATCTTGCCCCCGATGTAACCCTGCCGCGCGATGGTGGCGGCACGGTCAGTATTGCCGCCTTGCGTGGTGCGCCGGTGGTGCTGTTCTTCTACCCGCGCGATGACACCTCGGGATGCACCAGGGAGGCGGTGGCCTTTTCTGGTCTCAAGGCCGAGTTTGACGCACTCGGCGCGCAGGTTTTCGGCATTTCCAAGGACAGCGTCGCCAGCCACGAGAAATTCCGCGACAAGCACGGCCTGACCCTCCCGCTTCTGTCGGACGAGGGCAGCGATGTCTGCGAACGGTTCGGCGTGTGGAAGGAAAAAAGCATGTATGGCAAGACATTCTGGGGCATCGAACGCGCGACCTTCCTGATCGACGCCGAAGGCCGGATCGCGCGGGAATGGCGCAAGGTCAAGGTGCCGGGCCATGCCGAGGAGGTGCTCGAGGCGGTGCGCGCACTGTGAGCATGACGCTGGCGCAAATGGCCGTCGCGGTGCTGCGCACAGCCGACGGGCGAGAAAAAACCACACTGTCTCGCCAGTACGCCGCGACATGGCGGGCGGCGCGGGCGGGTGGCGCGGCCTTGACCGTTGGGCGCGCCACCCCACCCGACCGCCCCGCGCGCCCGAGCAAACCAGATCTGCGCGATCCGCGCGACGTACCCCGCCGCCGCCCCGGCAGCGCGCAGGGCCGCATTGCCATGCTGCACGCCGTGGCACATATCGAGTTGAACGCGGTGGACCTTCACTGGGACATCATCGCGCGCTTCACCGATACCCCCATGCCGCTCGGGTTCTATGATGACTGGGTGACAGCGGCGGACGAGGAATCAAAGCATTTCAACCTTCTGTGCGACTGTCTTGAGGAGATGGGCAGCCATTACGGCGCCCTGCCCGCCCATGCCGGCATGTGGCGCGCCGCCGAGGACACAGCCCATGACCTTATGGGCCGTCTTGCCGTCGTGCCCATGGTGCTCGAGGCGCGCGGGCTTGACGTGACGCCCGGTATGATCGCGCTCTTCGAAGGGGCGGGCCTGACCTCGGCGGTCGCGGCGCTGCGCGTGATCTATGCCGAGGAGGTGCATCACGTTGCCTATGGCTCCAAGTGGTTTCACTTTCTCTGCGGGCGTCACGACCTCGACCCCAAGGAGATATTTCACGAGCTGGTGCGGCGCTATTTTCACGGCCAGCTCAAGCCGCCCTTCAACGAGGAAAAGCGCGCCGAGGCCGGTTTGCCGCCAGATTTCTACTGGCCGCTGGCCGAGGCGCGCGCGGCGAAAGCCTGACCAATTGCGCACGGCAATCGGCGAAAATTCGCCAAGCGGGCGGAATACCACCTATAAATCGGCCCCTTGTGGTCAAAAACCTTGCCCACCCTGTCCCCGCTGTCTAAGCACCTGACCAAGACGCCCGGCACCGCGCCAAGAGCGTCACCCGGGAAGGACAGGAAGGACGACCATCCGCGTGCGCACACGATTTGCCATAAGACTGCATGACATGCTGGAACGCCATTTCCCCGAACGTCGGGTCTTCTTGCGTTCGGACAAGGATACGCGCTTCATCCGGCTGCGCCCCGCGACACAGCTGATCGCCGCCGCCGGGGCCGCAGCCATTGTCGCCTGGGCGATCATCGCGACCTCGGTTCTGGTGATGGATTCCATCGGCGCGGGCAATTTCCGCGAACAGGCCAAGCGCGATCTGCAAGGCTATGAAAACCGCCTCAATGCACTTGCCTCCGAGCGCGACAAGCGCGCACAGGAGGCGGTGGCGGCGCAGGAACGGTTTTCATCGGCGCTGGCGCAGATTTCCGCGATGCAATCCGAGCTTTTGCGGTCCGAGACCCGGCGGCGCGAGCTTGAAACCGGGATCGAGGTGATCCAGTCCACGCTGCGCCGCACCATGACCGAGCGCGAGGTCGCCGCGCGAGAGGCCGAGCGCCTCGCCGCCGCGCTCGAGAGCGGCGGCGCCCTGCCCGAGGCAGGCGGCAACGGATCGGGCGATGCGACGGTGGATTTCCTCTCGGCGGCGCTCGCAGATGCGGCGCGCGAGCGTGACCAGACGCTTGCCGATGCCGACGAGGCCCTGCGTCAGGCCGAGGACATGGCCTATGAGCTGCGCCTCGTGAACGAGCGTAACGCCGAGATTTTCGGCCAGCTCGAAGATGCCATGACCATCTCGGTCGAGCCGCTGGAACGGATGTTCCGCAATGCGGGCCTCGACCCGGACCGCCTCATCAACACGGTGCGGCGCGGCTATTCGGGGCGCGGCGGACCGCTCATGCCGATCTCGCTATCGACGCGGGGCGAGGCGCCGTCGCCCGAGGCCGAGCGCGCCAACCGCATCCTTGGACGGCTCGACGAGTTGCACCTCTACCGTCTGGCCGCCGACAAGGTGCCGCTCGCCCTGCCCGTGCGCGGCGGATTCCGCTACACCTCCGGCTTTGGCAACCGCTGGGGGCGCCTTCACGCCGGGACCGATTTCGCGGCGTCCCACGGCACGCCGATCTACGCCACCGCCGATGGTGTCGTCGATCATGCAGGCTGGCAATCCGGCTATGGCCAACTCGTCAAGATAGATCACGCCTTCGGAATCGAAACCCGCTATGCCCATCTTTCCAGAATCCGCGTGAGCCCCGGTCAAAGGGTCTCGCGCGGGGACAGGATTGGTGATATGGGCAACACAGGACGCTCTACCGGCACGCATCTTCACTATGAGGTGCGCGTGGACGGCAGGCCGATCAACCCCATGACCTATATCAAGGCTGCGAGAGATGTTTTCTAAGAGCAAGATCAACGAACCTGCGCAAAAACCCGCCGAGCCGAAACCGGCCACGGAGAACCGTCTCGACACGGCGCGCCCCGACACGGGCACCGATTACCGGCCTACGGCCCCCAAGGTAAAGCCGCCCGCCTCGGTTCTGTCCTCGGACCTGCATATTCAGGGCAATCTGCGCACCACCGGCGATATCCAGGTCGAAGGCACGATCGAAGGCGATATCCGCGCCCATCTTCTGACCGTCGGCGAGGGGGCCACCGTCAAGGGAGAGGTGATTGCCGATGACGTGGTGATCAACGGTCGCGTCGTCGGGCGTGTGCGCGGCCTCAAGGTGCGGCTGACTTCCACCGCCCGGGTCGAGGGCGACATCATCCACAAGACCATCGCCATCGAATCGGGCGCGCATTTCGAGGGTTCCGTGCAGCGGCAGGAAGACCCGCTCTCCAGCAACAAGGGCGGTCAGAAACCCGCGCCGCAGGCGGCAGCCCCCGCCGCACCGGCGCCGAAACCGGCAGATCCAAAGCCCGCCCAGGGCTGAACCCGGTCGCAAGATCATGACAAAGAGGCACCCTGTCCCGGCAGCGGTGCCTTTTTCGTGATGCTCAGAATTGCAGGGTGAGCCCCAGGATCGGCCCCGAGAAGCTGCCCTCGAAGCCTTTGCCGTCATCGTCGTAATCGACATAGAGATGCCGGTAGCCCGCCGAGAGAAACAGCCGATCACGGGCCTGCCAGTTGACCGTCGCGATAAGCTGAGACGTGAGGTCCGATCCGGCCCCGAAGCCGCCGACATCGGCATAGCCGATCACTGACCAGCGATCATTCAGGCGGATATTGGTGCGCGCGGCGATGATCGGGTCGGTGAAATCGACCGAAAGCCCCGCCGCCAGACCCGGCACCGGCGTCTTGGCGCGCGCCTCTATGTCCCAGTGCCGCAAGCCGACAAGGTAATCCACCGTCGCGCGCTCGGTCGCCAGCGCGCGATAGCCTGCGGCAAGCGTGAACGAGCTCTGTTCCAGCCGCCCCGTTACCGGCAGTCCCAGGCCCGGCACCGTGCCGCCGCGCGAACTGCGCGAGGCGGAATAATCACCGAGCAGCACGAACCGGTTATGCCGGAACAGGCCGGAGAGGAAAAATGCGCTGTCCAGATCCTCGAGGACATCGCGCAGCCCCTCGCTGAACCGCAAGGACGGCCCGCCCGCCACGGGCCGCACCGTGCCGCCGACGCCGCTGCCCCAGATATACGGGGTGAGTTGGAATACCCGCTCCTGCGCTGTGGCCGGGACTGTCAGCATCATCAGCGCCAGCGTTGCGGCGATCCGGGCCCGCATCACAGCGCCTCCTTCACGATCGTCCCGCCCTTCATGATCAGCGCAAGGCTTTCCTCGGGCCGGTCGAGCCAGTCGAGCCCCGCTTCCGGTTCTCCGGTCACCACCAGGAGATCGGCCAACGCCCCCGGCGCGATCACGCCAAGCGGCCCGTCATAGGAGGCGCGCGCGCCCGACATGGCCAGCAATTCGCCCGCCGCGCCCGTCGCCATGCGCAGCGCCTCGAGCGGGGCCATGAAGCGCGTGAGCTTGGCCAGTTGGCGGCCCTGCGACGCGGCGCCTTCGGGGTTCATCAGGACATCGGTACCAAAGGCCATGTTGACGCCCTCGGCGCGGCCCATCTCGAAGGCGCGCACCGTGCCTGCCGATACCTCGTCGGCCTTGGCCTGCTGGCGCGGGTCCGAGCGGGGGTTGGAATCCTCGTCCGACAGAAACGGCTGGATCGACCACCAAGCGCCCATGTCGCTCATCATGCGCACGGTGTGCGCATCGGCCAGTTGCCCGTGCTCGATGGATCGGACGCCTGCGCGCAGACACCGCTGAATTCCTTGGGGCGTGTAGACATGCGCACAGACATAGGTGCCCCAATCCGCCGCCGCCTCGACCGCCGCGCGCATCTCGTCTTCGGTGAATTGCAGGCTTTCGAGCGGATCGTAGAGCGAGGTCACGCCGCCTCCGGCCATGATCTTGATCTGGCTCGCGCCCTTCATCAATTGCTCGCGCGTGCGCCGCAGAACCTCGGCACGCCCGTCGGCAATCGCCACCACGCCGACCTTTTCGCTATAGCTCAGATCGCCATCGGCGCGGGGCACCTCGTTCAGCATCCGGAAATCGCCATGGCCCGAGGTCTGCGAAATCATCGCGCCAGAGGCGAGGATCCGCGGCCCGGCCACAACGCCCCGATCAATCGCCAGTTTCAGCCCGAAGGCCGGTCCGCCCACGTCGCGCACGGTGGTGAAGCCGCGCATCAGCGTGGCCCCGGCCTGGCGCCCGGCCATGAGATGCACGAACCCGATATCGGCGCTCATCGCCTGAAGCTGTGTCACGCCCACCAGCGTGGAATGCCAATGCGCGTCGATGAGGCCCGGAACAACCGCCCGACCGCCGCAATCCACGCGCCGCGCGCCCTCGGGCCCCTGCCCCGCCGGGATGAGCGCAGCGATGCGCCCACCCTCGATCAGGAGGTCCTGCCCCGCCTGCATGGCAAGGGTCGTCCCGTCGAAATAACGCAGGTTCGTCAAAAGGATCGGCTGGCCTGCGCCCTGCCCGTATGCGCGCTCGGGGGCCAGACCGAACCCCGCGAACAGCCCCAGAACCGCGGCCATGCCGCCCAGCATCTCGCGGCGGCGCAAGTCGGCCTCTATCCGGGCAAAGGCCGCCTGCGTGACTGGCGCGCCACACAGACAGTAATCAAGCGTTCCGCGCGCAAGCGCCGCATTGCATACTTGGCACATACCATTCCTTTCCCGCCCCGCGATGCGGACCGTCCATATTCTTAACGCCCGGCAGACATGTGCCCGCTTCCGTACCCATCTTGTCCCGACTTTGTGACATTTCGTGATCGCTTGCAACGATATCCCGCCGTCAGCGGTTGAATCACGGAGGTGCGGCCGGCCCGGCGCGCGCGGATTGGCTGTTTCCGTTCCGGTGGGAAGGGCGTAAAAGGTCGCAACAGCAGAGATCAATCTTGCCCCGGACGGGCCGCTCTGCAAGCACGGAGAGCCGAAACAATGACCCCCTTCGCAATCGCCGGCGTTCAGATGTATGTCAACGCCCTGCAACCGAATGTCGATGGCATGTTGCATCGGCTGGATGTGCTCATGGCACGGTTTCCCTGGACGCAGATGGTCCTGTTCAGCGAGCTTGCGCCGTTTGGGCCGCTCGACAAGTTCGCACTGCCCGCCGAAAACGAGGTGATAGACCGCTTCTGCGAGGCGGCGCTGCGGTATCGGCTCTGGCTTGTGCCCGGCTCGATGTTCCTGACCTCGCCGGTGGACGGGCGCATCTACAACACCTCCGTCGTGATCGACCCCGACGGGCAGGTGATCCGCCGTTATGCCAAGATGTTTCCCTTCCTGCCCTACGAGGCCGGGATCGCGGCGGGCACGGATTTCTGTGTCTTCGACGTGCCCGATGTGGGCCGTTTCGGGCTGTCGATCTGCTATGACATGTGGTTCCCGGAAACCACGCGGGAACTGACCAGCCAGGGGGTCGAGGTGCTGCTTCATCCGGTGCTGACCGGCACCACGGACCGCGACGCGGAACTGGCCATCGCGCGGGCCACGGCAGCGCAGTTCCAATGCTATGTGTTCGACGTGAACGGGCTTGGCGCGGGCGGCGTGGGCAAATCGCTGGTGGTCGATCCGACATCGCTTGTGCTGCACCAGTCGGCGGGACAGGAGGACATGTTCCCGATCGAGGTGGATCTGTCGATGGTGCGCCGTCAACGCGAGACCGGCATGAAGGGCCTCGGTCAGGTGCTCAAGAGCTTTCGTGACAGATCGGTTGATTTTTCCGTTTATGACCGCAACAGTGGAACCGATGACTATCTGAAGACACTCGGGCCGCTTGAAATACCCAAACAGGGCTCGCGCGCGGGGTTGCATGTGGATGTCCCCGCCGATGCCGAGGCGGAGGCACGCAATCACAAGCGCGCACTTGGATACGGAACGACCCCTTTCGAGGGCAGAACAACAGTAGGTTAGACCGCAGGATTACGGGCCGTGCCGGCCTTTGACCATTGATCGCGTTCTGGCCCGACAGGCGGGAGGCTGTTCAATGGACTCGGTGAGTGACTACTATTCGGCAACGCAATTGCGCTTTGACCGGTGGAGCGCGTTGCGCGAAGCGACAACCTCGATCGACCGGGAAACCGACGCCAGAAAGATCACCGCGCTGAAATCGCAGGTGTCCGACCTTTTCGAAGCCCTCACGGTGATCGAGCCCTATTGGGCCTTTCCCGGCATGTCGGCCTTTGATCACCTGCGGCGTCATTTCGATCACGGCAATTTCGAGGATCTGGCATTCGGCGTCCAGCGGGTGACGCGCGCGCTGACCACGGGGGCCTACCGGCGTCGCACGATCCCGCTGGAACGCGACAGTCTTGACGACGAGGAACACAATGACGAGGCGATGCTGTCACCCGAGGCACGCGCCATGGCGCGCCCCTATTTCGAGGTGCTGATCGTCGATAATGTCAACGAGCAGCAGGAACGCTGGTTGCGCTCCAACGTCACCCGGATGCGCCGCGCGGAAGATCCGTTCCATTATGAGGCGGTTGTCGTCCCCAGCCTTGAGGATGCGCTGATCGCGGTGCTGTTCAATCACAACATCCAGGCGATCGTCGTGCGCCCCGGACTGGTGCTGAAATCGAAGAACGAGAACGAGATCCTGGCCAAGTATCTCAGCAATGCCAGCGGGTCGGACAATATCGACGAGATGCTGCCCGAGAATTACGGCCCGGAGCTGTGCCGCCTGATCGACCGGGTCCGCCCCGAGCTTGACGCCTATCTGGTCACCGAACGCTCGGTCGAGGACATCGCCGGGCTTGATCTGGGGATTTGCAGGCGCGTCTTCTACAATCAGGAAGACTTCATGGAGCTGCATCTCAATATCCTGCGCGGGGTCGAGGCACGCAACAAGACCCCGTTCTTCACCGCGCTCGTGAACTATTCCAAGCAGCCCACCGGCGTGTTCCACGCCATGCCGATCAGCCGTGGCAAATCCATCAGCCGCAGCCACTGGATTCAGGACATGGGCGCGTTTTACGGCCCCAACATCTTTCTGGCGGAAACCTCGGCCACAAGCGGCGGGCTTGACAGCCTGCTGGAGCCGCACGGACCCATCAAGCAGGCGCAGGAACTGGCCAGCCGGGCGTTCGGATCGAAACAGACCTTCTTTGCCACCAACGGCACCTCGACCTGCAACAAGATCGTGGTGCAGGCGCTGGTGCGGCCCGGCGATATCGTGCTGGTCGACCGCGATTGCCACAAATCGCACCATTACGGCATGGTCCTGGCCGGGGCCGAGGTGGTCTATCTCGACAGCTATCCGCTCAATGAATACTCGATGTATGGCGCGGTGCCGCTGCGCGAGATCAAGCATCAGCTTCTGGCGCTCAAGGCAGCGGGCAAGCTCGATCGTGTGCGGATGCTCTTGCTCACCAACTGCACCTTTGACGGGCTGGTCTACAACGTCGAGCGCGTGATGGAGGAGTGTCTGGCGATCAAGCGCGATCTGGTGTTCCTGTGGGATGAGGCGTGGTTTGCCTTTGCCCGTTTCAGCCCGACCTATCGCCAGCGCACCGCCATGCGCACCGCCAACAACCTGCGCAAGCGGCTGCGCACGGAAATGCACCGCCGCACCTATGAGGCGCAGCAGGAGGCGCTGGCCGATGCCTCTGACGAGACATGGCTCGACACCCGTCTTGTCCCGCCGCCCGATGCGCGCGTTCGGGTCTATGCCACGCAATCGACGCACAAGACGCTGACATCGCTGCGGCAGGGCTCGATGATCCATGTCAACGATCAGGACTTCAAGGGCGAGGTCGAGCAGTCATTCCACGAAGCCTACATGACCCATACCTCGACCTCGCCCAATTACCAGATCATCGCCTCGCTTGATGTGGGCCGCCGTCAGGTGGAGCTTGAGGGTTTCGAATTCGTGCAGCGCCAGATCGAGGCGGCAATGTCGATGCGCAAGGCGATCAGCAGTCATCCGCTTTTGCAGAAGTATTTCAAGGTGCTGACCGCCGGTGACATGATCCCCGAACAATACCGCCAAAGCGGCGTCACCAGCTATTTCGACAACGAACAGGGCTGGACCGATATGTGGGATTGCTGGGAGCAGGACGATTTCGTGCTCGATGCCACCCGCGTCACGCTGGCCGTGGGCGGGACCGGATGGGATGGCGATACCTTCAAAACCGATATCCTGATGGACAAATACGGCATCCAGATCAACAAGACCTCGCGCAATACCGTTCTGTTCATGACCAATATCGGCACGACGCGATCGTCGGTCGCCTATCTGATCGAGGTGCTTGTGGAAATCGCCAAGGATCTTGACGATCTGCTCGACGACGCCTCCAAGATGGAACGCCTGTCTTTCGACCGCCGGGTCAAGAACCTGACCGAAAACTACCCGCCGCTTCCGGATTTCAGCCGCTTTCACGATGCGTTCCGCCCCGACAACCTGACGCCCGAGGGCGATATCAGAACCGCCTATTACCTCAGTTACGACGAGAAGAACTGCGATTACATGGAACTCGACGGGTCACTGAAAGACGCGCTGGAGGCCGGGCAAGAGGTGGTCTCGGCGAGTTTCATCATCCCCTATCCGCCAGGCTTTCCGATTCTGGTGCCGGGGCAGGTGATCAGCAAGGAAATCCTTGCCTTCATGCGCGCGCTCGACGTCAATGAGATCCACGGCTATCGCGCCGATCTCGGTTTGCGCGTCTTTACGCCAGAGGCCCTGGCCGCCTTGCCCAAGGCCAAGCAGATCAAGACCGCAGCCGAATAAGGGAGGAAATAAAAAATGCCTACGACACTGAGGAACATCTCCGAGATACGCCGCTTCTTTCATCGCAACGAGGACCCGATCTATTTCATTTCGGCGACGAACTTCAACCTTCTGGGTCTTGATGAATGGGTCAAGAATTTCAAATACATCTGCTATATCGACTGTTACGGAGGCAAGCACCCCAATGTGTTCTGTCCCTCGGAACAGCCGCACGCGGAATTTCAGTCGATCGAGGACATCAACAACTACCTTCTCCAGCACAAGGAGGTGATTGATTTCATCAAGCGGCGCGGCGGCAAGCCGAAATTCGTCTTTCTGATGTTCGACGAGGAAACCGAGCGCCTGTCCAAGGAGCTGGGCGCCGAGGTCTGGTTCCCCAAGGCCAAGCTGCGCACCGCGATGGACAACAAGATCGAGACCGTGCGCATCGGCAACAAGGCCGGCGTGCCCTCGGTGCCCAATGTTCTGGCCGAGGTGAAATCCTACGAGGATCTGCGGGCCACCTGCGAAAAGGCCGGGATCGGGCACGATCTGGTGTTGCAATCGGCCTTTGGCGATAGCGGCCACACCACGTTCTTCATCAAGTCCGAGGCCGATTTCCGCCGCCACGAGCATGAGATCGTCGGCGAGGGCGAGATCAAGATCATGAAGCGGATTGATTGCCGCGGCTCGGCCATCGAGGCCTGCGCCACCAGAGAGGGAACCATCGTCGGCCCGCTGATGACAGAGCTTGTCGGCTTCAGGGATCTGACCCCCTATCGCGGCGGCTGGTGCGGCAATGAAATCCTGTCCACCGCCTTTCCGCCCAAGGTCCGCCAGAAGGCGCGCGAATTGACCTTCAAATTCGGCGAGCAGTTGCGCAAGGAGGGCTATCGCGGCTATTTCGAGCTTGATTTCCTGATCGACAAGAAGACCGGCGATCTGTGGCTGGGGGAATTGAATCCGCGCATCACAGGGGCGTCGTCGATGACCAACCACGCCGCCTTTGCCCATGCCGATGCGCCCTTGTTCCTGTTCCACCTGCTGGAATTCTCGAAGAAGAAATTCGATCTCGATGTGGACGAGTTGAATGCCCGCTGGGCCAACCCGGACATGATCGACAGCTGGTCGCAGATGGTGATCAAGCACACCGATGACAGCGTCGATATCTGCACCGCCAGCCCCGAGACCGGCATCTACAAGATGCTCGAGGATGGCCGCGTCGTGTTTGACCGCTTTGATTATCACCGCCGCGCCGTCGAGAGCGAGAACGAGGCGTTCTTCCTGCGCATCCTGCAGCCCGGCGATTACCGCTATGAGGGGGCCGATATCGGTATTCTGGTGACGCGCGGTCGCTCCATGACCAAGGGCTTTCAACTCAACGAACGCGCCAGGAAATGGATCCACGGCATCAAGCAGGGCGTTGCGGGCAATCCTTTGCCGGTGGTCGATGCCGGCCCGGCGCTTGCGGACCCGGCGTTCAAGATACTGTAAGGGAAACTCATGCTCTGGCGTGCAGTGCGTGAAGATCTGCCCGGCCCGAAATGGGCCGGGCTTTTCGCCGAATACTGGCCGCATTACCGGCGCTGGTGGCTCAAGGATGGCGACGGCGCGCGCCCGAAATACCTCGAAAGCCGCCGTGCCCTTGAACACCACATGCCCGAGATCGTGCCGCTTTACGATACCTTGTGCGACCTCGCGGGCGGCGGCGATCAGGCGGCGCGCTTTCTCAGCTTCTATTGCCCGCCGCCTTATCTTTCGGGGTGCAGTCAGGCGATCTGGACCGGCGAAGAGCCGGTGCTGGTGCGCAATTACGATTACGACCCCAAGGCGTTCGACAGCCTGATCCTGAATACCTGCTGGCAGGGGCGGCGCGTGATGGGCACCTCGGACGGCCTTTGGGGGCTGGTTGACGGGATGAACGACGCAGGCCTTGCCATCTCGCTGACATTCGGCGGGCGGCGGGTTGTCGGCAACGGCTTTGGCGTGCCGCTGATCCTGCGCTATGTCTTGCAGACCTGCGAGACCGCCGAGGAGGCGGGCCGCGTGCTGGCCCGCGTGCCCACCCATATGAGCTACAACGTCACCGTGCTCGATGCCAAACGCAAATACCTGACCGCGATGATGGCCCCCGACCGGGCCGCGATCATCACCCATGCCGCCGTCGCCACCAACCATCAGGAAAACATCGACTGGGTCAGCCACGCGCGCTTTACCGCCACGGTCGAGCGCGAGCGCTTTCTGCTGCACCGGCTCACACTGCACCGTGACCCGGAAGACACCTTCATCAACGCCTTCCTGCGCCCGCCGCTCTATTCCACTGCCTTTTCCGTGGGGTTTGGCACGCTTTACACCGCCGTCTATCGCCCGCGCCTGCAACAGATGGAGATCCGCTGGCCGGGCACGGTCTGGCCGCACGCCATGGACGGGTTTCAGGAGGGCGGCCGCCGGGTGCAGATCCCCGGTGCAGCGTAAAACGGCGCGCTGCCTGCGCCCGTTGTCCCGATCGACAGCAAAACGTGACTGCCGGAAAACTTGCCTTTCGCGCGCGGTCTTGCGACAACCATGTCAGCAACAATTGCACAAGGCCCGCCCCGGATGCGTTTCGCTCTGATTGCCCTTGTTGTGCTGACCTCCGCCGCATGGGCCGAGCCGCGCGGCACGTTCCGGCATGCCCATAACGTGGGCTTCGGCGCGCAATCGAGCCTTGATCCCGCCTCCAAGGGCCGCGTCCTCCAGATCATCGAGAAGATCCAGAGCCGCCTTGTGCGCCCCGGTCGAGGCGGCACCCCGGAGCCGGATCTGTCAACCCGCTGGTTTCCCAATGAAGACGGCACGGTCTGGACATTCCAGATCCGCGAGGGCGTGCGCTTTCACGATGGCCGCCCGCTGCGCGCCGAGGACGTGGTCTATTCCATCGCCCGCGTGATCGACCCCGATTACGGCAGTCCCGCCCGCGCCGCCGTCAAGATGATCGAGAGTGTCGAGGCCACCGGCCCGCTCACCGTGCGCATGACGCTGTCCTCCACTTTTGCCGATTTTCCCCTGCAACTCATGGATCCGCGCCTGCGCATCATCCCCGAAGGATCAGGCGACACGGTCGATCAGACAGGGATCGGCACCGGGCCTTTCAAAGTCAAGAAGTTCGACCCCGACGGCATCACCGTCCTCGCCGCCAACGAGGACTACTGGGAAGGCGCGCCACGGCTTGCGCGGATCGAGGTGATCGGTGTGCCGGACGCGCAGGCGCGGCTTCAGGCGTTTCTGTCCGGTCAGCTTGACATGGAGCGCGGGATCGCGCCGGTGCTGCGCCGTGCGCTCGACAAATCCCTGCGCTATCAACTTCTGGAAATCCCGACCGGCAACTGGATGGGGCTGAGTTTCCGCAATGACGTGGCCCCGTTCGACGATGTGCGCGTGCGCCGCGCGCTGCGTCTGGTGGTGGACCGTGAAGAGATGCTGCAACTGGCGCTCGACGGCGGCGGGGTGATCTCCTGCGACACGCCGGTGGCCCCCAACGACCAGTATCGCGCCGAGATGGACTGCGCACGCGATCTTGAGCGCGCCCGCGCGCTTCTGGCCGAGGCGGGCCATCCGGACGGGCTCGATGTGAAGATTTACGTCTCCTCGCTCGATCAAAGCTGGCCTGTGATCGGTGTCGCCTTTCAGGAACAGGCTGCCCCTGCGGGCATCCGGGTAGAGCTGGTGAATGCCGCCGCCGATGGCTACTGGTCGAATGTCTGGATGAAAAAGGACGCCTTCGCCACCTCCTGGGGGGAACGCCCCGCGGATCAGGTCCTGAACGAGGCGTTCCATTCCGAGGCCAAGTGGAACGAAAGCCATTTCAACAATCCTAAATTCGACCGGATGCTTGCCGAGGCGCGCGCCGAGCTTGATTTCGACAGGCGGCGAGAGCTTTACCACAAGGCGCAATACTACCTGACAGAGACCTCGGGCACGCTCATCCCCTTTCACGTGACACAGCTTGTGGTGCTCTCCAAACGGGTCACGCATTTCGATCCGGTTCCCAATGACGCGCTGCGCTGGCATCTCGTGGCGGTGATGGATTGAGGGGCCTTGCCGCGACTGCGGCGCGCGCCTAGGCTCTTCTGATCGGCCAGAAGGACCCCCCGAGATGCGCGCTGCCCTGCTCACCCGTTACGACACCCCCGTAGAGATCACCCAAGTGCCCGATCCCGAATGTCCGCGCGATGGCGCGATCATCGCGGTGCGCGCCTGCGGTGTGTGCCGCTCGGATCACCACGCCTGGAAAGGGGCCGATCCGGATGTGGTTTTGCCGCATGTGATGGGGCACGAATTCGCGGGCGAGGTGATCGAGACCGGGCCGGAATGCCACGCCTTCCGGGTGGGTGACCGGGTGACCGCGCCCTTCATCCTCGGCTGTGGCACCTGCCCCGATTGCCGCGCGGGCGAGCCGACGATCTGCGACCATCAGCAGGTCATCGGCTTCAGCCAGTGGGGCGCCTTCGCCGAACGCCTCGCCATTCCGCGCGCCGACTTCAACCTCGTGCGCCTGCCAGAGGGGATGGAGTATGCCGTGGCCGCCGGGATGGGCTGTCGCGTCACGACCTCGTTTCGCGCCGTGGTGGACCGCGCGCAGATCCGGCCCGGCGAATGGCTGGCGGTGCATGGCTGCGGCGGTGTGGGTCTCTCGGCGATCCTCATCGGCGCAGCACTCGGCGCGCGCATTCTCGCGGTGGATGTCACGCCCGAGGCCCTCGCAATCGCGCGCGACCTCGGGGCCACCGCGACGCTGGATGCAAACAGCGCGGGCGATGTGGGCGCGGCGGTGCGCGATCTCACGCACGGCGGCGCGCATGTCTCGCTCGACGCGCTCGGGATCACGGCAACCTTTCACAACTCTCTGAAAAGCCTGCGAAAGATGGGTCGCCATGTGCAGATCGGAATGCCGCTCGGGGCCCACACCACCCCTGATCTGCCGCTGCTCGATCTGGTCTATTCCCGCCAGATCACGCTGCACGGCACGCGCGGTATCGGGGCGCACCGCTTTGCCGCACTTTTCGACATGATCGCGGCAGGGCGGCTCGATCCGGCGCGGCTCATCACCCGGCGGATCGGGCTTTCGGGTCTGGGCGCGGCGCTCGCGGCGATGGACGGCTATGGCGGCGGCGCGGGGGTGACGGTGGTTGACGACATGGCGGCCTGAGCCTGCCGCATTTTCGCCACATTCCCGACAATTCACCGACGCAATGAGATGCTTTCCTGAAAGGATAAACAAAGGCAGGAGCACCTGTTGGGCGGCCCTGCCTCAAAAAAGGAAGAGGCAGATGCTACAGGCAACACCCCCAAAGGGCGGGAAACCCGCTCCCTCTCCGGGCACGGGCAAACCGAAACCCACCCCCACCCCGACATTTCGCGACTATGCAAGCATATGACATGAAAAAGGCCGAAAACCAAAGGGTTGCGGCCTTTTCCTGATGTTTCTTTCAGGTCAGCCGACCAGTTCGAGACCCGAGAAGAAATAGGCGATCTCGACGGCGGCCGTCTCGGTCGCGTCCGAGCCGTGGACCGAGTTTTCACCGACGCTCTCGGCGAATTCCGCGCGGATCGTGCCCGGCGCGGCATCGGCGGGGTTTGTGGCCCCCATCACTTCGCGGTTCTTGGCCACGGCGCCCTCGCCCTCGAGCACCTGCACCACGACCGGGGCCGAGGCCATGAATTCGCACAACTCGTCGTAGAACGGGCGCGCTGCGTGCACGGCATAGAAAACACCGGCCTGCGCCTTGGTCAGGTGGATGCGCTTTTGCGCGACGATCCGCAGCCCGGCCTCTTCGAACTTGGCATTGATCTTGCCAGTGAGGTTGCGCCGGGTGGCGTCGGGTTTGATAATGCTCAGCGTGCGTTCCACAGCCATTTCAGCCTCTTTTGTCAGGGTTTGCGCCGCACGGGCCCGGCCCGTGCGATCGGATCGCGGCCCCGATAGCATGGGGGCCGCGTCATGAAAAGCGGCGATTGACGGGGGCGGCGCATTGCGGCATCCCCTCCTCATGTTACGCATCGACGACATCACCTATGCCATTGCCGGAAAGCGCCTTCTAGAAGGGGCGTCGGCCACGATTCCCGAGGGCCACAAGGTGGGCATTGTCGGCCGCAACGGCACCGGCAAGACCACGCTCTTTCGGCTGATCCGGGGCGAGTTGGCGCTCGAAGGGGGCAGCATCAGCCTGCCACAGCGTGCGCGCATCGGCGGCGTGGCGCAAGAAGTGCCCGGAAATGCCGTGTCGCTCCTCGACACCGTGTTGAGCTTCGACTCCGAACGCACCGAATTACTTGAAAAATCCTCGTCAGAGACCGATGGCGCACGAATCGCTGAAATCCAGACCCGGCTGGCCGATATCGACGCATGGTCCGCCGAGGCACGGGCAAGCGCGATCCTCAAGGGGCTGGGGTTCACCTATGAGGAACAGGCCATGCCCTGTTCGGCCTTTTCGGGCGGCTGGCGGATGCGGGTCGCGCTGGCGGGCGTGCTCTTTGCCGCGCCGGACCTGCTGTTGCTCGACGAGCCGACCAACTATCTCGATCTCGAGGGCGCGCTCTGGCTGGAAACCTATCTTGCACGCTATCCGCACACCGTGCTGATCATCAGCCATGATCGCGGCCTGCTCAACCGCGCTGTCGGTGCGATCCTGCATCTCGAGGACCGAAAACTCACGCTTTATCAAGGGGGTTACGACAAGTTCGCCGAGACCCGCGCGGCGCGACTGATGGCGGCGCAATCGGAGGCCAAGAAGCAGGAGGCGCGGCGCGCACATCTGCAATCCTACGTGGATCGCTTCCGCTACAAGGCAGACAAGGCGCGGCAGGCTCAGGCGCGGATCAAGGCGCTGGCCCGGATGCAGCCCATTTCCGCCCCGCAGGAGGCGGCCTTGCGGCGCTTCACCTTCCCCACGCCCGAGGAGTTGTCGCCGCCGATCCTGCGGCTGGAAGGGGCATCGGTCGGCTATGACGGGGCGGCGGTGCTGAGCCGCCTTGATCTGCGGATAGATCAGGACGACCGGATCGCGCTTCTGGGCCGAAACGGTGAGGGAAAATCGACACTTTCCAAGCTGTTGGCGGGCAAACTTCAGGTCATTGAGGGCCGCGTTCACAAGGCCGCCAAGCTGCGTGTCGGCTATTTCGCGCAGCATCAGGTGGACGAGTTGCACCTTGACGAGACGCCGCTCGACCATATCCGCCGCCTGCGCCCGACCGAGACGCCCGCCAAGCTGCGCGCGCGGCTCGCAGGATTCGGCATCGGGCCGGAACAGGCTGAAACCATTGTGCAAAACCTTTCTGGCGGGCAAAAGGCGCGGCTGTCGCTGATGCTGGCCACGGTGGACGCGCCGCATATGCTCATCCTCGACGAGCCCACGAACCACCTTGATATCGAAAGCCGCGAGGCGCTGGTCGAGGCGCTGACGGCCTATTCCGGCGCGATCATCCTTGTCAGCCACGACATGCACCTTCTGGGGCTGGTGGCCGATCGGCTCTGGCTGGTGAATGGCGGGCGCGTGGCCCCGTTCGAGGGCGATCTTGAAGGGTATCGCGCGATGCTTCTGGGCGGTCAGGACAGCGACAAGCCCGCACCGTCCAAGACCGCCAAGCCCAAGAAACCGTCGAGAGAGGCGCTTCTGAAGCTGCGGCAGGACGTGAAGAAATGCGAGGAACGCATTGAAAAGCTTCATGTCATGGAAAAGAAGGTCGCCGACAAGCTGGCCGATCCGGCACTTTATGACGACATTCACGGCGTGACCGAGTGGCAGAAGAAATATGCCGAAATAGAGAACGGGCTGGCGCTGGCCGAGCAACTCTGGCTCGAGGCGCAGGAACGGCTGGAGGCGGCGGAGCGCTAGTATGATCCCGGCCTCGAGCGACGGTGCGATGTCTGGCACCCACTCTTTGTGCCAAGCCCGTCTCTATGGCCGGGATCACTCCTCTTTGGATGATGTCCGGATCCTGTAGATCACCCAGCAGAATACACCGGCAAACAGGCCCAGAACGCCCCAGGTGATCCCGTTGGCAATGGCAAAGCGAACGGTTTCACCGAATGTCACGCCATCCGCGAACAGATTGACGAGGATGTAGATCAAAGGAGCGGCAAAGAGCCCAAAGCCCGCACCACCGGCGGCCCCAAGGAGCGCCCACGTCATATAGGAATTCGTCGTCATGATCCTGTCCTGCCTATGAGTTTCGTTCATTATGCAAAGCTTTTCTTGCGGCCATCGGGGGCTTTGCTGCCACCTGATGCCATCGCAAGCGACGCAAACATGAGCAGCCGAGAAGTGCCCGGACCGACACTTCCTGAGACGTAGCGACCACCGAACAGAAGTCATCAGATCGCGGAAACTTTTTGTCGCCTGTCAACACATCGCACGCCATGGCGCGCCGCGCAAAACCGCGATAGGCTACACGCCATGGACACCGCCTTTCTCATCACCGCCTTTGTCACGCTTTTCGTGATCATTGATCCGATCGGCATGACGCCGCTTTTCGTGGCGCTGACCCAAGGCATGAGTACGGCACAGCGGCGGGCCATTGCCATTCGCGCCTGTGTCACATCGGCGCTTTTGCTGATCCTCTTTGCCGCGCTCGGTGAGGCGGTTCTGGGGTTCGTCGGCATTTCCATGCCCGCCTTTCGCATTGCCGGGGGAATGCTGCTGTTTCTGACCGCGCTCGACATGCTGTTCGAACGGCGCAGCCAGCGGCGCAAGGGACAGGCCGATGCCGCCGAGGAGGATGAGGGCGACGATCCGTCGATCTTTCCCATTGCCATTCCGCTGATTGCCGGACCCGGCTCCATCGCCACGGTGATCCTGCTTGCGGGACAGAAGCCGGGGACCGAAGGGCTGATCTATGTCATCGGCGTTATGCTGTCGGTTATCGTGCTGGTGTTCGGGATGTTTCTCATGGGCAGCCTGCTTGAACGTGCGCTTGGCCGCGTGGGCATCAACGTGGTGACGCGGCTTCTGGGGATGCTTCTGGCGGCGCTGGCGGTGCAATTCGTGCTCGACGGGTTGCGCGGCTTTGGCCTGACAGGCTGAGCGCCTATATCACGGGCATGGAGCAGCTCGACACAACCCGCCTTGTCTATCTGGTGATCCTGGGCTCGGCCATCGGTCTGTGGTTCTTCGTGCAAAGCCGCGAGTCTCTCGGGAAACTGGCGCAATATGCCGCGATCTGGGGGCTGATCTTTCTGGGCGCGGTCGCCGTGGTGGGCCTCTGGGGCGATATCCGCCAGACGGTGCAGCCACGCCAGAGCGTGATGGCCGAGGGCCGGATAGAGCTGCCGCGCGCGCCGGACGGGCATTATTACCTTACGGCAGAGGTCAATGGCGTGCCCCTGCACTTTGTCGTCGATACCGGCGCGAGCCAGATCGTGCTGAGCCAGCAGGACGCAGGCCGGGCAGGCATCGACACCGCGAGCCTTGTCTATACGGGCCGCGCCGTCACCGCCAATGGCACGGTGCGCACGGCGCCGGTGCGGCTCGACCGGGTCGAGGTGGGGCCGATCCGTGACACGAATGTGCGCGCGGTGGTCAATGGCGGCGAGATGGCGGGGTCATTGCTTGGCATGGCGTATCTGCAACGCTTCTCTCGGGTCGAGATCACCGGTGGCAAGCTGGTGCTTGAGCGGTAGGAATTTCAGCAAAGCCCCCTTGCAAATCGCCCCCCCACCCCCAAGCTAAGCCTCATGACCATGCAAGACATCTGGCATCTGCCCGACCCCGAGACGCAGCCCGAGTTCTACGCCGATGTGCCGGCAAAGCGGCTCGTTGCGTTTGTCGCGGATACGGTGGTGATCCTCGGGCTCAGCCTTCTGATCGTGCCGTTCACGGCCTTCACGGGTCTTTTCTTCTTTCCCGTTCTGATGGCGGTGGTGGGGTTCGCTTACCGGGTCGTGACCATCGCACACGGTTCGGCCACCTGGGGGATGCGCCTCGTGGCGATCGAATTTCGCGCGCGCGACGGGGGGCGGTTCGATCTCGGACTTGCCTTTGCCCATACGCTCGGTCTGGCGATTTCCTTTGGCCTGCCGCTGTTGCAGCTCGTCTCCATCGTGCTGATGCTGACACAGCCACGCCGTCAGGGGCTGAGCGACATGGTGCTCGGCACCGTCGCGGTGAACCGGCGTGCGGCGATGTGACAAGGTCGTGACAAGGCTCTTGGCGACACGGAAATGTGTTGTTATCGTCCCGGTGAGTCTGCCGGGATACCTTGGGATACTTCATGCGCCACACGCTGCCGATAGCGCCGCAATTCTACGTGACGGCCCCGCAACCCTGCCCGTATCTGCCGGGCCGGATGGAGCGAAAGCTGTTTACGGCGCTTCAGGGCGAAGGTGCGAAACGGCTCAATGACGGGCTGTCGAAACAGGGGTTCCGGCGATCCCAGAACGTGCTTTACCGGCCCTCCTGCACCGATTGCGCGGCATGCCTGTCCGCGCGGATCAACGTGGCGGCCTTCACACCCACCAAGAGCCAGAACCGCACGATCCGGCGGAACGCCGGGCTGATCCGGCGCGCCACATCGCCCTGGGCCACCGAAGAGCAATACACCCTCTTTCGTCGCTATCTCGAGAGCCGCCATGCGACCGGCGGCATGGCCGATATGGACACGTTCGAATTCGCCGCGATGATCGAGGAAACGCCGGTGCGCACGCGGGTGGTGGAATATGCCGATCCCGACGGTTCGCTGGTGGCGACCTGCCTCACCGATATTCTCGATGACGGGGTGAGCATGGTTTATTCGTTCTTCGAGCCGGACCGGCCCAAGGCATCGCTCGGCACCTATGTGATCCTCGATCATGTGGAAATCGCCCGCGAAAACGCGCTTCCCTATGTCTATCTCGGCTATTGGGTGCCGGGCAGCGACAAGATGGGCTACAAGGCTGCGTATTCCGGGCTGGAGGTCTATGCCGGAGGACGCTGGCAGAAGATGCGCGATCCCGACGAGTTTCGTGCACACGCGCATCCCTTGGTCAACGATCCGATTTCCGAACAGGTGGCCAATATCTCGCTGCCCGACACGCGACCTGCGCGGCCCAAGTTCTGAGTCTCAGTTTCCCGCGCAGCCCCGGATATCGACCGCATCGCCGGTGCTGAGCACGGTCAGGCGCAACCCGCTGCGATCAAGCATGAAGCCGCGCCCGTCGGCGTGATACACCTCTGTTTCCGCGCGCAGGCGGCTGCCGGTGCGCGCGCTGTCGGCCTGCGCCACCCACAGATCCGGGTTGTTGGTCTCAAGAACGACCATCTCCTGCGCCCCCATCTGTTTCATGTCGATTTCGGCCACGACGCGAAGTCCGCCCTCGATCGGCGAGACGGCACAGGTGACGCGGCCAACACCGGCCTCGGCGGCCGTGTAGGGGCGCGCGGCGAGTGCAGCGGCAATGCGCGGATCGCGTGGGCCCGCGTCAAGCGGCAGATCAAGATGAACCTGAGTATCCACCGGCACGCAGATATCGTTGCAGATCCCGATTTCGACATCGGCAGACAGGCTGATGGGCTGTCCGGCACGCGTGGGCGTCAGGCGCACGGGCAGGATAAGGTCATGCTCATACCCGATGGTTCGCATTCCGTTGGTGGTGGTCTGCTGCGGCGTAGGCCACAGGATTTCCACCGCACCCAGATTGCGCGAGCCCCGCCAGTCGAAGCGCGGCGGAATTCCCGCCTCACCCGGCGCGCGCCAATAGGTTTTCCAGCCTGGGGCCAACTCGAACCGCAACGCGGCCACATGGCTGCCATCGGCATCGCGCCACCCCGGAATCACGGTGACGCTCACCATGTCGTCAGGCGAGCGCGCAGCCAGTGGGCTGGCCAGCGAGAGTGCCACAAGGACAATCGAGAAGAGCGCGCTTTTCAACATGAGTTTCAAATGGGGCAATTCGCCCCCAAAGCCAACTCACATTCGAGAGAGGATTCTTGCCAAAGCGTCAACACGCCGCTTGCACCGGCCTCGGCGGCCCCCCATTCTCGGGGAATGAGCGACACCGACCACGACACCGCGCCGGTCGATCTTACCGGCAAATGTCTCATCGCCATGCCGGGGATGCGCGACCCGCGCTTTGCGCTATCGGTGGTCTATCTTTGCGCCCATTCCCCCGAGGGGGCGATGGGACTGATCATCAACAAGCCGACCAGCGATCTGCGGATGGGCGACCTGCTCGACCATCTCTCGATCACCCCCGGCGACGCGATGCGCAACCTTCCGGTGCATTTCGGCGGCCCTGTCGAGCATGGGCGCGGCTTCGTGCTGCATGATGACGGATATCGCTCGGACCTGGCAACGCTCAATGTGGATCACGGTTTCGGCATGACCGCCACGCTCGACATTCTGGAGGATCTGGCCGCAGGCCACGGACCAGAGCGCGCGATCCTGGCACTTGGCTATGCCGGTTGGGGGCCCGGGCAATTGGAGCAGGAACTGGCGCAAAACGGCTGGCTGACCTGCGAGGCCGACAGCGATCTGGTCTTTGCAACCCCGGATGCGGGCAAATGGGAGGCGGCTCTTGCGCGGCTGGGCGTCTCGGCGCTGATGCTCTCCTCGGAGGCGGGGCACGCCTGACGCGCCCACGCCGGATCTCCCCTGCCTCAGCCGATCAGCGCGCCGAACTTTTCTTCCAGGTAATCGAGCAGCGGGCCCGCACGTGCCGGCGCACCGCTGGCCTTGGCAATGAGTTCGGCAGGCAGGTAAAGGCCACCATGCCGCTGCACATGCTCGCGCAGCCACTCGCCCGCCACCGCCGGTTCTCCGGCGGCAAGATGCGTATCGAGATCGGGCAGATCGGCGCGCATCGCCGCGTGCAGGCAACCGGCATAGACATTGCCAAGGCTGTAGGTCGGGAAATAGCCGAACAACCCTACCGACCAATGCACATCCTGCAACACCCCCTCCGAGGCACGCGCGACCTGATGGCCGAAATCCGCGGCGAAACGGTCGTTCCACGCCGCCTCCAGATCACGCACCGCCAAGTCGCCGGAAATGAGCGCGCGCTCCAGATCGAAACGCAGCATGATGTGCAGGTTGTATTGCACCTCGTCGGCCTCGGTGCGGATATGACCGGGATGGACGCGATTGACGGCGCGATAGAACGCGTCTTCATCCGCAATGCCGAAATCGCCGAAGGCATCGACCATCCGCCCGAACAGCCAGCCGCAGAACGCCCGGCTGCGTCCCAGCTGGTTCTCGTAAATACGGCTCTGGCTTTCATGCACACCCATCGAGACGCCCTGCCCCAGGGGCGTCAGGCGATAATCCGGGTCGATTCCCTGCTCATAGCAGGCATGACCGGTCTCGTGGATCGTGGAGTAAAGACAGTTGAACGGATCGCGTTCGCTCACCCGCGTGGTGATGCGCACATCGTCGCCCGACCCGGACGAGAACGGATGCACCGCCAGATCGAGCCGCCCGCGCGTGAAATCATAGCCGAACCGCCGCGCCACCTCGCGCGCAAGCCGCATCTGCGCCTCATGCGCGAAATGCCCGTTGACCTCGGGCCAGGGCGCATCGAGCGCCGCACCGCGCAGGGCCACCAGACGCGGGCGCATCTCGGCAAAGAGCCGCTCCAGCGCCGCCACTGTCATCCCCGGCTCGTATTCGTCCAGAAGGGCCTCATAGGCGTCAGCGCCATCCGCGACCGCCGCCGCCTCCTCTCGCTTCAGCGCCAGCACCTCGGCCAGGGTCGGCGCAAAGGCCGCGAAATCGTCGGCGGCACGCGCTTCGGCCCAGATCCCCTGCGCCCGGCTTGTCAGCCGCGCCAGTGCCACCGCAAGCCGTGCGGGCACGCGTGTGGCCCGTTCGTAATCGCGACGGATGAGGCGCAATTCGGCCATGCTCTGCGCGTCCTCTGGCTCGGCCTCCTCCTCCGCTTCGGCCAGCAGATGCGCGCGCACGGGATCGATGCGCCGGTCGTGAAGCACCGCCTGCATCGCGCCCATCTCTTCGGATCGCTGCTCGGCCGCGCCGCGCGGCATCATCGTCTCCTGGTCCCAGCCCAGCCGCCCCGCCACCTGCGCCAGCGCCGCGCTCTCGCGCTCGCGCGCCATCAGATCGTCGTGGGCCGCCATGTCATCCCTCCCGGATGGATTGCGCGCGCGGATAAAGGCTCAGGAATCGCGCACGCAGGATAAGCACCCAAAGCACGACCGCCACGAATTGATGCGTGATCGCCAGTTGCCAGGGCGCAATGTAAAGCACCGTCATGATTCCCAGCAGCATTTGCAACAAGAGAACCGCAAAAACGGCATTGAATGCCCCGCGCGTGGTGCCATGCGCGCTGCGCCGTCCCCGCAGCCAGACCACGATCCCGAAAGCCAGGAGCAGATAGCCGCTCATCCGGTGGATGAACTGCACTGTGCCGGGGTTCTCGAAGAGGTTGCGCCACCAGGGTGTCAATTCCATCATGTCGGGCGGCAAAAAGCCCCCGGCCATCAGCGGCCAGTCGGTATAGGTGCGGCCTGCGTCGATCCCGGCCACCAACGCGCCGATGAGGATTTGCAACAAGGCGAAATGCATGAACCCGGTAGAGAGACGGAACAGCCGGTCCTCGCGCCCGCGCCGCGCCTGCATCAATTCGCGCTCCTCGCGGCCCAGCGCAAAGACATACCAGGCAATCAGGCCGAGGATCACAAAGGCCAGCCCCAGATGCGTGGCCAGCCGGTAGGAGGCCACCGCGATCATCTCGCCCTGCAAGCCCGAGGACACCATCCACCAGCCGATTGCCCCCTGCGCGCCGCCAAGCGCCCCCAGAAGCAACAGCCGCCCGGTCCAGCCGCGCGGGATCTGCCGCGCGACGAGGAAGCCGAAAAAGCCGATTGCCCAGACAAGCCCGATCACCCGGCCCAGTTGCCGGTGGCCCCATTCCCACCAGTAGATGACCTTGAATTCGTCCAGCGACATGCCCTTGTTGAGCAATTCATATTGCGGAATGGCGCGATACTTGTCGAATTCCGCCTGCCAGTGCGCCTCGGACATGGGCGGCAGCGCGCCCGTGACGGGCCGCCATTCGGTGATCGAAAGACCACTGTCGGTCAGCCGCGTGAGCCCCCCCACCGCAATCATCACCACCACCAAGGCAAAGAGCACCATGAGCCAGAGGCGAATGCCGCGCCGCGCGCCGCGCCGCCCTGTGTCGATCAGCCCGCCCTGCGGCGCGGGCTTGGCGGCGCGCGCTTCGCCCACCTCCTCGAAAATGCTGCGTTTTTCGGCCATGTTCTGCCTCGTTCCTGATCGCGCCAGAGATTAGGCCGCGCCGCGCCCGCCTTCAACCACGCCCGGCCCAGCGGACCATCTGCCGCATGATGCCATGCAGGATCCGCACATCGGCGCGCGTCAGCGGCATCCGGCTCCAGAGATTGCGCAGGTTCAATTTCATCCGCGCAGCCTTGTCCTCGGGGAAAAAGAACCCCGCCGCGTCAAGCCGCTCCTCGTAATGTGCGGCCAGCCGGTCGATCTCGGCCAGATCGGCCCAGTCGGCGCCGGCCATGTCCACGCGCGCGGCCGCAACCTCCGTGGTGACGCGCCGCCAGTCATAGGCGCAGAGCAGAACGCATTGCGCAAGGTTGAGGCTGGGAAAGTCGGGGTTGACCGGCACAGAGATGAGCGCGTTGGCCCGCGCCACATCCTCGTTCTCCAGCCCCGCGCGCTCTGGCCCGAAGAGCACCGCCACCCGCTCGCCCGCATTGATGCGGGCGGCGGCCTCGGCCATGGCGTGCTCGGGGGAGAATACCGGCTTGGTCAGGCCGCGCGTGCGCGCGGTCGTGGCCATCACGTAAGAGCAATCGGCAATCGCACCGCCCAGATCACCAAAGAGACCCGCCTCATCCAGAAGGCGCCCTGCCCCGCTGGCCATGGCACCCGCTGCCGGATTGGGCCAGCCATCGCGGGGTGCCACAAGGCGCATCCGGTCAAGGCCGAAATTCCACATCGCCCGCGCAGCGGCACCGATATTCTCGCCCATCTGCGGGCGCACAAGCACAAAGACAGGCTGGCGAGGCTTCGGGTCGGTCATCTGCGATTGAGCGCGCGAACCGGTTATTCGGCCGCTTCCGCAGGACCGGAGGACTGCTCCGGGCCGCCGCCAGTGCCGCCGCCATTGCCACCGCCAGCGTCATTGCCACCGTCATTGCCGTTGCCATTTTCCGGCTTGGGCTTGCGGGTGCGCGGCTTGCGTGTGGTTTTTCTCACCGGCGATGCCTCCGGCGCCTCTGCGGGCCGCGTCTCGTTGCGGCTCTCGGGCGTCTCGACAAGGCCGCTCTCTTCGCCTGTCACCGGCGCAAAGATATCGGGCTGCGGGGCCTGGGCGGGATCGGGGCGTTCGCCCTGTCCGCCATTGCCGCCGTGTCCACCGCTGCCACCCTGCGCGCCGTTTCCACCCTGTCCGCGGTCCCGGTCCCGGTCATTCTGGCGGTCGCGGTTCTGGCGCTCGTGTTCCTCGCGTCGCGCTTCCTGCTCGCGCGCCGCCTCGTTCAGCATCCGTTGATAATGCTCGGCGTGCTGCTGGAAATTCTCGGTCGCCACGCGGTCGCCCGAAAGCTGTGCGTCGCGGGCAAGCTGATTAAACTTGTCGATGATCTGCTGCGGCGTGCCGCGCACCTTGCCCTCGGGGCCGGAGCTGTCGAACACCCGGTTGACGACATTGCCGACGGTGCGGTTGCGGTTGTTCGACTTGTTGCGCGAACGTGACTTCGTTGGTCTCATATGTATGTAGTCCAGCCTTGTGGTCTGAGTGCCGCTTGATCCGGGCGATGCGCGGTTGCGCGAAAATATGCCGGGTCGGACATGTCTTGGCTTGATCCTCGCGCGGGATGCCGGTCAGGGCCTCCGCCTGCGCGATGTCCCCACTAAACACGCGGTCCGCCCCCTGACAAGCGAAAAGCGCGCAAATCCCGGCGCGCAGCGCGGTTTTTCGCCACACTCACGCGGTTTTGTCGGGCAGGTGTGCGCATATCACCCGGTCGCGGCCATCGAGATCGGGCATGACGCGGATGCCTGACAGGCCCGCCGCGGCGAATATCCCGACCACCGCCGCGCCCTGCCTCCAGCCGATTTCCACAAGGATGCGCCCCCCCGGCACCAGATGCCCGACCGCGCCCTGTGCCAGCGCCCGATAGGCCGAAAGGCCATCACCGCCGTCGCCAAGCGCCATGCGGGGATCGTGCCCGCGCACCTCGGGGGCCAGCCCGGCCATCTCGGCTTCGGCGATATAGGGCGGGTTGGACACAATCAGATCGAACCGACCGCAGATCGCGGCGAACCAGTCGCTTTCGACCAGATCGAGACGCCCCGCCACCCCGTGCCATTCGGCATTGCCCCGCGCAACGGCAAGCGCACCGGGCGAGACATCGCTTGCCACGGCCCGCGCACCGGGCCACTGAGCCAGCAGCGTCACCGCGATGCAGCCCGATCCCGTGCCCAGATCGAGCAGCCGCGCGGGCGCGGGTCCGTCCAGCGCCGCCGCGATCAGGCATTCGGTCTCGGGGCGCGGGTCGAGCACATCGGGTGTCACGACAAATTCCCGTCCCCAGAAGAGCCGCCGCCCGAGGATACGCGCCACCGGCTCGCGGCCTTCGCGCCGCGCCAGCATCGCCTCGAATCGCGCCCCTGTCCCGGCGTCCAGTTCCTCTGTCAGATGCAGCGTGAGCCGGTCGCGCGCCACCCCCATCGCCTCGGCCAGAAGCGCGCGCGCGTCCCCCGCCGCGCCGTCGACCCCGGCAAACTCGAGCCTGCGCACGGCCGCGCGGAGCGCCTCGGCACCGGTCATGTCATCTCGGCCAGAAGCCGCGCCTGCGCATCCGCCGTCAACGCCTCGGTCAGCTCGTCCAGATCGCCCTGCATGACCTGATCGAGCTTGTAGAGCGTGAGGCCGATCCGGTGATCCGTCACCCGCCCTTGCGGGAAATTATAGGTGCGGATGCGCTCGGACCGGTCGCCGGATCCCACCTGCGCCGCGCGCTCCGCCGCGCGGTCGCCATGCGCCTTCTGCCGCTCCATGTCGAAAAGCCGCGCGCGCAAGACTTCCATGGCGATGTCGCGGTTGCGGTGTTGGGATTTCTGGCTGCTCGTGACCACCAGACCGGTGGGAATATGGGTGATCCGCACGGCCGAATCGGTGGTGTTCACATGCTGCCCGCCCGCGCCCGAGGATCGCATCGTGTCGATGCGCAGATCGTTCGGGTCGATGCGGATATCGACCGCCTCCGCCTCGGGCAACACCGCCACCGTCGCCGCCGAAGTATGGATACGCCCGCCCGATTCGGTCTCGGGGACGCGCTGCACGCGGTGGACACCCGATTCGAACTTGAGCCGCGCAAAGACCCCCTCGCCGCGCACCCGCGCCACAAGCTCGCGGATACCGCCCAATTCGCTTGTCTGCTCCTCGATCACCTCGAAGATCCAGCCATGCGCCTCGGCGTGCCGCTGATACATGCGCATGAGATCAGCGGCGAAAAGCGCCGCCTCCTCCCCCCCCGTGCCGGGCCGGATCTCGAGGATGGCGGGCCGGGCATCGGCGACGTCACGCGGCAAAAGCGCGAGATGAAGCGCGCGCTCCATCTCCGGAAGCCGTGCCTCGATGTCGGCCATCTCGGCCTCTGCCAGCGCGCGCATCTCGGGATCATCGAGCAGGCCCCGCGCCGCCTCCAGATCGCGCAATGCCTGCCGGTAGGCGCGGATCTCCTCGACCACGGGGCGCAACTCGGCATATTCGCGCCCCAGACGCGCGATATCGCCCCCGCCCGCCGCCATCTGCGCCTCGATATAGTCGAAGCGTTCGGCGATCTGTTGCAATCTGTCCATGGGCACCATGGGGGCGATCCTCTGTCCCATCAACGTGACTTGGTCAAGGCCACATTCGCTGCTATACTAAGCACATGAGACTGCTGTTGCCCCTTCTGCTGCTTGCGGCCACGCCTGCGCTTTCCGATGCCACCATCGGTGGCAAGACGGTGGAATGCTATTGCACCGACACCCAGGGCGCGCGGGTCGAGATGGGCGAGATGATCTGCCTGCGTGTGGACGGCAAGATGTTCATGGCCAAGTGCGGCATGTCGCTCAACGTGCCGATCTGGCGCAAGGTCAGCGACGGCTGCCTGTCATCGAGCCTCGGCCAGACGTTGCAGCCAGCCGTCGATACGGGCGGCGTTGACGCCCAGATCTGAGCGACCGAACCGCAGCCGCGCGAAAATATCCAGCACCTCGCCCGACTGCCGCACGGTCGTGTAATCCGGAAACCCCATAAGGCGCGAGCGCGTCACATAGGTGATCATCCCCTCACCGACCGATCCCGCCAGAACCCGTGTGCGCGGCGTGGCACGGGCAATCGCATCGAGCGCGGCCAGATCGCCCTCTACCCGGCGCATCGCCCCCCCGTTCAGATCGCGGTTGGTGATCGTTTCGGGCATCTGGTGCCAGCGCGCGGGGTCCGACGGCGCCAGCCGGATGAAGGCCAGAAGCGCCACCGAGAGCGTCAGAACGACAAGCGCGGCGAGGCGCAGCACGGCCTAGCGCGCCTCTGCCGGGTCGAGCGTGTCGGCCAGCGCCTCGGCGCGGGCAGCGATCTCGGCCAGCGTGTCGATCACCGCAGCGGGCACCACCGGCACCTCCACCCGTTCGGCCTCGGGTGCAGGCGCGCCGCGAAGTCCGACCAGCTCCGCCTCGGCCTGGGCAAGCCGGTCCTGAAGATTGGCGGTCTTGTCGGCCAGCATCAGCCCCGCCATGAGAAGCATCCGCGCCTCGGGGATTCGCCCGATCTGCGCAGCCAGAACGGCAGCCTCTTCATCGAGCATCTTCGCTGCGCTGAGAAGATACGGCTCCTCGCCCGCCTGACAGGCCACCTCGAAGGCGCGCCCGCCAATTTCAATCGTCACTTCCGCCATCATGCGTCCTCCGTCTGGTCATCGGCCCCGGCCACGGCGCGGTCGATCTCCGAGAGCACAAGCGCCACCTCGTCCCGATCCGCCGCGCGCGCAGCGCGCAGCGCCTCAAGTTCGGCCATCATCGCCTTGTTGATCAGGTGCGGCTCGGCCACGCCTGCCTCATGGGCCGCGCGCAGGGCCGCGTTGCTCTCGCGCAACTGGTCATTGGCCTTGCGCAGCGATTGCAGATCGGTGTCGAGCTTGCGCAGTGCCTCGGCGTGCTCGCCCTCACCCGCCGCAAGTTCGTTTTCACGAGCGTCGAGCCGGGCATGGAGCACTTTGACCCGCTCCTCAAGCTGCGCATTGGCAAGCTTTTCCTCGTCGAGCGCCTCTTGCAGCGCCACGATATCGACGCCGTCATCGGGCGCGGCGGCAGCCCGGCCCGCCTCTGCCGCCTCTGCGCGCGCTTCGGCCTCGGCCTTGGCCTCTTCGGCCGCCGTCACAAGGGCCTCTGCTTCTCTGCGCCCCGCCTCGGACGCCTCAGCGCGCGCCTCTGCCTCGGCCTTCGCACCCTCGGCCGCCTCGGCGCGAGAAACAGCCTCGGCAAGCGCGCTCTCGGCGGCGTCCGTGCGGGCGAGCGCCTCCGCCTTTGCAGTCTCGGCAACCTCTGCGCGGGCTTCTGCCTCCGCTTTTGCCTGCTCCGCCGCCTCGGCGCGGGCCACGGCTTCGGATATCGCGTCCTCGGCGGCTCTCGCGCGGGCTTTGGCCTCCGACAGCGCAGCCTCCGACGCGCCGCCCTGCTCTGTGCTGTCCGTTGCCGCGCGCGCCTCGACGCCGCGCCCGATCCGATCGAGCGCCTCCATGATGCGCGCCTGCAACTCGTCGATCTGGCTCATCTTCCCGATCCCTCGCTTTCCTGCCTTGCTTTTTTGAAACCAAAGCCGCGACGAATCAACAGGCAGCCCGGTTTTGTGCAAGTCTAGCCCGTAAACCCGCCAAATGCGCCCCCCATCGGGGGGCTGCGCTTGATCTTCCCGGCAGGGTTGCTATTGAGCGGGGCAACCGCAGCCACACTCAAAGGACGCCCCCCTTGGATATCGCCGCCCTGCGCCAAGCGCACCCCGATCACTGGATGAAGGCCACCGCCATCCGCGCGCTCACCCTCGACGCGGTCGCCGCCGCCAATTCCGGACATTCCGGCATGCCCATGGGCATGGCCGATGTGGCCACGGTCCTGTTTGAAAAGCACCTCAAGTTCGACGCGGCCAACCCCGACTGGCCGGATCGCGACCGCTTCATCCTGTCGGCGGGACATGGTTCGATGCTGCTTTACTCGTTGCTGCATCTGACCGGCTATGCCGACATGACCATCGAGGAAATCCGCAATTTCCGCCAATGGGGTGCAAAGACGGCGGGCCATCCGGAATATGGCCATGCCAAGGGCATCGAGACCACCACCGGCCCGCTTGGCCAGGGGATTTCCAACGCCGTCGGTTTTGCCATGGCCGAGGAGAGCCTGCGCGCGCGCTTCGGGGCAAAGCTGATGGATCACTACACCTATGTGATCGCCGGCGACGGATGCCTCATGGAGGGTGTCAGCCAGGAGGCCATCGGGCTGGCCGGGCGGCACCGGCTGTCGCGGCTGATCGTCTTGTGGGACAACAACAACATCACCATCGACGGCACCGTTGACCTTGCGGACCGCACCGATCAGGTTGCCCGCTTCCGCGCGAGCGGATGGGAGGTGATCGAGATCGGCGGGCATGACCCGCGGGCCATCGACGCGGCGCTGGCCGCCGCGAAAAAGAGCGATCTGCCCACGATGATCGCCTGCAAGACCCATATCGCGCTTGGCCACGCAGCGCAGGACACCTCCAAGGGCCATGGCGCGCTGACCGATGCCGCACAGCTTCAGGCGGCCAAGGATGTCTATGGCTGGCGCTACGGTCCGTTCGAAATCCCCGCAGAGGTGAAATCGGCATGGGAGGTGATCGGCCGTCGCGGCAGCGCGGCTCATGCAGAGTGGCAGGCGCGGCTTTCCGCCTCGCCCAAGAAGGCAGAGATTGCCCGCATTTTCGCCCGCGATGTCCCCACGAAGCTCGCGGCCCGGATCAAGGCGCTCAAGAAGCAGATCAGCGAGGAGGCCCCCAAGGTTGCCACCCGCAAATCGAGCGAGATGGTGCTCGAGGTCGTGAACCCGATCCTGCCCGAGACAATCGGCGGCTCGGCGGATCTGTCGGGCTCCAACAACACCCGCTCCGGCGACATGAGCGTGTTCGACGTGGACAACCGCAAGGGCCGCTACATCCATTGGGGCATCCGCGAGCACGGCATGGCGGCGGCGATGAACGGCATGGCGCTGCATGGCGGCATCCGCCCCTATGGCGGCACCTTCATGTGCTTTACCGATTATGCCCGCCCCGCGATGCGCCTTGCGGCACTGATGAAGATTCCCACCGTTTTCGTCATGACCCATGACAGCATCGGTCTGGGCGAGGATGGCCCCACCCATCAGCCGGTCGAGCATCTGGCGATTTCCCGCGCCACACCCAACACCTGGGTGTTCCGCCCCTGTGACACGGTCGAGACCGCCGAGGCGTGGGAATTGGCGTTCAGCACCAAGCAGACGCCGTCGGTCCTGTCGCTCACGCGCCAGAACCTGCCCACGCTGCGCCGCGAGCACAAGACGAAGAACCTCACCGCACAGGGGGCTTATGTGCTGGCCGATGCGGAAGGCAAGCGGCAGGCGATCCTGCTGGCCACCGGCTCGGAGGTCGAGATCGCCATGGCCGCGCGCACTCTTTTGCAGGCCGAAGGCATCGGCACGCGCGTCGTCTCCATGCCCTGCTGGGAGCTTTTCGAGGAACAGGACGACAGCTATCGCCGCCGCGTCCTGCCCGCAGGTCCGGTGCGCGTGGCGGTCGAGGCAGGTATCCGCTTTGGCTGGGACCGCTGGCTTTATGGCGAGCGCGGCCGCCGCGAGAAGGGCGATTTCGTGGGAATGCACGATTTCGGCGCCTCCGCCCCGGCCGAAGTGCTCTACGAGAAATTCGGCATCACGGCCGAAGCAGTGGCCGCCAAGGTCAGGGCCATGCTCTGAGCGCGCCACGCGCCGACATCAGCCTTTGCCTTCGCCCGTCACCCTCGGGCGTGACCCGAGGGTCTCCTGCCAGCAGGAGATCCCCGCCTGCGCGGGGATGACCGGGCGCAAGAGGCGGGGGGCACCCACCGCGCCCCGGCAATCCCCGCCCTTTGCCGAATACGACGCGATCATGTCGAAAACGTATGGTTCGTCGCGCCCGGTCCTGCGATGCTGGCCCTATCATGCGCCTTCTCATCTCCTTCACCGCGCTTTTCCTGTCGGTCGTGCTGTTGCAACTCTCGACCGGCGGGGTCGGGCCGCTCGATGCGCTCTCGGGGATCGTTCTGGGCTTTACCACCACCGAGATCGGCCTGCTTGGATCGGCCCATTTCGTCGGGTTTTTCATCGGGTGCTGGTTCGCGCCGCGCCTCATGGGCTCGATCGGGCATTCGCGCGCCTTCGCCGCCTTCACCGCTGCGGGCGCCATCGGCCTTCTGGCGCATATGATGGTGACGGACCCCTATGCCTGGGCGCTCATGCGGGTTGCCTCGGGCCTGTGCGTGGCGGGCTGTTACACGGTGATCGAGGCCTGGTTGCAGGCCAAGGTTACCAACGAGACGCGCGGCCGCACGATGGGGGTCTACCGCGTGGTGGATATGGGCGCGTCTCTGGCGGCGCAACTGATCATCTCGGTGCTGACGCCTGCCGCCTATGTGTCCTACAACCTCCTGGCCATGCTGTGTTGCGCGGCGCTTTTGCCGTTGACCCTGTCGCGCCTGAAAGAGCCCGAGACACCCAAAGCCCCGCGCCTGCGCCCGATGCTGCTTGTCGCCTGTTCGCCCCTGGCGACGGCGGGAGTTCTGGTGGCGGCGCTCTCTTCTGCCTCCTTTCGCATGGTGGGGCCGCTCTATGGCCAGCAGGTCGGCCTTGCCATCGACCAGATCGCGGGGTTTCTGGCGGTCTTCGTGCTGGGCGGCGCGGTGGCGCAATACCCGGTGGGCTGGCTGGCGGACCGCTATGACCGCCGCTGGGTGCTCATCGGCCTGTCGGTCGCGGCGATCCTGTCGTGCCTCACAACGGCGACCATCGAGGGGCTGGGCACCCCCGGCATTCTGGCCACGGCCTTCTTCTTCGGCATGACCACATTTCCGATCTATTCGATCTCGGCCGCCCATGCCCATGATTTCGCCGACGCCTCCGAGCGGGTGGAACTGTCGGCCGCGCTCATGTTCTTCTTTGCCGTGGGGGCCATCGCCGCGCCGCTCATGGCCTCGACGCTGATCGAGGCCTACGGCCCGCCCGCCATGTTCTACATGATCGCCATGGGTCACGGGGCGCTGGTGGTGTTCGGGTTCTGGCGGATGTGGCGGCGACCCGGCACCGAGACCCGCACCCCCTATGTCTGGTCGCCGCGCACCTCGTTCCTGATCGGACGGCTTACCGGGCGCAGCCGCGACAGGCGCTAGAACTGCCGCACGTTCCGCGCTAAAGGGGGCGCGACGCAGGCAAGGACAGACGCAGGATGGCACGGCATCTCATCACCTCGGCGATTCCCTATATCAACGGGATCAAGCATCTGGGCAATCTGGTGGGCAGCCAGCTTCCCGCCGATCTTTTTGCCCGCTATTGTCGCGCGCGCGGCCACGAGGTGCTGTTTCTCTGCGCCACCGACGAGCATGGCACCCCCGCCGAACTGGCCGCCGCCAAGGCAGGCAAGCCGGTGGCCGAGTATTGCGCCGAAATGCACGGGGTGCAGGCACGGATCGCAGAGGGCTTTCGTCTCAGCTTCGATCATTTCGGGCGCTCCTCCAGCCCGCAGAACCATCGGCTGACCCAACATTTCGCCAAACGCCTGCATGAAGAGGGGCTGATCCGCGAAGTGTCAGAAACGCAGATGTATTCGCCGACCGACGGGCGCTTTCTGCCCGACCGATACATCGAGGGCACCTGCCCCAATTGCGGCTTCGAGAGCGCGCGCGGCGATCAATGCGACAACTGCACCAAGCAGCTTGATCCGGTTGACCTCATCAACCCCCGCTCGGTGATCTCGGGCGCGACGGACCTCGAGATGCGCGAGACCAAGCATCTCTATCTCTGCCAGTCAAAGATGAAGGACGAACTTGAGGCGTGGATCGACAGCAAGACCGACTGGCCGATCCTGACCACCTCGATTGCGAAGAAATGGCTGAACGATGGCGATGGCTTGCAGGATCGCGGCATCACCCGCGACCTTGACTGGGGTATTCCGGTCAGGCGCGGCGACGAGGATTGGCCGGGCATGGAGGGCAAGGTGTTCTACGTCTGGTTCGACGCCCCCATCGAATACATCGCCTGCGCGCAGGAATGGGTGGATGCGGGCAAGGGCGCGGATTGGCAACGCTGGTGGCGCACCGACAAGGGGGCGGACGATGTCCGCTATACCCAGTTCATGGGCAAGGACAACGTGCCCTTTCACACGCTCAGCTTTCCCGCCACCATCCTCGGCTCGGCCGAGCCGTGGAAGCTGGTGGATTACATCAAGTCGTTCAACTACCTGAATTACGACGGCGGCCAGTTCAGCACCTCGCGCGGGCGCGGTGTGTTCATGGATCAGGCGCTGGAAATTCTGCCCGCCGACTACTGGCGCTGGTGGCTGCTCTCCCACGCGCCCGAAAGCTCGGATTCCGAGTTCACCTGGGAGAATTTCCAGGCATCGGTGAACAAGGACCTGGCTGACGTTCTGGGCAATTTCGTCAGTCGCGTGACCAAGTTCTGCCGCTCGAAATTCGGCGAGGCGGTGCCCGAGGGCGGCGCCCATGGCCCGGCGGAGGAGGCGCTTCTGGCCGCGCTCGCCACCCGCATCCGTGCCTATGAGGGGCATATGGAGGCGATGGAGGTGCGCAAATCCGCCGCCGAGTTGCGTGCGATCTGGGTTCTGGGCAACGAATACCTGCAAGAGGCAGCACCCTGGTCCACATTCAAGACCGATCCCGAACAGGCCGCGATGCAGGTGCGTCTCGCGCTCAACCTGATCCGGCTTTACGCAGTGCTTTCCGCGCCGTTCATCCCCGACGCCGCCGCCTCGATGCTGGCCGCGCTGCGCACGCCGGAGCGTGGCTGGCCCGGCGACGTGGCCACGGCGCTGGAGGCGCTCAAGCCCGGCCACGGCTTCGATGTGCCAGAGGTGCTGTTTTCCAAGATCACCGACGAGGCGCGCGAGGACTGGCAGGTGCGTTTCGCGGGCGTGCGGGGGTGAGGCCGACGCAGCCCACACGACGGGGCGACGGCGACATCAGCGCACCGGAACTCCCCCTCTCCACATTCGGGATCATGGCTCTGTTTCGTCTTGCCCACGCTTTCCCAACCGTCTGAGACGCGTGACGCATCGCACGAGATCAGCGGGAAGTTCAATCGCCTGACCTGACTTGGTCGCAGTTTATCTCTCATTGGGGCAACAGCTTGGTCGCGACTATTTCGAGAAAGGCGGAAAGCAGACAACGAGCCTCGCTTCCATAAACAAGACAGTCTTGAAGGCCTCGCCGCTTCCCTACCGCTCCCCTGCGGAACAAATCGAAGTCGTTCGCCGCCTCGACGCCCGCCTCGACGCCCGCCTCGAGGCCGCCGACGCGCTCGAAGCCAAGATCGACACCGCCCTTGCCCGCGCCCGCGCCGTGCGCCAATCCATCCTGAAAAAGCCTTCCCCGGCCAGCTCGTCCCCCAGGCCCCCGGTGATGAGCCCGCCACCACCCTGCTGGCCCGCATAAAGGCCGAGCGCGCGAAGGCCGCGAAGACCAGCCGCAAACGGCAGTCCCTTGCCTGATTCGCTGTCGTATTGACATCTTGCTGTCATTGACACCATATATATAAAGTGACAGCATTTCCCGAGGATCCCACCCCATGCCCACCATGACCGTCAGAAACCTGCCCGAGGACGTGCATCGCCGCATCCGCCTTTATGCCGCCGAACACGGCCTGAGCGCCGAGGCCGCCGCGCGCCGCCTTCTGGACGAGGCCACCCGCCCGACCGAGCGCCTTGGCGATGTCGTCACCGCCTTTGCCCGCGCTCGCGCCGCCGATTTCCCGGATGTGCCGCGTGATCGTACACCCATCACGCCTGCCGATTTCTCGTGATCGTTCTCGACACCAACGTGATCTCGGAGCCCATGCGCAGCCGCCCTGACGCGGCTGTCGTGGCGTGGCTGAACGGGCAGTCGGACACTGCGCTGTTCACCACGAGCGTGTCGGTGATGGAACTGCGCTTCGGCCTGGAGCGCCTGCCCGAGGGCAAGCGCAAGACAGGCCTGTGGGAGGTGCTGGATTTCACCCTGTCGCGCCTTGTCGGCCCGCGCATCCTGCCCTTCGACGTGCCCGCCGCGACCGAGGCTGCCCGCATTTCCGCGGTGGCCGAGGCCGCTGGCACCGCCATCGGACAGGCCGACGCCCAGATCGCCGCGATCGCCCGCAGCCACGGCTTTGCCATAGCCACCCGAGATGTCGCGCCCTTTGAAACCGCCGGTCTGACCGTCATAAACCCATGGGATTTCGCATGATCACCGCCCCCATCGTCTCCAAGGTCTGGCGTTTCTGCATCACATTGCGCGACGACGGCGGCGGCTATGGCGACTGCCCGAACACCCTGGTCGCGCCTTCAAGAAGCTGACGCGCCACTGCTTGATCTGGTTCGGGTGGACATCGAAATCCTGCGCCAGCGCGATCAGCGTTCGGGGGCTTACGCGGCCCCACCGGGGCCACGGTCCCCCTCACTTTCGCCCCTGATCGCGGCCACCGCCACTTTCGCCTTGAATGCCGGGCTGTGGTTCCGGCGGGGTCGTCTTGCCATGGTCTTCTCCTTGCTTGCAGCATCATGCCGCTGTCGCGCAGAAAATCCACTTATCCCGGCTGTTCATGTTTCCGCTGCCACCTTTCCAGACAGTGATCTGCAATTTCCGATCGTGTCGTGATCCACAAGGCGTCGTCGCCGGCGCATGTGGCGGCGATTTCGTCGATCGCCCACGACGCGGCGGGGCGGCCGTAGCAGTGACCGTGTGCGAAGATATCGAGGATGATGGTCTCTGCAGGCTGCGTCTTGATCGCATTCAGCGCCTCGGTCACCAGCGTGACGAACTGGCCGGGCGTACGGCCGAACCGCATTGCGTGTGGCAGGTCGTTGAACTCGACGGACATCGGGATCGCCAGGATCTCGGCATCGTCGACCCGCTGGAGGTAGGGCAGGTCGTCGTCGATTGCGTCGCCGTGCCAGCGATAGCCGGCTTTCGCGAAAGCGCGCTGGTTCTCGGCCGAGGAGGTGACGCGCGGGCTGATCCAGCCCGTCGGCCTTTGGCCCGTAGCCGCCTCGATCAATGCCGTGCTTTGGTCAATCGAGGCCTGCGCCTCGTCAGGGGTCAGCGTCGGAAAGATCAGGTTCTGCGCCATCCCGTGACCGACGATCTCGTGGCCGGCCGCGGCATAGGCCCTGAGGCGGTCGGGGAAATGCTGGGCAACGAGCCCCGAGGTCAGCAGGCTGGCCTTGAGGCCGCGGCGTTCCATGATCTTCACGAGACGCTCCATGCCGACGGTGGCATTGTAGCGGCCATAGCTGTCGGCATTCGGGTCAAAGCAGCCATCGGCCAACACGTTGCCCATCGGGCCCACGCCCGAGGTGGCGCCAGGTGTCCACATCTCGTAGGCCAGGTTGAAGATGACCGCGATGCGTTTTCCGCGGGGCCAGAGCAGATCCCGGCGCGGGCCTGCGTGGTCGAATTCTGTGCCTGGCATAGGCTGGAGTCCTCCGGGCGTCATGGCTGGCTGCAAACTGATCCTCCGCCGTCTTATCCTGTCGCGGCCGCTGATGAAATTTCAATACCGTCAGTGCAACCTGAATGCCATTCATGACTCATCATGCATCATGTGCATTTGTTGATGCGTATTATGCAGTAGCTTCAGTTATGCTCGCGCGGTAAGGCATGGAACGTTTAGATGTCCCGGGTTGGCCAGCCCAATCCGGGATCAACTCAGGGAGGAGATCTCATATGTTGAAAACGCGCGCGACGCACCTGCTCGGCGTTCTTGCCACGACCACGCTGCTTGCCGGCGCTGCCGGTGCGGCAGAGTTCGAGTTCCGGCTTGCCTGGCTGACGGCCGACAGCCCGACGGACCCCTATGCCCTGACGGCCCACGCCTTCAAGGAAGAGATCGAGGCAGCACTTCCCGGCCGGGTCGAGGTGACGCTGTTTCCCAACCGCCAGCTGGGCGACGACAAGGAAATCCTTGAGGGGCTTCAGTTCGGCACCATCGACCTTGGCATCATCACCAATGCCGTGGTGGCGAACATCGCGCCGACCTACCAGCTTCTGGACCTTCCGTTCCTGTTCGGCAGCGCGGAGCAAGCGCACGCGGTGCTCGATGGCGAAATCGGCGCGCAGCTCGCGGCGAACCTGCGCAATGACGGCATCGTTTCGCTCGGCGCGGCCGAGGGCGGCTTTCGCAACATGATCAACAACACGCGCCCCGTGCGCACGCCCGAGGACGTGGAGGGCGTCAAGTACCGGACCATGCAGAACCCGGTCTTCATCGAGATGTTCTCCTCTCTGGGCGGCAGCCCGATCCCGATGGCCTGGGGTGAGGTTTTCACGGCCATGCAGCAGGGCACGGTTGACGGGCTGGAGATCCCGACTTCGGTGGTCGAGGCGAACAATTTCGACGAGGTCACGAAATATCTAAGCTTCACCCGGCACACCTATTCCGCCATCCACCTGCTTATGGCCGAGCGCACCTTCGACAGGCTGCCCGAGGATGTTCAGCAGGCTGTCCTCGACGCCGGCGAAGCCGCCATCGCGCGCCAGCGCGTGGCCATCGCAGCCGTCGAGGAGGATGTCGTGAATGCCCTGACCGGGGCCGGAATGGAGATCAACGAGATCGAGGACGTCGCCGACTTCCGGGAGCGCGTCGCGCCCGTCTACCAGCGGTTCGAAACCTCGATCGGGGCCGATCTGATGAGTGCCGCGCTCGCCGCCGTCTCGGCGGACTGATCGGCGGACCCGTGATGCTCCTGTCGAGGATCGCGGCGGCAATCGAGGCCACAAGCCGCCTTGTCTCGCGGCTTGTGGCCAACCTGTGCGTGGCGCTGGTCTATGTCATGCTGGGCCTTCTGGCGGCTCAAGTGCTGATGCGCTATTTCCTCGGCGCCCCGCCAAGCTGGACCGAAGAACTTGCCATCATCCTGTTTGCCTGGCTCGTGCTTCTCTATGCCTCGGTGGGCTTGCGCGAGGGGTTTCACGTCGCCATCCAGTTCATCCCGGCGGACTGGATCAGGCTTAACCGTCTGGCCGACCGGCTTGTCGCGCTGCTCGCCATGGGCTTCGGAGCGGTGGCCGTGAGCGCCGGCCTCGCCTATGTGGGGCGGACGTCCGGCCAGAAGACCGCAGCCCTTCAGATGCCGATCGAGACCCTGTATCTCGCTGTTCCCGTCTGTGGCGGGCTCTTCATCCTGCACGCTCTCGCCTTGCTGATCGCGCCGGGCCACCGGGCGGCCGCTTCGGAGGCAAGCGCAGCGCCATGAACACGACCATCCTTGTCCTCACGCTGGGATTGCCGCTGCTGTTGCTCCTACGCGTGCCGCTTGCGCTTGCCATCGGGCTGGCGACAATCGCGGCGCTCTGGACGGCCGACATCGACATGATGATCTTCGCGCAGCGGATGATTTCGGGAACGCAGTCCTTCAGCCTGCTGGCGATCCCCTTCTTCATCCTCGCGGGCGACCTGATGACGGCGGGCGGCATCTCGCGCCGACTGGTCGGGTTCGCCGACGTGCTGGTGCGGCACCGCACCGGCGGGCTGGGCATGGTGGCAGTGCTGGCTGCGGCCTTCTTTGCGGCACTGTCGGGTTCTGCCCCCGCCACGACCGCCGCCATCGGCACCATCATGATCCCCGAAATGGAGCGGCGCGGCTATTCGCGGGCCTTTGCCACTGCACTGGCCGTGGCGGGGGGCATCATCGGCCCGATGCTGCCGCCGTCGATTCCGATGGTTGTCTGGGGCGTGATGTCGGAAACCTCGATCAGCCAGTTGTTCCTGGCCGGGATCATCCCCGGCCTGCTCTTGGCACTGGGTCTCATGGGGATCTGCTGGCTTCACGCGCGCCGCAATGGCATCGCGCCGCAACCCAAGGCAACCCGCGCCGAGATCTGGCAAGCCTTCAATGCCGCCAAATGGGCGTTGTGCGGCCCTATCGTGGTGCTTGGTGGTATCTACGGCGGCTTCGTGACTCCGACCGAGGCCGCGATCGTCGCCACGGTCTTTGCCCTCGTGCTGGGCTTCGGTGTCTACCGCGAACTGAATCTCACCACCATCGTGCCCGTCACCCGCGCGTCCCTCAAGACGATGACCATCGTGATGTTCATCATCGCTCTGGCGAACGGATTCGGCTGGGTCATCGCCTTCGAGCGGATCCCGGGGCAGTTGACGCAGGCAATGTCGCCGCTTGCCGAAACGCCGGTTCTCTATGTCCTGATGCTCAACGCGGTGCTGCTGGCCATCGGATGCGTCATGGACAATCTGGCGGCCATGATCATCCTCGCGTCCTTTCTGGTGCCGATCGGGCAGCAGCTTGGCATGGATCCGGTGCAGTTCGGTGCGATGGTCGCGATCAACTTCACCATCGGCATGGCAACGCCACCCTTCGGCTACACGATCTTCGTGGGCGCGGCGATCAGCGGATTGCGCATCGGTCAGATCGCGCGCCCGCTGATGCCGATGCTGGGCGTGATGATCGGGGTTCTGCTGCTGGTGGCCTTTGTTCCACAGGTCACTCTGGCTGTCGTGGGCTGGTTACGATGAAGGTCGCGTGATGGTGAACCTGCGCAACTTCGACCTGAACCTTCTCGTGATCTTCCGCGCGATCATGACCCGCGGCTCCATCGCCGGGGCCGCCGAGGAGGTTGGCTTGTCGCCCTCCGCGGTCAGCCATGCGCTGGCACGGCTGCGGGTCATGCTGAACGACGAACTTTTCTTCCGCACCGCCGATGGCGTGAGCCCAACCGACCGCGCGCTGGAATTGAACTCGGACATCGAGAGCGGCCTGGGCTTCATCTCGACGGCCATTTCGCGCCAGCACCGCTTTGTACCCGCCGAGGCCGAGCGCGTTTTCACGATGCAGGTCGCGGACTATGTCTCGGGCTTTCTGCTGCCGCGCCTGGCCCAGCGCCTGCAGACCGAGGCGCCGCGCGTGTCCATCGAGATCCTGCCGTTTTCCGTTTCGTCGGAAAGCGTCTGGGATCGCGTGGACATGCAGGTGCGGCTGACGCCCGGCCGCCTGAAGCCCGAGGTCGTGCGCAGCCGTCGTCTGCTTGCGGACGAGATCGTGGTGCTGATGCGCCCCCAGCATCCTTGCGTGAACGAGCCGATGACAGCCGAACTCTACGCGACCCTGCCGCATGTGAAGCTGTCCCAGTCCGCTACCGGAACCACGGTGATCGACGACGTCCTAGCCGCGCGCGGCCTGAAGCGTCACATGGCGATGACGGTTGCCAACTGGTTCGAAATCCCCGACATCGTCGCCAAAACCGACCTGATCGCGATCGCGCCCCGGCGCCTGCTGTCGCTCGACACGCGCGTCGCAGGTCTGAAGGTTGCGCCCCTGCCGCTTCAGGAGGTCGTCTTTTCATTCGACCTGTGCTGGGATCTGCGCACGGAAAGGGAGCCGGGGCAGAAGTGGCTGCGCAAGCTCGTCTCTGAAATCTTCGAAGAAACCGAGGAAACCTGAACAAATCACCCTCCGGCAAACCCGGGCGGTTCATTTCCGAAGGCCAGCAGGTCAAGGATGGGAATGGTGCGGACGGCGGGGCTCGAACCCGCACGATCATACGATCGAGAGATTTTCTTACCCGCTACGGTTTTCACCGCCGGCGCAGACGCGCCGTTCGTGGTCTGGACTATCCCTTCACCATAACCGGCTGCCCGGCCTTAGGTGCTGCCCGTCTAGTCTCTACACCTTCCGTCCGAGTTCACGTCTCGAACGGCTTGGCTCGGGATCGGCATGGGCCATGGTCACGGCCGTTAGCTTTCCCCGAATTTGAGCAGTTCTACACCCGGCGTTTCCGCCGGGGCACTCAAATCATGGCTTAAGTCTCTTGTGTCTACCGATTCCACCACGTCCGCATTTGTCGGGTCACGATATCACATACAAAGACGCCAAATGCTACCGCCGTTCTTCGACATGTCTCCTGTGGCAGTGGCAACGGTGCTCAGATCACATCGCCAAGCGCGTTTTCCTTCACCGCCTGCATCGCCACGTAGGTGGAGGTGTTGGACACATGCGGCAAGGTCGAGATCTGTTCCGCCAGCACGCGGCGGTAATCGGCCATGTTCTGTGTGCGCACCTTGAGCAGATAGTCGAAATTCCCGGCGATAAGATGTGCTTGCTCGATCTCGGGAATCTTTGCCACAGCCGCGTTGAAGGCGGCAAGAGCTGCCTCGCGCGTGTCATGAAGCCGCACCTCGACAAAGCTCACATGATCGAGCCCCAGCCGGATCGGATCAAAGAGCGCGCGATAGCCGGTGATCACGCCCGCGCGCTCCAGCCGACGCAAACGCGCCTGCGCGGGCGATTTCGACAGGCCGATCTCGCGCGCCAGATCCGTCACGCTGATCCGCCCGTCCGTCGCCAGAACCCGAAGAATCGCCCGGTCGAACCGGTCGAGATCGGAATACTCACTTTGGCTCACTTTTATCCCCTGAACGATACAATCGCCTGTCAATTGCACATCAATCGGGAAATGTCACTATCAAACCAATGCTATCATGTGCAGGACACATTGGGGGTTTTCATGCCATACGATACCGATATCCGCCGCGCCATCGACCTTGCGACCTATGACGGTGAGCGCGAGGTGCTGACGCGCCTCAAGAACCTCGCCGCGCTGAGCGAAGAGGACCGCGCCCGCATCATCGCGCGCGGCGCCGATCTGGTGCGTGCCATCCGGGGACAATCGAGCCCCGGCCTGATGGAGGTGTTTCTGGCCGAATACGGCCTCTCGACCGACGAGGGCATCGCGCTGATGTGTCTGGCGGAGGCGCTCTTGCGGGTGCCCGATGCCGACACGATCGACGCGCTGATCGAGGACAAGATCGCGCCCTCGGACTGGGGCAAGCATATGGGTCATTCCACCTCGCCGCTGGTCAATGCCTCGACCTGGGCCTTGATGCTCACCGGCCGTGTCCTCAAGGATGAGGCGCCCGGCCCCGTGGGCCATCTGCGTGCCGCGATCAAGCGGCTGGGCGAGCCGGTGATCCGCACCGCCGTGGGCCGCGCGATGAAGGAAATGGGCCGCCAATTCGTGCTGGGCGAGACCATCGAGGCCGCGATGGAGCGTGCGGCGGGCATGGAGAAGAAGGGCTATACCTATTCCTACGACATGCTGGGAGAGGCCGCGCGCACCGATGGCGATGCCACGCGCTATCACCTGAGCTACAGCCGCGCCATCAGCGCAATTGCCAATGCCTGCACCCACAAGGACATCCGCAGCAATCCCGGCATTTCGGTGAAACTTTCGGCGCTGCATCCGCGCTACGAGGTGGCGCAGCGCGACGCGGTGATGAGCGTGCTGGTGCCGCGCCTGCGCAGCCTCGCGCTTCTGGCGAAATCCGCGAAGATGGGCCTCAACATCGACGCCGAAGAGGCCGACCGCCTGTCGCTCTCGCTTGACGTGATCGAAACCGTGCTCTCGGAGCCCGCGCTGGCGGGCTGGGACGGGTTCGGCGTGGTGGTGCAGGCTTACGGTCAGCGCGCCAGCCACGTGATCGACTTTCTCAACGACCTCGCGACGCGGCTCGACCGCCGCATCATGGTGCGGCTGGTCAAGGGGGCTTATTGGGACACCGAGATCAAGCGCGCGCAGGTCGCAGGCGTGGACGGCTTTCCGGTCTTTACCTCCAAGGCCGCCACGGATGTGAGCTATATCGCCAATGCGCGCAAGTTGCTTGGCATGACCGACCGCATCTATCCGCAATTCGCCACCCACAACGCCCATACCGCCGCCGCGATCCTCGACATGGCCGAGGACAAGCGCGCTTTCGAGTTCCAGCGCCTGCACGGCATGGGCGAGGCGCTGCATGACATCGTGCTCAAATCCGAGGGCACGCGCTGCCGCATCTATGCGCCCGTCGGCGCGCATCGTGACCTCCTGGCCTATCTGGTGCGGCGTCTCTTGGAAAACGGGGCCAACTCCAGCTTCGTCAACCAGATTGTCGATGAGAGTGTGGCCCCCGAGACCGTCGCCCGCGACCCGTTCGAGGCGGTGAACGATCCCGCGCCGCACCTGCCCACCGGGCCGGAGCTGTTCCTGCCCGAGCGGCCCAATTCGCGCGGCTTCGATCTGCGCCATCAGCCGACGCTCGACGCCATCGAGGCCGCGCGCGCGCCTTTTGCCTCACACAAATGGGAGGCCGCGCCGTTGCTGGCGGGCAAGGCGCAGCCCGAGGCACCCGAGCGTGTCGAGAACCCCGCCGATCCCGCCGACAGCCCCGGCACCGTGGCTTGGGCCACGGAGGCGGATATCGAGACCGCGCTTGCGGCAGCCAGGCCGTGGGAGGCCACGGCAGCCGAGCGCGCGAAAATCCTCAACAAGGTGGCCGACCTCTATGAGGAAAACCACGGCGAGATCTTTGCCATCCTGCACCGCGAGGCCGGGAAATCCATCCCCGACGCGGTGGCCGAATTGCGCGAGGCGGTGGATTTCCTGCGCTACTACGCCGCGAACGCGCCCGAAGCGCAGCCCGTGGGCACCTTCACCTGCATCAGCCCCTGGAACTTCCCGCTGGCGATCTTCACCGGACAGATCGCCGCCGCCCTTGCCGCAGGCAACGCGGTGCTGTCCAAACCCGCCGAGCAAACCCCGCTTATCGCGCATCTGGCCGTCAGCCTCATGCACCGCGCCGGCGTGCCCGCCACGGCTTGCCAACTCCTGCCCGGTGCGGGTCAGGTCGGTGCGGCGCTCACCTCTGACGCGCGCGTCGGCGGCGTGGCCTTCACCGGCTCGACCGACACGGCGCTCAAGATCCGCGCCGCCATGGTCAAACACCTCGCCCCCGGCGCGCCGCTCATCGCCGAAACCGGCGGCATGAACGCGATGATCGTGGATTCGACCGCGCTTCCGGAACAGGCAGTGCAGGCAATCGTCGAATCCGCGTTCCAGTCTGCAGGTCAACGCTGTTCGGCGCTGCGCTGTCTCTATGTGCAGGAGGATATCGCGCCGCATTTCACCGAGATGCTGACCGGTGCGATGGACGCGCTCACTGTGGGCAATCCCTGGCACCTGAGCACCGATTGCGGCCCGGTGATCGACGAAGAGGCCCGCGCAGGCATCGCCGAACATATCCAGGCGGCCCGCGCCGAGGGGCGGTTGATCCACGAACTCAAGACGCCGAACGCCGGCACCTATATCGCGCCCACGCTGATCAAGGTCGGCGGCATCGGCGATATCGAGCGCGAGATCTTCGGCCCCGTCCTGCATCTCGCCACCTTCAAGTCGCGCGATCTCGACCGGGTGATCGGCGCGATAAACGCCACCGGATACGGCCTGACCTTCGGTCTCATGACGCGGATCGACGACCGTGTGCAGCACGTGACCGAGGCGGTCCATGCGGGCAATATCTATGTCAATCGCAATCAGATCGGGGCCATCGTGGGCTCCCAGCCCTTTGGCGGCGAGGGCATGTCGGGCACCGGCCCCAAGGCGGGCGGGCCGCATTACCTGACGCGCTTCACCGCGCAGCCCGCGCCGGTGCAGGGCCAGAAATGGGAGGCCGCGATGCCTGTGCGCGACGC
>PHEQ01000006.1 GCA_002842985.1 Alphaproteobacteria bacterium HGW-Alphaproteobacteria-1
CGCCGTCTTCGCCTCCTCCGCGCGAAGAACAACGCGCCCATCCGAAACCGGAGCCCCATAAGCCCGCAACAGCGCCTTCGCCTGATACTCGTGGATGTTCATGAACCTGTCCCGTTTTGCTGTGATCGGGACAGGTATAGGCACGGAATGACGGGCGAATTAAAGGATTTTTCGCCGCGATGGAAAATTTTCGCTGAAATTCTGCAATTTGTGATCACACGAATAATTCCCGTGATCACAAGAGGCGCCCAAACGGATTTTTCCGCCGGAAAAGGAATCAGGGCTGGATATGCTCCAGCCCTGATCTATGTATAATTGGCTTGCGTCAGGCAAGCGACGGATCGATTTCCTTGCAGGCCTTCACGAGGCCTTTCACGGCCTCGACCGACTTGTCGAACATGGCCTGCTCATCCTTGTTGAGCTTGATCTCGACGATGCGTTCAATACCGCCTGCCCCGATCACCGTGGGCACGCCCACATACATGTTCTTCACACCCAACTCGCCATTGCAATAAGCCGCGCAGGGCAGGACGCGCTTTTGGTCCTTGAGATAGGCCTCGGCCATTTCGATGGCCGACGTGGCGGGCGCGTAGAAGGCCGAACCGGTCTTGAGCAGGCCGACGATCTCGGCGCCACCGTCGCGGGTGCGTTGCAGGATGGCGTCAAGCTTGTCCTGCGTGGTCCAGCCCATCTCGATCAAATCCGGCAGCGGGATGCCCGCGACCGTCGAATAGCGCACCGAGGGCACCATCGTATCGCCATGTCCGCCCAGAACAAAGGCGGTGACATCCCTCATCGACACGCCGAACTCGACGCTGAGGAAGTGGCGGAAGCGCGCGCTGTCGAGCACACCGGCCATCCCGCAGACCTTGTGCGCGGGCAGGCCCGAGAATTGCTGGAGCGCCCAGACCATCGCATCGAGCGGGTTGGTGATGCAGATCACAAAGGCGTCGGGCGCGTTGGCCGCGATCCCCTCGCCCACCGATTTCATGACCTTCAGGTTGATGCCCAGAAGATCATCACGGCTCATCCCCGGCTTGCGCGCCACGCCGGCGGTGACGATGCAGACATCCGCGCCCGCGATATCCCCGTAGGATTGCGTGCCCTTGAGCGTCGCGTCGAAGCCTTCGGAGGGGCCGGATTCGGCGATGTCGAGCGCCTTGCCCTCGGGGGTGCCTTCGGCGATATCGAAAAGCACGATGTCGCCGAGTTCCTTCAGCGCGGCAAGATGGGCAAGCGTGCCACCGATCTGTCCCGCGCCGATCAGCGCGATCTTGGGTCTGGCCATTGGATCTGTCTCCACAGGTTGCATAGTTGCGGCGTGGCGTAGTCTGAAATTCTGTGTCATGCAAGCCTGCCGCGTGTCACGTTCCGTGAGCGGACGGCTGCCGCATACCGTCGTATGCCGTCAACGGCCTTGCAAAACGGGGACTTGTCCGATGGGGGTGACATGGGAGATCTTCGCCGCCGGGGTGTTTGCCGCGCTTTTCGCGGGGATCTCGAAAGGCGGATTCGGCTCTGGTGCGGCCTTTGCGGGGGCGGCGATTCTGGCGCTCGTGATGCCGCCGGGGGCGGCGCTCGGGATCATGCTGCCGCTGTTGATGGTGATCGACGTGGCGACGCTGCGGCCCTATTGGCGGCAATGGGGGCGCGAGGAGACGCGGGTGCTGGTGCTGGGCGGGCTGCCGGGCGTGGCACTTGGCATGGCGTTTTACCGGGTGGCCGATGCGGACCTGATGCGCGTGCTGATCGGTGCGCTCGCGGTGGGGTTCGTGCTGTGGCAACTGGCGGTGCGGGCGCGTCTGGTGCGCGGCGCGGCGCGGCCATTGCCGGTGGGGGCGGGTCTGCTGGCCGGGATGGTGGCGGGATTCACCAGCTTCGTGAGCCATGCGGGCGGGCCGCCTGCGGCGGTTTACCTCTTGTCGCGCGGGCTGGGCAAAACCGGGTTTCAGGCGACAACGGTGGCGGTATTCTTTGTGATCAATATCGCCAAGGCGGTGCCTTACGGCTTTCTTGGCCTCTTCACGCGCGAGACGCTGAGCGTCGCGCTGATGCTTGCGCCCTTTGCCCTGCTCGGCGCGTGGATCGGGGTGCGCGCGCACCGGGTCGTGCCCGAGCGCGCGTTCTTTGCGATCACCTATGTGCTGTTGACGGTGACCGGGGCCAAGCTGATTTTCGACGGGCTGTGGTGACCGCCACCTGAAGACATGCGGGCGACGGGATTGCCTTGCGGGTGAAAATGGCCTGAAGCGGTCATTTGCCAGTCTCGGGACGAGCCGCGCGGGGGCAAACCTCGAATGGCACCAACCAGGCCATATGCCGCCCGTCCCGGCACACGTTATTGATCTTTTGCCGGAAATCGACAACGCGCCCCGCGCCGCATGGACGCGGGGCCTAGGCGTCGTTGCCGGGCACCGGCAGCGCGTCGGCCATGCTCTCATACGCCTGCCCCGCCGCAATCAGGCAGGTGATGCCGTTGGTGCCCGTGACCGTGATCGTCCAACTGCCCGAGGTATCGGAGGCAAACACCTCGATCACCGCGCCCTGCGATCCGAGTCCCATGGATTGCCGCGTCTCACCGTAAGCCTCAGCCAGGCGTTTCACCACGGCGTCGCGCGGGGCGCAGGCCGCGCCCTGCTGCGCCGAAACCGGCCCCGCAAGCGACGCCAAGGCCAGTGCCAGAACGTATCGGTTCATCGTCATACCCTTTCCCGGTTGGTCCCTGCCGTCGGAAAAATCATGCCGCAGAAGGCGTGAAGACTTGGTTAACGCAGAGTCACACCCGGCCGATGCTGCATCGCGGCAGAAACCGCTTGAACATTTCCGCCCAAAAATGGCATCCCTGCGCAAGAAAATTTCCCATATGCAAGGACAGATCATGGCCGACACACATCCTTATCGTTCCGTGCTCTATATTCCCGGCTCCAAGGAGCGCGCGCTCGACAAGGCGCGCGGCCTGCCCGCCGATGCGATCATCTTCGATCTGGAGGACGCGGTCGCCCCCGACGCCAAGGCCGAGGCGCGCGCCACGCTGCGTGCGGCACTGCAAGAGGGCGGCTATGGGCGGCGCGCGAAAGTCGTGCGGATCAACGCGCTCTCGACCGAATGGGGGCTGGCCGATGCGCGCGAATTTGCCGATGCCGGGGCCGATGCGATCCTTCTGCCCAAGGTCAACGCGCCCTCGGATATCGACACGCTGGCCGAAATCATCGGGCCAGACATGCCCGTCTGGGCGATGATGGAAACGCCGCTCTCGATCTTCAACGCGCGCGAAATCGCGGCGCATGCGCGCGTCGCGGGGCTGGTCGCCGGCACCAACGATCTGGCCAAGGACCTGCGGACGCGCGCGCAGCCCGACCGGATGCCGCTCATGCTGACGTTGCAAACCATCGTCTTGGCGGCGCGCGCGGCGCGGATCGTGGCGGTGGACGGGGTCTATAACCGGTTCAAGGACGAGGAGGGACTGCGCGTGGAGTGCGAACAGGGCCGCGATCTGGGCTTCGACGGCAAGACCCTCATCCATCCCGCGCAGATCGACATCGCCAATGCCGCCTTTGCCCCCACGGAGGCGGAAATCGAACTGGCCGAACGCCAGATTGCCGCGTATGAAGAAAGCCGAGCCTCGGGTCAGGGGATCGCGGTCGTGGACGGGCAGATCGTCGAGAATCTGCATGTGGTGACGGCGCAGCGCATCCTTGCACAGGCCCGGGCGATACGCGATCTGGCAGCGGAGTAGCGCAATGACCTATCTCATCCTCGGACTGATACTCTGGACCGCCGCGCATCTGTTCAAGCGCCTGGCACCGGAATTGCGCGAGAGGATGGGCACGGCGGGCAAGGGGCTGGCGGCGGTGGGTGTCCTCGCCGGTCTGGGACTGATGGTCGTGGGCTATCGGCAGGCGGAGTTCGTGAATGTCTGGTTCCCACCCGCCTGGACGGTGCATGTCAACAACCTCATGATGCTGGGCGCAGTGTTCCTTTACGGCATGAGCGCCACCAAGGGGCGGCTGCGCGGCGCGATGCGCCATCCGCAACTGACCGCCGTCAAGGTCTGGGCCGTGGCGCATCTGCTGGTGAATGGCGATCTTGCCTCGCTTGTCCTCTTTGGCGGCTTGCTTGGCTGGGCAGTGCTGGAGGTGGTGATCATCAACCGCGCCGAAGACTGGAACCGCCCGAAACCGGGCGAGGCCAAGCGCGATATCCTGCTGGTGATCATCACGCTGGTGCTGTTCTTCGTCATGACCTTTGTCCACAACTGGCTGGGCGTCTGGCCATTTCCGGGGTAAGCCCATGCAAATTTACCGGTTTCTCACGGCCGACGACACGTCGGCCTTCTGTCACAAGGTGACCGCCGCGCTCAACAAGGGCTGGTCGCTCCATGGCAGCCCCACCTATGCGTTCGACGCGGCCAATGGCGTGATGCGCTGCGGGCAGGCGGTGGTCAAAGAGGTGCCCGGCACCTATTCCGCCGACATCAAGCTGGGGGAGCAGTGACCATGGCCAAGACCAATCCGGGCCGTTTCTTCGAGGATTACCGGCTGGGCGAGGTCATCCGACACGCGGTGCCCCGCACCGTCTCGGGGGGCGAGCGCGCGCTCTATCATGCGCTCTACCCCGCGCGTCATGCGCTCTATTCGTCGGACGCGTTTGCCCGCGCCTCTGGCCTGCGCGCCAGCCCGCTTGACGATCTGGCGGCGTTTCACCTCGTCTTCGGCAAGTCGGTGCCGGATATCTCGCTCAATGCCGTGGCCAATCTCGGCTATGCCGAGGCGCGCTGGCTGCGGCCCGTCTGGCCCGGCGACACGCTCGCCTCGCAATCCGAGGTAATCGGGCTCAAGGAAAACTCCTCTGGCAAGACCGGGGTGGTCTATGTGCGCACCTCGGGCACCAACCAGCATGGCGAGACGGTGATGGAGTTCGTCCGCTGGGTGATGGTGCGCAAGCGCGACAGCGCCGCCCCCGCTCCCGCGCCAGTGGTGCCTGTGCTTGCGCCTGCGGTGGCGGCGGGCGATCTGGTCATCCCCGACGGCCTCGACTTCACGCGCTACGATTTCGCGCTTGCCGGAGAGCCGCATCGCTGGGGCGATTACACGGTGGGCGAGCAGATCGACCACGTGGACGGCGTGACCATCGAGGAGGCCGAGCACATGCTGGCCACGCGCCTGTGGCAGAACACCGCCAAGACCCATTTCGACGCAAGCCTGCGAGAGGATGGCAAGCGGCTCATGTATGGCGGGCATGTCATCTCGATGGCGCGCGCGCTGTCGTTCAATGGCCTCGCCAATGCGCAGATGATCGTGGCCGTCAATGCCGGGTCCCATGCCAACCCCTGCTTCGCGGGCGACACGCTGCGCGCCTGGTCCGAGGTGCTGGACCGCGCCGAGACGACCGCGCCGGGGGTGGGCGCACTGCGCCTGCGGCTGGTCGCCACGAAGGGCGGCGCACCGTTCACGCTGCGCGGCGAGGACGGCAAATACCTGCCGCATGTCCTGCTCGATCTCGATTACTGGGTGCTTGTGCCGCGCTGAGCGGGGTCAGAAGGCGCGCAGGATGTCCTGCAATTCGGGCTCTTCCACCATCTGCGCGGCCTTTTTCGGGCGCACCCAGAGGCGTTGACGCTGGCCCGCCTCGGGAAAGGTGTCGGCCAGACCATCCGCACGCAACCGCACCTTGTAAACCTGCGCAACCAGGAGCACGCCGCTGCCATCCTTGAGGATCTTTTCATAGCGATACTGCCCGCAGGGCCGCGCCTTGTCGGCCTCGGCGCGCACGCCCGCCTCCTCCCAGGCCTCGCGCAGCGCCGATTGCGCAGGCGTCAGCCCCTCGATGGGCCAGCCCTTGGGCACGATCCAGCGCCCGGTGTCGCGGCTGGTGATGAGCAGGATCTCTTTTTGTCCCTTCACCTTGCGCCAGCAAATCGCCGCGACCTGCATGTCGGGCGGGTGCGTCGCCTCTGCGCCAGCGCGCACGGCAAGAGAGGACATCTTGACCATTCGGAACCCTGCTCGGGAGTTGCAATCCATTTATTCGCTAGGCCTATGATTTAAGCGTAAATAACCCACTTTGCAAATCACTAAGTGTTGCGGGGCTTGGCGCGCAGCGTCGGGTCGGCAACGGTCGGGTCCTCGGGCCAGGGGTGCCGGGGATAACGGCCGCGCATCTCCTTGCGCACCTCCGCATAGGAACTGGCCCAGAACCCCGGCAGGTCCATCGTCGTCTGAAGCGGCCTGCCCGCCGGCGACAACAGCGTGACCCGCAGCGGCGTGCCAGCCACAGCCGGATGGGCGGTCTGGCCGAACATCTCTTGCAGGCGCAGCGTGATCTCGGGCGCCTCGCCGGAATAGTCGATGGGGATCCGCCGCCCCAGCGGCGTGGTGAACTGGTCCGGCACGGCCCGGTCGAGCGCCTGGCGCTCATTCCATGACAGCATCGCCTCTAGCGCCGGGGCAATGTCGAACCCGCGCCAGTCCCCGGCGGTTGTCACACCGCCCAGATGCGGCAGGAGCCACGCCTCCAGCCCCGCCATCAGCGCCGCCTCTCCCATGTCGGGCAGGGACGGGTCGTCCGCGCGCAGAAGCGTCACGCGTGCCGCCAGCCGCCGCGCGGGCGCGCTCCAGACCAGCCCCAGATCGCGCACGCCCTCGAGCATGGCGCGCGCCACCGCCTCGCGGGGCGCCTCGGGCCACGTCCGGTCATCAAGCACCAACGCGCCAAGCCGCTCCTGCCGCCGCGCCACAACACGGCGCGCGCGCCGGTCCCAGGCGCAGACATCGTGCCAGACGATGCGGTCGGCATAAAGGCTGCGGATCTCGGCCTCGGATATGGCGATGGCCTGCCGGATGCGCGCCTCGCGCGGGTCGCCGTCCAGATCCGTCGCCACGATGAGCCGCGCCCCCGCCAGCGGATCGCCCTCGGGCATCACCGCCCCCTTGCCGCCCGACAGCACGAAGCGCGGCGCGGCGCCCTTGCGCCGCAGCCCGATGCGGTCCGGATAGGCCAGCGCGGCCATCTCCGCCGCACTCTGCCCGCCGTCACGACCCTTCGCCTGTGCGCGCAGGCGTCTGGCCTCGGTGCGGATACGCTCAACCGTGCCGCGATGCGCCTCCCACGGATGACGCTCGCCATAGCCGCGCGGATCGCGCACCGCCCCGAGTCGGAGCGCAAGATCCACAGGCGCGGCACGCGGCAGCGGGTCGCGCTCGCCCAGAAGGGCGGCCAGGTCGGCGGCCCCCGGCCCCGCCACGCTCAGCATATGCGCCAGACGCGGATGCAAGGGCAGCGCGGCAAGGGCGCGGCCATGCGCGGTGATCGCCCCCCTTGCGTCGAGCGCACCGAGATCGGCGAGCAGCGCGCGCGCCTCGGCAAAGCCGCCGGGATTGGGTGGGGTGAGGAAGGGCAGCGCCTCGGGCGCGGCCCCCCAGAGCGCCAGGTCAAGCGCCAGCCCGGTCAGGTCCGCCACAGCGATCTCGGGCGGCGGAAAAGGCGCGAGCGCCCCCTCCTCGCCCCGCGTCCAGAGCCGGTAGCAGACCCCTTCAGCCACGCGGCCCGCCCGCCCTGCCCGCTGCGCGGCCTCGGCGCGGGTCACCCGTTCGGTCACCAGCCGCGCCATGCCCGAACCGGGATCGAAACGCGCGCGGCGCGCACGGCCCGCATCAATCACCACGCGGATATCCTCGATGGTCAGCGAGGTCTCGGCGATGGCGGTCGCAAGCACCACCTTGCGACCCTGCGCCGTGGGGGCGATGGTGGCGCGTTGCGCGGCAAAGTCCATCGCGCCGAAGAGCGGCCGGATCTGGCACTCGGGCGGCAGGCGGCCTTTCAACGACGCCTCGGTGCGGCGAATCTCGCCCTCGCCGGGCAGGAAGACAAGCACGCCGCCCGCCGTCTCGGCCACGGCCCGCGCCACAAGATCGGCCACGGCCTCGGGCAGGCGCGCGCCCTTCGGCAGGGGACGCTCCAGCCAGCGGGTCGTCACCGGAAAGACGCGCCCCTCGGAGGTGATCACCGGCACATCCCCCATCAGCGCCGCCACCGGCTCGGCGTCGAGCGTGGCCGACATGACCAGGAGCATCAGGTTTTCGCGCAAGGCCCCCGCCACCTCGAGGCAGAGCGCAAGGCCGAGATCGGCATTGAGCGAGCGCTCGTGAAACTCGTCGAAAATGACCGCGCCCACGCCGGGCAGATCAGGCGCGCTCTGGATCATGCGGGTGAGGATCCCCTCGGTCACCACCTCGATGCGGGTCGCGCGCGACACCCGCGCCTCGCCCCGGATGCGGTAGCCCACCGTCTCGCCCACCGTCTCTCCGAGGCTCTCGGCCATGCGCTCGGCGGCGGCGCGCGCGGCAAGGCGGCGCGGCTCCAGCATCACGATACGCCCCGCGACCAGCCCCGCGCGCAGCATCTCGAGCGGCACAACCGTGGTCTTGCCCGCCCCGGGCGGGGCCTGCAACACCGCGCGCCCCCGCGCGCGCAAGGCGGCAAGAAGGTCGGGGATGGCATCAAGGATGGGCAGTCGCGGGCTCATCCCCCGCTTATCGGACAGCCGCACGCGCTTGGCCAGAGGCGCGGCCGCGTTTCACTGTTCCAAAAATACTCACCTCCCCCGCTCTGGACACGCGCCGCCACCCGAGGCAAGAAGACCCCGCACCAAAGGGCGGCCCCATGACCGAGGACGATCTCAGCGACAGACTTCTGAGCGGCGACCGGCGCGCGCTGGCCCGCGCCATTACCCTTATCGAGAGCGCGCGGCCCGATCACCGCGCAGCGGCGGCGCAGCTTCTGGAGCGGGTCAGCCGGGCGGGGCGCGAGGCCATCCGCATCGGCCTTTCGGGCACGCCCGGCGTGGGCAAATCCACCTTCATCGAGAGCTTCGGTCTGATGCTGACCGGTCAGGGTCTCAAGGTGGCGGTGCTAGCCGTCGATCCCTCTTCGGCGCGCTCGGGCGGCTCGATCCTCGGCGACAAGACGCGGATGGAGCGGCTCTCGCGCGACCCGTCCGCCTTCATCCGCCCCTCGCCCAGCCAGACGCATCTGGGCGGCGTGGCGCGCCGCACGCGCGAGGCGGTGATGCTGTGCGAGGCGGCGGGATATGACGTGGTGCTGATCGAGACCGTGGGCGTGGGCCAGTCCGAAACCGTGGTGGCCGAGATGTCGGATATCTTCGTGCTGCTTCTGGCGCCTGCGGGCGGCGACGAGTTGCAGGGCGTCAAGCGCGGGATCATGGAAATCGCCGATCTCATCCTTGTCAACAAGGCCGATGGCGATCTGAAACCGGCGGCGATGCGCACGCGGTCGGATTATGCGGGCGCGCTGCGCCTGTTGCGCAAGCGCGCGCAGGATCCCGAGGGCTTTCCCAAGGCGCTGACCGTCTCGGCGCTGGCCGAGGACGGGCTGTCGGCGGCCTGGGACGAGATTCGCACGCTTGTCGCGTGGCGGCGCGCAGAGGGGCATTTCGCCGCCCGCCGCGTTTCGCAGGCGCAAAGCTGGTTCGTCGAGGAGGTGAAACAGGGCCTTCTCGCACGGCTGTTACTGCCCGCCAATCGCGCCCTGATGGAAAGCTTCGCCCATGAGGTCGCTCGCGGCGAGATCACCCCCACGGTCGCTGCCGCGCGGATGCTGGCGCGGCTTGGTGGCTGAGGCTCAGCTTTTGCTCTCGCGCAGATAGACCCCCTCGGGCAGGTCGAGCGCAGCACCCAGATCGCGCAATTGCGACATCGACAGCGTGATCATTTGCACCCGATCAGTGCGCGGGTCGTATTGCTCGATCGTGACGCATTCCTCGAAGGCGTTGACGATCACATCCTCGGCCAGAGGTGTTTCGCCCTCGTCCACGAGGGTGATCACGGTCGAGTCGAATTCGTGTTCGATGGAAAACATGGGGATAGCGTATCGCGTCGGCGGTGGATTGCAACGGGCGATGGAGCGCAGGGGCGAAGGGGGTGGCGGAGCGGCGCAACCCTGCTAAAACGAGAGAAGTCGAGTATCACGAGGAGTTGTCATGCGCTGGACTGCCTGCCTTGCTTTGATCGGCCTTGCCTCCTGTGTCGAGGTGGTGGAGTCTGGCCAGACCACCCGACCCGCCCCGCAGCCCGCCGCTGTGCAGCGCCCTGCCCCGCCCGCGGTCACGCGCGACAAGGTGCAGCAATTCCTGACCGTGGTGCAACGGGTGGAGCCTGTCGCCGAACGCGAATGCCGCGCCCGCGCGCCGGGCTCCAACTGCGATTTCCGCATCGTGGTGGATGACCGCCCCGGCCAGCCGGTCAACGCCTATCAGACGCTCGACCGCAACGGCCAGCCGATCCTGGCCTTCACGCTGCCGATGATCGCCTCGGTACGCAACGCGGATGAGTTGGCCTTTGTCATGGGCCATGAGGCCGCGCATCACATCAAGGGCCACATCCCCCGCCAGCAGCAAAGTGCGGCGGCGGGCGCGCTCATTCTGGGCGGCATCGCCGCCGTGACGGGGGCCGGACAGGGTGCGGTAGATCAGGCGGCGCGCATCGGTGCGGGCGTGGGCGGGCGTGCCTTTTCCAAGGACTTCGAGCTTGAGGCCGACGCGCTTGGCACCGTGATCGCCCATAAATCGGGCTACAACCCGGTGCGCGGGGTCGAATTCTTTTCGCAGATACCCGATCCGGGCAACCGCTTCCTCGGGACCCATCCGCCAAATGCGCAGCGCATCGAGACGGTGCGCCGGGTGGCCTCACAGCTCTGAGGCGTGGGGCCTGATTTGACGCAGATCAAAGCGTGACCGTCCTCTTTGCGGCACCCTTCTGTGCAATCAACAGGAGAGTTCCCATGCAAAGCGCCCGCACGCTCAAACATCACGCCGGTCTTGTAGATCGTATGGCCACGGTTCAGGGCGTTGATCTGGAGGAGAAAATGATGGAGGGGTTGCTGACCCCCGGTGCGTTGGGGGATGCCGTTCTCGCCTGCACCGGTTGCGCCAATCCCGGTGACTGCGAGCATTGGCTGGACGCGCGGCCCGACAGCGGGACAGCCCCGGATTATTGCCGCAATGTCGATCTTTTCGCCGATCTCAAGGCCGGTCGCAGCGCCTGAGGCCGCGCGTCAGAGCGCGTTCGCCAGCGCCGTGCTGATGCCCAGAAAGAAGCATCCCGTGGCCAGCGCCACGAAGAGATGCCAGATCGCATTGGCAAAGCGCAGGCTCTCCCAGGCGTAGAACACCACCCCCGCCGTATAGAGCAGCCCGCCCGCCAAGATTAAGCCAAGGCTTGACCCCGGCAGCACGCCCGAGAGCGGCAGGATGAGCGCAACCCCGAGCCAGCCGAGCGCGATATAGGGCAGCCAATGGGTTGTCATCTGGCCGCGCGGACGGCGCAATTTGGACATCGCGCCCGCCAGCGCCAGCGCCCAGACCGCCGCCAGCACCGCATAGCCGAACGCGGTGTTCAAAATCACGCCGAGCGGCGTGAACGTGCCCGCGATCTTGATATAGATCGCCGCATGGTCGAGCCTGCGCAGCACCGGGCGCGCCGGGGTATGGGCAAAGAGGTGATAGGCCGCCGAGGCCCCGAGCATCGCAAGAAGCGCCAGCGAATAGACCAGCACCGCAGCGAGCGTCACCCCGTCCATCCTGAGCGCCCACATCGCCAGAAGCATCGCCACCCCCGTCACGGCGGCCAGTAGCCCGGTCACGTGCACCACGCCATCGGCCACGCGTTCCGCTCGTGTGTAAAGTGGATAAGCACCCTGCATCATACCCACAGACTTGCACCAAACCCGTTACGATTCCATGAAAATTCGCATCTTGCACTATTACGTCACGGACTGTGGCCATGGTGCCGGTCAATCCGCTGTCGCGAACCGGTCGAGTGCGCCCTTTTGACCTTACCCCTTGCGTCATCGCCGCTATTTTGGGATAAGTTCGATGCTGAAATCAGGAGGGCTGTCATGCCTGCACGCATCTACAAACCCGCCCGCACTGCGATGCAGTCGGGCACCGCCAAAACACGGCATTGGGTTCTGGAATTCGTGTCAGGAACGGCACGCGAGGTTGATCCACTGATGGGTTGGACCTCGTCGAGCGACACGCAGGCGCAGGTGCGGCTACGGTTTCCCACCAAGGAGGCGGCGCTCGATTATGCCAAGGATCATGGTATCGACGCCGTGGTGCAGGATCCAAAACCGCGCAAGGCCAACATTCGCCCCGGCGGCTATGGCGAAAACTTTGCAACCAATCGCCGTCAGGTCTGGACGCACTGAGCTTAGTGCCAATTCCGACAACCTGTGCGCTTGATGGCAGTCGGAGGGCGGGTGGATCTCTGACTGACGGGTGTGGCGATTGGCACATGGACTCAGGCAAGTAGGCATGATGCACCACGGGTCATGACGCGGCTTCACGGTGTTTTGACCCTCAAGCCGCATCAGGAAACGCCACGCTCAACCATGCCGGAAATCCGGCTTTACACCTGAACCGAACGGTTTATCGTGCCTGTGCAAAACAGGAAAGGAGCCGCCATGCCGCTGACCGTGAACGGGGCCGATTTTCCCACCGAAGGGCTCGATCCCGACATGCCGCTTCTGTGGGTGCTGCGCGATGTGCTGGGCCTGACGGGAACGAAATACGGCTGCGGCATCGCGCAATGCGGGGCCTGCACGGTTCATGTGGACGGGGTGGCGACACGCTCCTGCCAGGTGGCGCTTGGCGATGTCTGGGGGCCGGTCACCACCATCGAGGGGCTGGGCACGGCGCAGGCGCCGCACCCGGTTCAGGCGGCCTGGATCGAGCGCCAGGTGGCGCAATGCGGCTATTGCCAGTCGGGGCAGATCATGCAGGCGGCGAGCCTTCTGGCCGAGGTGGCGGAGCCGTCGGATGCCGAGATCGACGACGCCATGTCTGGCAACCTGTGCCGTTGCGGCACCTATCCGCGCATCCGCGAGGCCGTCCGTGCTGCGGCGCGCGCGATCAAGGGGGCCTGAGATGGGACGCGCGAAAACCATCGCCCGACGGTCATTCCTGATAGGATCGGCGGCTATCGCGGGCGGCGTGGCGTTTGGCGTCTGGCGGTTCCGCATACCTTATGCGAACCCGCTCCTGCGCGACCTGCCCGAGGGGGCGGCGGCGCTCACGCCCTATGTGATCATCACGTCAGAGGCCATCACACTGATCACGCCACGCGCCGACAAGGGGCAAGGGGCCACCTCGGTGCAGGCCGCGCTGATCGCCGAGGAACTGGACGTGGACCTCGATCAGGTGCGCACCGACCCCGGCCCGCCGGATCGCGCCTATTGGAACACGGCGCTGTCGTCGGAGGCGGTGCCGTTCCGGGCGACCGACGAGGGCTGGCTGGCCGAGACCGCGCGCGGCGCGATGGCGGCCCCGATGAAGTTTCTGGGGATGCAGATCACCGGCGGATCGACCACGGTGCCCGATGGTTATGAAAAGTTGCGCCGTGCGGGGGCCGTGGCGCGCGAGACGCTCAAATCGACGGCGGCGCGGCTCAACGGGGTGGAGGTGGCAAGCCTCACGACCGAACGTGGCGCGGTGATTCTGCCCGATGGAACGCGGCTGAGCTATCAAAGCCTTGCCGCCGAGGCGGCGCGAACCGAGCCGGTGACCGAGGTCACCCTGCGCGACCCGGCGGATTGGCGGTTACTGACGAAGCCGATGCAGCGCATTGATATCGTGGCAAAATCGACCGGAACACAGGATTACGGCATCGACGTGCAACGCCCCGACATGCTCTATGCCGCTGTGCGGCTTGTGCCGCACGGCGCGGCGCTGCGGGGCTTTGACGCGACCCGCGCCGAGACGTTGCGCGGGGTTGAAAAGGTCGTCGCGCTGCCCGCTGGCGTCGCCGTCATCGCCACGAGCACCTGGCACGCCATGCAGGGCGCGCAGGCGATCACGCTGGAACATGACCCGGCCCCGTTTCCGCCCGACATGGCGGGGCATTGGCAGGCCCTGTCGGAGAGTTTCACACCGTACCGGCAAGACAGCCAATTCCGTGATGCGGGCGATGTGGAGGGCGCGCTGGCCGTGGGCACAGATGTCGAGGCCGAGTATCGCGCGCCCTATCTGGCCCATGCGCCGCTCGAGCCGCTCAACGCCACCGTGCTCTATACGCCCGAGCGCGTCGATATCTGGACCGGCACGCAGGTGCCGCGTTTTGTCCAGACCAACGTGGCCGCGATCACCGGCCTGAGCGCCGAGGCGGTGCATGTTCATGCGCAGATGATCGGCGGCAGTTTCGGGCACCGGCTGGAGGATGAGGTGACGCGCCATGCCGCGCACATCGCCATGTCGGTGCCGGGGCGGGCGGTCAAGCTGACCTATTCGCGCGAAGAGGACATGGGCCATGACTTTCCCCGTCAGATCGCCATGGCGCGCGGGCGCGGGCGCGCGACGAAAGGACGGGTCGAGGCGCTCGACCTGGGCATCGCCATGCCCTCGGTCATCGCCTCGCAGATGGGGCGTCAGAACATTCCCGCCCCCGGCCCCGATCTTCAGATCGTGGCGGGTGCCTGGGACCAGCCCTATGCCATCCCGCATTACCGGGTGACGGGCTATCGCGCGCCGGAACTGGCACCGATTTCCTCGTGGCGCTCGGTGGGGGCCTCGACCAACGGCTTTTTCCACGAGAGCCTGCTGGACGAGGTGATCCACGCCGCCGGGGCCGATCCGCTGGAGGAGCGGCTTCGGCTCTGCGATCACGGCCCGTCGCGCAAGGTGCTGGAGGCGGTAGGGGAGATGTCGGGATGGGGCGCACCGATGGCCGCAGGGGGCGGGCGCGGCGTGGCGCTCTGCCTGTCTTTCGGGGTGCCCTGCGCGATGGTGGTGGAGGTGCGCGAGACCGGGGAGGGCATCCGCTTTGACCGGGTCCATGTTGCCGCCGAGGTCGGTCGCGTGCTCGATCCGGTGAATTTCGACGGGCTGGTGAAGGGCGGCGTGGTCTTTGGCCTGGGTCATGCGATGCATGGTCAGATCACCTATGAGGGCGGCGTGACCGAACAGGCGAATTTCGATACCTTCCGCGCCATGCGCCTCTATCAATGCCCCGAGATCACCGTGCGCGGGCTGGAAAACGGCGCGCGGGTGCGCGGGGTGGGCGAACCACCGGTGCCCCCCGCCGCGCCGGCGCTGGCCAATGCGATCTTTGCCGCGACGGGGAAACGCCTGCGCGAAATGCCGTTCGAGAAGCATATCGGCTTTGTCTGAGCGCCTCTTGCCCCCGCGCGCGCGCGGTGCTTCAAGAGGGTCATGCCAACGCTCGTGACCACATTCGTGCTTCTCGCGCTTGCGGGCCTTTCCGGGGTCGGGGCGCAGGCGGCAGGCCTGCCCCTGCCCTTTCTGATCGGACCGCTTGTCGTCTCGGCGGCGATTGCCACCGTGATGACCGAGCGACTGCCGCAAGGCTATCGCTTTCCCGAGCCGGTGCGGCTCGCGTTCATAGCCATCATCGGGCTGATGATCGGCGCGCAGGTGACGCCGTCGCTCTTTTCCGAGGCGCATCACTATGCGCTGACGCTGGGGGCGGTGACGGTGTTCGTAGGGCTGGCCCATGGCCTTGGCTACGGGGTGTTTCGCTGGCTGGGGGGCTATGACCGGGTGACGGCGTTTTACGCCAGCACCCCCGGTGGCCTCTATGAAAGCATCGAGATGGGCACGGCGGCGGGGGCGGATGTCACGCGGCTGATGATGCAGCAATTCCTGCGCATCATCGCGGTGGTGACGCTTTTGCCCTTTGGCCTGTCGCTCTGGCTCGGTGCGCCGGTGGGAAGTGCTGCGGGCATGAGCCTTGCGCGCGCAGATGTGCCGTGGTCGGACCTGCCGCTGATCGTGCTGGCATGTCTGGGCGGGTTGGCTTTGGGCCGGGTGCTGCGGCTGCCGGCGGGGCAGATGACCGGGCCGATGGCGGTGGCGGCGGCGCTGTCGCTGTCGGGCTTGCTGGGGTTCGAAATTCCGCAATGGCTGGTCAATCTGGCGCAGGTGATCCTTGGCACCGCTTTGGGGATGCGGTTCACCGGGCTGAACCGGGGGCTGATGCTGCGCGGGGCGGGGCTGGCCGTCGTGTCGGTCGCGGGGATGCTAGCGGTGGGTCTCGCGCTGGCGTCGGGCCTGCACGCCATGACGAAAGAGCCGGTGGATGTGCTGGTGATCAGCCTCGCACCGGGGGGTGTCACCGAAATGGCACTTGTGGCGCTGAGCCTCTCGGCCAACCCGGCCTTTGTCACGCTGCACCACATCTACCGCATCCTGCTCACCGTGCTGGTGATCGGCACGGTGACCAAGCTCAGACGCGCACCCCGTGCCGCCCCGCCAGATCGGTGAAGAACTGCCACGCCACGCGGCCCGAACGCGCGCCGCGCGTGGCCTGCCATTCGATCGCCTCGGCGCGCAAGGCCGCGTCGTCAATCCCGACCCCGTAAGCCGCGCAATAGCCCCGGATCATCGACAGGTATTCGTCCTGATCGCAGGGATGAAAGCCGAGCCAGAGCCCGAACCGGTCTGAGAGCGACACCTTTTCCTCGACCGCTTCGGAGGGGTTGATCGCGGAGGAGCGTTCGTTCTCGATCATGTCGCGGGGCATGAGGTGGCGGCGGTTGGATGTTGCGTAGAAAACCACATTATCGGGCCGCCCCTCGATCCCGCCATCGAGCACGGCCTTCAATGATTTGTAATGCTGGTCGTCATGGCTGAACGACAGGTCGTCGCAAAAAAGCAGGAAGCGCGCCTGCGCGCCACGCAACAGGTTCAGCAGGCGGCCAACCGAGGGCAGATCCTCGCGCTGCAATTCCACGATCTTGAGCGGCAATCCCTCGGCCAGAACGGCGGCGTGCACGGCCTTGACAAGGCTTGATTTACCCATGCCGCGCGCGCCCCACAAAAGCGCATTGTTGGCAGGCAGGCCGCGCGCGAACTGGCGGGTATTGGCCAGCAGCGTGTCACGCGCCCGGTCGATGCCCACGAGAAGGCCCATATCCACGCGGCTGACCTGCGTCACCGGCGCAAGCCTGTCGGGCGCGACGTGCCAGACGAACGCCTCTGCCGCCTCGAAATCGGGCGCTGTCAGCGGTGCGGGACTCATCCGCTCCAGCGCGGCGGCGATACGGTCAAGTGGGTCCATGGATCAGCTCTTGGTGTCCTCGGCGGCAGGCACCGCCTCGTCTTCGTCGTCATCCTCGAACCAAAGGCCCTGCGCGCGCAATTCCTTTTCGCGCTTCTTCTCGACGCGGGCCACCAACTGAATCGAAATCTCATAGAGGCCATAGACCACCACGAAAAGAATGATCTGCGTGATCACATCGGGCGGCGTGACCAGAGCGGCCAGCACGAGGATGCCCACGACCGCGAACTTGCGCACCGCCTTGAGGCCGGCCGCGCTCACGAGCCCCGCCTTGCCCATGAGCGTCAGCAGAACGGGAAGCTGAAAGCAAAGGCCAAAAGCCACGATGAACTTGATCGTGAGGTTGAGGTATTCCTGCGCGGACCCCTGGAACACCACCGAAAGCGGTGCTGCGGCCTGCGGGTCGCCCGTCGGGACAGCCTCGCCATCGCCGCCGAACTGCTGGAAGCCGAGGAAGAAGTCATAGGCCAGCGGTGTCACGACATAAAAGGCAAACGCCGCGCCGAGAAAGAACATGAACGGCGATGCGACGAGAAAGGGCAGGAACGCGCCCTTTTCGGACTTGTAGAGCCCCGGCGCCACGAAGCGCCACATCTGGTTGGCGATGTAGGGAAAGGCCAGGATGAAGCCACCCAGAAGCGAGACCTTGATGGCAACAAAGAACCCCTCTTGCGGGGAGATGAAGATCAGCGTGCAATCCTGTCCGCGCTCGGCCAGAACCTGACAGAGCGGTGCGGTGAGAAAGTTGAATATGGGCGTGGCGACGGTGAAACAGATCACCATGCCGATGATGAAGGCCACGACAGAATGAATGAGCCGGTTGCGCAACTCGGCCAGATGCTCGATCAGCGGAGCGCTGGATTCGTCTATCTCGTCCTCGGGCGCGCTCATGCCTTGTCCTCGGTGCCCTTGTCGGCGCTTGCCGGGGCGGCGGCTGACTCGGCGGCGCGGCGCTCGGCGGCCAGTTCGGCGGCCTTCTCGCGGGTCGCCTCGGCCCGCGCCTGAACCTCGGGATCAAGCGGCGGGCGCGCCGTCTTTTCAAGGTCGCGGGTTACGTCCTCGGTGGTCTTCTTGAGTTCGTTCATCGCCGTCTTCATCGGGTTCGACGCGGCCTTGAACGATTTCTGGATGTCGCTCACGCCGGACTGGTCGGCGGCGTCATTCATCGCGCGGCTGAATTCGCGCGCCATGCCCCTGGCCTTGCCGACAAACCGGCCGACGGCCTGGAACATGCCGGGCAGGTCCTTGGGCCCGACGACGATCAGCGCCACGATCCCGATGACCAGAAGCTCGGTCCAGCCAAGGTCGAACATTCAGGGCTCAGACCTTGTCTTTTTCTTGCGCGGGTGTCACGTCGCGCGCCTCTTGGGCGGTTTCGCTGGTATCCTCAAGCTCCTTGTTGCCCTCGGCGATGCCCTTCTTGAACGAGGTGATCCCCTTGCCGACCTCGCCCATCAGGGCAGAGATCTTGCCGCGCCCGAAAAGGACCAGCACCACCACGGCGATCAGCAGAATGCCGGGAAGGCCGATATTGTTGAGCATCTCTTCTCTCCCTTGCTCGGGGCCGTGCCGCCCCGGAACCTTGATTGCCTTTATCTAGACATTCGTCGCGCCCGATGAAAGGACCAATCAACCCCGCGTGCGCAAATCGCGCGGGCGCTACTCGTCCGATTGCGCCTCGGCGCGGCTCTTGCCCGAGACGTTCTGCGCCAGCGTGGCGGCCATGAACGGATCGAGATCGCCGTCGAGCACACCCTTGGTATCGGAGGTCTCGTGCCCGGTGCGCAGATCCTTGACCATCTGGTAGGGTTGCAACACGTAAGACCGGATCTGGTTGCCCCAGCCCGCATCGCCCTTGGCGTCATGGGCCTCGTTGATGGCGGCGTTGCGGCGGTCAAGCTCCATCTGGTAGAGCCGCGATTTCAACGCCTTCATGGCGATGTCGCGGTTCTGGTGCTGGGATTTCTGGCTGGATGTGGTGACGACGCCGGTGGGGATGTGGGTGATGCGCACCGCCGAGTCGGTGGTGTTGACGTGCTGCCCGCCCGCGCCCGAAGACCGGTAGGTATCAATGCGGATATCCGAGGGGTTGATCTCGATCTCGATATTGTCGTCGACCACCGGATAGACCCAGACCGACGAAAACGAGGTGTGCCTTTTGGCCGCCGAATCAAAGGGCGAAATCCGCACGAGCCGGTGAACGCCCGATTCGGACTTGAGCCAGCCATAGGCGTTATGGCCGGAAATCTTGTAGGCGGCGGACTTGATCCCGGTTTCCTCGCCCGGTGATTCCGATTGCAACTCGACCGTGTAGCCGCGTTTCTCGGCCCAGCGGACATACATCCGCGCCAACATCGACGCCCAGTCACAACTCTCGGTGCCGCCGGCACCTGCGTTGATCTCGAGGAAGGTGTCGTTGGCATCGGCCTCGCCATCCAGAAGCGCCTCAAGCTCCTTGGCGGCGGCCACCTTGGCCAGCGATTTGAGCGCCGCCTCGGCCTCGGTCACGACCTCGGCGTCCCCCTCCATCTCGCCCAATTCGATCAGGCCGAGATGGTCGTCAAGCTCCTGCTTGATCCGATCATGCGTGTCGAGCGCATCGACCAGCGCCTGACGCTCGCGCATCAGCGTTTGGGCGCGCTCGGGGTCGTCCCAGAGCGTTGGGTCCTCCACCCGCGCGTTGAATTCCTCGAGCCGGTGGCGCGCGGTCTCCCATCCCAGCCGCTGGCGCAAAAGGTCCAGCGATTTTTCGATCTCGGAAACGAGGGTCTGGGTTTCGGCGCGCATGGTCTGTCTTGTCCTCGACTACTCAGATGCGCCTGATACCGCAGCGGCGGGACGTGGACAAGGGAAGGCTAGTAGAGTCCGCCCGAACTCATCGAGCCGAAACTCGCCCTGCCGCCCACCGTCGCCTTCTGGCCGGTCGAGGTGGTCACCTCGCGCACCTGTTCGCCCTCGCCACGCGCGAAAAGGTCAAGATCGCGGCCCATGGCAAAGCCGCCGTCATAGGCGACGCCAAAGAACGGCTCTTCGCCGTCACGGAAATACTCGGCCACCACGTAATCGCCGCTGGCGTCATCGGGAAGCCGCGCGCCGGTGAACCGGTCGATCTTTATGAAATGCCCGCCCGGCGGGATCTCGAACGGGCCGCCCCCGTATTTCTGAACCGCCTCTTTCATGAACTCCTGAAACACCGGCGCGCAGAGCGACGCGCCATAGGCCGACCGGCCAAGGCCGCGCGGCTGGTCATGGCCGATATAGCAGCCCGCCGCTATGTTGCTGGTAAAGCCCACGAACCACACGTCGCGCGCATCATTGGTGGTGCCGGTCTTGCCCGCCACGGGCACCGGCAGGTTGATGGCCCCTCTGGCCGTGCCGCGCTCCACCACGCCGGTCATCATCGAGGTGAGCTGATAGGCGGTGATCGCGTTCATCACACGCTCGCGGTCCGAGACGATCCGGGGGCCACGATCACGCGCGATGCCCGGATCGCGGCAATCGACACAATCGCGCGTGTCCTGCCGGTAGACGGTCCGCCCAAAGCGGTCCTGCACCCGGTCGACAAGACTGGGGCGCACGCGCTCTCCACCATTGGCGAACATCGCATAGGCCGCCACCATGTTGAACAGCGTGGTTTCCTCGGACCCCAGCGAATTGGCAAGGAACTGCCCCATGTTCTGATAGACGCCAAAGCGTTCGGCATAGCGCGCGACAAGATCCATCCCCACCTCCTGTGCAAGGCGGATGGTCATCAGGTTGCGCGATTGCTCGATACCGGTGCGCAGCGGCGTGGGCCCGTAGAACTTGTTCGAGGAATTGCGCGGCCGCCACAGGCCCTGCGGCGTGTTGATCTCGATGGGCGCATCGACCACGATGGTCGCGGGGCTGTAGCCGCTGTCGAGAGCGGCGGCATAGACGAAGGGCTTGAAGCTCGATCCCGGCTGGCGCATCGCCTGCGTCGCGCGGTTGAACACCGAATGCTGGTAGGAAAACCCGCCCTGCATCGAGATCACGCGGCCCGTGTTGACGTCCATCGCCATGAACGCGCCCTGTACCTCGGGCACCTGCCGCAGACTCCAGTTCTCGAACGCCCCGTCCTTCGTGACGGCGCGCACATGCACCACCTCGCCACGGGCAAAGGTGGCGCGGAAGTCGCCCGGCAGCCAGCGGATATCGCTGCGCGGGACCTCCTGCACACCGTCGATCCCCTCGATGCCGATGCGCATCACCTGATCGCCGGTTTCAAGCACAACGGCGGGAAACCACAGCCCGTCAAGTTCGATATCGCGCGGCACACGCAGGCTTGCCAGCGCCGCCTGCCAGTCGGCCTCGGTCCCCAGCACCTCTTCGGGCAGGCGCTCACCGGTGCCGCGCCAGCGGCCCTGCCCACGATCATAGGCCTCGAGCTGACGGCGCAGGGCGCGGGCGGCATGAACCTGCATTTCGGGGTCGATGGTGGCGCGCACGGACAGACCGCCGGTAAAAAACTCGCCCTCGCCGTAGATCTCGCTCAACTGCCGCCGGATCTCGTCGGTGAAATAGTCGCGGGGGGGCAATTCGGCGCTGAACGGCGTGAAATCACCGTTCTGAACCGAGCGCAGCGGCATCTCGCGCTCGGCACGATACTCGGCCTCGGTCAGATAGCCGTTTTCCCACATCTCGCGCAGCACGAAATTGCGCCGGTCGAGCAGGCGCTCTGTTGAAATAGGTCTGCGCGGCGGCGGTCACACCATAGCTGTTCTGCCCGAGGAAAATCTCGTTGAGATAGAGCTCGAGGATCTGCTCCTTGCTGAGCGTCTCCTCGATCCTTGTAGCCAGGATGATCTCCTTGATCTTGCGTTCCATCTGCCGGTCGCCAGACAGCAGGAAATTCTTCATCACCTGCTGCGTGATGGTCGAGGCCCCGCGCACATTCTGACCGCGTGATTTCACCGCGTCATAGATCGCCGAGGCGATGCCCATGGCGTCATAGCCGTGATGGGTATAGAAATTCTTGTCCTCGGCGCTGATGAAGGCCTGTTTCACCAGATCGGGAATATCCTCGGCGGGGGTGAACAGCCGCCGCTCGCGGGCGAATTCGTCGATGATGCGGCCCTCGACGGAATAGATCCGGCTGATCGTGGGCGGGGTGTAATTGGCAAGGCTCTCATGGCTCGGCAGATCCTTGCCATAGATGTGCAGCACCGCGCCGATCGACAGTCCGACGATGACCACGACAAGGGTGATCAGGCTGAAAACGGTGCCCAGAAGGCTCAATACAGGGCGCAGCACGGCACTCTCCTCATCGACGCTGCGCCCGATATAGGGGCCCGTGGCGCAGCCGTCAAAACACAAACGTGATCGCGACAGGCCGGTTTCCGCCTCATTGCCGCACCAGCCCGGCGCGCGCGCGATCCTCGCGCGTCCAGGTCTCCAGCGCCGCGCGCAGCGCCGCCACCAGATCGGCACGCCAGGCGGGATCGCTCAGGTGGCCGCGGTCGCGCGCGTTGGACAGAAACCCGGTCTCGATCAGCACCGAGGGGATGTCGGGTGCCTTGAGCACAGAAAACCCCGCATGCCGCATGGGCCGCGACAAAAGCGGGATGCCCTCGGCGCGCAGCGTCTCGACAAGGGTCGCGGCCAGCGCCTCGGCGCGCGGCTGCGTCTCCTGCCGGGCCAGATCCATCAGCACATCCGCCACCACATCGTCGGTGCCACTCAGATCGACACCGGCAAGAATATCGGCGCGGTCGTGACGCTCGGCGAGTGCCGCGCTCGCCGCGTCAGAGGCGCTGTCGGCCAGCGTATAGACCGACGCGCCGCGCGCCCGCAGATCCGAGAGCGCATCGGCATGAAGCGACAGGAACACGTCCGCCCCCACCCGATGCGCCAGCGCCACGCGGGCCTCGAGGCTCACGAAGTCGTCGCCCTCGCGCGTGAGCCAGACCTCGAAGCCGCCCGCGCGCAGCAGCGCCTCGCGCAATTCGCGCGCCAGCACCAGCATCAGGTGCTTTTCCGCAAGCCCGTCCACCTCGGCACCCGGATCGATGCCGCCATGACCCGGATCGATCATCACCCGAAGAGCCGCGTCCGGATCGCGCAGGGGGGCCAGCACCGCCTCGGCGGGCGTCGCCGCCTCCCATCCCGGCCCCTCGGGAACCCCCGCCATGGCCGAGAACCGCGCCACATCCTCGGCCCCCAGACGCACCCGCAACAGCGCCGCGCCGCTCTGCCCGTCCATCTCGAGCCCGGCTCCCTCGAACACATGCGGCCCAGCCAGATCGACCACCATGCGCGACCAGCCGGGCCGGATCTGGCCCATGCGCAAGCCCTGCACCCGGTCCGTGGCGATGGCGAGCGCCCCTTCGGCCCCCTGCCAGTCCACCTCGCGGAAATCGAGCACCAACCGCTCGGGGGCCTCCAGCGTCAGCACCCGCCACGGCACGCCCTGCGTGAGCGACAGGCGCACCTCCACGCCGCGCCCGTGATCGTATATCCCGCTCGCCGCAAGATCGAGCCGCGCCAGCGCGCTGAACTCCTGCGCCGCCACCAATGGCGCACTGCACAGCCAGAGCGCCGCCACCAGCCATTTCAGAAAGGAACTGCCCATATGCCGGTCTCCGGTCTCGTTGCCCCGAGCATAGCCCGACGCGCGGTCCGAAAACAGACCCGGCGCTTCATCGTTCCCAAAATACTCGAAATCCCGCGACTGCGGCTCAGAGCTGCGCCATGATCTCGTCGCTGGCCTCGAAATTGGTGGTGACGCGCTGCACGTCGTCGTCATCCTCCAGCGCCTCGATGAGCTTCATCAGCTTCTGCATCCCCTCGAGGTCCATCTCGGTGGTGGTCACCGGCTTCCACACCAGCTTGGTCGAGTCCGACTCGCCCAATGCCGCCTCAAGCGCCGTTGCCACCTCCCCCAGATCGGTATCGGCGCACCAGATCACATGGCCACCCACGCTGCCGGTCTCGCCCAGATTGCCGCCGTTCTTGGAAAAGGTCGAGCGCACGTTCGATGCGGTTCGGTTGCGGTTGTCGGTCATCGCCTCGACGATCACCGCCACGCCGTTCGGGCCGTAGCCCTCATAGCGGATTTCCTCGTAATCCTCCGCATCGCCGCCCTGCGCCTTCTTGATGGCGCGCTCGATATTGTCCTTGGGCATGGATTGCGCCTTGGCCTCCTTGATCGCAAGGCGCAGGCGCGGGTTCTTGTCCGGATCGGGGTCGCCCATCTTGGCCGCGACGGTGATCTCCTTGGAGAACTTCGAGAAAAGCTTGGCGCGAACGGCGTCCTGCCGCCCCTTGCGATGCTGGATATTCGCCCATTTGGAATGGCCGGCCATAATGTCCTCTTGTGGGATGCTTTCGATTTCCGGGCCTTTTAGCCGCTTGCTGCGCGCGGGGCAACGGCTCAGGTCGCAACCTCAGTCGCCGGGGCCTGCCTGCACCAGACGCCCGCCCTGCCGCACCATCTCGATGCGGGCGGCGCGGCCCGTCGCATCGTCGGTCTCGACATAGACGCCCGAGAGTGTGACCGACCCCATGGCAGGCGTGAACCGTTCCTTGCCCATGCCGGTCACGAAACGGCGCATCGGCTCGGTGCGGTCCATGCCGATCACCGAGTTGTAATCCCCGCACATGCCCGCGTCGCCCTGAAACGCGGTGCCACCGGGCAGGATCTGTGCATCCGCCGTGGGAATATGGGTATGGGTGCCGACCACGAGGCTGGCACGCCCGTCGCAGAAATGCCCCATGGCCATCTTTTCACTTGTCGCCTCGCAATGCACATCGACCACCGCCGCCTGCACCGCGCCGCCAAGCGGGTGCGTGCGCAGGACCGCATCCACCGCCGAGAACGGATCGTCATAGGCGCGGCGCATGAAGACATTGCCCAGCACCTGCGCCACCAGCACCCGCCGACCGCGCCCGTCGGTAAAGACGCGATGCCCGCGCCCCGGTGCCACCTTGGCAAAGTTGAGCGGGCGGATGATGCGCGGCTCGCGCTCGGCCTCTTGCAGCATGTCCTTCTGGTCGAAGGCGTGATCGCCCAGCGTCACCACATCGGCCCCCGCCGCGAACAGACCCTTGGCATGCGCCGCCGTCAGGCCCATGCCGCCCGAGGCGTTTTCGCCATTGACCACCACGAAATCAAGCTTCCACGCCGCGCGCAGTTTCGGCAGCCGTTCAGCCACCGCCGCGCGCCCCGCACGCCCCATCACATCTCCGAGAAAAAGCAGTTTCATGGCGTCTTGTTAGGTGGCGCGCGCGCCAAGGGCAAGCGCGAAGCTCAGGCGCGCGCCCAGCGGTGCAGCACGTCGCCACCGATGGCGCGCGTCTCGATCAACTCAAAGCGCGCCGCCTCGTCAAGACGGGCAAGACCCAGCGCGCCGATGCCGGGCAGCCCCTCCGCCCCGATCGCCAGCCCGGCAGTAAAGCCCACCATTTCGTCCACGAGCCCCGCCGTCAGAAGCGAGGCGGCCAGCGCCCCGCCGCCTTCGCAGAGCACGCGCGTCAGCCCCATCGTGCCCAGCGCCCGAAGCAGCGCGCCCGCGTCGACCTGCCCCGCCACCACGTCGCAGGTGAGAAGCCGCGCGCCAGTGCCTCGCCACGCCTCTGCCAGCGCGTCGTCCACCTCGGCCCCGTGACAGAGCCAGAGCGGCACCTCGCGCGCGCTGCGGGCAAGCTGCGACATAAGCGGAATATCAAGCCGGCGCGAGACCACCACGCGCACCGGCTGGCGCGCCACCCCCATGCCGCGCGCGGTCAGCATCGGATCGTCGGCGCGCGCCGTGCCCGCCCCCACCATCACCGCGTCGTGGCGCGCGCGCATCGCATGGACCGCGCGCCGCGCCTGCGGCCCGGTGATCCACTGGCTGTGGCCCGAGGCGGTGGCAATGCGCCCGTCAAAGCTTGTCGCCAGTTTCAGCGTGACGAAGGGGCGGCCCACCTCGTTGCGGATGAGAAAGCCCGCATGGTCGCGTGCGGCCTCATCGGCCAGAATACCCGTGGTCACAGCGACACCCGCCGCGCGCAGCATGGCAAAGCCACGCCCCGAAACGCGCGGATCGGTATCGTCGAAGGGCGCCACAACACGCGCCACCCCTGCGGCGATCAGCGCCTCGGCACAGGGCGGCGTTTGCCCGTGATGGGCGCACGGCTCGAGCGTGACATAAACGGTGGCACCGTGCGCGCGCCCATCTGCCTGCGCCAGCGCTATGGTCTCGGCATGAGGACGCCCGCCCGGCGCGGTGCTGCCGCGCCCGACAATCCGGCCCCCCTGCACGATCACGCAGCCCACCGCCGGGTTGGGCGCGCATTGCCCCATCCCGCGCCGCCCCAGCGACAGGGCAAGCGCCATGAAACGGCGATCGGCCCCGGTCACGTGCTCAGTCTTGCGTCGCCGCGCCCTCTTCGGGGCGCAACTCGCTCACGAAGCGGTCGAAATCGTCGGCTTCCTGGAAATTCTTGTAGACGCTGGCAAAGCGGACATAGGCCACCGTGTCGATCCGCGCGAGCGTCTCCATCACGATCTCGCCGATCACCTTGGAAGGAATGTCCGTATCGCCCATGCTTTCGAGCCTGCGCACGATGCCGGAAATCATCTGTTCGATACGTTCGGGATCTATGGGGCGCTTCTGAAGCGCGATGCGCACCGACCGCTCCAGCTTGTCGCGGTCGAACTCCTCGCGCCGCCCGTTCGATTTCACCACCACCAGATCGCGCAATTGAACGCGCTCATAGGTGGTAAAGCGTCCGCCACAGGCGGGGCAGAAGCGCCGCCGCCGGATCGAGACATGCTCTTCTGCCGGTCGGGAATCCTTGACCTGCGTGTCGATATTTCCGCAAAACGGGCAGCGCATGTGCCGTCCCCCTCTTTCGTCTCTGCCTCTTGGACCATGGGTCTGACGCCCGGTTCCCCACAGTCACTATAGGACGGCCCCAAGGTTTTGGGTAGAGGGGATTTCGCGCCCCCAGATGAAGCGGCAAACCGCGTCGAAACCGGCAGTGACGCCTTGAAAACCGTGCACGATGGCGCGGCCTGCGCCCCAGGCGTCCGGCTGAAAGGTGCCACCGGGATACCCGGGCCTGCACATGTCCAGGCGGCGGTCGGGTGCGGCGGTCCCTTTCCCCGTCTCTCGCCTTGCGGCCCCGCGCGGAATTGCCTAGATAGCGCGCAACACTCCGGTAAAGCAGAGGCCCTGCCCCCATGGAAAATGTCGTCCTGACCATTCATCTGCTGCTCGCATTCGGCCTGATCGTCGTGGTGCTGATGCAGCGCTCCGAGGGGGGCGGGCTTGGCATGGGCGGCGGCGGTGGCGGGGCGATCACGGGCCGCGCAGCCGCCACGGCGCTTGGCAAGATCACCTGGATCCTTGCCGCGGCCTTCATCGTGACCTCGATCACACTCACCATCATCGCAGCGCAGAACGCGGCCGGCATATCCGTGCTAGACCGGCTTGGCGACACCACGGCGCCCGCGCCCGCCGCGCCTGTGGCACCGGGACTGCCGGATGTGGATTCGCTTCTGCCGCCACCTGCGGGCGATACCGCACCGCTTGCACCGCGCGCAGACTGACCACAACTTTTTGCGGGCGCTCGTGTGCCCGCACCACGATCTAGCGTCCGCCTTGCGCGGGCGCGGGGAATCCTTTATGAGTTAAATCCCGTGATCGGGCGGCTTTTCAAGGGCCGTTCGGGGCTTTGACCAAGCGACAACTGCATCACGGGGGGCCAGCCGCATGGCGCGTTACATCTTCATCACCGGCGGCGTGGTTTCCTCGCTCGGCAAGGGTCTGGCCTCGGCTGCGCTCGGGGCGCTCTTGCAGGCGCGCGGGTTCTCGGTGCGGCTGCGCAAGCTTGACCCCTATCTCAACGTCGATCCCGGCACGATGTCGCCGTTCGAGCATGGCGAGGTGTTCGTCACCGATGACGGGGCCGAAACCGATCTCGATCTCGGCCACTACGAGCGCTTTACCGGGGTCCCGGCTCGGCTCACCGATTCCGTATCTTCGGGGCGGATCTATTCCAACGTGCTGGAACGCGAACGGCGCGGCGACTATCTCGGCAAGACCATTCAGGTGGTCCCCCACGTTACCAATGAAATAAAGGATTTCCTCGCCATCGGCGAGGACGAGGTCGATTTCATGCTGTGCGAGATCGGCGGCACCGTTGGCGATATCGAAGGGCTGCCCTTCTTCGAGGCGATCCGGCAATTCAGCCATGATCGCGCGCGTGGGCAATGCCTGTTCATGCACCTCACCCTGCTGCCCTATCTTGCGGCGAGCGGCGAATTGAAGACCAAGCCGACCCAGCACTCGGTCAAAGAGCTCCAGAGCATCGGCATCGCGCCCGATATCCTTGTGTGCCGCTCCGAACAGCCGATCCCCGACAAGGAACGCGAAAAGATCGCGCTCTTCTGCAACGTGCGCAAGGAGCATGTCGTCGCCGCCTATGACCTCAAGTCGATCTACGAGGCGCCGCTGGCCTATCACCGCGAGGGTCTGGATCAGGCGGTGCTCGACGTGTTCCAGATCAGCCCCGCGCCGCGCCCCGATCTGACCGTGTGGCAGGACGTGGTGGACCGCATCCAGAACACCGATGGCGAGGTCAGTATCGCCATTGTCGGCAAATACGTGCAGCTTGAGGACGCCTACAAGTCCATCAAGGAGGCGCTCATCCACGGCGGCATGGCCAACCGGGTCAAGGTCAACGTGCAATGGGTCGATGCCGAGATCTTCGAGCGCGAGGACCCTGCCCCGCATCTTGAGGGCTTTCACGCCATTCTCGTGCCCGGCGGCTTTGGCGAACGCGGCACCGAGGGCAAGATCAGGGCGGCGGAATTCGCCCGCACGCGCAAGATCCCCTATCTCGGGATCTGTCTGGGGATGCAGATGGCCGTGATCGAAGCGGCGCGCAACGTGGCCGGGCTCAAGGACGCAGGATCAGAGGAGTTCGACCACGAGGCGGGAGAAAGGCGTTTCGAGCCGGTTGTCTATCACCTCAAGGAATGGGTGCAGGGCAACGAGAAGGTCACGCGCAACCTGAGCGACGACAAGGGCGGCACGATGCGCCTTGGTGCCTATGACGCCGTGCTCAAGGAAGGCAGCCGCGTGGCACGGATCTATGGCACGACAGCGATTGATGAGCGCCACCGCCACCGCTACGAGGTAGATACGAAATACCGCGAGAAGCTTGAGGCCTGTGGCCTGACATTTTCCGGCATGTCGCCCGATGGCCGCCTGCCCGAGATCGTTGAATGGTCCGATCACCCGTGGTTCATCGGCGTGCAGTATCACCCCGAGCTGAAATCCAAACCCTTCGCGCCGCATCCCCTGTTCGCCGATTTCGTGCGCGCGGCGATCGAGACGTCACGGCTTGTCTGATCCCTGATTCTTGTATTTCAGGATGTCGCGGTCAATCCCGAGGCCACGGATCGGTGCCAGAACCGCATGCCAGAAACTCGCGGTCGTGGCACGACGGCGCAGGTTTTCGGGGGCGCTGCACCAGGACGGATCGAGAAGCGGAACAAGCACACGCTCGTCAAAGGTCCACCGGCCCTTGCGCTTTTCCGAGGCATCGGAGCGTTGGTATGAAAGCCAGGTCTCAAGGGCCGCGCGACACGGCAAGCACTGCCCCGGATGCGGCAGGTAGAAGCCGCTGTTGATGCGCTGGCAGATATTGTCGAGCAGGCGGACCGTTGCGCGAAATTCGACTGGAACATCCCGCTTGGGCATGTAGTTGAAGCGTTCCGGCTCTCCCTCGAAAAACACACGGATCGCGGTGCCGAGGTCGATATCGCGGCGCGCCATGGTCCTGCCCAGATCGTCAAGACCGTCCTGCGACCAATCAGCCCCCGACAGGGGTGCTGCCAGCGGAGCAGGCGATCGGGCCTGCACCTTGTGGTCCGGCGTTGCGGCCGTCGGAGCGGGGGATATGTTCAAGCGGTCATCGCGCATCTGGCAGGATCCTCAAGGGATGATGCCGCACAGTCGCCGCGCAAAATGCAGTTTGTGTGGAGCAATCGTGGCGGCGTTGCGGCAAAGCCGCGCCGGGGCAGGGTCACGGTTACGTGCACGAGAATCTACTTGGGAAGATGCGGAGCCTTGGCTAGGTTTGGATCATGTTGTCGCGCATCCTCCACGCCTTTTCGGCACCACGTCCCGTCCCCCTGCCCGAGCCGGATGAAAAGCTCGCGCTCGGGGCTCTGATGGTGCGGGTGGCGAAATCCGATCGTCACTACGACCTGACCGAGATCAAGCGGATCGACCGGCTTCTGACGCGCCTTTTCGGGCTGGGACCGATCGAGGCGGCCAAGATGCGCGCTCTGTGCGAGCGGCTCGAACACGAGGCCCCCGACACCGCGGATTTCGGCCACGTGATTCGCGAGTCCGTGCGGCTCGAGGCGCGGCTCGCGGCGCTCGAGGCGCTCTGGGAGGTCGTGCTTGTCGACGGCGAGAGCGCCCCCGAGGAACTGGCCGTGCTCGACGCCGCACGCGAAGCGATGGGATTGAGCGAAGCCGACAGCATGGCCGCGCAAGCTTTGGCCAGGGGACAGGCGTGATCGCCGCCTGATCACAATCCGCGCGCCCCGGATCGATGATGCCATTCCCGAAAAAGCGATGAAGCGAATCACGTTTACGTGGTCTCATCCGAGTGATCACCGACATGGTTGCAACAATGTTCTTGGGTGGTGGTGATTGTTGCGCGATAGGAAACGAACACGTTAACGATAAACTTTCGCCACAAATTTTCATGGCGCCAAGGCACCAGAAATGCCTTTCCAGAAACAATCCACAGGCAAAATGACGCAAGGAAACACCTTCGGTGCCGACGACAGGACCGCAATCGCGCGAACGGCCCGATTTTGCACGTGTTCGGGGAAACAATCCGTTATCGCGATCATGGCAAAGTCAGGGCAACTATGGCGAAAATAGCACGTCCGGACCGGTGTCGGGGCCACATTGCTGTCAAATTCCCCTTGGGCGAAACGCGGCATTCACGTAAAAGAGTTTCAGCCCAACTGGGGGGTTGATGCTCATAGGTCACGGGGGCGACCGCATACAGCCGAGACGCAACATGGTTGCGCGACTCGGGTGTGATTGCCGCGCCGTCGATCGTCGGATTGACCGTGCAAGCGTGGGGGCCAAGCCCTTGCGTTCTTGCAGCGCATCACGCCTTGGTTTTCGGCTACAGCGGTCGCCTCTTGTTGCCGGCATTTTCGCTCCGGGGAAGATTTGGACCAAAGAGCGCGCGCAAGCCGCCTTGCAGAGTTGGAGAATGACATGCCGGTTAACAGAGTTGAAGGTGACAACGCGGCCAATCTCATCGACGAGAATTTCCTCGACGATGCAGAGGGCGACCGCATCGACAACAACGACGCACCCGACGGCTCAAACGACGATGTCGTCGAAGGGTTCGGCGGCAATGACACGATCTTCTCCGGCGAGGGCGATGATACGGTTTATGCCGGCTCGGGTGATGATTTTGTCGATGGCGGTCCGGCCAATGACCTGATTTTCGGCGACAGCGGCAACCCCGACGCCACCGGCGGATCGGGAGGTCGCGAAGTGTTCCAGTGGTCGCTCGCCCCCGATCCCAACGACGCCGACCCAATCGAGGGCGGCGATCCGATCACCGAGTTCATCCAGAACACCGGCACGGTCGATGTGCGCTTTTTCGTATTTCAAGCGACCGGCCCGGTTGAAAACACCTTTGCCGACAACACGCAGAACGTGGATGGCGTGGTCACGGACGGCTCCCCTGCGAATCCTGAAAGCTCGCTTTCGTCGGTGCTCGACGGCAAGGCCCGGACGGATCTCAAGCTTCAGTTCTCGTCGGATGTCACGGATGTGTCGTTCCAGATCAACGATCTGGACGGCAGCGAACGGGTGCAGATCTTTGCCTTCGATGCCAATGACAACCTCCTGCCGGTGACCTTCACCTCGGGCAGCGCAGTGACCGTCGTCAGCCCCGAAGAGGCCGTCGGAAGCGGCATAGGGACCGACGACAATCCCGACAATTCGCTTGGCGTGCTGATCGCGGGGCCGGTCTCGCAGCTCATCATCCGCTACAACAGCCCTGAAGGCGTGACCGACGGAATCAACGTCACCGACGTGTATTTCAATACCGGCGGGGGGATCGTCGACGATGGCGAACCGGGCAACGACACGCTCATCGGCGGCGAGGGCGATGATACCATCTTTGGCGAAGAGGGTGACGACCTTATCCTTGGCGGGACGGGTGACGATCTCCTCGACGGTGGTTCGGGCGATGACTTCATCCAGGGCGGGACGGGGGCTGATACGCTCCGGGGCGGCGATGGCGACGACACGCTCATCGGTGGTGGCGAGGGCGGCAACGTCATCTCAGGCGGCGCGGGTCAGGATCTGATCATCGGCGGCGCCCCCGGCGATGTGGTCGATGGCGGCAGCACCGGCGTTGACAATGACACACTTGATCTGCGCAACTCCGGCCCGCTGCGGCTGGTGGATGTGACCGACGACCCAGATGGCAACTCCATCTCGGGGCGAATCGAATTCTTCGGCACGAACGGCGAGATCACCGGCGAACTGGTGTTCACCGAGATCGAGAACCTGCTCCTGCCCGAGAACAACACGCCTATCCTCAACCCCGATAACGCCACCACTGATGTGGGCACGCCAGTGACCATCGACGTTCTGGCCAATGACGTGGACCCCGACGGCGATGAGCTGACCGTCACCTCGGTCGGCGATCCGGCCAACGGCACCGCCACCGTCAACCCGGACGGCACGATCGGCTATTCGCCCGATCCCGGCTTCACCGGCACCGACACGTTCACCTACACGGTTGACGACGGCAACGGCGGGGTTGCGACATCGACGGTCACGATCAATGTGGGATTTGAGAACACGCCGCCGATCACCAACCCCAACACCGCCGAGACCGACGAGGATACACCCGTCACCATCGACGTGCTGGCCAATGACAGCGACCCCGATGGCGATCCGCTGACGGTGACCGAGGCCACCGCCGAGAACGGCACCGTGACGATCAACCCCGAAGGGACGATCACCTACACGCCGAACCCGGACTTCAACGGCACCGACACGATCACCTACACCGCCGATGACGGCAATGGCGGCGCCACGCCGGGCACTGTCACGGTGACGATCAATCCGGTAAACGATGCGCCCGTGGCCGCCAATGACAGCGCCACGACTGATGTCGACTCGGCTGTCGATATCAATGTGCTAGGCAATGACTTCGATGTGGATGGCGACACGCTTACCGTGACCTCGGCCACGCCGGGCACCAACGGCACCACCGCCATCAACCCCGACGGCACCATCACCTACACGCCGGAGGCGGGCTTTGTCGGGCTTGATACGTTCGAGTATACCGTGGACGATGGCAATGGCGGCACCGACACCGCGACGGTCACGGTCTCGGTCGGCGGCGTGCCACTGCCGCGCGACGGCATCGTGGACGGCACGCCGGGCGATGACCTGATCGACCTCAACTATACCGGCGATCCGGATGGCGATTTTGTCGATGCGGGCGACGCGCTTCTGCCCGGCGCTGCACCGGATGACGATTTCATCCGGGCAGGCGACGGCAACGACACCGTTCTTGCAGGACTTGGCGATGATCTTGTCGTGGCCGGGCGCGGGAATGATTTTGTCAACGGGGGAGAAGGCGACGACACTATCTTTGGCGAAGAAGGCAATGACACGCTGCTCGGCGACGTGGGCGATGACCTGATCGACGGTGGTCCCGGCAATGACCTGATCTTCGGTGGCGCGGGCGATGACACGATCACCGGCGGCGAAGGGACGGACACGCTCTTTGGCGGCGATGATCGCGACACCTTTGTCGGGATCACGCCCGGCGACCAGATCTTCGGCGGTGCGGGAGGGAATGACTTCGACACGCTCGACCTGCGCGGCTCTGGCCCGCTGAGGATCGTCGATGTGGTGCCTGACAGCGACGGCAACGGCATCGATGGCACGGTCGAATTCCTCAACGACGACCGCACCGAAGTGATCGGGCGCGCGACCTTCACCAACATCGAGGAAGTGATTCCCTGCTTCACCCCCGGCACGCTGATTGCAACGCCGCGCGGCGAGGTGCCTGTGGAGGACCTGCGCGAAGGCGACCGGGTGATCACCCGCGACAACGGCTTGCAGGAAATCCGCTGGACGGGCGCGCGTAGCCTCGGCGCGGGCGACCTTCTGGCGACGCCCAAGCTGCGGCCGGTGCTGATCCGGGCCGGGTCGCTCGGCCATGGCCTGCCCGAGCGCGACATGCTGGTCAGCCCGCAACACCGCCTGTTGCTCACCTCAGAACGCGCAGCGCTCTACTTTGGCGAGCGCGAGGTTCTGGCGGCGGCCAAGCACCTGACCGGCATGGAAGGCATCGACGAGGTGCAGGCCAGCGGCGTGACCTATATCCACTTCATGTGCGACCGGCACGAGGTGGTGCTGTCTGACGGGGCGTGGACCGAAAGCTTCCAGCCCGGCGAGCAGGTGATGGACGGCATGGGCGAGACTGTGCGCGAAGAGATCTACTCGCTCTTCCCGGAACTGCGCGACAAGGCAGGGATCGAGGCCTATCAGGCCGCGCGCCGCTCGCTCAAGCGCCACGAGGCACGCCTGCTGGTGGAGTGACCCTTTGCAGCCGACCGGCCCCGCCTCTCGCGCGGTCGGTCACGAAGTCGGTTGCGGGGGCCAACCCGATTTCACAACCGAACAATCCCGGCCAACTGGCCGGGATTGTTTCGTTTTGCATCACGCCCTGCCCCATGGCGCGCAACTCATCGCGGACGGCAACGCGGGGTTGATCGATCTTCGGGGCTGTGTCACAGTTTCGCCCTGTCGGCTCCTTATCGCTAACAGGATGCAAAGAGATAGCTGGCCCCAGACCCGGTATGCGGGTGCAAGACAGACACATCATTTCGGGGACCAAATGCGCCGAGTCATCCTGCCGATCTGCCTGATTCTCGGGGCCTGTGTGCCCGGCACCTTCCACAAGGAAGCCCCTGCCTCGCGCGCGGCGATGCCCGAGCAGCGGATCATGCCACCGATGAAGGGGTTTTCCGCGCCGCGCCCGACGCCGCCGCAACGCGCCAACCGAGACATCCAGCGCGATTTCCTCGATCTGTCCTTCGAGATGGAATCGGGGCGCAGGTTGCATCAGTTCTCGCGTTTCGAGGGACCGATCACCGTGCGGGTGACGGGACGGCCGCCGATCACGCTCATGTCTGATCTCAACCGTGTGATCCACAGGTTGCGCACCGAGGCTGGGATCGACATCCGGAGTGTCAGCGACGGGCCCGCCAATATCACCATCGAGGCGGTGAACCGCGACGACATCCGCCGCAGCCTGCCTTCGGCCGCCTGTTTCGTGGTCCCGAATATCGAGAGCCTCGCGGAATATCGCGGCGCGCGCGGCTCCAGGCGCACCGACTGGACGCAGATCGCCCGCCGCGAGAAGATCGCCATTTTCGTGCCCAACGACAGCAGCCCGCAGGAAACGCGTGACTGCCTGCACGAGGAACTCGCGCAGGCGATCGGCCCGCTCAACGATCTCTACCGCCTCTCGGACAGTGTCTTTAACGATGACAACGTCCATGCGGTTCTGACCGGGTTCGACATGCTGATCCTGCGCGCCTATTACGCGCCCGAACTGCGCGCGGGCATGACATTGCGCGAGGTGGAAGAACGGCTGCCTGCGATCCTCAGCCGTCTCAATCCGGGTGGGGACAGACTCGCGCCACGCTTTGCCGGATCGACGCCGCGCGCGTGGATCGACGCCATCCAGACGGCCCTTGGTCCGGGCGCGCGCGCGCCTGCTCGTCGCGCGGCGGCGGTGGACGCGGTGCGCATCGCGCAAGCCGTAGGCTGGACCGATCACCGCCGCGCCTTCAGCCATTTCGCGCTTGGCCGACTCACGCAGGCGAGCAATCCCGACTTCGCACTCAACCAGTTCCGTCTTGCCGACCAGTTCTACGCGCGCACCCCCGGCACCGCGCTCCACCGCGCCTTTGTTGCGGCCCAACTGGCCAGCCACGAAATCGCGCAGGGCCGTGGCGACGAGGCGTTGAGGCTTATCGGCCCCAACATGGGCGCGGCCGAGCGTTACGAGAACGCGGCACTTCTGGCGACGCTCAAGATGCTGCAATCCGAGGCACTGGCCCTCGAAGGGCGTGTGGCCGAATCGCAGGCGGTGAGGCTGGACAGTCTGGGCTGGGCGCGCTACGGCTATGGAGCGGATTGGGCGGTAGAGGCCAAGCTGCGCGAAGTGGGGTCGCTGAACCCGCTGAACAGGTCGAACGGGGCAAGATGATCGTCATTCTGGGGGCAGTTGCGGGGGCCGCGACCGGCGGGCTGACAGCCTGGCGGCGCAAGGGAAAGCCCGCCGATATCGCCCTCTATACCGTCGTCTACATGCTGCTTTTCGCGCTTGGCGGGCTGTTTCTGACGCTCATTCTGCACCGCGCCGCGCTGCTCTGAGGCGGCAATGTTCCTGCCTTTCTTCGACACCCTGCGCAAGACCGGCGTTCCGGTCTCCTTGCGCGAATTCCTGACCTTTCTTGAGGCGATGCGCGCGGGGCTTGTGACCTATGACGTGGACGGGTTCTATTACCTCGCTCGCGCGGCCATGGTGAAAGACGAGCGCCATATCGACCGGTTCGACCGCGCCTTTGCCCAGAGTTTCGCAGGACTTGAAAACATCACCGCCAGCGAGGTGTTGGAGGCCGTGGACCTGCCCGCCGACTGGCTGGAGAAGATGGCCGAAAAGCACCTGACACCGGAGGAAAAGGCCGAAATCGAGGCGCTCGGCGGCTTCGAGAAGCTGATGGAGACGCTGCGCGAGCGGCTGCGCGACCAGCAGGGCCGCCATCAGGGTGGCAGCAAGTGGATCGGCACGGCCGGCACCTCTCCCTTTGGCGCCCATGGCTACAACCCCGAAGGCGTGCGCATCGGTCAGGACACAAGCCGCCACCGTCGCGCCGTCAAGGTCTGGGACAAGCGCGAGTTCCGCGACTTCGCGGATGATGTCGAGCTTGGCACCCGCAACATCAAGGTTGCGCTCAAGCGGCTGCGCCAATGGGCGCGCGACGGCGCGCATGACGAGCTTGACCTCGACGGCACGATCCGCGCCACCGCCGAACAGGGCTGGCTCGACGTGAAAACACGCCCCGAACGGCGCAACGCAGTCAAGGTGCTGCTCTTTCTCGACGTCGGCGGCTCGATGGACGACCATGTGAAGGTGGTGGAAGAGTTGTTCAGCGCCGCGCGCGCCGAGTTCAAGCACATGGAGCATTTCTATTTCCACAACTGCCTCTATGAGGGCGTGTGGCGCGACAATCGCCGCCGCTGGGATGCGCAGACCCCCACTTGGGAGGTGCTCAACACCTACGGGCCGGATTACAAATGCATCTTTGTGGGCGATGCCAGCATGTCCCCCTACGAGATCGCCTATCCCGGTGGTGCCAACGAGCATTGGAATGCCGAGGCGGGTCAGGTCTGGCTGGCGCGCGCGCGAGCGCAGTGGCCCGCACATCTGTGGATCAATCCGGTGCCGGAAAAATACTGGGACCACACCCAATCCATCGGCATGATCCGCGAGATTTTCGAAGGGCACATGGTGCCGATGACGCTTGCCGGGATCGACCAGGGGATGCGCGCACTGGTGCGGTAAGGGGCGCGCGGGTCGCGCGCGCCCTGCCATGGCTCAGGCGCCGATCTTGCCGCCATCCTCGCGGGTGATCACCACGAGCGCCGAGCGCGGCACGGCAGCGCCACCATCGGGCCAGTGCGAGGCAAGCCTGCCACCTGCGTGATCCTCGGGCGTGGTCGTGGCGCCGGGATGCTGGATGCCCACGAACATCGTGCGCTGGTCGGGGGTCGTGCAGACGCCGGTGATCTCCTGCCCCACCGGCCCGGTCAGAAAGCGCCGAATCTCGCCAGTTCGTGGATCGGCGGCGAGCATCTGATTGTTGCCGAAGGGCGCGTAATCGCCCGCATTCTGCGCCGATTCGCCGATATCGGTCTGGATCCAGAGCCGCCCGTCGGGATCGAACCAGAGCCCGTCGGGCGCCGCAAAGATGTTGTCCTCGCCAAGGGCCGCGCCGTCGAAGGCGCGGCTGGTTTTCGGATCGCCCGCGATCACGAAGAGATCCCAGTCGAACATGGTCGAGGCCGCGTCATTCCGCGCTTCGCGCCAGCGGATGATATGGCCGAACTGGTTGTTGCTGCGCGGATTGGCGGGATCGACCTGCGCCTCGGTGCGGCGGGTGTTGTTGGTAAGGGTGAAATAGACCGCGCCTGTAACCGGATCGACCGCGCCCCATTCGGGCCGGTCCATCTTGGTGGCCCCCGCCACATCCGCCGCCGCGCGCGTATTCACCAGAATATCGGCCAGATCGGCAAAGCCCGCCTCGGGCGTAAGCCCGTTGCGCCCCGGCGCCAGCGCCAGCCACTCGCCGCTGCCATCGGGGTTGAAGCGCGCCGCGTAGAGCGTGCCGTGATCGAGGATGCTGCCATCGGTTTCACCGGGTTGAAAGACATCGCGCGACACGAATTTGTAGATGTATTCGAACCGCGCATCGTCGCCCGAATAGCAGACCACCGGCTTGCCCGCTTCGCCCTTGTGGAATACCACCCCCTCATGGGCGAAGCGGCCCAGATGGGTGCGCTTGACCGGGGCCTTGTCGGGATCGAACGGGTCGATCTCGACCATCCAGCCGAAACAATTCGGCTCGTTGCGATAATCCTGGCCGGCATCCGCCCCCGTGGCACGCGCATCGAACCGGATGCAGTCATCTGCACCGCCCTTCGCCAGATGCCAGCCATAGCGCCCGCCCTCGGGCTTGTCCGAGACGCCGTAACGCGCCTGTTCGCGCGGCTGGTCGCCGATGTTCGAGAAATACCCGGCCCAGTTTTCCTCTGCCGCCAGATAGGTGTTCCAGGGCGTCACGCCATAGGCGCAATTGTTGAGCGTACCGCGCGAGGCGGTGCCCTCGGGGCTGTATTTCGTGACCACATGCGCCGTGCCGCGCACCGGCCCGGCAATCTCCATCGGCGTCAGCGCGGTGATCCGGCGGTTGCGCGGATCGGCCACGATCTCCCAGCCCTCGGCCCTCTTGCGCACCCGGAAAACCGAAACACCGTGCGCGTTCATTTCCTTGAGCACCTCGTCATCGTCACGCGCGCCGTCGTGCCATAGCACGTCGCTGCTCGACAGCGCCTGCCCGTTCCACGCCTCGGCATGGAGGAAACGCGGCTCGATATATTCGTGGTTGAGAACGTAGAGCCCGTCCTCGGACGAGCCGTCGATGGCAAAAAAATGCTGCCCGTCATGATTCTGGCCAAGCTGCTGCGCCTGCTCTGCCCCGGTATTGGCGCCGTGAAAGGCGGGCATGTCGCCGCTGATCGCATCGCCCCAGCGGGCAAAGACTTGCGCGCGATAGCCCTCGGGCACGACGACGGTATCCGCCTCGCCCACCGGGACCGGCCTGAAACCCAGAAGCGGCGAGGTCGAGGCCGCCAGCGCCCCGCGCGAGGACAGGCCCGCGCCGATCACGGCGGTCACCGCGGCGGCCAGCCCCCCCGCAAGAAAGCCGCGCCGCGAGGCGCGCGCCTCGATCACGTCAAAGAAAGTGGGGTTGCCCGAAATGTTTGAGGGTCGTTCGTCGCCGTGCTCCCAATCGGGGCTTTGGGTCGGATCGGCATAATCGTGTTCATAGTCGCGCATGGTCGCTCTCCTGTCAGATGGCCTCACGGCGCTGCCGCGAAACATCGGACTAGCAAGGCGACCCTACAAGACGGCAACAGAATTGTCTCAACTGCATGACAGAGCGCGCCCTTATTGCGCCGCCCGCGCGGCCCCACTATACGCGGCCCCATGCTGGACCAGACACCAAACCGCCCCGCCCTGCCGCCCGAAATCGCGCGGCGCCGCACCTTTGCGATCATCTCGCACCCGGATGCGGGCAAAACGACACTGACGGAAAAATTCCTGCTCTATGGCGGCGCGATCCAGATGGCGGGCCAGGTCCGCGCCAAGGGCGAGGCGCGGCGCACGCGCTCGGACTTCATGCAGATGGAAAAGGACCGGGGCATTTCGGTCTCTGCTTCGGCCATGTCGTTTGACTATCGCGGCTGGCGCTTCAATCTCGTGGACACGCCCGGGCATTCGGACTTCTCCGAGGACACCTATCGCACGCTCACCGCCGTGGATGCCGCCGTGATGGTGATCGACGGGGCGAAAGGGGTCGAGAGCCAGACGCAGAAGCTCTTCGAGGTCTGCCGGATGCGTGATCTGCCGATCCTGACCTTCTGCAACAAGATGGACCGAGAAAGCCGCGACACCTTCGAGATCATCGACGAGATCCAGGAAATGCTGGCGATTCACGTCACGCCCGCAAGCTGGCCCATCGGGATAGGACGCGATTTCCTGGGCTGCTATGACATGATCCATGACCGGCTGGAGTTGATGGACCGCGCCGACCGCAACCGCGTGGCCGAGAGCGTGAGCATCGCCGGACTGGACGATCCGAAAATGGCCGAACATGTGCCGCCCGCCCTCTTGACCAAGCTGCGCGAGGATGTCGAAATGGCGCGCGAATTGCTGCCCGCGCTCGACGTGGCCGCCGTGCGCGAAGGGCACATGACGCCCATCTGGTTCGGCTCGGCGATCAATTCCTTCGGCGTGCGCGAGTTGATGGAGGGGATCGGCGCCTATGGCCCGGAGCCGCAGCCACAGCGCGCCGAACCGCGCCAGATCGCGCCCGAAGAGGACCGCGTGGCCGGTTTCGTTTTCAAGGTGCAGGCCAACATGGACCCCAAACACCGCGACCGCGTGGCCTTTGTGCGCCTCGCCTCGGGGCATTTCCGGCGCGGCATGAAGCTTACGCATGTGCGGGCGAAAAAGCCGATCACCGTCTCGGCCCCGGTGCTGTTCCTGGCCGCCGACCGGGAATTGGCCGAAGAGGCATGGGCGGGCGACATCATTGGCATCCCCAACCACGGACAGTTGCGCATCGGCGACACGCTGACCGAGGGTGAGGCGCTGCGCGTCACCGGCATCCCGTCCTTTGCGCCCGAGCTGTTGCAGACCTGCCGCGCGGGCGATCCGATGAAGGCCAAGCACCTGGAAAAGGCGCTGATGCAATTCGCCGAGGAAGGCGCGGCCAAGGTGTTCAAGCCCGCCTTCGGCTCAGGCTTTATCGTCGGCGTGGTGGGACAGTTGCAATTCGAGGTTCTGGGCAGCCGGATCGAGCTTGAATACGGGCTGCCCGTGCGCTTCGAGCCGTCACAATTCACCTCTGCCCGCTGGGTCACCGGGCCAAAGGACAAGGTCGAGGCCTTCATCACCGCCAACAAGGCGCATATCGCGCATGACAATGACGGCGACGTCGTTTATCTCACGCGATTGCAATGGGATATCGACCGCGTGGCGCGCGACTTCCCCGATGTGACGCTCTCGGCGACCAAGGAAATGATGGTCTGAGACCCGCGCGGGCGGGTCCCGGTCCGTCAGTCGTCACGCTCCACCTTGGGCAGCTTGTGGGCAATGCCCTTGTGGCAGTCGATGCAGGTGCTGCCCTCGGGGGAATGGCCTGTCTGCGCGACCACTTCCATCTTCTCGCGCGAGCGGCGGCCCTGCTTGTCGAAATCCATCGCCTCGAAGCTGTGGCAGTTGCGGCATTCGCGCGAATCCGTACGTTTCATAGCATCCCAGACATGCTGGGCCAGCACGGCGCGCTTCGCCTCGAATTTCTCCGGCGTGTTGATCGACCCCAGAACCTTGTGCCAGACTTCGTTGGACGCCTGGATCTTGCGCACCATCTTCGGCCCCCAGGCGTGGGGCACATGGCAGTCCGAACACACGGCGCGCACACCCGAGGCATTCTTGTAATGCGGGCTGGCCATGTATTCCTGATAAACCGTGTCGCGCATCTCGTGGCAGGAGATGCAGAATTCCATCGTGTTGGTGGCTTCCATCGCCGTGTTGAAGCCGCCCCAGAAAATGATCCCGACGCCAAATCCGATAGCGAGAAGAACCCCCTGCCCGATCAGCACCGCCGGGCGTGTGATCCATGACCACACCGCTTTTATCGCTCGCAACATGCGCGCGTTTCCTTCCTTTTGTGGTGATGAATGGCGCGCGCCGGTCGTGCCAGCACGCGCCACGGCCGACCGTCTTATTCCGCCGGCAGTTCCGCCGCGATATAGGCGATCACATCCGCCGCAGCCTGATGGTCAAAGGCACGCAGCGCGGGCATTGCCTCTTTCGGTTGGCCGTTGAGCACCTTGTGCATCAGCTCCCACGGGTTATCGACAAGCGATGCCAGCGGCGGCATGTCCTTGGGCAGCTTGCCCTCGGCCCCGTGGCAACCCGCACAGACCGTGCGATAGACCTGCCCGCCATGTGCGGGATCACCGACGATCTTGCCGTCGCTGACATAGGCCTCATAGCCGTATTTTCCGGCGACGACGAAATTGCCGAGATCACTCAGATCTGCATCTGACAAAAGACCCTCAAAACCATGTGCCGGGGCCTTCAGCAGGGCAACAACGGCCGCCGGATCCCCGCCATGCATTCCGATGATGCCCTTGATGCCGGTATAACGCTTGCCAGAAGCATAGGCCCCGTCGGCCCCCTTGCCATCCCAGCCGTGGCACTCCTTGCAGCGCCAGTTATTGCCCGGCTTGTCGGCGTAATTCGCCTCCTTCGGATAGAGCGCGTGCGACTCTTTCGGCGCCTCCTGTCCGGTCTCGGTATACCACTTGTCGTAAAGCCGCCCGCCCCGTGCGATCGACCCTTCATCCTGCGCCCACGCCATCGGTGCCGCCAGAATGCTCAAAGCGGCGAGCGCCGCCGTCGCCACCATTGCAGATGTGCCCGGTCTGATTTTCATGTCTGGCCTCCTGTTGCCACGCGCGCTGACATCCAGTCCGCGCCCTGCTATTGTGCGCAAATGCAGGAACCGCGCCTTGACACAGATCATTTCTTGAATGTTTTCGGAGGCGCAGACTCGACTTTGGAGTCGAAAGCGGCGCGACGGACACAGCCGCGCCGCACCGCTTGGTTGCGTCTTACCCCATCAGGTCGGGCAAAATCGTCACGATATCCGGGAAGAACCACAGGATCGCCAACCCCAGGATCTGGATGAGGACGAAAGGCACCACGCCGCGATAGATGTGGCCTGTCGTCACCCCCTTGGGCGCCACCCCGCGCAGGTAAAAGAGCGCAAAGCCGAAGGGCGGGGTCAGGAAGGAGGTTTGCAGGTTCACCGCGATCATGATCGTGACCCATTTGGGATCGAAACTGCCGCCATAGATGACCGGACCCACGATCGGGATCACGATATAGATGATTTCAAGGAAATCGAGCACGAAGCCGAGGATGAACAGCACCAGCATCACGATCAGGAAGACCTTGAACTCGTTGTCGAAGGACTGGAGGAAATCCTGGATGTAATGCTCTCCACCAAACGAGATCACCACGAGGTTGAGAAGCTGCGAGCCGATGAGGATGGTGAAGACCATGCTTGTGACCTTGGCCGTCTCGCGCACCACCGGCGTCAGCACACCGCCTGCGAACAGCACCCAGCAGGCAAAGAACAGCCCGAAGAGCGCGTAGAGATAGGCTGCATAGGCAAAGAGGAACGCGACCCAGGACTCCAAACTCACTTCCTGGTTGTTGATCCTCAGATCGAAATTGATACCGATCAGGATCGCCAGCACGATTGCCAGCGTCGAAAACAGGATGATCCTGGGCGAACGGTCCTCGTCGCGCAGCTTGCGATAGGCCGCCAGCATGATCGCCCCGCCCGCTCCAAGCGCGGCGGCGGGTGTTGGGTTGGTGATCCCGCCGAGGATCGAGCCAAGCACCGCGACAATCAGCATGAGCGGCGGAAAGACCACGCGGACAAGCTCGTTTTTTGCCATGCGCATCGCGCCATGGGCCACCCCGTAAAACACGAGCGCGAAGGGGATGGCGAGGATAAGCCATGTCACACCCGAAGAGGTCGAGGGCCGGATGAAGGCGATATCGGCCAGAAGGCCCAGCACGATCCCCACCGCCCCGATCAGAAGCGGGCGCGCATCGGCCGACGGCGCCACGCCGCGTGCCACCGCAAGAATCAGACCGAAGAGGATCATGAGCGTCGCCACGCCGGTGCCGATGGGGGCGGCGTTCGCCTCCTTTTCTATACGCAACTCGGCAATCTGCTCCGGGCTTAGGCGCACGCTGTCCACCACCCCGCCATCGGCCTCGATGGCCTTCTGCTGCGCCACGGCCGCATCCCACGCCTCCTGGCCATGCAATTCGATCATGGAGGCCTTGCATTGATCGCCCACATTGGTGCGCAAGGATGCCGATTGCCCCTGATCGGTGAAACTGCTGATGGTCAGGTCCTGCGAGCCGACGATGTTGACCTGTCCCAGAAGCATCACGCCCGCGATCAACGCCACGGGCACACCGAGAAACCAGGTGAAGCTGTCGCGCCGGGTGATGATCTCGCCACCTGCGACGCTGGCAATCTGAACCGCCGGGGCCTTGGACGGGTTTATCAGCGCGTAACCGAACGCATAAAGCGCATAAAGCAGCGCCAGCAGGATGCCGGGCAGAAGCGCCGCTTGAAACAACGTGCCCACCGACACGACCGCAGGCGTGCCCAGATAGGTCAGAGCATCCGAACAGCCCGCCGCAATCGCGCGGTTTTCCTGCGCGACGGAATAGAGATCGCCCGCCAGCGTGCCCAGTAGCACGATGACGATGGAGGGTGGAATGATCTGACCCAGCGTGCCCGACGCCGCGATCACGCCGGTCGCGATCTGCGGGGAATAGCCGTTGCGCAGCATCGTCGGCAGGCTCAGCAGGCCCATGGTCACAACCGTCGCGCCCACGATGCCGGTGGAGGCGGCCAGAAACGTGCCCACCACCACAACCGACACCGCAAGCCCGCCCGGCAGCGGGCCGAACACCCGCGCCATGGTCGTGAGCAGGTCATTGGCGATCTTGGAGCGCTCCAGCGTGATGCCCATCATCACGAACATCAGCACCGCCAGCAGCGTCTCGATGGCGGCCCCCGCCAGAACCCGCTCGTTGATGCGGTTGACGATAAAGGAGACGTTGCGATCCAGCGCTGTCTCCCATCCCTGCGGAAACACCGGCACACCGGTGCGCGGCAGGTCGGGATATCGGAAGATGGTGACGGAATCCGCCCTCACCCCGGTCGCCAGTATCGCGTTATAGGCATCGGAGGATCGGTCGATGGCCTGATGGATCAGGAGCCCGGCGCTGTCGAGCCCTGCGATGATCCCGAAGGACACGACCCCAGCCCCGCCGATGGCAAAGGCCACCGGAAAGCCCGAAAGAATGCCCCCGAAAAGGCACAGAAAGACGATGATCAGGCCGATCTCGACCCCGTCAAGTCCGAACAGCATGGAACCCCGCCCCCTTAATGCGTGCCTTCATAGGCTTCTTGGCCCTCGCCCAGCGTGTCGCGGTCAAGGAATTTGTCGGCGCTTTCCGGCCCTTCCTTCCATTCCAGCAAGGAGCGCCAGAAAAACGCCATCGCGTGCAGGAAGACCATTCCCGCGAAGAGAACCAGCAGTATCTTGAACAGGAAATAGGCGTTGAACCCGTTCGGACTGAACGCGATGGTCTCGACGTTCCAGCGCAGGGCACGCGATTTCATCAGCAACTGGTCGAGCTTGTCCGAGGCCGACGGTTTTGGCACGATGAGATGCCGCCACAGGAAATACCAGCCATACATCCACGTGATGACCGCCATGGGCATCATGAAGACCAGGCTGCCCACCATGTCAATCATGCGCTTGGCGCGGTGGCTGACCTGCGCATAGACAAGATCGACGCGCACATGCCCGCCCTGAACGAAGGTGTAGGTGCAGCACAGGGCGACCACCATGGCATTGTAGAGCTTGAGCTCTTCGGCCCACCAGCTGATGTCGAATTGCAGCGGGATCCCGAAACCGATGACGATGTCAGGCCGGGCAAAGATACGCTGGATAAAGACGACGACGACCTGTTGCAGCACCATGATCAGCCCCGCCCAGGCGGCGAAACGCCCGACCGTGTTGGCAAACCCCTCAAGCGCCCGCACGCAACCCCACAGGAACACATTGCGCCAGAGACCCACGGCCGTCAGCACCAGGAAGGCGGTGAAGGCCACGAAGAAGAACTCGACCGAGCCGCCGTAATAGACGACCCGCATGATCGCCTGCTTGTCCGACCAGTCAAGCCAGAGCGCGGGATTGGTGATCGCATAGGCGAAGTTGTAAAAGGCCATTCCGATGTTCTGGAAGAGCCAGAGGACAGCGTCTAGCATGGGTTTCCCTCGCGCGGCTGGGGACAGGCAGGCAAGGCCTCAGGCCCCGGAGACCGGGGCCTGAGGCTTTGTCGGGAACGCGGGGCTCAGCCCAGAACGCGGTCGCGCTGCGCGGTATAGGCGCCGTCAGACAGGGCGATCCAGGCCGACGAGGATTTCATCGACGCGGTATAGCTGTCGTAGACACGCTTGTAGAGCTCGTCGCTCATGTTTTCCTGATGCACGGCATCGGCGGCTGCGCCGAAGGCATCCCAGACGCTATTGGGGAATTCAAGCGTCTTGACCCCAGCCGACCGCAAGCGCGAGAGCGCGGCCGAATTGTTGGCGAGAAACTGCGCGAGGTTCCACTGATGCGCCTCGGCGCAACCGATCTCGACCATCTTCTGCTGCTGCGGGGTGAGGCTGTCGAACACGTCGCGGTTCATGCCGACCGACAGGCCCGCGCCCGGCTCGTGGAAACCGGCGGTGTAGTAGATCTTGGTGATCTCCTGGAAACCGGCCTTCTCGTCTGCCCAGGGGCCGATCCATTCGGTGCCGTCGATGGCCCCCGAGGCCAGCGCCTGATACACTTCCGAACCGGGCAGGTTCTGCACCGATGCGCCCAGCTTGCCCAGAGCCTTGCCACCAAGCCCCGGCATCCGGAACTTGAGGCCGTTGAAATCTTCGGGGCCCGTGATTTCCTTGTGGAACCAGCCACCCGCCTGCGCGCCGGTATTCCCCGCAAGGAAGGATTTGAGACCGAAGATCTGGCCAAGCTCGTCGTGGAACGCGGCACCACCATCATGGTAATACCAGTTCACCAGTTCCTGCGCGGTCATGCCGAAGGGCACCGAGGTGAAGAAGCCATAGGCCGGATGCTGGCCCACGAAGTAGTAATCGGCCCCGTGATAGAGATCGGCCTGACCTGCGGTCACGGCGTCGAACACCTCGAACGCACCAACAAGTTCGCCCGCGCCCTTGACGTCGATCGTGAGGCTGCCATCGGTCATGCCGTTGATGTTGTCGGCCACGCGCTGTGCGGCATCGAACACCCCTGCAAGGCCGCGGCCCCAGGTGGTGACCATGGTCAGCGTGCGGTTGCCCTGAGCATAGAGCGGGGCGGCCAGCGTGCTGGCGGCGGCGGCCCCGCCACCCAAAGCGGATTTCTTCAGAAACGAACGGCGATCCATTAAGGTTCCTCCCAGTTTGGTGCGGGCGCGCCTCTTCCGGGCGGCCAGCGGATCGTTGACGTGCGCGGACCTTAGCCCGCGATTCGCACCCTGAGAATACCGATAACTGCGTAGACGGGGTATTTTGTCGTGCGAATGCCGTCGCCGTCGCACCCCGTGCCCCGCCCCGTGTCAAAGCACCGCAATCCGCAGCCTCTTGCACAAGGCGCGGCACGGGTGTTCAACGATGCCATGAAACCGAAGATTCTGAGCACACTGCCCGGCTATACCGCCGCTTTGTTCCGCGCCGATGTCCTGGCGGGGCTTACTGTCGCCATGGTGGCGCTGCCGCTCAGCATCGCCATCGCCATCGCATCGGGGGCGGCGCCTGTCACCGGGCTGATCACCGCGATTGTCGGCGGCTTTCTCATTTCGGCGCTCGGCGGCAGCCGGGTCCAAATCGGCGGGCCCACCGGGGCCTTCATCGTCGTGGTCTATGGCGTCATCGCCGAGCACGGCCATGACGGGCTGGTGCTGGCGACGCTGATGTCGGGGGTCATTCTGTTGGTCGCGGGCTGGTTCAAGGCCGGAAGTCTCGTAAAACACATTCCCGAGGCCGTCATCAACGGCTTTACCATCGGCATTGCCATCATCATCGCGACCAGCCAGTTGAGCGACCTCTTGGGTCTAACTGTGGCTGACCTGCCTGCCGATTTCCTGCCCAAGATCGCCGCGCTCTGGGAGGCACGCGACACGTTCAACCTGCGCGCCCTCGTGCTTGGCCTCGCGACGATAGCCATCATCGTGATCCTGCGCCGTCTCTTGCCCCGCTTTCCGGGCCTTATCCTGGCCATCGCGCTCTGTTCGGCGGCGGTCGCGCTGCTGAGCCTGCCGGTGGATACCATCCAGTCGCGCTTTGGCGCCCTACCGGGCACGCTGCCGCTGCCACAATTCCCGGCGCTGAGCGTCGCGCGGATGATCGACCTACTGCCCTCGGCGCTCATCATTGCCTTTCTCGCCGGTGTGGAATCGCTGCTATCGGCAAAGGTCGCTGATCGGATGATCGGCGGTAACACCCGCCCGAATGCCGAGGTGATCGCCAACGGCGCGGCCAATATCGGCTCGGCGCTTTTCGGCGGGTTGCCCGCAACCGGTGCCATCGCGCGCACCGCCACCAATGTGCACGCAGGCGGGCGCACGCCGGTGGCGGGGATGGTGCACGCCCTGGCCATCCTTGTCGTCATGCTGCTTGCGGCACCGCTGGCGGGATATCTCGCCATGCCCGCACTTGCCGGTCTGTTGCTCATCACCGCGTGGAACATGTCCGAGCCGCAGCACTGGAAGAGGCATCTGGCGGCGCGGCGCTCGGACCGGGTGCTGCTTGTGCTCACGCTGGTGCTGACGGTGCTGACCGATCTGACGCTGGCCATCGGCGTGGGCGTGGCGATTGGCCTTGCCCTGCGGCTACGGCGGCGGGAAGTACCCGAGGCCCGCTGGCACGACCCCGAACACTGAGCCGCGCGAAAGGCTGGATTTCGCGCGGGCGCGAGCGTATCCCATGGGTCATGTTCGCGCGCCTGACCCTCAATTACGGCCAGAAGCTCTTTCTGGTGGCAACGCTGCCGCTGTTCCTGACGGCAGCGGCGCTGGCGGTCGTGGTGACGCTGCAATCGCGGCACCTGGCCGAACGCGAGATCGAGACGCTCGAGGCGCAGCTTATCGCCGCCAAACGCGAGGAGTTGAAGAATTACCTCTCGCTCGCGCGGACCGCGTTCATCAACATCTATGGTCGCGCCGCCCCGGACGACCACCGGGCGATGGAACAGGTAAGCCAGATCCTTGCCGCGATGCTCTACGGTCAGGACGGCTATTTCTTCGTGTTCGACTATGATGGCACCAATCTTGTCAGCCCGCGCCGCACCGAACTGATCGGGCGCAACTGGACCGGGCTCGAGGATCCGTCGGGCGTGCCGGTCACCGATGAACTGATCCGGCTGGCGCGCTTTGGCGGCGGCTATCACAGCTTTGCCTGGCCGCGCCCGTCCACGGGCGAGCGCTCGCAGATGGTGGCCTATGTGATCGGGCTCCAGGACTGGAGATGGGCGATCGGCACAGGCGTTTTCATCGACGATGTGCTTTCCGCCGTCGCGGCCTCGCGCCAGCAGGTCGAAGCGCGGGTGCAGCGCACATTCCTGTTTATCGGGGCGGCGATGCTGGCGGCGCTGCTGTTTGTGTTCGTCACCGGCCTTTTCATCACCATCCGCGAGCGGCGGCTGGCAGATGCCAAGCTCAAACGGCTCACGCAGCGCGTGTTCGACGCGCAGGAAGAGGAGCGCGGGCGCGTGGCACGCGAATTGCATGACGGAATCAGCCAGATTCTCGTGGGCGTGCGCTATGCGCTCGACACCGCGCGGCGGCGGCTGGCAGCGGGTGATGCGCGCGCGCCCGAGATGCTCGAACGCGGGGCGGCGCACCTGACCACCGCCATCCAGGAAGTGCGCCGCATCAGCCGCGACCTGCGCCCTGGCGCGCTCGACGATCTGGGCCTTGGTCCCGCGCTCAAGGCGCTGGCGGAGGAGTTCGGCAAGCGAACGGGCATCGAGACCCTCTTTTCCACCGTGGTATTCCGCAACCGCCTCGATGATGAGGCCAAGATCGCGCTCTACCGCGTGGCGCAGGAGGCGCTCACCAATATCGAGCGCCATTCGGGTGCCACCCGTGTCGAGATCGACCTGCGCGGCCATGCGCGCGGCGGCACGCTGCGCATCACCGACAACGGCTGTGGCATCGACGCCGCGCGCACCGGCGCGGGCGGCGGGCTGGGCCTGCGCAACATGCAGGAGCGCATTGACCAGATCGACGGACAGCTCATCATCCGCTCTTCCGCGAATGGCACCGAGATCGAGGCCAACGTGCCGCTCACCCACCTCCTCAAACCGCAGGGCCAGACCGAGACGGTCCCCGAGAAAAGAAAGGCCCGCGCATGAGCCCCGTTCGCGTCATCATCGTCGATGATCATCCGATGGTCGTCGAAGGCATCCAGTCCATCCTCGAAAGCTATGACGATATCGAGGTGATCGCCGCGTTCTGCAACGGTCAGGACGTCATCGACCGGGTCGCGGAGCTTGCCCCCGACGTGATCCTGCTCGATCTCAACATGCCGGGGCTGGGCGGGCTCTCGACGGCGGAAATCCTGCTGGAGCGGCGCCCCGGCACGCGAATTCTCATCCTGTCGATGCATGACAGCCCGGAATATATTTCCTCGGCGCTCAGCCACGGTGCCCTGGGCTATGTCCTCAAGGACGTGCCCACCGAAGAGATCAAGTGCGCCATCGACGCGGTGATGGCGGGCGAGCGGTATCTCTGCACCGGCGCGCAAGGCTCGCTTGCGCCCTTCACCCCGCCCGAGCGCGAGCAGCTCACCAACCGCGAACAAACGATCCTTCTGCAACTGGCGCAGGGCAAGTCCAACAAGGAGGTGGCCTTGGCGCTGGATATTTCCGTGCGCACGGTCGAGACGCATCGCAAGAACATCAAGCGCAAGCTGGGCATTTCCTCGACCGCCGGGCTGACGCGCTACGCGATGGAGCATGGGGTTTTGCAAGGCACGGGCGTGCGCCCATAGAGGATTACAATCCAAGGTTGCTAATCGGTAACGACGTTTACACAATATCTTGATCGAATCGGAATTATGCTCTCCAACTTTCTTGGAACGCAGTCGTTCACTTTGGCATGCGGCTTGCGCAGCGAATCGAACATTACTTGGAATTGAAAAGGAATCCCTCATGACGACCCTGACCCTCACCGGCATTCTCGTTGTATTCGACGACATTAACGACACGACATCATCGGTTGGACCTGCAACGTTCACCGCCCAATTCCCGAATGCCGGTTCGGTTCTCAATTACACGCTGCTGCCCGGCACCGAGCCCGGCGACCTTCCCCTTGTCGATATCGGTGGCACCGAGCCGCTCAGCGCATTCGTGAACGGGGTCAATGTGCTCGACAATGACGATATCGAAACCTCGCTCGGCTTCATTCAGACCCCCGCGGGCACCCATATCCTGCTTGCCTTTTTCGACCCGGTTCTGGGCGTTGATGCGTTTTTCCAGATCGGCGGCGATCCCCTGACCCTGCCGACGACCGTCGCGCAGTTCAACGATTTCAACGACTCGATCACGAATATCGGTGTCGCATCGGGCGCCTTCGCCCCCGGCGTGGATATCCCGATCACCATTTTGGACGGTGAAATAAGCGGTGGCGATTTGAACCTCGTCCAGGGCACGGATGGCGACGATTTTCTCACGGGCACGGCGGGCGACGATCTGATAGTGACCGGCAACGCGACGCCGAACGGGGATACCGTGGTCGGCTCGGCGGGCGATGACACCATCGACATGTCGGGGATTGATGGTGTCAATGGCTTTGTCACAATCGACTATGGCGCGCTGTCCGGTGGCATCGACGTGACCATCGACGGGGCGGCCAATACCGGCACGGTGGACAAGGGCGCGGCGGGCACCGACACGCTGCTGGCGGCTCCACAGGCGACGACACATTCAACCTCGCCCCCGAAGGCGAACAGTGGATGAGCGTGCGTGGCGGCGATGGCGTGGACAATTTCCTCATCAATGGCAGCGGGCAGGTGCGGCTCGACTTCCGCGACGCGACACAGGGGATCGACGTGAACCTCGCCACAGGCACGATTGCCAATGACGGTTTCGGCAATGCCGAGACGATCGGCGGCACCGGCGATGTCTGGGAGGTCTTTGGCTCGAACGGGGACGACAGGTTCACCGGCTCGGGCGCGAACGAATCCTATCGCTACTCGGGCGGCAACAACACGATCGACGGCGGCGACGGGTTCGACCGGCTGCGCTATGACGTGGGGCAAGTCCAGCGGATCGAGGCCAATCTGGCCGCCGGGCAAGTCAATGTTTTCACCACAGGTGGCACATTCACCGACACCGTGAGCAGCATCGAGAGCCTGCGCGGCTCCGGCGGCAATGACCTGATGATCGCCGATGACAATGGCATCCGTCTCGACGGGCGTGGCGGCGATGACACGCTTGTGGGCGGGCTTGGCAACGACAGGTTCATCGGCGGGGCAGGCAACAACACTTTCGTGTTCAGGGGTGGCTTCGACAGCTTTGCCGATTTCAATCCCGCGACCGACACGCTGTTCATTGGCATTCCGGGGCTGACACAGGCCGATGTGGATGCAGCCATGGCCAATCCGCTGTTGTTTAATGGGCAGTATTTCGTCACCTTCGGTGATGCACGCAACATCACCTTCGACGGACTGACGCCGGAACAGATTCAGTCCATCCCCGCCCAGCTTCAAGGCGGCTTTGTCGGCGGACCGAACGTCATTGAAGGCACGGATGGCGACGACTTCCTCGTGGGCACAGCAGGGGATGACCTGATCATCACCGGCAACGCGACGCCCGACGGGGATACCGTGGTCGGCTCGGCGGGCGATGACACGATCGACATGTCGGGCAATGACGGCCTCAATGGCTTTGTCGCAATCAACTATGGCGCGCTGTCCGGTGGCATCGACGTGACCATCGACGGGGCGGCCAATACCGGCACGGTGGACAAGGGCGCGGCGGGCACCGACACGCTGCTGGTTGGGAACCGCAGGCGACGACACGTTCGACCTGACGCTCGAAGGCCAACAGTGGATGAGCGTGCGTGGCGGCGATGGCGTGGACAATTTCCTCATCAACGGCAGCGGGGCGGTGCGGCTGGATTTCCGCGACGGCAACGGGATCGTGGTCAACCTCGCCACAGGCACGATTGCCGATGACGGTTTCGGCAATGCCGAGGTGATCGGCGGCTCCACGCCGGTATTCGAAATCTATGGCTCGGGCGGCAACGACTCGGTCACCGGATCGGGCGCGAACGACAGCTATCGCTACTGGGGTGGCAACAACACGCTCGACGGCGGCGCGGGTTTCGACAGGTTGCGCTATGACGTGGGTCAGGTGACGTCGATCAACGCCAACCTGGCTTTGGGCACGGTGACCGGCACGCTGAACGGCGGCGGCACGTTCACCGATACGATCTCGGGTTTCGAATTCGTGCGCGGCTCGAACGGCGGCGACACGCTGGCGGGCGACACCAATGACAACCGGCTTGAGGGGCGGGGCGGCACCGACACCTTCGTTCATGTCGGCGGCAACGACACCATCGGCGATTTCGACGCGGATAACGAGAGCCTTGTCCTGCGGATCGCAGGCAGTTCGTTTCTTGCGCTTCAGGCGGCGATGGCCAATGCGACCGATACGGGCGCGGGCGCCGTGGTCGATTTCGGCGGCGGTAACACCCTGACCTTCGCGGGGCTCACGGCGGCGCAGGTGGCAACGATCAACGTTGACGTCGGCGGCCCGACGGAGGGCAATGACACGCTGATCGGCACCGATGGCGACGATTTCATCAACGGGCTTGGCGGCGATGACCTGATCGAGGGCGGCGACGGCGCGGACCAGCTCTTTGGCGGCAACGGCAATGACACGCTCATCGGCGGGACCGGGCCCAACGGCCTTTTCGGTGGCAATGGCGATGACAGCCTGATCGGCGGCATCGGTTGGGAAGACCTCTTTGGCGGGGCGGGCAACGACACGATTGTCGGGGATGCCGGCAACGACAATATCGGCGGCGGCGCGGGCAATGACCTGATCTTTGCGGGCGATGGCGACGACACGGTCTTTGGAGGCGACGGCGACGACACGATCTGGGGCGGTTTCGGCGACGATGTGATCGGCGGCGGCAACGGCGCCGACCAGATCTTCGCCGGTCCCGGCAATGACGAGGTCTGGGGCGGCGCCGGCAACGACCTGATTGATGGTGGCGCGGGCAATGATACCCTGAGCGGCGGTGACGGCAACGACACCATCGACGGCGGCGACGGGGCCGACGAGCTTTGGGGCGGGCTTGGCGACGACTCGCTCTCGGGCGGCGCGGGCAACGACACCATCGGCGGCTTTGACGGGGCCGATTTCATCGACGGCGGCGATGGTGACGATGAGCTGTGGGGCGGTGACGGCAACGACACCATCCTCGGCGGCAACGGCGCGGATCAGATCGGCGGCGGTGACGGCAATGACCTGATCGACGGCGGGGCCGGGAACGACACGGTCTTCGCGGGCAATGGCGACGACACGGTTCTGGGCGGTGACGGCGACGACCTGATCTTTGGCGGGGCGGGCAATGACCGTCTTGAGGGTGGCGCGGGCAATGACACGGTCTGGGGCGGACCCGGCGCGGATGTCTTTGTCTTCGGCGCGGGCGACGGCTCCGATGTGTTCGAGTTCTTCAATGTCGGCGCGGGTGACCGGATCGAGCTTGACAGCGCGCTGCTCGGCGGCGCGGCCGACGGCGCGGCCGTGGTCGCGACCTTCGGCGCGATCGTCGCGGGCAACGCCGTGCTCGATTTCGGCGGTGGCACCAGCATCACGCTCACCGGCGTGACAACGCTCGACGGGCTCGACACGGTGTTCGACATCGTCTGAGCCGCGCAGCGAAGCCTGAGGCCCGTGTCGGGCGACGCTCTGGACCCAGAGTGTCGCCCGATGCGTTTGAATCTGAGCGGGGGGTTCGCGGGGCGCCAAGGAGGCACACGCGACGCCCGCTTGACCGCGACCGAAAACCGCCAGTCCGATAATAATTCAATCGTATTTTCATTACCTTACCGGAAGTCCACGAAAAATCTGCGGTCCACCCGGTTTCGGTTTACTGCCCGTTAACCCTTCCCGCGCTATCCCTGATCGGGCAAGCAGGCGAGGTCACGGGATGCCCAAGGTCACACATCCTTCCACTCACCCCCCACTCCCACCCACCACGGAAGATGAGCGGGTCTCGTGGCTTCGTCTCTTGCGCTCGCGCCGGGTTGGCCCGGCAACGTTTCACCGGCTTTTGTCCGAACACGGCAGCGTGGCGGCGGCGCTCGATGCCCTGCCCGAGGTCGCCCGCGCCGCCGGTGTGACCGATTACGCCCCCTGCCCCGAGGGCGTGGCCATCGCCGAATTGCGCGCCGCACAGAAGGCCGGGGCGCGCCTTCTCACTTGTGCCGATCCGGCCTATCCGGCGGCGCTGCTCGATATGCCGGACGCGCCCCCCGTTCTGTGGGTGATGGGCGACATCGCCACGCTCACCCGTCCCATGATCGCCCTTGTCGGCGCGCGCAACGCCTCGTCTCTCGGGTTGCGCATGGCAAAATCTCTGGCGGCGGAACTCTCGGAGCAGGGTTTTGTCGTGGTCTCGGGCCTTGCGCGCGGCATCGACACCGCCGCGCATCTGGCCAGTCTGGAGGCGGGCACGCTCGCCGTCATGGCGGGCGGGGTCGATGTGATCTACCCGGCGGAAAACACGCAGCTTTCACGGGATATCCTGCGCAGCGGCCTGCGCCTGTCGGAGCAGCCCATGGGCCTTGTCCCGCAGGCGCGGCACTTCCCCACGCGCAACCGCCTGATCAGCGGGCTGGCGCGCGCGGTCATCGTGGTCGAGGCGGCGGCGAAATCCGGCTCGCTCATCACCGCGCGAACGGCACTCGATCAGGGGCGCGAAGTCATGGCCGTGCCGGGCCACCCGTTCGACGCGCGCGCCGGCGGCTGCAACATGCTGATCCGAGACGGCGCCATATTGGTGCGCAGCGCCGCCGACGTGATCGAGGCCCTGCCGCGCGACGAGGCCCCCGTTCAGGCAGAAATCCCCCTGCCCGCCCCCGCGCCGCCCCCGCGCCCCCTGCGCGAGACCGCCGCGCTGCACACCGAAATTCTCTCCCGCCTCGGCCCTTCGCCGCTGGCGGAGGATCAACTCATCCGCGACCTCGCCAGCCCCGCGCAGGCCGTGGCCCCGGCGCTCGTCGCGCTCGAGCTTGACGGGCGCATCACGCGCCATCCCGGTGGCCTTGTCTCGCTCAGCGCCTGATCGCGGGCCTTCATTGACAATTCCCCTTGCCAGCCCACATGGTGCGCCGCCATAAGCGGCCCGCAAAGCCGGAAGGAGTGTCCATGCCCGTCGTCGTTGTCGAATCGCCTGCCAAAGCAAAGACCATCAACAAGTATCTGGGCGACGGCTACACGGTTCTGGCAAGCTATGGTCATGTGCGCGACCTGCCCGCCAAGGATGGCTCGGTCGATCCCGAGAACGGCTTTGACATGACATGGGAGGTGGGCGCCGACAGCCGCAAGCATGTCAAGGCCATCGCCGACGCGCTCAAGGATGACAACGCCCTCATCCTCGCCACCGACCCCGACCGCGAGGGCGAGGCGATCAGCTGGCACCTCGAGGAGACGCTGCGCAAGCGCAAGGCGATCAACAAGGACACACCGGTTTCCCGCGTGGTTTTCAACGCCATCACCAAATCTGCCGTCACCGAGGCGATGAAAAATCCCCGTCAGGTTGATGCGCCGCTGGTCGAGGCCTATCTGGCGCGTCGCGCGCTGGATTACCTCGTGGGCTTCAACCTCAGCCCCGTGCTCTGGCGCAAGCTGCCCGGCGCGCGCTCGGCGGGGCGGGTGCAATCGGTCTGCCTGCGTCTCATCGTCGAGCGCGAGATGGAGATCGAGGCGTTCGCCGCCCGCGAATACTGGTCCGTCAAGGCGCTCTTGACCACGCCGCGCGGACAGGAGTTTGAGGCCCGTCTTGTCATGCTTGCGGGAAAGAAGCTCGACAAATACGATCTGGAAAACGCCACGCAGGCCGAACTGGCGGTGCAGGCCGTGGCCTCGCGCGCGCTGAGGGTGACGGGCGTCGAGGCGAAGCCCGCCAGCCGCAATCCCTCGGCCCCGTTCATGACCTCGACCCTGCAACAGGAGGCCAGCCGCAAGTTCGGCATGGGGGCCAAGCAATGCATGAGCGCCGCGCAACGCCTCTACGAGGCCGGGCACATCACCTACATGCGCACCGACGGCATCGACATGGCCCCAGAGGCGGTGATGGCCGCGCGCGACGCGATCCGCGACCGCTTTGGCGAGGCCTATCTGCCGAAATCGCCGCGCATGTACAAGAACAAGGCCAAGAACGCCCAGGAAGCGCATGAGTGCATCCGCCCCACCGACATGACCCGCGACGCGGCAAAGCTGAGGCTGACCGATACCGACCAGCGCCGCCTTTATGACCTGATCTGGAAACGCACGCTTGCCTGCCAGATGGAGGCCGCGCGGCTGGAGCGCACCACCGTCGATATCGGCAGCGAGGACGGCCAGGTGGGCCTGCGCGCCACCGGGCAGGTCATGCAGTTTGACGGCTTTCTCAAGGTCTATGAGGAGGGGCGCGACGATGTGACCGACGAGGAAGACCGCCGCCTGCCGCAGATCGTGCAGGGCGACAAGGCCGCCTTTGCCAAATCCTCACTGCGCGCGGACTTTGCCAAGGCACAGGACGGCAAGGACAGCCCCGCCGCGATGCTCTCGCAAAACGAGGCAGTGCTGGGTTTGCAACATTTCACTCAGCCACCGCCGCGCTATACCGAGGCGACACTGGTCAAGAAGATGGAAGAACTGGGCATCGGCCGCCCCTCGACCTATGCCAGCGTTCTGGGCACGATCCAGGACCGCGAATATGTCCGCAAGGAACAGAACCGCCTTTACCCCGAGGACAAGGGGCGGATCGTCACGGTCTTCCTGATCAACTTCTTCCGCAAATACGTGGGCTACGAATTCACCGCCAACCTGGAAGAGGATCTCGACCGGGTGAGTGCGGGCGAGGCGGATTACAAGGACATCCTCTCGCGCTTCTGGCGAGATTTCTCGGTGGCTATTGCCGAGACATCCGAATTGCGCATCACCGAGGTGCTCGATGTGCTCGATGACGCGCTTGCCCCCACGCTCTACCCCGCCCGCGAGGATGGCGGCGATCCGCGCCAATGCCCGCTTTGTGGCACGGGGCAGTTGCATCTCAAGACCTCGCGCTCGGGCGGCTTTGTCGGCTGCGGCAATTATCCCGAATGTCGCTACACCCGCCCCATCGGCGGGGATGCGGCGGAAAACGGCGACCGGATCCTGGGCGAGGATGAGAATGGCAACGAAATCTCGCTGCGCTCGGGGCGCTTCGGCCCTTACGTGCAGCGCGGCGAGGTCACTGAGGAAAACAAGAAGCCCGAGCGCGCCAGCCTGCCCAAGGGGTGGAAAGCCGAAGAAATGACGCTCGAGAAGGCGCTGACGCTGCTGAGCCTGCCACGCGAAGTGGGCCAACACCCCGACGGCGGCGCGATCAAGGCGAATTTCGGGCGCTTCGGCCCCTACCTCATGCACCAGTTGCCCGACGAGGCGAAACCCGTCTACGCCAATCTCAGGGACCCGGCGGATGTATTCGAGATCGGCATGAACCGCGCGGTGGAGCTTCTGGCCGAAAAGCGCGCCAATCCCGGCGGGCGCGGGCGCGCGGCGGCGAAATCCTTGCGCGATCTGGGCGAGCATCCCGACGGCGGGCCGGTGCAGGTGTTCGAGGGGCGTTATGGACCGTATGTCAAATGGGGCAAGGTCAACGCGACCCTGCCCAAGGACAGCCCCCCCGAGGCAATGACGCTGGAGACGGCGCTGGAGCTGATTGCGGCCAAGGCGGCCAAGGGCGGCAAGAAGAAGGCCGCCCCCAGGAAGGCCGCGCCGAAAAAAACCGCCGCGAAAAAAGCCACCGCCAAGCCCGCCACCCGCACGAAAGCCGGCTAAGCCGCGTGAGCCGTGCGCCTTACGTAGTAATCCGTAAACCGTGTCGATGCGGGCGCGCCCTGCGTTGACTCGCGCCCTCGCCATGACCATACCGGGCGCGACAGGCTTCAAAGGGAGTTTTGCAATGTCCAAGGTTTACGGCTCGGCGTCAGAGGCGCTCGACGGGCTTTTGCGCGACGATATGCTGATTGCCGCAGGCGGCTTCGGCCTCTGCGGTATTCCCGAACTGCTGCTCGCGGCGATCCGCGACGCTGGCGTGAAAAATCTCACCTTCGCCAGCAACAATGCGGGCGTCGATGATTTCGGCATCGGCATCCTGCTTCAGACCCGGCAGGTGAGAAAGATGATCTCGTCATATGTGGGCGAGAATGCCGAATTCATGCGCCAATACCTGAGCGGCGAGCTGGAGCTTGAATTCAACCCGCAAGGCACGCTGGCCGAGCGGATGCGCGCGGGCGGCGCGGGCATTCCCGGCTTCTACACGAAAACCGGCGTCGGCACCGTCATCGCCGAGGGCAAGGAGCACAAGGATTTCCCAACCGGCCCGGGCGGCCAGCCCGAGACCTACATCATGGAAAGCGGCATCTTCGCTGACCTCGCGATCGTCAAGGCGTGGAAGGCCGACACCACCGGCAACGCCATCTTCCGCAAGACCGCGCGCAACTTCAACCCGCCTGCGGCCATGTGCGGGCGTGTCTGCGTGATGGAGGTGGAAGAGATCGTGGAGCCGGGCACGCTCGACCCCGATTGCATCCACCTGCCGGGCATCTATGTGCACCGCCTCATTCAGGGCGCGCACGAGAAACGGATCGAACAACGCACGGTGAGGGCAGCATAATGGCTTGGGATCGCAATCAGATGGCGGCACGCGCCGCGCAGGAGCTTGAGGACGGCACCTATGTCAACCTCGGCATCGGGATTCCGACGCTGGTGTCGAATTACATCCCCGAGGGGGTGACGGTGACGCTGCAATCGGAAAACGGAATGCTCGGCATGGGGCCGTTTCCGGTCGCGGGCGACGAGGATGCAGACCTCATCAACGCGGGCAAGCAGACCATTACCGAACTGCCCCACACCGCCTATTTCGACAGCGCCACCTCCTTCGGCATGATCCGGGGCGGAAAGATCGCCATGGCGATCCTTGGAGCCATGGAAGTGGCCGAGAACGGTGATCTGGCCAACTGGATGATCCCCGGCAAGCTCGTGAAGGGCATGGGCGGCGCGATGGATCTGGTGGCGGGCGTGCGCCGCGTGGTGGTGGTGATGGATCACACCAACAAGCACGGCGACTCAAAAGTGCTGCGCGAATGCACGCTGCCGCTGACCGGCAAGGGGGTGGTCAATCGCATCATCACCAATCTCGGCGTGCTCGATGTGGTCGAGGGCGGGCTGCGCATCATCGAGACCGCCGAGGGCGTGACCGAGGACGAGCTGCGCGCCGCGACCGAGGCGACCATCGTCAACTGAGATCACCGTCAACCGATGTCAGGGGCCGGGCCGCAGCACCCGGCCCTAATTCATCGCCAGATCAAAAGCGCAGGCATCGGTGAGAAGTTCGGGCCGCGTCTTGCAGAGCGCGCGCGCGACCTCGAAGGCGGCCAGAACCTTGGGGATATAATCGCGCGTCTCGGCATAGGGCGGCACGCCGTCATTCTTGTGAACCGCGTTCTCGCCCGCGTTATAGCCCGCGAGTGCCAGGATCACATCGCCGCCGAATTCCCCGATCAGCCAGTCGAGATAGGCCGCGCCGCCGCGGATATTTTCGGCGGGCGTGAACACGTCGCGCACACCAAAGCGCAGGGCGGTGTCGGGCATGAGCTGCATGAGGCCCTGTGCGCCCGCATGGCTCACCGCCGCCTCGCGGCCCGAGGATTCCACCGAGATCACCGCCAGAACCAGCGCGGGCGAGACGCGCGTGCCGATGGTGGCGCGCAGGATTTCGGCGCCATGCGCGCGCAGCAGGGCCTGTATCGCCTCCAGCCGGGGGGCGGCCACGCCTGCGCCTGCGGGCGGTTGAGAAAGCCGCGCCATCGCGGCGCGCAGCCGCTCGGGGCCGGACGTGTCAAGGCCTGCGGGCACCTCCTCCCAGAACCAGGCGTGGCGCGCGGCCGCCGTGCCGGGGGCCGCGCCGGGGCCGGGGGCCGGTTTTTCGGGGGCGCGCGGCGGCGGCCAGGCCGCCTGCGGGTCGATCTGCACCAATGGGCCGCGCCGCTCGCCGGGTTTCGGGGCCGCCTCGCGCTTGAAGGTGAATTCGGCAAAGGGCGGCGGATCGCCCGCGCGCGCAGGGGTCCCAAAGGCCTGAGTCGCCGCAAGACCCAAAACCATGAATATACTCTTGACGGGCACCGCTCTGCCTCTGGATGTTTCGCTACACTATGCCAACAATAGCCGCCAAAGGCCAGAACTGTCGCTTATTACCCCGGTTCGTTGACAGAATTTTTTCCAAATTCCTCCCGTAAAAGCTGTATTTTCGAAAACATCATGGGTTTGTTTTGTTTATTTTCAAATGGTTGACAAAATACTCCGTAAAATTATCCGAGATGCGCAAATCGCTCGAAAGCCGCCCAAATCCCGCCCGAATTCAAGGGCCATATGAGGTCACACCACGACGGCAACGGGCCATAAAAAACGTTGGGTCCAGAACCGGAGTGGATGTGAAACCTGAACCACTGATCCTTTGGAGGGACCAAACAATGACCAACTTTTTCCAGAACTTCCTGAAAGACGAAGACGGCGCAGTCACGGTTGACTGGGTTGTGCTGACCGCCGCCGTGGTGGCACTCGCCATCGGCGCCATCAGCGCCATCGGGACCAGCGTTGACGGCCTCGCCGCCAACATCGCCACCGACGTCGCCGGCGCCGGCAGCGGCGGCGGCGGCGGCGAAGAGGAGTAATCAATCAGGTGACGCCAAATTGGCCGCGAGGTTTTCCTTGCGGCCAATCCCCCCTCTCGGATTTACTTCGCCATCCAGAGCCGAGGCGTAACCGTCCCCGCAAGACTTGAAAAAAGGCGCAAGGATCATGATACGGTACCTTGTTACATTCGCAGGCAACGAAGACGGTGCCGTTACGGCGGACTGGGTCATTCTTACCGCGGCGGTGGTTGCGCTGGCGATAAGCGCAATCGCCTCTCTGGACAGGATGACAGTCCGACTGGCAGAGGATGTCGCAGTGACCGTGTCCTCCGCGACCGTCGAAAGTTTCGCGTCGGGCAGCAAATGATTTGCGACTGACCAGCGCCCGGAAAGATTGTAACGATCCTGTCATCCGACCGACCGAAAGCTCTAATTCATGACGCCCTGCGCCTCGGGGGATTGCCACCCCCGCGGGTGAATGCATTGCGTGCCCCCCTTTGATCGCGGCTTTCGAAAAACACCGTTTTTATCCAATTTGCGCCACAATTCCCGATTATCTTAACGCGAGAGCAGTCAGCGGCAAGATTCGTCTGGCAGGATATAAAAAAGGATAGGCACGATGCGCCTGATATTCGGACTGGTGCTGATCGTCGGGATCGGCCTCGCAGGATTCGCTACCTACATGGCGAAAAACTACATCGATCAATATCAGCAGGAACTGGCGCTCGAGCGTCAACAGCGCGGGCCGCAGATCGAGTTGGTGGATGTGGTGGTGGCCGCGCGGGAGCTGAAATATGGCGCGAAGATCACCGAGGCGGACCTTCGCCTTGTGCCCTTTCCCAAGAGGTCGCTGCCCGAAGGGTATTTCGACAAGATCGACGCCCTGACCCCGGTGACCGGCCTTGGCGGGCGCGAAGTGCTGCGCGGGATGGGCAAGAGCGAGATCATTCTCGCCTCCAAGGTGACCAAGCCCGGAGAGCCGGCCGGCATCTCGACGCGCCTTGCACCGGGTATGCGCGCCTTTGCCATCCAGGTGGACGCCATCAGCGGCGTTTCCGGCTTTCTGCGCCCCGGCGATGCGGTGGATGTCTACTGGACCGGCCGCGTCCAGGGTCAGAACATGCGCACCGAGGGGGACTCAACCGGCGATGTGACCAAACTGATCGAAACCCATATGCAGCTTGTCGCCATTGACCAGAGCGCGGATGTGGACCGTTCGGAAACCCGCGTTGCCCGCACCGTCACCGTCGCGGCCACACCGCAACAGGTGGCCGTCCTTGCGCAGGCGCAGGCGACCGGTCGGCTTGCCCTCTCGCTGGTCGGGGCCATGGACCAAAGCAATGCAGAGGTGATCGAGGTCGATCAATCGCGTCTCCTTGGCCTTCAGGCACGGGTGAAGGCCGCGCCCAGGGTCGAGGAAGAGGCCTGCGTCATCCGCACGCGGCGCGGCGCCGAGGTGGTCCTGACACCAATCCCCTGCACCAATTGAGCGCCACCCGGCAAATGTATAAGGTCGCCCAAACGGGCGGCCTTTGTGACTATTGTGTCCCATCTTCACGGCATTTCTCGTCACCTGAGGATCAAAACATATTGATTCCTTGCAAGATTCAGAAAATTCACGCATGATCCAAACAAATCGGACAAAAGATCCGGCAAATGAGGCGTGATCGGAGAGGCAGGTCACATGATCCTGAAAAGATTTATCACGGCGGCTTTTGCTGCGTGTGTCGTCAACGCGGTGACCGCACCGATGGCAGCGAAAGCTGAAACCGTTCGCATCCTTCAAAACGGTGCGGCAAGCAATCTGAACGTCTCCATGAACCGCGCCATCGTGGTTGAAAGCGACGTTCCTTTCGCCGAACTGAGCATAGCCAACCCGGCCATCGCCGATTTCTCGACGCTCTCGGATCGCACGATCTATGTGCTGGGCAAGACGCCGGGCCGCACCACGCTGACGCTGTTCGACGGCACCGGGCAACTTATCACCAATATCGACGTGCATGTGAGCACCGATGTGGCCGAGTTCAAGGAACGGCTCCGGCAGATCCTGCCCGGCGAGAACATCGAAGTGCGCACCGCCAATGACGGCATCGTGCTGTCGGGCACGGTGTCGAGCCCGGCGCGCCTGCAACGCGCGCTCGATCTGGCGGAACGCTACGCGCCTGAACGTGTTTCGAACCTCATGTCGGTCTCGGGCAAGCAGCAGGTCATGCTCAAGGTCCGCTTTGCCGAGATGCAGCGCAGCGTGTCCAAGGCGCTGTCTACATCCTTGTCCTTTGGTGCCCTGTCAAACCGGAATGGGCAAACCGTCAACCAAATCGGTGGCGTCGGCTCGCGACCCGGAACAGGACCAATTGGCAGCGGTATCGGCCCCCAGACCGTTACCCCTGGAACTGTCGCTGGCCAGACCGCAGCGGGCACCGCCTTCATCGGGTTTGACATAGGCGCGACCGAAATCGGCATCCTGCTCGAGGCGCTTGAAACCAAAGGCGTCGTGCGCACTCTGGCCGAGCCGAACCTGACCGCGCTTTCGGGGCAGGAAGCGTCGTTCCTCGCGGGGGGCGAATTCCCGATCCCCGTGGCACAAGATACCGACACGCTTACTGTCGAGTTCAAGAGGTTCGGCGTCGAATTGAAATTCGTGCCGCGCGTCGTGGATGACGGCATCATCAATCTCGAACTGGCGGCTGCCGTTTCCTCCGTCGATCCTGCGAACTCGATTACAACAGGTGGCCTGACGCTGCCCGGCTTCCGGCGCCGCGACACCTCGACCACGGTGGCGATGCGCGACGGCGAGAGCTTTGCCATCGCCGGGCTGTTGCAGGACGATTTCCGCGACAACGCCTCGCAGGTGCCCTGGCTGGGTGACCTTCCGGTTCTCGGCGCGCTCTTCCGCAGCGCCGATTTCCAGCGCAACCAGAGCGAACTGGTGATCATCGTCTCGGCGCATCTGGTCTCGCCGACGCGGGGCGAGGCGCTGGCGCTGCCTACCGACCGCGTGCGCCTGCCCTCCGAGGCTGATCTGTTCCTCAGGGGGCGCGTCGCCAAGGGCGCCCCGACCAGAGGGGCCGCCGGCGAAGTTGCGAAACAGGATTTCACGGGGTCCTACGGCTACGTGATGGAATGAGCGGGGTTGCCTCATGAAACATTATCTCGCACTTACCGGCCTCATTGCCGCGGTGGCCTGCACAGGACCCGACGGCGAAGTCTATCGCTCCTATTTCGGAGAAGTGGGCGGGCTGGCCGATAACGGCACGTTTGGCCAGGCGACGATGAGCAACCACCTCGTGATGACCGGCGAGCGCAGCTATGTGTTCGACCTCGCCAACAGATTTTCCAACGAGGTCATGAGCACCGTGAATTTTGCCTTTGATTCCGCGGCTCTGGACGATGGCGCGCGCGACACGCTGCGCGAACAGGCCCGCTGGATCAAGCAGTTCCCGGAGGTGCGCTTTCGCGTCTATGGACATACTGACGCGGTCGGCACGTCTGCCTACAACAAGGCGCTCGGAATGCGACGGGCGCAAGCGGTGGTCAATTTCCTAACAAGCCAGGGCATAAGCCGCTCGCGGCTGGAGGCGGTGGCCTCGTTTGGCGATACGCAGCCGCTCATCGTCACGCAGGGCCGCGAACGGCGCAACCGGCGCACGGTGACAGAGGTGTCGGGATTTGTTCAGTCGAACCCGATCATCATGGATGGCAGATATGCCGAGGTCGTCTATCGCGGCTATATCGACAGCGCCAAGGCGGCACCGGATGTCCGGCTATCGGGGGACGTCACCTCGCAGGAGTAACTCCCAGTCGAGAAATCAGAAAACCCGCCGATATCGGCGGGGTTTTTAACATTCTCGGACATCTTGCATGGACAACAAAGGTCTGACTGTCCGTAACGTCAGGCCATAAATGCAAGATTGGCATGACGAGTAGCACAATGACCCAGACCGCGCCGAACCCGATTCGTGCCTGCACGATCAGCAGGGACGTCCAGAATTTCGACCTTCTCATCGAGGACATGGAAACCGTGATGGGTGACGCGTGGGGCGATCTCGGCTTTGCCGAGGCGTTGGCATTTCTCGCCCAACCGGAGGCGGAGACGCTTGAATTCGTGGCACTGGCAATGGATGCGGGCGACGAAGAAGACCTCGCTCTGCTGACTGAAATCATCACCGTCGCGCATGATAAAGACATCAAATGCATCCTCATTGCCGAGGATGTCAGCCCCGCCTCGTTGCATCAGCTTTTGCGCAAGGGGGCGGATGAATTTGTCCCTTACCCGCTGCCCGAAGGTGAACTGGAAGCCGCCATTGGCCGTCTCAGGGCGGCACCGGAGCCCGTTCACGCGACGGCGAAGACGCCAAAGCCGTCTGAATCCCTCCCCAAGAGCGGCGCCGGTGTGGTGTTGGCCGTGCAGGGGCTCGCGGGCGGCACAGGGGCCACGACACTCGCCACCAACCTTGCCTGGGAACTGGCGATAGCGGACAAGGCCAAGCCACCCCAGGTCTGCCTGATCGATCTCAGCCTGCAATTCGGGTCTGTCGCCACCTTCCTTGACCTGCCGCGCCGCGATGTCGTTTTCGAGATGTGGTCCGACACGGAGCGGCTGGACGAGGATATGTTGCGACAGGCCCTCGTCACATTCGAGGACAAGCTGCGCGTGCTGACCGCGCCCACTGACGTGTTGCCGCTCGACTTCATCAACTCCGAGGACATCAAGCGGGTGATTGAACTGGCGCGGCAGCATTTCGATTACATCGTCATCGACATGCCAACTTCATTGGTTCAGTGGACCGAGGCGGTCCTGAATGCGTGCCAGATCTATTTTGCGACGCTCGAACTCGACATGCGCTCGGCCCAGAACTGCCAGCGGATCAAGCGGGCGCTGCAATCCGAGGAACTGCCGTTCGAAAAGCTTCGCTTCTGTCTCAACCGCGCGCCGAAATTCACCGATCTGACCGGCAAGAGCCGGGTGCGCCGTCTGAGCGAAAACCTCGATATCGCCATCGACATTCAGTTGCCCGATGGCGGGCGCGCCGCCGCCCAAAGCGCGGATCACGGGCTGCCGCTCGCGCTGAGCGCGGCCAAGAACCCGTTGCGCCGCGAGATCGCCAAACTTGCGAAATCTCTGCACGACCTTGGCCGCGAAGAGGCCGAGGCCGCTTGAGGAAGGACTGACAACGATGTTCTCTCGATACAAGAAATCCGAAGGCGCCCCCGCGACAGCGCCGAAAACCTCGGCACCAGCGGTGGCAACCGCGCCGACAGCCCAGATCACCAGCCTGCGCAAGCCCGCGCAGGCGGCTCCGGCCAGCGCACACCCCGTGGACAAGGAACGCAAGCGCAAGGAACGGATCGGCGAGATCAAGATCGAGTTGCACCGCGCGCTTCTGGACAATCTCAACCTCGCCGCGCTCGACACCGCCGCCGAGGCCGATCTGCGCGCCGAGATCAGCTCCATCGCGGGCGAGCTGCTTCAGGAAAAGGGCATCGTCCTCAATCGCGAGGACCGCGCGCAACTCACGCAGGAGCTTTATGACGAGGTCAAGGGCCTTGGCCCTCTGGAAACCCTGCTCAAGGATGACACGATCAGCGATATCCTCGTCAACGGCCCGCACCAGATATTCATCGAGCGCAACGGCAAGCTCGTGGTCAGCGATGTGACCTTCAAGGACGAAAAGCACCTAATGCGCATCATCGACAAGATCGTGAGCGCCGTGGGCCGCCGGGTGGACGAATCGAACCCCTATGTGGACGCGCGCCTTGCCGACGGCTCGCGCTTCAACGCCATGGTGCCCCCGATCGCCATCGACGGCAGCCTCGTGTCCATACGTAAATTCAAGAAGGACAAGCTCGGGATCGACGATCTGGTGCGGTTCGGGGCCTTTTCCGAGGAAATGGCTGCCTATCTTCAGGCCGCCGTGGCCACGCGCCTCAACATCATCGTCTCGGGCGGAACCGGCTCGGGCAAGACGACGACGCTCAACGCCCTGTCGTCCTTCATCGACAATGCCGAGCGCATCCTGACCATCGAGGACACCGCCGAGCTTCAGCTCCAGCAGCTTCATGTCGGGCGCATGGAAACCCGCCCCCCCAACGTCGAGGGCAAGGGCGAGGTCACGCCGCGCGACTGTATCAAGAACGCGCTCCGGATGCGACCCGACCGCATCATCGTCGGCGAGACGCGCGGCGAGGAAGTGATCGACATGCTTCAGGCCATGAATACCGGCCATGATGGCTCGATGACCACCATCCACGCCAACAATTCGCGTGACGCCATCAGCCGTCTGGAAAACATGGTCGCCATGGCCGGGCTGGAGATGCCGCTCAAGGCCGTGCGCAACCAGATCGCCAGCGCGGTCAACGTCATCGTGCAGGCCAGCCGCCTGCAGGACGGCTCGCGCCGGATGACCTCGATCACCGAGATCACCGGCATGGAAGGCGAGGTCATCTCGATGCAGGAAGTGTTCCGTTTCCAGCGCGTCGGGCTGACCTCCGACAACAAGATCATCGGTCATTTCACCGCCACCGGCGTGCGCTCGAACTTCTCCGAGCGGTTCCGCCTCTGGGGCTTTGATCTGCCCGCCTCGATCTATGAACCCGTAGCCGCGGAGTGACCCCATGAGTCTCAGCGCCGAACCAATCATCTACGGCCTCATCTTCATTGGCGTTCTTGTGCTGGTGGAGGGGCTTTACCTTACCGTTTTCGGACGCTCGATCAGCCTTGACAGCCGTGTGAGCCGACGCCTGGAAATGCTCGACAAGACCGGCAACCGCGAAGAGGTGATGGAAAAGCTCCGCAAGGAGATGGAACAGCATCTCAAGGCGCGGCGCGTTCCGCTCTATGCGATCCTGTCAACCAAGGCGCAAAAGGCCGCCATCGCCTTTACCCCCAAGCAGATCGTGCTGATCATGATCGCTACGGGCGTGCTCGCGTTTCTCGGGCTCACCATCGGCACCGAGACCCAGCTTGCGGTACGTATCGTGGCCTCGGCGGCCATGGGCGTCGGCGGGGTTTATTTGTGGATCAGCATGAAGGCGGCCAAGCGCATGGCCTTGCTTGAAGAGCAACTACCGGACGCGATCGAGTTGATGGTGCGCTCGCTCCGGGTGGGGCACCCGTTTTCCTCGGCCATCGGCATTGTCGCCACCGAAGTGTCCGATCCGATCGCCACCGAATTCGGCATGATCGCCGACGAAGCCACCTACGGCCGGGATATCGGCGAGGCGCTGCAGGACATGTCCGAGCGGCTCGACATGCAGGATTTGCGCTTTCTCGCGGTCGCAGTCACGATCCAGCAGCAAGCGGGCGGCAACCTCGCGGAAATTCTCGACGGCCTGGCCAAGGTGATCCGCGCCCGCTTTCGCCTCTTCCGTCGCGTCAAGGCGATCACCGCCGAGGCCCAATGGTCGGGCAACTTCCTCTCTGGGTTCCCTCTGCTTGCGCTCGTCGGGATCCAGTTGCTCAAGCCGGACCATTACGACAAGGCGATGGAAACCCCCTATTTCATTCCCGCGGCACTTGTCGTTGGCGCGTTTCTCGTGGTCAATCTCGTGGTGATGCGCGCCCTCGTGAACATCAAGGTTTAAGGACAAGCCATGCCCCTCGCCGCGACGATCCAGACCTTTCTGACCGACACGCTCGGTCCCTTCGGGCCGCTCCTTGCCATCGGCGGGCTTGGCCTTCTGATGGTGCTCGCGACACTGTCGCTTCTGCTTGTGCAGAAGCCCGACCCTCTTGACCGGCTCAAGCAGTCGGCAGGCACAGCCACGGCCGGAGAGGGAAAGGCGCGGTCACTGAGAAGCGGCAGCAAGAACAAGAAACTCGACAAATACGCCAGCTTTCTCGAACCGCAGGACAAGAAACAGCTCAGCGAAATCCGCCTCAAGCTGATGCAGGCGGGCTATCGCCACCGCGACGCCGTGCGCTATTTCCACGCTGCGCAAATGAGTCTTGCCCTTGGTCTTCTGGTGGTCGGGGTGATCTATTTCCTGCTGGTCAAATCCGGACAGGAAACCACTGTCAATGACGCTCTGCTTTACATTTTGGGCCCCGGCGTCGCGGGATACATGATACCGAAATACTGGGTGACGAAACGCCAGCAAAAGCGGCAGGAAGAGATTCAGGACGGATTTCCTGACAGTCTCGACATGATGCTCGTGTGCATCGAAGCGGGTCAATCGCTTGATCAGGCGATCATCCGCGTTGCTCGTGAACTTCGCGCCGCCTATCCCGCGCTCTCCGAAGAATATGAAATTGTCTCACTCCAGATCAAGGCAGGGCGCGACAAGCCGTCTGTCCTCAATGAATTCGGAGAGCGCTGCGGTGTTCAGGATATTTCCAGCTTTGTCACCGTGTTGATCCAGTCACAGACGTTCGGCACCTCGGTCGGCGAGGCGTTGCGCGTCTATGCCGGCGAGATGCGTGACAAACGGGTCATGCGCGCGGAAGAAAAGGCCAACAAGCTGCCGACCAAGATGACATTGGCCACGATGATGCTTACAGTGCCGCCATTGTTGATCATTCTGGTCGGGCCATCCGTTCTGGGCATCATGGAGCTATTGGCCAAGTAAGTGACGGAGCATCATGGCGGCTCGATCGATGGCGGTTTTGCTGGGCATACTGGCGCTGGCGGGTTGTCTCGGTGCGCCCCAACCCCAGGGTCCCTACGCGCCCGGCCCGGTGCCGGGGGCCGACGCAGTTGATCCGCTTCTCGTCGGCCATCGCCTGATGGATGCAGGCGAATACGAACTGGCGCAGCGCGCCTATTCGCGAGCGGCTGTCGGACAGGGCATGACCGGCGACGTTCTCGCCGGGCTCGGGACCGCCAACCTTGCCCTTGGACGCCTCGGCACGGCCGAGAAACTCTTGCGCCGCGCGGTCGAGACCGAGGACGCCACCCCGGAATTCTGGAACAATCTTGGCGTGGTGCTGATGGAAAAGGGCGAGTTTCTCGAAGCCGAGCAGATGCTGCGCCGCGCCTATGCGCTCGACAATGGCGAAAGCGACGCGATTCGCGACAATCTGCGTTTGGCACTCGCAAAATCCGAAATTTCCGTTTATGGTGCTGAAGAAGAACAGGCAAACCAAGAATATAAAGTGGTGCGGCGCGGCGGGGGGAGCTACCTGCTTCGCACGATACCCTGAAGAGGCAGAGGCAGTAAAAGGACGCAGACATGCGCCATCCCATCCTTATTTCCCTGTGTGTGACCGGCACGCTTGTGCTTGGCGCCTGTGCGCAATCATCCGATGAAAAGGTCGATCGCGCCCTGCGCGATCTCAACGTGGTTGACGAGACGGGCCTTAACGACGTGATGTTGAACGCAGCCGATCCTGGCGAGGCGGTGGCCTATTTCCAGCGTGCCAGCACCGCCGACCCCGACCGCATCGACCTTTTGCGCAGCCTTGGCCAATCGCTGATCCGCGCGCAGCGCCCCACCGAGGCCGCCGCCGCCTGGACACGCGTGACCGAGCATCCCGACGCCACCGACGAGGACCGCGTGGCACTCGCGGATGCGCTCATCCGCAACAGCGACTGGACGCGCGCGGGCGAGGTGTTGAACACCATTCCCCCCACATACGAGACCTATCGCCGCTACCGGCTCGAGGCGATGGTGGCCGACAGCAAGCAGGACTGGAAGAAGGCCGACAGCTTCTACGAGGTTGCCGCAGGTCTGACCACCAAGCCCGGCAGCGTCTACAACAACTGGGGCTTCTCCAAGCTCACGCGCGGCGATCATGCCGGGGCAGAGCGCCTCTTTGCCGAGGCCGTGCGCCACGATCCTGCGCTCTTCACCGCCAAGAACAACCTCGTGCTCGCGCGCGGCGCACAGCGCAACTATGCGCTTCCCGTCTTGCCGATCAGTCAGGAAGAGCGCGCGCAACTCCTTTACACATTGGCACTTTCGGCAGTCAAACAGGGAGACGTGGCCATCGGCAAGGGCCTGCTGCAAGAGGCGGTAGAGACCCATCCGCAACATTTCGAAGAGGCTGCCCGCAACCTGCGCGCCCTCGAATCGAATTCCGGCTGACCGGCGATGAGTTTCGATCTGCCCGCGCAGTCCGCGCTCTGGTTCCTGCCGTTTGTGCTGCCCGTCTGCCTCTGGGTGGCGTGGAGCGATCTGCGCACGATGAAGATCCCCAACACGGCGGTGCTTAGCCTTGTGGCCATCTACCTTGTTATCGGCCTCATCGCCCTGCCGCTGGCCGATTTTGGCTGGCGGCTCACGCATCTCGCGGCATTGCTTGCGGCGGGGATCGTGGCCAATGCCGCCGGTCTGATGGGTGCGGGCGACGCCAAGTTCATCGCCGCCGCAGGGCCCTTCGTGGCGCTGGCCGATGCGGCCAAGGTGGCTTTGCTCCTTGCGGTGATGCTGGTCGCAGGGTTGATTGTCCACCGGATCGCGCGCGCCTCGCCGCTGCGTGGGCTCGCCCCCGGCTGGGCAAGCTGGCAGGCGAAGGGCAAGTTTCCGATGGGTCTCGCGCTTGGCCCCACGCTGGCGATCTATCTCGGGCTGGCGGCCTTTCCCGCGACGTGATCCGCCGCGAATCTGCCCGCCGCGCACCACATTTCCTGCATCATTTCCGGGCATGATCCCGACAGGACATCGTGAGGGCAGGATCACCGCCATGAACATGCAGACCCATCCGGGGGTTCAACCCCCGCCGCCCCCGAACCGAATCGAGGAGATGCGACTGCCCATCGTGATGATGCGCGACATCCTTCTCAAGACCATGTTTCGCAAGAATCTTGACCTTGTGGGCGATATCGCCACGGCCATCTGCCTGCCGCGCGCCGTCACGCAGGAATTGATTGATCTGGCCCGCACCCAGAAGTTGATCGAGGCGACCGGCACGCTGCACGCCAATTCAGGTGGCGAAATGGGTTTTCAACTCACCGATGGCGGCAAGAGCCGCGCGCTCGACGCGCTGAGCCAATCGGAATATTTCGGCCCCATGCCGGTGCCACTCGATGTCTACCGCGAGCAGGTCAAGCGACAGTCGATCCGCAACATCCAGATCACACGCGCGCAACTGACCGCGGCCATGGGACATCTGGTCCTGCCGCCCTCGCTTCTGGATCATCTCGGCCCGGCGGTGAGCGCGGGGCGCTCGATCCTCATGTATGGCCCCCCCGGCAACGGCAAATCCTCGATCTCAAACGGCATCCGCGACGCCATGGGCGACAAGATCTACGTGCCGCGCGCCATCGAGTATGCCGGTCAGGTGATCACCGTCTATGACCCGATCGTGCATTCCGCCGCCGAGACGGAGGAGGACGATCCCAATTCACTGCGCCGCAGACGGACCTTCGACACGCGCTATGTGCGCTGCGAGCGGCCCACGGTGATCACCGGGGGCGAGCTGTCGCTCGACATGCTCGATCTGGTCTACAACCCTACCGCGCGCACCTATCAGGCGCCGCTGCAACTCAAATCGACGGGGGGCATCTTCATCGTCGATGACCTTGGCCGCCAGAAAGAACCGCCGCAAAGCCTCGTCAACCGCTGGATCGTGCCGCTGGAGGAATCCAAGGATATTCTCGCCCTGCAATCGGGCGAGAAATTCGAGGTGCCGTTCGACACGCTGGTGATCTTTTCCACCAACTTCCACCCCAACGAGATCTTCGACAAGGCCGCGCTGCGCCGGATATTCTTCAAGATCAAGATCGACGGGCCGTCACAGGCCGATTTCCTCAAGATCTTCGCCATGGTGGCCCGCAAGAAGGGGATGCCGCTGGACGAGGAAACGTTGATCCACCTCATCAGGACGAAATACCCCACGATCAACAACATCTATGCGAACTATCAGCCCGTTTTCCTGATCGACCAGATGATCGCGATCTGCGAGTTCGAGGGCACCCCCTACCACATGAGCCCTGCCCTCATCGACCGCGCCTGGGCCAATATGTTCGTCAAGGATGAAACGATCGTAAAGTGACGCGGGCGGCTGGACCGCCCGCCTCATGTGGATGTGATCGGCAGCACCCGCGTCTTTGGGACTGTCACGCTTGCCTATTCGGCCGAACCGCTGCTAGGCGATCGGAACACGGTTATGAGGCTTGTAACGCTCGACCGATCCGTTCGAACGCGGGAAGGGTGTCACGCGCGTGACGCTGCAAATAAAAGCGCCAACAGGAATCGACACACCCGCTTTCAAAGTCCATTGCGGCACCATGTCTGACCCCGGAGGATATGCATCATAGTCTGCGTCATAGGCACCCTTGTACCGACCTTTGGTCTCCAGATGCGCGGCACGTTTGTCGAAAAAGTCTTTCTTCTTGCTCTCGTCAAATACCTCTCCACCCGGAAAAGCCGCGGACATCTTGTACTCGAACTCGCCTGATTTCGGAAGCCACGCAAAACTGTAGACATTTGCGTAATACGCCAGTTCATTTGGGCGCAGACCAAGCACGCGCTCAATCTCCGTGCAGGACAAGCCGAACAGGTATTTTTCCTGAGTGAAGTATCCTGTGACCGATTTCAACTCACCCGAATCTGCCGAACGCGGAGGGCCAACCACCTTGACGAGACGATTTCCAGGCGCAAGTGACCACGAGCGCGAAGAACTCTCGTTCACAATTTCCATGAAAGTTGCCATTACTCATAATCCCTCGGTTGATAAGAAATCTGCCTCGTTCGGTGTATTGGATTTGCGATGCTAATTTGAAATCGACGACACACTCTGTCAAGAATTGGGTGCTCCTCACTTCTGAGCTGACCCTTGCTCACACACGCCCCTTCCACGGCACCAGCCATTTCTCGGCCTTGCGCATCAATATGTCGATGCCGTAGCCGATCACGCCGATCAGGATGATCCCCATGATCACGATATCGGTCAACTGAAAGCGCGAGGCCACCATGATCATCATGCCCGCGCCCTTTTCGGCGGCCACGAGTTCGGCCGCCACCACCGTGCCCCAGCAAACCCCCATGGCGACGCGCGCGCCGGTGAATATCTCGGGCAGCGAATTGGGCACGATCACATGGCGCAGGATCTGCCATTTCGAGGCTCCGAGCGAATAGGCGGCGTGGACCTTTGCGATGGCCACCCCCGACACCCCCGCCCGCGCCGAGATCGCCATGATCCAGAGCGCGGCAAGAAACAGAAGGATGATCTTGCCGGTCTCGCCGATCCCCGCCCAGATGATCACCAGCGGAATAAGGGCCAAGGGCGGCACCGGGCGCATGAATTCCACGATCGGATCGAACCAGCCCCGGAACCAGTCCGAGAGGCCCATGGCATAGCCGAGCGGAATACCCACCAGCGCACCGAGGGCAAAGCCGATGATGACCCGGTAAAGCGACCAGTAGAGATGCTCCCACAGGGTGAAATTCTGATAGCCGTCCCGCGCGATTTCCCCGACGCGCTTGACCACCGCCTCGGGCGGCGGTAGCCAGATCGGCTCCATCTGCATCCCCTTGGCAGGGACGAAATTGAGCGAACCGCGCGGCGTGAGCGTGACCGTGCCATCGGCCACGCGCACCGTCTCGCCGGGGGCAATCGCGCGTCCGTCTATGGCGACGACGCGCGCGCCATCCTCACGGGTGATCTCGTCGTTCTCGTCCATCCGCAGAAGCTGCGAGCGCCATGCGCCCACGATCAGCGCGTCATCCCTCGCAAAGCCGTCGCCGGGGGGGATCTCGGGTGCGCGCGCCTCTTCGCCCACGCGAAAGACACGGGCAAAGACCGTGGCATCATCGCGCCGTCCGTCCGCAGCCTCGAGCGTGTAGGTAAAGCTGGTATCGCCAACGAACGGTCCCGGCGCATGGACCGGCACCCATTTGGACCCGGTGAAGGCCCCCCAGAGTAGGAAAATCGTCAACACCGAGAGCACGCTGGCCCAACGATCCGGGCGCACCGCGCTTTCATCGCCGAAGGTCACGGTCTTGAGCGATGTGAAATCGCGCACCTGCCGATATTTGCGCAAGCCGAGCCGGACCAGGAAAAAGGCCACGACGAAAATGGCGACATAGAGGATGAGAACGATCATGCCTCGGCCTCCTCGGCGCGGCCCATGATCTCCTCTTCCATGTCCCAGATCATCGACAGGATTTCCTCGCGCCTTTCGCCGAATTCCGGGGTCTTCTTGACCGCGCGCAGGTCCTGTCCGACCCCGTCATCGGCGAAGGGCAGGCGGTATTCGCGGTGGATGCGCCCCGGACGCGGTGCCATGACCAGAAGGCGCTCGCCGAGCAAAAGCGCCTCCTCGACCGAATGGGTGATGAGGATGATGGTCTTGCCGGTCTCTTTCCAGAGCCGCAGGACCAGCCCCTGCATCTTTTCGCGCGTCAGCGCATCGAGCGCGCCCAAGGGCTCGTCCATCAGGATCACGTCGGGGTCATTGGCAAGGCAACGCGCCAGCGCCACGCGCTGCTGCATCCCGCCCGACAGCTCATAGACCGACTTTTCCTTGAAATCGCGCAGCCCGACCACATCGAGCAGATGATCGACGGTATCGCGCCATTCGGCTTCCCGCTTGCCGGCCATGCGGGGGCCGAAACTCACATTGTCGCGCACGCTCATCCATTCGAAAAGCGCGCCCTGCTGAAACACCATGCCGCGCTCTGCGTCGGGCCCTGTCACGCGGTGCCCGTTGAGCGTGATCTGCCCTTCGGTTGGCGCGAGGAACCCCGCAACGATGTTCAGAAGCGTGGTCTTGCCGCAGCCCGAAGGGCCGAGCACGCTCATCAATTCTCCCGATTGCAGTTCAAGCGAGACATCCTGCAACGCCTGCACATGCCCGCCGCTCGGCAGATCGAACCGCATGGAAATGTTCTCGATGGAAAGTGTCGACATGCCGCCCCCTTGGCTCTGATGGTTCGCGGTCGGGCACGGGGAGGACCTGCCCGGTCATGCCGAACAGGCCCCCCGTGCCCTGTCAGAGGGTCACATGCCTTGGCTTGCCGCAAGCGGGCCGGTGTTGACGTTGTTCTCATAGGTGGCAAGCGCCGAGTCGATGCTGCCCGCCTCGACAAACACTTCGGCCACGCCCTTCATGAATTCCTGCGCGCCGCCGCCCAGCCATTTCGCGCTGAGTTGCTCCTCGACGGTGGGGAACACGAATGTGTCGATGGTGCGGGCAGTGTCGGCCTCGTCCATGCCGCTATCCTTGGCGATCACCGGCAGCATCTTGTCGCGATTCGCGGGGTCGGCCCACATGGCGTTGGCTTCGGCCGTCACCTTGAGGAAGGTCGCAACAACATCGGGGTTTTCCGCGACAAAGGCCGCCGGGCCCGAGGTCACGTCAAACACCAGAATCCCAAGCTCTTCCTTCTCCGCCCCGGTCAGCAGCACATTGCCATGTTCCTCGGCGCGGCGCAGTGAGCCGCCCCAACCGCAGAACATGTCCACCGCGCCCTGCGCGATCGCCGCGGCCCCCTCCGGCGGGGCCATGTTGACCACCTCCATCGTGCCGATATCGACGCCGAAATGGTTCATCTGCTTGAGAAAGCCATAATGCGCGGCGGTGCCGAGCGGCACGGCCACCTTCTTGCCCGCAAGATCGGCGGCATTTGTCTTGTCGATCTCGAGCACATCGCGCACGACGCAGTTGTCGTTGTCCGAATAGCTGACCGCCACGTCGAGTATCTGAAGGTCCTGGCCCGCGCTGGTGGCCACCACGAAGGGCGGCACGCCCTGGCTGACCGAGAGGTGGACATCGCCCGACGCCATCGCCGCACTCATCGCCGTGCCGGTGTCAAAGGCGCGCCAGTTCACCTTCAGGCCCAAGGCCTCGTCATACATGCCGGTTTCCTTGGCATACTGGAACGGCATCGGCCATTCGAGGAAATAGGCCACGGTGAGGTCCTGCGCGTTGCCTGCGCCCGCGAAAAGCGCGGCGGCTGCGGCGGCAGAGAGGAATTTTCCCTTGAGTGTCATGTTTTCTTTCTCCCGTTGGTCATGTGGTGCGGCGTTTCCCGCTTATCGTTCCGTGCGCAGATGGCGGCTCGGACCGCTCTTTTAGGCGTCGCCCATCCGTGTCGAGACATCGCGCTGCAAAGTGAACCCGATTGCCGCAAACAGATCAACGCCTTAATCCCCAGTGTGCGGCCATTTAAGCATTCTGGAAAAGAGGTTTTCGAATTGGCGCCGGGGCAGCCCGGAAGTTGCATCCAAGGCCATTTTAGTAGAATTTTCAAACCCCTGACCTTGGCGCGAGCCAGGCGATATCCGATCTGGGTTCATCAAAGGCCACCATCTGGCCCTATCGCCCCGCCCGGATTTGCGGCGAAGTCGAAAGCAGGACATACTCACCCTCCCCCGGCCCCGCATCGCGCGCGCCGGTGAATTCTGTGATGGAGCGCCCGATGGACGGAAAACCTCTCGAAAATGACATCACGCGCGTGGTCGAGGCCGACCGCGCCCATGTCTGGCATCACCTGATCCAGCACGCGCCCTGGACCGGCGCCGATCCAAAGGCCGATCCCCGGATCATCGTCGAAGGGCGCGGCATGCGCGTCTGGGACCAAAAGGGCAAGGAGCATCTCGACGGCGTGTCGGGCGGCGTCTGGACGGTCAACGTGGGCTATGGCCGCGAACGCATCGCCAACGCGGTGCGCGACCAGCTCATCCGGTTGCCCTATTTCGCGGGATCCGCAGGGTCGATCCCCGGCGCGCTCTTCTCCGAGAAACTGATCTCGAAAATGCCGGGGATGAGCCGGGTTTATTATACCAATTCCGGTTCGGAGGCGAACGAGAAAGCCTTCAAGATGGTCCGCCAGATCGCCCACAAGCGCCATGGCGGTCGCAAGCACAAGATCCTCTACCGTGACCGCGACTATCATGGCACGACACTGGCCTGTCTCTCGGCCGGTGGGCAGGACGAGCGCAATGCGCAATATGGTCCCTTCGCGCCCGGCTTCGTGCGGGTGCCGCATTGCCTTGAATACCGCGCGCAATGGGATCTGGAGGGCGAGGCTTATGGCATGGCCGCCGCCAATGCCATCGAAGAGGTGATCCTGCGCGAGGGCCCCGATACCGTAGGCGCGCTCTGTCTCGAGCCGGTGACGGCAGGCGGCGGCGTGATCGTGCCCCCCGAGGGCTACTGGCCGCGCGTGCAGGAGATTTGCCGCAAATACGATATCCTCCTGCATATCGACGAGGTCGTGTGCGGTGTCGGGCGCACCGGAACCTGGTTCGGCTATCAGCATTACGGGGTCGAACCTGATTTCGTGACCATGGCCAAGGGCGTGGCCAGCGGATACGCCGCCATCGCCTGCTGCGTGACCAACGAGCGGGTGTTCGAGATGTTCCGCGACGACGCCACCGACCCGATGAACTATTTCCGCGATATCTCCACCTTTGGTGGCTGCACGGCGGGGCCTGCGGCAGCGCTGGAAAACATGGCGATCATCGAAGAGGAAGACCTGCTCGGCAATACCGTGGCCATGGGCGACTACATGCTCGACCAGCTGCGCGCGCTACAGGACCGGCACAAGGTCATCGGCCATGTGCGCGGCAAGGGGCTGTTTCTGGGGGCCGAACTCGTGGCCGATCGTGCGACGAAAGAGCCGGCTCCGGAAAAGATGGTGCAGGCCGTCGTGGCCGACTGCATGGCGCAGGGCGTGATCATCGGCGCGACCAACCGCTCGTTGCCCGGCTTCAACAACACGCTGTGCTATTCTCCCGCGCTGATTGCCACGCGCAACGATATCGACATTCTTGTGTCAGCGACGGATGCGGCGCTCACACGGGTATTTGGCTGAAACGAACCGCCCCGAAACGCTTGTTTCGGGGCGGGTTCAAATCGCAAGCGCCGGAATTTTCAAAAAATTCCGCACCGGAAACTTTTAAAGTTTCCGGCACCCTTGCACATGAAGTATCAGATCACCACCACATCGAGCGGCGGAAAGCCGTTGAACCCCACCGAGGAATAGCTCGACGTGTAGGCCCCGCAATTGCGGATGATCACCCGGTCCCCCGCGCGCAGACCCAGAGGCAGTGCCACGGGCCGCTTTTCATAGAGCACATCGGCGCTGTCGCAGGACGGGCCGGCCAGGATGCAAGGTCCCGTCGCCTCATGATCGCGGTCGCTGAGAAACTGATAGCGGATCGCCTCGCCCTCGGTCTCGGCCAGCCCGGAAAACCGCCCGATATCGAGATAGACCCAGCGGCAGAGATCATCCTCGGCCTTGCGGCTCACAAGCAGAACCTCGGCGGCGATCATGCCCGCCTCGGCCACCATTCCGCGCCCCGGTTCGGCCATGATGCGGGTAGCACCGGCAAAGCGCGGCTCGACCATCGCCATTACCTGTGCGGCATAGGCCTCGGGGGCCTCGATCGCCTCGCCGTAAAAGGCCGGAAAGCCGCCACCGATATTGATCAGCGACAGCGCGTGACCGGCCGCGCGCGCCTCGGCCCAGACACACGAGACACGGTCGAGCGTTTCGCGCCACATTTCCGCGCGACGGGTCTGAGACCCGACGTGAAAGGACAGGCCCACAGGCTCAAGCCCAAGCGCCACGGCGTGATCCATCAGCGCCACGGCGCGCCCGGGCGCGCAGCCGAACTTGCGGCTCAACGGCCAATCCGCCTCGGTCGCCCCGACCAGAAGGCGGATATAGACCTCCGCCCCCGGCGCATGTTCGGCGATTTTCTCAAGTTCCATCTCGCTATCGGCCGCGAACAGCGAGATGCCCGCGCGATGCGCGAAGGCGATGTCGCTCGCGCGCTTGACCGTGTTGCCAAAGGACACCGTCTCAGGCGCGGCCCCAAGCCCGAGGCAAAGCTCGATTTCCCCGCGTGAGGCGGCGTCGAAATGGCTGCCCTCGGCAATCAGCGTCTCGATCACCTCGCGCGCCGGGTTGGCCTTGACGGCATAATGGATATCCGCGCGGCCCAACCCCGATTTCAGCGCGCGATATTGCCGCGCCACGGTGTCGCGGTGAATGACCAGCGTGGGGCGGTCAAACTCGCGGCTCCGGATATAATCGGCAAGAGGGGAAGGCGCGAAAACGGAGTCAAAGCCCGCAAGCGGGTTTACGTAAGCGTTCATGGTCATCTCCGATCAAGACCCGGGACAATGCCCGACCAGTTCCAAAAGGAGACGTTACCGTCGCTACGTAAACACGGGTGGCGAGCCACCGGCCAGAGGCGCGTGCGTTGGCGTCTATGAATCGCCACTTAGAGTCATGTCCCGAGTCACGCAAGAAATATCTGTGCCCGCGGGACGAATTCTTCGACCCGTGCTCAGACTGCCCGCGCCCAGTCCGGCAGGCCCTGCCCAAGGATCACCTGCGCCCCGAGGCGGCCCAGTTCGTCGGAACATTTCGCGCCCCGGCCACAGCCCGCCGTGGCCACGCCGATCCGGTTCGTGACCATGGCGATACGGGCGCGGTCCTCAGGGGTGAAGGTGGTGACACAGGCGGCGCGGTTGACGCCCCTGATCGCCAGTCCCGGCATCCGCGCACGCATTTCGCCTTCGAGAAACGCCGCCACATCGGCGCTACCGCCCGACCGGAACCAGTCGCTTATCTCTGCGCCAGAGCAAACCGGGCGATCCACCGGATCACCTCCCATCTTGAGATAAAACCGCCCGTCCGGATAGCGGATCGGCGGCAAGAGATACGGCCCGTCGCCATGCGCATGCAGATAGATGAGCGGCGGCAGCGTGGCCAGCCGCGCGGCCTCGACCGCGCTTACCTCGAAAAATGCCACCGTGCGCGCCATCACCGTCAGCGGCAGCGCCTCGGGCAAGAGCGTGTTGGTATAACCTCCCGCCGCCACCAGAACGCGGGCCGCGCGCGTCTCGCCATCCTCGTGGCGGATCGTCACCCCGTCGCCGCGCTCCTCCAGCGCCAGAACCCGCGCCTTGATGATGCGTGCCCCTGACCGTTCAGCCGCGCGGCTCTGCGCGGCCACCAGACGGCGCGGGCTGATATGTCCCGCGTGCTGCGGCTCATGCCAGCCCATCGTGCCGGGCGCAAAGCGGAAATCGGCAAAGCGCGCGGCCAGCCCGGCATCGTCGAGCCGATCACAGGCGATGCCGTCCCGCGCCGCCACCTGCCCGATCCGCTCCATCGCGTCGCTGCCCTCGGGCCCGGCCATGACCACACCGCGCTCGGTATAAAAGCCGATGCCGCTTGCCGCCTCGATCTCGACGTAGCGCGCGATCGAGGCGCGGCTCACCCGGCTCCAGAACGGATCGGGATCAAGGCTGCGGGTGATGCGCCCCTCGTCGTAATGGCTGGCAAAGACGCCCTGATGCGCGGCCATCGTCCCCGGCTCATCGGGGCCGATCAGGATCACCGCGTGTCCGGACCGCGCCAGATGCCGCGCCGCGGCCGACCCGATCAACCCTCGCCCGATGACCGCGATTTCCACGACCCTGCCCTGCGCCCGAACAATCGACTCAGCGGCTCGTGTCCTCGTCGTCCTCGTCCTCGCCGTCATCGTCGGGCAGGTTGAAGAAGCTGTCCGCATCATACTGCTTTTCGGGCTCCTCGCGCTCCACCCCGCCAAGGGTGAACGTCTCCAGCCCCTCGATCGCGGTCGGGATGCGCGGCTCGGCCTCGGCCCCGAGGCTTTGCTCGGTGCTCAGAAGCTTGCGCCGCTCGTCATCGTTCAGCGTCGCCCCCTCGGCGGCCTTCTTGGCGGCGGCCTTTTGCACGGCGGCATCAAGCTCGGACTGCTTGCACAGGCCAAGCGCCACCGGGTCGATGGGCTGCATGTTGGAGATGTTCCAATGCGTGCGCTCACGGATCGAGGTGATCGTGGGCTTGGTGGTGCCAACCAGCTTGATGATCTGGCTGTCGGCCAGTTCGGGATGGAACTTCACCAGCCACAGGATTGCATTCGGGCGGTCCTGCCGTTTCGAGAGCGGCGTGTAGCGCGGGCCGCGCCGCTTCTCCTCGCCCACGGCGGAGGGGTTGAATTTCAGATGCAGCTTGTAGGCCGGGTCAGCCTCTGCCTTGGCGATCTCGGCTGTCGTCAACTGATTGTTGGCCACCGGATCGAACCCCTTGACGCCTGCGGCGACATCGCCATCGGCGATGCCCTGCACCTCCAGTTCATGCATCCCGCAGAAATCGGCGATCTGCTTGAAACTGATCGTCGTGTTGTCCACCAGCCAGACGGCGGTGGCCTTGGCCATGATCGGCATGGACATGCTGGCGTCTCCTTCGCTCAAATCTTCCCCGTGACCCGGAACGGGCGGTTCCGGCGGGCCGGAAGAGTTTCCATTGTCGGGGAAATCTGCTGTCATATACGCAAGCCGCGACAAAAAGGAAAGCCCCGAGATGCGCCCTTGCCTGCTGATCCTTCTGGCCCTGCTGCTTGCCGCCCCGCTGCGGGCCGAGCGTGCGGGCGCGTTCGATTACTACGTGCTGAGCCTGAGCTGGTCGCCCACATGGTGCGCGCTCGAGGGCGATGCACGGGACGCGCCGCAATGCGAACGCGCGCATGGCTGGGTATTGCACGGGCTCTGGCCGCAATACCATCGCGGTTGGCCCGATTACTGCCAGAGCCCGCACCGCCCGCCACCGCGCGCGCTTACCGCGTCGATGGCCGATATCATGGGCTCTCAGGGGCTGGCCTGGCACCAATGGAAAAAGCACGGCACCTGTTCCGGCCTGCCCGCAGAGGCGTATTTCGCCCTCGCGCGCCGCGCCTATGAGGGCGTCAACCGCCCCGAGGTGTTCCGCAAGCTTGATCGCCCGGTAAAACTCTCCGCAGAGGTCGTGGAGGCGGCATTCCTCAAGGCCAATCCCGGCTGGACGGCGGATATGCTGACCATCACCTGCCGCGCAGGCCGGATCGAGGAGGCGCGGCTCTGCCTGTCGAAATCGCTAAACCCGGTGCCCTGTGGACGCGACGTGATCCGCGATTGCCGGCTGGACGATGCGCTTTTCGACCCCGTGCGCTGAGCTTTCATCGTTCTGGAAATACTCAATAAAACCGGCCTTGACCGGTCAGAACGGCACGTCGTCCGCGTGCGCGATGAAGCGTGCGACGACCTTTTTCACACCTGCCTTGTCAAAGGCGATCTCGAGCTTGTCACCCTCGATGCCGGTGATCTCGCCATAGCCGAATTTCTGGTGAAAGACCCGCTCGCCCACGGTGTGCGAACTCAGCGCCTGCGCGTCGATCACCGGGGAGCGGGCCTCGACCGGCTGGCTCATGGGCCGCGTGCCGCTGCGCGCTTGCAACCTGCGCCAGCCGGGTGAGTTATAGACATTGGCTGCGGCGGCGCGGGTCTCGATGCCGCTTGCGGCCCCGACGGGACCACCATAAAGGCCCGGCGGCGTCAGCACCTCGACATGGTCGGGGGGCAACTCGTCGATGAAGCGCGAGGGCAGTTGTGATTGCCATTGGCCATAGACGCGCCGGTTGCCGGCAAAGGAGATGGTGCAGACCTCCTCGGCGCGGGTGATGCCGACATAGGCAAGGCGGCGCTCTTCCTCCAGCCCCTTCTGCCCGCTTTCGTCCATCGAGCGTTGCGAGGGGAAAAGCCCGTCCTCCCATCCCGGCAGGAAAACGGCGGGGAATTCCAGCCCCTTGGCGGCGTGGAGCGTCATCAGCGTGATCTTCTCGCCCGCATCGTCGCTTTCGTTCTCCATGATCAGGCTGACATGTTCGAGAAAGCCTTGCAGGTTCTCGAACCCCTCCAGCGCCTTCACCAGTTCCTTGAGGTTTTCCAGCCGCCCCGGCGCCTCGGGTGTCTTGTCGTTCTGCCACATGGCAGTGTAGCCGCTCTCATCCAGGATGATCTCGGCCAGTTCCATATGGCTGAGGCTCGGGTCGTCCACCATCCGGCCCCAGCGGGCGAGACCATCGAGAAGCCGGGCCAGTTCCACCGCGCCCTTGCCCTTGACGGCGCCGGCACGGATGGCCAGACCCGCGCCGTCAACCAGACCGAGACCGTTCTCGCGCGCTGTCCGCTGGATCACCTGCACCGCCTTGTCGCCAAGGCCGCGCTTGGGCGTGTTGACGATCCGCTCGAAGGCCAGATCGTCGGCGGGCGAGGTAACGAGGCGGAAATAGGCCATGGCGTCGCGGATCTCCATCCGCTCGTAAAAGCGTGGACCGCCGATCACGCGATAGGGCAGACCGATGGTCAGGAACCGGTCCTCGAAGGCGCGCATCTGGTGGCTGGCGCGCACGAGAATGGCCATGTCATCGAGCGAAAAGGGCCGCATCCCGCGCGTGCCGCGCTGCATCGAATCCACCTCTTCGCCGATCCAGCGCGCCTCTTCCTCGCCGTCCCAATGGCCGATGAGCCGGACTTTTTCGCCCGTCTTGGCATCGGTCCAGAGCGTCTTGCCCAGCCGGTCGCGGTTGCCTGCGATGACGCCGCTTGCCGCGGCAAGGATATGCGGGGTGGAGCGGTAATTCTGTTCCAGCCGGATCACCGCCGCACCGGGAAAATCCTTCTCGAACCGCAGGATATTGCCCACCTCGGCGCCGCGCCAGCCATAGATCGACTGGTCGTCGTCGCCCACGCAGCAGATATTCTTGTGTCCCCCCGCCAGCAGACGCAGCCAGAGATATTGCGCCACGTTGGTATCCTGGTATTCGTCCACGAGGATGTATTTGAACCAGCGCTGATATTGCGCGAGCACATCGTCGTGACGCTGAAAGATCGTCACCACATGCAAGAGCAGGTCGCCGAAATCGACGGCGTTCAATTCCTTCAGGCGGGTCTGATACTGACGGTAGAGCGCGGGGCCCTTGCCGTCATAGGCGCTGGCCTCACTGCCGGGCAGGTTGTCGGGCGTCCAGGCGCGGTTTTTCCACTGGTCGATGATCCCGGCGAGCATCCGGGCGGGCCATCGCTTGTCGTCTATGTTGGCGGCCTGCACGAGTTGCTTGAGCAGGCGCAACTGGTCGTCGGTGTCGAGGATGGTGAAATTCGATTTGAGATCAACCAGCTCGGCGTGACGACGCAGGAGCTTGACGCAGATCGAATGGAAGGTGCCAAGCCACGGCATCCCCTCCACCCGCTCGCCCATCAGGCGACCGACGCGGGTCTTCATCTCGCGCGCGGCCTTGTTGGTAAAGGTCACGGCAAGGATTTCATTGGGGTGCGCGCGCCCGGTGTTCAGCAGATGCACGATGCGCGTGGTCAGCGCCTTGGTCTTGCCGGTGCCCGCCCCCGCGAGCATCAGGACGGGGCCGTCGAGGGTTTCCGCGGCGCGGCGCTGTTCGGGGTTCAGGTCGTCGAGATAGGGCGCGGGCCGCGCGGCCATGGCGCGGGCGGCAAGGCTTGCGCCCTCGAAGGCATCGGTGTCATCAAAACTGCTCATGCGCGCGACAATAGCGCGGGCTCGACCCGAGATAAAGCCCGGTGTTCGGTTAATGTTCCGTGTGCGACCCCTCTGGACAAGCCTCTGAAAACCCGCGCAAATGGGGTATGAACCTGCATGCAAGATACCCCGCCCTGAGTGACCTGCGCACCCGCGCGCAGGCCCGAATCCCGCGTTTCGTCTGGGAATATCTCGACAGCGGCACCGGGGTGGAGGCGACCAAGGCGCGCAACCGCGCGATGCTTGATCGCGTTCTGCTCAGCCCGTCGATCCTGCATGGCGACATCGCGCCCGATCTGTCGGTGACGCTTCTGGGACAGAGCCATCCGCTGCCGGTGGGGATCGCGCCGGTGGGGATGTCGGGGCTGATCTGGCCCGAGGCAGAGCATCATCTGGCGCGCGCGGCGACAAGGGCGGGCCTGCCCTATACGCTGTCGACCGTGGCGACGGTGCGCCCCGAGGATGTCGGGCCGCATCTGGAAGGACGCGGCTGGTTCCAAATGTATCCGCCGCGCGACGAGGGCATCCGCACCGACATGCTCAAGCGCGCGCGCGAAGCAGGATTTTCCGTTCTGGTGCTGACCGTCGATGTGCCGGTGGCGAGCCGACGCGAGCGGCAAGTGCGCTCCGGCCTGACCACGCCGCCCAAGCTGACGCCGCGCCTGCTGGCGCAGGTGGCGCTGCGCCCCGTCTGGGCCATGGGCATGGCGGGCAAGGGCCTGCCCCGGATGCGGCTGATTGACGATTACGCAGGCGCGGTGAAGGGCCTGCCCTCGACCAAACACGCGGGCTATCTGCTGCGCACCTCGCCGGACTGGAGCTATCTGCGCTGGCTGCGCGAGCATTGGCAGGGGCCGCTTGTGGTCAAGGGCGTCAGCCGGGCCGAGGATGCCGAGGCGCTGGAAAAGGAAGGCGTTGACGCAATCTGGATTTCCAACCATGCGGGCCGCCAGTTCGACGCCGCCCCCGCCACGATCGAGGCGCTGCCCCAGGTGCGCGCGGCGACGCGCCTGCCGGTGATCATCGACGGCGGGTTCGAGGGCGGGCTCGATATCCTGCGCGCCATAGCACTTGGCGCGGATTTCGTGATGATGGGGCGCGGCTGGCATTACGCGCTTGGCGCACTCGGCGCAGCGGGGCCGGCGCATCTGGTGGAGATCCTCACCGAGGATCTCAAGGCAAATATGGGGCAATTGGGCACCGCGCGGCTTCTTGACGTGCGCGCCCGCCTCCTGCCCTGAACCGTCCAAACGCCGATTGCACAAACCTTTCACAAATCTTACAAGACGGCAGCGCCGCAGCGCAGCACATTGACCATCCGGGGAGAGCCGCCCATGGCCGAATTTCAGAAAATCCTGATTGCCAACCGTGGCGAGATCGCCATTCGCGTGATGCGGGCCGCGAACGAAATGGGCAAGAAGACCGTCGCGGTCTTTGCCGAGGAGGACAAGCTCGGGCTGCACCGGTTCAAGGCGGACGAGGCCTATCGCATCGGCGAGGGGCTGGGGCCGGTCGCGGCCTATCTCTCGATCGAGGAAATGATCCGGGTGGCGAAACTGTCGGGGGCGGATGCGATCCATCCCGGCTACGGCCTTCTGTCCGAGAACCCCGCCTTTGTCGATGCCTGCGACGCGGCGGGCATCACCTTTATCGGCCCGCGCGCCGAGACCATGCGGGCGCTTGGCGACAAGGCGAGCGCGCGGCGCGTGGCGATCGAGGCGGGCGTACCGGTCATTCCGGCCACCGAGGTTCTGGGCGATGACATGGACGAGATCCGGCGCGAGGCTGCCGAGGTCGGCTATCCGCTCATGCTCAAGGCAAGCTGGGGTGGCGGCGGGCGCGGGATGCGCCCCATCGAGAACGAGAGCGAGCTTGAGGACAAGGTCCGCGAGGGGCGGCGCGAGGCCGAGGCCGCATTCGGCAATGGCGAGGGCTATCTCGAAAAGATGATCCTGCGCGCGCGCCACGTCGAGGTGCAGATCCTGGGCGACAAGCATGGCAACATGTATCACCTCTTTGAGCGGGATTGCTCGGTGCAGCGCCGCAACCAGAAGGTCGTGGAGCGCGCCCCCGCGCCCTATCTTTCGGAGGCGCAACGCGAGGAAATCTGCCAGCTTGGCTATAAAATCTGCAAGCATGTGAATTACGAATGTGCTGGCACGGTCGAATTCCTGATGGATATGGACACCGGCAAGTTCTACTTCATCGAGGTCAACCCGCGCGTGCAGGTCGAGCACACCGTGACCGAAGAGGTCACCGGCATCGACATCGTGCAGGCGCAGATCAAGATCGCCGAGGGCAAGACGCTGATGGAGGCCACCGGCAAGGCGTCGCAATATGACATCACGCTGAACGGTCACGCGCTGCAAACCCGGATCACCACCGAGGACCCGCTCAACAATTTCATCCCCGATTACGGCCGGATCACCGCCTATCGCAGCGCCACCGGCATGGGCATCCGGCTCGATGGCGGCACCGCTTACGCGGGCGGCGTGATCACGCGCTACTATGACAGCCTGTTGACCAAGGTCACCGCCAAGGCCCCAACGCCCGAGGCCGCGATTGCCCGGATGGACCGCGCATTGCGCGAGTTCCGCATCCGGGGCGTGAGCACGAATATCGCGTTTGTCGAGAACCTGCTCAAGCACCCGACCTTCCTCAGCAACCAGTATACTACCAAGTTCATCGACACGACGCCGGAACTTTTCGTCTTCACCAAGCGGCGCGACCGGGGCACGCGGGTTTTGACCTACATCGCCGACATCACGGTGAACGGTCATCCCGAGGTCGAGGGGCGCACGCGCCCGCCCGCAGATCTCAGGCTGCCGCGCGCGCCGCGTCCGGCCAATGCCACCATCACCGACGGCCCGAAACAGATCCTCGAACGCGACGGCGCGCAGGCCGTGGCAGACTGGGTGGCGGCGCAAACGCAGCTTTTGATTACCGACACCACGATGCGCGACGGCCATCAGTCGCTCTTGGCCACGCGGATGAGGTCGATCGACATGATCGGCATCGCACCCAATTACGCCCACGACCTGCCCGGCCTTTTCTCGGTGGAATGCTGGGGTGGGGCGACATTTGACGTGGCTTACCGTTTTCTCGACGAATGTCCGTGGCAGCGGTTGCGCGACATCCGCGCGGCCATGCCCAACCTGCTCACGCAGATGCTGCTGCGCGGCTCGAACGGGGTGGGCTATACCAACTATCCCGACAATGTGGTCGCGGCCTTCGTCAAACAGGCCGCCGAAAGCGGCGTCGATATCTTCCGCGTCTTCGATCCGCTGAACTGGGCCGAGAACATGCGCGTGTCGATGGATGCCGTGCTCGAGTCGGGCAAGGTGCTGGAGGCGGCGATCTGCTATACCGGCGACATGCTCGATCCGGCGCGGTCCAAGTATGACCTCAAATATTACCTCTCCATGGCCAAGGAGTTGAACGCCGCGGGCACGCATATCCTCTGTATCAAGGACATGGGCGGCTTGATGAAACCGGCCACGGCGAGCGTGCTCTTCCGCGCGCTCAAGGAGGAGGTGGGATTGCCGCTGCATTTCCATACCCATGACACGGCGGGCATTGCCGGGGCGACGATCCTTGCCGCCGCCGAGGCCGGGGTGGATGCGGTCGATTGCGCGATGGATGCGCTCTCGGGCAATACGAGCCAAGCGACGCTTGGCACGATCGTCGAGGCGCTGCGCCACACGCCGCGCGACACGGGCCTCGATATTGATGCGATCCGCCAAATCTCGAATTACTGGGAATCGGTGCGCAACCACTACGCCGCCTTCGAGAGCGGCATGCAGTCGCCCACCTCCGAAGTCTATCTGCACGAGATGCCCGGCGGGCAGTTCACCAACCTCAAGACGCAGGCGCGCTCGATGGGGATGGAAGACCGCTGGCATGACATCGCGCGGACCTATGCGGATGTGAACCGGATGTTCGGCGACGTGATCAAGGTGACACCGATTGCCAAGACGGTGGGCGATCTTGCGCTGATGATGGTCAGTCAGGGCCTGACCTGCGAAGACGTGCTCAACCCCAAGACCGAGGTCAGTTTCCCCGACAGCGTGGTGACGCTGATGAAGGGCTATGTCGGTCAGGCGCCGGGCGGATTTCCCCCCGCCATCGTCAAGAAGGTGCTCAAGGGCGAGGAACCCATCACCGTGCGCCCCGGCACGCTTCTGCCGCCCGAGGATCTGGACGCGCGGCACGCGGAACTGGTCGAACGGTTCGGCGAGAAGATCGACAACGAGGATCTGATGGGCAGCCTGATGTATCCCAAGGTGTTCGCCGACTACATGGAGCGGCATGCGCAGCACGGCCCCGTGCGCACCCTGCCCACGCGGACCTTCTTTTACGGGATGGAACCCGGCGAGGAGATCACCGCCGAGATCGACCCCGGCAAGACGCTGGAAATCCGCCTGATCGCCGTGGGCGAAACGCAAGAGGATGGCGAGGCGCGGGTGTTTTTCGAACTGAACGGTCAGCCGCGCACCGTGCGCGTGCCCGACCGGCGGATCAAGAGCACGGTCGCCGCCCGGCCCAAGGCCGAGCCGGGAAATCCCAACCATATCGGCGCGCCGATGCCGGGGGCCGTGGCCACCGTGGCGGTCAAGCCGGGGCAAACCATCAAAACCGGCGACCTGCTTGTGACCATCGAGGCGATGAAGATGGAAACCGGCCTGCACGCCGAACGCGACGCCACCGTCAAGGCGGTGCATGTCCAACCCGGCAACCAGATCGACGCCAAGGATCTGCTGGTGGAACTGGAATAACCGCTCGCGGCCTGCCCCGAGGGTCTGCAACGCACTCACCGTCACCCTCGGGCCTGCCCCCAGGGTCTCCGGCCGCAAGAGATCCTCGGGACAAGCCCGAGGATGACATCCCGGTGGTGAAACCGCTTTTGCAAACCTGTCAATTCGGCAATCATGCGGACGTGCTTTCTTGTCGCGGACCGGCCCATGCAAAAGATCATCGTCTTCACCGACATCCACCTTGTCCCCGAGGGCGAGACCATCATCGGCCTCGATCCGTTCGCCCGCTTCACCCTCGGGCTGGACCATGCGCTTGACCGGCACCCGGACGCAGAGCGGATCGTGCTATGCGGCGATCTCACCCATAACGCCGCGCCGCAGGAATACGCGCGGCTCTGCGCGGCGCTCGACACCTGCCCCCTGCCCGTCTCGCTCATGCTGGGCAATCACGACCGGCGCGCGCCCTTCCGTGCCGCCTTTCCCACGGCGGCGCGGATGGAGACAGACCACATCCAGCATGTCATCGACCTGCCCGGCTATCGGCTGATCTGTCTCGACACGCTCAATGAAGAGGCCGAGGACACCCATTCCGGCTGGCTTTGCGCCGCGCGTCTCGACTGGCTCGATACCGCGCTGCACGAGGCGGGCGACCGGCGCGTGATTGTCTTTACCCATCACCCGCCGATCGACACCGGCTTCGGGGGCATGGACCGGATCGGGCTCACGAACCGCGCGGCCCTCGTTGAGCGCCTGCGCGCATCGGGCAAGGTGGCGCAGATCGTCTCGGGGCATATCCATCGGACGATTCAGGGCTCGGCGGGCGGCATTCCGGTGGCGATCCTCAAGAGCCCCTGTCACCAGATGCCCATGACGCTTGGCCATCACGATCCGAGCCTGTCCATCGACGAGCCGGGCGCCTATGGTCTCCTGCTGCTGACCGACGGGGGCGTGGTCGTGCATACCGAAGACTTCTCCTTGCCCGAACGCCGCGCCGCCACCTACGATTAGGGGTTGCGCCAGCCGCGGTATCGTTCCTATCCAAGGGGTACGCATGGGCGCAGCTTCCCGCGCCCAGCAGATGCAAGGCCGTGCCATGCTCGAACTCCTGACCAACCCGTCCGTCTGGGCGGCCTTTCTGACCCTCACCGTTCTCGAGATCGTGCTGGGGATCGACAACGTGATCTTCATCTCCATCGCCTCCGCGCGCCTGCCCGTGGCACAAAGACCACGCGCGCGGGTCATCGGCCTCGGCGGCGCACTTTCTCTGCGGATCGCGCTTCTCTTTTCCATAGCGTGGATCATCGGTCTGTCAGAACCTTTCGTGACCCTCCTCGGCTTTGCGCTCTCGTGGCGCGACGTGATCCTGCTGCTGGGCGGTCTCTTCCTGATCTACAAGGCAGCGACCGAAATCTTCAACGAGGTCGAAGGCGAGGCTCACGGCCCCGGCGCCGCCGATACCGTCAAGGCAGCATTCGGCGCGGTGATCTTCCAGATCATGCTGCTCGATCTGGTCTTTTCGCTCGATTCGGTCATCACCGCTGTCGGCATCGCCGATCATATCGAGGTGATGATCGCGGCAATGGTGGTGGCCATCGCGGTGATGATGGTCGCGGCCAACCCGATCGCCGACTTCGTCGAGGCACACCCCTCCACCAAGATGCTGGCGCTTGCCTTTCTCTTGATGGTGGGTATGGCGCTGGTGGCGGACGGGCTGCATTTCCATATCGAGCGCGGCTTCATCTATGCGGCGATGGTCTTCGGCGGGGCGGTCGAGGCCCTCAACCTCGTGCGTCAGAAACGGCGGCGGTCGCACTGAGGCTTTGACCTGCGGACAAAATGCGCCATGATCAACGCCGACTGAGGCCCGCTGCGCCCGCCGTGCCGGACAAGGGAGGATTGAGACATGTGCCGAATATTCGCCGGGCAGGACCCGGATCGCTACACGCTGGAAACCCGCCGCATGCGCCTGAATGGCCAGAGCACGAGCATCCGGCTGGAGAAATCGTTCTGGGGCATTCTGGATGAAATCGCCGAGAGCGAGGGGCTGAGCACGCCCGGTTTCGTCTCGAAGCTGCATGCGGAGGTGCTCGAACTGCATGGCGAGCCCGCCAATTTCACCTCGCTTTTGCGCTGCACCTGTCTTGTGCACCGCGAGAACCCGCTTGAGGCGGAGACACGGCAGATCGCGGCGGAATGAGGCGCGTGCCGGACCCCGAGGCTCTCTGCGCGACAACCGCCAGGGATCAATCCAGCCCGCGTTCGGTAACGATCACGACGCGGGAGGCCCCGGACGCGCGCAAGTCGCGTGCCAGGTTGACCAGGGTGATCGCGGACAACGCCTTGTCGGGCACGATCCGCACCACGTCGCGCTCATCTTCGGGACGCGCGGCGTGGAAGGCCTGCGCCGAGGCGACGGGCGCCCCCCGATAGGTCAGTCGGCCGTCGGGATGCACGACAAGCGTGTCGGGCGGCGCGCGGCCATCGAGATCGGAGGTGCTCACAAGCCGCAGATCCCTGTCCATCGGCGGCGCAATGGTGCTTGCGACCATGAAGAAGACCAGCATCAGGAAGACCACATTGATCAGGGCGATCGTGGGCTCGATCCGCGCGCGATGTCTGGGTTTTCGCATCACGACCCCAACACGCTGATGCTGAGCCGGTCGATGCCGCGCAGAATGACCAGCACATCGGTCAGCCTCTGCGCCGTCACATCGTCGGCCAGGCTGACGATCACCTGCAAGCCGTCTGCATCGGGCGGCATGTCGGCGAATTGATCCTTCAGGGCGGCCAGCACAACCTCCTGACCGTTCACGCGCAGGGTATCCTGCCCCAGTTGAAGAAAGCTCCGCCTGATGTCGCCCATGTCGGGGCCGCCCGCATTGGCGCTGGACAGGTCCACTTCGGCAAAGCGTGAGAAGGTCGAAGACAGCATGAAAAACAGCAGCAGGAGGAAGATGACATCGATCAGCGATGTCATCGACAGGCGCCGGCGCCGGGTTTGCCTACGCATGGGCGGGTTCCATCCCGGTTTGCCGGTCGGCCCCACGATCACCCTGCGGGTGCAGGACCGCCGCGATCGCCCGTTCGGCGGTCACGCGCTCGGCATCCATCCGCCCCTCGAACCAACTGAGCACCATGGCCGTGGGCATCGCCACCGCCAACCCCGCCGCCGTGGTCAGCAATGCCACCCAGATACCGCCCGCCAGAAGCGACGGATCGACCTGCGCCCCGGCCTCCTGTAGCGATTGAAACGCGTCGATCATCCCCAGAACCGTGCCGAAAAGACCCAGAAGAGGGGCAAGCTGCGCGACGCTGTCCAGCAGGCGAAACCCGCCTTCCAGCCGGGCAAACCGCACCTCGGCCTCCGCCTCCAGCCGCTTGGCGTCTTGCGGTTCGGCGGCAAAGGCCATCTCGATCACCGGCGCGAGATAGCTTCGGGACCGCTTGAGCGCGCGTAGGGCGGCGCTCCGGTCGCCCCGGTCCCAGGCGGCGACCGCCTCTTTCAGGGCCCGGTGCCGACCCACCCCGACCGCGAAAAACTGCCATAGCTTGTAGAGGATGGTCGCCAGCGTCACGACCGAGACAGCCAGCAGGATCATCACGACCGGCCCGCCGAGATCCGCTATCTGACGCAGACCCTCAAGAACCTGTATCATCCGATCACCTCGATCGCGGTGCGCGTCCCGAGGATCAGCCCCGCTTCGCAGGCGTTCGCGGCAAGATCCGGGGCCTGGCAGGTGTTGGCGCCGTTGATCAGGACGCGGCTGAGGCCGTCGCAGGTGACACCCGCGATGGTAAACTGACGCACCCGGGGGCGACCGGATGGCAGCGCGCCGAAATCGAACAAGGTCAGCCGCTCCACCTGACCGGCGCTGTCGAACAGCACGGTTTCATACACCGCCTTTTCGATCGGGCCCGCATGTCCGTTTGTCACCAGAAAACTCAGCGTGCAACTGGCCTCATTGGATTTCACCGCATTCAGTTCGATCGCAACAGCCGTGCCCGGTTTATCGTCCTGTGCCACGGCTCCGGTGGCAAAGCAAAGGCTGGCACCAAGCGCCACGCCCACCATTCGCATCATCTTCATCTGCCTCTTCCTCATGTGGTCGCACCGCCCGGACCAGTTGAGAGGCGCTGCGGTTGGCATGTCAAGCTCGGGTCCGCGGGCCACGCGCCGCGACAGAAATCGCCCCTTCCGCGCGGCTCCGAGTTGCTGCCCGGACCGTCCGGGAATTATGAATCCGTCCATGAGATCACCTTCTTTGATAAGAGAAAACCATTGTCTGGCTGGTGCCATCCGGCGTTGGCGGGAACGGGGCGGCGCGCCTGACCTGGGCGGCGGCGGCACGTCTGATGTTCGGGGGGCCGGAACTGCTCAGGATATTGACCCAGGCCACAGAGCCGTCGGGATTGATCCCGAATGACACCTGCGCCGACCCGCGCGCCGAGGGATCGACGGCCGGAAAGCGGTTGAGCTGAACCAGAACCTGACCGGCGTAATTGCCCGAGATCGCATTGCCGGGGTTGCGCGACCCGCTGAAGCCGGTCGCGCCGGACCGCGCGGCCCCGCGACCGGAGGCAAACGGATCAATGCCGGTGCGTCTGTAGGAGGTCAGCGGAGATTCCATGGTCCGGTTCAGGCGTCCGCTTTGCGCGCCGTCTCTCACGCCCGCAGCCGCCATCGAAGGCCGCTCCTTCGGAGGGCGCAAGGACGTTGTCACAGCCGGGCTTGGGGTCTCGTCGCCGTCCTCAGCCGTCACGGTCTCCGGGGTGTCAGGTTCAGGGGCAACCGCAATCTCGGACACATCCGGCTGCAGCACTTCGGGTTCCGGGATGATCGCGGGGCTTGGGGACGGGGCGGGCGCGGGCGCAGCGGGCTGGGCGGTTTCGGCGGTCGAGAGAGTCTCGATCGTTTCCGCCGGATCGGGATTTTCCACCTCTGCCCCTTCGGGGGAATCCGCCTGCGTCTCTGGCTCCAGCGGCGTGAGCACCGGTGCATCCGCGACGGTGTCATCTTCGCCGCCCGCTGGCTCTGCGGTGTCGGGTGCGATCTCTGGCACAGGCTCATCGCTCCCGGACGGATCGGCAGCGTCCGGTTCCACCACATCGACCGACCCGGTATCGGGCGCGAGGACATCCTGGGGATTGTCGGAGGCCACCAGCGCCTGAGTCGTGGGGGTCTCCTCGGTCACCGGTTCGGGGGGTGTCACCTCGGGTGGATCGGGCGCCGGGGCTGGCTCTGGCGCGGGTGACGCGGTTATGGTTTCGGCCAGATCCTCGAACGCGCCCCCGACATCCGCCAGTTCCGAACCGGCATCTTCTGTCGCCACGGCCGGCTCTTCGCTGGACGTAACGCCCAGCCCCAGGGCGTGCAGGAGCAACGACAGCACAATGGCCGCGATCGCAGCATAAATCGACCCCCTGATCATTCAGGGAGACGGGTTTTGGACAGGACGCGGAACACGGACATACCTCACCGGAAAGACCTGGTGAGGTCTGGCAAGGCAAGTCGGTGACACGACATGGTTGGGTTCCTTATGTGACCGACACCACGCACCGAGACCACTCAGCACAGGTCAGGGTCAACCGGCAATTGCCCTCCGAATTTACCGCATAAATCCGTCCTGCGGTAGGGCATCCTACACCTTTGTGATAATGGAGCAGGACACCTGACGGCACGTCAGCCGTCTGAGCCCCTTTCACAGGCGCGTCGGATACCGATGATCTGGGCAAGGATCGACAGCGCGATCTCATCGGGTGTGATCGCGTGTATGTCCAGCCCCGCTGGCGCGTGGATAGCACGAATTCGTTCTGCATGGTCTGGTTGTTCGGCGATCAGCCTGGCGGCGAGGGTCTGGAACTTTCGGCGGCTGCCGACAAAGCTGATGTAGCGCGATTGCGCAAGAATGGCGGCGCGCAAACCGGCAAGGTCGCCCTGACCCTGGGTTGCAATGACGATGAAGTCACTCTCGCCCGCCTCAAACCCCTCCACGGTTCGATAACCCGTGCCATACACGGATGTGGCGCCTTCTGGGACGCAGAGCGTTACGTGAAAATCAAACCGCGCGCCAAGTTCCGCAAGCGCCAGGGCCACAAGCCCGGTGCCGAATATGGAAAGCAGCGGCAAGGGCAGGACGGGCTCTATGAAGATGTCCATCGTGCCCTGTGACGGGCAGCCGTTGCGGGCAAAGCGCACTCCATCGCGTAGTTCTCCGGGGGACAGCCCGTCGCTTTCCAGCAATTCCTGCGGGCGCAAGGAGATGAATTGCGCGGCGCCCGATGCAATCGCCTCGCGTGCCGCGCGCGCCACGGCACTGCGGGCGCAACCGCCGCCGATCCACCCCAGAAGGATGTTGCCGTCCTTGTCCAGCAAAGCCTTGCCACCGGGCTTGGCAGAGGTTGCGTTGAGCGTGCGCACGACCGTGGCCATGGCAAAGGGAACCGCCTTGGCCTTGAGGCTTTGCGTCATCGCATCAAGTTTGGCGTGTTCGTTCTGGGAAAGAATCATAACCGTGCCAGCCTGTGGTCGAGCGCTGCCAGATCGTCCAGCGTGGCCGCCGCCGCGAAATCATCCAGATGCGGCAGGGCCGCCGCCATCGCCTGAGCGATGGGTGCGTAATCCTTCCATCCCTTCAAAGGGTTCAACCAGATGATGCGGCAGCCGCGTCGGCGCAGTTTTGCCAGCGCCGCCCCCATTTTGCCGGAGGCATCGGTGTCGTAGCCATCCGAAAGGATCATCACGACGGATCGCCCGTCGACGAAAGTGCGCGCATAGCTGTCGGCAAAGCGTTGCAGGTTCGCAGCAATGCGCGATCCGCCCCCGAACCCGTCCGCCATAAGCGTGATCCGGTTCAAGGCGCGCAACGGGTCAGGGTCGCGCAACGCCTCTGTTATCCGGACAAGCCCTGTGTGGAAGAGATAGGCATCGCTGGCACTGTCGGCGCGCATCAGCCCGGCCAGGAACGCCAGAAAGGGCCGCGCATACTGCACCATGGAGCCCGAGACATCGCACAGCGCCACAAGCTTGACCGGTCTGTCCGGGCGCACGCGCCACGCCAGCCGCAAGGGCTCTCCGCCCGTTGACATGCTGTGGCGCATGGTGGCGCGCAGATCGACCCTGGGGCCATTGCGGGCGGCTTTCTGACGGCGCGAGCGCCGGTCACGCAGAGCCTTGCCCAGGCGGTGCGCAACCAGTTCGGCGGCGCGGATATCTTCTGCGGAGACCAGATCGCGCAAGTCTTTCTTCATCAGGTTGGCCGCTTTGGAGGCGATCAACCGTCCCGTCCCCTCGCTGCAGCCCTCGTCGCCATTCGCGCCATCCTCGGGCGCGTGAATGGCGCCGGCGTTGTCAGAGTGCCGCGCTGTGTCATACCGGCTGTTGCGGGTGTTTTGCGGGGCGCTCTCATGGGAGGATCGGATGATCTTGTGGCGCACCCGCCCGTCGGCCATCCAGAACGCATCAAAGAGCTGATCAAAGCGCGCAATGTCCTCGAAAGAACCGGCGCAGACGGATTTCAGCGCCAGTCGCGCCTCCATGGGCCGGGTCGGGTTCACGCAGGACAGCGCGCGCAGCGCCGTTTCGGTTTCGCCCACCCCCAGGCGAAAGCCATGCGCGCGAAGATGCGCCAGAAACCCCGCGACGCGGGCCGCAGGGCCCGGATCGGCGGCGGTAAAGCGCGTGACCTTGCTCATGCCGCCTTGCCTGCAAGGCGGGCGGCAACCTCTGGCGGGATGATCGCGCGGTCGCCTTGTGTTTTCAGCAAGGTGGCAAGGGCTGCGTGCAGCACCGCCGGATCATCGGTCAGGTCCTTGATGCCCAGCCCGCCCAAGGCTGCGGCGAAATCCAGCATTTCGGCAATGCCCGGGGTTTTCTCCAGATCTTCGCGGCGCAGTTTCTGCACGAAGCCAACGATCTGTTCGCCCAGATGCGCCTCGACCTGTGGGCAGCGGGACGCCAGGATCGCCAGTTCGGTTTCTCGGTCGGGGTAGTCCACATGCGCATAGATGCACCGCCGACGCAGCGCATCGGACAGATCGCGCGTGCCATTGGCGGTCAGGATCACCATCGGGCGCGCGCTGGCGGTGATGGTTCCCAGTTCGGGAATGGTAATCTGGAAATCCGACAGGACCTCCAGCAGATAGGCCTCGAACTCTTCATCCGCGCGGTCGATTTCGTCGATCAGCAGGACCGGTGGGGTTTGCTGCCGGATCGCGCGCAGCAACGGGCGCTCCAGCAAATATGCCTCCGAGAAAATCCGCGCCTCTACCGCCGCGCCGTTTTCGCCCACATCAGAGGCCGCGCGAATGGCCAGCAACTGGCGCTGGTAGTTCCATTCATAGATCGCATGATTGGCATCAAGCCCTTCATAGCATTGCAGGCGGATCAGCTCGGTCGCATGGACCGAAGCCAGGGCACGCGCCACTTCGGTCTTGCCGACCCCCGCCGCCCCTTCCAGCAACAGCGGACGCCCCAGCGACACAGCGATATGCAGCGCCATCGCCAGGTCATCGGCGGCGATATAGCCGGTGCCCGCCAGTGCGCTCTGAATATGTGTCCATGCTGCCATGTGTCCTGTGCGGGGCGCATATGGTCGCGCGCCCCGCCTCCCTTCTGTCAGTCGTGCAAGCCAAGCGCATTGGCCATCTGCCAGATGCGCCAGTGATCATGCGGCATGTTTGTGTGGCGGTTGCCGAACGGGCGAAACGCATCCTGCACGGCGTTCGAAAAACAGGGCACACCGCCCACATGAGGGCTTTCACCGACCCCCTTGGCGCCGATGGGATGGTGCGGGCTGGGGGTGACGGTGTGGTCGGTCTCGTAGTTCGGCACCTCCCAAGCGGTCGGCAGGAAGAAATCCATCAGGGTCCCGGTCTTGACATTGCCCAGATCGTCATAGGCAATCTCCTGGCCCATGGCGACGGCAAGCGCTTCCGTCAGGCCACCGTGGATCTGCCCTTCGATCACCATGGGGTTTATCCGCGTGCCGCAATCATCCAGCGCATAGAAGCGGCGGATCTCGGTCACGCCCGTATCGACGTCAATATCCATGACGCAGACATAGGCCCCGAACGGGTAGGTCATGTTCGGCGGGTCATAGTAGCTGACCGCTTCAAGACCGGGCTCTATTCCCGGAATCGCCTGATTGTATGCGGCATAAGCAATCTCGCCCATGGTCTTGAACCGTTCTGGCGCGCCTTTGACAACGAAACGATCGACATCGAATTCGACATCGTCGTCATGCACTTCCAGCAGATAGGCCGCGATCATCTGCGCCTTGGCACGGATCTTGCGCCCTGCCATGGCGGTCGCGGCCCCTGCAACCGGGGTCGAACGGGAGCCATAGGTGCCAAGACCGTAGGGCGCGGTATCGGTATCGCCTTCCTCGATGGTGATCGAATCCGCCGGAATACCGATCTCCGAGGCAAGAATCTGGGCAAAGGTCGTGGCATGGCCCTGCCCCTGACTGATCGTCCCCAACCGCGCTATGGCCGATCCGGTGGGGTGAATGCGGATCTCGCAACTGTCGAACATTCCCATGCCCAGAATATCGCAGTTCTTGACCGGGCCCGCGCCCACGATTTCGGTGAAGAATGACAGCCCGATCCCCATCAGGTTCCGCGTTTCCCCCCGCTTGAACGCCTCTAGCCGCTCGGCCTGCTCGTGGCGCAGCCCCTCGTAATCGACCGCCTTCAGCACCTTGTCCCAAGCGGTGTGATAATCGCCGCTGTCATATTCCCAGCCCAGGGCGGACTTGTAGGGAAATTGCTCTTTCTTGATGAAGTTGATGCGGCGCAGCTCTGCCGGATCCATGTTCATCTCGATCGCCAGAACCTCGATCATGCGCTCGATGAAATAGACCGCCTCGGTCACGCGGAACGAACAGCGATAGGACACGCCGCCCGGCGCCTTGTTGGTATAGACGCCATCCACCCCGAGATAGGCAATCGGGATGTCGTAGGAGCCGGTGCAGATGCTCATGAAACCGGCGGGAAACCTGGTCGGGTCGGCACAGGCATCGAACGCGCCATGATCTGCTGTCACATGGCAATGCAGGCCGGTGATCTTGCCGTCCTTCGTGGCGCTGATCTTTCCTGTCATCCAGTAGTCGCGGGCAAAGGCGGTGGTCATGAGGTTGTCCATCCGGTCCTCGACCCATTTGACGGGAACACCCGTCACGATCGAGGCCACGATGGAACACACATAGCCCGGATAGACGCCGACCTTGTTGCCGAACCCGCCGCCAATATCGGGAGAGATGACGCGAATATTATGCTCTTCGATCCCGGAAAGGAGCGAGGCGACCGTGCGCACCACATGCGGGGCCTGAAACGTGCCCCACAGCGTCAACTTGCCGTTCACCTTGTCCATGCTGGCCACGCAGCCGCAGGGTTCCAGCGGGCAGGGATGGGTGCGGTGGTAATACATGGAGGCCTCCGCCACCACATCGGCATCGGCAATCACCGCGTTGGTGCCAGCCTCGTCGCCGACTTCCCATGTGAAAATATGATTGTGATGCTTGCGCGGCCCGTGCGCGCCGGGCGCCTTGGGGTCAAGATCCTCACGCAGCACGACATCGGATTGCAGCGATTTGAGCGGGTCGATGATGACGGGGAGTTCTTCATACTCGACCTCGACCAATTCAATCGCATCGGACGCGATATAGCGGTCCCTGGCAACAACAAAGGCGATTTCCTGCCCTTGAAACAGAACCTTGCCATCCGCCAGCACCATTTGTCTGTCGCCCGCCAATGTCGGCATCCAGTGCAGCGACAGCGGTTCAAGGTCCTTGGCCGTCAGGACGGCGATGACGCCATCAAGCGCAAGTGCGGCCTCTGTGTTGATGGATTTGATCCGCGCATGAGCATATTGGGAGCGGACGAAATCGCCCGTCAACATGCCCGGCAGGCTCATGTCATCGATGTAATTGCCCTTGCCTTGCGTGAAACGGGCATCCTCGACGCGCTTGCGCGAACAGCCCATGCCCTTCAGATTGGCGACGCGCTCTTCACGATCCGGGGTCAGGTCGTTCATTGTGCCGCCTCCTTTGCCGCGTTTATTTCGGCCGCCGCCGACAGGATCGCCTTGACGATGTTCTGATAGCCGGTGCAGCGGCAGATATTGCCGGAAATGCCGAAACGCACCTCCGCCTCGGTCGGGTTCGGGTTTTCCTGAAGCAGCCGGTGGGCGCGGGTGATCATGCCGGGCGTGCAATAGCCGCATTGCAAGCCATGGTGTTCCTTGAAGCTTTGTTGCAGCACATGCAGACCATCGGGCGAGCCGAGGCCCTCGATTGTCGTGATATTGGCGCCCTGCGCCTGCACGGCGAACATGGTGCAGGATTTGACCGATTTGCCGTCAATCTCGACGGTGCAGGCCCCGCAATGCGAGGTGTCACAGCCCACATGCGCGCCTTTCATGCCCATCTTCTCGCGCAGCACGTAGACCAGCAATTCGCGCGGTTCGGCCAGAACCTCGTGCGTCTCGCCATTGACGGTCATTTTCAGAATGTGTTTGGTCATGATGTTTCCCCCTTCATGCCCGAGACCAGGCACGCTCGATCGCACGGGCAATGATGATTCCGGCGACGTGCATCTTGAATTTCACCGGCCCGCGATTGTCCTCCGTGGGGTCAATCTCCGCGAGGGCGGCGGCCACGGCGGCCTTGACCGCGTCCCTATCGCAGGCGGTTCCCAGAAGGGCATTCGCCGCCGCGTCCGAGAACACCGGCACATCACTGAGATTGGTCATCGAGACAGCGGCAGATGACACGCGGCCATTCTCCGCCTCGATCAACACCGCGCAGGCGGCCGTCGCGTAATCCCCGATCTTGCGCTTCTGCTTTTCATAGGCATATCCCCCACGGGTTGCCTTCAGGCTGATCCGGGTCAGGATTTCCGCATCATCGCGACCGGTCATATAGGCCGCCTCGTAAAACCCGCGGGCCCGCACCTCGCGGGTGCCTTCAGGGCATTCAAGCGTGTAGGTCGCGTCAAGGCATTGCATCACGCCCGGCATGTCATTGCCCGGATCGCCATTCGCCACATTTCCGCCGATCGTGCCCATATAGCGAACCTGCGGGTCCGCGATCTGCAATGCGGCCTCACGCAGAAGCGGCACCGCGTCATGGAGGGCGGCACTGGCAATCAGCTCATGTTGCGTGGTCATCGCCCCGATCGTGACGCGCCCACCCTCGACCGTGATTCCTCTGAGCGCCGCGATGTCGGCAAGGTCTATCAGATGCGGCACTTCCGCCATGCGCAGTTTCATCATCGGGATCAGGCTATGGCCTCCTGCCAGCACACGCGCGTCTTCACCGTGCTCGGTCAGGATCGCCAACGCACCGCCAATGTCCCTGGGCCGGTGATATTCAAATGCTGCCGGTATCATCAGCACGTCTCCCCAAAGGTGGAATACAGATCTGGAGAAGAGGGGAGGGCGGCCTTTGTTCACAGCAAAAAGGCATGAAATGCAGGGCTCCGCACACGAAATGCGACCCGTGCGACATGAAATGCTACCGGCTTTCACCTGCGCCATTGTGTCGCGCAGCCGGCGCGTTCAAACCCCAAGACGCTCGCGCACAGCTTTCAGAAAAGAGCGGCTGACAGGGGCGATATCCAACGGGGCACCCTGTTCGAAATGGCAGATGCCGGTATCCTTCTTGCGCTCGAAACTGACCACATGCCGTGGGTTCACCAGATAGCTGCGGTGGCATTTCACGAAATTTTCCGTCCCCACCCGTCTTTCGACCTCTGAAATGGACCAGGGACAGAACAAGCGTCCGGATGGATGGTAGAGCAGGGTATAGCGCCCCTCGGCACGCACGGCGAGGACGTCTTTCTCGGGAATGAAGTGAATGCGTCCGTGCTTTTCATAGGGCAATTTGCCCGCGGAATGGTCCGCGCGGGATGCCGGCTCGCAAGGCTGTCCTTCAGGGCCGTCGGCAAAGCCGGATCGCTCACCTGACATCGTGCCGCTCACGGCCCCCGGTCCGCTCGTCGTGACGAAGGTGACGCCAACCAGCAGAAAGGAACCACAGATCACGAAGGCCGCCAAGGCAACGCAGAGCGCCATCACCGCTTTGCTCATCCATACCCCGGACGGCTCGGCATCCGGCACGGCAATGAATTGCGTGCCGGCCATCGCAATGAAATGCACGGCAAAGACAGACAGGCCAAAACCAACCGTGCCAATAAGGATATTGCGGCTGTCGCGCTTGCCATAACAGACCCGGAAAGACGCCGCGCAGAGCACCAGGGACGCGGCAACAGCTTCGACCAGCCCCCTGCCGGAGTACACCGGCCGGACCATCTGGATACCGGACATGCCGATATAATGCATGGCCAGAACACCGATACCCAGACAGATGCCGGCAAGCGTTATCCGAACCCGGGTCCGCTTCCCAAAATGCACAAGCAACAAGGCTATTCCGGTCAGAAGGATGGCGACAAGCGCAGAAATCAGGGTGATCAGCGCATCGAAGTAGAATTCGACCGGCAGGATCATGCCCAGCATGGCCACGAAATGCATTGACCAGATGCCTGTGCCAAGCGACAGCGCCGACATCGTGACAACAAGCTTGCGCTGCGCAAGTCCCATGGTAGAGGCGCCGCGGGTCAGGGAAAGCCCGGTAAACCCCGACATGAGCGCAATGGTCAGGGCCGCCGCCATGAGCAGGTGGTTGTGACCATGTTCAAGCAACATCGTGGGCACCTCGAGTTCAGGTCGGTTTCCTGCGCCGACGGCGACGGAGCGCCCCAAGAGGGTACGGTCGGACGCGCCCTGCTCCCCGTCAGTCATTGGCACAACATACACGCCGGGCGTCCACGTTGCGCATCTTGGTGCGCCTGCTCACAGATTTGTGGTCCGTTCGAGGCATCGGCGAAGGCGACGCGACCGGCGCCCCCTTCCCAGGTCGACCGAAGGGTTAGTCGGTCTCTGTAAGGCTATCACGTCTCCATTCGCGCGCGGATCACCGCCTTAAAGCTTCCCGAACACCACTCGCAAAATCTCTGCCAGCCCCGCCGCGTCCTGCCTGTCGAAGGCTGCCGGCTTGTCGCTGTCGATATCGAGCACACCGATCAGCGCCCCGGCCCCGTTCCACACCGGCAACACGATCTCCGAGCGCGTGGACGCGGCACAGGCGATATGACCCGGAAATGCCTCCACGTCATCGACGAGTTGCACCTCGCCCGTGCGTGCCGCCGCGCCGCAGACCCCCCGCGAAAACGGGATCACAAGACAGCCATGCCCGCCCTGGTAGGGCCCGATCTTGAGCGTCGAAGGCCCGGTCACGCGGTAGAACCCGGTCCAGTCGAACCGGTCATCGGCATGGTGAAGCTCGCACACCACCGTGGCCATGAGCGCGACCTCGTCGCTCTCGCCCTCGGTCAGCGACAGGATCGCGCGGGTGGTGGCGGGATAGTCGATACGCATCGGCGTGCTCCTTGTGCCGGGGGCGTGGGGGCCAGCCCCCACACGCAGGGTCAAGTGGGGGCCAGCCCCCACACCCCCGGGATATTTCAGGCCAGAAGAAACTCAGACCCGTTCGATGGCAATCGCCGTGCCCTCGCCGCCGCCGATGCAGATGGCGGCCACGCCGCGCTTCAGACCGCGCTTTTCCAGTGCATTCAAGAGCGTCACCATGATCCGCGCCCCCGAAGCCCCGATCGGATGACCAAGCGCGCAGGCGCCGCCATTGACGTTCACCTTGTCGCGCGGCAGCCCCATCTCGTGCATGAAGGCCATGGGCACCACCGCAAACGCCTCGTTCACCTCCCACAGGTCCACATCGTCGACGCTCCAGCCAAGGCGCTTGAGCAGCTTTTGCGCCGCGGGGACCGGCGCGGTGGTGAACCAGCCCGGCGCCTGCCCGTGGCTGGCATGGCCGAGGATGCGCGCGCGGATATTGAGGCCCTCGCGCTCTGCCGTCTCGCGCGCGGCGATGACCAGCGCCGCCGCCCCGTCGCTGATCGAGCTTGAATTGGCCGCCGTCACGGTGCCGCCCTCGCGGAAGGCGGGCTTGAGCTGCGCAATCTTCTCGGGGCGCGCCTTGGCGGGCTGCTCATCGGTGCCGATCGTCACCTCGCCCTTGCGCGTGCGGATGGTCACCGGCGCGATCTCCCCCTCGAACGCACCGGATTTTTCGGCCGCGAGCGCCCCCTCCAGCGACGCCAGTGCATAGGCGTCCTGCGCCTCGCGCGTGAACTGGTATTTCTCGGCGCAATCCTCGGCGAAGGTGCCCATCAGGCGGCCTTTGTCATAGGCGTCTTCCAGCCCGTCGAGAAACATGTGGTCGATCACCTGCCCGTGCCCGATCCGCGCGCCGCCGCGCATCTTGAGCAAGAGGTAGGGCGCATTGGACATCGATTCCATACCGCCAGCAATCATCGTCTCGGCATGGCCCAGCGCGATCTGGTCAAAGGCCATCATCGCCGCCTTCATCCCCGAGCCGCACATCTTGTTGAGCGTGGTGGCCGGCACCTCCTGCCCCAGCCCGCCGAGAAACCCCGCCTGCCGCGCCGGCGCCTGACCTTGCCCCGCGGGCAGCACGCAGCCCATCAGGACCTCATCCACCGTAGCGGCGCGCGCATCTGCCAGCGCCGCACGGATCGCCGCACCGCCCAGCTCCACCGCAGGCACCCCGTCGAAATCGCCCTGAAAGCCGCCCATGGGCGTGCGCGCCGCCCCCGCGATCACCACTTCCCGCATTCTTGCCCCTCCTTGTGAAAACCTGGCCCGTGCTTACCGGATGGAAAGGAATCGGGTCTAGCCTTCCTTGTATTACTACGTATCGGAGGCAGGATGAAACTCGAGGTAACCAGTCACGAAATGGTGCGCATCATCGCCGTGCCGGAGGCGCGTATCGACGCCGCCGGTGCACTCAGGTTCAAGGAGGCCATGCGCGCGGCCACCACCGACGGGCCCGATCATGTCGTGCTCGACCTCGGCCAGGTGCGCTTTGTCGATTCGAGCGGGCTTGGGGCGATTGTCGCGGCGATGAAGCAGATGGGCGCGGGGCGCAGGCTGGATCTGGCGGGGCTCACGCCCGATGTGGCCAAGGTGTTCCGGCTCACGCGCATGGACACGGTCTTTGTGATCCACGAGGATGCCGAGGCCCCGCTACGCCACGCCACGGGCTGAGCGCGGCGTATCCACGCAAGAGGGGAGGCCGATGGCAGAGGCGTTTCACCGGCGGATCGCGGCTGACGGCATGGCCGTGCGCGCCCTTCTGGCCGAGATACGCGGCTGGCTCTGCTTGCAGGGGCTCGATGATGCCGCGTGTGGCAAGATCGAGATCGCTCTGGCCGAGGCGCTCAACAACGTGGTCGAGCATGCCAGTCTGGACTCAAAGGACGAGATCGCGCTCGACATGACGCTTGCGCCGGACGGTATAGGGGTGGAGCTGCGCGATCGCGGCGCCCCCCTTCCCGGCCTGACACCGCCCCGGGGCGATCCGCCTACCCTCACCGGGGACCGCGATAACCTGCCCGAGGGGGGATTCGGCTGGTTCCTGATTCGAACGCTGACCACGGACCTGCACTACGCGCGCACCGACGGGAAAAATCATCTTTCGCTCCGGTTTGCCCCCGAAAGCAAGGCGTGACACAACCCCTGAGACGCACCTCTCAACCCTCGCGTGTGCCCGTCAAGAAAAGACCATATTGGCACCGCAGAGCCGCCGCAGAGCACCGCCATAACCAATGCTGTAGCTGCATATGGCTTCCCTCGGCGTCGCGCGTCATTGCCCCCACCCAGTGCGCGGCGTCGAGGTCCTTCCCCCCCGGTCCGAAAACCTCTCCACACCGCATTGGCATTCCCCGAGCGCCGTCCTAACGTGCCCGTCGAAACGGGACCACGGGAGACAAGACCATGCGCGATTTTCACATGCCGGGGCGATCGGGCACCTATGCGACGAACGGGATGTGCGCCACGTCGCACCCGCTCGCCGCGAAGACCGCCATCGACATCCTCGAACGCGGCGGCAACGCCATGGATGCGGCGATCGCGGGTGCGGTGCTTCTGGGCCTTTGCGAGCCGCAGATGACGGGCATCGGCGGCGATTGCTTCGCCCTCTTCACCACGCCCGGTTCCGAAAAGATCCGCGCGCTCAACGGCTCGGGCCGCGCGCCCGCCGCCGCCTCGGCCCAAGCGTTGCGCGCCGCCGGGCACGCGACCGTGCCGCTCCACAGCGCCCACGCCGTCACCGTCCCTTGCGCGATTGATGCCTTTTGCAGGCTTTCCGCCGATCACGGGCGGCTTGGCCTTGATGCGCTGCTGACCCCCGCGATCCGTTATGCCGAAGAAGGGGTGCCCGTGGCACCCCGCGTGGCCTATGACTGGCCGCGCGCGGGAGAGGCACTGCAAGGCCACGGGCTCACCCATTACAGCCGAGGCGGCAAACCGCTCGCCACCGGCGAGATCTTCCGCGCCCCCGGTCAGGCCGAGGTGCTGCGCCGCATCGCCCGGAACGGACGCGCAGCCTTCTACGAGGGCGAGGTGGCCGAGGACATGCTTGCCGTGCTCAACGCACTTGGCGGCGTTCATGAGGCCGCCGATTTCGCCGCTGCCGAAAGCGATTACACCGATCCGGTGAGCGGCGATTACAAGACCGCGACGCTGGTCGAGCATCCGCCCAACGGCCAGGGTGCCACCGCGATCCTGCTGCTGAACATTCTCGAGCATTTCGACCTAGCCGCCATGGATCCGCTCGGGGCCGAGCGCCTGCATATCGAGGCCGAAGCCACCAAGCTTGCCTATGACGCGCGCAACCGCTTCATCGCCGACCCGGACCACATGACGCGGCTGGATCACATGCTTGCGCCCGAGACGGCGGCACGGCTGGCCGCGCTCATCGATCCGAAACGCGCCATGGCAGCGACGCAACCGCTCACCGAGGCGGTGCACCGCGACACGATCTACATCACCGTGGTGGACCGCGACCGCATGGCGGTGTCGTTCATCTATTCGATCTTCCACGGCTTCGGCTCGGGCATCGCATCGGAGAAATTCGGCATCCTGCTGCAAAACCGCGGTGCGGGGTTCACGCTCGAGGCGGGCCACCCCAACGAGATCGCGGGCGGCAAGCGGCCCATGCACACGATCATTCCGGGGATGCTGGCCGAGCAGGGCCGCGTGACCATGCCCTTTGGCGTCATGGGCGGATCCTACCAATCCACGGGGCACGCGCGGCTTGTCTCGAACATCGTCGATTTCGGCATGGATGTGCAGACGGCCATCGACGCGCCGCGCGCCTTCGCCGATCCGGCGGGGCTCAAGCTCGAGCGCGGCTTTGCGCCCGAGGTGGCGCAGGCCCTCGCCGATCTCGGCCATGACGTGATCGTCCCGCCCGAGCCGTTGGGAGGCGCACAGGCGATCCGCATCCACGAAAACGGGTTGCTGGAGGGTGGCAGCGACGCACGCAAGGACGGCTGCGCCCTCGGCTACTGACCCTAGGGGCGGGGGAAACCCCGCCTCAGTTCAACTGGAAGTGCAGCGGGTAATGCCCGTCCTCAAATGGCCCGAAGAGATCGGGGATATCGGGATGGTCCACCGGCTCGCCGGAATAATCGGCGACAAGGTTCTGTTCGCTGACATAGGCCACGTAATAGCTCTGCTCGTTCTCGGCCAGAAGGTGATAGAACGGCTGTTCGCGCTCGGGGCGGCTATCCTCGGGGATGGCGGCATACCATTCCTCGGTGTTGGAAAACTGCGGATCGACATCGAAGATCACCCCCCGAAAAGGGTGTTTTCGATGGCGCACAACCTGGCCCAAACCGTATTTTGCGTGAGTCTTGATCATTTTCATTGCCCTAGCACAGATCTTTACCGCTGCAAGCCGGCTTTGTCCAATGCCGGTCGCAACACCGCCGGAAACAGTCTGTGAACGCAGGCATGACAGCCCCCGACATGGCCGCCTGGACGGATTCGTGATTTCCACCAAGCTGCAAATCCGTTAGACTCCGAAAAAACAAACGCGAAAGCGAGAGGCAGATGAGCAGGATTTTTCGCACCATTCTGGTGCTTTTCGTGTTGTCCTCCTGTGGCGGCGGCTCTGGTTATGGCACCGCGCCACGCAATCTTGATAACGCCTGTGCGATTCTGGAGGAGCGGCCCGAATATGCCCGCGCCTTCCGCGCGTCCGAGCGCCGCTGGGGCGTGCCCGCCCATGTTCAGATGGCGACGATCTATCAGGAGAGCAAGTTCATCTCGGATGCGCGCACGCCTTATCGCTGGTCGCTCGGCGTGATCCCGACGGGGCGGATCAGTTCGGCCTATGGCTACAGTCAGGCGCTTGACGGAACCTGGGAGGAATACCTTGCCGCCAGCGGGCGTTTTGGCGCGCGGCGCACCGATATTCACGACGCGGCGGATTTCATCGGCTGGTATATGGCACAATCGACCGAGCGGCTGGGCATCGCGCCCGACGATGCGCGCAACCAGTATCTTGCCTATCACGAGGGGCGCAGCGGCTTTGCCCGTGGCAGCTACAATGCCAAGCCCTGGCTGGTGCGCGTCTCCGCCGATGTGGACGCACGCGCGCAACGCTACCGCGCGCAACTGGGCACATGCCGCGCCGGGCGGGGCCTTGTCTGATCAGCGGTCGATCCGCAGCTTGTCTCGGCCCGGTATGACGAAATTCTCGTCCGCAAGGCGCACATCCTTGGCCAGATCGCCAAGAATCACCGTGGTGCGCCCGCCATTGGCGTCGTTGATGATCCATTGCCGCAATTCGACCGGATCGGCGGTGAACACGAGGTCGATGCTGCCGTAATCCGGGTTGTCGGGGTCCTGTGCGCGCACCGTCGTGGTGGTTCCGTCGCTGACATGCCCGGTGACCATCTTCGCACGTCCCAGATTGACGTTGCGCTCCAGGATGATCTTCAGCGGCGTGCGGTGCAGCGGATAGCCCTGCCGCTCGTTCGAGCGCGGGTCGATGATTCCGACCGTGTCGCCATCGGCCACCACCAGTGCCGACTCGGGCGGATCATACTCGAACCGCACCCGTCCGGGCCGTTTGAGCAGGATCCGGCCGGTGCTGACCGATCCATCCTCGTTCACCTGCGTGAACTGTCCCTGAGCGGTGCGCAGACCGTTGAGGTAGGACGAGATTTCCCCGAGCGAGAGCTTTTCCGCCGCCGCCGGGAGGGCCATCGCCGCCCACAGGACGGGGGCAATCAGGTATCGCATATGTCTCATGCCGTTCAGATAAGCACCCCCGCGCCGGATTGCACGGGGGAAATTGTGCAAATTGTCGGCGGGGGCAATCTTGCGCCACTTGAGAACATTAAGTGAACATTCTATGCTTGCCGCCATGAACGCCCCGCTTCTCGCCCGCGCGCCCCGCGCCACGCTGCCGCTTGTCGGCGCAGTACCACTCACGCTCGGGCGGGTGCATGAGGGGTGCGGCCCCGCGCGCCATACGTTCGCAATGCTCATTGCCGGGGCACTTGCCGGACCGGTGCTCTGGATCGCACCGCGCTGGCTGTGCGACCGGCCCCATCCTGACGGCATCCGCCCCTTCGCGGGACCAGAGCGGTTTCTCTTCGCTGCCCCGGATCGGCCCACAGACCTGCTTTGGTGCATGGAGGAAGCGCTGCGCAGCGGGGCGGTGCCGCTTGTCGTGGTCGACCTGCCCGAGCCGCCCGGCCTCACCCCGGTGCGCCGTCTGCATCTGGCCGCCGGAGAGGGTGCGACGCGCGCGGCCCATCCTCCTCTTGGCCTGCTGCTCACCCCCGGCGAGGGCGGCGCGCCGGGGGTCGAGAGCCGCTGGCACATGGCCCCCGCCCACACGCCGCAGGGCGACCGCTGGCATCTCGCGCGCCGCCGCGACCGCAGCGCGCCCCCCGCCGACTGGCACCTCACAGGCCGTCCCGGCGACTGGACGCTCAAGCAAACGTGACATCCGTTTGCCCGCGTGGCGCGTATCGTAACACATGATCCGCAGCATCGCCCTCGCCCTGTGCCTTCTGGCCCCGCCCGCCACCGCCGCGCCCGAGGCCTGGCAGCTCGATGCCGCGGCCTCTTCCGTGGGCTTCACCTATGAACTCGCCAACGCGGACAATCGCGGCACCATGCCCGTGGCCGCCGCCGATATCCGCCTCGATCTGCGCGACATCACCGCAAGCAGGGTCGCGGTAACGCTCGACACGCGCGGCGCAAGGGCGGGGTTCTTCCTTGCCACGCAGGCGATGCAGGGGCCGCAGGTGCTCGATAGCGCGCGCCATCCCGCGATCACCTTCCGCTCCACCGCGATCACCGGCACGCCCCGCGCCGCCCGGATCGAGGGGCTGCTGACGGCCCGAGGCGTCACCCGCCCCGTCACCCTCACCGCCGGACTCTACCGCACACCGGACACCGATCCGGCCACGCTCGACAGCCTGACGGTGCTGCTGACCGGCGCGATCAACCGCCACGATTTCGGCGCGTCGGGCTTTGCCGACCTGGTTGGTCCGATGATAGGGCTGCGGATCGTGGCAAGGATCGAGAGGTAGCAGGCTCGCTATATGTCTGATGTCCGGCGAAACACCTGATCTAACGGGATGTTGCGAGGATGATTTGCGGGGCGCACCCTCAGCGTAACAGCACGTCCCCAAGCTTGTCGGCATAGCCTTGCTTGCTGCCGCCCGTGCGCTCGCCGGTCAGTCCGGCAAAGAACCCGCGCACCTTGTCATTGTCGTCGATCATCCCGGCCACGGTCTCTGCGCCGCGCTGCATGGTGGCGTGGGCCTTGGGCCAGATTTGCGGCTCTTGCCAGATCGCCGCGCCAATACAGGCCACCAGCATCAAACGCACAGCCCATGCCCATCCCCGCGCCTTGTGCGCGCGGGCGGCGTAAATCTCCTCTCGCGGAGGGTGGGGGGCATGGATCACCGACATTGCGGCAGGCTACTGCCCGCGCATGGCGGAAATACGGCGCAATCCGGGCCGCCGTGCGGAGTTCAGAGGTTTTCGGCCTGCGGCATCCCAAGAATGTGATACCCGCCATCCACATGGATCACCTCGCCACTGGTGCAGGCCCCGGCATCCGAGGCGAGCCACACGGCGGTGCCGCCGATGGCCTCCAGCGTCGCGTTGGCGCGCAGCGGCGCGTTCAATTCGGTGTGCCGAAAGGTCTTGCGCGCGCCGCCGATGGCCGCACCCGCCAGCGTCTTCATCGGGCCGGGGCTGATCGCGTTGACGCGGATCCCGTCGGGGCCAAGGTCATTGGCCAGATAGCGCGTCACCGATTCAAGCGCCGCCTTGGCCACGCCCATCACGTTGTAATTCGGCACCACCTTGTTCGACCCCTGATAGGTCAGCGTCAGAAGCGTGCCACCATCCGCCCTCATCATCGGATAGGCGCGCCGGGCTACCTCGATGAAGGAATAGGCCGAGATATCCAGCGAATGCTTGAAATTGGCGCGCGACGTGTTGAGAAACCGCCCCGTCAACTCGGACTTGTCCGAATAGGCGATGGCATGAACGACAAAATCGAGCGTCGGCCAGCGCTCCGCCAGCGCGGCAAAGCCTGCGTCGAGCGACGAGTCGTCGGTCACATCCGCGTCGATCAGGATATCCGAGCCCAGGCTTTCGGCCAGCGGTGCCACGCGCTTGCCGAATGCCTCGCCCTGATAGGTAAAGGCCAGATCGGCCCCCGCCGCGCGCATCGCCCTGGCAATGCCCCATGCGATCGAGCGGTCATTGGCCACGCCCATGATCAGCCCGCGCTTGCCCTGCATCGAGAGTGTCATTTGCGTGTCATCCCAGATATTTGCTGAGCAGCATCGAACCGTTCGTGCCGCCAAACCCGAAGCTGTTGGTCATCACCACATCGAGCCCGGCATTGTCCACACGGGCGGTGGCGATCTCGGCCGGGTCAAGCGCCGGATCGAGCGTTCCGACATTGACAGAGGGCGCGATGAAATCGTCCTGCATCATCAACAGGCAATAAATCACCTCCTGCGCGCCGGTTGCCCCCTGACTGTGACCCGCCATCGACTTGGTGGAGCTGATCGGCGGGGTGGTGCCGCGCCCGAAGATGCGCCGCACCGCCTCGACCTCGCCCACGTCGCCGACAGGCGTCGAGGTGCCATGCGCGTTGATATAGCTGACCTTTCGCCCTTCCGGCAGGGTCTCGAGCGCAAGGCGCATCGCCCGCTCGCCGCCCTCGCCCGAGGGCGCGACCATGTCCGCCCCGTCCGAGGTGGCGCCATAGCCCGTCACCTCGGCATAGATCTTCGCGCCCCGCGCCTTCGCGCGTTCCAGTTCTTCCAGAACGACGATCCCGCCGCCCGCCGAGATCACGAACCCGTCGCGCCCCGCGTCAAAGGCGCGGCTCGCGGTCTCGGGCGTGTCGTTGTATTTCGACGACATCGCGCCCATGGCGTCAAAGAGGCACGAGAGCGACCAGTCCAGCTCCTCGCCGCCGCCCGCGAACATCACATCCTGCTTGCCGAACATGATCTGTTCGGCGGCGTGCCCGATGCAATGCAGCGAGGTGGTGCAGGCCGAGGTTATCGAATAGTTCAGCCCCTTGATCTTGTAGGAGGTCGCCAGATTGGCCGAGATCGTGGAACACATCGTCTTGGGCACGGCAAAGGGCCCGATCCGCTTGGTCGACCCGGTCTGCAAGGCCGTCTGGTGCGCCGCCAGCATCGCGCTGGTCGACGGCCCGCCCGAACCGGCCACCACGCCGGTGCGCGGATTGACCACATCGCTCTCTTCCAGCCCGGAATCGGCGATGGCCTGACCCATGGCAATATGGGCATAGGCCGCGCCACCGCCCATGAAGCGCAACGCGCGCTTGTCGACATGCTCGGCGATATCGAGGTTGATCATCCCCGAGACGCGGCTGCGAAAGCCGTGCTCGGCCATCTCCTCGTTGAAGCGGATCCCCGATTTGCCCGCCTTGAGCGAGGTCAGAACCTCGGCGGCATTGTTGCCGATGCTGGACACGATCCCCAGCCCGGTCACCACGACTCGACGCATCGCCCCCTCCTCCATTGCCATGGTGGCTCAGTTCTCGCTGAGCGCCACCTTCATGTCCTTGACCTGATAAATCACTTCGCCATCGGCTTCGACGCGGCCATCGGCCACGCCCATGGTCAGACGCCTTGTCTGCACCGCCTTTGTGAAATCCACATGATAGGTCAGCATCGTGCGGTCGGGGCGCACCATGCCAGTGAGCTTCACCTCGCCCACGCCCAGCGCATAGCCGCGACCCTGCCAGCCGCGCCAGCCGAGGTTGAAACCGGTCAACTGCCATAGCCCGTCAAGACCCAGACAGCCCGGCATGATCGGATTGCCGGGAAAATGACACTCAAAGAACCATAGGTCAGGGCGGATGTCGAACTCGGCCACCACATGCCCCTTGCCATGCGCGCCGCCATCCCCCGAAATTTCGGTGATCCGGTCCATCATCAGCATCGGCGGTTCGGGCAGTTGCGCGTTGCCCGGCCCGAAAAGCTCTCCGCGCGCGCATTTCAGCAGATCGTCGCGGTCGTAGCTGCTCGGATATTCGGCCATTCGGGCGACCCTTTCATGGTCAAGGTCAGAGGGCTAATATTTCAAACCCTGTAACACCGGGCAATTCCCCGTTGCAACCCTGCGCCGCATCTGCGTCCATCTTTCGCGACAGAGGTTTTTGTTTGAAATCCGGTGCCCTGCCGCCTTAATATGCAGGAAATGAGACGGAAGGATCTGTCATGACCGTGCACAGCGCATCGTGTTCCACCGAGATCGCCTCGGACTGGCTCGGCTCGGTCGGGCTGCGCCCTACCCGGCAGCGCGTCGCATTGGCACGGCTTCTGGTGGGCGACGGGCAGCATCGCCATGTCACCGCCGAGAGCCTTTTCGCCCGCGCCCGCGCGTCCGGTGAAAGCGTGTCGCTCGCCACTGTCTACAACACGCTCAAGGCGTTCTGCGATGCGGGACTGTTGCAGGAAATCACGGTGGACGGCACCAAGAGCCATTTCGACACCAACACCCACGACCACCCGCATTTCTACTGGGAAGACGAGAACCGGCTGACCGACGCGCCAGCGGAGGACCTCGAGATCGCCCGCCTGCCCCGTGCCCCCGAAGGCGCCGAGATCGCCAGCGTCGACGTGGTTATCCGCCTGCGCCGCAAGCGGTGACAGCGCGGCTCCGCCGAACACCCCGCATCGTCCTACCTTGCCTTGCCCGGGCCTGTCCGTGAGGCACGCGGGTATCCTGCGTGTCTTGCAAGAACAATCTCCATACTTATCAAATGGTTGTCATAAAGCCCATGCAACCGGAGAATTTTCGGCGGTGCCGATATGTTTTCAGGTCAGCGATCACGCCACGGCACTCTCGCGCAGTGGAAAGGACCCGATCATGACAGCCGCGCGTTTCTCGACCTCGCATCTCACAAGGCGCTTTTTCCTGACCACCGCCGCCGCAAGCGCGGTGACAGCCGTCGCCGGCTGCATGCCGGACATACCGGTGACGCTCTCACCGGGCAGCGCGGCCAATCTCGAATTCGGCCTCTGGGCCGGGGTGCCGGGCGCGCGCTTCGGGCAAGCCGTCAACCGTGCCGTGGGTCCCCGCCGCATCCGTGCGCCGCGTTCGTGGACGCATCCGATCACCGGCAAGCGCCTGACCATCCATGTCCGCACGAAATGGGAACGAACAGGCACCAAGGCCAGCTCTTACGCCATGCGCGCCGACGGCACCGGGCTTGCGCGTGTTTTCGACAGCCGCCCCGGCAAGCCCCCGCCCGTGAAAGACCGAAAGCCCCCTCGGGCGGGGCGCGGCGCTCAGGCGATCGCGACCAGTTCGATAGCGAATGTCAGGTCTCGCCCCGCCAGCGGGTGATTGGCGTCAAGCACCACCTGTTCGTCGGTCACCTCGACCACCGTCACCGGCATCACCTGCCCCTGCGGCGTCTGCACCTGCAACTGCGTGCCCAGATCGAGCGGGATCTCGGCGGGGATATCGGCGCGCGGCACCGCCTGACGCGCGCTCGGGTCCGCAGCCCCGTAGGCATCGTCGGCGGGAACCTCCACGATTTTTTTGTCGCCCACGCTCATGCCGGGAATGGCGGCATCGAGGCCTGGGATGATCTGGCCAGAGCCGACGGTGAATTCCAGCGGATCGCGCCCTTCGGAGGAATCGAAGGTTTGCCCGTCCGAGAGCGTGCCGGTGTAGTGAATACGAACGGTATCGCCCGCTTTGACCTGCGTCATGAGATATCCAATGCTTTGAGGGAGGGTGGGTTTGCAAGGCCGCGCGTCGCTGCACGGGTGCTTGTGCGATCCCTTATGCTACCCGAGCCGAAACGGATTCGCAAACATCTCGCCGCCGCCGTCAAAAACCTGACACAAGGGTCAATCGCCGCGACAATGTCTTTGACCGCGCCAGAGCGCCCCCCCCTTCCCCCTATGCCGCATCCGTGCCAGTCTCCGCCCGAAACGCGACAAGGGGATACGCCATGCCGATCACCACCTGCATCTTCGACGCCTACGGCACGCTCTTTGACGTGGCCGCCGCCGCGCGGGGCGCCGCCGCCGAACCGGGCCGCGAGACCTTCGCCCGCCACTGGCCCGCCATCGCCGAGAAATGGCGCCTGAAACAGCTTCAATACACCTGGCTGCGCGCGGTGATGGGGGCGCATATCGGCTTTTGGCAGGTGACGCAGGACGGGCTTGACTGGGCGCTCGAATCAGAAGGGTTGCAGGACGATACCGAGTTGCGCGCGCGCCTCCTGCAACTCTACTGGGAGCTTGCCGCCTTCCCCGAGGTGCCCGCCATGCTCGCCGCGCTCAAGGACGCGGGCAAACAGACCGCGATCCTCTCCAATGGTGCCCCCGACATGCTTGACGGCGCGGTGCGCTCGGCGGGGATCGGCGACCTTCTGGACGATGTGCTCTCGGTCGAGAGTATCGGCATCTACAAACCCGCGCGCGTGGTCTATGACCTTGTCGGGCAGCGTTTCGGCTGCGCGCCCGAAGAGGTGCTCTTTGTCTCCTCCAACGGCTGGGACGCCTGCGCCGCCGCCGGTTACGGCTTTCAGACCGCCTGGGTCAACCGCGCGGGCGACCCGGTGGACCGCTTGCCCGCCACCCCCGACCGCCAGCTTGCGGACCTCAGCGGCATCCCGGCACTGGCGGACGCATGATGGCACGCTTTACCGCCTCCGACGGCCTGTCGCTGCATTACGACGACGAGGGCCACGGCCCGCCCGTGCTCTGCCTTGCGGGCCTCACCCGCAACAACGCGGATTTCCGGTTCCTGCTGCCGCACCTGACCGGCCACTGCGTGATCCGGCTTGATTATCGCGGGCGCGGACAATCCGACCATGCCGACGATTTCATGTCCTACAACATCCTGCGCGAGGCGCAGGACGCGGTGGAGTTGCTCGATCATCTGGGTCTTGACCGCGTGGCCCTCATCGGCACCTCGCGCGGCGGACTGGTGGCCATGGCCATCGCGCACGCCCATCCCGGCCGCCTGTCGGGCGTGGTGCTCAACGATATCGGCCCCGAGGTCGCCACCGAGGGGCTGGAGCGGATCATGGATTACGTGGGCCGCGAACCCGATCTGCCCGATCTCGACAGCTGCGCCGCCGCCCTTGCCCATGTCCACGCGACCGGCTTTCCCGGCGTGCCGCTCGCGCGCTGGCGCGCGCAGGCCGAGGCGATGTTCGCCGAGAAACCCGGCGGCGGGCTGGCGCTGCGCTACGATCCCCGCCTGCGCGACGCGCTGATCGGTCAGGCGGGCGCGGGCGAAGCCCCGGACCTATGGCAGATGTTCGACGCGCTGCGCGCCCTGCCTCTGGCCGCGATCCGGGGGGCGAATTCCGACCTGCTGAGCGCCGAGACACTTGCGAAAATGCAGGCCCGCCACCCCGGCCTCATCGCCGCCACCGTGCCCGACCGGGGCCATGTCCCCTTCCTCGACGAGCCGCAGGCGCTTGCCGCCATCCACAGCCTTCTGGACCGCACCCGATGACCGACATCACCATGATCCGGGCGGCGCAGGCCCGTCTTTCGGGCCATGCGCGGCACACGCCGCTCCTGTCCTCGCCCGTTCTCGACGAGATCGCCGGACGGCGCGTCTACGTCAAACCCGAATGCCTGCAACATACCGGCAGCTTCAAGTATCGCGGCGGGCGCTCGGCGGTCTCGGCGCTTGACCCCGACACACGCGCGCGCGGCGTCCTCGCCTTTTCATCGGGCAATCACGCGCAGGGCGTGGCGCTCGCCGCGCGTCAGTTCGGGGTTCCTTGCGTCATCATCATGCCCGCCGACGCGCCCCGCCTCAAGATCGACAGCACCCGCGCACTGGGGGCCGAGGTTGTGCTCTACGACCGGGCGCATGAGGACCGCGACGCGCTCGGCGCAGCGCTCTCGGCCGAGCGTGGCCTCACGCTCATCAAGCCCTTCGACGAGCCGCAGGTCATCGCGGGGCAAGGCACAGTGGGGCTGGAAATCGCCGAGGATGCCCGCGCCCTCGGGATCGAGACCGCCGATGTGCTGGTCTGCTGCGGCGGCGGCGGGCTTACGTCCGGCATCGCGCTGGCGCTCGAGGCCGACGCGCCGGGCCTGCGCGCCCGCCCGGTGGAGCCGGAGGGCTTCGACGACGTGGCCCGCTCGCTCGCCGCCGGCCGGATCGAGCGCAACACGCAGCTATCCGGCAGCCTTTGCGACGCGATCATCACCCCGCAACCGGGCAACCTGACATTCCCGATCATGGCCCGGCTCTGCGGCCCCGGCCTTGTCGTGACCGAAGATGAGGCCCTGCGCGCCATGGCCCACGCCTTCCAGCGGCTCAAGCTGGTGGCGGAGCCGGGCGGTGCGGTGGCGCTGGCCGCCGCCCTCTTCCATCCGGACAAGATCGAGGGCGAGGCCGTCATCGTTACCATCTCGGGCGGCAACGTGGACGCCGACACCTTCCGCACCGCCCTCAGCCTGCTGGACTAGGCCATGCCCCATCTCGCATTCGACGACGTAACGCTCCACTATCTCGACGAGGGCAGCCCCACGGGCGCGCCCCTCGTCTTTGCCCATGCGCTCGGCACCGGCACGCTGCTTTGGGACGATCTGCTGCCGCTGCTGCCACCGGGCCTGCGACTGATCCGGTATGACGCGCGCGGGCACGGGGCCTCCTCGACGCCGCCTGCGCCCTATACAATGGGCGCGCTCATCCGCGACGCCGAGCGGCTGATGGATCATCTCGGGGTCCGCGACGCGATGTTCGTGGGCCTCTCCATCGGCGGCATGGTGGCGCAGGGCCTCGCGGTCAAGCGTCCTGACCTGATCCGCGCGCTGGTCCTGTCGAATACCGGCGCCAAGATCGCCACGCCCGAAATCTGGGCCGAGCGCATCGTCACCGCCCGCCGCCCCGGCGGCATGGCAGAGCTTGCCCGCGCCTCCTGCACCCGCTGGTTTCCCCGCGCCTATGTCAAGGCCGGTCAGCACCTGCCGTGGTTCGAGCATTTGTGCAAACACGACCCCGAAGGCTATGCCGGCTGTGCCGCCGCCATCGCGGGCACGGATTTCTACACCACCACCGCAGGGCTGCGTATTCCCACCCTCGGCATCGCCGGGGCCGAGGACGGCTCCACCCCGCCTGACCTCGTGCGCGAAACCACGGATCTCATCCCCGGCTCTCGATTCCGCCTGCTGCGCGGCACCGGCCATGTGCCGCCCATCGACGCGGCCCCTGCCTATGCCGCCTGCCTCGGGGAATTTATCGCCGCCACCGGACATATCCGTCAGCCGTGACGCAAACGGGCTTGCGGACGCGGGCGAATCCCGTTCTGCTGTGAAAAAATCACGGAGAAATTCATGAGACCCATAAAGGCCGCGGTCTGCCACAGCTTCGGCGCACCGCTCACCATTGAAGAGGTGTCCCTGCGCGCGCCAGAGGCGGGCGAGGTCGAGGTCACGCTCGACGCGGTGGCGATCTGCCATTCGGACATCACCTATGCCGAGGGCGGCTGGGGCGGCTCGCTCCCGGCGGTCTATGGCCACGAGGCGGCGGGGCGCGTGCGCGAGATCGGCCCCGGCGTAACCGGGCTGGCCATCGGCGATCCGGTCGTGGTCACGCTCATTCGCGCCTGCGGGCACTGCGCGCCCTGCGCGGGCGGGCGCCCCACGGGCTGTGAAACCGCCTATGACGGCGATCGCGGCCCGCTCTCCATGCCGGACGGCGGCAAGCTGCATCAGGCCATGGCCTGCGGGGCCTTCGCCGAGGCCGTCACCGTGCATCACAGCCAGGTGGTGAAACTCCCCGAAGGGATCGACATGGCCGCCGCCTCGCTGCTGGCCTGCGGCGTGATCACCGGCGTGGGCGCGGTGGTCAACGCGGCCCACCTGCGCGCGGGTCAGGATGTGGTGGTGATCGGCGCGGGCGGTGTCGGGCTCAACGCCATTCAGGGCGCGCGCATCGCAGGCGCACGCCGCATCGTGGCGGTGGACATGAGCGAGGAAAAGCTCGCCATCGCGCGCGAGTTCGGCGCGACCGACGGCGTGCTCGCCACCGGGGACATGCCCTGGCGTGCGGCCAAAGCCGCCATGGGGCGCGGCGCGGACGCGGTCTTTGTCACCGTGGGCGCGGCACGCGCCTATGACGAGGCGCCGCGCTATCTTGCCGGTGGCGGCAGGATGATCATGGTCGGCATGCCCCATACCGGGGCCGAAAGCCGCTACGAGGCCGGCAATTTCGCCGCCGCCGGTCAGGCGATGATCGGCTCCAAGATGGGTGAGACGGTGATCCGGCGCGACATCCCCTGGATGGTCGATCTCTATGGACAGGGGCGGCTCAAGCTCGACGAGCTGATCTCGGGCCGCTGGTCGCTCGATCAGATCAACGAGGCCATCGCCGACACCAAATCCGGTGCCGCACGGCGCAACGTCATCGTGTTCGGCTGAACCGGGCTTCTTCTGGCCCGAAATATCCCGGGGGTCGTCATTGTCGCGCCATTGGTCCGAGCGACAATGACGACGGGGCAGCGCCCCCGTCCCTCCTTGTCGCAGGCGCACCGCGCAAAGGTAAGAGCCATGAAACTCGCCGATCTCGACATCATCGTGACCGCGCCCCCCGCACCCGGCTGGGGCGGGCGTTACTGGATCCTGGTCAAGCTGACCACCGATGACGGAATTACCGGCTGGGGGGAATGCTATGCCTCCTCGGTCGGACCCGAGGCCATGCACGGCGTGATCGAGGACGTATTCGCCCGGCACATGGCCGGAGAAAACCCTGAAAACATTGAACTGATGTTCCGCCGCGCCTATTCCTCGGGCTTCACGCAGCGGCCCGACCTGACGGTGATGGGGGCCTTCTCGGGGCTGGAAATCGCCTGCTGGGACATTCTGGGCAAGGCGCGCGGGCGGCCCGTCTGGGCGCTTCTGGGGGGGCGGATGAACGAGCGCATCCGCGCCTATACATATCTTTACCCGCTGCCGCATCATGACCTGGCCGCCTTCTGGACCTCCCCCGAGATGGCCGCTGAATCCGCCCTCGACTGCGTCAATCGCGGATACACCGCGATAAAATTCGACCCCGCCGGACCCTACACGATGCGCGGCGGGCATATGCCCGCAATGTCCGACATCTCGCTTTCCGTGGCCTTCTGCCGTGCCATCCGCGAGGCCGTGGGCGACCGCGCCGATCTTCTCTTCGGCACCCACGGACAGTTCACCCCCGCCGGGGCCATCCGCCTTGGGCAGGCGCTCGAGCCCTATTCCCCGCTTTGGTATGAGGAGCCTGTTCCGCCTGACAACATCGCGGACATGGCCCGCGTCGCGCGCGCCGTGCGCATCCCCGTGGCCACCGGCGAGCGGCTCACCACCAAGGCCGAGTTTGCGGCCGTGCTGCGCGCAGGCGCGGCCGAAATCCTGCAACCGGCCTTGGGGCGCGCGGGCGGCATCTGGGAGGCAAAGAAGATCGCCGCCATCGCCGAGGCGCATGGCGCGCAATTGGCCCCGCACCTCTATGCGGGCCCCGTGGAATGGGCCGCAAATGTGGCGCTTGCCGCCTCGATCCCCAATATCCTGATGGCCGAGACCATCGAGACACCCTATCACACCGCGCTCATCCGGGGCGGCATCACCGTCGAGGGCGGTTTCATCACCCCGCCCGAGGCCCCGGGCCTTGGCATCGAGGTGGACGAGGCGCTTGCACGGGCGCATCCCTACACGGGCGACGGTCTGCACCTTCAGATGCAGGAGGCCCCGTGCGATTACGTTCACGGCAACAGCTTTGCCGGGGGGGCGCCGCTGCTCGGGAAATAGCGGCGGCGGGGCCTTCCCCGCCGCCTGCCGCCTATTTCCGCGTCGCGCGGATGAGCGCAAGGATATCGCGCGCCGCCTCGGGGATGTTGGTGCCGGGGCCAAAGATCGCCTTGACCCCCGCCTTTTTCAGGAAGTCGTAATCCTGCTGCGGGATCACCCCGCCGCAGATCACGAGGATATCGCCCGCGTCCCGCTCGGCCAATGCCGCAATCAGCTTGGGTGCCAGCGTCTTGTGCCCGGCCGCCTGCGAGGAAATCCCCACCACATGCACATCGTTGTCGATGGCATCCTGCGCCGCCTCTTCGGGCGTCTGGAAAAGCGGGCCCACATCGACGTCGAAGCCGATATCGGCAAAGGCCGTGGCGATCACCTTGGCGCCCCGGTCATGACCGTCCTGCCCCATCTTGACGACCAGCATCCGGGGGCGGCGCCCCTCCTCTTCGGCAAATTTTTCCACATCCTGCTGGATCGCGGCAAAGCCCGCATCGCCCTCGTAGGCCGCGCCATAGACGCCCGCGAGCGTGCGCACCTCGGCGCGGTGGCGTCCGAATTCCTTTTCCAGTGCCATGCTGATCTCTCCCACCGTGGCGCGGGCGCGCGCGGCCTCGACCGCCGCGTCCAGAAGATTGCCGCCCTCGCGCGCGCGGCGCGTCAACTCATCAAGTGCCGCCGCACAGGCCGCCCCGTCGCGCGTGGCGCGGATGCGCTCCAGCCGCGCGATCTGCGCCTCGCGCACCTTGACGTTGTCGACATCTAGAATGTCGATCGGGTCTTCGCGGTCCTTGCGATACTTGTTGACCCCGACGATGACCTCCGTGCCCCGGTCGATCAACGCCTGCCGCATGGCCGCCGTCTCTTCGATGCGCAGCTTGGGCATGCCGCTCTCGACGGCCTTGGTCATGCCGCCCATCTCCTCGACTTCCGCGATCAGTTCCCACGCCTTCTCTGCCAGATCGTGGGTAAGCTTCTCGACATAATAGGATCCCGCCAAAGGATCGACCACCTTGGTCACGCCGGTTTCCTCCTGCAAGATCAACTGTGTATTGCGCGCGATCCGGGCGCTGAAATCGGTGGGCAGGGCAATCGCCTCGTCAAGCGCGTTCGTGTGCAGCGACTGCGTGCCGCCCAGAACCGCGCTCATCGCCTCATAGGCGGTGCGGATCACGTTGTTATAGGGGTCCTGCTCCTGCAAACTCACGCCGCTGGTCTGGCAATGGGTGCGCAGCATCTTGGATTTCTCGTCCTTTGCGCCGAATTCGGTCATGATCCGGTGCCACAGCAGGCGCGCGGCGCGCAGCTTGGCGGCCTCCATGAAGAAATTCATGCCGATGGCAAAAAAGAACGACAGGCGCGGCGCGAAACTGTCCACATCCATGCCTGCCGCAATGGCCGCGCGCACATACTCGCGCCCGTCGGCCAGCGTGTAGGCCAGCTCCTGCACGAGGTTCGCGCCCGCCTCCTGCATGTGATAGCCCGAGATCGAGATCGAGTTGAATTTCGGCATGTGCTGGGCGGTATAGCCGATGATGTCCGACACGATCCGCATCGAGGGCGCAGGCGGGTAGATATAGGTGTTGCGGACCATGAACTCCTTGAGAATGTCGTTCTGGATGGTGCCCGACAGAAGCGCCTTGTCATGGCCCTGCTCTTCGCCCGCAACGATGAAGCTGGCCAGAACCGGGATCACCGCGCCGTTCATGGTCATCGAGACACTGACCTTGTCGAGCGGGATGCCGTCGAACAGGATCTTCATGTCCTCGACCGAATCGATGGCGACGCCCGCCTTGCCCACATCACCCTCGACGCGGGGATGATCGCTGTCATAGCCGCGATGCGTGGCCAGATCGAAGGCGACCGAAACGCCCTGCTGCCCGGCGGCCAGGTTACGGCGGTAAAAGGCGTTCGATTCTTCGGCCGTGGAAAAGCCCGCATATTGCCGGATGGTCCAAGGGCGGCCTGCATACATCGTGGCCTTGACACCACGGGTAAAGGGGGCCGCCCCCGGCAGCGTGCCCATATGCGGCAGGTCCGCCACGTCCTCTTCTGTATAGAGCGGGCGCACGGGGATGCCCTCAAGCGTGTGCCAGGTAAGGTCGTCGGGCGAACGCCCCTTCATCTCTTTGGTGGCCAGTTCACGCCAGATGTCGTGTTTCGAAGTCATGGTCTTGTCCTCTTTTCATCTGGGCGGTCGGCGGATGTGTCCCCGCCTGATCCGGCCCGGTTTCCTCGGCCAGTCGTGCCAATCCATCCGCTCCGGCGGCAAGCCAGAACAGATCGTCGGCATATGAGTCCCGCAATGCGGCGCGCTGTGCTGTGTCAAAAGGCTGCCAGCGCCCTTCGCCCTCGGGCAAGAGACCCGCATCGCCGCCCCGCAGCGCCACCGCGCGGCGCAGCGCCGCAAGATCGGGCGCGCGCCCCAGCCAGATCCGCGCCCCGCGACGCGGCACCTTGGCCCCGGTCATGGTGGCCAACCGCGTCTCGGGACGGCTGGCGGAATGCTCATGCGTCAGAATCACCAGATCAACGCCGGGCAGCGCGCAGGCGATATCCGTGATCACCGCGCGCCAGGGACGCCCGCCCGTCACCATCCGGTCGAGATCACCGGGCAGAGGCAACCGATGCCCGCGCGCGACACCGTATGCCAGCACCGAGGACCACCACGCATCCGGCTCGCGGATCGAGAGCACCGCGCGCGTGATCCGCCCGTCGAAGGCATGGGCGAAGCGCGCCACCCGTTCGCCCACATCCGGATAGAGCCGCGCTGCGCGCAGGCAGCGCCGCGGCGCGCCGATCATGTTCTCGTCACTGACCACAAGGCGCGTGACGCCCGCCGCGCGCGCACGTTCGAGCCGCAGCGCGATGCGTCCGCGCGCGCGCGTCAGTTGCGCCATCGCGGGACGCGCGCCCGCCTGCGGGATCACGCCCGAAAGCACGCCGTCGCGCGTGACATCAGGCCCCCAGACGCCGATGTCCTGCGCCGCAAGCGCGGCGGCATTGGCCCGCGCATAGTGCTGAAAGCTCGTGGTGGCGGTCCGGTGCGCCCCCAGATGCAGGATGATCTCCATGGCCGCGCGTACCCCTTGCCCTGCCGCGCCCCGGTGGCGCATGGCCTCACACGCCAGCCTGCCGCAAACCTGTGAGCGCGGGATTAACCGCAAGGAATTTTGTCGACCCGCCCATTCAGGCTTCGCTTTCGCGCCCGCCCCGCCTATATCTGAGCCAGCAGGAGAACCCATGAAACACGTCTTCGCCTTTGTTTTGCTTGCCTTTACCGCCTCTGTCGCCTCTGCGGGAGAGACTGGCGAGAGCACCGCCGGGCCGCTCATCTTCCCGGCGGAAGATGTCAATTTGAACGATTTTCTCTGGCTCAAGCGCCCGCTTGTCGTCTTTGCCGACACGCCCGCCGATCCGCGTTTCATCGAGCAGATGGCATATTTGACCGAGCGCTTTGCCGTGCTTGACGAGCGTGACGTGGTGGTGATCACCGATACCGATCCCGGGGCACGCACCAAGATCCGCCAGACGCTGCGTCCGCGCGGCTTTGGCCTTGTGCTGATCGGCAAGGACGGGGTGATCCACCTGCGCAAGCCCGCCCCATGGCAGGTGCGCGAGATCACCCGCACCATCGACAAACTGCCGGTGCGCCAGCAGGAATTGAGAGAAGGACGACCAGGGCGCAGCTGATCCGGCATCGCTCAGCCCTCTCCCTGAACCAGCATGAGCCAACCCGCATCGGGCACCATCAGCATGAGCGACCCCGTGCCTGCGTCCCAGCCCATGATCGTGCCGGGGCGATCAAGCGCCGTGCGGAAACGCCCCTCGACGTCCGCATCCATGCAGGCACGCGCCTCGAGCGCCGCGCGCCGCATGGCCATGCCTGTGGCGCGGTCGTGATTGGTGATCGCCAGCAGTGCGGCATCGCCCCCCTGCCCCGCAAGCGCCAGCGCCGCCACGCCCCGCGCCTCGAGCGCGCGGCGCATCGCGGGCGCGCTGTCAGTGAGCGGCAGCGCCGCCTTCACGGCCCGCGTCACAACGGCATAGACCCCCACGGCACAGTCCCGCCGCGCCGCGAAGGACAGGGTCTGCCCCAGCGACACCCAGCCCGCCAGCCGCGCGCGCTGCGCCGCCTCGCTGTCCCGCGCACAGGCCACAAGCGCCGCCACACACAGCACCGCGCCCATCGGGCGGATATAGCGGCGCAGGGCGGTCATCCCCTCACTCGAACTCCATGATCACGTCGTCCACGGCCAGGCTGTCACCGGGGCCCGCGTTGAGCTTGGCCACCACGCCGCGGCGCTCGGCGCGCAGGATGTTTTCCATCTTCATCGCCTCCACGGTGCAGAGCGCCTGCCCCTCCTGAACCTCCTGCCCTTCCTCGACCATGATCTTCACGATCAGACCCGGCATCGGGCAGAGCAGCAGCTTTGATGTATCAGGCGGCAGTTTCTCGGGCATTAACGCGGCCAGTTCCGACTGACGGGGCGTACGCACATGCACCTTGAGATCGGCGCCCCGGCTGCGAATGCGGAACCCGCCCGAAATCTTGCCGACCTTCAGCACGAGCGGGCTGCCATCCACCTCAAGCCGCGCCAGTTGATCGCCCGGCGTCCAGTCGCTCGTGACCCGCATTGCGGCCCCGTCGGCAAAATGGACCGTCGCGCCGTCGCGGTCGGCGGCGATGGTGACCGCGTGGCTTTGCCCCTGAAGGGCCACCACCCAATCCTCGCCCACATGCCGCTCGTGATTGTCCATCCGCCCCGAGACCCGCGTGCGCCGGATTTCCGCCACCCGGTGCATGGCGGCAGAGGCGGCGGCGATGCGGCGCAGCATGTCGTCGGGCAGGCTCACGCCCTCGAACCCGCCCGCGTATTCCTCGGCGATGAAGGCGGTGGTCATGTCGCCCGCCACGAATTTGGGGTGATCCATCACCGCGCTCAGGAAGGGCAGGTTATGGCCGATCCCCTCCACCTCGAAGCTGTCGAGCGCCACGCGCATTCCCTCGATGGCCTGCGCCCGATCCGGCCCCCAGGTGCAGAGCTTGGCGATCATCGGGTCGTAATACATCGAGATCTCGCCGCCCTCGTAGACGCCGGTATCGTTGCGCACGGCCCAGTCGCCAGCGGGCGCGTCGCCCTGCCACTTGCCCGACTCGAGCAGCGGGCCGGCGGCCACCTCTACAGGCGGGCGATAGCGGGTAAGACGGCCAATGGAGGGCAGGAAGCCGCGATAGGGGTCTTCGGCATAAAGCCTGCTTTCCATCGCCCAGCCGGTCAGGGTCACATCCTCCTGGGCAAAGGACAGCTTCTCGCCCGCCGCCACCCGGATCATCTGTTCCACCAGATCGACCCCGGTGATCAGTTCGGTCACCGGATGCTCCACCTGAAGGCGGGTGTTCATCTCGAGGAAATAGAAATTGCGGTCGCCATCGACGATGAATTCCACCGTGCCCGCGCTCGCATATCCGACGGCATGGGCCAGCGCCACGGCCTGCGTGCCCATGGCGCGGCGCGTGGCCTCGTCCAGAAACGGGCTCGGGGCCTCTTCGATCACCTTCTGATTGCGGCGTTGAATCGAGCACTCGCGCTCGCCCAGATAGACGCCGTTACCATGGCCATCGCACAGCACCTGAATCTCGATATGGCGCGGTTGGGTGACGAACTTCTCGATGAAGATGCGGTCATCGCCAAAGCTACTGGCCGCCTCGTTCTTCGAGCTTTGAAACCCCTCGCGCGCCTCCTCGTCATTCCAGGCGATACGCATTCCCTTGCCGCCACCGCCAGCAGAGGCCTTGATCATCACCGGATAGCCGATCTGGTTCGAGATCGTCACGGCCTCCTCGGCGTCGGCGATCAGACCCATATAGCCCGGCACGGTGCTGACGCCGGCCTCCTGCGCGATCTTCTTCGAGGTGATCTTGTCTCCCATCGCCTCGATCGCACCCACGGGCGGCCCGATGAAGGCCACGCCCTCGGCCTCCAGCGCCTTGGCGAATTTGGGGTTCTCCGACAGGAAGCCATAGCCCGGATGCACCGCCTCGGCCCCGGTCTGGCGGATCGCCGCCATCACCTTGTCGATGACGATATAGCTCTCATTCGCGGGGGGCGGACCGATACGCACCGCCTCATCCGCCATCTGCACATGGAGCGCATGACGGTCGGCATCCGAATGGACCGCGACCGTGGCGATGCCCATCTTGCGGGCGGTCTTGATCACGCGGCAGGCAATCTCTCCCCGGTTGGCGATCAGGATTTTCTTGAACATTGCGGCGGTTCCTCTGCTTGGTTTCGGGCGCACCGGACCAGGGGCCGGAGCGAGACTGAACTACGCGTCGCACAGGGGCAAACGCCCCGGAGAAACACGGATAGGGATGGAAAAACGGGCGGCCTGCAAAACACCGCAGGGCCGCCCGAGAGGGGAAGGGTAACGGCAAGGGCCACTGGGGATTAAGCCGCCGTTACACGCGTCATGGTTGCACGACGACAGTCGCGCACCAAGCTCGATGTTGCGCAAAGCGCGTGGTCGGCGAAGCCTCGCGCATGGGTCCGTGCCGTGCGCGAAATCGCGCCGAAAAGATGCCGCACCGCGCATCATCGCGTCTCGCCGTCGAACACATCCGGAAACGACGCCCGCGCCAGGTCGAGATCGAGCACAAGCAGCGCCTCGTAGCTCTCGGGATCGAACGGCTCTTCGGCGGGCTTGACCTCGCGTCCGAACAGCCAGCTCAGGCGCCCTGCGTCCAGATTGCCGCGCTCGAAGGGCTGATCACCGAAACACAGCCAGATGGCGCGCACGAACTCTGTGTCGGCACGGCGATCTATGGGCTTGCGATCCCGATAACGCTCGCGTGCGACCAGCGGCGTAATGCCTCTGGGATTGCCACGACGAATGGTGAATTGATAATCCGTTCCCGGCAAACGCCCGGGGAAACCGCGATGCTTCAGCATGATTCGCCCCCCGGATGGCAGGGGCGTTCAGCGGTGCAGTGCGGCGAAGCGGACGCTGCCGCCCGCTTCGCGCCAGCCTCGAAAGGCTTACTTGTATTTGCCGGTGTGAACCGGTTCGGTCGTGATCGGCTCGACCACAACGAATTCTTCTTCGGCCGGCTGCGCGCAAGCGGCGACGACGGCGATGAAACCCAGGGCGAGGATGCTCTTGGCGGTCTTGGACATGTAATACTCCTGTCTCTCGTTTCTTCGGTGAACGGCAGGCGCCGGCACATGGCCTTAGCCCGCCTTGATGGCGAGGTAAAGGTCGCGATCTTGCAACCTGAATGCACGCTAGCGGAAATCGAGCGATTTGAACATATTGAAAGCACGATCGCGCGCAATTGTGTCCGCAAAGCCGCACTCTCCGGCTTCCCCCGAGTCAGCGTCACCATTGCTTGCGCGCGCATGTCAGAACATCTCCCATATGCAGGCCCCGCCCTCGGGTCGAAAGGCCTCGAAAACTTGCGTTACCTCAGGATCATAGACCCCGAATACCGACTCGCGGTCAGCCAGCGAGATCACCACCTGCCCCGGCTGCGGCCCGATATTGGAAATCCGCGGCAGGGCATGGCTCTCGCAAAGCCATGTCAGATCGTCGCCAAGTGCCGCCAGTTGCTCGGCCCCCCCGTCAAACGCCCCGGCCACATAGCGGAACCGATAGATCAGCCCGCCGCCTTCCGGGCGGTCGGTCAGCACCTCGTGAAACCGCGCCTCGAGACCCGAGGGCAGCCGCAGCGCCTCCTCCTGCGCTGCGGCTGCAAGGCCAAGCACGAGAGCAGGCACGATCACGGCCCGCCTCATCATGCCCGGCCTGTCCATCGCGCCCGATGACGCGGATCGTCCAGAAGCCACGCGACACGCGCCTGCGCGCCCGGCGGCACAGGGCCCGCCACCGCCCCCCCCGCCACCACATGCAGCCCTGCGGCCACACGCCGCACCCGCACTGCGGGCGCGAATCCCCGCAAGCGTCGCAGCATCCGCCACAGATCCTGCCGCACGAGATGCGCCAGCCTGCGTCGCCCGACCGCGTCCGGCAGGACCGTCTCGGCCACGAGATCAAAGCGCACAGGCAAGCGCCGCGCCAGCGTGAGCGCGCCCTCCGCCTCGATCACATGCCACCTGCCGCGCCCCATGCCCTTGCTGCCTCCGGGTTGATCGTCCGTGAAAGTCTCCGGCGAGTTGCCACCGTCGCGCCAACGGTTGAAGCGACAATGGTGACGGGCTGGCCCCCGATCCCCCCCGCCCGCTCAGAGCGGGATATTATCGTGCTTTTTCCACGGGTTGCTAAGTTTCTTGTTGCGCAAGCTGGCAAATGCCCGGCTCACCCGCATCCGCGTCGAGCGCGGCTGAATCACCTCGTCTATAAAGCCGCGCTCGGCGGCGACAAAGGGATTCGCAAATCTGTCCTCGTAGCTTGCAGTATGCGCCGCGATCCGGTCCGCATCGCCCAGATCGGCGCGATAGATGATCTCGGTCGCCCCCCTTGCCCCCATCACCGCGATTTCCGCCGTGGGCCAAGCATAGTTGAAATCGCCGCGCAGATGCTTGGACGCCATCACGTCATAGGCCCCGCCATACGCCTTGCGGGTGATGACCGTGACCTTGGGCACCGTCGCCTCGCCATAGGCAAAGAGAAGTTTCGCACCATGCTTGATGACGCCACCAAATTCCTGCCCCGTGCCCGGCAGGAAACCGGGCACATCGACAAAGGTCAGGATCGGAATTTCGAAACAGTCACAGAAGCGGACAAAACGCGCGGCCTTGCGGCTGCTGTCGATGTCGAGACAGCCCGCCAGCACCATCGGCTGATTGGCCACGACACCCACGGTCTGCCCCTCGAGCCGGATGAAGCCGGTGATGATGTTCTTCGCGAAATCTTCCTGAATCTCGTAGAAATCGCCCTCATCGGCGACCTTCAGGATCAGTTCCTTCATGTCGTAGGGCGTGTTGGCATTGTCGGGGATGAGGGTATCAAGGCTTGGCTCGACACGCCCCGGCTGGTCGAAGAAGGGACGCACGGGCGGCTTCTCGCGGTTGCTCAGCGGCAGGAAATCCACCAGTCGCCGCACCTCGGCAAGCGCCTCGACATCGTTCTCGAAGGCCCCGTCGGCCACGCTCGATTTGCGGGTGTGGGTAGAGGCACCGCCCAGTTCCTCGGCACTGACCACCTCGTTGGTCACGGTCTTGACCACATCGGGACCGGTCACGAACATGTAGGATGTGTCGCGCACCATGAAGATGAAATCGGTCATCGCCGGCGAATAGACCGCGCCGCCTGCGCAAGGCCCCATGACAAGGCTGATCTGCGGCACCACGCCGCTTGCCATGATATTGCGCTGGAACACCTCGGCATAGCCTGCAAGGCTTGCCACGCCCTCCTGGATACGCGCGCCGCCGGAATCGTTGATGCCGATCACGGGCGCGCCGTTCTGCATCGCCATGTCCATGATCTTGCAGATCTTCTCGGCGTGCGTTTCCGACAGGGAGCCGCCGAAGACGGTGAAATCCTGGCTGAACACATAGACCATGCGCCCGTTGATCGTGCCCCAGCCGGTCACGACCCCGTCGCCATAGGGGCGGCTTTTTTCCATGCCGAAATCGGTGCAGCGATGCGCCTTGAACATGTCGAACTCTTCGAAACTGCCCTCGTCGAGCAACAGCTCGATGCGCTCGCGCGCGGTCAGCTTGCCACGCTTGTGCTGCGCCTCGATGCGTCCCTGCCCGCCACCAAGCCGGGCTTCGGCACGGCGGCTTTCCAGCTCCTGAAGGATGTCTTTCATGGCTCTCCCCTTGTCTCCGGCGCGCACTCTAGGACGCAGAGACGACTAAACCAAACAGAATTCGGCAAATTTGCAAATTAATGGAAAGCCATAACTGAATAGATGAATAATTGCAAATCACCGCAAGACATAAACGAGTTGTCGGACCCATGAAACAAAGACCATCGGGGGGTGACCACTTTTCCCCAAGGTTTGCGTCCACCCAGAAACCGAACTTGTAGCAAGTGGCAACGGCCGAGATGTCAACTCAGGGAGAAGATGGCGACCCCGGGAGGATTTGAACCCCCAACCCCAGACTTAGAAGGTCCGTGCTCTATCCGGTTGAGCTACGGGGCCGTGATCTTTCTGATAACGGTTCGGAAACCGGTTCGCAAGTGTTTCCAGTTTTTCTAGCCGTTTGTTTTCGTTTGAATTTTCCGCCCAGAAGCCGCCACTTGGAAGTCTGACGGATAGTGCCTCGGGGTTGCGTGATATCCGTTCGATGTCGAAACCGAACTGAACGGCACCATGCTGAACTCTCTCAACTCGCTTCGATTCCGGCTTCTGATCCGGATTAGCCATGAGGGGGTGGTAAGGATGGCATACGTTTTTTAATTTCGTTATTTTTGTCAACGGCGTGATGCGTCTCGGTGTTGCAACGAAAACCCGAAACGCCTTAGGTCTGGAGGAAGGTCACATCGCCCTCCCGCACGATCGCCGCGGTGAGGCGCGCGGTGGCATAGGCCCCGGTGTCGATGGCGATGCGCCCGCTCGTGACCTGCGGCGCGTCTACGATCGTGTGGCCATGGATCACCCATTGCCCGTCCGTGCGCGGCTGTTTGCGAAATCCGGGATGGCCCCATAGAAGCACGTCCTCGGCCTGCGCCGCCATCGGCTCTGCGGGATCGGCACCGGCATGCACCGCCCAGACGTTGCCGCTCTGCCATGTCAGGGGGCGCGCGCGCAGCCAGTCGATCATCGCGGGGCCCATGGCCTCGATCAGAGCCGCCCGCATGTCGAAAACCGCGTCGATGTCGTTCAGGCGGCCTTGTGGCGACGGCACTCCAAAGCTTGCGAGCGTCTGCAAACCGCCATTGCGCAGCCAGCGCGCGGTATGGGTCTCGGGCTCGTCCAGAACGTCGAGCATCATGCGCTCGTGATTGCCCATCAGGCAGGTGATCCGCAACGGATCATGCGCCGTCGCGGACATGAGCATCTTGACCACCTCGCGGCTGTGTTCGCCCCGGTCCACGTAATCGCCCAGAAACACCACCGGCAGTCCGTTGCCCTGCGCTTCGATCAGCGGGTCGAGCGCATGGAGAAGGTCGGCGCGCCCGTGCACGTCGCCAATCGCCACAAAGGGCTGATCGGGCAGGACAGGGGGCAGCTCCTCCACGGGCGCGGACGGGGCGCTTCGCGCCAGAAATCGGGAAAGAAACTGTCTCATTCGGTCGAAAACCCACCTTTTCCGCGCACCGACATGTTGCGGACCGGGTTGTCAACCCAGCTTGCGCATATAATAGGGCATCGTCGGCGCTTGGGCAAAGCCCTCGCGCATCGTCCCTCAGCGGCGGGCCTCCCAGGAGAGCGACGCATGACGGCGCGTGTAGAACTCGCCGATCAACCCGAGCATCACCAGAACGATGCCGATGTAGATCGGATACATGAGCGAGGTCTTGTGTGGATAGTAGTTGATGAAGACAAAGCCACGCGCCTGGTCGATGTTGTGAAAGAGCGGATTCCAGGAAAACATGTTGTACATGAACGGTGGCAGCATGTTGACCACGAACATCTTGCCCGACGCGATCATGTTGGCGCGCTGATAGATCGTCATGAAAATCTTGACGAACTGCGGAAACCACGGACGCAGCGCCAACAGAATGAGCCCGACGCCACAGCCAGTGAACCACGCCACAAGCACCATGCCAAATGCGTAGATCGGTTGATAGATCGTGATCGGCACAAAGATCACATGATAAACGAAAAGCACGACCAAGAGCGACAGGACCTGAATATAGAGAGACCCGAGCGCCCCTGACGCGATTGAGATCACGGTATTCATCGGTGCGTGCTGCATCATCGGCGAGGACGGTCCATCGGCTCCGGCCACGGCGCTCACGGCCTTGATGTGCGAGATGTAGAGGAAGATGCCCGACATCATGAACAGCAGGAAATCACCGCGCAGCTTGGCCGCCTTGAGGCCGAGCACCGTGAACATCAGATAGAAGGCCATCACCATTATGACCACGGTCAGAATGTTCACGCCAAGCGCCACGAAGGCATTGCCGTGCCCCTTGCGGATGCTGCGCACGGTATCGTGGTAGATCAGTTCGAGAATTGTGGCGGCGGATTGAAGGGACGATTTCGACCGTGCTGTCCTGAACATCGTGTCTCGCCTCGCGCCTCCGGGGTTGCGGCCAATGGTTTCTTGCCGTCGCGTCCCTGACATACCATAAGAGCGTCCGTAAGTGTCATGCAATAGCGCCGCATGATGGCGGCAAACGGGCGAAGGAACGGCGATTTGGAGTATGAACGGCTGATCACGGTGATGCGGCACCTGGCGCTCGAGGCGGGCGAGCGCATCATGGAAATTTATGACGCGGATGATTTCGACGTGAAGCTGAAATCCGACGCAAGCCCGGTGACCGAGGCTGACGAGGCCGCCGATGCGCTGATTTCCACCGGTCTGCGGGCCGCATTTCCTGATATCGCGCTGGTCACCGAGGAGCAGGCCGCCTCGCACGGGCAGAGCGTGAGCACCTTCCTGATCGTCGATCCGCTGGACGGAACCAAGGAATTCATCAACCGGCGCGGTGATTTCACGGTCAATATCGCCCTGGTCGAGGATGGGCAGCCCACCCGTGGCATCGTCTATGCGCCCGCCAAGGGACGGATGTTCTACACCCTTGCGGGTGGTGGCGCGGTCGAGGAGACCGGCCCGTTCGACGCCGAAACGCCTGGCAAGATCCGCCCCATCCGGGTGGCCGAGCCGGACAATGGCGCGCTGATGGTGGTGGCGTCAAAGTCGCACCGCGATCAGGCGACAGACGACTATATTGGCAAATATGCCGTCAAGGACATGACAAGTGCGGGGTCTTCGCTCAAGTTCTGCCTCGTCGCCACCGGCGAGGCCGACCTTTATCCGCGCCTTGGCCGGACGATGGAATGGGATACCGCCGCAGGCCATGCGGTCCTTCTGGGCGCGGGCGGGCGCGTGCTGCGCTTCGACGACCTGACGTCGCTCGGCTATGGCAAGCCGGGGTTCGAAAATCCGTTCTTCATCGCCTGCGCGCCGGGCGTCGATCTCAAGGAAGGCTGAACCCGATGACCGTTCTCATCGCCATTCCCGCGCGCTACGCCTCGACCCGCTATCCGGGCAAGCCGCTGGTGCCGCTCACCGGTGCGGGCGGAGAGGCGCGCACGCTCATTGAACGCTCGTGGCGCGCGGCACTGGCGGTCGAGGGGGTGTCGCGCGTGGTGGTCGCCACCGACGATGCGCGCATCCGCGACGCGGCAGAGGCGTTCGGCGCCGAGGTGGTGATGACCTCGGACGCCTGCGCCAACGGCACCGAGCGCTGCGCCGAGGCCCACGCCGCCCTTGGCAGCGGCTACGAGATCGTCGTCAATCTTCAGGGTGACGCCCCGCTTACCCCGCCGTGGTTCATCGAGGATCTCGTGGCCGGTCTGCGTGCCGACCACGCCGCCGAGGTGGCCACGCCGGTGCTGCGCTGCGACGGGCGGGCGCTCAACGGCTTCTTGCAGGACCGCGCCGGTGGCCGCGTCGGCGGCACCACCGCCGTCTTCGACCGGCGGCGCCACGCGCTTTATTTCTCCAAGGAAGTGATCCCCTACACGGGCACGCGCTACGATGATGCCGCACCCACGCCGGTGTTTCACCATGTCGGCGTCTATGCCTACCGCCCCGACGCGCTTGCGGGCTATCCGGGCTGGACGCAGGGCCCGCTCGAAGGGCTCGAAGGGTTGGAACAGCTGCGCTTTCTCGAAAACGGGCGCTCGGTCCTTTGCGTCGAGGTCGACGCGCGCGGACGGCAGTTCTGGGAGCTCAACAACCCCGAGGACGTGCCGCGCCTCGAGGCGATGATGCGCGAGATGGGGCTTGACTGAAGGTCGATACGGACGAGGACTTGTATTCTGAACGCTTTTTCTCTCGTCCGCATCACATCAACAAAATAAATCCAAACTTTCCCCTTAACTCGGTGCAAAACGTTTCGCTGTTATGTATGCTGAGTGCAAAAAAGGTAACGGGAGCAGATGATGCGCAAACGGGTCACAAAAGCAATTTTCCCGGTGGCGGGGCTTGGAACGCGCTTCCTGCCGGCGACGAAATCCGTCCCCAAGGAAATCATGACGTTGGTGGACCGCCCGCTTGTCCAATACGCGATTGACGAGGCGCGCGCGGCAGGGATCAAGGAATTCATCTTCGTCACCTCGCGCGGCAAGAGCGCGCTTGAGGATTATTTCGACAATGCCCCGCAGCTTGAGCAGGAATTGCGTCGCAAGGGCAAGGACGAGCTTCTGGAGATCCTCAAATCCACCAATATGGACTCGGGCGAGATTGCCTACATGCGCCAGCACAAGCCGCTCGGCCTCGGTCACGCGGTCTGGTGCGCGCGGCGCTTCATCGGCAACGAGCCCTTCGCCGTGATCCTGCCCGATGACGTGATCGCTGCCGAGAAGCCCTGCCTTCAACAGATGGTCGAAGCCTTCGAAGAGACCGGCGGCAACATGGTCGCGGCGATGGAAGTGCCCGATGCGATGACCAAATCCTACGGCATTCTCGACGTCAAGGACGACATGGGCAGTCTCGTCTTGACCAAAGGCATGGTGGAAAAGCCCGAGCCGGGCAAGGCACCGTCGAACCTTGCGGTGATCGGGCGCTACATCCTGACGCCCACGATCTTGCAGAAACTCAACAAGAAACAGACCGGCGCGGGAGGAGAGATCCAGTTGACCGACGCCATCGACGCCGCGCGCGAGGACGGCGAAGAGGTCTACGGCTACCGCTTTCAGGGGCAACGGTTCGACTGCGGCTCAAAGGCGGGCTTTCTTCAGGCGACGGTCGCCTTCGCGCTGGCGCGCGACGATCTGCGTGACGACCTGTGGAACTACATCACCGACATGGTCCATGCGGACAAGGCCGCGCAATAAGGCGCGGCACGGGGGCGACTTTGAGCAATATTCTGGTCACCGGCGGGGCGGGATATATCGGCAGCCACGCCTGCAAGGCATTGAGCGCAGCGGGCTATACCCCCGTCACCTATGACAGCCTCTGCACCGGTTGGCGTGACGCCGTAAAATTCGGCCCCTTCGAGGAAGGCGACCTGACCGACCGTGCGCGGCTCGATCAGGTCTTTGCCGCCTATCAGCCGCAGGCGGTGATGCATTTCGCGGCCCTCAGCCAGGTGGGCGAGAGCATGCGCGCACCGGGGCTTTACTGGCATAACAACGTGGCCGGGTCACTGTGCCTGATCGAGGCGGCGGTGGCGGCTGGATGCCTTGATCTCGTGTTCTCCTCCACCTGCGCCACCTACGGCGATCAGGACAACGTGCTTCTGGATGAAGACTGCGCCCAGGCTCCGATAAACGCCTACGGCGCGTCCAAACGCGCGATCGAGGACATGCTGCGTGATTTCGAGGCGGCGCACGGGCTGCGCCATGTGATCTTTCGCTATTTCAACGTGGCGGGCGCCGACCCGGAGGCCGAGGTGGGCGAGTTTCATCATCCCGAGACGCATCTTGTGCCGCTCGTGCTTGACGCAATCGCCGGACGGCGCGATGCGCTTACGATCTTCGGCACCGATTACGACACGCCCGACGGCACCTGCATCCGCGATTACGTGCATGTGATGGACCTGGTCGAGGCGCATGTCCTCGGGTTGCGCTGGCTGGAGGCGGGGCGCGGCAGCCGGGTGTTCAACCTCGGCACCGGTCGCGGCTTCTCGGTGCGCGAGGTGATCGAGGTCGCCGAGGCGGTGACCGGCATGCCCGTTCCGGTGATCCTGGGCGCGCGCCGTCCGGGGGATTGCACGCGGCTCGTTTCCGGCTCGACGCGGGCGGGAGCAGAGCTGGGCTGGGTGCCCGCGCGCTCGACCCTGAACGAAATGATCGGGGACGCATGGCGCTGGCACGAGACTGGACATTACGGGAAATAGTCCCGACCCTACCCCACGAAGCATCGGGACCGGCAGGGACGGAATGGAGCGGCTGAACGATCTGGCCATGGCCTATCGGCTGCGCTGGCGGCGGCGGCGGCTTCTGGCGCGGGCGCTGGCGAAGCGGCGGCAGTTGACGGCGGTCAACGACCGCACCGCGCAGATTGTGCGCGGCGATATCCTGTGCTTTGCCACGGTGCGCAACGAGGCGCTGCGCCTGCCGCATTTCCTCGATCACCACCGCCGTCTTGGCGTGCGCCATTTCCTGATGGTGGACAATGACAGCTCCGACGGCACGCGCGATTGTCTTTCGGCACAAGGCGATGTCTCTCTCTGGCACACGGCGCACAGCTACAAGCGCTCGCGCTTTGGCATGGACTGGCTCGGCTTGCTGATGATGCGCCACGGGAACGGCCATTGGTGCCTGACCCTCGATGCCGATGAATGCCTGGTCTACCCCTATCACGATACGCGCCCCCTGCCCGCGCTCTGCGGCTGGCTGGAGGCGCAGGGGCGCGCCTCAATGGGCGCGCTGATGCTGGATATGTATCCACGCGGGCCGCTTTCGGCGCATCCTTACCGCGCCGGGGCGAATCCGTTCGAGACGCTGTGCTGGTTCGATGCCGGGAATTACTCCATGCGCCGCAAGCCGGATTTGCAGAACCTCTGGATTCAGGGCGGGCCGCGCGCGCGCATGTTCTTTGCAACTGAGCCGCGTCGCGCGCCCACCATGGGCAAGGTGCCGCTGATCAAATGGCACTGGCGCTATGCCTATGCCAGTTCCACCCATTCGGCCCTGCCGCGCCGTCTCAACCATGTCTATGACCGCGACGGGGGTGAACTCACCTCGGGTGTGCTGCTGCACTCCAAGTTCCTCGATACGGTGGTGGACCGCGCGACCGAGGAGAAACACCGCCAGGAGCATTTCGCCAACAGCGCGCTCTACGAGGGCTATTACGACGCGCTCGCCGCCGACCCGGACCTGTGGTGCGCACGCTCAACGCGCCTGACCGGCTGGCGCCAGCTTGAGGCGCTTGGCCTGATGTCGCGGGGGGGATGGGTCTAACCCATCTCCGCCATGAGATCCCCGAACCGCGCAAGATAGGCCGCGCGTGTCTCGACCGGCGGGCGCAGGGTGAGGGAGAGGCCCGCCATCACCGTCGGGTCAGGCTTACCGAAGAAGCGGTCGGCTTCGGCCACCGAGAAGCCCGCGATTTCCGTGGCCTCCATCCACGCGCTGATCTTGTCCGCCTTCTTGATCTGCTTCTTGACCGGCGCGGGAAGTGCGGCGGGCAGGCCGAACCGGAAATGGATTGCCGCCGCCAGCCGTTTGTCGAGCACGTCATAGCCCGGCCCGACGGCGTTTTTCACCGGCGAGATCATGTCGCCGATCACGTATTCCGGCCCGTCATGCAACAGCGCAGCCAGCCGCCATTTCACCGGCGCGCCGGGGCTGAGCCGGTCAAAGAGCCGTTCCACCAGCAGCGAATGTTCGGCCACGGAATAGGGAAAATCGCCCTGCGTCTGCCCGTTCCAGCGCGCAACGAAGCTGAGACCGTGGGCAATGTCCTCGATCTCGATATCGACGGGGGTCGGGTCGAGCAGGTCGAGCCTGCGGCCCGAGAGCATCTTTTGCCAGGCGCGGGGTTGCGGCATGGGACCTCCGGGGTTGCGCCGGTTCTGATTAGGACGCGGACCGATCCGCCGCAAGGGCATGGCTGGACCATGGCCCGTTCCGGCGCTAAGGCAGGCGCGACAGATCGAGCGAGAGGGTGCGGCGATGACCGGAACGGCCGAAAACGATCACGACAGGATACGCGGCGTGGCCACACGGGTGCTGCGCGCCGAGGCCGAGGCGCTCATGGCCATGGCCGATTGCCCGCCCGAGGGCTTTGCCCGCGCGACGCGGATGATCCTCGCGTCACAGGGCCGGGTCGTCACCTCCGGCATGGGCAAATCGGGCCATATCGCGCGCAAGATCGCAGCGACGCTGGCCTCCACCGGCACGCCTGCGCTGTTCCTGCATCCCGGCGAGGCGAGCCATGGCGATCTGGGCATGGTGGCGCCGGGCGATGTCTGCATCCTTCTGTCCAATTCCGGCGAGACGCGGGAACTGTCGGACCTGATCCAGTATACCCGCCGCTTCGACATCCCGATGATCGCGATCACGCGTGTGGCCGACAGCACACTGGCGCGGCAGGCCGATGTGGCGCTGATCCTGCCCGACAAGCCCGAGGCCTGCGCCATCGGCATGGCCCCCACCACCTCGACCACCTGCACGCTGGCGCTTGGCGATGCGCTGGCCGTGGCTCTGATGGAGGAGCGCGGCTTCAAGGCCGATGCGTTCCATGTCTTTCATCCCGGCGGCAAGCTCGGGGCGCAATTCTTGCGGGTGCGCGACGTGATGCATACGGGTGCCGCCCTGCCGCAGGTCGCGCCCGAAACGCCCATGGGCGAGACGCTCATCGAGATGAGCGCCAAGGGCTTCGGCATCGCCGCACTGGTCGAGGACGGCATCTTGCGCGGCGTCATTACCGATGGCGATCTGCGGCGCAATCTCGACGGGTTGATGGGATGCAGCGCGGGCGCGGTGGCCACGCGCGATCCGCGCACCGCCACGCCCGACATGCTCTTGTCCGAGGCGCTCGGGGTGATGAACCGCCACAAGATCGGCGCGCTTTTCGTGGTGGAGGCGGGCAACCGCCTCTGCGGCCTTGTCCATATCCACGACTGTCTGCGCGCGGGCGTGGCCTGAGCCTGCTCACGCCCCGCCCGCGAACATCGGCCCGCCTTTCCACCGCGGAAAGCCGAAGGCGTTTACCATGACAACGTCGATATCGGCAGCCCTCCGTGCAATCCCCTCATCGAGAATGCGCGCGCCCTCGTCCTGCATGGCCGCAAGCAGGCGCGCCATGATCTCGCTCTCGGGGATGGGCTGGCGGGCGATGCCCTTGCGTGCCGATTCCGCAAGGATCAGCGCTTCTGTCTCGGTCGAGCGTTGCGCGCGGCCATCCTCGCCATAGAGGTAATAGCCGCGCCCGGTCTTCTGCCCGAAATGGCCCGCCTCGCAGAGCCGGTCGCCGATATCGACATAGCGCTCGGCGGGATCGCGGGTGGCGGCGCGGCGCTTGCGCATGGCCCATGAGATATCGAGGCCGGAAAGATCCTGCATCCGAAAAATCCCCATGGGGAAACCGTAGCTCTCCATCGCGGCGTCGATCTCCCACGGGAGCGCCCCATCCTCGAGCATATACTCCGCCTCCCGGCGATAGCGCGACATGATGCGATTGGCGATGAACCCGTCGCACACCCCCGCGATGACCGGGATCTTGCCAAGGCGTTTGGCCAGCGCGACGCCCGTCGCCAGCGCGCTGTCGTCAACTCCCTCGGGCGTCACGATCTCGAGCAGTTTCATGATATGGGCGGGGGCAAAGAAATGCAGGCCCAGAACGCGCGCGGGGTTTGCCGTGGCGCGGGCGATTGCGGCCACGTCGAGATAGGATGTGTTGCTTGCCAGCACCGTATCGGGCCGCGTCACCCGGTCGAGTTCGGCAAAGACCGCGTGCTTGACATCCAGATTCTCGAACACCGCCTCGATCACCAGATCGGCGTCGGCAAGCGCCTCGTAAGTGTCGCGCGCGGCAAAGGCCGCAAGGCGCGCGGCCCGCGCGTCGGGCGTCAGCTTGCCGCGCTTGAGCGCGCCGTCCAGGATGCCCGCCACCCGCGCGCGCCCCGCCTCGGCGGCGCCGGCGTCCCGCTCGATCATGGTGACGCTCAGCCCGGCAAGAAGGCAGGCAGCGGCGATGCCAGCCCCCATCGTGCCGCCGCCGACCACGCCGACACGGCCCAGCGGACGCGGGGCGATCCCCTCAAGCCGGTCAACCCGCCCCGCCGCGCGCTCGGCGAAAAAGATGTGGCGCAGCGCCTTTGACTGCACGCCGTCGCGCAGCGTTTGAAAAAGCGCGCGCTCTGCCTTCAGGGCCTCGGGCACGGGCAGGGTTCGGGCATTGCGCAGCGCCTCGATTGCGGCCAGTGGCGCGCGCTGCCCGCGCGCGCGTTTGGTGTGTTTTGCCGCCACGGCGTTGAACGCGCCTGCGGCAGTCTCCGGTCTGGGCGGGCGGTCGTCGAGCGGGGCGGGCAAGGGTCGGTCAGCGGCCGCGCGCGCGAAGGCAAGCGCGTCAGAGACCAGATCCCCGCCCGTGATGGCGTCGATCAACCCCATCTCCCGCGCACGCTGAGCAGGCACCGACGCGCCCGAGGCGATCATCTCGAGCGCGTGATCGGCGGCAATGAGGCGCGGCAGACGCACCGTGCCGCCCGCGCCGGGGATAAGGCCAAGCGTCACCTCGGGCAGGCCGAGCGCGGCATCGGGTGTGGCAATCCGGTAATGACAGGACAGCGCCGTTTCCAGCCCGCCGCCAAGCGCCGTGCCGTGGATGGCGGCCACCCAGGGTTTGCGCGCCCCTGCGATCCGGGCCAGCACATCGGGCAGGTGCGGCGGTTTCGATGGCTGGCCGAACTCTCGGATATCGGCCCCGGCGATGAAGGTGCGCCCGGCACAGGCCAGCACCACGGCGCGCACGGCGCTATCCCCTTCGGTGCGCGCGACCGCCTCGCACAGGCCCTGCCGCACGGCAAGGCCGGTGGCGTTCACCGGCGGATTGTCGATGGTGACAAGCGCGATGCCGTCGCGCGTCTCGATATGGACGGTCATCCGAGGCCTCCCTTGGCGTCCTTCCCCTTTATCATTCAGGCTTGAATATTTCAAGCTTGAAATAAAAGCGAACCCGATCTAGCATCAGGTCAGAGACCAGGCGAATCGTCGGTCTGCGACAGTGCGAAAGGGAGGGCTGAGGATGCGTGTTGCCTGTCTTGGGGGCGGCCCTGCGGGGCTCTATTTCGCCATCTCGATGAAACTGCGCGACCCCGCGCACGAGGTTGTGGTGATCGAGCGCAACCGCGCCCGCGACACCTTTGGCTGGGGGGTGGTGCTCTCGGACGACGCGCTTGAAAATCTTGAGAAAAACGACCCCAAGAGCGCGCAGGCGATCCGCGATCACTTTGCCTATTGGGACGATATCGCGGTGGTGCATGGCGGTGTGCGCACGGTGTCTGGCGGGCATGGCTTTGCCGGGATCGGCCGGCGACAGATGCTCATTCTCTTGCAGGACCGCGCCCGCGAACTGGGCGTTGATCTGCGCTTCGAGACCGAATTCGACAGCATCGAAAGCTATCGCAAGGAATACGACCTTGTCGTCGCCTGCGACGGCATCAACTCGCGCGTGCGCACCGAATATGCCGATATCTTCCGTCCTGATATCGACATGCGCGAATGCAAGTTCGTCTGGCTCGGCACGCATCAGAAATTCGACGACGCCTTCACCTTCATATTCGAGAAGACCGAACACGGCTGGGTTTGGGCGCATGTCTACCAGTTCGACGACAACACAGCGACCTTCATCGTCGAATGCCAGCAGGGCACCTGGGACCGTTGGGAATTCGCGGATATGTCCAAGGAAGAGACGGTCGAGACCTGCCGCCGCATCTTCGAGGCGCATCTGGGCGGGCATGAGCTGATGTCCAACGCGGCGCATCTGCGCGGCTCGGCCGTCTGGATGAATTTCCCGCGCGTGATCTGCGAGAAATGGCATCATGAGAATGTCGTGCTGATGGGCGACGCGGCCGCGACGGGGCATTTCTCGATCGGCTCCGGCTCGCGGCTGGCCTTTGACAGCGCGATTTCGCTCGCCACCTACCTGCATTCCGAGCCGACGATGGCGGCGGCATTCGAGCGCTATCAGGACGAGCGCCGGATCGAGGTGCTGCGCCTGCAATCGGCAGCGCGCAACAGCCTTGAATGGTTCGAGCAGGTCGAGCGGTATCTCGATCTCGACCCGGCGCAATTCGCCTATTCGCTGCTCACGCGCTCGCAACGCATTTCCCATGAGAACCTGCGCCTGCGCGACCCGCAGTGGCTGGAAAGTGCCGAGCGGTGGTTCCAGACCCGCGCGGGCGTTGACGCGCAGGCACCGGTGCGCGCGCCGATGTTCGCGCCGTTCAGGCTGCGTGACATGGCGCTCAAGAACCGCATCGTGGTCTCGCCCATGGCGCAATACAAGGCCGTGGGCGGCTGCCCGACCGACTGGCATCTGGTGCATTACGGCGAGCGGGCGAAGGGCGGCGCGGGGCTTGTCTATACGGAAATGACCTGTGTCAGCGCGGAGGGCCGCATCACCCCCGGCTGCCCGGGCCTCTACGCGCCCGAACACGAGGCGGCGTGGCTGCGGCTGGTCGATTTCACCCATGCCGAGACCGATGCAAAGCTTTGTTGCCAGATCGGCCATTCCGGGCGCAAGGGTTCGACCCGGATCGGCTGGGAGGGCATGGACCAGCCCCTGCCCGAGGGAAATTGGGAGGTCATGTCAGCCTCCGCCCTGCCCTGGTCGGCAAGGAACGCCACCCCGCGCGAGATGACCCGCGCCGATATGGAGCGCGTCCGCGATCAGTTCGTGGCCGCCACCGAGATGGCCGCGCGCGCGGGCTTTGACATGATCGAGCTGCACGCGGCGCATGGCTATCTCTTGTCGTCCTTCATCTCGCCGGTCTCGAATATCCGCGCCGATGCCTATGGTGGCAGTCTGGAAAACCGTCTGCGCTATCCGCTCGAAGTGTTCACCGCGATGCGCGCCGTCTGGCCCGGGGACAAACCGATGTCGGTGCGCATCTCGGCCAATGACTGGGTGGGCGACGAGGGCGTGACGCCGGAAGAGGCGGTGGAGATTGCCCGCGCCTTTCACGCTGCCGGGGCCGACCTCATTGACGTGAGCGCGGGGCAGACCAGCGCGCAGGCGCGCCCGGTCTATGGCCGCATGTTCCAGACCCCGTTCAGCGACCGTATCCGCAACGAGGCGGGTATCCCGACCATGGCCGTGGGCAATATCTACGAGGCGGATCACGCCAATTCGATCCTGATGGCGGGGCGCGCCGATCTGGTGGCCGTGGGCCGCCCGCATCTGAGTGACCCCTACTGGACGCTGCGCGAGGCGGCGCGCATCGGCGACCGCAACGCCCCCGACTGGCCGCTGCCCTATCTCGCCGGGCGCGATCAGCTCTGGCGGCTCGCGGACCGCGAAGCGGAGGTGTTGCGCGCATGAGGCGGGTTCTGGTCACCGGGGGCGGCTCGGGCATCGGGCGCGCGATTGCCCGCGCCTTTGCCGGGGCGGGCGATGAGGTCACTATCGCCGGACGGCGGCCCGGACCGTTGCAGGAGACGGCCGAGGGCCATGACATGGACTGCCGCTTGGCCGATGTGACCGACGAGGCGCAGATCGAGGCGCTGTTCGAGCGCCCCTATGACGTGGTCATTGCCAATGCCGGGACGGGGCGCGCGGGCAAGCTTTCCGACGTGACGCTCGACGACTGGACCCGGACCCTTGCCGTCAACCTCACCGGCACCTTCCTCACGTTTCGGGCGGGCCTGCGGGGCATGGGCGCGGGCGGACGGCTCATCGCCATCGCCTCGACCGCAGCACTCAAGGGCAATGCCACCGTGCCCGCCTATGCGGCGGCCAAGCATGGTGTGCTCGGGCTGGTGCGCTCGGTCGCGCTCGACGTGGCCCGGTCCGGCATCACCTGCAACGCGATCTGTCCGGGCTTCACCGAGACGGACATGGCGGAAACCGCCATCACCGGCCTCATGCAGCGCTTTGACGTGGACCGCGACAAGGCGACCGCCATGGTGGTCGCCGGCAATCCCATGCGCCGCCTGATCGCCCCCGAGGAGGTGGCCGCCGCCGCGCTCTACCTCGCCTCGCCCGGTGCGGGCTCAATCAATGGCCACGCGCTCTCGGTCTCGGGGGGCGAGGCATGATGGGGCGTGCAAAAGAAAAGGCGGAAAGCCTCTCCAAGGACCGGCTGCGACTGTGGCTGCGGCTTTTGAAACTCACCAGCGGGATCGAGGCCGACTTGCGCCGCAACCTGCGCGAGGCGCATGACACCACGCTGCCGCGTTTCGATGTGATGGCGGCGCTCGCGCGCCATCCCGAGGGACTGCGGATGAGTGAGCTTTCCAGCTATCTGCGCGTCTCGAACGGCAATGTGACCGGCATTGTGGACCGGCTGACCGAAGAGGGGCTCGCGCTGCGTATGGCGGTACCCGGCGACCGGCGCGCGCAGACGGCGCGGCTGACGGCGCGGGGGCGCGAGGTGTTCGACCGGTTGGCCGCCGATCACGAGGGCTGGATCGACGCGGCGCTCGGTGCGCTTGGTGCTGCCGAGATCGCCACCATGGCGCGGCTGGCCAAGCGGGCGCAAAGCAGGGAGGACGGCAATGAGCATCCATGAGACCACCCATTTCCGCTGCGAGATCGCGGGCGGTATCGCGCGCATCGCCCATGACCGACCCGAGCGCAAGAACCCCTTCACGTTCGACAGCTACGCCGAGATGCGCGACTGGTTCCGCGCGCTCAGCTACGCCGAGGATGTGCACGCGGTGGTGATCCTGCCCAATGGCGGCAATTTCAGTTCAGGCGGCGATGTCCACGAGATCATCGGCCCGCTGACACGCATGGACATGAAGGGGCTGCTGAATTTCACCCGCATGACCGGCGATCTGGTGCGCGCGATGATCCATTGCGGCAAGCCGATCATCGCGGCGGTGGACGGGGTCTGTGCGGGGGCGGGTGCGATCCTCGCCATGGCCTCGGACCTGCGGATCGCCACGCCAAATGCAAAAACCGCTTTTCTTTTCAACCGCGTGGGGCTGGCGGGCTGCGACATGGGGGCCTGCGCGATCCTGCCGCGCCTGATCGGACAAGGCCGCGCGGCGGAACTGCTCTATACCGGACGCAGCCTGAGCGCCGAGGAGGGCGAGCGCTGGGGCTTTTTCAACCGCCTCGTCGCGCCCGAGATGCTGGAAATGGAAGCGATGGCGCTGGCCGACCGGATCGTGGCGGGGCCGACATTTGCCAATTCCATGACCAAGACGATGCTGGCGCAGGAATGGTCGATGAGCCTCGATCAGGCGATCGAGGCCGAGGCGCAGGCGCAGGCGATCTGTATGCAAGGCCGCGATTTCACCCGCGCCTACGAGGCCTTCGTGGCCAGGCAAAAACCCGTGTTCGAGGGCGACTGATGGCCGATCGGACCTATCTCGACTGGCCGTTCTTCGAGGCCCGTCACCGCGACTGGGCCGCGCGGGTAGAGGCGGTCGCGGCCACGCTCTCCGTTGATCACACCGACACCGATGCCGCCTGCCGCGCGCTGGTGCGCGATCTGGGCGCGGCAGGAATCCTGGAGGTCACGGCCAGCCATAATGGCCCGCTCGACGTGCGCGCGCTCTGCCTTGCGCGTGAAACGCTGGCGCGCCATGACGGCCTCGCGGATTTCGCCTTTGCCATGCAGGGGCTGGGCACGGGCGCGCTCTCGCTCTTCGGCAGCGACGAACAAAAGGCCCGCTGGCTGCCCCTCACCCGCGGCGGGACGGCGATTGCCGCCTTTGCGCTGACTGAACCCGCCTCTGGCTCGGACGTGGCCAATTCGACCATGACCGCCACGCGCGACGGCGGCGATTATGTGCTCGACGGCGAAAAGACGTGGATTTCCAACGGCGGCATCGCGGATGTCTATACCGTCTTCGCCCGCACCGGCGAGGCACCCGGCGCGCGCGGTCTCTCGGCCTTTGTCGTGCCCGCCGACACGCCCGGGCTGAGCGTGGCCGAGCGGCTCGAGACCATCGCGCCGCACCCGCTCGCGCGGCTGCGCTTCGATGGGTGCCGCATCCCGGAAAACGCGCTCATCGGGGCACCGGGGCAAGGCTTCAAGATCGCCATGTCGGTCCTTGACGTGTTCCGCTCCACCGTCGCCGCCGCCGCCTTGGGCTTTGCCCGCCGCGCTCTCGATGAGGCGCTGACCCGCGTCACCACCCGCCATGTGCAGGGCGCGCCGCTCGCGGACCTCCAGATGGTGCAGGGCCATATCGCCGACATGGCGCTTGATGTGGATGCCGCCGCCCTGCTGATCTACCGCGCCGCCTGGGCCAAGGATCACGGCGCGCCGCGTGTCACGCGAGAGGCAGCCATGGCCAAGCTTTTCGCCACCGAAACCGCGCAACAGGTCATTGACCGCGCGGTGCAGCTTCATGGCGGCGACGGGGTGCGCGCGGGCGAGACGGTGGAGCGCCTCTACCGCGAAATCCGCGCCCTTCGCATCTACGAGGGTGCCAGCGACGTGCAGCGCGTGGTGATCGCCCGTCAGGCGCTCGCCGCCCATGAGGGAGACAAAAGGGCATGAGACCATCGGCGCATATCGACACGTTCACGCGCGACAACCTGCCGCCAAAGGATCACTGGCCAGACCTGCCGCTGGACGGGTTCGACTACCCTGATCGCCTCAACGCCGCGGTGGAGCTGACCGACGCGATGGTGGCGCGCGGCTTTGGCGACCGCACCGCGCTGATCGGTAACGGGCGGCGGCGCACCTACAAGGAACTGACCGACTGGACCAACCGCCTCGCCCATGTGCTGACCGAGGATCTGGGCGTGAGGCCCGGCAACCGGGTGCTGATCCGCTCGGCCAACAACCCGGCGATGGTGGCCTGCTGGCTGGCGGTGACCAAGGCGGGCGCGGTCGCGGTCAACACCATGCCGCTGTTGCGGGCGGGCGAGTTGGCGAAATATATCGAGAAGGCGGAAATCAGCCACGCGCTGTGTGACACGCGATTGATGGATGAATTGGCCATCGCGGCCAAGGACAGCCCGTTCCTGCGCACTGTCGCGGGCTTTGACGGCACCGCAAATCATGATGCCGAACTGGATCGGCTGGCGCTGGAAAAGCCCGTCACGTTCGACGCCGCCGACACCGCGCAGGACGATGTGGCGCTGATCGGCTTTACCTCCGGGTCAACCGGCAACCCCAAGGCGACGCTGCATTTTCACCGCGATCTTCTCATCATCGCCGACGGCTATGCGCGCGAGGTTCTGGGGGTGACGCCCGAGGATGTCTTTGTCGGCTCGCCGCCCTTGGCCTTTACCTTCGGCCTTGGCGGGCTGGCGATTTTCCCGCTGCGCTTTGGTGCTGCGGCAGCACTTCTGGAAAACGCCTCGCCGCCAAACCTGATCGAGATCATCGAGCGCTATCGCGCCACGGTCTGTTTCACCGCGCCGACCGCCTATCGTGTCATGCTGCGCGCGATGGAGGAGGGCGCGGACCTTTCCAGCCTGCGCGCCGCCGTCTCGGCGGGCGAGACCCTGCCCGCCCCGGTCTATGAGGAATGGCAGGCGAAGACCGGCAAGCCGATGCTCGACGGCATCGGCGCGACCGAGATGCTGCATATCTTCATCTCCAACCGTTTCGGCGATCACCGCCCCGCCTGCACCGGCAAGCCGGTCGCGGGCTATGAGGCCAGGGTTCTGACCGAGGACGGGCAGGAAGCCGCCCCGGGCGAGATCGGGCGGCTTGCCGTGCGTGGCCCGACCGGCTGCCGCTATCTGCATGGCGAGCGGCAGGGCGAATATGTGCAAGACGGCTGGAACATCACCGGCGACAGCTTTACCCGCGACGCCGAGGGGTATTTCCGCTTTGCCGCGCGCAATGACGACATCATCGTGAGTTCCGGCTACAACATCGCCGGACCCGAGGTCGAGGCGGCACTTCTGGCCCATGCGGCGGTGGCCGAATGCGCCGTGATCGGCGCGCCCGACCCCGAGCGCGGCACCATCGTCGAGGCGCATGTGGTGCTGGCCGAGGGCCACGTCCCTTCCGATGCGATGATCGCGGACTTGCAGTCGCATGTGAAGGCCGTGATCGCGCCCTTCAAATATCCCCGCTCGGTGATTTTCACGAAGGGGCTACCCAAGACCGAGAGCGGCAAGATACAAAGATTTCGCCTGAGGCCGGGCGCTGTGACATGACCAAGCAAGATGGCCAGAACCAAAAGGGAGAAGCGACAATGAAGAAACTGATGATGAGCGCCGCGGCGCTGGCGCTTGCCGCCACGGGCGCGGCGGCCGAGGTCAAGGTGGGCATGATCACCACGCTTTCGGGCGGCGGTGCGGGCCTCGGCATCGACGTGCGCGACGGCTTCATGCTCGCGATCGAGCAATCGGGGCGCAGCGATATCGAGGTGGTGATCGAGGACGATCAGCAAAAGCCCGACATCGCGGTGCAGTTGTCCGACAAGATGATCCAGTCCGAGAAGGTCGACGTGATGACCGGCATCATCTGGTCCAACCTCGCCATGGCGGTCGTGCCGGGCGCGGTCGCACAGGGCAAGTTCTACCTCTCGCCCAATGCCGGACCCTCGGCGCTGGCGGGCAAGGGGTGCAATCCGAACTATTTCAACGTCGCCTGGCAGAACGACAACCTGCACGAGGCGGCAGGGGCCTATGCCAATTCGGCGGGCTACAAGAACAGCTTCATCCTCGCGCCCAACTATCCGGCGGGGCAGGACGCGCTGACCGGCTACAAACGCTTCTACGAGGGCGCTCTGGCAGGCGAGCTTTACACCCAGCTTGGCCAGACCGATTACGCAGCCGAAATCGCCCAGATCCGCGCGTCGGGCGCGGATTCGGTGTTCTTCTTTCTGCCCGGCGGCATGGGGATTTCGTTTCTGAAGCAATATGCCGATTCGGGCGTGGGCCTGCCTGTCGTGGGGCCGGCCTTCAGCTTTGATCAGGGCATCTTGCAGGCCGTGGGTCCGGCGGCGCTTGGCGTGGTGAACACCTCGCAATGGTCCAAGGATCTGGACAACGCCGCCAATGTCGCCTTTGTCGAAAGCTTCCAGGCCAAGTATGGCCGTCTGCCCTCGCTCTATGCCAGCCAGGGGTTCGACACCGCGAACCTGCTGATCTCGGCGGTTGAAAAGGCCGATGTGTCGGACGCCGACGCCTTCCGCGAAGCACTGCGCGCCGCCGATTTCGCCTCCACGCGCGGCGCGTTCCGCTTTGGGCCGAACCACCACCCGATCCAGAACATCTATGCCCGCGAGGTGATCCAGGAGGGCGACGTGTTCACCAACAAGGTGATCGGCGTCGCGCTCGAGGATCACGCCGACGCCTACGCCGCCGAGTGCAAGATGTAAGCGCGCACGCCCCGGCCTTCGGGCCGGGGCGATGCGGCGGGGAATGAAAGGCGCACCATGTCCGGCATCCTGATCGCAGAGCAGATCCTCAACGGGCTTCAGTCCGGGGTGATGCTGTTTCTCATGGCCGCGGGGCTCACGCTCATTTTCGGGGTGATGGGGCTCATCAACCTTGCGCATGGCTCGCTCTACATGGTGGGGGCCTTCGCCGCCGCCTGGGTCGCGGGGGCGACCGGCTCTTTCGGGCTGGCACTGATTGCGGCGCTGGCGGGGGCTGCGCTGGCGGGGGTGCTGATCGAGGTGCTGGTGATCCGGCGGCTCTACCGAGCCGCGCATCTCGATCAGGTGCTGGCGACCTTCGCGCTGATCCTCATTTTCTCGGAGGGCACGCGCTATGTCTTTGGCTCCTTCCCGCTCTTTCTCGATGTGCCGGGGGCGCTCTCGGGGCCGGTGACCCTGCCGGGGGGGATCCAGTATCCGCTATATCGGCTGACGCTTATCGGTGTGGGCCTTCTGGTCGCGCTCTTTCTGTGGTGGCTGACGGCGCGCACGCGCATCGGCATCCAGATCCGCGCGGGCGAGAACGACCGCGAGATGATTGCAGCCCTCGGCGTGGACATCTCGAAGCTCTATACGCTGGTGTTTGCCCTTGGCGCGGCGCTGGCGGGCCTTGCGGGGGCCTTTGTCGGCGCGATCCAGTCGGTGCAGGTCGGCATGGGCGAGCCGGTGCTGATCCTTGCCTTCGTGGTGATCGTGATCGGCGGGATCGGCTCGATCAAGGGGGCCTTTGTCGGCGCGCTTCTGGTGGGGCTCACGGATACGCTTGGCGGCATCTTCCTGCCCCAGGTGTTCAAGCTTTTCATGGCCCCCGACGTGGCCACGCAGACCGGCTCGGCGCTGGCGTCGATGGCGATCTACATCGTTATGAGCCTCGTGCTGATCTGGCGGCCCTCGGGCCTGTTCGGAGCGCGCGCATGATCCCCGAACGCCTTATAACCGTTGCCGTTCTCGCCGGGCTGGCCGGTGTCGCGCTCTGGGCGCTGGCGATGGACACGCCCTTTACCATCACGCTGGCCACCCGTGCCGCGATCTTTGCGCTGGCGGCCGTGGGCCTCAACATCGCGCTTGGCATCGGCGGGCTGGTCAGCCTTGGTCATGCAGTATTTTTCGGGCTGGGCGGCTATGCCATGGGCATCCTCGCCTATCATGCGCAGACCTATACCACGCTCGACCTGGGGCCACTCTCCATCGCGGGCAGCAAATCCATGCCGCTGATCTGGTTGGTGGCGGTGGTGGCCTCGGCGCTGGCCGCGCTGCTGATCGGGCTGCTGAGCCTGCGCACCTCGGGGGTCTATTTCATCATGATCACCCTCGCCTTCGGCCAGATGTTCTATTACTTCGCCATATCCTGGAGCACCTATGGCGGCGAGGATGGCCTATCGATCTATGTGCGCAACGGCTTTCCGGGGCTCAATACGCTCGATCCGATCCAGTTTTTCGGCCTGTGCTTTGTGCTTCTCTGCCTCGCGCTCCTGGTCTTTGCCCGGCTGCGCGCGGCACCCTTCGGCCTTGCGCTCAATGCCGCGCGGCAGGTGCCCGCGCGGGTCGAGACGGTGGGCCTCTCGCCCTTGCGGCTCAAGCTGGTGGCTTTCGTCATCTCCGGCGCGATCACAGGGCTCGCGGGCGCGCTTTTCGCCGATCTCAACCGTTTCGTCAGCCCGACCATGTTCAGTTGGCAACTGTCGGGCGAATTGATCGTGCTCATCGTGATCGGCGGCGTGGGGCGGCTGACGGGGCCGGTGATCGGCGCCTGCCTCTTCGTGCTGCTCGAGCACTGGCTGGGTGCGATGACCGAGTTCTGGCATGTGTGGTTGGGTGTGATCCTTCTGGGCATCGTGCTCTTTGCGCGCGGCGGCATCGTGGGCCTGCTCACCGGAAAGGCGGGACCGCATGTCTGAGACCATCCTTGCCACCCACAACCTGATCAAGAGCTTCGGCGCGCTCCGGGCCACCGACGATGTCTCGATCGACCTGCGCGCGGGCGAGATCCACGCGCTGATCGGCCCCAACGGCGCGGGCAAATCCACGCTGATCGCGCAGATCTCGGGCGGGCTGCGCCCCGATGCGGGGCGCGTGATGCTGATGGGGCGTGACGTGACGCAGGACGGCACGGCGGCGCGCGCGCGCGCGGGGCTTGGCCGCACTTTTCAGATCTCCGCGCTGGCGATGGAGGACAGCGTGCTTGAAAACGTCCTGCTGGGCGCGCTCGGGGCGGAGGGGCGGCCATGGCGCTTCTGGTCGCGGGCCACGGCGGAGGCGGACATGCGCGCGCGCGCCATGACCGCCCTCGAACGGGTCGGCCTTGCCGACGAGCACGACCGTCGCACCGCCGAGCTGAGCCACGGTCAGCGCCGTCAGCTCGAGGTGGCCGTCGCGCTGACGCTCAGCCCGCGCGCCTTTCTGATGGACGAGCCGATGGCGGGACTTGGCGCGGGCGGCTCGAAACGCCTGACCGGTTTTCTCGACGGGCTGCGCGACGAGGCCCCGATCCTGCTGGTCGAGCACGACATGGACGCGGTTTTCGCGCTTGCCGACCGGATCAGCGTTCTGGCCTCGGGCCGCGTCATCGCCACCGGCACGGTTGCCGAGATCCGCGCCGACCGCGCGGTGCGCACAGCCTATCTGGGAGAGGACGCATGACCCTGCTGAGGCTGGAAGGTCTGACCGCGAGTTATGGTGCCTCTCAGGCACTCTTTGGCGTCGATCTGGAGATTGCAGAGGGTGAGGTGGTGGCGCTCATGGGCCGCAACGGCATGGGCAAGACCACCACGGTCAAGGCGATCTGCCGCATGATCCAATCGGGCGGCCATCTCAGCCTTGCGGGCCAGGACCTGCACCGCTTGCCCAGCCACCGCGTCGCGCGGCTGGGTGTCGGGCTGGTGCCTGAGGGGCGTCGCTGTTTCGCCGATCTGACGGTGCACGAAAACCTGATTGCCGCTGCGCGCCCCGGCGACTGGACTGAGGCGCGCGTGACCGCGCTTTTCCCGCGTCTGGGCGAGCGGCTTTCGCAACGCGCCGCCTCGCTCTCGGGGGGCGAGCAGCAGATGCTGGCCATCGGGCGGGCGCTGATGACCAATCCGCGCCTTCTCATCCTCGACGAGGCGACCGAGGGCCTTGCCCCCATCGTGCGACAGGAAATCTGGTCCGCGATCCGGGCGCTCAAGCGCGACACACAGCTTTCCATCCTGCTCATCGACAAATCGGTGCGCGAGCTTGCGGGCGTGTCGGATCGCGCCGTGATCGTCGAGCGCGGGCGCACCGTCTGGGCGGGGGCCATGGCCGAGCTGACGCCAGACCTCAGCGAACAGTACGTGGGGGTGTGATGGGCTATCACGTCACGCAAAAGGTGCTGTTCCGCCACTGCGACCCGGCGGGGATCGTGTTCTTCCCGCGCTATTTCGAGATGGTGAACGACTGTCTCGAGGCGTTCTTCGCTGATGAACTTGACTGGCCGTGGGAGCGGCTTCACGGCAATGGCGCGGTGCCCACGGTGCAGATCGACACGCGATTTTCCGCCCCCTCGCGGCAGGGCGAGGTGCTCGACCTGCGCCTTTCGATCGACAGGGTCGGGCGCACCTCGCTGAGCTACACCCTCACCGCTGACTGCCACGGCGAGACCCGGTTCGAGACCCGTGCCACCCTCGTCAATGTCGGGCCCGATGGCCGCCCCGTGCCATGGCCCGACGCGATCAGAGGCAAACTGACCCAGAGAACGGAGCCAAACCCGTGACCCACAAGATCATTCAGCCCGACGGCTGGCTGCCTGCCAAAGGCTATGCCAACGGTGTCCTCACACGCGACGGCGTGCTGCATATCGGCGGCCAGATTGGCTGGACAGCAGAGCAGCGCTTCGAGAGCCACGATTTCGTGGGCCAGATGCGTCAGGCCCTGCACAACATCCGCGCCATTGTCGAGGCGGCGGGCGGCACGGTCGAGGATGTCACGCGCCTGACATGGTTCGTGACCGACAAGCGCGAGTATCTTGCGCGTCAGCCCGAGGTCGGCGCCGCCTACCGCGAGGTGTTCGGGCGGCATTTTCCGGCCATGTCCATGGTCGTGGTCGCGGGTCTGATCGAGGATGAGGCGCTGGTCGAGATCGAAGCCACCGCGCATCTGCGATGACCCGCGTCTTTGTCTGCGACTATATCCGCAGCCCCATAGGCCGCTATGGCGGCGCGCTGGCGGCGATGCGCGCCGACGATCTGGCCGCGCACCCCGTGAAGGCGCTCATGGCGCGCCATCCCCGGCTTGACTGGGGCGCGCTCGATCAGGTGGTGATGGGTGCGGCCAATCAGGCGGGCGAGGACAACCGCAACCTTGCGCGCATGGTGGTGCTGATCTCGGGCCTGCCCGAGAGCGTGCCCGCCCACACGGTCAACCGGCTCTGTGCCTCGGGCATGGATGCGGTGATCGCGGGCGCGCGCCAGATCCAGTGCGGCGAGGGCGATCTGGTCATCGCGGGCGGGTCTGAGAGCATGAGTCGCGCACCCTTCGTGATGCCCAAGGCCGCCTCGGCCTATGACCGCCACGCCGAGATCCATGACACCACGATCGGCTGGCGCTTCGTCAACCCGGTGATCGCGGCCCGGTTCGGCACCGATTCCATGCCCGAGACCGCCGAAAACGTGGCCGAGGCCCATGGCGTCAGCCGCGAAGATCAGGACCGGTTCGCCCTCTCCAGCCAGACCCGCGCCGCCCGCGCCATCGAAAGCGGGCGCATGGCCGAGGAGATCGCGCCCGTGACCCTGCCACAACGCCGCGGCGCGGCCCTTGTGGTCGAGCGCGACGAGCACCCGCGCGCGACCACGCTCGAAAAACTCGCCGCCCTGCCCACGCCGTTCCGTGCGGGCGGCAGCGTGACGGCGGGCAATGCCTCGGGCGTCAATGACGGCGCGGCGGCGCTGCTTCTGGCGTCGGAACGCGCGGTGGCTCGGCACGGCCTTACACCGCTCGCGGAATATGTCGGCTCTGCCTCGGCGGGCGTGGCGCCGCGCGTCATGGGCATCGGCCCGGTTCCGGCGGTGAAGCGGCTTTGCGAACGTCAGGGGCTGACAGTGCCGGAGATCGACCTGATCGAATTGAACGAGGCTTTCGCCGCACAGGCCATCGCCACCTGCCGTGCCCTCGGCCTTGATCCCTTCGCCGGTCATATCAACCCGCGCGGCGGGGCCATCGCGCTTGGCCACCCCTTGGGCATGTCGGGCGCGCGCCTTGTCGGCACGGCGGCGCGGGCCATCTCGAAGGACGAGGCCGCCTTGGCCATCGCCACGCTCTGCGTCGGCGTCGGTCAGGGCGTGGCGGTGCTCTTGCGACGTGCGTAGCGGCTCGCGGACGCCCTTTGGCCTGAAATGCCCCTCGCAACTGGCCCTAACCTCGCCCGGCCGGGGCCGCTAACATCCGCGCCGAAGACACCCCCATTCCCGAGGATACCCACATGAAGATGACCACCGAGGAAGCCTTTGTCAAAACCCTGCAAAGGCATGGGATTCAACATGCTTTCGGGATCATCGGCTCGGCCTTCATGCCGATTTCCGATTTGTTCCCGAAGGCCGGGATCACCTTCTGGGACTGCGCGCACGAGGGGTCTGGCGGGATGATGGCCGATGGCTATACCCGCGCGTCGGGCCGCATGAGCATGATGATCGCGCAGAACGGCCCGGGCATCACCAATTTCGTGACGCCCGTGAAAACCGCCTACTGGAACCACTCGCCGCTGTTGCTGGTCACACCGCAGGCCGCCAACAAGACCATCGGCCAGGGCGGGTTTCAGGAAATGGAGCAGATGAACCTCTTTGCCGATTGCGTCGCCTATCAGGAAGAGGTGCGCGACCCCACCCGCATCGCCGAGGTCCTGAACCGCGTGATCCTCAAGGCGAAACGCGCCTCGGCCCCGGCGCAGATCAACATTCCGCGCGATGTCTGGACACAGGTGATTGATATCGACCTGCCCGCCTTGGTGGCCTTCGAGCGGCCTGCGGGCGGCGCGGCGGCGATTGCCGAGGCGGCACAGCTTCTGAGCACGGCAAAATTCCCGGTCATCCTCAACGGGGCGGGGGTGGTGCTGGCAGGGGGCATCGACGCCTCGCGCGCGCTTGCCGAGCGGCTCGATGCGCCGGTCTGCGTGGGTTATCAGCACAATGATGCCTTTCCCGGCGCGCACCCGCTCTTTGCCGGGCCTTTGGGTTATAACGGCTCCAAGGCGGCGATGGAACTGATTGCCAGAGCCGATGTCGTGCTCGCCCTCGGCACCCGGCTCAACCCGTTCTCGACCCTGCCGGGCTATGGCATCGACTACTGGCCACGGGATGCGAAAATCATCCAGGTCGATCTCAACCCAGACCGTATCGGCCTGACCAAGCCGGTCTCGGTCGGCATCGTGGGCTGCGCAAAACTGGTGGCCGAGGCCATCCTCGGACAACTCTCCGACAGCGCGGGCGATCCGGACCGGGACGAGCGCCGCGCCGAAATCGCACAGCGCAAATCCGCCTGGGCACAGCAGCTTTCCTCGATGGACCACGAAGAGGACGATCCCGGCACCACCTGGAACCAGCGCGCCCGCGGCGCGAAACCCGACTGGATGAGCCCGCGCATGGCCTGGCGGGCGATTCAGGCCGCACTCCCGAAAGAGGCGATCATCTCGTCGGACATCGGCAACAACTGCGCCATCGGCAATGCATATCCGTCCTTTGAGGCGGGGCGCAAATACCTCGCCCCCGGTCTCTTTGGACCCTGCGGCTATGGCCTGCCCGCGATCGTGGGCGCCAAGATCGCCTGCCCCGATGTGCCGGTGGTGGGCTTCGCGGGCGACGGGGCATTCGGCATCGCGGTCACCGAACTCACCGCCATCGGGCGCAAGGAATGGCCCGCCATCACACAGGTGGTGTTCCGCAATTACCAATGGGGCGCGGAAAAGCGCAACTCGACGCTGTGGTATGCCGACAATTTCATCGGCACCGAGCTTGACGAACAGGTAAGCTATGCGGGCATCGCGCGCGCCTGCGGCCTGCAAGGGGTGGTGGCGCGCACCATGGACGAGTTGACCGCCGCGCTGGCAACCGCGATCCGCGACCAGATGGAACATGGCCGCACCACCCTGATCGAGGCCATGATCAACCAGGAACTGGGAGAGCCCTTCCGCCGCGACGCGATGAAGAAACCGGTCGAGGTGGCGGGCATCGACCCTGCCGACATGCGCGCGCAGGTCTGACCCGTCGCACGGCTGTAACCCCGAGCGGACAAGGTAGCGCGCGCCGGCTATATTGAAGCCGTTGCATTTCGACAGGACCAGACCATGACAGACCCTTATCCGTTTCTTGCCAGGACCCGGCCTGTGTGCCCGCCATCGTTGCTGGACCGGGCGCGGGTTCTGCCCGGACTGCGCGTGGCGGTCGTGAATGCCGGTTCCCCCAACGCGTTGCAGGGCGCCCGCGAGGCCGCCGAGGCAGGCCTCGCGAATCCGGTGCTGATCGGGGACATCGAAAAGATCAAGGCGACGGCGGACGAGATAGGTTGGGACATCTCGGGGCTGCCGCTCATCCATGCACCCAAAGAGGCCGCCGCGCATCGGGCCGCGCGGATGGCGCGCTCGGGTGAGGTGGGGGCCATCATGAAGGGACAGATTCACACGTCGGCGTTCCTCAAGGGTCTGTTGCCGTCAGCGGCGGGGCTGCGCGCCCCCGGAACGCGGTGCGGACATGTGTTTCATATCACCATGCCCGGCTCGGACCGGCCACTTTTGCTGACCGATGCCGCGCTGAACGTGGACCCTGACGTGGAAACGCGGCAGGCGTGCCTCGCCCATGCGGTGGCGCTTGCGATGAAGCTGGGGATCGAGCGGCCAAAGGCCGCTATCCTTGCCCCGTCCGAAGACCCCACGCCATCGGTTCCGAACACGATGGAAGCGCGCCAGATCGCGGATTGGGCAGCGCGGGCGTTGCCGCAGGCCATTGTGCAGGGGCCCATGGCCATGGACCTGATCCTGTCACGCGCCGCGGCGGAGGCAAAAAATTTCGAATCCGAAGTATCGGGCGACGCCGACATACTCGTGACGCCCAACATCACTACGGGAAATGCCCTGTTCAAACTGATGGCCTTTGGCATGGGGTGCTGTTGTGCGGGCGTCGTTCTGGGCGCAAAGGTGCCGATCCTGCTGACATCGCGGGCGCAGGGGGCCGAGGAGCGCATGGCCTCCATGGCCCTCGGTGTCATCGGGGCAGCGCCATGATCCTCGTGGTGAATGCCGGGTCCTCCTCGATCAAGGTCGCCGTCTTTGACGGCGGGCTCGTCGAGCAAGTGAGCGGCATCGCCGACGGCATCGGCGCCACGGGCCGACTTGGGATCGGCACCCTATCGCAGGCGCATGACTTTCCCGAGCACAAGAGCGCCCTCAGGGCGGTCCTCTCGGGCCTTGACGCCGAAGGCTATCCGCTCTCTGCCTTCCGCGCGGCGGCGCATCGGGTGGTGCATGGCGGCAGCCTCAGCGCGCCCGCGCGTATCACGCCCGACACCCTTGCCGCGATCCGGGCGGCCATCCCGCTTGCGCCGCTCCACAACCCGCACAATCTCGCCGCCATCGAGACGCTGGCGCGCCTCGCCCCCGGCCTGCCGCAAACCGCGAGTTTCGACACCGCGTTTCACGCCACCAACCCCGAGGTGGCCACCCGCTATGCCCTGCCTGCCCATATCACCGCGCGCGGCATCCGCCGCTACGGCTTTCACGGCATCTCCTTCGCCGCGCTGACCGAGGCGCTGCCGCGCCTGTCGGGCGCCCCCCTGCCCGCCCGCCTTCTGGCGCTGCATCTCGGCAACGGCGCCTCGCTCTGCGCCATCCGCGACGGGCGCTCGGTCGCCACGACCATGGGCTATTCGCCACTCGGCGGGCTGACCATGGGCACCCGCACGGGCGAGATCGACGGCAACGCCGTGCTGCGCCTGGCCGAGGAGGACGGCATCGACGCCACCCGCCGCCTGCTCAACCACGAAAGCGGGCTGCGCGGCCTCTCGGGCGGGTTATCGGACATGCGCGCGCTGATCGAGGCCGACACCGCCGAGAGCCGCTTTGCGATCGACCATTTCTGCTACTGGACGGTGCGGCAGGCCGGATCGCTCATCGCCGCCATGGGGGGCGTGGATGCGCTCGCCTTCACCGGGGGCATCGGCGAGAACGCCGCGCCGGTGCGCGCACGGATCGTCGAGGGGCTTGGCTGGCTTGGCGCGCGGCTCGACGCGGCGGCCAACGCGGCAGGCGCGGCGCGACTCCACGCGGCGGCCTCGTCCCTGCCCATCTGGATCGTTCCGGCCGCCGAGGAAGCGCGCATCGCGGCAGATGCGCTTGCCTTGCTCGACGCCTGATGGCGGAACGCCCATCCTGTAATTTTCGGATTTCCAAAACATAAGTTCGGAAAACAGGAATATGTCGGAATATGGGTCGCAAGGTCCGTAATCCTGTCCTATTCTTCCCCGAGGAGGAGCACGCGCGCATGACCCATCAGCCCCGGATCGACACCTCGCCCCCCGTCTCGGACGAGGTGCGCAAGACCACCTGCTACATGTGTGCCTGTCGCTGCGGCATCAATGTGCACATCAAGGCGGGCAAAGTGGCCTATATCGAAGGCAACCGCGACCACCCGGTGAACAAGGGCGTGCTCTGCGCCAAGGGCTCGGCGGGGATCATGCAGCACAACGCCCCCTCGCGCCTGCGCGCACCGTTGAAACGTGTCGGGCCGCGCGGGTCCGGCGAGTTTCAGGAAATCTCCTGGGACGAGGCCTTGCAAATCGCCTGCGACTGGCTCGACCCGATCCGCCATGAGGACCCGTCCAAGCTCGCCTTCTTCACCGGGCGCGACCAGTCGCAAAGCTTCACCAGCTTCTGGGCGCAGAATTTCGGCACGCCCAATTATGCCGCCCATGGTGGGTTCTGCTCGGTCAACATGGCGGCGGCAGGCATCTACACGATGGGTGGCGCCTTCTGGGAATTCGGCCAACCGGATTGGGACCACACCAAGCTTTTCATGCTGTTCGGCGTGGCCGAGGATCACGACAGCAACCCGATCAAGATGGGCATCGGCAAGCTCAAGGCGCGCGGCGCGCGGGTGATCGGCGTCAACCCGATCCGCACAGGCTATAACGCCGTGGCCGATGATTGGGTGGGCATAACCCCGGGAACCGACGGGCTTTTCATCCTGTCGCTTATCCACGAGTTGATGCGCGCAGGCAAGATCGACCTCGACTACCTCGCGCGCTACACCAACGCGCCGGTGCTGGTGAACAGCGATCCCGCCTCGCCGGAACACGGGCTTTTCCTGCGCGACGCGGACGGCAAGCCGCTGGTGATCGACCGCAAGACCGGGCGGCCTGCCGCGTTCGACACACCCGGCATCCACCCCGACCTCTCGGCCACGCACGAGGTGGGCGGCATCACGCATCGGCCGGTGATGCACCTGATGGCCGAGCGCTATCTTGACCCGCAATACGCCCCCGAGGCGGTGGCAGAGCGCTGCGGCGTAAGCCCCGGCAAGATCCGCCGCATCGCCGCAGAGATCGCCCGCGTCGCCTTTGACGAGGCGATCACGTTGGAGCGCGCATGGACCGATTTCCGTGGCGAGACGCATCAGACCATGGTGGGCCGCCCGGTCAGCTTTCACGCGATGCGCGGCGTCTCGGCTCATTCCAACGGCTTTCAGACGGCACGCGCCCTGCACGTCCTGCAAATCCTGCTCGGCACGGTAGAGGTGCCGGGCGGCTTTCGCTTCAAGCCGCCCTATCCCAAGCCGGTTTCGGCGCACCCCACGCCCCATTGCCACGCCAAGCCCGATTGCCCGCTTGACGGCCCGCATCTTGGCTTCGTGCGCGGCCCCGAGGACCTTGCGCTCAAGCCCGATGGCAGCCCCGCGCGCATCGACAAGGCCTTCACCTGGGAAAACCCCATGTCATCGCATGGCCTCATGCATATGGTCATATCCAATGCCCACGCGGGCGATCCCTACAGGATCGACACGCTGTTTCTCTACATGGCGAACATGGCGTGGAATTCCTCGATGAACACGTCCCGCGTCATGGAGATGCTGAGCGACCGGGACGAGACAGGCGCCTATGTCATCCCGCACATCATTTATTCGGACGCCTACAGCTCCGAAATGGTCGCCTATGCCGATCTGATCCTGCCCGACACGACCTACCTGGAACGCCATGACTGCATCTCGCTGCTGGATCGGCCCATCTGCGAGGCCGAGGCCGCAGCCGACGCGATCCGCTGGCCGGTGGTCGAGCCCGACAGGGATGTGCGCGGCTTTCAGACAGTGCTTATCCAGCTGGCCAACAAGTTGAAACTACCCGGCTTTACCGCCGAGGACGGAACACCGACATACACCGATTACGCCGATTACATGGTCAACCATCAGCGCAAGCCCGGCATCGGCCCGCTCATGGGCTTTCGCGGTGACGGCTCCGAGACCGGGCGCGGCGCGCCCAACCCCGCGCAGATCGACCGCTATATAGAAAACGGCGGCTTCTTCGTCAGCCACATTCCCGAGGCGGCGCAGTATTACAAACCCTGGAACATGGCCTATCAGGACTGGGCCGTGGGCATGGGTCTCTTTGACACCCCCCAGCCCTATCTCTTCGATCTGTACGTGGAGCCGATGCGCCGCTTTCAGCTCGCGGCCGAAGGGCATGGCACGCGTCAGCCGCCCGACCGGCTGCGCGCGCAGATCAAGGCCACCATGGACCCGCTGCCGATCTGGTATGCCCCCTTCGAGGACGCAGCCATCGACACCGAAGAGTTCCCCATCCACGCGCTCACGCAACGCCCGATGGCGATGTATCACTCCTGGGGCACACAAAATGCCTGGCTGCGCCAGATCCACGGGCATAACCCGCTCTACCTGCCCACCAGGCTCTGGGAACAGCACGAATTCAGCGAGGGCGACTGGGCGCGCGTCACCTCGACGCATGGCACGATCACCGTGCCGGTGGCCCACATGGCCGCCCTCAACGAGCACACCGTCTGGACGTGGAACGCCATCGGCAAGCGCAAGGGGGCCTGGGCGCTCTCAGAAGACGCCTCCGAGGCGACGCGCGGTTTCCTGCTCAACCATCTCATCCACGAGCTTTTGCCGCCCAAGGGCGACGGGCTGCGCTGGTCCAACTCTGATCCGATCACCGGACAGGCGGCCTGGTTCGACCTGCGCGTCAAGATCGAGAAGGCCCCGCCGCCCGACGAATCGCAACCGGCCTATCCCCCGATCAAATCGCCCGTGGGCAAGGGCCCCGATCAAATCAAATGGAAGGTCGGCGAATGACCCTGTTTCTTCTGGCCCCAAATATCCCGGGGTCTGGGGCAGCGCCCCAGTCCTGCCCCCTCCCCGCTCGCGAGGGCTGACAATGACCACCCTGCCACAAACCACCACCCGCAAGCTCGGCCTCGTCATCGACCTCGATACCTGCGTCGGCTGTCACGCTTGCGTGACTGCCTGCAAGGGCTGGAATACCGAGAATTACGGCGCACCGCTCAGCGATCAGGACCCCTACGGCGCGGCCCCCTCCGGCACGTTCCTCAACCGCATCCACAGCTACGAGGTGCAGCCTGCGCACGGCGCGGCACAGCTTGTGCATTTCCCCAAATCCTGCCTGCATTGCGAGGACGCGCCCTGCGTCACCGTCTGCCCGACGGGGGCCAGCTACAAGCGGGTGGAAGACGGGATCGTTCTGGTCAACGAGAGCGATTGCATCGGCTGCGGGCTGTGTGCCTGGGCCTGCCCTTACGGCGCGCGCGAGATGGATCAGGCCGAGGGCGTGATGAAAAAATGCACGCTTTGCGTGGATCGCATCTATAACGAGAACCTGCCCGAGGAGGACCGGGTGCCCGCCTGTGTGCGCACTTGCCCGGCTGGCGCGCGGCATTTCGGCGATCTGGGCGACCCCGAGAGCGTTGTCTCGAAGCTTGTGGCCGAGCGCGGCGGCATGGACCTCATGCCCGAACAGGGCACGAAGCCCGTGAACAAATACCTGCCGCCGCGCCCGCGCGACCGGCTTGACGAGGTGGACGTGCTCACCCCCCTGCTGGCCCCTGTGACGGACGGGCCCACGGGCTTTCTCGGCTGGCTTGACCGCGCGTTGGAAAGGCTCTGACATGCACCCAGCCCCTTCGGTCATCACCTTTACCACCCTGTCCGGCGCGGGCTTTGGCCTGCTTTTCTGGCTGGGCCTCGGCCTGCCCGCCGTCAGCGGCTGGGTGGCCTTCACCTTCTTCGCCATCGCCTTCATGCTCGCGGCGGGCGGTCTCGTGGCCTCGACCTTCCATCTCGGCCACCCCGAGCGCGCGTGGAAGGCGTTCAGCCAGTGGCGGTCTAGCTGGCTTAGCCGCGAAGGCGTCTGCGCGGTGGCGGCGCTTCTCAGCATGGGGGCCTATGGGGCGGGTGTGGTGTTTTTCGACACGCGGCTCGCGCCGCTTGGCTGGCTCGGGGCGGCACTCTGCCTCGGCACCGTCTTCACCACCTCGATGATCTATGCGCAGATGCGCACCGTGCCGCGCTGGCAAAGCCCGCTCACGCCGGTTTTGTTCGTCACCATTGCGCTCGGCGGCGGTGCGCTTCTGGCAGGGCAGGTCACGGCGGCGATGGCGCTATTGGCGCTGGCAGGGCTGGTGCAACTGCTCTGGTGGCAGCGCGGTGACCGTGCGCTGGCCGAGAGCGCGACCGACATGGCAAGCGCCACGGGGTTGGGGCGCATCGGCACCGTGCGCAGCTTCGCGCCGCCGCACACCGGCACGAATTACCTTCTGCGCGAGATGGTCCACGAGGTCGGCCGCAAACATGCCGCACGCCTGCGGGTGATCGCGCTGGCGCTTGGTTATGCGGTGCCGGTGGTTCTTCTTGCGCTGCCCTTCGGACATGCGCTTGCGGCCCTTGCCGTGGTCAGTCATCTTGCGGGCATCGCCGCCTCGCGCTGGCTGTTCTTCGCCGAGGCCGAGCATGTGGTCGGCCTCTACTACGGCAAGCGGTAGCGCCCGGATCCCTGCCCCGGTCCTGCATCATACAAGGCCGGGGCAAGGCGATCAGGCATTGGCCCCCGTCAGCTTGGGATCTTTCGGATCAAGGCGGGCCGCAGCCGCGTCGCCCACATTGTCGATGCCGCGCTCTTCCAGCAGCGTGGTCAGCCAGTTGGGGTCCATCTCGGGCACCGAACTCAGCAGAAGGTCGGTATAGGGATGGTGCGGCGGGGTGAACATGTCGTCCTTGGGCCCCTGCTCGACCACCTTGCCATGCTGCATCACCACCACCTCGTCGGCGATGGAGCGCACGGTTGCAAGATCATGGGTGATGAACATGTAAGCGAGGTTCAGATCCCGTTGCAGCCGGTCGAGCAGCCGCAGGATGCCCTCGGCCACAAGCTGATCGAGCGCCGATGTCACCTCGTCGCAGACGATGAAGCTGGGCTCGGCGGCCAGCGCGCGGGCGATGCCGATGCGCTGCTTCTGACCGCCCGAAAGCTCGGTCGGATAGCGGTTGTAATATTGCGACGGCTCCAGCTCGATCATGTCAAGAAGGGCATCCACCCGGTTCTTGAGCGCGACACCCTTCAGCCCGCCATAGAACTGCGCCGGTCGCCCGATCAATTCCGAGATCTTCAGCTTCGGATTGAGCGCGGTATCGGCCATCTGATAGATCATCTGGCACTGGCGCAACTGGTCCTTGGTGCGGTTGCGGTAATCCGGCGGGAACGGCGTGCCCTTGAACAGCACCTCGCCCTTCATCGGTGGCAAGAGCCCGGTGATGACCCGCGCGGTGGTGGATTTGCCCGAGCCGGATTCGCCCACCACGGCCACGGTCATGCCCTCGTAGATGTCGAAACTCACATCGTCGAGGATCTTCTCGCCTTTGGTATAGGCCGCATCGACATGGCGCACGGAGATGAGCGGAACGCCGTCCTTGGGGCGCTGCTTCTGCGGGCTTTCAAAGCTGCGGACCGCCCAGAGCGACTTGGTATATTCCTCCTGCGGGTTGTCGAGCATCTCCTTGGTCGGGGCCTCCTCGACCTCTTCGCCCTTGAGCAACACCTTGATCGTATCGGCCATCTGCGCCACGACCGCCAGATCGTGGGTGATGTAGATCGCCGCCGTGTTGAACTCGTCAACGATATCGCGGATCGCGGCCAGAACCTCGATCTGCGTGGTCACGTCAAGCGCGGTCGTCGGCTCGTCGAAGATGATCAGATCGGGGCGGCACGACATCGCCATTGCGGTCATCGCCCGCTGCAACTGCCCGCCCGACACCTGATGCGGATAGCGAAAGCCGATTTCCTGCGGATTGGGCAGCCGGAGCTTTTCATATAGCTCCATCGCGTCTTCCTGTGCCTCCAGCCGTTTCTTGAGCCGGTATTGCAGCGGCGCCTCGGTGTGCTGGTCGATGATCTTGTGCGCCGGGTTGAACGAGGCTGCCGCCGATTGCGCGACATAGGCGATGCGCGAGCCGCGCAGCATCCGCCGGTCGGCCTCGGTGGCCGTCGTCAACTCCATCCCGTCAAACTCGATCGACCCGTTGGAGATGCGCGTGCCGTCGCGGGCATAGCCCATGCAGGCCGCCCCGATGGTGGATTTGCCGGCACCCGACTCGCCGATCAGGCCCATCACCTCGCCCCGGTGCAGCGTGAGGTCCACCCCCTTGATGATCGGCACCCAGGTCTCGTCCGAATAGCCTTCGATCTTGAGGTCACGGATTTTGAGAAGAACGTCTTTTTTCTTGGTCATGGGTTCACACCTTCAGGCCGGAGGAGCGGTAGAGCATCCAGTCCACCACGAAGTTGACCGCCACCGTCAGAAGCGCGATGGCCGCTGCCGGGATGAGCGGGGTCAGTTCGCCGAACGAAATCAGCGTCGCGTTCTCGCGCACCATCGAACCCCAATCCGCTGTCGGCGGCTGAATCCCGAGGCCGAGGAACGAAAGCCCCGCTATGAGCAGGAACACGAAGCAGAATTCGAGGCCGAATTCCGCCACCAGCGGCGCGGCCGAATTGGGCAGGATCTCGCGGCGGATCAGATACCAGCGCCGTTCGCCACGCAGCTTGGCCGCCTCGATATAATCCATCACCACCACGTTGCCCGCCACCGCCCGTGTCAGGCGAAACACGCGCGGGCTGTAGATCACCGCAACGACCAGCACGAGGATGATCTCGGAGGGGTTGAAGATGACCAGCATCCCCCCGGCAAAGGCCACCGCCACGCCGACCATGATCGCAAGCCCGATGATCCAGGACATGACATTGCCCTCCGCCACCGCCGTGACGAACAAGAGCCCCACCAGCACCGCGAACCCGGTCAGCAACCAGAAACTCGTGGTGTCATTGGCCAGCTCGCCACCGAAGATCGACAGCATCAGCAGCGCGAAGATCAAGGACGGGATCGACATGATCACGTCGGACATGCGCCCGAGAAACTGATCGAAATAGCCCCCCGTCGTTGCCGCCAGAAGCCCCGCCATCGCCCCCAGCGTGAACGCCAGAACCGTTCCCGCCAGCGCCAGTGCCACCGTGTTGCGCGCGCCGTAGATGATCCGGCTGAACATGTCGCGGCCCAGTTGGTCGGCCCCGAGCAGCATGTTCTCATCCGCCGGCGCGAAGGCCGAGGAAATCACCTGCGCCTCGCCGAAGGGCGCGATCCAGGGCGCGAATATACCCGCAATCGCATAGGTGAAGATCACGAACATGCCGAAGGCCGCCGTCAGCGGCGCGGTGCGCAACTCCTTGGCCATGTTGTGCGAGGCGATGGCGATCAGGAACTCGCGGAACGCGTAGGAGACCATCGCCGCCAGCGCCAGAAGCCCCGCCGCGATGGCCACGGCGCGTAGCGCGCCGACCCCGCCGACGATCCCCAGCACGAAGGAGACCAGCGTGAGCGAGAAGAGCAGCAGGAACGCCGACCGCTTGTTGAAATAGGCCGCAAGGCAGGACGCGCCGAGAAGCAGAGTATAGTAGATGATGACGAAAACGCTCATGTCCCTGCCCCCTTATTTCGGATGCCGCAGACGCGGATTGGTGAGGATCGCCCCAACATCCGCCGCGAGGTTGAGCAGAATGAACGTCGCGGCGAAGATCAGGCAACAGGCCTGAACCACCGGGAAATCACGCTTGGACACCGCGTCCACCAGCGCCTGACCGATGCCGGGATAGACGAACACCACCTCCACCAGCACCACGCCGGTGATGAGATAGGCGAGGTTCAGCGCCACCACGTTGATGATCGGCGCCCAGGCATTGGGCAGGGCGTGCTTGACGATCACCTTCCAGGGCGGCGTGCCCTTGAGGCGGGCCATCTCGATATAAGGCGAGGCCAGCAGGTTGATGATCGCCGCCCGCGTCATCCGCATCATATGCGCCGTCACCACCAGCACCAGCGTCAGCGCGGGCAGGAAGGTGCGGTAGAGCAGGTCGCCGAAATCCATCCCCTCGCGCAGGCTTGCGATGGCCGGGAACATGCCGGTCTTGACCGCGAGATAGAGGATGAGGATGTAGCCGAGGAAAAATTCTGGGGACGAGATCGAGGTCAGCGTCGCCACGTTGGCCACCCGGTCGAAGATCGAGTTGCGCGCCAGCGCCACCAGAACTCCCAGAACGATCGAGATCGGCACGGCGATGGCCGCCGCGTAGGCGGCCAGGAACAGCGTATTGGCAAAGCGGGTGCCGATGGTCTCCGAGACGCTGGCACCGGTGACGATGGAATTACCGAAATCGAGCATCACCGCGCCCTTGAGCCAGCCCAGATAGCGCACGATGGCCGGCTGATCGAGCCCCATCTCCTTGCGCAGCGCGGCCAGGTTCTCGGGAGTCGCGCCCTGTCCCAGCACCGCCTGCGCGATGTCGCCGGGCAAAAGCTCGACCATGAAGAAGATGATCACGGAAATGATCAGAAGAATGACCAGTCCCAGACCGAGCCGCTTGGCCACAAGCCCAAGGATATCCCCCATCTTTCCCTCCTGTTGTTTTTTGTTGGCCCGCTTCGTCACGCAGACTCGACTGCTTTCAGCGTAGCGGCTTTTTTCGTGGGCGGAGCCGTTTTTTTCCGGCTTTTTCGCCAGTATGAGCGCCCGGCCCCCGCACCGGGGGGCCGGACCCGTCTCATTGGGCCGCGATCAGGCCGAGAACCACCAGCGGCTCGCGGCGCGTGCGCCGTCGCACTCCCAGCTTGCCGCGATGTTCTCGGGACGCTCGACGCCCTTGCCGCGCGCATAGACCCAGTTGTTGAAGAACGGCAGCAAGGTGCCCCCGTCATCACGCATGAGCAGGCACATCTCGCGATACATCTCGCCGCGCAGGGTGTCGTCAAGCTCGGCCTTGGCCTTGAGCAGCAGTTCGTTGAAGCGCGGATTCTTCCATCGCGTCTCGTTCCAGGCGGCATCGTCCTTGTAGGCCAGCGTGAACATCACGTCCGGCGTCGGGCGGGCGCCCCAGGACACGGCCGAGAACGGCTTTTTCAACCAGACATCGGAGTAGTAGCCATCATTCGGCTCACGTACGACGTTGATATTGATCCCCGCCGCCTTGGCCTGTTCGGCATAGAGGACGCACATGTCCACCGCGCCGGTATAGACGGTCTCGGCCACCGACATGTTGACCGAAAGCCCGTCATGACCGGCCTCCTTGAGCAGCGATTTCGCCTGATCGGGATCATACTCGCGCTGCGGAATGTCGTCGGGCCAGTAGGGCTGCACTGGCGAGAGGTGGAAATCGTTGCCCTTTGTGGCCGCCCCGAACGCGATCTTCTCGATGATCTCGTCGCGGTTCATCGCCAGCTTGAGCGCGGTGCGAACGCGCACGTCGTCATAGGGGGCTGTGTCCACATGCATCGGCATGGTGATCGCGCCGCCCGAGGGGACGTTTTCCACGTTGATGTCGGGGTTGCGCTGCAACAGGGCCATGGTCTTGAGCTCGATCAGCGATACCGCGTCCACATCGCCCGTCACAAGCGCGGTCTGCCGAGCGTTGGGGTCGTTGAGCACGATCATGTTGACCCGGTCGAAATAAGCCCCCTCACCGTGCCAGCCGTCGTGGCGGCTCAGTTCCCACTGAATACCGAAACTGCCGGTCTCGATCTTGTAGGGGCCGGTGCCGTCGCCCGACTGCCAGTTGATCGACCCGTCGTCATTGGCCGGGCAGATCGCGAAGTGATAGTCGGTCATCAGCCAGGGCAGATCGGCATTGCCGCGCGACAGGGTGAAGACAACCGTATGATCGCCATCGGCGCGAATGTCGGTCACATCGCTCAGAAGCGCCTTGGCCGCCGAGGTGCTGTCATCGCCCCGGTGATGGTTAAAGCTCGCCACCACGTCGGTAGACGTGCATTTCCTGCCACTGTGGAAAGTGGCGTTCTCGTTGAGCGAGAAGGTCCATTCCGCCGCGTCGGGGCTTGCCTCCCAGCCGGTGGCGAGATCCGGGCCGAGCGTATTTTCCGGCGTGATCATCGTCAGATAGCTGCGATAGGTATGCGCCAGATAGATCATCTGACGGGTCACATAGGTGCCCGGGTCATGCGTGTCCGAGGTATTGCCGTCATGCACGCCCCAGCGGAACGTGCCGCCGCGCCGTGGTGCCGCAGCGGCGGATTTGGTCCAAAGCCCGGTGGCGGCAGAGGTGGTCACCCCCGCCACGGCGGCATAATGCATGAACGAGCGGCGCGAGATGCTGCCCGAACGGGCCGCCATCGCCAGCTTGTCCATAAGCATCTTGTCGGTTTTCCTGGTCATGAGTTTTCCCTGTTTTCTGGTTGATCTGTCGTTGCAAGACGCGCAGGCGCGGCCTTGGACTTCAGCTTCCTAGCCAGGGTGCCTGTCTGGATGCTCAAAAACGACATGCTTGTATCAAAACACGAAATTTCCGGGGTTGCCACCCTTGAAGCCAAGGTTTTTCTCTAAAAGAGACGTGTCAGAAAACGACATGCCCGACAAATACCCCGACAAATACGACGAAGGACTCAACCTTTGCGCGCGCGCAGCTTTGCGAAATAATCGAGTCGTTTCTTCAATTCGCGCTCGAAACCGCGCTCGGGCGGGGTGTAGAGCACGGGCCGTTTCATCCCCTCGGGAAAGTAATTCTGCCCCGAGAAAGCGTCTTCCGCGTCATGGTCATAGGCATAGCCCGCGCCATAGCCTTGCTCCTTCATGAGCTTCGTGGGCGCATTGAGAATATGCTTGGGCGGCGGCGCGCTGCCCGTCCGTTTTGCCTCGCGCAACGCCGCCTTGAACCCCGCATAGCCCGCGTTCGACTTGGGTGCGAGCGCAAGGTAGATCACAGCCTGCCCGAGCGCCAATTCGCCCTCGGGGCTGCCAAGCCGCTCGTAGATTTCCCAGGCGTGCAGGCACACCGCCTGCGCCTGAGGGTCGGCCAGCCCGATATCCTCGATCGCCATCCGCGTGATCCGCCGCGCAAGATAGCGCGGGTCCTCGCCCCCGGTCAGCATCCGCGCCAGCCAGTAAAGCGCCGCGTCCGGGTCAGAGCCGCGCACGGATTTGTGCAGCGCCGAAATCAGGTTGTAATGCTCGTCGCCAGACTTGTCGTATTTTGCCGCCCGCTTCATCAGCCGTGCCGAGAGCGCCGCCGTATCGAGCCGCGCCTCGACCCGCCAGGCCGCCACCTGCTCGATCAGGTTCAGAAGCGCGCGACCGTCACCATCGGCCATCTCCAGAAGCGCCTCGCGCGCCGCCCCGTCGAGCGGCAGCGCACGGCCCAGATCCTTTTCCGCGCGCTGCGCCAGCCGCTCCAGGTCGGCCAGCGACAGCCGCTCCAGAACCAGCACCTGCGCCCGGCTGAGCAGCGCCGCGTTCAACTCGAAGGACGGGTTTTCCGTCGTCGCGCCGACCAGAAGGATCGTGCCATCCTCCATATGCGGCAAAAAACCGTCCTGCTGTGCCTTGTTGAAGCGATGGATCTCGTCGACGAAGAGGAGCGTGCCCTGCCCGTTGCCGCGCCGATGCCGCGCCTCGTCGAACACGCGGCGCAATTCTGGCACGCCGGTAAAGATCGCGCTGATCTGCACGAAATGCAGGTCCGTCTCGGCAGCCAGAAGCCGCGCGATGGTGGTCTTGCCGACCCCCGGCGGCCCCCACAGGATGAGCGAGCCAAGGCTGCCCGAGGCCAGCATCACCCCCAAAGGCGCCTCCGGCCCCAGCACCTGATCCTGCCCGATCACCTCGGCCAGTGTGCGCGGGCGCAGCCGGTCCGCGAGCGGGCGCGGCGGCGCGGCCTTCGGCCCGTCCCCGCCGGTGTCGAAGAGGTCTCCCGCCACCTAGCGCCTCAGTCGCAGCGCGATCCGCCGCCCGCCGCGCTCCACATCGAGGATCAGACCGCGCCCCGCCGCCTCCAGCGCCTGCGCCGCCTCGGCGCTGTCGCGCACCGCGGCCCCGTTCACGCCGCGCAGGATGTCGCCTGCCCGCAACCCCGCGCGCGCGCCATAGGGTCCCGGCGCCTCGACCAGCACCCCCTCCGCCGAGAGCGGCAGGCGAAAGGCGTCGATTACAGCCGGGTTGATGGTGACAAGCACCACCTCCGGCAATGCCGCGCGCGGCCCGGTCACGATGCGGTTGCGCGGCGGATCATCCGGCGCGGCGATCAGGCCCACGGTGATCTCCTCGGCCGCGCCGTCGCGCAGCCGGGCAATCGTGGCCTCCGCGCCGATCCCCGCCAGCGACAGGCGATAGACCATCTCCGCGGGGCTGTTCACGGCCTCGCCATCCACCGCCGCCACCACATCGCCGGGCCGCAACACCCCGGCAAAGCCGCTCTGCGGATGGACCTGCGAAATCACGATCCCGTCGGGCCGATCCAGCCCCAGCCCCTCGGCCACATCGGGCGTTACCGGCTGTCCGCCAAGACCCGCCCAGGGCCGCTCGAATTCCGCCTTGCCCTCGCGCGCCTGCGCCACGAACTGCGCGACAAGACCCGAGGGAATGGCAAAACCGATCCCGTTCGACCCGCCAGACCGCGACAGGATCGCGGTGTTGATCCCGATCAGCCGTCCGTTCACATCGACCAGCGCGCCGCCCGAATTGCCCGGATTGATCGGCGCATCGGTCTGGATGAAATAGCCGCGCGCATTCCCCATGGCCGTGCCCGAGCGCGCCAGTCCCGAAACGATCCCGCTGCTGACGGTCTGGCCGACGCCGAACGGGTTGCCGATGGCCAGCACCAGTTCGCCCACCTCTACCGTATCGCTGTCACGCAGCTCCAGCGCGGGCAACTCCGGCGCGCCCTCGATCTGAAGCACCGCCAGATCCGCCTCCTCGTCGCCCAGAAGCACCCTTGCCGCATATTCGCGCCGGTCGTTGAGCACCACGCGGATATCCGTGGCCTCACCCACAACGTGATAGTTCGACACAACGATACCGTCCGACGACAGGATCACGCCCGAGCCGAGCGAGTTTTGCACCCGCGGGCGCGCCGCGCCGAAATCCTGAAAGAACCGCTCGAAGAACGGATCACCCCGAAACGGGCTGGCACGCGCGGCGACCACGCGGCTGGCGTAGATATTGACCACCGCCGGGGCGGCTTCGCGCACAACCGGGGCAAAGCCAAGAGAAATTTCGGCGCGACTCTGAGGCACTTGCGCCAGTGCCGGTGCGGAAAGCGCGGCCCAGAGCACCGCGCAAAGCGTGAGGATCCGTGTCATGGCAACAGGATATGCGCGCGCGCCCCCGCATTTGCAAGCGCGCGCTGCGGCAATCGGCCCCTGTCAAGGCCACGTCCGCGCGCCATATCGACTGCGAAAGGAGTCGAGCGATGAGCACCCCGCCTGATACCCGCGCGCTTTACAACGGTGATTGCCCGGTCTGCAAATCCGAGATGGCCGTCTATGAAGGCTGTGCCGCGCGCGCATCCCTTCCCATTGCGTTTGACGATCTCAACCGCACCGATCTTGACCTTTGGGGTGTGACCGAAGACGAGGCCGCGCGCCTGTTGCATGTGCTGCACGACGGGCGGCTCCATGTGGGTTTCGACGCCTTTCTGGTGCTCTGGGAGCAGATGCCCCGTTATCGCTGGCTGGCGCGGGTCGGACGGGTGCCGGGGGTCTACCGGCTTTGTCGCTGGGGTTATGCGCATGTCGTCGCGCGGATCATCTATGCACGACACACGCGGCGGCAGGCCCGCGCCAAAGCTCGCGCCACCTGAGCAGGCGACGGGCGGTTGCCGATTGTCCCGGCTTTGCCTACCAAGGCAGGGATCACCGACCGGAGACCCCGCCATGAGCTTCGCCACCTCCCCCGCAGACCTGCCCGGCCGCGACGCGATCCTGTCGCGCACGGGGCTTGCCTTCATCGAGGACATGATCGCGGGCCGCCTGCCACAACCGCCTATCGGCCGCACGCTCGGCTTTGCGCCGGTCGAGGCCGCGCGCGGGCGGGTGGTGTTCGAGGGGGCCGCTGGTTTCGACGCGATGAACCCGATGGGGGGCGTGCATGGCGGCTGGTACGGGGCCATTCTCGACAGTTGCATGGGCTGCGCGGTGATGACCGAACTGGAGCGCGGAGAGCTTTATACCACGCTGGAATTCAAGGTGAACATCGCCCGCGCCCTGCCGCTCGATCTGGCCGTGCGCGCCACTGGTCTGGTGCAGCACAAGGGCCGCACCACCGCCGTCGCCATGGGCGAACTGCGCGGGATCGCGGACGGGCGCGTGTATGCCACCGGCTCCACCACCTGCCTTGTCATGCGTCCCGAATAAAGCCCGGCGCCGGAATCTCCGCCGTCTCCCCAAGCCGCCCGGTCAGGCGCGGGCCGCGCCAGCCCCGCCGCAAGCCGCCGGTTGCACTCTCGTGGATGCGCTCGGACGGGTCACGCCCCACCACGCGCGGGCCACGCAGCAGCAGGATCTTGCTCCACCCCGTCCAGGTGCCGACCGACGGCGCGTCCACATCCGTCGGAAACCGCGCGCGCCAGCCCTCGGGCAGCGGCAGGTTGCAGCCCTCCATCCGCTCCAGCATCCACACCAGCGGGATATTCGCCAGCGGGCGCGCGGCGTGAAAGCCGCAAAGCTGCCCGCCCACATCCGAATGACAGCCGCGAAACCAGACCTGCTCCACATGCCCGTCAAATCCCGGCGGACATTCCCACAACACCGGCGTGTAGGCGCGCCGCGTCTCGTCAAGCGCGAGCGCGTGAAATCCGTGCCGCGTGGTATGGCCAAGGTGATGATTGTGAAACCCGTGCTTGTCCGCGCGAAACCGCCACAAGATCGGCACACGCAGGCCGAGCGCCTTGACCGTGTCCCAGACGCCGATCATCTCGACATGGGTATGGGCGTGACAATATTCGTGCACGAAGGCGCGCGCCGCCGCGCCATCGGGATGACACTGATAGTGCCGATAGGCCGCCTGCACGTTGCGTTCCGTCGCCACCTCCGTCCGCAAAAGGCCGATCCGGTCGATCACGCCTGCCAGCGAGCGCACCGCATAGGCCCCGCGCGAATAGCCCAGCAGGAAAATCCGGTCGCCGGGGCGGTAGCGGCTCGAGAGATAGCCATAGGCGCGGCGGATCTGGCGGTTGATGCCGCGCCCCAACACGATGTCGCCGGTCGCACGCCAGTCACGCCATTGAATCCCCGCCTCGTAGAACAGCGACATGTCCGGCCCCGCCACCTCGCGCAGCAATTTGTAGGTCAGGCCCGCATTCGTCTCGAACCCCTTGGCCAGCGTCGACATGGTGCCGTCGAGGATGAGCACGTGATTGACCGGCCCGCGCCGATGGGCAAAGGCCGTGTGCTCTCCGGTCGGGCCGGGGCGCAGCCAGTCATAGATCGCCTTTGTCCAGTCACGCCAGGGCATGGCTCACCTGCTTTTGGTCGGGCGCGCATATCGCGCTCTGTTTCCAATGTATGCAGGATTACGCCGAAAAAGCGACATGTCGCGGATTTTTGTAGTCGCGCGAGGACGTCATGCAGGGGATTTAACGCGAAAGGCGGCCCTGGCGGCCCGACGGGCCACCCCGCCCCCCGCCGAAGCCCGATGCGGGCGCGGGTTATCTCAGCCGAAGATTGGCGAACCCCATGCCCGACAGCCGCGCCGCGCCGCGTTGTGCCTCTGCCTGCGAGGCGAAGGGACCGGCGAGTACAAGCGTCAGGTCACGACCGTCCCGCGTCAACGTGCCCTGACGTGCCGGCAGGCCCGCACCGGCGATCCGTCCGGCGGCGGCGCGCGCCTGTGCCGGGTCGGCATAGACCCCGGCCTGCACGTAGCGCGGGCGCGTGGCGTCCGGCGTGGAGCGGGTCGAGATCGTGGCGCGCGGTGCCGCCGGGGCCTGTGCCACCGCCTGCGGGTCCGGCGATTGCGCCGCGCGCGCAACGGCGGTGGCGCGGGGCTCACCCGTGCCGCTTCTGCGCACGGTAACCGGATCGGGCACATAGACCCCGCGCGTGGCAACACGAACACCGGCGGCGCGCTGCTGCTCAAAACTGGTGAAGGGGGGCTGGAGGCCGGGGAAATTGTGGATGACATCCGCCCCGGTGCGCCGATCGATCAGACGCTGCGGCACCGTGTTTGTCCACATCACCAGCATCTGTTCTCTGCCCTCGAATGTCTGGTGGGCGCGCTGCGGGTTGAGGCGATCGTCTTCCCAGACCGGTTTCATTCCCGGCGGCACCGCGATACCGGCAAGGCTTGTGACCTGCTCCTGATAGACATGGCGCGGCGCGATGCGGGTTTGCGGCGGCACGCTGGCAGGTGTGGCGCGGGTGCCGGGGCGTGGGGCAGCGGAAGCCACGGAGCCACGCGGACTGCTGCCGCTTGCATAGGTGACGTAAGGCGCCGTTTGCGGGCCGCAACGCACGGGCGAGCCGTTATGCTGCACCATATAACCCGCAGAAACACCGGAGGCCCCGGCGCAGGCGGTCCGGCCCGGATCGGGCGGAGTCAGGACGCGCGCGCTGCCGGTCGGGCGCGGGGGCACGGTCGTGGTCTCGACGCGGACCACCTGCGGTGCCGGAGCGGTGGCGCGGACGGGCGCGGGCGCAGTGGTGCGGGCGGTCTGTTGCGGCGCTGCCTGTTGGCGTGGCGCCGGAGCGGCGGCCACCACGCGCGGTGGCTGCTGCTGTGCCCGCGGGGGCGGGGCCGCCGCGGTGCGGGCTTGCGGCGCAGGCGCCGCGGTGCGGGGCTGCGGCGCGGGCGCTGCAGCGCGCGCCTGTGGTTGCGGTGCGGGCTGCGTGCGGGGGGCCGGGGCAGTGGCGGTCCGGGCCTGCGGGGCGGCCTGCGGTTGCGGGGCGGGTGCGGCACGGGCAAGGGACGGCTCGAATCCGCACATCTGCTGGCGCGAGCCGGTCAGGCGCGGGATCCAATTCGTGTTCGCCCCGACACCCGCGCGGATGAACACACACCCCTTGCTGTCAACATATTGATTTCCGGCGAAACTTGCCGGCGGAAACTCTGCCGGCACGGGCAGGTCGCGCAGGGATTGCGCGGATGCGGCAGATGCACCGGCTATCGCCGCGACCGCAGCAAGGATCGCAAGTCTTGAAATCGTCATGTCGCCCCCCGAACAAAACATGGCAAGATTGCCTTATTTTGCGCGGTGAGTAAACAGTGAATAGCTTATTTGGTGCCGAACATGCGGTCGCCCGCATCCCCTAGTCCCGGCAGGATATAACCCTTGTCATTGAGCCGCTCGTCAAGCGCGGCGGTGACGACCGGCACATCGGGATGCGCCTCGCGCATCCGCGCCACACCCTCGGGTGCGGCCAGAAGGCACAAGAATCGCAGATCGCGCGCGCCCGCCTCCTTGAGCATGGAAATCGCCGCAACCGAGGAATTGCCGGTGGCCAGCATCGGATCGACCACGATGGTCAGGCGCTGTTCCAACAGGTCCGGGACCTTGAAATAGTATTTGACCGGTTGCAACGTCTCCTCGTCGCGGTAAAGCCCGACAAAGCCCACACGCGCCGACGGGATCAGCTCGAGCATCCCGTCAAGAAGTCCGTTGCCCGCGCGCAGGATCGAAATGAGCGCGAGCTTGCGCCCGGCGAGCACCGGCGCGTCCATCTCCGTCAGCGGGGTCTCGATCGGACGCGTGGACATCGGCAGGCTGCGCGTGACCTCATAGGCCAGAAGCTGGCTTATCTCGCGCAGCAACTGGCGAAAGACGGCTGTCGAGGTCTCCTTTTGCCGCATCAGCGTCAGTTTGTGCTGCACAAGCGGATGTTCTACGATGGTCAGGTGCTGGGTCATGGCGCGCCTCTTGCAGTCGGGTTGGAGTGTCATTCCAGAAAACGCCGCTTGAGGCAACGCCGGGATTGCGGGACGGCGCGGCACGGTGCAAGCTGCGCTTGTATTGCGGCGCGGGGCTGTTATGACGGCGCCGGGAGATGGTTTAACACTAAACCAGTTATCGGCAGGGGAGAACGGACATGACGGATAGCCATGGGGAAGCAGTGCGGCAGGCGGCGCTTGATTACCACGAATTTCCGAAACCCGGCAAACTGGAAATCCGCGCCACCAAGCCGATGGCGAACGGGCGCGACCTTGCGCGCGCCTACAGCCCCGGCGTCGCCGAGGCCTGTCTCGAGATAAAGGCCGATCCGCAAGCCGCGCGCCGTTTCACCTCGCGCGGCAATCTGGTTGCGGTGGTCACCAACGGCACCGCCGTTCTGGGACTTGGAAACATTGGCGCGCTGGCCTCCAAGCCGGTGATGGAAGGCAAGGCCGTCCTGTTCAAGAAATTCGCCCATATCGACTGTTTCGACATCGAGGTGAACGAATCCGACCCCGAAAAGCTCGCCGAAATCGTCTGCGCGCTGGAGCCGACCTTTGGCGCGATCAACCTTGAAGATATCAAGGCACCGGATTGTTTTATCGTTGAACGGATTTGCCGCGAGCGCATGAACATCCCCGTATTCCACGACGATCAGCACGGCACCGCCATTGTTGTGGGGGCGGCGGCGGTCAATGCGCTGCATGTGGCGGGCAAGCGGTTCGAGGATATCAAGGTGGTCTCGACCGGGGGCGGCGCTGCGGGCATCGCCTGTCTCAACATGCTGCTGAAGCTGGGCGTGCGGCGCGAAAACGTGTGGCTGTGCGACATTCACGGGTTGGTTCATGAGGGCCGAGAGGTGGATATGAACCCCGAAAAGGCAGTGTTTGCGCAAGCAAGCGACCTGCGCACGCTTGGCGAGGTGATCGGCGGCGCGGATCTCTTCCTGGGCCTTTCCGGACCGGATATCCTGACGCCCGAGATGGTGACGCAGATGGCCGCGCGGCCTGTCGTCTTTGCGCTGGCCAACCCCAACCCCGAGATCATGCCGGACCTTGCGCGCGCGGCGGTGCCCGATGCGATCATCGCCACGGGCCGGTCGGACTTTCCCAATCAGGTCAACAACGTGCTGTGCTTTCCGTTCATCTTCCGGGGGGCATTGGACGTGGGCGCGACCGAGATCAACGACGCCATGCAGATCGCCTGCGTGCAGGGAATCGCCGAACTGGCCCGCGCCACCACAAGCGCCGAGGCCGCCGCCGCCTATCGCGGCGAAGAGATGACATTCGGCGCCGATTACCTGATCCCGAAGCCGTTCGATCCCCGCCTCTCGGGCGTCGTCTCGACGGCGGTGGCGCGCGCAGCAATGGAAACGGGCGTAGCCACGCGCCCCATCGGCGATCTTGTCCAATACAAGGCCGATCTTGATGCCAGTCAGTTCAAATCTGCGCTGCTCATGCGCCCCGTCTTCGAGGCCGCGCGCAGCGCCTCGCGCCGCATCGTCTTTGCCGAAGGCGAGGACGAGCGCGTGTTGCGCGCCGCGCAGGCGATCCTCGAGGAGACCACGGAACAGCCGATCCTGATCGGCCGACCCGAGGTCATCGCCATGCGATGCGAGCGCGCGGGCCTCACCATCCGCCCCGAGCGCGACCTGACAATCGTCAACCCCGAGAACGATCCGCGCTACCGCGACTACTGGGAAACCTATCATGCGATCATGGCCCGGCGCGGCGTGACGCCCGATATCGCGCGGGCAGTGATGCGCACCAACACCACCGCCATCGGGGCCGTGATGGTGCAGCGCGGCGAGGCCGACTGTCTGATTTGCGGCACCTTCGGGGAATTCCGCTGGCATCTGAATTATGTCACGCAGCTCCTTCAGGACGAGACGCACCACCCGCATGGCGCGCTCAGCATGATGATCCTCGAGGACGGGCCGCTGTTCATCGCCGATACCCATGTCTATTCGCGCCCCATGCCCGAAAACCTGGCCGAGATCGCCATTGGCGCCGCGCGCCATGTGCGCCGCTTCGGCCTGACCCCCAAGGTGGCGTTTTGCTCGCAATCGCAATTCGGCAACCAGGCCGAGGGATCCGGGCAGCGGCTGCGCGACGCAATTGCCCTTCTCGACCGTGCACCGCGCGATTTCGCCTATGAAGGCGAAATGAACATCGACGCCGCGCTCGACCCCGAGTTGCGCGAACGGCTGCTGCCCGGAAACCGGCTGGAGGGCGCGGCCAACGTGCTTATCTTCGGCCATGCCGACGCCGCCTCGGGGGTTCGCAACATCCTCAAGATGAAGGCCGGCGGGCTTGAGGTGGGGCCGATCCTGATGGGCATGGGCAACCGCGTGCATGTGGTGACACCGGGCATCACGGCGCGCGGCCTTCTCAACATGGCGGCCATTGCAGGCACGCCGGTGGCGCATTACGGATAGGAACGCCGCTTCGCAGGTGATGCCACCAGAATTTGCAAATTCATGGAATTCGGCTGACGAGGGGGTGTTTTTTAGGGAAGTTTGCAAAACTTTGCAGTAATTTCCAAGGGTTTCTGCAAATTTTTTGCGGCCTTCTGCCACGCCTGCCGCCATGAGGCTTGCCGCAAGAGCAACGGACTCGTAACAGACGTGCAATGGATCGGAGGAGGATACCATGGGATACAAGGATATCTATGCGCGGTCGCTGGCGGACCCCGAAGGCTTCTGGATGCAAGAGGCCGACAAGATCGACTGGGTGAAGAAGCCCTCGAAAGCGCTTTTTGACGACAATGCCCCGCTTTACGAATGGTTCTCCGACGGGCTGGTGAATACCTGCTGGAACGCGGTGGATCGCCATGTCGAGGCCGGGCGCGGCGCGCAGGCGGCGATCATCCATGACAGCCCGGTGACCGGCACCAAGCACAAGATCAGCTATGCGCAACTGCGCAGCCGCGTGGCGCGTCTGGCGGGGGCACTTCGCGCCAAGGGCGTGGAAAAGGGCGACCGCGTCATCATCTACATGCCGATGGTGCCCGAGGCGCTCGAGGCGATGCTGGCCTGTGCGCGCATCGGCGCGGTGCATTCGGTGGTGTTTGGCGGCTTTGCCGCGCATGAGCTGGCGGTGCGGATCGACGATTGCGCGCCCAAATGCATCATCGCCGCCTCCTGCGGAATCGAGCCGGGCCGCGTGGTGCATTACAAACCGCTTCTGGACGGGGCCATCGAGCAGGCCACGCACAAGCCCGAGTTCTGCGTGATCTTCCAGCGCGAAGAGGAAGTGGCCAGGCTCATCGAGGGCCGCGATTACGACTGGCATGCATGCCAATACGGGGTCGAGCCCGCCGAATGTGTGCCGGTGGAGGGCAACCACCCGGCCTATATCCTCTACACCTCCGGCACCACCGGCGCGCCCAAGGGCGTGGTGCGCCCCACCGGCGGGCATCTGGTGGCTCTGAACTGGACGATGAAGAACATCTACAACGTCGATCCGGGCGATGTGTTCTGGGCCGCCTCGGACGTGGGCTGGGTCGTGGGCCACAGCTATATCTGCTATGGGCCGCTCATCCATGGCAACACCACCATAGTGTTCGAGGGCAAGCCCGTGGGCACGCCCGATGCGGGCACCTTCTGGCGGGTGATTTCCGAGCACAAGGTCAAGAGCTTCTTCACCGCCCCCACGGCGCTGCGCGCGATCAAGCGGGACGACCCGGAGGCCAGGGAACTGGCGAAATACGACATCTCGCACCTGCGCGCGCTTTATCTTGCGGGCGAGCGGGCCGATCCCGACACGATCCAATGGGCGCAGAAGGTCATGAACGTGCCGGTCTACGATCACTGGTGGCAGACCGAGACCGGCTGGACCATCGCCGGAAACCCGGCCGGGGTCGAGGCGCTGCCCGTGAAGATCGGTTCGCCCACCGTGGCGATGCCCGGATACGATGTGCGCATCCTTGACGAGGGCGGGCACGAGGTAGCCCCCGGCACGCTCGGGGCGATCGCGGTCAAGCTGCCGCTGCCGCCGGGCACCCTGCCGACGCTCTGGAACGCGGAAGGGCGCTATCGCAAATCCTATCTGAACACCTTCCCCGGCTATTACGAGACGGGCGATGCGGGCATGAAGGACGAGGACGGATACCTCTGGATCATGGCGCGCACCGATGACGTGATCAACGTCGCCGGGCACCGCCTGAGCACCGGCGCGATGGAAGAGGTGCTGGCCAGCCACCCGGACGTGGCCGAATGTGCCGTGATCGGCGCGGCGGATGAATTGAAGGGTCAGACGCCGGTGGGCTTTGTCTGCCTGACCAAGGGCGTGAACCGCCCCCATGCCGAGATCACCGCCGAATGCGTCAAGCTGATCCGCGATCAGATCGGCCCGGTGGCGGCGTTCAAGCTGGCGGTCGTGGTGGACCGGCTCCCCAAGACGCGCTCGGGCAAAATCCTGCGCGCGATCATGGTCAAGATTGCCGACGGGCTGGAGTTCAAGATGCCCGCCACCATCGACGACCCGGCAATCCTGGACGAGATCAGGGGCGCGCTTCAGGGGATCGGGCTGGCGAAAGGCTGAAGGGGGGGACCGGAAACGCGACCATCGCCCGACAACCACTGACAGGATCCGCGCAAGCGCTTGCGTGCATAGCCCGGCGGGCACGACAACCCGACGGCCATTGGCCAAGACAATCTCCACCTGAGACCTCCCAGAGAGATCAGGAGCATCTATCGAACCGGGCCGAGTGATCGGAACCTGCATCACGGCCACCGGGGCAAAGGAGGCCGGGCGAGGACCACCCAACTCACCGGTCCGATACTGCCGGCGCCAGACTGTCAGCAGCGCCCGGCAAACCCCATGCCGCCGCGCCGTGGCTGTCGCCTGGCGGTGGCCAAGGAGTCCTTCCTGAACAACGATCTCATACCAACGGCCTGATTGTTTGACTCGCAGAGGATTCCCTTCTGCAGAAAAATCTGAATCACTGTCTTCAAATGATGGAGGCTTTGATGGCAGTTG
>PHEQ01000007.1 GCA_002842985.1 Alphaproteobacteria bacterium HGW-Alphaproteobacteria-1
CACCGCGCCACTTGTGCAGCGTCGCCTCGGAAATCCCTTCCTCCTGCGACAGATGTCGAATGGCCATGTTGTTCGGCGGAAGCATCCGCCTCAGCACAGCCGATTTTCGTTCCGGTGAATATCCCAAATCATCATCCTATCCCGCCCACCTGAGAAACAGAGAAAAAGTAGAGCAGCGGACAACTTCCATGACACAGGGGGCTCGCAGCCTGCCGTGGCATGCATCGGCAAGTGTGCCGCCGCGTAGAGGTCGAACGCCTTGACGGCGAAGCCGCCTATGCGCGCCAGCGTCCGGTCGACCCTTACGGACTGCGCTGGCGCACCACGCATGATGGCGCAACGCTGGAAAGCATTGCTTGCCTGCCTGCTCTCAGCTGCGATTGAGGCCTTTCAAGCCTACCACGAGGACTGAATCAGATAGTGGGGCCGGGGTCGCTACAGAGCGGCCCCGGCCTGAATACGGGTCGTGTCGCGAAGTTGGTGGAAATTTGAAGGTAGCGTAATCTCCGTGCCATGAGCCTCTGGCCCAGCAGCTTCACGCAATGCATCTTCGTCTCGACGCGGCTTCGGCGGTGGTATCCGCTCCATCGTCGCCAGAGCGCGCGGCCCAGGTATTTCGCTGCGCGCAGGGCCTCGTTTTGCGCCACGGCTCCGGCGGTTATGGTCTTCCAGGGCTTCGCGTTCTTGCGGGGCGGGATAACGGCATGGGCGCCGCGGTCGCCTGGGACGCGTTCAACGATTACCTGGAGACACAGTGTCTCAAACGTCAGGCGGATGTCCTGCGAGGTCAGTCCGAGACCATTGGCCAACGCCTCGAGCGGGATTTGGCCGCGATGTCCGACCTGCCTGCGGCGCCGTTCGATGCCTGCGATCAGGCAACCGGACGGGTCAGTTCGCAGGCGCTGGTGCGCTACAAAACCAATGATTACTCGGTCCCGGTCGCCTACGGCCATCGTGACGTCTGGATCAGCGGCATCATGCCAGAGGCATGTCTCCGACATGACGTCGACGTGGTCGTGATCGGCTGTGGCGGCGAGATCATCGCGCGTCATCCGCGCTGCCATGATCGCGAGGACATGGTCTTCGATCCGGTCCATTACCTCCCTTTGATCGAGCGCAAGATCAATGCGTTGGACCAAGCCGCACCCTTGGCGGAATGGAACCTGCCGCCCGAGTTCGCCACCCTGCGCCGTCTGATGGAGGCGCGGATGATCAAGGCAGGACGCCGCGAGTATGTTCAGGTTCTGCGTCTGCTCGAGACCTTCGACATCGACGATCTCCACGCTGCGGTGAAGAAGGCCCTGCAATTGGGCGCGGTCGGCTTCGATGCCGTCAAGCACCTCGTCCTGTGTCACGTCGAGAAACGGCCGCCAAAGCTGGACCTCGATGTCTATCCATACCTGCCGCGGGCGAACGTCGAGACCACATCGGCGGCCAGCTACATGGCCCTGATGTCGGAGGATGCGGCATGAGCGTGCCCCCGAAGATCCTGCTCGCGGATCATCTCAAGACGCTGAAGCTGCCCACCTTCCTGCGGGAATACGACAAGCTCGCCCGCCAATGCGCCGCCGAAGGGTTGGACCATGTCCAATTCCTGTCCCGCCTGGTCGAGCTGGAGCTGATCGACCGCGAGCGGCGGATGATCGAGCGGCGTATCAAGGCCGCGAAGTTCCCGGCGACCAAAAGCTTGGACAGCTTCGACTTCAAGGCGATCCCGAAGCTGAACAAGATGCAGGTGCTGGAACTGGCTCGCTGCGAATGGATCGAGCGGCGCGAGAATGTCATCGCCTTGGGGCCCAGTGGCACCGGCAAGACCCATGTTGCCCTCGGGCTGGGGCTGGCGGCCTGCCAAAAGGGCCTCTCGGTCAGCTTCACCACCGCCGCAACGCTGGTCCACGAGATGATGGAGGCCCGCGACGAGCGTCGTCTGCTTCGCCTGCAAAAGCAGCTGGCTGGCGTCAAATTGCTGATCATCGACGAGTTGGGCTTCGTGCCGCTGTCCAAGACCGGCGCCGAGCTCCTATTTGAGCTGATCTCGCAGCGTTATGAGCGCGGCTCCACGCTGATCACCAGCAACCTGCCCTTCGACGAGTGGACCGAAACCTTCGGCACCGAACGCCTGACCGGCGCTCTGCTCGATCGGCTGACCCACCACGTCAACATTCTCGAGATGAACGGCGAAAGCTATCGCCTCGGCCAAAGCCGCGCCCGAAAGACCGAAGCAAGCACCTGATCACCCATTGCGGAATTGGCCCTGCGGGCCAATGCGCCATGGCACGCGCCAGCTATCTGAAGAGCGCGCGCGCCATGGCGCTTGGCACGCCCCGCCACTGGCCTGGTTTTGCGCCGCCGCGTGGCCGGTTTTTACTCCGCCGTTGACAGTTTTGTCATGAAAATTCCAACCAAGATGCCGCGCCTGAAGGGCTATCGTTTCCCCCGTGCAGTCGTGGCCTATGCCGTATGGGCCTATCATCGCTTCGCGCTCAGCACGGCGGACGTCGAGGATCTGCTGGCTGAACGCGGTGTAACCGTCAGCCGGGAAACTGTGCGCAAGTTGGCAATGCCGTTTCGTTCTATCGTCCGAACGGCATAGGTCCTCGAGTTTCGCCCTGCTTCGGTTTGCGCACCGCCTTGCTCCAGCCATTCCTTGAATTCGTTCTCGTCCCTCAATTCACTGCCCTTCTCGATGCATCTGTCCGCAGTCTCCAACGCTGCCGTCATTCTGTCCAACATTCTGGACATCGGGGAAAAAAGAAAGTTCTTGGGGTGCAGAGTCCCGACCTTGGAAGCTTTTCGGCTTCCGTCAGGCAGCCGTGCGGGGGCTGTCTCACGTCAATTCGAGAACGCCGTCGTCACGATCTCCTCCAGCGCGGCGATCTCGGCATCGGTGAGTTTGACGAAGGGGTCGCGGTCGCGCCTGCGCTTCGGGAACCGCCCGTCATTCTGGGTGACGAACAGGATCACCTGCCGTGCCAGAGCGTCCGGCATCTCGATGCGGTTCATGATCCCGCGCATCGCCGCGTCGTGGCGCTTGAGATAGGTGATCTCGCGCGGCAGGTCCTCCTCGATGGTCTTGCGCACGCAGTCATAGAGGAATTCGGCCTCCGCGGTGCAGTCGTAGAAGCGGTAGAGATCGGCCGTGTCGTGCAGCACCTCGACATTGCCGGTGGGCGTTGGGCGCCACGCGATGTGCTCCATCAGCGGGGCGGAGTGGCCCTGCAGGACCGCCCGGTAATCGTCGATGCGGTCCAGCATCACGGACGAGACGGGGAAGACCATCCCGGGTGGGGTGAACTTCCGCTCGGCGAGGACGTGATGGATCAGGCAGCGGTGCAGGCGACCATTCCCGTCTGCCAGCGGATGGATATAGACGAAGCCGAAGGCGATGATGGCGGCCTGCAGGACGGGATCGACCTCTTCGGCATCCGTCAGCCGCAGCCGGTTGTTGCAGTCGTTCAGCGCCGTCATGAGGTCGGGAACATCCTCAGGTCGCGCGCCGATGAATTCGGGCAAGGGGTCGTTGCTGTGGTCCCGTTCGCCCAAAAAGACCCCGTCGTCGCGATAGCCGATCGGGGTCAGGCGATCATCGCCGATCAGGATCCGGTGCAGGCGGTAGATCTCGGTCTGATTGAGGGGGCGCTTGCCGGCCTCCAGCACGGCGCGTCCCCAGCGTTCCAGGCGGTTGACGGGCGGGCGCTCGCCTTCGATCTCGAAGCTTGCGCGGCTGTCGGCCAGCAGCATAAAGCTCGCCGCACGCGCCACGACATGGCCGCCCGTCTTGCCGATGGTCTCCTTGGCCCGCGCGGCCAGATCGAGCGCGATCAACGCCTCGAGCTTCTCGGTGCGCCGGATCACCGGGCAGAGGGCGCCGGTGCCAAGCAGATTGTCCCGGACGCGGTGGCGCTGCGAGAAGCGCTCCTTGCCGGTGAAATAGAGGGCGGGGTCCAGAGCCGGGACCGCCGTGACGGTCGGCGCATCCTCGAGATCAAGCCGCCGTCCTGTCAGGGTCTCGAAGAAGAACCACAGCCGCCTGGAGAAGGCGCCGGTCGGTGTGGCGCGGACAATCGCTTCGATGTCCTGTTGCGGAACGGCATCGAACACACGCTTGAGGATCAGGAGGTCGATGGTCTCATGCCGCAGGGCAAAGCCGAGATGGCCCTCCAGCGTTGCATCCGGCAGGTATCGCTTGTCATAGACCTGCCAGATCCCATCCGCGCGGACGTTGCCGCGCACATGTCGCTCCGAGATGCAGGTGGGGTGGCGGACCGGCGCAGGAATGCCGAAGGCGGAGACCAGCGCGGCCCAACCTGCGAGGCTGGCCCCTTCGGGAAGGGGCTCATCCTGGAAGAAGGGGGGCATCAGGCTCTCGGGTCCCATGCGTCGAAAAGGCCTCATGTGCGTGGATTATGGCCACAAATCATGGGCCAGTGTCGAAAATCCTTATACGCCCATTGCGCCGAAGATCAATCACGAACGTCGAAAAGCCGTCATGACAACGCGAGATGCAGAAAATGGCATGATGCGGGGCCCGGGTTGAGCCGGGTGCCCTGTCAATGGCCACGGCGGCGCGTCGTTGCACTGCGCAGAAAGCGGGACGGCCGATCGCCTTTGACCTGCGTTTAGGCGGGGGGAGCCTCGCGCCTCTTTTCCCGCGCCAGTCGCAGCTCCTCTTCGTAGCACTCGCGCGCCGCCTGCTGTGCGAGAAGGCGGACAAGGCGCATCAATCTGGGGTCGGGCGACCCACGGGGGGTGAAGGTCAATTCCGGCCCTTCGAAGACCATGCTTTCGCGAAGCGCCTCGAATTCGCTTGCCTGGGTCGGGCCTTCTTCTGGGCGGTCTTGATTTGTCATCGCGGAAAACTCCTGAATCAAGGCGTTGAACGGGGGGAACCCGCGGTTGAGCCTATGGCGCATTCAAGGAGGAAGACATGTTCATGAACCAGCGAACCCAGGTCGTTTACAGCCTTCTGGCCGAGTATGTGCGCAGCCCCTCCCTGCGGCACATGCGGGAGGAGCGGTCCCTCGCCAAGCTGGCCCTCGAGATCGTCACGAAGCTCGATCAGGACAGTTCGGTCTGGAAGAAATGGGAAGGGCCGCGTGACAAGGTCCTCGGCGCGGCCATCGAGTGCTGGATCCCGAAAGAGGACATGCTCGAATTCCTCAACAGCCTGCCGGGTCCGGCCCTGACGGTGACGGACCTCGAGCAGCGCATGAAATCGATGATCGAGGAGGAGTATCTCGGGGACCCCGAGCCGAAACTCGAGGCCGAGTGCCTCGCGATCTATCAGGCCGAGAAGGAGGCGGGCACGGAGATGCCCGCGATCATCGGGCGGCTGGCGGATTACACCAGCGCGCAGTTCCAGCGGCTGCGCGATGAAAGGCGTGCCGAGGAGGAACGGCGTCTGGACGAGGCGCGGCTGGAGCGGGAGCGGCGGCTCCTCTCCTATGCCGATTGTCCCTGGACCCAGATCAAGGGCTCGAAATTCGTCTATTGCCGCAAGAACGGTCGGGTCTTCCAGCTCAAGCCCAACAGCGACAAGAGCCTGACCCTTTACCGGGTGCAGGCGGTCGATGATGCAGCGGCCGGTGAGATGATCGGCCGATACCGGTCGCGCGGCGATGCCAGCAAGGTGGTGGCCAAGGCCGCCTATGAGCCGGAGCCGTGGCGATAAGGCAGAAGCTGACGGCGGTGCCGGCCCGTGATGAGGGGAAAGTGGCGCCGTTTCAATGACGTTAGGCTCGAAGAAGTTTGTGGGGGAAGGCCTTCCCCCTGGTCGGCACTTCGTTGCCGACACACCCCCTTCGAGCGGGGAGCGCCCCGCAACGCCCCCTCAGAGGGAGAGTGCAGACGGGATTTCCGTGACGGGTTGAGGGTCGGGGGAGAGGCCCCCGGCGCCCGTCGTGGAGATCACCCCGATGGCCAGACAGGACCGCGCGCCCCGCGACGGCGGCGCCCGCAGCAGCATCTATGACGACATCACCACCCGGATCATCGCCGAGCTGGAAGCGGGGCGGCTGCCCTGGGTCCAGCCCTGGGGCACGGCCTCGGCCAAGGCGCCGCTCGCCCTGCCGCGGAACGCGGCGACCCAGCGCCAGTATTCCGGGATCAACATCCTGATCCTCTGGGGCGCCGTGGTCCAGCAGGGCTATCCGACGCAAGCCTCGCCGACCTTCCGCCAGGCGCTGGCGCTCGGCGGCAATGTCCGCAAGGGCGAACGCGGCACCACCGTCGTCTATGCCGACCGCTTCACCCCCGAGGATGAAAAGCGCCGCGCCCGGGAAACCGGCGATACGCCCGGTCAGATCCCCTTCCTCAAACGCTTCCACGTGCTGATCTGGTTCGGATGCACGCCATACTTCTTCGACAGCTCGGCCAGCGTCATCTCTTCTCGGATCGCTTCAAGCGCGACCTTCGCCTTGAACTCAGGCGTATGCGTCTTTCTCTTTGTCATTTCGGATCGTCTCTCTCGTCATGCGATCCACCTTAACAACTGGTCCGAATTTCTGCGACCACCTCTCCCTCTCCGTGCCCTTGCCGATCAGACCGAGACGCTTGAGCGCGACGCGCGCCAGATCGACGGGTTCCGGAGAGATGTCGAGGCCGTGCACAGCCGCCGCATGGGTGATGATCATCTTGATCACGCCGATGTCGATCCCGAGAGTGACCGGACCGGCGCCTTGCTCCGCGCGCATCTTGCCGTAGTCGATGAGCTTTTGCCGGTCGAGGTGCCCGATCTTCTCCTTGCCCAGATCGCGCTTGAGCGTCTTGAGCGTGGCGGCCTTGCTGCGACGCGGCGGTTTGCCTACCTCGCACATATCGATTATGTGGAGATCGATGAGATCGCCGAAGGTGGTCAGGCGGGAGACGGACGACTTGTTCGGCGCCAACCCCTGATCCACCCGGGTCTCCGCTTGGGCAGGGCCCAGCGATGGGCGTCGTCGCGGCGGAGGAACGTCTCGCTCGCGTAGCGGCCCTTTCGTCTGATCTGGACCCGGTAGGCACCGGAGGGGAGCTTGGTGATGGAGGCCATTTTCGTGTGCGCTGTGTGTGCAATGAGTCGTCGTAGAGGGGCAAATTCGGGGATATTGGGGCGTATTCCAGCGTAGCAGAGCCCAAAGCCAACAGTTTGAAGATACACAAAAAATGCAAATAAATCAACACGCTAGATTATCCTGTGCCCCTATGATGGATTGGACCGACCGTCATTGTCGGTATCTGCATCGTCAGCTCAGCCGTCGGGCGTTGCTTTATACGGAAATGGTGACGGCGTCGGCGCTGGTCCGGGGCGGGGCGGTGCATCTGCTCGATCACAGCCCAGAGGAGCATCCGGTGGCGCTTCAACTGGGCGGGTCGGACCCCGTAGAACTGGCGCGGGCAGCAAAATTGGGGGCGGAGGCCGGCTATGCCGAGATCAACCTCAACTGTGGCTGCCCGTCGGACCGGGTGCAGTCGGGCACGTTCGGGGCGGTGCTGATGCGCGATCCGGGCCTCGTGGCCGACTGCTGTGCCGCGATGATCGCGGCACAACCGCGCGAGGTGACGGTCAAGTGCCGCATCGGCGTCGATGAGCAGGACCCCGAGGAGGTCTTGCCGGAGTTTCTCGCGCGGATCGTGGCGGCGGGAGTGGGGCGCGTGATCATCCATGCGCGCAAGGCCTGGCTGGACGGGCTCAGCCCGAAGGACAACCGCGAAATCCCGCCGCTCGATTACGGGTTGGTGCAGAGGATGAAGATGCTTTTTCCCAACCTGCATATCTCGGTCAATGGTGGCGTCACCTCGCTCGACGAGGCCGAGACACTGCTCGACGCGGGCCTTGACGGCGTCATGGTGGGGCGCGCGGCCTATCATCAGCCTGCCGATATCCTTTGTGCCGCCGACCGTCGGATATTCGGCGCGCCGGGGCTGGATTCGACACCCGAGGGCGCGGTGCGTGCGATGCTGCCCTATATCGAGGCGCATCTTGCGTCAGGTGGGCGGCTGCATCAGATCACGCGCCACATGCTGGGCCTCTTCGCGGGCCGCCCCGGTGCGCGGGGCTGGCGGCGCACCCTGTCGGAGGGGGCGGTGCGCCCCGGTGCGGGGCCGGACCTTGTCGAAGCGGCGCTGATGCAGGTGGCGCGCGCGGCGGCGTGACGTCAGGCGTAGCGCGAATTGAGGCGCAGGGCGGCGGCGCGCAGGGTCGGCGCTGTGAGATCGGGCAAGGCGAGTGGTTCGGCTTCGGCGCGGCTCATGCGGCTATAGCGCGGGTCGTAATGGGTGGCGATGAGTGCCTCGACCAGCGCGGCAAACGCGCCCTTTGCCGCAAGCTCACGCCATTCGGCCACATGCGCGCGCCCGTGATAGCGCACAAGCTGCCCGAGGATCGCATCGAGCCGCGCCGGATCGGCGATCAGGTCGGCATAGTCGTCGAGGATATGGCACACCCGCGCCGAAATCGGGGCCGAGAGGCGCACGCTGCGCGCCGCTCTCATCGCCACGGCCAGCGTGGGCGGCAGGGTGATGCGCCCGATGCGCGCGCTCTCGGCCTCGACAAAGACGGGCCGCGAGGGGTCGAGCGCGGCCACCTGCGCCGCAAGCGTGCTCTCGAACGCCTTTTGCGAGGGTTGCGACGTGCCCACGAGGCCAAAGAGCGAGCCGCGATGCCCCGCCATCGCCTCGAGATCGAGCACCTGCGCGCCCGTCGCCTCAAGATGGGCCAGAAGTCGCGTCTTGGCGGTGCCTGTGCCGCCGTCGATCAGCACGACCGGACAGGGCAGGGGGCTGTCATAGAGGGCTGCGACCACAAGGCGGCGATAGCTGCGATAGCCGCCCTCGACCGTATCCGCCCGCCAGCCGATCTGTTGCAGGATCGACGTGAACGAGCCGGACCGCTGCCCGCCGCGCCAGCAATAGACCAGCGGACGCCAGCCGCCCGAACGATCCGCGAGCGGGCCTTCGAGATGGGCGGCGGCATTGCGCGCGACCAGCGCCGCGCCGATCTTGCGTGCAAGAAACCGGTCTTGTTGCACATAGATCGTGCCAACGCGGGCGCGCTCTGCATCCGACAGGACCGGCAGGCTGATCGCGCCGGGGATGTGATCCTCGGCATATTCCGACGGCGCGCGCACGTCGATGACCTCGTCAAAAGGCAGGGCGGCGAGCGCCGAAAGGCTGGTGAGGTGGACGGGCATGCGCGGAGCCTTGCAAGACGGTGCGCCCTCCATGCCCGCCGCGCGCGCGCGGCGCAAGGGGTGGCGGTGGCCTTGCGTCCTCACCTTGCTTGTCCCGGCGCGTGGCACTCCTATCTTGAGCCGAAGAGACGTGGGTGAAGCGGCGGACGCGCTCGACGTGGCGCGTGCGCCTCACATCGCCCGGATTTCCTTGGCTTGAAGGAGACAAAGAGATGGTCATGATCACACCCTCCCGCCGGACCGTGATTGTCGGGGCGGCGGCCTTTGCGGCCACCGGCCTCGTGGTGCCCGCGCAGGCAAAGGGGCTGGCCCCCACCCAAACGATGCGGGGCGGGGCCAACAACTATCTGCCCGGCGCGCCCATCGTCGAGCGGATCGGCGGCGGCGGTTTCTGGATGAGCGGGACCGTGCGGCGCGCGGGCGACGGGGCCCCTTTGCCCGGCCAGCGCATCCAGATATGGGCGCATACCACCGAAGGGCATGAGCGCGACCCCCACAGCCACGGCGCGACGCTGACCGATGCGAATGGCGTCTTTCGCCTCGAGATGCCGCAGATCGTGCCGGCCTTCGGCCAACCGCACGCGCATCTGGCCTATGACAGCGGTGCGTTCGAGACGGTGTTCCTGCGTCCGGTCATGGCCAGCGCGCGCGACACGAGCCTGACCGCCGATTTCGTGCTGATGCCTGTCTGAGCGTGATGACCGCGCGCAGGGCGATGCTGATCTGGGGCGGTGTCGCGACTGCCGTGATCGCCCCGCTCGCGGTTGCCGCGACAAGCCCGCTCTTGGCCTGGCGCGAGCCGGTCTATATCGCGGCGGGCTTTGCCGGGGTGGTGGCCATGGCGCTGATGTTGCTGCAACCGCTCCTGGCGGGGGGCTATCTTCCGGGGCTGGGCGCACGGCGCGGGCGTTGGGTGCATCGCGTGACCGGCGTCGCGCTGGTGGTCGCGGTTATCGGTCATGTGGTCGGTCTCTGGATCACCAGCCCGCCCGATGCGATCGACGCGCTGCTCCTGCGCTCGCCTACGCCCTTCGCGCTCTGGGGGGTGATTGCCATGTGGGGGGTGTTTGCGGCCGCCCTTTTGGCGCTGATGCGCGCGCGGTTGCGACCACGGATCTGGCGGCTTGGCCATGGCTGCATCGTGGCGCTTGTCGTTGTCACAAGCGCCGCCCATGCCCTGCTCATCGAGGGGACGATGGGCACCATGACCAAGGCCGCTCTGTGCATCCTGGCCGTTGTTGCCACCGCCAAGGTGCTGAGCGATTTGCGTATCTGGCGGCTGTTTCGTCCGCGACGGACGTGAGAAGGGGGGCGCGCGGCCCCCCTTGCGATGCGTCTATCAGGCGCGGCGGCGGCGGCTTCCGGCGCGGCCACCGACGCGGGCCTCTTCACCCGGCTTGGGCGGTGCCTTGTTGAACTTGATCCAGTTGCCGCCATGCGGGTCGTTGTTCATAAGGAAATTGGCGGCCATGATCGCCTCCATCTCCTTGCCCGGGCGCGCCTTGGTGCTGCCCAGACCGAAAAGCTGACAGAAGGTCTCGTCATCCATGTCCGCAGGGATCATCAGACCAGCCGCCGCCACTTCGGCCTTTTTCGCCGCAATCTCGGCCTGTTTGACCGGCAGGGCGATGGGGTTCATGATGGCGCTTGTCATGCCCGCGCCGATTGCCATGGGCAGGAAGGCGTTGTTGATGCCGTGACGGTTGGGCAGCCCGAACGAGACATTGGAAGCACCACAGGTGGTGTTGACGCCCAACTCCTCGCGCAGACGGCGCACCAGCGTGAACACCTGAAGCCCCGCCGTCGCCATCGCCCCCACCGGCATGACCAGCGGATCGACCACGATATCATGCGCGGGAATGCCGAAATCGGCGGCGCGCTCGACGATCTTCTTGGCCACGGCGAACCGCACATCCGGGTCCTCGGAAATGCCGGTATCGTCGTTGGAGATGGCCACCACCGGCACGTTGTATTTCTTCACCAGTGGCAGCACGTATTCAAGCCGCTCTTCCTCGCCTGTCACCGAGTTGAGCAGCGGGCGGCCATGCGCGGCCTTGAGCCCCGCCTCAAGTGCTGCGGGCACCGATGAATCGATGCACAGCGGCAGATCGACCAGCCCTTGCACCAGCTCGATCATCTTGGTCATCAGCGGCGGCTCGGTCTCGTTGGGGTTGGGGTTGGAGTTGTAGACCACGCCCGCGTTGATATCGAGCACGGTCGCGCCAGCGGCGGCCTGCGCGATGGCATCCGACTCCACGGTCGAGAAATCCCCCGCCTCGAGCTCGGCGGCAAGCTTCTTGCGACCGGTGGGGTTGATGCGTTCCCCGATCACGCAGAACGGCTCGTCAAAGCCGATGATTGCGGTCCTGGTCTTGCTCTCGACGATGGTGCGGGTCATGCTCTATCCTTGTTTGCTGGCCGGGACGCCCGAGGCGCCGCCGTTGTCGATGGCCCATTGGGCATTGGCCTTGATCCCGCCAAGCGGGAAGAAATGCACGCGCTCGATCAGGCTCTCGGGATTGTCGGCCTTGTGCGCGGCAAGTGCCGTCAGAACCTCGGTTGGCTCATAGGGCAGCAGCAGCTTGGAGACATCCATCGCGCGCTTCTGCAACACCTTGAGCGACGGCCCCACACCACAGGCAATAGCGAACTTGATCAGCGTTTGCAATTTCGCAGGCCCCGCGATGCCGATATGGATGGGCAGGCGGATACCGGCCGCGCGCAGCGCATCGGCCCATTTCACGATCGGCCCCGCGTCAAAGGCGAACTGCGTGGCAAGCGCCATCTCGGCATCGCTGGTTTCCGAGAATTTCTGTTTCCAGCGAAGGGCGTCCTCGACATTCTTCATGCTGCCATCGGGGTCGATATCGCGGTTTCCCTCGGGGTGGCCCGCGACGTGCAGCCGCTTGAATCCGGCCTTCCCGAACGCGCCCGACTCCAGAAGCTGCATCGAGGAGTGGAAATCGCCATGTGGCGTGGCCACGCCCCCGGCCAGCAAAAGCGCCTGGCTGACCCCTGCCTCGCCCTGATAGCGCGCGATCCAGTCGGCAAGCGTGGCGCGGTCGCGGATGATGCGCGCCGGGAAATGCGGCATGACCGGATAGCCCTCGCGCGAAAGGCGCTTGGCGGTGGCGACCATGTCCTCGATCGGCGTGCCCTCGATATGGGCGATATAGACGCGGGTGCCGCGCGGCAGCAGCTCGCGGAAATCCTCGACCTTCTCGGCGGTGCGCGGCATCACCTCGATGGAATAGCCCTCGAGAAAGGCCTCCACCTGACCGTTCGCCGGGGTCGTCGTCTCACGCCGTCTGAAATTCAAAAGTGCCATCGCGGCCTCCCATAGCGATCCGGGGCGCATTCATGCCCAGCCATCATTGGCGATCAGCGCCTTGAGGCGGTCCTGATCGTAATGGGAATCGATCCTTGCGGCCTCGGCACGGGCCACCTCGTCCTGATCCCCTTCGACGGCATAGGGCTCGGCCTTGCGCCACTCGGCGAGGTAGGCATCCGTGCCCGCCGCGCCCGTCTTCATCGCGGCGCGGTCGATGGCCTGCTCGAAACGCTCGGGCAGTTGCACCTTGGCGCCCCGGCGCCCCTTGCCGACGATGACCTGCGCGGGAATATCCCGCCAGTAGACGATAGTGACATCAACCATGGCCGATTCCTTTTCCGTGCCCCTCAGTAATCCACCACCCGACGCGCGCGGTGTCGGATTTCGACGCAAAGGGATCAAGCAGCGACGCGGTCAATCTAATCGCGCCTTGCGGGTGGGGCCATGGCGCGGGATGGGAAAAATTCTCAAGATCATCATGGGCGGCGCGTTGCTTCTGCGCGCGCAATGAAAAACCGGACAAGGCGGCCTGCCTTGCCCGGTCTATCCTGTCGCTCAGGGGGGCTCAGGCCTCTTCGGCCTCGCCCTCATCCTCGTCCTCGCCCTGCGACCGCAGCGCCGAGGGGGCGGAGATGTTGCAGATCACGAAATCGCGGTCCTTGATCACCGGCTCGGCCCCTTCGGGCAGGTCGATCATGCTGATCGTGACCACATCGCCGACCCGCTCGATCTTGGAGAGGTCCACCGTCAGGTGATCGGGGATGTCGCCCGCCAGCACGTTCAGTTCCACCTCGGGGCGCACCACGGTCAGCACGCCGCCCTTGCGCAGGGCCTTGCACTCGTCCTCATTGATGAAATCAACGTGGATAAAGAGATTGATCCGCGTGGTCCGGCGCAGGCGCATGAAATCGACATGCGTCGGCAGGTCCTTGACGACGTCGCGCTGCACGTCGCGGCAGATCACGCGCACATCCTCGTGGCCATCGACCTTGAGGTTGAAGAGCGTCGACTTGAAGCGGCCCTTCTTGAGCCGCTTGAGCAGCACGTTGAACGGCATCTGTATCGGCAAAGGATCGCGGTCCCCGCCATAGACAACACCCGGAACCATGTGCGCACGACGCGCTGCCCGAGCGGCGCCCTTGCCCGTCCCCGTGCGTTCCTGGGCGTGAAGATCAGGAATTTCTCCAGCCATGTTTTTTCTCCTTGGCAAAAGCGGGATGCCTCCAAGGCTGTCACCCCGCATGAAACCGCGCTGATAGACCAAGCACGCCTGCTTGAAAAGGGCCAAAATGCCCACCGCCCCGGCTTCACTGTTCAATAAATACTCACATCGCGCCGCTTGCGGCATTCACGCCCAGTCGCCCGCAAAGCCCTTCGGGATCAAGAGCACATCGCGGTCCAGATCGTGCACATCGCGTCGCCCGCACAGGCCCATCGTCGTATCGAGTTCCTTCCGGATCACCTCCAGCGCGCGGGTCACCCCCGGCTCACCCATGGCCCCCAGACCGTAGACGAACGAGCGCCCGATATAGGTGGCCCTGGCGCCAAGGCTCAGCGCCTTGAGCACGTCCTGACCCGAGCGGATGCCGCTGTCGAAATGCACTTCGATCTTGTCGCCGACCGCCTCGGCGATCGCGGGCAGCGCGCGGATGGCCGAGAGCGCGCCGTCAAGCTGCCGGCCGCCATGGTTGGACACGATGATCGCATCGGCGCCGACGTTGAGCGCCTCGGCTGCGTCGCGCACATCCATGATCCCCTTGATGATGAGCGGGCCGTCCCACATCTTGCGAAAGACGCGGATACGGTCCCAGTCGAGCGCCTGATCGAAGGCCTCCGCCGTCCACGACGAGAGCGACGAGGGATCGGTCACGCCCTTGGCATGGCCCACGATATTGCCGAAAAAGCGCCGTTTCGTGCCCAGCATGCCCAGACCCCAGTGCACCTTGGTCATCATGTTGGCGATGGATTTGGCGGTGAGCTTGGGCGGGGCGCTCAACCCGTTCTTGAGGTCCTTGTGACGTTGCCCGAGCATCTGCAGATCGACCGTGATCATCGCCGCCGAGCAGTTGGCGGCCTTCGCCCGGTCGAAGAGGCGTTGCATGAAATCGTCGTCCTTGAGCGTGTAGACCTGAAACCAGAACGGCTTTTCGGTATGCGCGGCCACGTCCTCGATGGAACAGATCGACATGGTCGACAGGGTGAAGGGTACGCCGAATTTCTCGGCCGCGCGCGCCGCCTTGATCTCGCCATCGGCGTGCTGCATCCCCGTGAGGCCCACGGGTGCAAGGCCAACGGGCATCGCCACCTCCTGCCCGATCATCGTGGTCGCCAGATTGCGGCCCGTCATGTCGATGGCCACGCGCTGTTTCAGCCGCAATTGCGCGAAATCGCTGGTGTTTTCACGGAATGTCTGCTCGGTCCAACTGCCCGATTCCGCGTAGTCGTAGAACATCTTGGGCACGCGGCGGCGATAGATCTGCTTGAGATCGTCGATATTGGTGATGACGGGCATGGACGGCACTCCGGACATTGGCAAGACGGGCTTACCAGCACCGGGGTGCGCGCGCAATCTCGGGTGCGCAGGCGGCGCGCGCGCCTGTTCTCAACTCCCCACAAGCGGTTGCGCCTCGCGCAGGGCGGTATAGGTCAGAAGGAACATGCCGACCGGGGGTGCCTGGAGGGCCAGTGTCAGCCCCAGCGTCACGATCGTCAGCCGCATCGGCACGGAAGCGACGGCCGGCAATTTGCCCGCATCCACCGCCCCCGCCGCCCAGCCACCGCCCCTGGCACTCGCGCGCCGCTCCTGGGCAGCCGCCATGACCTCTTCCGAAAGGGTCGGCGCGCTTGTCCCGAGCAGGTCGAAACAGCGATCCATAAGGGCGCTGCCCACCGGGCGTGACGCCGGGCCACGCAGGATCGCGTCATAGGGCAGGTAGGTTTGCACGCGCTCCACCGCGCGGTTCAGCAGCACCGAATAGGCCACGGCATCAAAGCCCGGGGCCTTCTTGCGGGCGGGCGGTCCGACGGCGATGACGAGGTAATACGGGTGATCTGCGCGCGCGGGCGGCAACCAGCCAAGTGCGATGCGCACGCGCTCGCGGTCGAGGAGCGCGACATCGTTTCCGTCCCAGGTCAGGCGCCGCACCTGCGTGGCCAACTCGCGCGAGGCGATATCGAATTCCTCGACGATGTCGGGGAACTCCATCTCCGGCGGGGCGTGGTATTCAAGGGCGGCGATCTCGCCGAACTCCTGCCTGATCATTGTTCTTGGCCTCTTGGCTGACGTGCTCGTTGCTCGATGACATTTTGTTCAACCTTTTACAGACCAGACCTGGTGACACTCTTACTGTCGGCGCCGCTCAGCGCCGGTCGATTTGCGCCGCCATGAGGGCGATCGCCTTCTGATAGACACCGGCAGCATTCCATTGCTGGATCACCGCGAAATTCGGCTCGCCTTCCTGATAGCCCTGACCGGGCTGCCAGCCCTTCTGGCGCAGGAAATTCGCGGTCGAGGCCAAGGCATCGGCAAGGTTGTAGAAATCCACCCGACCGTCGCCATCGGCATCGACCCCGTAGCGCAGCGCATTGCCAGGCAGGAACTGGGTATGGCCCAACTCGCCGTGGCGCGCGCCCTGGGTCGCCCCGGTGATCGCGCCCTGATCGACCAGCTTCAGTGCGCCGATGGCATGGGGGCGGAAGAAATCCGTGCGGCGGCAATCATAGGTCAACGTCACGATGGCCGAGACCACAGACGTGTCACCCATGAAGCCGCCAAATGCCGTTTCCATCCCGTGAATGGCGATGAGCACACCGGCGGGCACGCCGTATTGCCGTTCCAGCGCGTCATAAAAGGCGGCATTCTGCGCGCGCCGCTTGCGCCCCTGCGCCACGATGGTGCCCGATCCGCGCACCTCCATGAACTTATCGAGACTGTAGCGAAAGCTCTTCTGGTTGCGGTCCGCCGCGATGGTGCGATGCGCGTATTGCGCGGCTTGCAGCGCCGCGAGGCCCCGCGCGCCGACACCCTCGGCCGCCGCGTCGCTTGCGAAGGCGGCTTTCCAGGTCTCGAAACCCTGTGCCGTGTTGCCGCAAGGCGCGGCTTGCGCCGCTCCTGCGGCCGCAAGCACAAGTCCCGCCACCACTCCGGCTCGTCCGCCTCTGCCCAACCCTGAGAACATGAAAATCTCCCGTTACCCTTCAACTCATGCCCAGTGTAACGCCATGGGGCTTGCGGGCAAGCGCCGTTGCCCGTCCGCCCGGAAAACGCGTGGGTGCCTGCGCGTTCATGGCAGCATCGTTTGCACAACGTCGGCCGCCTGTGCGATCTGACCCGTGGCGCTCAGCACCATGAAGGTCCCCGTGAGCGCGGCCATCTGCGAGGTCAGCCGCAGGTTCTCGCCGCGCAGCAGGTTGACGATTGCCAACCCCACCGCCACCGGCAGGGCAAAGAGCCCCAGCGTGATCGTCATCATCCAGACGGCAAGACGCATGGGCGCTGTTTTCTCCCGAATGGACTCATGCTCGGCGAGGGTCGCCGTATCCGGCTCGGGATCGCGGAACGCCGCGCGCAGCGCGTCGAGGCGGGACGGGTCCTCGTTCGGTGACGAGACATGGGGCATGGCCTGCCGCAGCCCCTCATAGGCGGTTTCCACGTCAGGCAACCGTTTGGCCCGGCGCCGAACCGCAGGTGCCACGCGCGCAGGAACGGGCAGGGCGGCGGTTCCCGCCACCGCCGCGCGAAACTCTGCGCGGGTCAGCACCGCGTCCGGATCGGTCCACTGCACGAAATCGGGCGCAAGAACGCCCTGCATATCGGCCAGAAGATGTGCGATCACCGCCTGCATGTGCTTGAGGTCCACAGGGGGCAACCCCTGTTCGCGCAAGAGCGTCACCAAAATCCGTTGCGCGGCTGGTGTGCCGATCCGCGCCACATGGCACGGGCCCGCGATCTTCAGACGGCAATCGAAATCCCCTGTGCGGATCACCGCAAGCTCTTCGGTGAGACAGCGCCGTTCGAGCACGCGCGAACCGAGCCGCTCAAGCGTTTCTCCCACGCGGCACACCATCGCCGCCATGTCGAATGTCCTGCTACCCAGGAATACTAGCCCAGCCGTAACCGTGTGATTGGAACTGGTCATGGTGGTATCCGTTTCTGTTGGTCGGTCTTCCTCGGGGATCAACCTGACCTGGAAACGGGGAACCAGTTTGTTTCAAATCGGATAACATTGGGGCAATCATCACGATACCGCGATTTTGGTTCCGCTCTGGCGACAACACAACCACCCAAGGAAAAGGCGCCCCGGAACGGGACGCCTCATGGTTGTGCTGCGTGGCTGAAATGTGACTGTGACGGCTTGTCAGCAGCTGTAATACATCCCGAACTCGACCGGGTGCGGCGTGTGCTCGAACTTGTGCACCTCGTCCATCTTGAGCGCGATGTAGCCTTCGATCTGACTTTTCGTGAACACGTCGCCCGCAAGCAGGAAGTCGTGATCGCGCTCCAGCGCCTCGAGCGCCTCGCGCAGGCTGCCGCAGACGGTCGGGATGTCCTTGAGTTCTTCGGCCGGAAGATCGTAGAGGTTCTTGTCCATCGCCTCGCCCGGATCGAGCCGCGACTTGATCCCGTCAAGCCCCGCCATCAGCAGCGCGGCAAAGGCCAGATAGGGGTTGGCGGCGGGGTCGGGGAAACGGGCCTCGACGCGCTTGGCCTTGGGGCTTTCGGTCCACGGGATGCGGATGCAGCCCGAGCGGTTGCGCGCCGAATAGGCCCGCAGAACCGGCGCCTCGAACCCCGGCACCAGCCGCTTGTAGCTGTTGGTGGTCGGGTTGGTGAAGGCGTTGAGCGTCTTGGCGTGCTTGAGGATGCCGCCGATGAACCACAGCGCCTCCTGGCTCAGATCGGCATATTTGTCACCTGCGAAAAGCGGCTTGCCGTCCTTCCAGATCGACATGTTCACATGCATCCCCGAGCCGTTATCGCCATAGATCGGCTTGGGCATGAAGGTGGCCGACTTGCCATAGGCATGGGCCACGTTGTGGATGACGTATTTGTATTTCTGGATTTCGTCGGCCTGCTTGACCAGCGTCCCGAAGATGAGGCCAAGCTCGTGCTGGCAGGAGGCCACCTCGTGGTGGTGCTTGTCCACCTTCATGCCCATGCGCTTCATGGTCGAGAGCATCTCGGCGCGCAGGTCCTGGGCATCATCGACCGGGTTGACCGGAAAATAGCCGCCCTTGAGACCGGGCCGATGGCCGGTATTGCCGGTTTCGTATTCGGCATCGCTGTTCCAGGAGCCGTCGACGGCATCCACCTCGTAGGACACCTTGTTGATGGTGTTCGAGTAGCGCACATTGTCGAAGAGGAAGAATTCCGCCTCGGGACCGAAATAGGCGGTATCGCCCACGCCCGACGCCTTGAGATAGGCCTCGGCCTTCTCGGCGGTGCCGCGCGGGTCGCGCTCATAGGGCTCGCCGGTATCGGGCTCCACCACCGAGCAATGCACGCAGATCGTTTTTTCGGCGTAGAACGGATCGACATAGGCGCTGTCGGTGTCGGGCATCAGCTTCATGTCGCTGGCTTCGATGCTTTTCCATCCGGCGATGGACGAGCCGTCGAACATGAACCCTTCCTCGAGGAAATCCTCATCCACCAGATCGGCCACCACGGTCACGTGTTGCAGCTTGCCGCGCGGGTCGGTGAAGCGGATGTCGACATAGTCGATCTCCTCGTCCTTGATCTTCTTGAGGAGCGCGTCTGTGCTCATGGAAAAATCCCTTTCTTCCTTGGGGTGTGTTCAGAGCGCGTCCGAGCCGGTCTCGCCGGTGCGGATGCGAATGGCCTGTTCGACCGGGCTGACGAAAATCTTGCCATCCCCGATCTTGTCGGTGCGGGCCGCGTCGATGATCGCCTCGATCGCGCCTTCCACCTGATCGTCGTCAACAACCACGTCGATCTTGACCTTGGGCAGGAAGTCCACGACGTATTCGGCCCCGCGATAAAGTTCGGTATGGCCCTTCTGGCGTCCGAAGCCCTTGACCTCGATGACCGAGAGGCCCTGGATACCGGCCTCCTGAAGGGCCTCCTTCACCTCGTCGAGTTTGAAGGGTTTGATGATCGCCTCGATCTTTTTCATCGTCCGGGCCTCCTGCGCCATGTCTTGCTGTGCCTCAGACCACTTCCCGCGCGGGGCGACAATCGGCTAGATTGATTTTCAGGCAGGGTTTTGGGTGTGCTGCAAAAAGATGCCCGACAATTATGCAATATGCCTTCAATTTGGGCAAAAATGAATCGCGAGGACACGGCCATGGCCGAATTGCTGACTGCCGCCCAGATGCGCGCCATCGAGCATGCCGCAATCTTGTCAGGTCAGGTTACCGGGGCGGAACTGATGGAGCGCGCGGGGCGCAGCGTGCTCGACGCGGTATTCGAGGAATGGCCATATCTCGCGCAGGCCCCGCACAAGGCGGTGGTGCTTTGCGGTCCGGGCAACAATGGCGGCGACGGGTTCGTCGTGGCGCGATTGCTCGGGGAATGCGGTTGGGAGGTGGAGGTGTTTCTTTACGGTGATCCCGAGACGTTGCCGCCCGATGCGAAGGTCAATTACCGGCGTTGGCTTGAAATTGGCGAGGTGGCCGCCTTGAACGCCACTCTGGAGCCTTCGAGCCACAAACCGGCGCTGGTGGTCGATGCGATCTTCGGCACGGGCCTTACCCGCCCGGTGCGGGGGCTTGGGGCCGTATTGCTCGATCTGTGCGACAGCCGTGGTCTGGGCGCGCATATGACGGCTGGCGAAAGGCCGGACGGGACCCCGGTGATCGTGTCGATCGACCTGCCGAGCGGGCTGTGCAGCGATAGCGGCAGGGTGCTGGTGTCCGAAGAGGTCATCGGGCTGCCACAGCGCGTCGAAGCGGCAAGTGTGCAAAGCGATCTGACGGTGACCTTTCATAGCCTCAAGCTGGGTCATGTGCTGCGGGACGGCCCCTCTGTCTGCGGCAAGGTGGTCGTCAAGGACATCGGCCTGAAGCATCGCGCCGGGCCGGAGATCGTGAAAGCCGTGACGCATCATGCCGCGCGCGATATCCCGAAGCGCACAGGTCACAAGTATTCCCACGGCCATGCCCTGATCCTGACGGGCGGTGCGGGGCGCACGGGTGCGGCACGTCTGGCCGCAAGGGGGGCGTTGCGCATCGGTGCAGGAGTTGTGACGCTGGGTGTTCCGGGATCGGCGCAAATGGAGGTGGCGGGGCATATCACCGCGCTGATGCTGCGCCGGGTGGAGGATGGCGCGGGGCTGTCGGGGGTTCTGGAAGATGCCCGCGTGAACGCCCTGTGCCTCGGGCCGGGCCTGGGATTGGCCCGGGCGCAGGGGTTGGTGCCGGTGGCGCTTGGTGGGGTGAAAATGCGCCCTACCGTGCTTGACGCGGATGCGCTGAGCACCTTCGAGGACGCGCCCGAGAGACTCTTTGCCATGCTGCATGAGGGGTGTGTGCTGACACCCCATGCCGGAGAATTCGCGCGGCTTTTCCCCGATCTCGCAGAGAAACTGACAGCACCCGTCACCCGTGGCCCGGCTTTTTCCAAGGTGGATGCGACGCGCGCGGCGGCAAAGCGGGCGGGCTGCGTGGTGCTCTTCAAGGGGCCTGATACCGTGATCGCGGCACCCGACGGGCGGTGCCGCCTCAACGCCGCGTGCTACGACCGCGCCGCGCCGTGGCTGGCCACCGCCGGGTCGGGCGATGTGTTGGCCGGGTTCATCACAGGGCTTCTCGCGCGGGGGGTGCCGCCGATGCACGCCGCCGAAAGCGCCGCCTGGTTGCATGTGGAATGTGCCCGGGCGTTTGGCCCCGGCCTGATTGCCGAGGACCTGCCCGAGGAATTGCCGAAGGTGCTGCGCGCGCTTTAGGCGCGCCGCCGCCTTGTGCGCCGCGCCGGGGCGGTATCGTCGCCGGTGCCGTCACCCGCCGATGAAAAGGCCCCGAGCGCATCGGTAATCTGCTCGAGCGTCGGGCGCGGGCCGCGTGGCCGCTCTTCCAGCGCCGCGCGCATTCTCGACAGGTGTTCGGGCATGGTGCCGCAGCAGCCGCCGATGATCGTCGCCCCCGCATCGCGCGCCAGAACGGCATATTCGGCCATGAGGCTCGGCGTGCCGTCATAATGGATATGGCCGTCGTGGTATTTCGGGATACCGGCATTGCCCTTGGCGATCACGGGCCGCTCTGTGCCCTGCGCGGCAAAGCCCAGAACGGTGCGCAAGAGGTCCGACGCGCCTACGCCGCAATTGGCCCCGAAGGCCAGCGGCGGATTGGCCAGCTTTTCCACCAGCTTCGCCAGTTCCTCGGAGGTGACGCCCATCATCGTGCGCCCCGCCGTGTCGAAGCTCATCGTGCCGCACCAAGGCATCCCGGCCAGCGCAAAGGCCTCGGCGGCGGCGCGGTATTCCTCGGGCGCGCTGATCGTCTCGAGCCAGAGCACATCGGCCCCGCCCTCCTTGAGGCCCTCGGCCTGCTCGTGAAAAATCTCCACGGCCAGTTCATGGGTGAGCGCGCCCATGGGCGCCATGATCTCTCCGGTCGGCCCGACCGAGCCCGCCACGATTACCGCCCGCTCGCAGGTATCGGCCACCTCGCGCCCGATCTCGGCGGAGATGCGCGACAATTCGCGCGCGCGCTTCTGCGCGCCGTGCAGTTTCAGCCGCGCGGCATTGCCGCCAAAGGAATTGGTCAGGAACAGGTCGCTGCCTGCGTCCACCGCGCCCTTGTAGAGCGTGCGGATGCGGTCGGGGTGTTCGTCATTCCACATCTCCGGCGCATCGCCCGATTGCAGACCCATGTTGAAGAGGTTCGTGCCCGTCGCGCCATCGGCGAGAATCCAGTCGCGGGTGGCAAGCATCTTGGTCAGCGCGTCGGTCATATCGTGGGTTCCCTGCATCGAAAGCCAAGCACCCTTGCCCGCGCGCGCGGGCAAAGGCAAATGCGAAATCTTCATGTAAATGGTGAGGCGTGTTTGAACGATTGGCGCCTCAGCCCCTCAGACCTCCTTGACCAGTTGCCCCTTGGCCACCAGCAAAAGCTCTTCCATCTTGGCGCGGATCGTGTCGGCATCGGCGATATCGCCCAGATCGCCCGCCACCTTGCGCACCACATCCTCGTGGCCCGCCTCCTCGAAATCGGATTTCACGACCTCGATCGCATAGGCATTGGCGTCCTCGCCGGTCTTGCCCAGCAATTCGGCGGCCCAGAGCCCCAGAAGCTTGTTGCGGCGGGCCTCGGCGCGGAATTTCATTTCCTCGTCATGGGCGAACTTGTTCTCGAACGCGCTTTCGCGGTCATCAAAGGTTGTCATGGGGCCGGTTCCCTTGCACTGGTTGGCGTTGCTTCCGATATGCCGTCTGTGCGCCCCGAGAGCAAGGGGCAGGGCGGTCTTGCGACACCTTGCGACAGGGCGGAGCTTGCACTAAGAGAACGCATCGGCGCGCAGCGATACGCCCCCAACCCTCAGCGACGGAGTTTCCATGGCACGGCGCAAGAAAATCTACGAAGGCAAGGCCAAGGTTCTCTATGAAGGCCCCGAACCGGGCACGATCATCCAGTATTTCAAGGATGACGCTACCGCCTTCAACGCCGAGAAGAAGGCCGTGATCGAGGGCAAGGGCGTGCTCAACAACATGCTCTCGGAATATTTCATGACCGGGCTGAACATGATCGGCGTGCCCACGCATTTCATCCGCCGGATGAACATGCGCGAACAGCTCGTGCGCGCCTGTGAGATCATCCCGCTCGAGGTGATCGTGCGCAACTATGCCGCCGGTTCCATGGCCAAGCGCCTCGGGATGGAGGAAGGCACGCAACTGCCGCGTCCGATCGTCGAATATTGCCTCAAGGATGACAAGCTTGGCGATCCGCTGGTCACCGAAGAACATATTGCCGCCTTCGGCTGGGCCAGCCAGCAGGACATGGACGATGTCCTGAGCCTTGCGCTGCGGGTGAACGATTTCCTCGCGGGCGTGATGTATGGCGTGGGCATCAAGCTTGTCGATTTCAAGATCGAGGTGGGCCGCGTCTACGAGGGCGATTTCCAACGCCTGATCGTGGCCGATGAAATCAGCCCCGACAGTTGCCGCCTGTGGGACATCAAGACCGGCCAGAAGCTGGACAAGGACGTATTCCGCCGCGATCTGGGCAGCCTGACCGACGCCTATACCGAGGTGGCCACCCGTCTTGGTGTCATGCCCAAGGGCGCCACGCCGATGGCCCGCCCGACGCTGATCAACTGAAGGAGACCGCCGATGAAGGCCCGCGTTCACGTGATGCTCAAGACCGGCGTTCTCGACCCGCAGGGCGAGGCGGTGCGCCATGCGCTCGGGCAGCTTGGCTTTGACGGCGTGCAGGGCGTGCGTCAGGGCAAGGTGATCGAGATCGACCTTGCCGAGACCGATGAAGACCGCGCCCGCGAGACGGTGATACGGATGTGCGAGAAGCTTCTCGCCAACACCGTGATCGAGAGCTATTCGGTAGACCTCGGCTAGCCTCAGCCCGCCAGAAGCGCCTCTGCCGCCGCGCGCGCCTCTGGGGTGATGTGCTCTCCCGAGAGCATCCGCGCAATCTCGTCCACGCGTGCAGGGCCTGTGAGGGCACGCACGGTCGATAGGGTGACATCGCCCTCCACCCGCTTTTCCACCCGCCAGTGATGCGCCCCGCGCGCCGCGACCTGCGGCGCATGCGTGACCACCAGCACCTGACCGCCCGTCGCCAGAAGCGAGAGCCTGCGCCCGACCGCATCCGCCGTCGCCCCGCCCACGCCCCGGTCAATCTCGTCGAAGATCATGGTCAGGCCCGCATCCGGCCCGGCAAGACACAGCTTGAGCGCCAGCAGGAACCGGCTCAACTCGCCGCCCGAGGCGATGCGGCTGATCGGCCCCGAGGGTGCGCCGGGATTGGTGGCGACGGTGAAACTCACCATGTCGCGGCCCTGCGGCCCCGGTTCGGCCTCCGTGATCTCGGTGGTAAAGATCGCGCGCTCCATTTTCAGCGGGACAAGCTCTGCCATCACGGCGGCGTCAAGCCGCGCCGCTGCTTCGTGGCGGGCCTCGGTCAGCGTCGTGGCAGCCTCGTCGTAGCACCGTGCCGCCGCGTCGCGTGCCGCGCGCAGCCCCGCCAGATCGCCTTCGCCCGCGTCGAGCGCCGCAAGCCGTGCGCGCAGGCTGTCGGCAAATTCGGCCAGATCGTCGGGCAGGACGCCGTGCTTGCGCGCCAGCCCGCGAATGGCAAAGAGCCGCTCCTCGCAGCTTTCCAGATCGAGCGGGTCGAAGTCGAGCGCGTCAAGCGCGCGCGCGGTCTCGCGCCCCGCCTCGTCAAGTTCCACCAGCGCGCGCGCCAGCGCCGCCAGCGCCCCGTCAAGCCGCCCCTCGGCCTTTTCGGCGGCCCCGTCGAGCCAGCGCAGCGCCTCGCCCGCGGCGCCCTCCGCCCCCTCGGGGCCAAGCGCCTGCGCGGCGCGGGCGATGTCCTCGCGGATGCGCTCTGCCCCCTGCATCAGGCGGCGGCGCGTGTCGAGGTCGGCCTCCTCTCCGGGTTGTGGGTCGAGCGCGTCCAGCTCGGCGACCGCGTGGCGCAGGAAATCCTCCTCGGCGCGGATCTCCGCCAGATCCGCCTCCGCCTTATCAAGCGCCGTCTGTGCCGCCGCGCGCGCGCGCCAAGCCTCGCGCACCGCTGCGCGCGCGCCGTGCAAATCGCCGAATGTGTCGAGCATGTCGCGGTGCCCGCGCATATCGAGCAGGCCCCGATCATCGTGCTGGCCGTGCAGTTCCACCAGCGTGCCCGACAAGTGCCTCAGCACCTCGCCCGAGACGCGGCGATCGTTGACCCAGGCGGTCTTGCGCCCGTCCGCGCCGTTCACCCGGCGCAGGATCAGGTCATCCTCATCGGGAAGCCCCGCCTCGGCCAGAACGGCGCGCGCGGGATGATCGGGGCCAAGCGCGAACTCTGCCACCACCTCGCCCCGTTCGGCCCCGGCGCGCACCAGATCGGCGCGCCCGCGCCAGCCCAGAACGAAGCCCAGGCAATCGAGCAGGATCGACTTGCCCGCGCCGGTCTCGCCGGTCAGCACATTGAGGCCCGGCCGGAAGCCAAGTTCCAGCCGGTCAATGATGAGCATGTCGCGGATATCGAGTGCGCGCAGCATCCGGTCAATCCATGGGGCAGGGGGATCGCCCGCCCGGCTTCAGAGCCACTGGCCCTGAACGGTCTGGCGATAGATCGTCCGAAGCCAGTTGTCGCCCGCCGCCTCAAGGGTATGGCCCTGCCCGGTCAGGAGTTTGTAACTGTCCTCATACCAGTCCGTGCTGCGGAAATTGTGGCCAAGGATCGCGCCTGCCGTGCGCGCCTCGTCCACCAGCCCGAGCGAGAGATACGATTCCACCAGCCGGTGAAGCGCCTCGGGTGTCTGGGTCGTGGTCTGAAAATCCTCGACCACCACGCGGAAGCGGTTGACGGCGGCGGCGAAATTGTCGCGTTTGAGGTAAAACCGCCCGACCTCCATTTCCTTGGAGGCCAGATGATCGAAGGCCAGATCGAATTTCAGCATTGCCGGATTGGCATATTCGCTGTCGGGATAGCGCTCGATCACCTCGCGCAGCGATTGCAGGGCCTGAAAGGTCAATCCCTGATCGCGCCCGACCTCGTCGATCTGGTCATAATAGCTGAGCGCGAGCAGGTATTGCGCATAGGCCGCGTCCTCATCGGCGGGGAAGAAGTCTATATAACGCTGCGCGGCGGCGCGACTTTGTTCGTATTCCTTGTCCTGATGGTGGGCAAAGGCCTGCATGATGATCGCCCGCTTGGCAAAGGCGGAATAGGGATAGAGCCGCTCGACCTCGGCAAAGCTTTGCGCTGCGAGTTTCGGCTTGCGCCGCTCGAGATCGAATTCGCCACGCTCGAAGATCTGCTGCGCGGTGAACTGTTCGTAGTCGATATTGCCGCGCTCGACGCTCACGCCGCCATCGCAGCCTGCCAGCACCAGCACGAAAAAGGCCGCTCCCGCGATCCGCCCCGGACCCTTGCCGATTGTCATGCGCATTCTTCCCGTCGTGATTCAAATGAGCGGAACGCCCCGCGTTGGCCTCGCTCTAACACATATGTTCGCGGTGCAAAACGTCTTTGGCAAGTGCTGTCGTCGCCGCGCCTCGGGTTCGTGCCCTGCATGACACGCGGCCCTTGTCCAACGCAAAGGGCCACCCGGTGGGTGGCCCTGCGCATGGTGTCGCGCGGCTCAGTTGGCCTGACGCCGCAGGAAGGCCGGGATTTCGATCTGGTCTTCCTCTTCCTGCGCGCGGGGCGCAGGCTGGGGCGCGTGCGCGGTCTGGATGGTCGGTTGCTGGCGCGTCGGGCGTGGTGCCTCGGGCGCGGCGTGACCGGTCATCCGGTTGATGAGCGAATTGATGCCGAAGCGCGGGCGCTCGTCCGCCGCCGTTCCGTGGTCTGCCGGAGGCACCGGGCGGCGCTGCTGCGGCTGCTGCTGGGTCTTGCCGACAGCCGCATGAAGGCGGCGCATCGCCTCGTCCGTGGGGGTGCCGGGGGCACGCGGACGCGGCGCGAGATAGCTGTCAAGCTCGTCCTCGATATCGGTGTCGGCCGGCTCCGGCGCTACCTGCTCTTCGGCGCGGGGCTGATAGACAGGGGGCGGCAGCCCGTCTTCGTCCTCGGTATGGGTGGCAACCGGCGCGTCCTCGACCTGATCGAAGAGCGACGGCTCGGTTTGCGCGGGCGTTGCGGTCTGGGCCACGGCGGCAGGCGCGTCATGAACGGCCTCTTCCACGGCTTCGGGCTGCCTGAGCGGCTGCGCGAGCGAGCGGCGCGGCACCGGCAGGTCGCCGGAGGCGTCGCGCGCATCGATGCCGGTGGCGACCACGCTCACGCGCATCCGGCCTTCCATGGCGGTATCGAGGGTCGATCCGACGATGATGTTGGCGTCCGGGTCGACCTCTTCGCGGATGCGGTTGGCGGCCTCGTCGAGCTCGAACAGCGTCAGGTCATGCCCGCCGGTGATGTTGATGAGCACGCCGCGCGCGCCGCGCAGGCTGATCTCGTCCAGAAGCGGATTGGCGATGGCCTTTTCGGCGGCCTGCACGGCGCGATCCTCGCCATCCGATTCGCCGGTGCCCATCATCGCCTTGCCCATCTCGTCCATCACCGCGCGCACATCGGCGAAATCAAGGTTGATGAGGCCGGGGCGCACCATCAGGTCCGTCACACCCTTGACGCCCTGATAGAGCACGTCATCGGCCATGCTGAACGCCTCGGTGAAGGTCGTCTTTTCGTTGGCCAGGCGGAACAGGTTCTGGTTGGGAATGATGATGAGCGTATCGACCATTTTCTGAAGCGCCTCGACGCCCTCCTCGGCCTGACGCATCCGCTTGGCGCCCTCGAACTGGAAGGGCTTGGTGACGACGCCCACGGTCAGCACGCCCAGTTCGCGCGCTGCCTGCGCGATGATCGGGGCAGCGCCCGTGCCGGTGCCGCCGCCCATGCCGGCGGTGATGAAGCACATATGCGCGCCCGCGAGGTGATCGACGATCTGCTCGATGCTTTCTTCGGCAGCGGCGGCACCGATGCTGGCCTTGGCCCCCGCGCCCAGCCCCTCGGTCACCTTCACGCCGAGCTGGATGCGGTTTTCCGCCTGGCTCTGGCTCAGGGCCTGCGCGTCGGTGTTGGCCACGACGAAATCGACCCCGTCGAGCTGCTTCTCGATCATGTTGTTGACCGCGTTGCCGCCCGCGCCACCGACACCGAACACGGTGATCCGGGGCTTCAGCTCGTCATGTCCGGGCATTGAAAGATTGAGTGCCATTGCTCTGTCCGCCTGTCCTGTGGGCCGCGTTCGCGGGCCGTTTTCCGCCTGATTGGGTCCATTCTTACCGATGGTTAAGCCAATCGTCACCAAAAAAACACCTTCTGACCACCAGATATGGCCACATTTTCGCCAGGTTTCGCGGGATTTCGCCGAAATGCCCACATATTGCGGTTACCAGTTGTCCCGAAACCACTTGACCGCACGCCTGAGAGAGCGCGCCGGGTAGCGGTCCACGGGGATCTCGAAATCCCACCATTCATCCTGCGGATTGGCCGCAAAGAGGCACATGCCGACCGCGCTGGCGAAGGCCGGGCCGGTCGCTGCCTGGGGCAGGCCGTGCACGCGCAGGGGGCGCCCCAGGCGCACGCGCTGGCCCAGAATGCGGCTGGCCAGCCCGTCGAGGCCGGGGATCTGGCTGCCGCCGCCGGTCAGCACGATCTGCTGGCTGGGCAGGTGATCGAACCCCGCCGCATCGAGCCGCGCGCGCACCTCTTCCAGGATCTCCTCGACGCGCGGGCGCATGATGCCGATGAGTTCGGCGCGGCTGACCTGTCGGCGGTCACGCTCGAAATCGCCTGTATCGCCGCCGATCTCGATCATCTCGCGGTCGTCCATGCCGGTGGCGACAAGGCCGCCATAGAAGGTCTTGATACGCTCGGCGGTGGCCTGCGGCACCTGAAGGCCCATGGAAATGTCATTGGTCACATGCTCGCCACCCATACGAACCGAATCCGCGTAGATCATGTGTTTCTTGATGAAGATCGACACGCCGGACGTGCCGCCGCCGAGGTCGATGCAGGCCGCACCCAGTTCCTGCTCGTCTTCCACCAGCGCGGCGATCCCCGAGACATAGGCAGAGCTTGCCACGCCCGCGAGTTCCAGATCGCAGCGCTTGACGCAATGCGCGAGGTTCTGGATCGCCACCGCATCGATCGTCAGCATGTGCATGTCGGTGGTGAGGGTGTTGCCGATCTGCCCGCGCGGGTCGATCAGGCCGGAGCGGTGATCGAGGGCGAAATTCACCGGCTGCGCGTGCAGCACCTCGCGCCCCTCGCCGATCTCGGGGACATCGCAGGCGCTCAGAACGCGGCTGATATCCTGCTCGCTCACCGTGTGGTCGGCGACCTCGACCTCGCCCGCCAGCCCGTAGCTGCGCGGCCCCGCACCGGAAAAGCAGGCGATGACATGATCGACGCGGATGCCGGCCATCTTCTGCGCCGCCTGAAGGGCGGTGCGAATGGCGCGTTCGGTCTCGGCCATGGCCTCGATCTCGCCGAAGCGGACGCCGCGAGAGCGCGTTGTCGCCGCCCCGATCACGCGGAACCCGGCCTGACCGGCCATGCGCCCGACTTCTTCGGCCTCGGCGAACCGGCCCGTGCCGTCAAAGCGCAGCACGAGGCAGGACATCTTGGAGGTGCCCACATCGAGCACCGCCACCACGCCGCGCTGGATCGCGGCCTTGCGCATCGCGCGCATCGCTCGTTGGGATTCGTAAAGCTCGATCATCTGCCTGTTGCCCCCGAGGAGTTGTCTGTCGCGCCGTCGGCGCTTGTGATGCGCCACCATTCCTCGGTGGCCGCCGCGCTCAGCCGCACGGTGGGGCGCGCGCCAAGCCGCATGTCGATGGTCACAAGATCGCGCTCCAGCATGTCGTTTGACTTGTCGAGCACGATCACCCGTTCAAGCGCCCGCACCGGCTCTGCCTCGGGCAGGAGCACCCGCTTGCCATCGGCCAGGACCAGATCCCACCGCCGCTCGCCCATCCGCACAAGCCCGCGCACCGGCTCCTTGAGTGCGCGCGTCGCCGCGAGAATGTCGAGCGCCTGCGCGACCGCACGATCCGCCCCCGCGCCGGACAGCACCGGCAGGTCGGGCCGCTCGGCGCGGTCATTGATGCTGGCGATCACCGCGCCGGTCGCGTCGAGCACGTCGATCCCGGCCCGCGTGCGCCACAGCGCCACCGGCACCCTTTCGGTGATCTCGATGGCGAGGGTGCCGCCCTGTCTTATGCGCACATTGGCGCGCGCGACGGCGGGCAGGTCTTCGAGCAAGTCGCGGATTTCCTGCAGGTCCAGATCGAACGAACTTGCGGGCAGGTCATAGGGGAAAATCTCGTGGATATCCTCCTGCACACTCGCGCTCGCGCCCTCGACCGCCATGAGATGCACCATGAATTCGGGCCGGGTCTCGATCTGGCGACGGACGTCCGCAAACCGTTCGCCCAGAGCCGCGCGCTTCTCGGCATCTGCGAGATACCCGCCGACAAGACCCGCGATCAGCAGGACCGGCGCGCCCAGCCGGAACAGTCGGCGATAGATCGGCGTCAGCCGCATCCGCTCCAGCCGGTAGCTGAGGCGCGAGGGCGCGGGATCGGTGCGCGGGATCAGCGGTCGCATGACGCATCCTCCACCATCCAGCGCACCAGTTCGGGAAACGAGATCCCCGCCGCCTGCGCCTGTTCGGGCACCAGCGATGTGGGGGTCATGCCGGGCTGCGTGTTGGTCTCCAGAAGGATCAGGCCGTCAAGGCCGCGCGCTGCGTCCCAGCGGAAATCGGTCCGGCTCACGCCGCGACAGCCAAGGGCCTCGTGCGCGCGCAGCGCGTAATCGAGGCAGGCCGCGAAAATCTCGGGCGGCAGATCGGCGGGGATGACATGGCGCGAGCCTCCGGGCTTGTATTTCGCGTCATAGTCATACCAGCCATCGGTCAATATATCGGTAACGGTCAAGGCGCGGTCGCCCATCACCGTGGTGGTGAGTTCCCGCCCCGGCGCGAAGGTCTCGACCATCACCACCTCGGGCATGTCGTCCGAGAGCTGCGGCGGCGCATTGGCCGCATCATGCACGAGGTAGACGCCGACCGAAGAGCCTTCGTTGTTGGGCTTGACCACATAGGGCGGGGGCAGGACGTGGCGCGCGCGCACCGCGTCGCGGGGCGCCAGAACGCTGTCCACCACCGGCAGACCGGCGGCGCGATAGGCGGCCTTGGCGCGGTCCTTGTCCATGGCCAGAGCCGAGGACAGAACGCCCGAATGGGTGTAGGGGATGCGCAGCCATTCCAGCAGGCCCTGCACGCAGCCATCCTCGCCCCAGCGGCCATGGAGGGCATTGAACACCACATCGGGAGAAATCTCTTGCAGGCGCGCGCACAGATCGGCCCCGGCGTCCACCTCGACCACCTGATAACCCGCCTCCCGCAACGCCGCGATACACCCACGTCCCGTGGACAGCGACACCTCGCGCTCTGCCGAGGGACCGCCCATTATCACCGCAACCAACGGGGAAGTTCTGCCCGAACGACCCAAACCTGTGCCTCGATATCCCGAGCCTGACCGTGGCCCGTGTTGTTTTGTTTTTCTGCTCGATCGCGGCTGTTCTTAGGTGCCGCTATCCGGGGCCGGTTCACCGACCCTCATGATTTCCCACTCTAACGCTATTCCGCTGTTTTGGAAAACCCTTTTTCGCACCTCTTCGCCAAGCCCCTCCAGATCGGCGGCGCTTGCCCCGCCGGTGTTGATCAGGAAATTGGGGTGTTTCTCGCTCATCTGCGCGCCCCCGCGCCGCGCGCCGCGCAGGCCCGCCGCGTCGATCACCGTCCACGCCTTGAGGTCGTGCACATCGTCGGAGCGCCCCGTGCTGCTGAAGCCTGCGGGGTTGCGAAAGGTGCTGCCCGCGCTGCGCTCTTTCGTGGGCTGGCTCGCGTCGCGGCGGGCGACCTGGTCGGCCATCTTCGCGGCCAGCGCCTCTGGCGCGCCTGTCGCGCCCTTGAACGTCGCCTCGATCAGAACCCAGCCTTCGGGCAGGGCGCTCTGGCGATAGCCGAAGGCCAGATCGGCGGGCAACAGCGTCACCACCTCTCCGGCTCGCGTCACCGCCCGCGCCCCGGTCAGGTGATCGGCGACATAGGCACCGTAACAGCCCGCGTTCATCCGCACCGCGCCGCCGATGCTGCCGGGGATGGTGCGCAAAAAGGTCAGGTCGATGCCGGCCTCCGCCGCGCGCCGCGCCACATGCGCATCAAGCGCTGCCGCCCCGGCGATGACCTGTCCCCCCTCCACCCGGATCGCGTTGAAGCCGCGCCCCAGCCGGATCACCACGCCGCGAATGCCGCCGTCGCGCACGATGAGGTTGGAGCCGACGCCCATGGCAAAGACCGCAACGCTTGGGTCCAGCGCGGCGAGAAAGGCGCAGAGATCTTCGGTATCGGCGGGCTGAAAGAGCCAGTCGGCAGGCCCGCCGACGCGCAGCCAGGTGAGATCGGAGAGCGCGCGCGCAGGCGTCAGCGCGCCGCGGGTCTGGGGCATCGTCGTCATGCCCCGGCTTTTGCCCGCGCGCGCGTCAAAGGGCAAGCCGCCTCAGTTGCGCGGTGGCACCATCTTGCCGGGGTTCATGATGTTGTCGGGGTCAAGGGCGGCCTTGATCGCGCCCATCATCGCCCAGCCCGCCCCGTGCTCGCGCGCCATATAGCCAAGCTTGCCCACGCCGATGCCATGTTCGCCCGTGGCCGTGCCGCCCATGGCAAGCGAGCGCTCGACCATGCGTTCGGCCGCGGCCTTGGCGCGGGCGAGTTCCTCGGCGTCGCCCTCGCGCACCAGAAGCGAGGCGTGGAAATTTCCGTCGCCCACATGGCCCAGGATCGGGCCGTACACGCCCGATTGCACCAGATCGGCGCGCGTCTCCTCGATCGCCTCCGCGAGCCTTGATATCGGCACGCATATATCGGTCACGATGGCGCGCGTGCCCGGACGGCTGGCCAGCACCGCGTAATAGGCATTGTGGCGCATGGTCCAGAGCGCGCGGCGCGCCTCGGGCTGCGTCGCCCATTCGAAGCCGGATCCGTTATGGTCGGCGGCAATCGCACCAAACGCCTCGGCATCCTCGGCGACGCCGGTGGGGCTGCCGTGGAATTCCAGCAGCAGGTGGGGTTTTTCGGGCAAGCGCATGTTCGCATAGGCATTGACCGCGCGCACGCTGTCTTCGTCCAGAAGCTCGATCCGCGCCATGGGAATGCCGCATTGGATGGTGTCGATCACCGTCTCCACCGCATCGCCGACGCTCTCGAAGGCGCAGACCGCCGCTGAGATCGCCTCGGGCTGGCCGCGCAGGCGCAGCGTCAGTTCGGTGATCAGGCCAAGCGTGCCCTCGGAGCCCACGAAAAGCGCCGTCAGGTCATAGCCCGCCGAGGATTTGCGCGCCGCCGTGCCGGTGCGGATCACCTCGCCGCGCGCCGTCACCACCTCGAGCCCCAGCACATTGTCGCGCATCGTGCCGTAGCGCACGGCGGTGGTGCCGCTGGCGCGGGTCGAGGCCATGCCGCCAAGCGAGGCATTGGCGCCGGGATCGACCGGAAACATCAGCCCCGTGGCGCGCAACTCCTCATTCAGCGCCTCGCGCGTGACGCCGGGCTGCACACGCGCCACCATATCGGCCTGCGCCACCTCCAGCACCCGGTTCATGCGGCTGAAATCCACCACCACCCCGCCGGAAAACGCCTGCGCCTGCCCCTCGAGCGAGGTGCCCGTGCCCCAGCCCACCACCGGCACGCGCGCCCGCGCGCAGGCAGCGACGATGCGCGCCACCTCTTCGGTGTTCTCGGGATAGGCCACGGCATCGGGCGGGCTGAGCGGGAAATACGACTCGCTCGCCCCGTGCAGGTCCAGATCGGACTTGGAGCGGCTGAGCCGTTGGCCTAGGAAGGAGGAAAGGTCGGCAAGCGCGGTCTGCGTGTCCATGGGGCAACCTTCGGTCGTGAGTGCCAGACTACCCTAGGCGAAGACGGCGCAATGCGAAAGCGGGGCGCGAGAGGGTCCGTTCGGATGAAGGCGTGACGCAGGCAGGGGACAGATCGTTTATCGCGCGTCAGCGCCGGGCGGGGGTGATCCGTCTGCGCGAGGGCTGGCGGATGATGCGCAAGCGGGGGCCAAGCCAGTTTCAGTTCTGGCTGATCGCGCTCTTCGTCGGCATCGCGGCGGGGCTTGCGGCGGTGGGGTTCCGTATGGGGATCGAGGGGGTCGAGAGCCTGCTCTACCAGACCAACGACGTGGCACGGCTCCATTCCGCGGCCGAGCGGATGCCGTGGTACTGGATCCTGCTTGTGCCGGTGGCGGGGGGGCTGGCCGTGGGCCTGATCCTGCACCGGTTCACGCCCGACGGGCGGGTGCGCTCGGTCGCGGATGTGATCGAGGGGGCCGCGCTCACCGAGGGGCGGGTAGAGCGGCGCGAGGGGCTGGCCTCTGCCGCCGCCTCTCTGATCACGCTCGGGTCGGGCGGCTCGTCGGGGCGTGAGGGGCCGGTGGTGCATCTTGCGGGCGTGATCTCGTCCTGGGTAAGCGAGCGCATCCATGCCGATGGCGTGACCGGGCGCGACCTGCTGGGCTGTGCGGTCGCCGCCGCCGTCTCGGCCTCGTTCAACGCGCCGATTGCGGGCGCGCTTTTCGCGCTCGAGGTGGTGCTGCGGCATTTCGCGGTCCATGCCTTCGCGCCCATCGTGATCGCCTCGGTGGCGGGCACCGTGATCAACCGCATGTTTTTTGGTGATGTGACCGAATTCACCCTGCCGGAACAGGGCGCGCTGGAATTCTATGTCGAACTGCCCGCCTTTCTCATCCTCGGATTGGTCTGCGGGCTGGTGGCGGCGTTGATGATGATGGCGATTTTCCTCGCCGAGGACGCGGCGGGGCATCTGCAACTGCGCCTGCGCGTCCCGCGCTGGTTGCGACCGGCGGGGGCGGGGCTGCTCCTTGGGGGCATCGCGATCTTTTTCCCCCATATCATCGGCGTGGGATACGAGACCACATCCGCCGCGCTGACCGGCAAGCTGATCTGGCATGAGGCGATCATATTCGCCGTGCTCAAGGTGGTGGCGGTGGCCATCACCATCGGCGGGCGCATGGGGGGCGGTGTGTTCTCGCCCTCGCTGATGGTGGGGGCGCTCACCGGCCTTGCCTTTGGCCATGTCGCAACCGCCATCCTGCCCGATTATTCCGGTGCGCACACGCTCTATGCGCTGGCGGGGATGGGGGCGGTTGCGGCGGCGGTGCTCGGTGCTCCGATCTCGACCACGCTGATCGTGTTCGAACTGACCGGCGACTGGCAGACCGGGCTGGCGGTGATGGTTGCGGTCTCGATCTCGACGGCGCTTGGCTCGCGCCTTGTCAAGCGGTCGTTCTTTCTCACGCAGCTCATGCGCCGGGGGATCCGGCTCGCCGCCGGACCGCAGGATTACCTGCTGGCGATGTTCCGTGTCACCCGCCTCATGCGCCCGCCCGATCACGAGCGCGCAGCAAGCGACGAGCAATGCTGGTCGCTCATCGAGCAGGGGCTTTATCTCGACGCCAAGGCTACGCTCGAGACCGCCATGCCCGCCTTTGACCGCGCGGGCGTGCCGTTCCTGCCCGTGGTCACCCTCTCGGGGGGAGAGGCCCCGCCGGAATTGCTCGGTGCGCTCTACCATGTCGATGCGCTCAAGGCCTACAACCGCGCGCTTGCGGCGGTATCAAAGGAAGAGCATGGCTGAGCGCGTGGTGGGTGATGAGAGACTCGAACTCCCGACATCTTCGGTGTAAACGAAGCGCTCTACCAACTGAGCTAATCACCCGTGACGCGTTTCCTAGCGAAAGGCGCGCGCCGGTGCAAGCGGGGACGATGGCGCGGTGTTACACCCGCTCCACCGCGACCGTCTGGGTGGCGTAAAAGGCGATGTGGTCCTTGATCTCGGCCACCTCCGGCTTGGGCGCTTCATAGCTCCAGGCGGCGTTGGTCAGGGTCTGGCTTTTGGTCACGATCGAAAAAAAGCGCGCGTCGCCCTTGAAGGGGCAATGGCTGGTCTGTTCGCTCTCGTCGAGGAACGCCATGGCGATATCCTCGCGCGGGAAATAGATCACAAAGGGATAGTCGCCCTCGGTCAGCTCCAGCGCGTTGCGGCTCTCGGCAAGAACCGCGCCGCCTGCGCGCACGCTCCAGGTGCCGTCTGCCTTGCGAATCGTGATCTTGGCCATCTGTCTTTCCTTCCCTATGCGGTCATGGCCCCCGGTCTGGCGCCGGAAGCTCACAGAATTATGTCAAAGCGGTTGTGTCGCGTGATCCATCCATAACCGGGCCGGGGCCGAAAGCAGAGGGCCAATCTTGTCGCGGCATGCGGCGTGGTAGCGATCAAGCCAGTCGCGCTCTGCGGTCGAGAGCATCCCGGCCAAGATCAGGCGGCGGTCGATGGGGGCGAAGGTGAGCGTTTCAAAGTCAAGCTGCGTCGCCGCGTCTCCGCCGCTCACCGGGGCCGCCTCGCGCACCACGATCAGGTTCTCGATGCGGATGCCGAAGGCCCCTTCGCGGTAGTAACCCGGTTCGTTCGACAGGATCATGCCGGGGCAGAGCGGCACCTCCGACAGGCGCGACAGGCGCTGCGGCCCCTCGTGCACGCAGGCATAGACGCCCACCCCGTGCCCGGTGCCATGGCCGTAATCCATATCCGCAAGCCACAAAGGATAGCGCGCCAGCGCATCGAGATCGCGCCCCGCAAGGCCGCGCGGAAACCGCAGCCGCGATATGGCGATCATGCCTTGCAGCACACGGGTGAAGGCGGCGCGCTCGTCTTCGCCGGGCGTGCCCACGGGCAGGGTGCGGGTGATGTCGGTCGTGCCGTCCAGATATTGCCCGCCGCTGTCCAGCACCAGGAGGTCGCCCGCTTGCAGGGTGCGGTTGCTCGCCTCGCTCACCCGGTAATGCGGCAGCGCGCCGTTGGGGCCCGACCCGGCGATGGTGTCGAAACTGATGTCAAGAAGCTGCCCGGTGGCGGCGCGGCACGCTTCCAGCCTGGTCACCACGTCGATTTCGGTCAGCGTGCCGGGGGATTGCTTGTCGAACCAGGCCAGGAATTCGCAGACCGCAGCACCATCGCGCAGGTGGGCCGCTCGGGTGGCTTCGATCTCGGCTTGGGTCTTTTGCGCCTTGGGCATGACGCATGGATCCTCACCCCGGACATGCGCCACGCCCGCCGCGTCGAGCCGTGCTGCCACCCAGACCGGCACGCTTGACGGATCAAGCCGCACGGGGCCTTTCAACGCCTCAAGCGCGGCGCCGAAATTCTCGGGCGCGGCAAGCGTCACCTCGTTCCCCAGATGCGCGCGCGCGTCCTCGTCAAGCTTGGCCGGATCGGTGAAGAGCGCCACCCGCCCATCCTCGTGCAAAATGGCAAAGCCCTGCGGCACCGGGTTGCGGGGGATGTCGCTGCCACGGATGTTCAGCAGCCAGGCCAGCGAATCGCACAGCGTGATGACGGCCGCGCGCGCGCCCGCCGCGCGCAGCGCCTCGGCCAGACGCGCGCGTTTCTCGGCATGGGTGGCCCCGGCAAGGTCGTCCGCCCATGGCCGGATCGCGCCCTTGGGCGGTGCGGGGCGGTCGGGCCAGATGCTGTCGATCAGGTTGGGGCCGGGTTGCAGGCGGATACCCTCGGGGAGCGCAGCGGTCAGTTCCTCGATCTGCTCGGGCGTGAAAAGCCACGGGTCGAACCCGACCACGCCGCCCTCGGGCAGGTGCCGTGCAAGCCACTCACCGGGGCGTATCCTGGGGAAATCGACCGGTGTGAAATGATCCGGATCGGTTTGCGCTCGCGCCTGCACGCGGTAGCGCCCGTCAACGAAAAGGCCCGCCACATCCCCCAGAACCACGCAAAGCCCCGCCGAGCCGGTGAATCCCGTAAGCCACGCGAGCCGGTTGTCGCAATCGGCCACATATTCGCCCTGATGCGCATCGGCGCGCGGCACGAGCCAGCCCTGAAGGCCCGCATCTGCCATCGCGCGCCGCAGGCGGGCAAGGCGCGGCGGCCCCTGTTCGGGGCGCGCGGTCGCGGTAAAGCTCTGGAACATGGGCCGACTCCTGCGTGGTGCGCGGTGCGTGTCAGTGCTAGAGAAGGGGCGCGGGATTGGCAACATGCGAGGGCAGGGCGATGGAAAGCCGGATACGCGCGGGCGAGCGGGTGGTCGAGGTGCCGGAGGCGCGCGATGCCGCGCTCCATTTCATCGGGCGTATCCACACGCCCTGGAGCGCGCGCAAGGATTGCCCGCGACAGGGGCGCATCGAGGGGCCGGAGTGCCGGGTGGATGTGTTCGCGCCCTGGGCCGAGGCGCTTCTGGGGGTCGAGACCTATCAGCACCTTGATCTGCTCTACTGGCTCGACCGGGCGCGGCGCGATCTGGTGGTGCAGAACCCCGGCAATGACGGTGAGCGGTATTTCGGCACCTTCGCCCTGCGCTCGCCGCAGCGGCCCAATCCGATCGGGCTGTCGCGGGTGCGGCTGGTGGGGGTGGAGGGGGCCACGCTTGTCGTGCGGGGGCTGGACTGTCTCGACGGCACGCCGCTCATCGACATCAAGCCGGTAACCTGCGAGTTTACCCCCAAGGCCCCGCCGAAACCGGCAGATGGATGAGGAACGGCCATTATGCGGCTGATAATATGCCTTTTGTTGATAATCGCCGCGCCGGTCGCGGCGCGCGAGGTGACCGACAGCGCGGGCCGCGTGGTCACCGTCCCTGCGCGCGTCGAGCGGGTCTTTGCCGCCGGTCCCCCCGCCGCGATCCTGCTCTATATCCTCAAGCCCGAGGCGATGACTGGCTGGCCGCGCGCGCCGCATGACTATGAGCGGCCCTATCTGGCCGCGCCCTGGCGCGACCTGCCCGAAACCGGACGGCTGACGGGGCGCGGCGGCGAGGCCAATCTGGAGCGGGTGTTGCAGATCGCGCCCGATCTCATTCTCGATTTCGGCTCGGTGCGCGACACATATGTCGATCTTGCGGATCGCACGCAGGCACAGACCGGAATTCCCTATGTGCTGATCGACGGGCGGTTCGAGAACACACCCGCCGCGCTGCGCCTTCTGGGCGATATCCTCGGTGTGCCCGAGCGGGCGGAGCGTCTGGCGGCCCATGTCGAGAGCGTCTTTGCCCGTATCGACGCGATCCTCACCGCGGTGCCCGAGGCCGAGCGCCCCCGCGTCTATCTGGCGCGTGGCCCCGAGGGGCTGGAGACCGGCATGAAAGGCTCGATCAACACCGAGATCATCGAGCGCGCGGGCGGGCGCAACGTGGCCGATGACGGGGGCGCCACGCGCGGCCTTGTGCGGGCCGGGATGGAGCAGGTGATCGTCGCCAACCCCGAGATCATCGTGACCTGGGATCGCAATTTTTTCGCTTCCGTTTTCGATGATCGGCTCTGGCAGGGGATCGAGGCGGTGCGCGAGGGGCGTGTGCATCTCGCCCCCACAGCCCCTTTCGGCTGGATCGACCGGCCGCCCTCGCTCAACCGGATGATGGGGCTCATCTGGATGGCGGGACTGCTTTATCCCGACCGCTGGCAGGGTGACCTGCGCGCCGAGACGCGAGAGTTTTACGAGCTATTTTACCATGTGCGCCTAGACGATCCGGCGCTGGAGAGGCTGCTGGAATGGGCCGAGGGACGACCGCCCGAATGAGCGCATCGCCGCTGGCCTGGAGCCTGACCACCGGCTTGGTGGTGGGGCTGATCGCGCTTTGCTTCGCGGCGCTGATGATCGGGCCCTATGGCCTCTCGCCCGGCGAGGTTCTTGCCGCGCTCGCAGGGCGCGGCGAGGCACAGGCGCAAATCGTGGTTTGGAACATCCGCCTGCCGCGCATCGGCGCGGCGCTTGTGGTTGGCGCGGCACTTGCGGCGGCGGGGGCAAGCTATCAGGCGCTTTTCCGCAATCCGCTGGTGTCGCCGGATATCCTCGGGGTCTCCGCCGGGGCGGGGCTGGGGGCCGTGGCGGGTATTTTCCTGTCGCTGCCGGTTGCGGCGATTCAGGGCGCGGCCTTTGCGGGCGGCATGGCGGCGGTGGGGTTTGTCACCCTGGTGGCGGGGCTGGTGCGCAACACCGACCGCACATTGACACTTGTGCTGGTGGGCGTGGTGGTGGGCGCATTGGCGGGTGCTGCGACCTCGCTTCTGAAGGTGCTTGCCGATCCCTATGACCAATTGCCCGCGATCACCTTCTGGCTACTGGGGTCGCTCGCCTCGGTGACCTCGGCGGATATCCTGCCGGCACTGCCCGCCGTTGCCCTGGGCCTCGTGCCGCTGGTGTTGTTGCGCTGGCGGATCAACGTGCTGTCGCTGGGGGATGAAGAGGCGCGCGCGCTGGGCGTCGAGGCGGGGCGCACGCGGTTTCTGGTGATTGCGGCCGCGACATTGATCACGGCGAGCGTGACGGCGCTTGCCGGGGTTGTGGGCTGGGTCGGCCTTGTGATCCCGCATATCGCGCGGATGCTTGTGGGGCCGGGTTTCGGGCGTCTGCTGCCCACCTCGGTGCTGATCGGGGCGGGCTATCTTCTTGTGGTGGACACCGCCGCGCGCAGCATCGCGGCCATCGAGGTGCCCTTGGGCATCCTCACGGCGGTGATTGGCGCGCCGTTCTTCGTCTGGCTTCTGGCGCGCGGGCGGCGCGGCTGGTCATGAGGCTTGAGGCGCGGGATCTCTCCATCGGCTACGGGCGCGAGGTGGTGGGCGCGGGGCTTGACCTTGCCGTGACACCGGGCCGGGTGATGTGCCTTCTGGGGCCGAATGGCTGCGGCAAGACCACGCTTTTCCGCACGCTTCTGGGCCTCTTGCCGCCGCTTGGCGGTGAGGTGCTGCTGGGCGGTACGCCGATCACGCGCCTGCGGCGGGCCGAGATCGCGCGGCGCATCGCCTATGTGCCGCAGGCCCATGCGCCGCCTTTTCCCTTCGAGACGCTGGAGGTGGTGATGATGGGGCGCACCGCGCGGCTGGGGGTGTTTGCGCAGCCCGGCGCGGCGGACCGGGCGGCGGCGCAGGCGGCGCTCGACCGGCTGGGGATCGGCGATCTGGCGGGGCGCGACTATTCGCGCCTCTCGGGCGGGCAACGGCAGCTGGTGCTGATTGCGCGGGCCCTGGCGCAGGCGGCCCCGCTCATCGTGATGGACGAGCCGACCGCGAGCCTTGATTTCGGCAATCAGGCGCAGGTTCTGGCGCAGATCGCGGGGCTGGCGGGAAAAGCCGGGCAGGGAGTGATCCTGTCAACGCACGATCCCGATCAGGCCTTCGCGCTTGGCGCCGATGTGGTGCTCATGAGCGAGGGGCGGATCATCGGGCAGGGGCCGGCGGAGACGGTGCTGAGCGGCGCGGCGCTCAGCCGGGTCTACGGCCTGCCGGTGGTGGTCGAGGTGACAGGCTCGGGTCGCCGGGTCTGTCTTCCGGCGCTGATGGTCTGAGGACGCGCGGTTTTGCGTGTTTTCAAGAGGCTGCGAAGTTGCTAACCCCGCGCCAGGAAGCGCATGAGGCGAAGATGACCACGATCAAGCTGCACAACACCCGCACCCGCAAGAAAGAGGTGTTCGCGCCTCTCGATCCCGAGAATGTGCGGATGTATGTCTGTGGGCCGACGGTCTATGATCGCGCGCATCTGGGCAATGCGCGGCCCGTGGTGGTGTTCGACGTGCTCTACCGGCTCTTGCGGCATGTCTATGGACCCGACCACGTGACCTACGCGCGCAACTTCACCGATGTGGATGACAAGATCAACGCCCGCGCCGCCGAGAGCGGGCGCTCGATTGGTGAGATCACGGCGGAAACGACGCAATGGTTTCTTGACGATATGGCGGCCTTGGGAGCGCTGGAGCCCGATCACATGCCGCGCGCCACGCAATACATCCCGCAGATGGTGGCGATGATCGAGGGCTTGATCGCCAAGGGCCACGCCTATCAGGCCGAGGGGCATGTGCTCTTTGCCGTTGATAGCTGGCGCGAGCATTATGGCAAGCTGTCGGGGCGGTCGGTCGATGATATGATCGCAGGCGCACGGGTCGAGGTGGCGCCGTATAAACGCAACCCGATGGATTTCGTTCTATGGAAGCCGTCGAGCGATGATCTGCCGGGATGGGCTTCGCCTTGGGGCAGGGGCCGACCCGGCTGGCATATCGAATGTTCGGCCATGGCGCATGATCTCTTGGGCGAGAGTTTCGACATTCACGGCGGCGGCAACGACCTGATGTTCCCGCACCACGAGAACGAGATCGCCCAAAGCTGCTGTGCGCATCCCGAGGGGCAGTTCGCGCGCTACTGGCTGCACAACGAGATGCTGCAGGTCGAGGGCAAGAAGATGTCCAAGTCCTTGGGCAATTTCTTTACGGTGCGGGATTTGCTGGATCAGGGGATACCGGGCGAGGTGATCCGGTTTGTGTTCCTGAGCACGCATTACCGCAAGCCGATGGACTGGACGGCTGAGAAGGCGCGGGAGGCGGAAGAAACGCTAAGGCGTTGGAGACGTCTGGTTCCAGATGCGTTTGATAATGATTGGATGGGGTCGCCATCAGAGAGTGTGGTTGAATCTGTAGCGAACGACCTGAATACCGCGCAGGCGATTTCCGAACTGCATCGGCTGCACACTGGTGTGCTGAATGCTTATAATCGAATAATCGCGCACGGGGCTGATTACGACGGTCCTGATCCAAATGTTCTTGAAAGTGAGTTTCTGAGTTCCGCACGTTTCTTGGGATTACTCGAACCCGATATGGGCGGTTGGATCAACACCGCCGCTGACTTGGCTGATTTCGCTGCAAAGCTGTCTGATCTGCGCGTTGAAGCGAAGCAAAGCAAAGACTTTAGTGAAGTCGACCGCTTTAAGAGCGCTTTGATAACTGCCGGAGTCGAAGTTCGCATGAGCAAAGAGGGTGTTGAACTTGTCCCCGGTCCCAACTTCGACCCCGCCAAGCTGGAGGCGCTGAAGTGATGCGCCTTTTCGCACAACGCCAGCCTGCCGCGCGGTGCCCGACCGCCGGAAGGGCGCTGCAACGGCTGTGGGAAGCAGTTTATGGTGCGAAATACTTGAACGATTGTGAGGATTGCGACGTTGCAAGAGCGCCCGCCCTGGGGGGCGGTCGGGCGCTGCGCGGCGGCGCGTTCCGCGCCTTTATTCCGCGCAAGGGGCGTTCAGCCTGATGAGGGTGTATCATGTCTAAAGAGCGCCTTTACCTCTACGACACCACCCTGCGCGACGGGCAGCAGACCCAAGGTGTCAGCTTTTCCACGCCCGAGAAAATCCAGATCGCACAGGCGCTTGACCGGCTGGGTGTGGATTACATCGAGGGTGGCTGGCCCGGTGCCAACCCCACCGACAGCGCGTTTTTCGAGGCCGTGCCGCAGACGAGCGCCACCCTGACCGCCTTCGGCATGACCAAACGCGCGGGCCGCTCGGCGGAGAACGATGACGTTCTGGCCGCCGTGATGAATGCCGGGACCAAGGCCGTTTGCCTTGTCGGCAAGACCCATGATTTCCACGTCACCGCCGCGCTCGGGATCGGCCTTGCGGAAAACGCCGACAACATCGCCCGCTCCATCGCGCATGTCGTGGCCGAGGGGCGCGAGGCGCTGTTCGATGCCGAGCATTTCTTTGACGGCTTCACCGCCAATCCCGCCTATGCGATGGACTGCCTGCGCGCGGCCTACGACGCGGGCGCGCGGTGGATCGTGCTCTGCGATACCAATGGCGGCACGCTGCCCACCGAAATCGGGCGCATCGTCGCGGAGGTGATCGCCGCGGGTATCCCCGGCGACCGGCTTGGCATTCACACCCATGACGACACCGGCAATGCCGTGGCGGGCAGCCTTGCGGCGGTGGACGCGGGCGTGCGCCAGATCCAGGGCACGCTCAATGGTCTGGGCGAGCGCTGTGGCAATGCCAATCTGACGACGCTCCTTCCGACGCTGCTGCTCAAGGAGCCTTATGCCCGCCGGTTTGAAACCGGCGTGACGCTCGACGGCCTGCGTGGTCTCACCGCGATCAGCCGCCAGTTGGATGAAATCCTCAACCGTGTGCCGCTGCGGCAGGCAGCCTATGTCGGTGCCTCGGCCTTTGCCCACAAGGCGGGGCTTCATGCCAGCGCGATCCTCAAGGACCCGAGCACCTATGAGCATATCGACCCCGAATTGGTCGGCAATCAGCGCATCATCCCGATGTCCAATCAGGCCGGGCAGTCGAACCTGCGCCAGCGTCTGAGCGAGGCGGGAATCGCGGTGGTGCCGGGCGATCCGCGGCTCGCGCGCCTGCTCGAGGTGATCAAGGAGCGCGAGGATCAGGGCTATACCTATGACAGCGCGCAGGCCAGTTTCGAGATCCTCGCGCGCAAGGAACTGGGGCAGATGCCCGATTTCTTCGAGGTCAAGCGCTACAAGGTCACGGTCGAGCGGCGCAAGAACAAGTATGATCGCATGGTGAGCCTGTCGGAGGCCGTGGTGGTGGTCAAGGTGGATGGCGAAAAGAAGCTGTCGGTCTCTGAATCGATGGATGCCGAGGGCTGCGACCGGGGGCCGGTCAACGCGCTGGCCAAGGCGCTGGCCAAGGATCTCGGACCCTACCAGGACCAGATCGCCGACATGCGGCTGGTGGATTTCAAGGTGAGGATCACACAGGGCGGCACCGAGGCCGCAACGCGCGTCATCATCGACAGCGAGGACGGGCAGGGGCGGCGCTGGTCCACGGTGGGCGTCAGCCCGAACATCGTCGATGCCAGCTTCGAGGCGCTTCTGGATGCGATCAACTGGAAGCTCTTGCGTGTTTGATGCCGATCTGACCGCCTGTGCCGATCTGGTGCGCCGTGCCGATCCGTCCCGGTTCCGCGCGACGATGGCCGCGCCGGTGGCGGCGCGGGTGCGGCTGTTTCCGATCTATGCCTTCAATGTCGAGGTGGCCCGCGCGCCCTGGGTGACGAATGAGCCGATCATCGCCGAGATGCGCCTGCAATGGTGGCGCGACGTTCTGGCCGAGATCGCGGGCGGCGGCGCGGTGCGGCGGCACGAGGTGGCAACGCCGCTGGCGGGGGTCGTGGACGCGACGGGGGTGCGATTGCTCGATGCGCTGATCGAGGCGCGCCGTGCGGATATAGAGCGCGCGCCCTTCGCGGATGAGGCCACCCTTTGGGCCTATCTCGACGCGACTTCGGGCAACCTCATGCGGGTGGCCGCACGGGTGCTGGGGCCTGCGGGCGAGGGGGCGGTGCGCCCCGCCGGTCTGGCGCTCGGGTTGGCGAACTGGCTGCGGGCGATCCCGGCGCTCGAGGCGGCGGGCCGTGCGCCGCTGCCGGATGGGCGGCCCGAGGCGGTGCGGCGTTTGGCGCAAGAGGGGCTGGCGCATCTGCGCGCCGCGCGGTCGTGTCGCGCCGAGGTGTCGCGCCCCGCGCGCCCCGCGCTGCTGCCGCTCTGGGAGGCGGGAATGGTGCTTGCCCGTGCCGCGCGCGACCCGGCGGCGGTGGCGGCGGGCAGGCTCGATCCCGCGCCGATCAAGAGCGGCACGCTGCTGGCCTTGCGGGCGCTCTCGCGGGGCTGGTAGGCTTCCGGCACCCTGCACAAGGCTTGAGTAATGGGCCTTGCACAGGGCACCGGAGAGAGAAGCGGCGCTGGAGAGCCGCTATTCTGCTGACGAGAAGGGACAAATTTCGTCAGGTTCCGTGAGTGGCGCGAAAATTCGCTCGATCACTGTCCGGCATCTGGAACGATCGGTCAAATAACAACACCGTGCGCACCGTGTGATCGGCGGCTTATCGCTCGGATCCGTCGGCGTGGGCTGCCAGATGCCCCGCCTTGATCTGGTCCGAGGTGCGGCGGCTGCCGTCATGGCTCCATCCCGGTGGCTTCAGGCAATAATTCAGCCGGTCGCGCCAGGTTATCCCCGGCTGCGTCACGTCGCGGAAAATTCCCACCCATTCGTGAAAGGCCACGCGCACCGGGTTGAACGTGCCGAGATTGTGCACGAGACCGTAATCGACGCGCTCAGCCGGGTCTTCGGGGGTGAAGGTGCCGAACATCTTGTCCCAGATGATGAAAACGCCCGCGTAATTGCAATCGAGATAGCGCGGATTGCGCCCGTGATGGACGCGGTGATGGCTTGGCGTGTTCATGATCCATTCGAACCAGCGGGGCATCCGGCCGATGGCCTCGGTATGAATCCAGAACTGATAGATCAGGTTGAGCCCGCCCACGAACAGCACCATCGCCGGGTGAAAGCCCAGCACGATCAGCGGGGCGCGCACGATCATCATGAAGGTGAAGGTGCCGGTCCATGTCTGCCGCAGCGCCGTGGTCAGGTTGTAATGCTGGCTGGAATGGTGGTTGACGTGGCTCGCCCAGACCCAGCGGATGCGATGGCCAAAGCGGTGCACCCAGTAATAACGCAGATCGTCGAGCACGAAGCAGAGCGCGATCACCCAGATCGATTTCCCCAGATCGAGCGGCGTGATCTCCCACAGGAGCATGAAGAAGCCGTAGGCGACAAACCCCAGCACGAGCCCCTCGGCCACATTGCCCGCGCCCATGATCAGCGAGGTGAGTGCGTCGCGCGTCTCGTAGCGCCCGCCGCGCCCCTTGATCACGATCCAGAGCAGTTCCGCGAGAATCGCGGCGATAAAGAGCGGCACGGCGAGGGTGACCACGTCGGGAAAGGTCAGGGTGTCGCTCATGCGGCCTCCAGAATGGCTTGCCACCGCTCTGCTTCCTCGGGCGAGAGCCGGAGACGTATGCGCGGTGCCGTGTAATCGGGCAGGTCGAGCGTGAGGCCGGTTCTGACCCGCCGCACCCGGGCGTCGGCAAGGGCGCGCGCCGTGGTATCGGCCCCCATTGTCCAGACCACGCCGTGCCCGCGCGCCGTCTCGATCAGCGCGGCGCTGCGCGCGCGGCAGAGCATTACGCGCACGGGCGGATCATCGGGATATTCGCGCCGCCACGCACGTCGCGCCGCCGCGTCATCGGGGATCGCGGCGGGGTTCGACAGGCCCAGCAGGTGCAGCAAAAGTGCGATCCCCGCGATCCCCCCGATGACCAATGGTAAAAGGATGCTGAGCGGCATTGCTCCCCTCCGTGCGGCGGATTAAGCCAAGCAGCGGCGGCCTTTGTCAAAGGTGGCGTTGCGTCACATGCACCGCGCCGCTCAGTCGCCGCCGCGCGTGGCCACGAGGTCGAACGAGATTGCTACCTCGAAGCCGAGCGATCCGGGGTCCTGCGTGCCCATGCCGATGGCGAAATCGCGCCGGTCCACGGTCAGGCCGCCCTCGGCGCGCGCCGTGCCGTCCTCGATCGTGAGGGTGAAGGGCATCTCGACCGGCACGCTCTGCCCCTTGATGGTCAAGGTGCCGCGCGCCACATGCCCTTCGCCATCGTCCGCCGCCACCAGATCGGCGGCAAAGGTGGCGTTGGGGTATTCGTCAGCGTTGAAGAACTCCTTGCCCATGGCCTGCGACGTGACCGAACCGAGCGTGAGCGAGGGGATTGCCACCACCACCTCGACCGAGCCGTGACGCCCCTCGGCATCGGGGGTCTCGGCATAGGTGATGGCGGCGGTCCAGTCGGCGAAACCGCCGGTGACCTCCGATCCCATCTGGCGCACACGGATTTGCAGGCTACCCTCCTGCACGGACCAGTCCGATTGCACGGCGGCCAGCCGCTCGTCGCTTGCGCCTGCGCGCGTCTCGAACCAGCCCAGCCCCGCCGCGCCAGCCAGCACCGCGCCCCAGAGCGCCAGCGCCGTCACGACAGCGGCGACATGCCCCGGTTGGCGCATCGTGGGCTGGCCCGGCGTGACACCGGGCAGCATCCGGCGCAGCGTCGCGTCGCCGTCGAGCACATGATGCTTGAGCGCGCCCGCGACATGTGCGGCCAGTGCGCCGGCCAGCGTCAGCACGAAAACAAGATGCAGCGTGCCGGTCAGATCGGCCAGCCAAACGGATTTCGGCACGAAAGGCAGGTCCTGTCCGAACGGCCACCAGATAGGTGCGAATCCCGTGGTCGCGGCGTGATGCACCCAGCCCGAGAGCGGCACCAGAACGAGTGAGCCGTAAAGCAGCCAATGCACCGTCTCCGCCGCCCATGCCTCCAGCGGCCGATCACCGTTCAACAGCCCCGGCTTGGGTTGCGACAGCGCCCAGAGGATGCGCGCCAGCGCAACGAAGAACACCGCGACCCCGGTCGTCTTGTGGATCGAAAAGAGCAGCGCCGCGCGCGCGATGAGCGCATCGCTGCCGGTCGCCTGCGCCTCTTGTGCGATCTCGGCGGCGAGCCAGCCAAGCGGCAGGTTGGCAAGGATCAGAAGCGCGGTAAGCCAATGAAAAATCTTGGTAACAGCGCCGTAGGTAGTGGCGGAATTGGTCAGCGGCATCGCGCGCTCTCCTTGGACTTACGCGGCGCAATGTAACCGGAACGCGCCGCGCGTCCATCGCCCGATCCGCACATGTCCCGTGCGCGCACGAGGAAACCGCGTTGCCTTGGGCCGCGCGGCGATGTATCGGAAGGCGTTTTTCGCGGGAGGGACCAGATGAGCCGGGCATTCGTTTTTCCGGGACAGGGCGCGCAGGTGATCGGCATGGGCGCGGATCTCGCCGTCGCCTATCCGGCGGCGCGGGCCGTGTTCGACGAGGTGGACGACGCACTTGGAGAAAAACTGTCGGCGCTGATCTGGGAGGGCGCGCAGGAGGCGCTGACCCTGACCGAAAACGCACAGCCCGCCCTCATGGCCACCTCGCTTGCCGCGCTGCGCGCGCTAGAGGCCGAGGGCGCGGGCATCGGTGCCGCCCGCTTTGTCGCCGGTCACTCGCTTGGCGAATATTCCGCGCTGGCCGCTGCGGGCGCGCTGAGCGTGGCTGATTGCGCACGCCTGCTGCGCATCCGCGGTCGCGCCATGCAAGAGGCGGTGCCGGTTGGAGTGGGCGCGATGGCGGCTCTTCTCGGCCTCGATTTCGAGACCGTCCGCGCAGTGGCCGAAGAGGCCGCGCAGGGCGAGGTCTGTCAGGCCGCCAATGACAACGATCCCGCGCAGGTCGTGGTCTCGGGTCACAAGGCGGCCGTCGAGCGCGCGGTCGAGATCGCCAAGGCCCGAGGCGCGAAACGTGCGGTGATCCTGCCGGTGAGCGCGCCGTTTCACTGCGCGCTGATGCAGCCCGCCGCAGAGGTCATGGCGCAGGCGCTCGACGATGTTGCGATCGTGGCCCCCCGCGTGCCGCTTGTCGCCAATGTGCGGGCCAGCGCGGTCAGCGATCCGGCGGAAATCCGCGCGCTGCTGATCGAGCAGGTCACCGGCGCTGTGCGCTGGCGCGAGTCGGTGCAATACATGAGCGGCGAGGGTGTCACGGAGATCTGGGAGATCGGTGCGGGCAAGGCGCTTTCGGGCATGGTCCGGCGCATCGACCGCGATATCGCCTGCCGCGCCATCGGCACGGCGGCAGAGGTTCAGGAGGCCGCAGCGGCGCTCGGCTGAGCAACGCGGGGCAGTAAAACGAGGGAATCATGTTCGATCTGACGGGAAAATCCGCGCTTGTCACCGGCGCGTCGGGCGGTATCGGAGCGGCCATCGCGCGCGCGTTGCATGGGGCCGGGGCCACGGTGGGGTTGTCGGGCACACGGGTCGCGCCTCTTGAGGACCTGGCGGGTGAGCTGGGCAGTCGCGCCCATGTGCTGCCCTGCAACCTGGGCGAGGCCGAGGCGGTCGAGGCCCTGCCCAAAGAGGCCATCGCCGCCATGGGCAGCCTTGATATTCTGGTGAACAACGCAGGCATCACGCGCGATCAGCTCTTCATGCGGATGTCGGATGCCGACTGGAGCGATGTGCTCAACGTCAACCTGACCTCGGCGATGCGGCTGTGCCGCGCCGCCGTGCGGCCGATGATGAAGGCCCGCTGGGGGCGCATCGTCAATGTAGGCTCGATCGTGGGCTCGATCGGCAATCCGGGTCAGGTGAACTATGCGGCCGCCAAGGCAGGGCTGGTGGGCCTGACGAAATCCATCGCCCACGAGGTCGCCTCACGCGGGATCACCGCAAATGTGGTGGCCCCCGGCTTTATCGCCACGCCGATGACCGACAAGCTCAACGATGAGCAAAAGGCTGCGCTCTTTGCCAAGATCCCCGCCGGGCGCATGGGCACACCCGAAGAGGTAGCCGCGGCCGCGCTCTATCTTGCCAGCCCCGAGGCGGGCTATGTGACGGGTGCCGTGCTGCATGTGAACGGCGGTCTGGCGATGCTCTGAAGGGGCCAATTCGGCCGCGATCCGACCGAGTGAAAGCATTTGCCATTGCCATTCTCTGTGCTATAGGCCACGGCAGCTTTGACCGGAGGGGCGCGGTTTTCTTCGGTGGCCTGTGCGGATCAGGCAGGCAACGGCCACCCGCGACGGGCACCATCCATAGCCGCTTGCCCGCGAGGGCGGAGGCAGACCACAGGGCAGATCGCCCGCGACAATATGAGGAACGAGACATGAGCGATATCGCTGACCGCGTGAAGAAGATCGTGGTGGAACATCTGGGCGTCGAGGAAGACAAGGTTGTGGACAAGGCCTCGTTCATCGACGATCTGGGCGCCGACAGCCTCGACACGGTTGAACTGGTGATGGCGTTCGAGGAAGAGTTCGGGATCGAGATCCCCGACGACGCCGCCGACACCATCCAGACGGTCGGCGACGCGGTGAAATTCATCACCGAAGCCTCCTGATCCTCGTCTCCTGACGATGATGAAAAGGCCCCGCCCCGGCGGGGTCTTTTGCGTTTCGGGGCGGGTGGGGGGCGCTGCCCCCGCCGCGCCTGTGGCGCGACTCCCCCGGAGTATTTTGCGAACGATGAAGCCGCACGCGCGCGACGGCGACGGGAATCGTCTCTATCATGCCGATTTGGGACCAGACCGCGCGCGCGGGCGCAGGCAAGGATGATCCGTCCGGCGTGCGAGCCGCAAACATCTAGGGAGCGCCCCCATGATCATCTATCCCACAATGGAAATTCTCGGCGGCAAATGTGTGAACCTGACGCGCGGGCGGCTCAGCGAGCCGGTGATCTGGCATGTCGATCCGGTCGAGACCGCGCGCGGCTATGCCCGCGCAGGGGCCGAATGGATGCACCTGACCGATATGGACGGGCTGACCGGGGTCAATGGCAACAACGCGCTGATCGAAGAGATCATCCGTGCTGCGGCCATCCCGGTGCAGCTTGGCGGCGGGTTCCGTTCGCGTGACGCCATCGCCCGCTGGATCGACAAGGGGGCGGGGCGCATCGTGGTGGGCACGCTTGCCGTGCAGGACCCCGAGACGGTGCGGGCGCTGGCGAAATACCATCCCGATCAGATCGTCGTCGCGGTCGATGTCTGGCGAGGCCAACTCATGACCCATGGCTGGCAGAGCCCGAGCGCGATCTCCGCCGAGGATTTCATCGCGGCTTTCGACGGTGTGCCGCTTGCGGGCATCATCATCACCGATATCGACGCCGATATCGAGGAGAGCGACGGCAGCCTTGGCCTCATCTCCGGTCTGGCCGCCAAGACGCGCCATCCGGTGATCGCGCGCGGCACGGTGCGCCATGTCGATGACGTGGCACGCCTGCGTTACATCCCCAATATCGCCGGGGCGATGATCGGGCGCGCGCTCATGGCCCGCGATGTCGATCTGGCCGAGGCGCTGGCCGTGGCGCGCCCCGCCGCCGAGCCGACGGCGGCGTTTCTCTGATGGGCGCCGCGTCGCTCTTGCCCCTTTCCATCAAGAAAGGGTATGAGCGGCGGAAGCGAAGCAGGGAAAGGGCAGCATGATGCGGCGTGTCGTTGTCACGGGGCTGGGTCTTGTGACCCCTCTGGCCGATGGGGTGGAGTTGAGCTGGAGCCGTCTGCTGGCGGGCAAATCCTGCGGGGGGACAATTACCCGTTTCGATCCGGTGAACGTGGTGACGAAATACGCCTGCGAGATCCCGCTTGGCGATGGTTCGGACGGCACCTTTCTTGCCGACCGCTACATGGAACCGAAAGAGCGCCGCAAGGTCGATGATTTCATCCTCTACGGTGTGGCCGCCGCACAGCAGGCGGTGGAGGATTCGGGCTGGATGCCCGAGGACGATGCCGCGCGCGAGCGCACGGGCGTTTTCATCGGCTCGGGGATCGGCGGGCTTCGTTCGATCGAGGAGACCGCCAATCTGGTGCGCGACAAGGGCGTGCGGCGGGTCTCGCCCTTCTTCATTCCGGGCGCGCTGATCAACCTCATTTCGGGGCAGGTCAGCATCCGGCACGGGTTCAAGGGGCCGAACCATTCGGTGGTGACCGCCTGTGCCACCGGTGCACATGCCATCGGTGACGCCGCGCGGCTGATCATGTTCGGGGATGCCGATGTGATGGTGGCCGGGGGCGCCGAGGCCTCGATCTGCGAGCTGGGCATCGCCGGTTTCAACGCCTGCAAGGCGCTCTCGACCAAGCGCGCCGAGACCCCCCATGCCGCGAGCCGCCCCTATGACGCGGACCGCGACGGCTTTGTGATGGGCGAGGGTGCGGGCGTGGTGGTGCTCGAGGAATACGAGCACGCCAAGGCGCGCGGCGCGAAGATCTATGCCGAGATCCTGGGCTATGGTCTTTCGGGAGACGCCTTCCACATCACCGCGCCCGCCGAGGACGGCGACGGCGGCTTGCGCGCCATGCGCGCGGCGCTCAGGAATGCCGGGCTTGAGCCGTCGGCGATCGACTATGTCAACGCGCATGGCACCTCGACCATGGCCGATGTGATCGAGCTGCGCGCGGTCGAGCGGCTGTTGGGCGACCATGCGGGAGAGGTCACCATGTCTTCGACCAAATCCTCGACCGGGCACCTGCTGGGCGCTGCGGGGGCGGTCGAGGCGATCTTTTCGATCCTCGCGATCCGCGATCAGGTGGCACCGCCGACCATCAACCTCGACAACCCGGCGGTGGAGACGGTCATCGACCTTGCCCCCAACGCCAAGCGCGCGCGCAGGATCGACGTGGCGCTGTCCAACAGCTTTGGCTTCGGCGGCACCAACGCGGCGCTTCTGATGGGCAAGGTCCGCTGATGTGGCGTCACATCGTGTCGAATTTCCTGACGCTGCTGGTGGTGGTGGTGTTCCTGCTGGGCGGCGCGATCCTCTGGGGGCAGTCGCAATATACCGCCGAAGGCCCGCATGACGAGGCGATCTGCCTGCGCGTGGCCCCCGGCAGCACCATGCGCCGCGTGTCGCGGCAGCTCGAGGAGGAGGGCGCGGTCTCGAGCGGCGCGATCTTTCGCGTGGGATCCGATTACGGCGAGCGCAATGACGATCTGAAGGCCGGAAGCTGGCTCATCCCCGAGAGGGCGAGCATGGCCGAGATCACCGATATCATCACGCGCGGCGGCGCGAGCACGTGCGGCACCGAGATCGTCTGGCGAATCGGTGTGACCGCCATGGACGTCACCGTGCGCGAGCTTGACCCCGCCACGGGCCGCTTTGTCGAGCGGGCGCGCTTTGATCCCGCAGGCGACGAGGCCGCGCCGGAGGTGTATGCGACCATGCGTGCGCGCGCCGATACGCGCTATCGCGTGGGCTTTGCCGAGGGGCTGACAAGCTGGCAGGCGGTCGAGGGATTGAAGGCCGTCGAGGTGCTGAGCGGCGAGGTGGCGGCGATCCCGCCCGAAGGCAGCCTTGCGCCCGACAGCTACGAGATACGTGCGGGCGATGCGCGCGAGAGCGTTCTGGCGCGGATGGCGGCGGCGCAGGAGGTCATCCTTGCCGCGGCATGGGAGGGGCGTGCCGAGGGCCTGCCGCTCGACAGTCCCGAGGAGGCGCTGATCCTCGCCTCGATCATCGAAAAGGAAACCGGCGTGCCGGAGGAGCGCGGCCGGGTGGCAAGCGTCTTTGTCAACCGGCTCCGGCAGGGGATGCGGCTTCAGACCGACCCGACGGTGATCTATGGCGTGACCGACGGACGCGGCGTGCTGGGGCGCGGGCTGCGGCAGAGCGAATTGCGCGGCGCGACGCCGTGGAACACCTATGTGATCGACGGGCTGCCGCCCACGCCCATTGCCAATCCGGGCCGCGCGAGCATCGAGGCCGCGCTCAACCCGGCGGACACCGATTACATCTTCTTCGTGGCCGACGGCAGTGGCGGACATGCCTTTGCCACCACGCTGGACGAGCATAACCGCAACGTCGCCCGCTGGCGGCAGATCGAGGCGGAGCGCGCCGGGAACTGAGCGGCGCGCGGATTGACGGGCCGAAAAGGTGAGTATTTCTGGAACGATGAAGGAGCCGACGCGATGAGGCTGCCCTGTCCGCTCTGCGGTGCGCGCGATATCCGGGAATTCAGCTATCTGGGCGCGGCGCTGGCGCGGCCCGAGGGCGGCGACTGGGGTCCCGGTTGGGACGATTACCTGCACAACCGCGACAACCCGGCCGGCGAGACCGACGAGCTTTGGTATCACGGGCAGGGGTGCGGGGCCTGGCTCCGGGTCAGGCGCGACACGGTGAGCCATGTTGTCGTTTCGGCGCGGCTTGCGCGCGGGGAGGCGGAGGCATGAGGATCGAGGGCCGAGGGCACGGTATCGACCGGGGCTGCGTGGTGCGGTTCACCTTCGACGGGCAAGTCTATGAGGGTTGTGCGGGCGACACGCTGGCTTCGGCGCTGCTGGCCAATGACGTGCGCATGGTGGCGCGGTCCTTCAAGTATCACCGCCCGCGCGGGGTGATGACGGCAGGCAGCGAGGAACCCAATGCGCTGGTGACGATCGGGCGCAGCGCGGCGCAGGCCCCCAATCAGCGCGCGACGGTGGTGGAGTTGCATGAGGGGCTGGAGGCACGCAGCCAGAACCGCTGGCCCGCGCTCGGGTTCGATGTGCTGGCGGTCAATGATCTGATGGCGCCCTTTCTGGGCGCGGGGTTCTATTACAAGACCTTCATGTGGCCCCGCGCGTTCTGGGAGCGGGTCTATGAGCCTGCGATCCGGCGCGCGGCGGGTCTGGGGGCACTGTCGGGCGCGGCGGCCGAGGACGGCCATGAGCGTGCCCATGCTCATTGCGATCTTCTGGTGATCGGGGCGGGGCCTGCGGGCCTGATGGCGGCTTGGGCGGCGGCCGAGGCGGGGGCGGATGTGATCCTGGCCGAGGAGGATGTGGCCCCTGGCGGGAGGCTTCTGGCCGAGGACGAGGAGGTGGACGGGCAGACAGGTGCGGACTGGGCGGCGGGGTTGGCGGCACGGCTGGCGGCCATGTCCAACCTGCGGATCATGACGCGCACCTCTGTCACCGGGGCCTATGACGGGGGCACCTATGGCGCGTTCGAGCGCAGCGCGCCGGGCATGGCGGCGCGGCCCGGTGCGCCGAAGGGCTGTTTCTGGCGGATCGTGGCGCGGCGCGCGGTGCTGGCGGCAGGGGCGCTCGAGCGGCCCGTGGCCTTTGCCGACAACGACCGGCCCGGTGTGATGATGGCAGGCGCGGTGCGCGCCTATCTCAACCGTTGGGGCGTGGCGCCGGGGCAATCGGTCGTGGTCTTCGGCAATAACGACGGCGCGCATCGCACGGTGGCGGATTTGCAGGGCGCGGGCGTGCATGTGGCGGCGCTGGTGGAGGCGCGCACCGGGGTGGCCTGTGCGCTCGATGTGCCGGTCTACGAGGGCGCGCAGGTCTGTGGCACTGCCGGACGGCGCGGGCTCGAGGCGGTGACGCTTGCCACCGCACGGGGCGAGGTGCGGCTGGCCGCCGATTGTCTGGCGGTGTCGGGCGGCTGGAACCCGACGGTGCATCTGGCCTGTCACTTGGGCGCGCGGCCGGTCTGGGACGAGGGGCGTGCCGCGTTCCTGGCCCCCGAGGGGGCAGTGCCGGGGATGCGCGTCGCGGGGGCGGCGGCGGGGCATTTCAGCACCCTTGCCTGTCTTGAGAGCGGTCTGGCCGAGGGGCGGCGCGCGGCCGAGGATCTCGGGCTCCGGCTTCCGGCGCTTGATCCGCCGGCCGCAGAGGACGGGCGCTATGACATCCTGCCGCTCTGGCATGTGCCGGGGCGGGGGCGGGCCTGGCTCGATTTCCAGAACGATGTGACGGTCAAGGATGTGGAGCAGGCCGCACGCGAGAATTTCCGCTCGGTCGAGCATATGAAGCGCTATACCACGCAGGGCATGGCCCCCGATCAGGGCAAGAATTCCAACGTGGCCGCGCTGGCCATTCTGGCCGATGCCACCGGGCGCACCATCCCCGAGACCGGCACGACCACCTTTCGCCCGCCTTATGTGCCCATTCCCATCGCCGCCATGGGGGCAGGCGCGCGCGGCAAGGGCTTTGCACCCGAGCGGCTGACCACCTCGCACGAAGCCACCGTCGCGCGTGGCGCGCCGATGATCGAGGCGGGGTTGTGGTATCGCCCGAGCTGTTTCCCGCGCAAGGACGAGAGTCATTGGCGGGAAAGCTGCGACCGCGAGGCGACGATGGTCCGGCAGGCGGTCGGGGTCTGCGATGTCTCGACCCTTGGCAAGATCGACGTGCAAGGCCCTGATGCAGCGCGGTTTCTGGATTTCGTCTATACCAACGCAATGTCGAAGCTGGCTGAGGGGCGGGTGCGCTATGGCCTCATGCTGCGCGAGGATGGGCATGTGATGGATGACGGCACCTGCGCGCGTCTGGGCCCTGCGCATTATCTTGTCACCACCACGACGGCGGCGGCGGGGCAGGTGATGCGGCACCTTGATTTCGCGGCTCAGGTGCTGCGGCCCGACCTTGACGCGCGCGCGATCTCGGTCACGGAAGCGTGGGCGCAATTCGCCGTTGCAGGACCCAAGGCGCGCGAGGTGCTGGCGGGTGTTCTGGAGGCGCTGCCCGACCTGCCGTTCATGGGCTATGCGCCGGTGCGGGTCGGGGGCATTGCGGCGCGGCTTTTCCGCATCTCGTTCTCCGGTGAGATCGGCTATGAGATCGCCGTGCCCGCGCGTTTCGGGGCCGCGCTCTTTGATCTGCTGGTGACGCGGGCCGAGGCGCTGGGCGGCGGGGCCTACGGGATGGAGGCGCTCAACGTGCTGCGCATCGAGAAGGGGTTCATCACCCATGCCGAGATTCATGGCCGGGTGACGGCCTTCGATATCGGGATGCAGGGGATGATGAGCACGAAAAAGGATTTCATCGGTCGCGCGGCGGCGTCCCGTCCGGGGCTGATGGAGGAGGGGCGCGAGCAACTGGTGGGGCTGAAACCCGTGGGCGAGGTGCGCGAGATCCTCGCCGGGGCGCATCTTTTCGACGAGGGGGCCGAGGCGGTGAGCGCGAACGACCGGGGCTATGTCACCTCGACCTGCTATTCGCCCGCGCTGGGGCATGTCATCGCGCTCGGCTTTCTCGCGCGCGGTCGCGCGCGGATCGGCGAGCGGGTGCGCGCCGTCGATCATCTGCGCGGCTCGTCCACGCTTTGCGAGGTCTGCGCGCCGGGATGGGTCGATCCCGAGGGAGGCAAGATGCGTGGCTGATCTGGTCGAGAAAAGCCCCTGCGCGGGGTTGGTGCCGGTCACGGCGGGCGCGCTGCGCCTGTCGGAAATCGCATTTGGGCCGATGACATCCGTTGCGCCCTTCAGGGGACAGGCGGCGGCGGTTGACGGGCTGCTGCGCACGCAGGGGCTGGGCTGGCCCGCGCCGGGGCAGGTGATCGGCCAAGGTGCTGCGCGGGTGCAGTGGTTCGGCCTCGATCTGGCGCTGCTCATCGGGGTTGCGCCGGGGGCGGGGCTGGCGGAGCACGCGGCACTGAGCGATCAGTCGGATGCCTGGGCGGTGCTGCGATTGGAAGGGGCCGGGGCGGTCGAGGTGCTGGCGCGGCTGACGCCGCTCGATCTGCGCGAGAGCGTCTTTGGCGTGGGGCAGACGGCGCGCAGCGATCTGGGCCACATGGCGGCGGCGATCACGCGGGTCGAGGTGCAGGCTTATGAAATCATGGGATTTCGTTCCATGGCGGGAACGCTGGTGCACGAGTTGTCCACCGCCATGACACGGGTCGCGGCGCGGCGAAATTTCCCCGCAAGTGGCCGCTGACAGGGCGAGGGCTTTCGCCTAAATTACCTCCTGACCTGAACCGGAGAACTCTCATGCGCGCGCTTTTCACCTGCCTTCTCATCGTCCTGCCCATGGCCGCCACGGCGCAAAATCCGATCTGCGCGCCTACAGGCGAGATCGTCGCAGCCGCTGTCGAGGCGCGCAAGACAGGGCAGGGCGCAGAGGCCGCCAAGGCCGGGATCACCGGCGGCCTGGGTGCGGCGCAAGCGGCCTATGCGCCCGCCGTGCCGCCTATTGTGGACTGGGTCTACGAGTTGCCCGAGGCCGATCTGCAAAAGGATGTGGCCGGTTCCTGGGTCACGCAATGCGAGACGCAGTAAAGCACTGCGCCACTGGACAGCGGCGCGCCCGAGGCCGATATATGGGGTATGAGCCTGCCACCGGGATTCCTCGACGAATTGCAATCGCGCCTGTCCATTGTGCAGGTCGTGGGCCGCAAGGTTCTGTGGGACAACCGCAAATCCAACCCCGCCAAGGGCGACATGTGGGCGCCGTGCCCTTTCCATCAGGAAAAAACCGCGTCTTTTCATGTGGATGACCGAAAAGGGTTTTACTATTGCTTTGGCTGCCACGCCAAGGGTGACGCGATTTCCTTTGTCCGCGAGACCGAGAATGTCGATTTCATCGAAGCGGTGCGCATTCTGGCGTCGGAGGCCGGAATGCCGATGCCCGAGCGCGATCCGCAGGCGCAGCAAAAGGCCGACCGGCGCGGGCAGTTGATCGAGGTGATGGAGCAGGCCGTCAAATACTTTGGCCTGCAATTGCGCAGCGGGGCCGGGGCTGCGGCGCGGGATTATCTAAAGGGGCGCGCGCTGGCACCTCAGGTGCAGGAACGGTTCGAGCTTGGCTTTGCCCCCGACGGCTGGCAGGGTCTGTGGGATCACCTGACAGGCAAGGGCGTGCCTCCTGACCTCATCCTCGCCTGCGGGCTGGCGAAGGAAAGCGACAGGGGCGGCAAGCCGTATGACGTGTTCCGCAACCGCATCATGTTCCCGATCCGCGATGCGCGCGGGCGCTGCATCGCCTTCGGCGGCCGGGCGATGGACCCTGGTGACACTGCCAAGTATCTGAATTCCCCCGAGACCGAGCTTTTCGACAAATCCCGCACGCTGTATAACCACGGACCCGCGCGCGAGGCGGCGGGCAAGGGGCAGCCGCTGATCGTGGCCGAGGGCTATATGGACGTCATCGCTCTGGTGGCGGGCGGGTTCGAGGCGGCGGTGGCCCCCTTGGGCACGGCCGTGACCGAACATCAGGTGCAGCTCTTGTGGCGCATTGCCGACGAGCCGCTGATCGCGCTCGATGGCGACAAGGCGGGGCTGCGGGCGGCCCTTCGCGTGGTCGATCTGGCGCTGCCGTTGCTCGAGGCCGGGAAATCGCTGCGCTTCGTGCTGATGCCCGAAGGCAAGGACCCGGACGATCTGTTGCGCGCGGGCGGCGCGCGGGCGATGCAGGCGCTGATCGAGGGCGCTCAGCCCATGGTGCAGCTTTTGTGGCGGCGCGAGACCGAGGGACGCCGCTTTGACAGCCCCGAGCGCAAGGCGGCGCTGGAACGGGTCTGCCGTGAGGCGACCGCGCGGATCCGCGATGCTTCCGTTCGGGGCTATTACGAGCGTGAACTCAAGGATCTGCGCTGGCAGTTGTTCAACCCGCCCCGCACGCCCCGCGCGCCGCAACCCGGTGCGCGCAAGGGCCGGTGGCCGCCGCCGGAAAATGCCCGTGCCAGCACGATATCCTCGGCTCTGGTCTCGGCCGACCCCAACGAGGCGGTGCGCCTGCGCGAGGCGGTGATTTTGGCGGCACTCATGTCCTGCCCCGAGATGGCCGAGGAGTTCGAGCCGCAGATCGAACGGATGGACTGTCGCGACCCCGAGCACGCGGCCCTGCGCGGCGCGATCCTGCGCCACGCCCATGCCGGGGCCGAGACCTTGCGCGCGCAGATCACGGCGGAAATCGGGGATGGTCCTCTTGAAAAGCTCATGCGCCTGCCCCACGTCGCCATTTCACCGCCGGTGCGCCATCCCGGCGATGCAGAGCGCGCCGCGCTGACGCTGCGAGAGGAGTTTGCCAAGCTGAGTGCGGTGAAGGGCGCCGAGGCCGAGGTGCGCGAGGCGGTGGAGGATATAGAGGGGCTGGTTGACGAGACGGTGACATGGCGGCTCCGGCAGGCGGCGGAGGCGCGCAACCGCGCGATTCGCAGCCAGCATGAGGACAGGACCGAATATGACACGGGTGAGAATGGTGCCCGGCTCAAACGCGAAGAACGGGCGGAATTCGCCGCCCTTCTGGATCGGCTGGGCATGGGCAAACCGCCACGCTGAGAAATTTTCGTGAGGAAGACAAGGGAAATACCGGGTAGACGGGTGTGCGAATCACCTTACCGCGCTATTGATTCGCGTTAACGAATCACCCCGCCCGCAGAAGCCAAGGAGATGCGCATGGCCGCCAAGGATACCGACGACCAGAAGCCCGACGATCAGGACGCCGAAGTTTCGCTGGATATGTCGCAGGCGGCGGTCAAACGGATGATCGCCGAGGCGCGCGAACGTGGTTTCATCACCTATGACCAGCTCAATCAGGTTCTGCCGCCCGATCAGGTCAGCTCGGAGCAGATCGAGGACGTGATGTCGATGCTCTCGGAGATGGGTATCAACATCATCGAGGAAGAAGAGGCCGAGGAGGAAGACGGCAAGACCACCGCCATCGCCGAAATCGGTCGCCGCGGCGAGATCACGCTCGGCTCCGGCAAGGAGGAAAAGCTTGACCGCACCGACGATCCGGTGCGCATGTATCTGCGCGAGATGGGCAGCGTGGAACTGCTCAGCCGCGAAGGCGAGATCGCCATCGCCAAGCGCATCGAGGCCGGGCGCAACACGATGATTGCGGGACTTTGCGAAAGCCCGCTGACCTTTCAGGCGATCACCATCTGGCGTGACGAACTTCTGGGCGAAGACATCCTGTTGCGCGATGTGATCGACCTCGAGGCGACCTTCGGCAACCAGCTTGGCGACGAGGACGGGGCCGAGCCGGTGGTGGCCGCCAATGTCAGCGCCCCGCCGTCGCAAGCCTCGCGAGACGGGGGGCAGGACGAGGTTGATGCCGACGGTCACCCGATCCAGAGCGAGGATGACGAGGAGGACGACGAGCAGGCCAATATGAGCCTTGCCGCGATGGAGGCCGCGCTCAAGCCGCGCGTGCTCGAGACGCTAGACCGCATCGCCGAGGATTTCGCGCAGTTGAGCGACATGCAGGACAGCCGGATTTCGGCCACGCTCAACGAGGACGGGTCGTTCTCCTCCGATCAGGAACTGACCTATCAGAAACTGCGCTCGGAGATCGTCGAACTGGTCAACTCGATGCATTTGCATAACAACCGCATCGACGCGCTGATTGACCAGCTTTACGGCATCAACCGCCGGATCATGCAGATCGATTCGGCACTGGTCAAACTGGCCGATCAGGCGCGCATCAACCGGGCCGAGTTCATCGAGGCCTATCGCGGGCGCGAGCTTGATCCGAACTGGCTCGAGGACATGGCCACGCGACCGGGGCGCGGCTGGCAGATGTTCATGGAGCGCAGCGAAGACAAGGTGCAGGAACTGCGCGCCGACATGGCGCAGGTCGGGCAGTATGTCGGCCTCGACATCAGCGAGTTTCGCCGCATCGTCAATCAGGTCCAGAAAGGCGAGAAAGAGGCGCGGCAGGCCAAGAAGGAAATGGTCGAGGCCAACCTCCGCCTGGTCATTTCCATCGCCAAGAAATACACCAACCGTGGCCTGCAATTCCTTGATCTCATTCAGGAAGGCAATATCGGCCTGATGAAGGCGGTGGACAAGTTCGAATATCGCCGGGGCTACAAGTTCAGCACCTACGCGACCTGGTGGATCCGTCAGGCGATCACCCGCTCCATCGCCGATCAGGCCCGCACCATCCGTATTCCTGTGCACATGATCGAGACGATCAACAAGCTGGTGCGCACGGGGCGCCAGATGCTGCATGAGATTGGCCGCGAACCGACACCCGAGGAGTTGGCTGAAAAGCTGCAAATGCCGCTCGAGAAAGTCCGCAAGGTGATGAAGATCGCCAAGGAGCCGATTTCGTTGGAAACGCCCATCGGGGACGAGGAAGACAGCCAGCTTGGCGATTTCATCGAGGACAAGAACGTCATCCTGCCGCTTGATTCGGCTATTCAGGACAACCTCAAGGAAACCACGACGCGGGTTCTGGCCTCGCTCACCCCGCGTGAAGAGCGGGTTCTGCGGATGCGCTTCGGCATCGGCATGAACACCGATCACACATTGGAAGAGGTGGGCCAGCAGTTTTCCGTCACCCGCGAACGCATCCGCCAGATCGAGGCCAAGGCGCTCAGAAAGCTGAAGCATCCGTCGCGGAGCAGAAAGCTGCGGAGTTTTCTGGATCAGTAGGCTGGGTTCTATGCGCCAAACGGCCCATCTGCTGCGGATTTTTGAAAGGCTCCAAACCGAGGACGTCAGGCGCGCGTTCTTTGAATTGTTGCACCGGATCTACGCGGATCACGCGCTTACGGTCATGTGTTTGTCCCGTGGACATTTTTCGGCGGTTCATTTGCTTTTCGATGCTTCCGGACGGCCTTACGCTGACGCGGAGTTTGCCTTCAAAGGTGCAAAAGATCACATGCGCTGGTGGTTTCGGCCTCCCTGTTTTGAAAAAGGGCTTCTTGATCCGACGGAAATACTTGGCCGACTGCCTTGCGTAATCGATCGGGGGGATGGTCATCTGGTGACCGATATTCGGACATATGACGATGTGGACTCAGTGATTGGCTGTGTGTCTCTTGCGCGCGAGACAAGGTTGCTTTCTTGAGCGCGCGCTCACATGAAGCGTTGTGGCATCTGTCTTGCCCCGCAAATGATCCGCCCTGTCGCTTTGAGCGTAACAAACTACGTGAATGGCAATCACGGGGGAAACGGCTTATGTTCCCTGCGTGACGAGCGGACAGGGAAATTTCCGAATGAACATGCACCCCTCTGACATGGTGCCCGCCCCCGACCGGGACGAGGCAAAGGAAGCCTTGGCGCGGCTCAGGGCGTGGGCGGCGTCAGCCACGCCCGAGGAAGTGGCCGATCTCGACCCGGCCATCGCGCGGCTTCTGCCCGGTGGCGGGGTGTCGAACTATCCCACGCTGGCCCGCACCTACCCGCAGGATTTCGTGGTGGACGACGCCTATCGCGCGACGCTGCCCGATCTTCAGAATGGTCCCGCCTCGCTTATCCGGGGCACGAAACAGCAATTGCAGCATGTGGGCATTTCCAATTTCCGCCTGCCGATCCGTTTTCACACCCGCGACAATGGCGATCTGACGCTCGAGACCTCGGTCACCGGCACGGTCAGTCTCGAGGCGGGCAAGAAGGGCATCAACATGTCCCGGATCATGCGGAGTTTCTACAAGCACGCGGAAAAGACCTTCAGCTTCGAGGTGATGGCGGCGGCGCTCGCTGATTACCTGAGCGATCTCGACACGCTCGACGCGCGGTTGCAGATGCGGCTATCGTATCCCGCCAAGGTTCGCTCGCTGCGTTCGGGGCTGGAGGGGTATCAGTATTACGACATCGCGCTGGAACTGGTGAGTCAGAACGGCGTTCAGCGAAAGTTCATGCATCTCGATTACGTCTATTCCTCGACCTGCCCCTGTTCGCTGGAACTGAGCGAGCATGCGCGCGCAACACGCGGGCAGCTGGCCACGCCGCATTCGCAACGTTCGGTGGCGCGGCTCTCGGTCGAGGTGATGTCGGGCGACTGCCTGTGGTTCGAGGATCTGATCGAGCTTGCCCGCCGCGCCGTGCCGACCGAGACGCAAGTGATGGTCAAGCGCGAGGACGAGCAGGCCTTTGCCGAGTTGAACGCCGCCAATCCGATCTTCGTCGAGGATGCGGCGCGGCTTTTCTGCGAGCAATTGCTTGCCGACCCGCGTATCGGCGATTTCCGGGTGGTGGCCAGCCATCAGGAGAGCCTGCACAGCCATGACGCGGTCAGCGTTTTGACCGAAGGCGAGACATTCGCCGCGACGAGCCTTGAGCCTCGACTGTTCCAGACACTAGTTCACGGCGCCTGATCCGTGTCTGCCCGGTTTCCGGGCAGGCGCTTCCGGCGATCAGCGGCAAATTGCTGCAAGTGCGAAATTTGATTTGACTGCGCGGCGATTTGCTGCAACGCAGCGTCTGACCTGCGTTACGCATGTGTCATCCGCGTGCCTCATCATGGCCGCCACCTGACAAAGAGGATCACAGAACATGCTTGCACCCGATCTGCCGCTCAAGCTGTCTGCCGCCAGCATCCGGTTGACTGGCTATCTGGTCGAAAGCCAGTTGCGCATTGCCCGGATCGTGACCGAGGCGGGGCTGCGCGCAACGCCGTTCGGCCCGTTCCTGAAGGCAGCCGAGGCACCGGCCAAACGCGCCACGCCCCCGGCCAAGCCGCGCGCCGCACGTCCCGCCGCCAAACCGTCGTCAAAGGCGACGGTCCCGGCAAAACCGGCGGTCAAACTGGTCGAGACAGTTACCCCGGCCCCGACCCCGGCACCCAAGCCCGCGCCCGCGGCGAAAGCCGCCCCCGCCCCCGCGCCCAAGCCCAACCCGGAGGCGAAGGCGTCCCCGGTGTCCACACCTGCGCCCAAGCCTGCTGCGCCTGAAACCAAGGCCGCGCCCAAGCCGGAGCCAAAGCCTGCTGCCCCTGCGCCGAAGCTCGAGCCCGCGCCCGCCGCCAAGGCGGAGACGGCCCCGAAACCGGCCCCCGCGACAGCACATCAGGCGCGACCCGCCACAACCGCAAAAGCCGACCCCGAGACCGCCAAGGCAGAGGCCGCCGCTGCGGCCAAGCGTCCGCGCGCGCCCTCGGTTCCGCCCGCTCTGCCCGAGCGTTCGGCAAAAGCTGAGACGGAATAAGAACCTGTCTGGCCGGGTTGCGTTATGCGCATCCCGGCCATTCTGTTTTGGCGCTCGTCATGGCAGCGCCTGTGACCTAAATTGATCGTCAGGGAGGAAACGGATCACAATCGTGAGGTTTCCAAATGGCGACGACCACCACCAATATTGCCACCGCACCGCGTCCGGGTTTCTGGGCGCGCTTTTTCGAGGCTCTCGAACGCAGCGTCGAGCGCAGCGCGCGGGTTCAGTCGCGCCGCGCCCGGATCGAGGCGCTTGAGGCGAAATCCGACGAGGAGCTTGCGCGGCTCGGCATTCGTCGTGACGATATCGCCTATCACGTCTTCAAGGACCTGTTTTACGCCTGAAGCGCCACGCGCCGTTGCCTCGGGCACGTCCGCTCGTCAGGATCGCAGGCCTTGCAGAATGCTTGTGGCCAGAAACACGAGCGCCGCGACGCAGACGATGGATGGACCTGCGGGCGTGTCGAGCGCATAGGCCGCTTGCAGGCCGATCACGGCAGAACCGCTGCCGATAACGGCGGCGGTCAGCGCCATGTGCTCGGGCGTGCGTGACAGCGGACGGGCGGCGGCGGCGGGAATGATCAGCATGGCCGCGATCAGCAAGACGCCCACCACCTTGATCGCCACCGCGACCGTAATGGCCAGCGCCAATGTCAGGATCAGTTGTTCCCGTTTCGGGTCGATCCCGCTGGCATGGGCAAGTTCCGCGCTGATGGTGGCGGTCAAGAGCGCCGACCAGCGCCACGCGATCAGCCCGACGACCAGCGCGGCGCCGCCCCAGATCACCGCCAGATCGCCGCGCGACACGGCCAGGATATCGCCGAAGAGATAGGCCATGAGGTCGATGCGGATGCCCGACAGGAACGACACGGCCACAAGCCCGAAGGCCAGCGCGGAATGCGCCAGCACGCCCAGCAGCGTGTCCATGGCATAGCCGCGCCCGGTCAGCACGGTCACGGTCAGCGCCATCGCCAGCGCCACGGCGACGGCCCCGGCAAAAACCGAGATCTGTAGCGCCAGCGCCAGCGCGACACCCAGAATCGCGGCATGGGCCGTCGCGTCGCCGAAATAGGCCATGCGCCGCCAGACCACGAAACTGCCCAACGGCGCCGCAGCAAGGGCCACGCCAACACCCGCAAGGGCGGCGCGGGTCATGAAATCATCCAGCATCATTCGGCGGCCCTCGTGTGTGGATCGGCTGGAGGGTGACCCGGCCCGTCGCCATGGGTGCAGGTTTCGTCGTGGCTGTGGTCATGCTCGTGACGGTAGAGGGCCAGCGCGCCGCCGGTGCCGGTGCCGAAAAGAGCACGGTATTCGGGTGCCGCCGACACGATCTCGGGCGTTCCTTCACAACAGACATGGCCATTGAGACAGATCACCCGGTCAGAGGCCGCCATAACCACATGCAATTCGTGGCTGATCATCAGGATGGCGCAGCCGGTTTGCTGACGCACCTCTTCGATCTGGAGATAGAAGGCGGCGGAGCCGGGTTGATCCAGCCCTTGCGTGGCCTCGTCCAGCAACAGCAACTCCGGCTCATCGATCAGCGCGCGCGCCAGAAGCACACGCTGGAACTGCCCGCCTGACAGGGCCGACATCTGGCGGTGTGACAGATCGGGGACGCCGGCCCGTTCCAACGCCGTGGCGCAGGCCGAGCGCGGGGTGCCGCCGGGAAGGCGCAGGAAGCGTTCCACCGTGATGGGCAGGGTCGGATCGATGTGCAGTTTCTGGGGAACATAACCGATGCGCAGCCCCGGCTTCTGTGTGATGCGCCCCGATTCCGGTGCTGCCGCCCCGATGAGCAGGCGCAGCAATGTGGTCTTGCCGGAGCCGTTCGGCCCGACGATGGTCACGATCTCGCCCGGCTCTATGGCAAGCGACACATTGCGCAGCACCATGTTCGCGCCATATCCGACGCTGATATTCTGCATCGCGATCAGGCTCATGTGTCGGCCTTGTCCACACAGGCGGGGCAAATGCCCTCGGCCTCGACCACGGTCTGTTCGATCCGGAACCCGGTGGCGCGGGCCGCCTCGCCAAGCGCGCCTCGCGCCGGGGATGAGTGCGCTTCGGCCACCGACTCGCAGATCCGGCAGATCATGAATGCGGGTGAATGACTGGCGCCGGGATGGGCGCAGGCGATGAAGGCATTGAGCCGTTCGATCTTGTGCGCAAACCCGTTGGCGACGAGGAAATCAAGCGCCCGGTAGGCCACGGGCGGTTGCGAGCCAAACCCGGCATCGCGCAACCTGTCGAGCATCTCATAGGCCCCGATCGCGCGATGCGCCTGCAAGAGCAGCCCCAACGCCTTGCGCCGCACGGGCGTGAATCGCAGGCCCTTCGCCCGACAATGGGCCTCGGCCGTTGCCATTGCCTCGCTGATGCAGGCGCCATGATCGTGTTTTTCAAACCCGACAGGGTCACTCGGCACGGCGTTTCCTGCTTCGGCAGCACTTGTCATGTTATTTCATTTCTTGTAGTGATCGGTAATGTTACATAATCACATGGAGCCGAACATGTCCAGAAACCTCGTTCCCCTCTCGGTTGCGGCAGCCCTGCTTGGCGGAACGGCTTTGGCGGATGTGCCGCGCGTGGCCGTCGATATCGCTCCGGTGCATTCGCTGGTGGCACGCGTCATGCAGGGGGTGGGTGCGCCCTTGCTGATCGTGGCACCGGGGGCAAGCCCGCACGAATACAGCCTGCGCCCGTCCGAGGCCGCCGCCCTGCAGGAGGCCGATCTGGTTTTCTGGGTCGGCCCGGGCCTGACACCCTGGCTGGAAACTGCGATCGAAACACTGGCTGGAGGTGCTGCCGTTACGGAAATGCTCGAGGTCGATGGAACGACGGAACTGCCGTTCCGTGAGGGCGCGCTGTTCGAGGCGCACGACCACAGGGATGGGAATGACGCGGACGACAAAGACCACAAAGGACTTGGACATAAGGAACCGGCCGAGAAAGCCGCGCACGATGGTCACGCTCACGAGGATCAAGAAGGGCATGCCGACGAGGGTGGCCATGCAGGGCACGACCATGGCGCCCACGACCATGGCGCCCACGACCCCCACGCCTGGCTGTCGCCTGACAACGGCGCGGTGTGGCTGAACGCAATCGCCGCCCACCTGTCCGCGGCCGATCCCGACAATGCCGGGACCTATTTTGCCAACGCGGTAGCGGGACGGAACGAACTGGCCGCCTTGCGCGCCGAGATCAACGGCATACTGGAGCCCGTGCGGGGCCGCAATTTCATCGTCTTCCATGACGCCTATCAGTATTTCGAGACAGCGTTCGAGTTCTTTGCCTCCGGCGCCATATCCCTCTCCGATGCTACCCGGCCCAGCCCGGCCCGCATCGCCGAGATCCAGGCGCGCGTGGCAGAGCAAAACGTGACATGCGTGTTGTCGGAGCCACAATTCGCCCCCGGCATCGTAGCCGCGGTGATGGACGGGTCCGAGGCGAAAACCGGCGTGCTCGATCCGTTGGGGTCTGATCTGGTGCCGGGCCCGGCGCTTTACGGCAATGTGCTGCGCAACCTTGCCAAGGCGCTGGCGGATTGCCTCCAGACGCCGTGACCGCCGTATGTGCAGCCGGGTCGGCGGCCTGTCCTGCGTCTCCGTCCGGCTAGCGCTCGGGCGGTGACATCGACGATGCGCGAAAGGCCCAAGATGCGAAAATCTGTCTCCGCGAACAGAAAACTGCAACGTCATGACGTATTCGGGCTAGAATGGGACTCAGGGAGGGGACCCTTGCAAGCGACGAGAAGGGCACCCGATGACCATATACGGCGTCAACCCCCGTTTTCTGCCCGCCGGATGGCGGAGCGATCTTGACATGTTCCTGGCCGAACGCGCGGCGGGCATGAATGGCTACATGCTCTCGCAAAGGCGCGTTGAAAGCGTCATGCGCCTGCAATCGCTGAGCGATCGTGATCTGGCCGCCATGGGGCTGAAACGTCGCGACATTCCGGCCTTCGTGTTCGAGGACGTGCTGCCGGAGTCGCGCTGAGGGCCGCGCGCGCAAGCGGCTTGACAGGCGCGAAGGCGCGCGCCAAGGCTGCGCGTCATGTTCGATATGCGCCCCGTGGGATATCTGGTCGGGCTCATGGTGATGGCGATGGGCCTGACCATGGGCCTTCCGCTTTTGGTGGATATCGCCGAGGGGCGCGCGCATTGGCCGGTCTTCGCGGAAAGCATGATCGTCACCTGCCTTGCCGGGGGGCTGGTGGCGCTGTCGTGTCGCAATTCGGTGGGCCGCGGCCTGAGCATCCAGCAGGCCTTCCTGCTCACCACCTCGGTCTGGGTCGCGCTGCCGCTCTTCGGGGCCATGCCCTTCATGCTGGGTGAAACGCAGCTTGGCTTCATTGATGCGTTCTTCGAGTCGATGTCGGGGATGACGACCACGGGAACCACCGTCATCGCGGGGCTCGATGCGCTGCCCAAGGGGCTGCTTTTGTGGCGCGGCATCCTGCAATGGCTGGGCGGCCTCGGGATTGTCATCGTGGCACTGGTCTTCCTGCCCGAAATGCGGGTGGGCGGGATGCAGTTCTTTCGCTCCGAGGGGTTTGATACGCTGGGCAAGGCGCTGCCGCGCACGATCGACATTTCCAAGGGTGTGCTCAATATTTATCTGGGCCTGACGGCAGTGTGCACACTGACCTATCTCGCGCTCGGGATGGAGGCGTTCGAGGCGACCGTGCATGCGCTCACCACTGTGTCAACCGGCGGGTTTTCCACCACGGACGCATCGTTCGGGGCCTTTCCCGGCGCGCCGCAATATGCCTGCGTGGTGTTCATGGTGCTGGCCAGCCTGCCGTTCGTGCGCATGATGCAGGGTGTGCAGGGCGACCTGCGCCCGCTTCTCCAGGATACCCAGGTGCGCACCTATATCCGCTGGCTGTTCTACGCCTTCGCTCTGCTTGCGGCCTATGACATCCTTGCGCTTGGCAAATTCGAAGAGGCGCGGCTGCGCGAGCGGCTGTTCAACATCGTGTCGATCTTTTCCGGCACGGGCTATGGCGATGGCGATGTCACGACCTATGGCCACTTTCCCTTCGCCATCCTGATTATCGTGGGGGCCATCGGCGGCTGCACCAGTTCCACCGGATGTTCCATCAAGATTTTCCGCTACCAGATCATGCTGCGCGCACTTGGACAGCAGGCGCGGCGCATATTCCACCCGTCTTCGGTGCTGGTGCTGCGCCACGAGGGGAGGCGGGTCGAGGATGAGGTGCTGCAATCGGTGATGCTGCTCTTCACCATGTATATCCTGTCGCTCGGGTTCTTCTCGGTGGCGCTGGAGCTGACCGGGCTGACGCTGATGGAATCGATCACAGGGGCGTGGACGGCGATTTTCAACATCGGCCCGGCCTTCGGCCCCAGCGTGGGGCCGACCGGCTCGGTTCAGGCCTTTCCTGAAGCGGCGAAGGCGCTGATGATCGCGGCGATGCTGTTGGGCCGGCTGGAGATCATTGCCGTCATCGTTCTGCTTCTGCCACGGTTCTGGCGGCCTTGAACCGTCAGTAGACGTCGCGCCCGCCACGGATGGCGATATAGGTGGGGCATTCGGGGCGCGCGGTGTTGATGATGAGATACCAAACCACCTCGCCGGGGCGGCCCGCGCGCGAATATTCGCAACCCGAGGGGTGCGTCCACCACTGTCCCGCGTGATTTGCGGGCGGCATCACCTTGCTGGAACCGCCCTTGATGGCGGCGGTGTAGCCGCCATAATCGGGCTGCTGCTGCGCATGGACAAGTGGCGCGGCGAGCGCGAGAAGTGCTGCCAAGAGAACTGGGCGTTTCATGGTGTAACCTCCGGTTTTGACTGACAAGCGAGGGCAAACCCGCCCTTCACATGCCGTCAGGAAACCGTTGCGCCGGGGCAGGCGCAGGCCGGAGGAATGTCGAAACCGTGACCTTTCGCTAAGATTATTCCCAACAACTCACCAGAACGGTGATCGCCGAGGCGCGGTCGCTGAGCGCTTCGGCCGAAAGATCGCCGGTCTCGCGCGTGACGCGCGCCGTGACGCCGCCCTGCGTCAGGACCTCTTGCAGCGCGCCGTTGCCGGCGGCAAAGCTCACGCCCTCGGGCAGGCTGCGACCGTCCGGCGCGCCGGGGACAAGCATTCCCAGCACCGCGCCGCCCGCATCGACCACCGGACCGCCGAGATCGCCCGGCATGGCGGCAAGTGCGAGGCGCTTTAGATGGCTTTCGCCTGCCAGCCCGCCAAGCTCTGATATCTGCCCGAAGGTCACGCTCGGCGCGCCGAGAATCCCCTCGTAGGAATACCCCGCGACAGCGATCCGCGACAAAAGCCGGGGCGCGTCCTGCTGAAACCGGGCGATCGCCATGGGCGCGAGTGTCTCGCGCGGGCGCAGGATGGCGATGCCGAGCTTTGTGTCGAGATGGGCGACCGTGGCGTCATAGGTCTCGTCGAGCGTGATCCGTCCGCAGCCTGCGACGGCCTCCGCCGCAGTCAGGACCGCGCCGCGCTCATCCACAAAAAAGCCCGAGCGCGACAGTTTGGGACGGCGCACCTCAAGCCCCGACACGAGGTCCACACGTTGCGCGCTCACCGGGGCGGCCAAAGGGGCAAGCGTGCCGGGCAGGCGGGCAAAACTCTGCTCCATTTCCGCCAGCAGCCGCGTGCGCCGCTCCTCGTCGCCGACAGGCCAGACAAGGGTAAAGCCCTTGATCTCGCCACTCTCGAGCCAGACGCGGGTCTGCGAGACGATCTGGCTACCCTCGCCGATGAGGGTGAACCCGTCGCGCTCCAGTCGGCGCTCGCCCGTCTCCGGGACGATGGCGAGGGTTTGCAGGATGTCGTAAAGCGCGCTCATGGTCGCCCGGTCCCCCGGCTGGCTGATCAGCAGCACCTGCGCGGGCAGATCGCCCGAGGCGGGGTAATGGGCAAAGGGCGCCTCGTGCCGGTCGAAGGCGACAACGCCAAGCGGCAGGCGCATCTCGATGCCCGCCTGCGCGTCGCGCACCATCTCAAGCCCGAGCCCGTCCAGAATGGCGTTATACTGCCGCAAGAGCATCGCGCGCTGGCGCGTGGTCAGCACGCCGGTCGCCTCTACCCCGTTCTGGCGTTGCCAGGCCGCCATCGCATTGCGGGTGCCGGGACCGAAGGCCGCGTCGATGGCCCCCTGATAGACCCCGGACCATTCCAGCGCCACCTGAAGTGCTGCGCGCTCCTCGCGGCTCAGCTGCGCCTCGCTGGCGCGGGCCTCGCGCAGGGTCTCGTCGGGTTCGGGGGCAGGGGCAGGGGCAGGGGTGGGAGCCGGGGCAGGGGCAGCCACTTCGGGGGCGGCGTCGGGCCCGGGCATGGGTGCGGGCGCGGGCGTGGCGCGCTCCAGCAGATTGGCCCCCACGGGCCAGAACTGCTGACCGAAATCGGTGGGTCGCGCGATATAGCTGTCGCGCGCGATCACGCCTTCGCCGCGATAGACCTGAAGCACACGCGCGGCCTCGTCCTCGCGGTAGGGGCCAAGTGCTATGGCATACCAGCCACGCCCGAGGGAAAACCCGTTCACATCCGGCAGGGTGCGCGCATAATCGCGCGCCCGCGCCTGCGCCTCGGCAAGGCTGGGCTGCGCCTCGATCTGGACAAAGACCAGCGGTTCGGCCTCCGGGCCGGTCTGGGCAAGCGCCGCAATGGGGGTAAGCAACAACAGAACAAAAGCCGCAACAAAACGCATGATCATCATTCCCAAGTGGTCTTCGAACGGCCGGAATGGCCGGGTCTTGCCGGTTCTATCAAAATCCCCGCCCGATGCATCCCAAATATGCGCCCCTGCGCACCACAAGCCGCGTTGACCATGCCCGGCACCCGGCCTAGGTAAGGGCGTCAATTTCGGGGGGCCCGCGCATGACGGACAACACGGACAAGCCGCGCAGCTTTCAGGAGATCATCCTGCGGCTCCAGACCTATTGGGCGGGGCAGGGCTGTGCGATGCTGCAGCCCTATGACATGGAGGTGGGTGCGGGCACGTTCCATCCCGCCACCACGCTGCGGTCTCTGGGAACACGGCACTGGGCGGCCGCCTATGTGCAGCCCTCGCGGCGGCCCACCGACGGGCGTTATGGCGAGAACCCCAACCGCCTGCAGCATTATTACCAGTATCAGGTGCTGATCAAACCCTCGCCGCCCTATCTGCAAGATCTCTATCTGGGCAGTCTGCGCGCCATCGGCATTGACCTTGCGCTGCACGACGTGCGCTTTGTCGAGGACGACTGGGAAAGCCCCACCCTTGGCGCCTGGGGGCTGGGCTGGGAGGTGTGGTGCGACGGCATGGAAGTCAGCCAGTTCACCTATTTCCAGCAGGTCGGCGGGCACGATTGCCACCCCGTGCCGGGCGAACTGACCTATGGGCTGGAGCGGCTGGCGATGTATGTGCTGGGTGTGGATCATGTGATGGAGATGCCGTTCAACGACCCCGACGCGCCCATTCCGCTCCGCTATGGCGACGTGTTCCGCCAGACCGAGGAGGAATATTCGCGCTTCAACTTCGATGTGGCCAATACCGAGGATCTGCTGGATCACTTCAAGGAGGCCGAGGCCGAATGTGCCGCCATCCTCGCCGCCCCCGCGCAGGACCCCAAGACCGGCAAACGCATCGTCATGGCCCACCCCGCCTATGATCAATGCATCAAGGCCAGCCACATCTTCAACCTGCTCGACGCGCGCGGCGTCATCTCCGTGACCGAGCGGCAGGCCTATATCGGCCGCGTGCGCGCGCTCGCCAAACAATGCGCTGATGCGTTCGTCATGACCGAAGCCGGGGGCTACGTGGGCTGATGGGCAAGGTTCTGAGCATTGCCATTCTTGTTGCGGCGGCGATTGCCGGGGGCGCGCTTTATTATCTCCAGGTCTATCACTTCTACGACGAGGTGCTGCTGACCAGGGATGGCGGCGTGGTGGAGATGAAGATCACGCTGGCAAGCGGCACTGTCATCGACCTGCCCGTGTCCGATTTCCGCGCCATCGACGCCGACAGCTCCCCCATCCGCTTTCGCGCCTGTTTTACCGCCCATCTGCCGCAGGATGTGGGCCTTGTCCCCTATCCGGGGGCGGAACCGCTCAACGCGCCCGCGTGGTTTGACTGTTTCGACGCCAAGGCGCTCGGGGCAGCGCTCGGCGAGGGACGCGCGCGCGCCTATATGGGCGAGGAGAACATCCGCTACGGCATCGACCGCATCATCGCCATCACGCAGGACGGTCGCGGCTATGCCTGGCACCAGATCAACCGCTGCGGCGAGATTGTCTTTGACGGCCAGCCCGCGCCCGCGGATTGCCCCAAGCCCCCGCAAGGAAACTGAGCCATGCCCGATCTTCTGATCGAACTCTTCTCCGAGGAAATCCCCGCCCGGATGCAGGCCCGCGCCGCCGAGGACCTGCGCGCGCGCCTGACCGAGGCTCTGGTCGAGGCGGGGCTGACCTATGCCGGTGCGGCGGCTTTTGCCACGCCCCGGCGGCTCACGCTGACGGTGCAGGGGTTGCTTGCGACCAGTCCGACGATCCGCGAGGAACGCAAGGGCCCGCGCGTCGATGCGCCCGAAAAGGCGATCGAGGGGTTTCTGCGCGGTGCGGGCGTGACCCGTGATGACCTCGAAATCCGCGACGAGAAAAAGGGCCAGGTCTATTTCGCCACCCTCACCCGGCCCGGACGCCCCGCGGCGCAGATCGTGGCCGAGGAGCTGGAAAAGCTCATTCGCACTTTCCCCTGGCCCAAGTCGATGCGCTGGGGCAGCGGTTCGCTGCGCTGGGTGCGGCCATTGCATTCCATCCTGTGCATCCTGACCGGCGAGGATGGCGCGGCGCAGGTGGTGGAGATGGAGGTGGACGGCATTCGCGCGGGCAACATCACACGCGGCCATCGCTTCATGGCCCCGGATACGTTTTCTGTAACGTCATTCGAGGATTACGCCGCAAAGCTCAAGCGCGCGCATGTGGTGCTCGATGCCGCCGAGCGGGCCGAGGCGATCTGGCAGGAGGCCACCAATCAGGCTTTTGCGGCGGGGCTTGAGGTGGTCGAGGATCGCGGGCTTCTGGCGGAGGTGGCGGGGCTGGTGGAATGGCCCGTGGTGCTGATGGGCCGGATCGGTGACGCCTTTCTCGACCTGCCGCCCGAGGTGCTGCAAACCAGTATGCGCGAGCATCAGAAGTTCTTTTCGGTGAAGAACCCCGGGACGGGCCGGATCGAACGCTTTGTCACCGTCGCCAATGTCGAGACGGCGGATCACGGCGCGACCATTCTGGCGGGCAATCAAAAGGTGCTGGCCGCCAGGCTCAGTGACGCGAAATTCTTCTGGGAGAATGACCTGCGCACGGTGCGGGACAAGGGCCTTGAGGGCATGGCCGAAGGGCTGGCGAGCGTCACCTTCCACAACAAGCTGGGATCGCAGGCCGAGCGGGTAGCGCGCATCGCGGCACTCGCGCGCGAGATCGCGCCGCTGGTCGGCGCCAAGCCCGATCTGGCCGCCGAGGCGGCAAGGGTGTGCAAGGCCGATCTGCAATCCGAGATGGTGGGTGAGTTCCCCGAATTGCAGGGGTTGATGGGGCGGTATTACGCGCAGGCCGCAGGTCATGACGACGGCGTGCCCGAGGCCTGCGAAGAGCATTACAAACCCTTGGGGCCGGGCGACGCCGTGCCCTCTGCGCCCGTGTCGGTCGCCGTGGCGCTGGCCGACAAGATCGACACGCTGACGAGCTTCTGGACGATTGGCGAGAAACCCACCGGGAGCAAAGACCCCTACGCGCTGCGAAGGGCGGCGCTGGGGGTGATACGGCTAATCCAGAAGGCAGGCCAACATATCGAGTTGTTTCAAATGATCGTCCGCCATGCGCCACGGGTGAGGGATGACGCCGTTGCCCATTACTGCGAGGCTGGTGACCAAGTCTTGGCGACGGGGTCCTACAAGCAGATCAAGGCGGAGTATGATCTCGTCGCGCTCGCAAGATCTGGCGTGTCCGACCCCACGATCCACAGCAATGGACTTGATAAGTCTGGGGTGTCGGACCTCCTCGCCTTCCTCCACGACCGCCTTAAGGTCCATCTTAAGGATGAAGGCATCCGCCATGACGTGATCGACGCCTGCCTTGCCATGCCGGGCAATGACGATCTCACGCTCTTGGTGCACCGTGCCCGCGCGCTCGGCGATCTCCTCAAGACCGACGATGGCGAGAACCTGTTGCAGGGCTTCAAGCGCGCCAACAACATCCTGACACAGGCCGAAGAAAAGGACGGGGTGGAATATTCCTACGGCGCGGATGTGAAATTCGCCGAGACCGAGGAGGAGCGCGCGCTTTTCGCCGCCCTCGATACCGCAGAGCCGCAGATCGCCGCCGCCCTCAAATCCGAGGATTTCGCCGGCGCCATGTCCGCCATGGCCGCCCTGCGCGCGCCCATTGATGCGTTTTTCGACGCGGTGCAGGTCAATGCCGACAGTCCGGTGATCCGCCGCAACCGCCTCAACCTCCTGAGCCGTATCCGCAGCATCTGCCTGCAAGCCGCTGATCTCACGCGGCTGGAAGGGTAGGGGCCTTGCCGTCATCTGACCCGACAGCGGAACCCACCCCAAGCCCCATCATCGCGGTGTGAGCGAACCCCTCGTGGTCATGTCACCATCGGCTGAGCGCCGTCAGCGCGCGTTGCTCGCCACTTCCAGCCCGTCGAGATAAAGGATGTGCGGGCTGTCGAAATCGAGCTGCCAGAGATCGACCTCCGCCTCGCCGGCATGGGTGACAAACTCGCCATCCACAAGACGCGCGGCGGGGACCATGGCCTGATCGGTCCCGAAAAGCGCCTGCGCCCGCCAGTCGCGAACGAGGATGGGCTGGCCCGCGGGCAGGATCACGTCGCGTTCGGGCCGCGTGTGGCCGAGAGACCCGGCGCGGATGCGCACCAGCGCCGCGCGCGCCCGCCGCCGCGTGATCGCGCGCAGCACGGACATGCCCGCGTCGCGCGTCACGATCCGGTCTCCGGACCGCAGATCGTCGATCCGACGCTCGCCCTGAAGGGTGAGAAGAATGCCGCCGGTCCAAAGACCGGCCTCCTGCAAAGGGTCAAGAACGGCAAGTGCACCGTCCAGACGCCCGACCGTATCCGGTTTCATGGCGTGTCTCGCTCTGTTACTGCCTCAGTTTTGCCCTACAATATGGCAATATCCGGTTAATGTCGTGCCTTTTTTTCGACCCCGCCCGTCATCGTGCCGACAGTTTTCCCTCGCCACTGTCGTGACGCTTTGCTAGAGACCTGAGGGTCTGCGCCGGTTGCGCGGGCACTGCGGGTGTGGCGAAACTGGTAGACGCACCAGATTTAGGTTCTGGCGCCGCAAGGCGTGGGGGTTCAAGTCCCTCCACCCGCACCACTTTGTTTTCGCGCTGTTTTCTTGCATTTTACCGCCTCGGCCTCCTATCTCTGAACCTTGGGTTTCGCAGAGTCTTGTTCTGGTCCCGTTGCGTCTTCAAGGCGGCCTTCAACTCTTTCGGATCACGACCGCGCGCCGCGCTTGCTGCCATTCTTCCCGCGTGTAGCACGAGGCCACCCGGCGCTAATCCGCCCCGGAATGCGGGTGCCGGCCAAGCAGATGCAACCGCCTTACCAGCCGATCCACGGCCGGGTGGCGCGGGCCGGGGCGGGTGACAATGTGGAACGCCGACAGGTTGGCAACGCGTGCAGGGTGGGCCGGCAAAAGCCCCCCGCCCGGATCGTCAAGCCGGCTGTAGGGATGGCGGGCCAGTGCAAGGCCAAGCCCCGCGCGCGCGGCACTCAGGACCAGATCATGCCCTGAAAGGATCCGGTCCTGCGGCCGGGGTTCGTAGGAGTGGCCTTGCGAATTGAACCAGTCGCGCCAGTTCTCGATGGAGGCGTCGTGCAACAGGGGGAAATCCAGCAGGCGCAAGGCCTTGGGTGACTTTCCGATTTCTTTCGCAAAATGGGGAGCGGCCACAGGCTGAAGCTCCTCGCGCATCAGCGGTTCGGCCAGAACGCCGGACCATCCGCCGCGCCCGAGCCGGATCGCGATGCGCGCATCCGAGAGGGTCATGTGGCGGTTGTCGATCTCCGGTTCGATACGCAGGTCGGGCCGCAGGTCGGGCGGATCGCCCTCCAGCCGCGCGAGGTTCGGGATCAGCCAGAGCCGGGCAAAGGACTGCACCACGCCAACGCGGATCACCGGCAGGTCAGGTGCTGAAGGCGCTGTTGCCCGCCCGTCTTCCAGCATCGCCAGGGCCAATTCCAGCCGCGCGGCCAGCCGCTGACCATCGAGCGTCAGGCGCACGCCGCGTCCGTGGCGGGTAAACAGCATCAGGCCAGCCCAATGCTCCACCGCCGCAATGCGACGGCTGATCGTGCCATGCGTGGTGTTCAGCCTGTCGGCCGCCGCCATGAAGGACCCGGTATCAGCCGCAACCAGAACGGCCTGAAGTGCCTCGGTCGGGGGGATATATCTGTGCATAATTTGCACATCTGAATGCTTGTTTGTGCTGTATGTCAATATCTGTGCGTATGACACACATGTTATATGACCCAAAGCACCCCCTCCCCCCCGCCATCCTCCGCCCTGCTGCCCTCGCTCGCCGTGGCCGCAACGATTTTCACCTGGGCCACCTCCTTTCCCGCTATCGGCTTTGCCCTGCGCGAGATCGCGCCCTTGCCGCTGGCCTCGATTCGCTTTGCGATTGCGGCGGTCATTGCGCTTGGTCTGCTGGCCTGGCGCCGGCCGCGCGGGCTGACACGGCGGGACGCGGGCACGGTTGTGCTGTGCGGCGTGTTGGGGATTGCGCTTTACAATGTCTTTCTGAACTCTGGCCAGACCACGGTATCCTCCGGGGCCGCGGCTTTTATCGTGAACACGCAGCCGCTGTTCATGGCCATTCTGGCCGTTCTGGTGCTGGGAGAAACCTTCAATCGCTGGGGGTGGATTGGGGCCGGGCTGGGATTCACCGGGGTTGCGATCATCGCGGCGGGGCAGCCGGGCGGGCTGAGTTTTGGCACCGGGGCCAGCCTGATCCTGGGGGCGGCGTTCTGTGCCGCGTCCTATTCGGTGCTGCAACGCCCGCTTTTTGCCCGGGTGGCGGCCTTCGACGTGACGCTTCTGGTGCTTGTCGCAGGTGCCGTGGCCCTGCTGCCATGGCTGGCAGAGGGCTGGCAACAGGCCGCTGGCGCGCGGCCCGAAACGCTGTTGACGGTGTTGTTTCTGGCCATTGCCCCGGGGCTGGTCGGCCAATCCTGCTGGGCCTATGCCATCGGATATTTCGGTGCGGCCCGCGCGGGCCAGTTCCTGTATCTGATCCCGCCGGGGTCCGTCCTTATCGCATGGCCCTTGCTGGGCGAAGTTCCCAAGGTCGAGACCCTGCTGGGCGGCGCGCTGGCGCTTGCCGGGGTGATCGTTGTCAACAGCAGGGGCCGGACGCGCAGCTGATGGCGCGACAGTCCGACCGAGCCGTCGCGGGATCCGGTCCGCCACGACATTGCCAGCCGCAATTCGCGTCAATCCGTTTTCCGTTCGGCGGGTGTGAACGAGGGCACCCTGGCCGTGCTTTTCAGCGACACGGGCAAGTGGCGGAGGGGATGGGTCTGAAAGACAACCTTCTCCAGCAACAGAGTAAGCGTCCGGGCTGACCGCACTGCCGCACGCTGATAGTGCCGGTTAGTGTCCACCAACGATAGTGGACACTAAGGTGCAAGCGTGGCGCGGCGAACGAGGCGACTTTGGACGGATGAAGAGAAGCGGTCGATCTGCCTGCAGACGACCGCGCCGGGCGTATCCGTGGCCCAGGTGGCGCTTCGCTACACGGTGAATGCGAACCTGATCTTCAAGTGGCTGCGTGACCCCAAGTATCGGCCCAAGCCCGGAACGGGATCACAGGACGCCGGTTTGCGCTTTCTGCCGGTGGAGATCGTCAAGGAAGCGCCGGTGATCCGGCAGATGCCTGCCAGAGAAAGCAGATGATATGCCTATAGCATCAGCGCCCGCCGTAGCATGAATCGCAATCTGCTGAATGATTCTTGTTGGATCGGCGGAGGGGTCGATGCGCGAGAACGCACACCGAAATCTACGGGCGGTGAGATGGGGCATAACCCGCCGTATGTCCAAAAGGTGGGGTGTGTTCCGAGCTACGCCCCACGCTTCAGCGCCACAACGCCGGTGCGGGCGATCTCGATTAGGCCAAGTGGGCGCATGAGATCGGCGAAAGCGTCGATCTTCTCGGGTGTACCGGTCATCTCGAACACGAAGCTTTCCAACGTGCTGTCGACGACACTGGTGCGGAAGATCTCGGCCAGCCGCAGTGCCTCGATCCGCTGGTCGCCTTTGCCCTTGACTTTGACCAAAGCCAGTTCCCGCTGTACCGCGGGGCCGTTCATTGTAAGGTTGTGGACGGCATGGACGGGCACCGTGCGGCCGAGTTGTGCTTCGATCTGGTCGATGACGGCGGGGGAGCCGCGGGTGACGATGGTGATACGACTCCGGTGGCCCGTGTGGTCCACTTCCGCGACAGTGAGGCTGTCGATGTTGTAGCCCCGGGCGGAGAAGAGGCCGATGACGCGGGCGAGGACGCCGGGCTCGTTTTCCACGATGACCGCGAGGGTATGTCTTTCTTCCACCTCGGAGAGGGCCGAGCGGAGATCATAGGCTGAGCGGCTTGAAGAGCCTTTCTTGATATTGAGTTGCGACATCGACCGTCCCTTTTTCATCTTTACCCGGATATTCGTGGCACTGCATTGGTGTCGAACCAATGGCTACGGGCTAAACTCGCTTCACCCAAGCTCACACTAACACCGCCCCGCCTGCCTTGATTGCCCCCACAGTCTCTCCACCGCCCAAGAGCATTTCATTGTGCGGATTACCAGACATGATCATCGGGTAAAGAAGTTCGTGCTTTTCGACCAAGCAGTCGAATACCACCGGGCCTGTCCAGCGGATCATCTCCATGATCGCGTCGTCGAGGTCCTTGGGGTCACTGCACTTGATGCCCTTGGCGCCGAAGGCTTCGGCCAGCTTGACGAAATCGGGGAGAGATTCCGACCATGACGAGGAATAGCGCTCGCCGTGCAGAAGCTCCTGCCACTGGCGCACCATGCCCAGCCGTTCGTTGTTCAGGATGAACTGCTTGACCGGCGCGCGGAATTGCATAGCGGTACCCATTTCCTGCATGTTCATCAGCCAGGAGGCCTCGCCCGCCACGTTGATCACCAGCGCCTCGGGGTGGGCGATCTGCACGCCGATGCTGGCTGGCAGGCCATAGCCCATGGTGCCGAGGCCACCCGAGGTCATCCAGCGGTTTGGATCCTCGAAGCCCAGGAACTGCGCGGCCCACATCTGGTGCTGGCCGACCTCGGTGGTGATGTAGCGGTCCATCCCCTTGGTCAGGGCTTCCAGCCGTTCGAGCGCATATTGCGGCTTGATGGTGGTGGTGGAGTTCTTGTAGTTCAGGCACTTCACCGCGCGCCATTCATCGATCTGCTTCCACCATTTGGCAAGGCCGCGCTGGTCGGTCTTCGACCCGCGCGCGCGCCACTGGCGTAGCACCTCTTCCAGGACCTTGGTCACATCGCCGACGATCGGGACATCCACATGGATGACCTTGTTGATCGAGGAGGGGTCGATGTCGATATGGGCCTTCTTCGAGCGGGGCGAGAAGTCCTTGACCCGGCCGGTGATCCGGTCGTCAAATCGCGCGCCGATGTTGATCATCAGGTCGCAGCCGTGCATGGCGAGGTTGGCCTCGTAAAGCCCGTGCATCCCCAGCATGCCGATCCAGTTCTTGCCGCTGGCCGGATAGCAGCCGAGGCCCATCAGCGTGGAGGTGATGGGGAAGTTCGTCTCGGCGACCAGCTCGCGCAGCAGTTGGCTTGCGCGCGGGCCTGAGTTGATGACGCCGCCGCCGGTGTAGAAGATCGGGCGCTCGGCGCTTTCCATCATCTTGACCAGACGCGCGATCTGGTCGCGGTCGCCTTCGGTGCGCGGCTGGTAATGCGCGACCTTGGCTTTTTCGGCGGGGGTGTAGTCGGCCGCGGCGAACTGCACGTCCTTCGGGATATCGATCAGCACCGGGCCGGGGCGGCCGTGGGTGGCGACGTGGAAGGCCTGATGGATGGTTTCCGACAGTTTCGCCGTGTCCTTCACGAGCCAGTTCATCTTGGTGCAGGCGCGGGTGATGCCCACGGTGTCGGCTTCTTGAAACCCATCGATGCCGATCATGAAGGTCGGGACCTGGCCAGTCAGCACGATGATCGGGATCGAGTCCATCAAGGCGTCGGTCAGGCCTGTCACCGCGTTCGTCGCCCCGGGGCCGGAGGTCACCAGCGCCACGCCGGGCTTGCCGGTGGACCGGGAATAGCCTTCCGCCATGTGGACCGCGCCCTGTTCGTGGCGCACAAGGATGTGGCGGATGTCGTTCTGCAGGAACAGCTCGTCATAGATCGGAAGCACGGCGCCGCCGGGATAGCCGAAGACGACCTCGACACCCTGATCCTTCAGGGCCTGTATTACCATCTTCGCACCGGTCATCTGCATCGACATTTCCGCGTCTCCTTAGCTCAACAAAAAGCCCCCGAGGTTTCCTTCGGGGGCGCATGGGAACAACTATGGTCAACCGTCACCGGCCCATGCGCTTCCTTCCTACGATTGCAAGAAGTCTGGCCATCGGCCACTCCCCTTTACGTTCGGCTAGAACAGTAAGCGACAGATGCCGGACGTCAGCCGGATTTGCAATGCGAAAACGTCGTGAAGGCGCTGGTTTGTGAACTTTTGTTTCGAGCATGTGGCGCAGGGGTGCTGTTGCAGATCCGGTTAGATGAGGCGGATCACTTCGTCGGCCCGGTCGGGCAAAGTCTTCGAGGTGCCCACTTGACAAGAAGTGTGTTCTTCAGCCTCACTCTCGCAGGAGTAGAAGCGGTGGGCAGTGTGAAGATCGCTTGCTCAGCCGCTTGGCTGCCTTGGTCAAATATTGTTGTGAAATCATGCAGAAAGGAATGACATGGTATCGGAGATTGATGTCGATTTCGTATTCTCGAATGAAGCCAATGACGTGCTTACTAGGCGTCTATTGAAGATTCGGGTCAACCCCTACAAGGACTACGCTGGTTTCCAAGCTGAAGTGATTCGGATGATCGCCGAAGCCGGCCCGATCCCCGACGACTTCCGCAATCTGTGCCACGCAAAGAAATACGTGAACCAGTTCGAAAGCCCTTATGTTCTGCTCAAGAACTGCCCGGTCGACCCCGATCTGCCAATCCTGGACTTGGATAGTCCTGTCGTCGACAAGCGCAATCGCAAGACTACCTATGTTGCTGAAGCCTTCCTGTTGCTTTACGCGGAGCTGATGGGGCAGCAGCCAATCGGTTACATCAACGTGAACGACGGTGACGTCTTCCAGGATATCCACCCCATGCGGTCGTTGATGGAAACGCAATCGCAGAAGGCGGCCAAGACGATCTTCTTCCACAAGGATCTGGCGAACCACTTCGTGCGCCCCGACTGGGTCAACATTCTTGGGCTGCGCGCCTCGGAACAGAATGAGATCTATACCTCTTTCGTGCGCAACTGCGACCTGCTGGACTATCTTGACGAGCGTGTGCTGAAGGGCCTGCGCGAAGAACGGTTCTATACACCCTATGACGACCTAACCCTGTCGTCATCGAATAAAAAGCTTGGCCGGGCACCCAATCACCAAATTCTGGGTGGTGCAACCGACTATGACATTCGCTTCTTTGAAAACAGAACGGTCGGCATCGATGCGGAATCCCAAGAACTTGTCGACGAAGTTGTACGCGCCCTGCATGTTCTGAAGAAGCGCCTTCTAATACTCCGAGGTGACTTTATCGGATCGGCGAACAACGAGTGTATTCACAACAAGGAAGTGGTGCGGATCGGCGATGAAGGCGCGGTGACGAACCGCTGGCTGATGAAGACGGTAAACGTACGGTCTCTGGACATGCACAAGATCCACATGATGCCGTCAGAAGTTCGTATTGTGAACGGCTGACGCCGTTTTCGCCCGGAAGCGCCCGGTCGGATGTCCCGGCCGGGCGTATTAGCATTGGAGACTGGTAATTATATGACTTCCGCAGATTGCTTGCGACTCACCCAATTCATCGCATCTTCCCAGCAGGAGCGGACAGCCATTGAATGCGGCGACCGGACGGTGACTTATGCCGAGTTGATGGCCCAAGTTGATGCACGTGCCGGGGAACTGTCCCGATGGGTGTATGACGGGGCTGTGGTCGCTCTTCGCCGCGATAAATCTGTGGCATATGTCACAGATCTTCTGGCGATCCTCGCGCTTGGCGGAATTGTCATGCCGATCGACACCCGGCTTCCCGACGCGCGCGTCGAAGCGATGATGCGTATCGTGCCACCGCAGGCTGTCATCACGGACCATGACCTGCGTGCGACGGACTGGCACAATCCGGTTTCCGACCATCCTCACCGCGGCGAAAGACCTGCCTACGTGATGTTTACCTCGGGCAGCACCGGAACGCCCAAGGCAATTCTTGGCAACCTGTCGGCTCTGTTGCATTTCATAGAGTGGCAGGGCTGCGAATTTGACGTTTCGGAGGAAGATCGTGTCTCGTTCCTGACGCCGGTCGGGTTCGACGTTTCATTGCGCGACATCTTTTTGCCGCTTCTTCATGGTGCAACGCTTGTCATCCCAGTGGAACAAGACATCTCCACACCGGGTAGCCTCACGCGCTGGATGGCATCCAAGCGCATCTCGATTGTCCATGGGGTCCCGTCGGTCGCCAAGCTATGGGCGCGTGCGATGGGTCACGCCGCCCCAACCCTGCGGATATTCTTCCTGGCGGGAGAAAAACTCTATCCGGCAACCGTGGCCGAATTGCGCGCGGCGTTCGGGGACAGGACCGAATATGTGAACCTTTATGGTCCTTCCGAAACCACACTAGCCAAGTTCTTTCACCGTGTTGAAAAGTTCGACGCAGATGATATCGCGCCGATCCCGGTCGGTCGGCCCCTGCCGGGAACGTCCTTTGGCTTCCGTGGGGTCGGATCGGGGCGCGAAGTGGTGATCACGACGCGCAACGCCACGCTTGGCTATATCAATCCCGCTTCCGCTGATGCTGCGAGATTCGTCAACAACGGCGATGAAACCGTGTCGTATCATACGGGCGACCTGGGCAAGCTATCGGAATCGGGCGATCTGGTGATAGTCGGGCGGGCCGATGAAGAAGTGAAGATCAACGGCGTTCGGGTTCATCCCAACGAAGTGACTCAGGCTTTGCAGGGTTATGCGGCTGCGCAAGATATTCTTGTTTTTACTACAACACTGGGCGGGATGGAGCCAAGATTGGCGGCGGTCTGGATCGCGAAGCCCGGATGGGGCTCCCTTCCCGACAGCGCCCCGCGCGAGCACGCGATGGATCATCTGCCGCAGGCCATCGTCCCGACGATCTGGCGCAAACTTGATGAGTTTCCGAAGAATGCGAACGGCAAGGTCGACCGGGCGCGCCTTGCAGCAATTGTGTCGCAGGGTGCCAGCGCCGCCGACAGGCCGAGGACCGAAACCGAAGCCTGGCTGTGCCGGCAGGTGTCGGAAATCCTGGAGTGTTCGGCCCCGTCGCCGACTGACGATCTATTCGGTCTGGGGGCGACATCGATCCACGTGGCGTTCCTGATCGGCAAGATCGAGGACGCGTTGGGCAAGTCGCTGGATTTTGCGGACGTGTTCACCGCAACCAAACTGTGCGAGATCGCCGATCTCATTGATCGATCGCCCGCGCGCGAGACGGTGGCAATTCCCAAGCTTGCAGAGGCCAAGACCTACGTCCTGTCGCCGCAGCAACGACGGTGGTGGAATATCTACATGCCCAAGGGCAACCGATCTTGGGCCACGATGGTGCGGGTAATGCAATTCGACGTCGCGGTCGATGCCGCGCAGGTGAAAAAGGGGCTGCTCGACCTGGCGGTGCAACAGGATTCGATGCGGCTGAGCTTTCTGCGGCGTGATGATGGGGTTCTTCAACAAGAAACGCCAGTGACAGACGAGACCAAGCTGGACATTGCGGTACGCGACTTTTCGGACCAAATAGTCGAGACCTCTTCCGGACTGTTGGACGCCCTGAGGCTGGAGGTGGCCAACTCTGAAATCGCCACGGACACATGGCCGCTGTTCCGGGCCAGCGTTGCACTCTTGCCGGGCGGCAGATCGGCCTTGGTTTTCGCAATGCACCACATGATCAGCGATGGCTTCTCGATGAACCTCATCGAAACCCAGCTGCGTCGTTTCCTTGAACGTGACGTTCCGATTCCGGCACCTGCGCGGTTCAACTACCTTTCCTATGCCGACTGGGCCGCGAAAGCGGAGCCCAGATTGGCGGGGCCGGGATCCGAGGCACAACGCTACTGGGCAGACGTGTTCAAGACGCCCTACAGAAAGCATGTCTTTGCCGAGAAATGGGCTGGCGCAGGACACGACCGGGGCCAAGGCTACTGTGTCAAGGTGCCCGACCCTGTTCGCGATTCAGTCAAGGTTTACGCGCGAAGCCACAGGGTGACCGAATTCAGCCTCTACCTGACCGCCAAGTTCCGGGCCTTGCATCGCATACTGAAATGTTCAGACTTGGTCATCGGGACGCCTGCCGCCGGGCGGGAACTGAAGGGAGCGGAAGATCTCGTCGGCAATTTTATCTCGCTCGTATGCGTGCGAAGTCGTCGCGACGGGGACCAAACCGCCCTAGATCACGTGCGCCAGACGATGCAGGGCGTGGCCTGCGCGATGACACACCAGAATTACCAGTACGACACGCTGGTTTCGGATCTTGGTATGCAGTTCGAGCAGTCGCGGTTCCCGCTGACAACGATCTTCATCAGCTACCTGAACTTTTCCGGCGCCGGGCGCGGCAAGTTCGACCCTCGGGATCAGGGGTTCTCAGATCTTGGTTTCGCCGTGAAGTTCGACAAGATGTCGTATGTCCGCGAACACGACGATGCGACAAGCCTTTTGGTCCAATATCGAAACAACCTGTTCGACAGGGCCGAGATCGAGCATTTTGTGACCACATGGATCGACGAGTTGGACGCCATCGTCCGTTCCGAAGCCCCCACATATAGCAATGACAACGACATGGCCCGAGAGACTGTGCCTAAATGACCGGAACACGCGTTTCTGGCGGTTTTGGGCTGCCAAATGTATGTGACGGGACCGCGGCTGTCGGAGGGCTGGCGCATCGGCGCTTCTTGCCCGATGTTCTGACTGCAATCACAAGATTACCGGGAAGGGGCGTGACTTGATCTCTGTTCCGTTCCTCGGCGAAGGTTTTGCCATTGGCGCTGCGGTTTGCTGGGCCATCGGTCCCTTGGTGGCATACAAGGGGGTCGATGCGCTTGGTACGTTCCGTTTCTCAATGTTCCGGTTCGTCACTGCGTCTGCGGCGCTGTTCATCATTTCATTCGCTCTGGGGCAGATCGACGCAAGCAACACACGGGCGCTGATCTTCCTGGCCATGTCTGGAGTAATCGGCGTCGCCTTCGGAGAGTCCACTCTATTCAAGGCGGTGCACCTGCTGGGGCCTCGACGCTCTTCGATCATCTTTGCCCTGCATGCGCCCTTGACCGCAGTGCTGGGCAGTATTCTTTTCCACGAAAGGGTGGCGCCCTTGACCCTAATCGGCGTGACCCTGGCATTCGCGGGCGTATACACGGCAGTGATCTTCCGCTCGCAGACCGAGAAGACCGGCGGCATCTATCACAAGCCCGAGGCGGCCCGCCTTGGTTTCCTGCTTGTGGCTGTGGCCGTCGCATGCCAGGTCGGCGGTGCGCTGCTGGCCAAAGAAGCAATTGACGAAGTCGCCCCGTTTTTCGCCTCTTTCATACGAACCTTCGCCGCCGCCATCGCCTTCCTGCCATTGTTTCTTTTTTTCCGGGAAGCGCCACAGGCCAAGGTCGGCACCAGTCTGCATCTGGTCGCTGCAAGCGCGATGATCAGCACGATCGGAGGCATGACCTTTCTGCTGGCTGCCTTCGCCAACACAGAGATCGTCCGAGCGGTGATCCTGTCGTCGACGGCGCCGGTGATCTATATCTTCCTGATGTCTGCGTTTCGCCGGGAACGCTTCCCGGTTCTTGCCTGGGTTGGCAGTGCTGTCGCAGTCCTTGGCGTCGCAATCACAGTGATTGCCTAGCGTTTTGTCCGTGACGCGATCAGACATGCTCCGGCGAATTCGGGACCGATCGGACAGAAACCTGCCAGAAAACTTTTCACTTCCTCGGTACCTACATATGGTTGTTTCATGCACGCTCCAATAGCCCCCCATCTTTTGTGGATCGATCTCGACGCGGCCGCCCCCAGCCTGGCATCCGTGACCGGTTGGCTGACACCGGATGAAAGGGCGTCGGCTTGCCGTTTCGCGACGCCTGAATTGCGGGCGCGGGCGCTGTCCGCACGCATCTTTCTGCGTGGGGTTTTGGCGCAAGCTCTGCGGATCGCACCGTCTGCCATTCTCTTGGACATGGGCCGTTGGGGCAAGCCACAGGTCTGCGGGGGACCACAGTTCAACCTGAGCCACTCCGGCTCACTGGCCGTAGTTGCGCTGCATCCGCAGCTACCGGTTGGCCTTGACGTTGAGGCGGACGCCCATTCTGTGCCGGAATCGGCGCTGGCACATATCCTCTCGGTATCCGAAGCCACTTCGATGCCCCAAACCCCAGATGAATGGCTTCGGCTTTGGGTGCGCAAGGAAGCCGTAGTGAAGGCTCAGGGGATGGGCTTTTGTTCAGATCCGAGGCGTTTCTCGGTCGGTCACGAAGAAGTTGGCCGCTGGCGAAAGGTTCCGGAGACGGAGGAAGTCCTTTTTGATGGTAAACTTGTTTCGGGGCATTCCGTGGCCGTCGCTCTGACCGCGCCTTGCTGCCCTTCGACCCACCCGACAATAACGAAGTGCGACGCCGCGACACTGATCGGTTTTGCAACGCATCTTGCACCAACCGAGATTTGGCAAGCCGCAATTGGCAGGCTGCTGCGTCAGAAGCTTGGAGACGATGCCGCCACTCTCGCTACATCGCAACCGAACCCGGCATAGGGTATCGTTTTCTCCCTGCGACCAGATGACCCGGTCCTGCCTTAGTAATCCGTCTCGACATAAACCCCCGAGCAATCATAAGCGACCGCCGCTGCCGTCGCGCCGTTGTTCATGTAGTTGCGCGGGCTCAGGAGTTGCGTCGCGGCGGGTATGTCGGTGTCGAGCATGGTCTCGACCACCGCCCCGCTGACCTCCTCGACGACCCGGACGCCGATCTCGCTGCTGTTCGGGGCGGAGAGGAGCGTCAGGGTCAGAACGTTCGTTGTGCTCGCAACCGGGAAACTCGCCCCGAGATCGGTGAGCGTCGGCGCGCCGGAGGCATCGTTCTGGACCAGCTGCCAGTTCGTGTGGATGCCGCGCTGGAAGCCGATGCCGATGCAGTTCACCACGGCCGACAACGTCAGGGTCGTGCCCAGCGCCGTGGTGGACCCGTAGAGCCCGAAGAAGCCCATGCCGGTCGCCTGCAGGGTGACGAGCGAGAGCCGGTTCACGTAGGTGAAGCCGCCCAGCCCATCAGCATTCCCGCGCCAGCAGACCCAGCCGCCCGAGCGTTCCTCGGCCGCCGCATCGGCGGTGGCGGCGCTGGTCACGCGCCAGCGGCGCATTGAGGTCGAGAGGTTGGTGGTGGCGAGCGTCGGTGTGGAAACCGTGCCGACGGCGGTGCGCGGCATGCCGTTGGTGTTGACCGTGGTGCCGGTGGACGGCGCCCAGGTCGCGATCCTGTTGACCCCGAAATGTGGCTGCAGCGGAAAGAACCGGCCCGAAGGGCGCTGAACATCGAGCCATCCGGCCCCGGCACGGTCGCGGGCATAGAGGGCGAGCTTTCCGGTCGGGGGCGGCGTGGGCACGGCGCTCACCGCCGGGAGCACGACGGGTTCGGGCATCTCGACCCGGCCGCTCGCGCGGTCGATCCGGAGCGCCTCGTAGAAGGCCGACCCGTCCGGGCTGACCTTGAAACTGAAATCGTCGCTGCCAAGAAGTCCGATCAGCGCCCGGGCCGACCAGTTGGTCTTGAAGGCGAAACTCGCATCGTTGGCGGGGGCCGCCTTGTTGACGGTCGCTTCGATCCCGGCGCCCGCGTTGTTCAGGAGCACCGCGGGCGTGTTGACCGAGAGCCGATTGTAGCTGTCGGCCGTCGCCCCGCCGAGGCCCAGAAGCTGCGCGGTCAGGTTGGCCTGGGGCATGCCAACCTGCGTCACGGCATTGGCGAAGGTCACGGTTGGCGTGTTGACCACCATCGTGCCATTCGCCCCCGAAGTCGCGGAGCCGATGTTGACGACCGTATTCGACCCCGACGCGCCGCCGGTGCCGAGGTTCACGGTCTTTGTGATGCCGGTGGTCGTCGCCCCGGTGCCCATGCCGTAGGTCGCCGTGCCCGTGGCCGTGCCAATGGTCGCGGTCGCCCCCGAGACCGTGACGGTGCCAGAGGCCGTCAGCGTGCCGGAGAAGGTCTTGTTGCCGGTGAAGGTCTGCGTGCCCGCGAGGATCGCCAGTTCCGACGATGTGTTCGGCAGTGTGTAGCTGCGGGTCGTGCCGGTGCTGATCCCGGACAGCGAGAAGACCGCCTTTTTAGTGGGATCGGCGTCGTTCACGAGGCTGAAGACCGCATCCGAGATGTCGCTGGGCTCGCCCACAACCTCCCAGGCAGCGCCGGTCCAGACGAGGAGCACGGCCTCGTCCTCGACCCATGTCCGCCAGCCGGTGCGCGGCGGCAGGCGCAGCCATGCGCCGTCGGACCAGAGGGCGATGTTCAGGTCCCAGCCCGCCCAGTCGCCCGTCGCGCCGGAGCCGACAATGTAGCGGTCGCCATCGGCAGCGCTACCCGGTAGCGCGGTCAGGTCCCGGTCGAGAACGGAAAGCTGAACGAGCCCATCGAGGATCCGCAGCGCCTCGTTGTGAGTGATGTGCTTCTGGGCCTGCGCCGCAAGGATGTAGGGCAGCAGGAGATGGGTCGTGGCGTCGGACATGGGATGGCCTTGTCTTATTAATTTCGCGGGTTCCCGGAGTAGAAGGGAGCCACTGCCCGCCACGCCATTTATGGCGGGCAGTGGCGGCGGTTGGATCGAGGAGGCCTGGGTCTTCAGGACCGTTTCTGAGTAGGATCGACCGCCGTCTTTCACCCTGGGCCTGAACGGATACGCGTGTTTGCGTCACGCATGACAAGAATAGGACAAGGCGAAGATGACGGATCATACCATCGGCATCGATATTTCCAAATCCCACCTCGACGTGTTTCATCTGGAGGGGCAAGAGGCGCATCGGTTCGAGAACGCCCCGCGCGGCTATCGGGCGCTTCAGAAATGGCTGGCTCAGCTGGCGGTGACCCGGGTCGTGTTCGAACCGACGGGACCCTATCACCGCGCCTTCGAGAGGGCGTTCGCTGGCAAGCTCCCGCTGGTGAAGGTCAATCCCTTGCAGGCACGCCGCTTCGCGCAAGCCTGTGGGACCCGCGCCAAGACGGATGCGGTGGATGCACGAATACTGGCACGGATGGGGGCTGCGCTCGGCCTGGAGCCCGACGCACCCGCTTCAGAAAAGCTGCATGATCTCCGTGACCTGCAGATTGCACGAACCGCCTTGACCAAGGAACGCACGCGCCTGCGCAATCGCGCCCATGTTCAGATCAATGCCGTTCTCAAGCGCCAGACCAGAGCCCGTGTGGCCTTGGTCGAGCGGCAGATCGCCGAACTCAACGACGAAATTGCAAAGCGCATCGCCGAGGATCGAGCGACCGCTCGCAAGCGTGACATTCTGTGTTCGATCCCCGGCCTCGGCAACATCGTGGCGGCAGCGATCCTCACCTTCCTGCCGGAAATCGGGACGCTGGATCGCAAGCAGGCCGGAAGCCTTGCCGGGTTGGTCCCTCACTGCCGCGAATCCGGCCAGTGGAAGGGCAAGTCCTTCATCAGCGGTGGGCGCAAACCCCTGCGCGATGCGCTCTACATGCCAGCTCTCGTCGCCATGCGGTTCAACCCGGACCTCAAAGCGAAATACACCGCGCTACGCGAAGCCGGAAAACCCGCAAAGGTCGCTATCGTCGCCGTCATGCGCAAGCTCTTGGAGACCGCAAACGCGCTGGTCAAAGCTGACCGCCTCTGGGTCGATAAAACCCCTTGCGCATGACGGATACTCAGAAGATCAACGTGACGGTTCTCGGCGCGCCCCGCCCCACGAGGGCGGAGAGCTGGAAGATGCGGATGTCGAGCGTGACGCCCGGACCGAGCACCGCGCCCCAGTCGGCGGTCTGCTGGACGGCGGTGTAGACCGCGCTGGTGGTGGCAGTTGTCAAGGATCGCTTGACAACTGCACCGTCGAGGATCTCGACCTCGTAAGCCTCCAGTTCCTCGGCGACTGGCACCTCTAGCCCGCCCCAGTTGTCCGCCGCGAGTGCGCGGGACCGGCGTGTCCAGCGGATGGTCAGATCGCCGGGCGTGCGTGGCCTGCGCCATGGCTGCTCGACATGGCCAACGGAGAACGGGCAAAGCCCCACGCCTGCGGGCGTGAAGGCCTGCGCCACGTAGGTCTCGTCGCTGACAGCGCGGCTGGCTGGACCAATGCGCCAGTTCCACGGGATGCCGAGATCGGCCTCGGCGATCGGCAGCGATGCGAGACCGTCGTCGAGCACCACGACCCGCGCTCCCGCAGGTGCCGGGTTGCCCATGGCGTCCTCGGTGCCGCGCTGGCCCCGCAGCAAGCGGGTCAAACGATACCGGCCGGGCGCCAGCAGCTCGGCCGCGCCCGCCTGGACGATCTCCCAGGTGCCGGGCGCGCTCTCGATGGCCAGCGCGTTGGCCCCTCCGAACAGCGTCAAGTCGGTGACGCTTTCCAGCGTGCTGGTCAGCAGATCGACCACCAGCGCATTGCCGAGGTCGAAGCGCGACGTCGGCCCCGCGTAGAGGTCCGAGACCAGAGCCCCGATCCGGGCGCGCGTGCCGAAGCTGGTGAGCAGCTCGAAGCCATCTGTCGACGGGCTGCGGAACACCGCCATCTCGCCCGGCCAGGGAACCGCCTGCGCCGCCACAAACGGTCGATGCGCGGGCTGCTCCTCGGTGAGCTGCGGCAGGTCCAGCAGCACCGCATCCGGCGCGCCGAACACCACGGCCCGCGTCAGCGACGCCGCGCGGGGATCGCCGGGCGGCAGATCGTAGGTGGCCCGGTCCTGGCGGACCGCTTCAATGCCCCGCGCCTCGGCGTCGGCGATGGAGACGAGCCGCAGATCGATCAGCCGCCCGTCATGGGCGAGCCGGATCGGGTCCGCGGGGTCGAGCGCGAGACGCGAGGGCGGCAAACGGAACGCCGCCGTCTCCCGGCCCACCCACGCCTCCATCAGCGCGCGGCGGCAGCGCCGTTCGGCCTCCTCGGGCGGCACCGCCATCGGGAAGGACTCCGAGGCGATCCGCGTCGTGTCCACGGTGATCCGCCGCGCCTCGACAAGGGCCGCGTCGTAATCCTCATCGGCGCGGGCGACCTGCCACTTCAGCGCCTGCGGCAGTTCCGTCTCCTGGCCGCGCGTCAGTTCCAGCACATCGCCCTCGCGGGCGGCCACCAGATCGTCGGGCGCGAGGGTGGCGACGGATGCCCGGCCGCGCATGACGAAGCGGATCAAGCCCTCGGTCTCCACCGCGTCGAAGCCGAAATGGCGCGACAGCGTGGTGATGGAGGCGCGCGGGCTTTCCAGCGCGATAATGGCGTAGCCTTCGACCGCGCCCCAGAGGCCGGTGACGTCGATGCGGGACTCGGGCAGACCGGCACGCAGACAAAGGTGCCTGACCAGAGCCGCTAGCGACACGGCACCCAGCCGCCCGGTCAGCCAGTGGCCGAGCCGCCAGTTCGCGCCATCGGTCCAGACGTCGGTCAGCGCCGGAAAGAACGGATAGGGCCGCGCGTCCCAGGTCCAGGCGGCGCATTCGGGCACATGCACCATGCGGCCGCCGTAGACCGAGGACAGCGGGTTGTTCGCGGCCTCGCCCCACCAGAGATATGTCGCCTCGAGATAGGCCCGCTGGATCGCGTCATCCCGCCAGCCCCGCGAGAAATGCGGCGTGAAGCTCTCCGATGACTTCGGGTCGAAGAAGACGTTCGGCTGGTTGGTGCCCCGGTCGATGGCCGGACATCCGAGCTCGGTGAACCAGATGGGCTTGGACTGCGGCGTCCATGCCGTCGGCGTCCCGCTCTCCACCCCGCCAGGGCGGTCGTAATGCGCGTTCGACCACCAGGCGCGCAGATCCTTGTAGCGGAAGACCCACGGCTTGGCCGCCGCGCCGTCCGTGATCGGCGTGCGGACCTGCGCGGTTCGGTCGGCGGCGCTGGCATAGAACCAGTCGAAACCTTCGCCGCCCGCGATGTTCGCCTGCAGATAGGCCCGGTCGTAGATCGCGGGCCAACCCTCGGCCGCGTCGGCATGCTCGAACCCGTCGCGCCAGTCCGACAGCGGCATGTAGTTGTCGATCCCGACGAAATCGATCTCGGGATCGGCCCAGAGCGGATCGAGGTGGAAGAACACGTCACCGCTGCCGTCGCCCGGCTGGTGCCCGAAATACTCCGACCAGTCGGCGGCATAGCCGATCCTGGTGCCGGACCCGAGGATCGAGCGCACATCAGCGAGCAGATCCCGATACGCCTGCACCGCCGGATAGGTGGCCGCGCCCGAGCGGATCGTGGTCAGCCCCGGCATCTCGGTGCCGATCAGGAAGGCATCAACCCCGCCCGCCGCCGCGCAGAGATGGGCGTAGTGCAGCACCATGCGGCGCAGACCCCAGTCGACGGGCGCCCCTGTCCAAGAGACCGACTGGCCCGAGACGCTGAAGCTGGCGGGCGTGGCCGCGCCGAACAGCGCCGCGACCTGGCTTGCGGCCGTGGCGGTCTTGTCCACGGTCCCGGCGTAGCTAGCAGCCGGAGAACAGGTGATCCGCCCCCGCCAGGGGAACGCGGGCTGGCCGGTCTCGGCGGCATTGTCGGAATACGGGTTCGGCAGCGTGTTGCCGGGCGGCACATCCATCAGGATGAACGGGTAGAAGGTGACCCGCAGACCGCGGGCCTTCATCTCCTGGATCGCCTGCACCACCGCGAAGTCCGACGGCGTGCCGCCATAGACCGGGCGGCCCTGGTCATCGCGGCTGACGAGGAAGGCATTGGCGCGGCTGACGCCATTGACCGACCAGTTGGCGGGCGTGGTCGATTTGGCCGACACCTCGACGCCCGGCCGCACCTTGCAGGATCCCGCGCGCAAATCGTCGCCGAACCACGCCACGACGAGGCTGACGCTCTCGACCGCCGGGGCCATGGCCTGCAGCCGGTCCAGCGCTTCGACCATATCAGTGGAGTCGGCGAGCGCGTTCAGGTTCTCCGGCACCGTTGCGCCGCCATCGGTCTTGCGGATGGCCTGCGTGGCGTAGGTGAACTCTCCCGAGGCCGGGATCATGGTGACGGCGCGGGTCAGCCCCTCGGCGGTGTCGGGATCCGCGAGTGGCCGGAACACCTCGAAGGACAGCTGCGGCAGGCGGTTGCCATAGGTCGAGAGCGCCAGCTCTTCGAAGACCACATAGGCGGTGCCGCGATATGCGGGCGTGCTGGCCAAGCCTATCTTCGCAGCAATGAACGGGTCCGCCGTCTGAGCTTCGTCGCCGGGATACCAGCGCCAGGTGACCCCGGAGAGGTCCATCGGCTTGCCGTCGGCCCAGATGCGGCCGATGCCGGTGATCGGGCCCTCGCAGAGCGCCACGGCGAAGGAGGCATAGTAGAGATACTCGGTCGTCTTGACCTTGCCGCCCCCGCCACCCTTGCCACCGCCCTGCGTGGTGGTCTTCGTCTCCTCGCGGAAATCCGTCGCCCAGATGATGTTGCCGCCCATCCGCATGCGGCCGTAGAGCCGCGGGATAACCGCGCCCTCGGTGGCAGAGGTGATGCGCAGCGTGTCGAGCCGCGCGCCCTCGATGCGCTGCGTGGGCGCCAGCGACGAGATGATCCAGCTGTCGACGACCGAGCCGATGCTGGAGCCGATGAAACCGCCGATGGTCGCGGCGCTGACGCCGAGGATCGCGCCGCCGATGCTGCCGCCAATGGCGGCGCCGGCCGCGCCGAGAACGAGGGTGGCCATGTCGGGGTCTCAGCGTTGCGGAAACAGGAAGGCGAAGGCGATGCGCCGCCGCCAGGATGGGGTGAGCGGCTCCTCGATCACGCCGAGCCGCTCGTAGGCATGGAGGAAGCTGCCGGGCCCGGTCAGGATCCCGACATGCTTGGCGATGGCGCGGGGCTTTATGCGGAAGAGGACCAGCGCGCCGGGACCGGCCGCTGCCGGTTCCACTTCGATCATCATGCGCCCCGCGCCTTCGGCCAGCACCTCGCGCGGGCCGGTCTCGCCCCAGTCGCGGCTGTAGGGCGGGATCGGGAACGGCTCGGCGCCCACCACCTCGCGCCAGACCCCGCGCGCCAGCCCGAGACAGTCGCAGCCGACACCGCGCAGGCTGGCCTGGTCGTGGTACGGCGTGCCGAGCCAGGCGCGGGCCGTCTCGATGACCCTGTCCGGATCGGCAGGGATCACAGCACGCCTCCATCGTGCCCACCGTCCTTGGTGGCGTAGCGGAGCACGGCATCCTGGCCGGGGATGTGCGGGAAACCGCGGAAGTTCGCGGTGTTCGCGAACTTCGCCCCGCAGGTCTCCATGCGCTTGTCGCAGCCCGCGCGGATGGTGAAGGCATCGCCCTCGGCGATCGCGCGCACCGGTGCCTCGAGCAGGGTCAGGATCGCCACGCCATCGGTCACCTCATGGCCGAGCACCTCGGTGCGCCGCCCCGCGTTCGCGCCGTTGGTCCATTCGAGTGTGCCGAAGGTGAACCAGCCCGCCTCGAACCCGCCCAGCCCCGAGGCGGTGAAGGCCCGGTCGCGCAGGAGGTCGACGACGGCGCCCGTGCCCTTGAAGGCGGGGTCCTCGAGATCGACCCCACAGCGCGCGTCGCCAAGCGCGGCGTCACAGGTCGCCTGGAACGTTCGCCCGACCGTCTGGCCGAGCACATGCGCGAGCGATCGCACCTCGGCCACGAAGGCCAGCCGCCCGCGCCGGATCTGACCGATGGCGCCGCGCCGCATCAGCACGCGCTGACCCGTATCGGCCCAGTTCACCCGCCAGACCTCGACTTCTGCGTTGTCCCAGCGGCCGTCGAGGATGTCGGTCTCGGTGATCCGGTCCGAGGTCAGCACGCCCTCGGCATCCTGCGCATCGACCGAAAGGTCCGAGCCCGAGCGCACCTCCGAGGCCGTCAGCCCGCTCTCGGACTCGAAGTCCGTGCCATCGAAGGCGATCGTCCGGTCGTGGTCGGTAAAGCCGAAGGTCACGCCATCGGCGCGGATGATCCGCCAGCACCAGGCAAGCGTCGTCGTGCCCTCGTCGAGATGAGCCTGCAGGGCGGGATCGAAGGTCTTCATCGGCGCAGTTCCAGCAGCGAAATGGAGGTGATCGAGCCGAGCCGCTCGAGGTCGAGCGTCACGTCGAGCACGTCGGTGTCGAAACGGACGGGCACGTCGAACTCGAAGCCCGCGGTGATCGCGACGCCGGACCCCGGCGCGGCACCGAAGGTGACGACGCCAGTCGTGGCATCGACCGACCAGCCAGAGAGCTGCTCCACCCCGCCAAGTGCGATGCGCACGGTTCCGGTCACCGGCTTGGCGATGGCGCGCGTCCAGGATTGCGCGCCCGAGGCGTAGTGCTTCACCAGCTGGAAGTTGGTCACCGTGCCGTCGCCGGTGCCGATTGGCTGATCCAGCGGCGAAGGCGTGCCCGAGGGCAGGCAGGACTTGTGGTCGCCCCAGTCTCTGAACCGGAAGCCATGGAGGCGACCGTTGCGCGCCTCGAAGAAGGCGACCACAGCCGCCAGATCATCCCCTCGGCGGATGCCGTAGGCGACGTCGTAGCGACGGCGCGAGTTGGCCCAGCTGGCGTTGCGTTCCTCGTCGCCCGAGGCGAGCTCGACGATCTGCGTGCGCCGCTCGGGCCCGCCCCGCGCGCCGCGGCTGATGTTGTCGGGAAACCGGACCTCGTGAAACGCCATTACATGCCCCTCCGCCCGAGCGAGACCGCGCGGGCGATGTCGGCCGCAACCTGCGTGCGCGACTGGCGGAAGCTCTCGGCGTCGCGGGCCATGATGGTGACGTTGACGCCACCCGCGCCGTAGCTCTGCGTCTCCCGCCGCGACAGCACGCGCTCGCCGCGCTGCAGGATCGCGGGCACCTCGTCATGGCGGAGGCCAGCCATGCCGCCGGAATGCATCCGCGGCGCAGCAGCGAAGGCCATCGCCGGGACCATGCGCGACGGCCCAGCCGATCCGACCATCCCGCCCGCGTGCAGGACGTTGGCGAAGATACCGCCCGCACCGGAGAACACACCGGAGAGCGCATTGGCGATCGGCCCAAGGATGAACCGCCGCGCCGCGAGCTGGGCGAGATCGGCGAGCAGCGAGGTGACGAGGTCGCGGAAGTTCAGCTTGCCGGTCTTCACGAACTGGCCGACCGCGTTCTCGGCAGACTGGAAGGCGCCGACGAGGCTCTGGCCAATATCGCCACCGATCTCACGCGCCTTGCTGGCGTAGTCCGAGAGCGCGGCCGAAACCGCCTGCCATCCGGTGACGGCCGTCTCGACGTTCGGCTCGGCGGCGGAAGCTGCCGCGCCTGCGGCAGCGCCAGCATCGGTCGCTGCCTGTCCGGCGCCGTCGAGCGCGGTCTCGAACCGCTCCGCAGCAGCCGTGGCCTCGGCCAGCGCATCGGCGCCATCCTCGTCGGAGCCGCGCACGGCATCCCGCAGCGCCTGCCAGCTTTCGAGTGGCGCGCGGGCCCCTTCGGCCAGATCGCGCGCGGCGCCGCGATAGAGGTTGGCGGACTCGAGCGCGCGGTTCGCCGCCTCGGTCAGGCCGAGATCGGGCGCGGTCAGCGGGTTGTCCTCGAAGGCCCGGTCGAAAGCCGCCTGCGCCGCTGTCGTGGCAGCACTGGCCGCACCCTCGAAACGGTTCTCGATCTCGCCGAGGTCGAGGTCCGGCACCAGCGAGATGCGCCGCTCCGACCCGAGCGCTTCGAGCCCCTGGTTGATGCCGCCGATGAAGCCGTTGATGCGCGAGACCACGCCGTTCAGCATCGCCTCGACGCCGTCGACCAGACTGTTGGCCGCCTGGAACGCCAGATCACCGATGGCCGCCGGCAGCAGGCCCCAGATCGCCTTGATCGCCTCGTAGGCGCCCTCGAACGTGTTCGCCGCCGTGTTGCCGAAGCTCACCACGCTCTCGATGGCGCTCTGCATGCCCGAGGCGGCATCGGCCTTCAGGTCGAAGAACATCGCCGTTGCCGCAGCGCCCGCCGCAGCCGCGCCCATCCTGATCCGCTCCCAGACCTCGACGGCAACCTCCTTCAGGAGCGACATGGCCTCGCCAAAGCCGCCCGCGCCGGAGACGAGACGGGTGAACTGGTAGACGAGCTCGCCCGCGCCGACGATCAGCGCCCCGATGCCGGTGCGGATCAGCGCGCCGCGCAGCACAACCAGCGCCGTGGCGAGACCACGGACGGAGAGCGCCGCGGCGGCCATGCCCGCCACCCAGCGGCCCGCGAGGAAGGCTGTGAAGGTGGCGGCGTAGGTGGTCAGGCGGCCGATGTTGTCGAAGAGCCCGCGGATCGCGATGCCGAGCGGCCCGGTCCTGCTGGCCACCGCCGCCATGGCGTCCGCGACAGCCTCCAGCGCAGGCGCCGCTGCGACGGCCAGCTGGTTCGACAGCCCGCGCCAGATGAGCCCGAGGCGCGAGATCGCGTCGTTCGTGCGCTCGATCTGGTCGGCATCCTGCTCCGAGACCACGACGCCGAAGGCGAGGACGTCCTCGGTCGCCTGGCGCAGCGTCGCGGTGTCGATCCGCGACATCGCGATGGAGCCTTCCTCGCCGAAGAGCTGGCCTGCCACGGCAGCGCGCTCGGCGGCGGGCACGAAGCTCTCGATGGCCGCGTTGATCGCGCCGACGCGCTGGTCCAGCGGCAGGGCGATCAGCTCGGTGGCCGAGAGCCCCAGCCGGTCGAGCGCGTCGGCGGCGGGGCCGGTCCCGGCGGCCGCCTGGCTGAGACGGCGGGTCAGATCCTTGGTGGCCTGCTCGATGCCTGACATCGACACGCCCGCCAGTTCGCCCGCGCGCTCCAGCGTCTGGATCGAGGCGACCGTGGTGCCGAGCGACTGCGCCAGCTTCGCCTGCGCATCAACGGTCTGGAGGCCGGAGCGGATCATCGCCACGCCTGCGGCGGCAGCGGCGGCCACGGCGGCGGCGGCGGCGACCCGCACCCGCCGCGAGAAGGCCGCCAGCCGGGCGTTCGCCGCCTCCATCTCCCGGCTCAGCCGTCCGAAGCCGCGCGACCCGGCTTCGCCCACACCTTCCAGTTCGGCGCGCACCTGCCGTCCGCCCACGGCCGCGAGGCGGACGCTGACCCTCTTCTCAGCCATGGGAGTGATCCATCTGTTCGTTGAGTTTGGCGACCATCACCGCTTCGATCACCGGCAGCAGTTCGGCCATGGCGAGCGGCGGCACGCCGAGCGCGTCACCGAGCGCCAGCGCTGCCGACATGTCCCAGCCGATCACCGCGCCGGGCAACACGCGCAGCTGGCCGCCGAGACGGCCGACCAGGTCCCAGACCTGCCAACCCTCCGGAGTTTCCGGTCGGTTCAGCCGCGCCGGGCAGTCCGGGCAGGCTTGCGTGCAGGCTTGGCAGTATCGCTCGCCCCCGCCGAAGGACCAGTCGGCGAGAGCGCGGAGGCGTTTTTTTCCTGCTCCAGCAGCAGGCCCTTCGACACGTAGGTCAGCTGGAAGGCCTCGAAGATCGGCCAGACGTCGAGCAGCGCGTCGATGGCCCCAGGGCTGGGGTCGATGGGCTTGCCTTCGGCGTCGCCGATGCCCTCCCAGGCGAGCACGGCACGCCGCGCCAGCGCTTTGGCGAAGGCGACGGCGCGTTCCTCGTCCGAGGCCTCCTCGGGCACCGCCTCGACGGCCGGATCGCTGCGTGTCGCCACCATCAGTGCGGTGGTCAGCGGGCGCAGCTGCACCCGGACGCCGGGCGCGAGGTCATGCCAGCGGGGCGCGTTCGTCAGGTCGAGCGTCAGCATCTCAGTAGGTCTCCACATCGTTCACGAGGGTGGCGGTGCACATCCGGCCGACGACGCTGTCGCGGGCGGCCTGCCAGTCGAAGGTGGCCTGGACGCCCTGCGGCCCGGAGATCTCGATGCGCGGGCGCGGCAGGTAGACGGCGTGCACGGTGAAGGTGAAGCTCTCGCCGGACGGCAGGACGTAGGCGAATTCCATCTCGCAGGCCTCGCCATTGATCGCCTGCGTCACCAGCGTCTGGTCGGCGAAGCGCACCTCGATCCGGCCGGTCAGCCCGGCGATGGACGGGTCCGCGCCGTCGATGCGACCGTCCGAGCGGATGGTCTCGATCCGGTCGAGATTGTTGGCATAGGTGATCTCGGCCGAGACCACGTTCCCAAGCGCGGTGCCATTCCGCGTGATCGCGCCGTTGAAATGACCGAAGCGTTTCAGCTCCAGCGCGGCGGGCGTTCCGGCGCTGGTGTTCGTGCCCACACTCTCGCCCTGCGCCACCAGCCGCGCGGTGGCAGTCAACAGGCCCGAGCGCTGCATCTGCCAGGTGACCTGATCGAGCACGCAGCCGGAATACATCGCGTAGCGCGGCACCTCGGGCATGCCAGTCTCGATCGACATGCTCGGCAGCGTCCAGGACCCTGACTGGAACTCGTGGCTGTACGGGGCCTCCGCGCCCGTGGTCGTCGGTGCGCCGAAGGCGGCCTTCAGCCAGAAGCCGAAGGCCTCGGCGTCGAGCGGCACCACGACGTCGCCGTCCGCCGTGACCGCGTCCTTGATCGGCGCCAGCGGATCACGGCCGTAGCCCAAGAGCTCCGAGTTCAGCAGAGGCTGTTCCGCGCCGAGCGACGTGCTGGCGAAGGGCATGCGGGTGAAGCCGCTGACGGGCGGCGTTCCGTAGGTCGTCTCGAACGCAAGCGCCATCAGCGCCCGCGCCCCCTGGGCTCGTGCCATGGTGTTCTCCTTTCTTTGCCTCGCTGGGCAGATCACATAAAGCGGCGTTGCTGCCGAGTTACGCTGGGCTTAGGCTGCACCCAACGGGCTGAGAGCAGAGCTGCTATGGATTTCAAGGACCTATTGCGCCTTCAAGGATACGACCCAGACCTCAGAGAGCGCATTGTCCTGCTGCGCCACCGCCCCTTCGAGACCCGACTTGCCCACGCGATGCCGTGGATTGTCGAAGAACGCCCGGACCTTTTCGAAGTCTACCAGTCCGTCCCCGGCCGACCCAAAGCCGCCCTGCGTCGGGCCGAATTCGTGGCGAGCTTCCTGGGACTCTCGCCCGGCACAGCGCACTTCGTCGGGCTTTATCGCATTGGCGAGGCGCGCGCGCTCGACCATGATGCCTTCTGGCGCATTCCGGAGAACCTTACCCTCAGCGAAATGGGATACGAGGGTTTCACAGCCGATCACGCAGACCGGGTGGGAGCCGAGCTTCAGTTCGATCTGGAGCGCCTTCCTTTCTACAGCCACTGGCGCGGTCGGCTGGTCATCGATTTTCCGCCGCCGGAGCGGTCATGGTTCCGGTGGGTGGACCGCGGGATCTTTCCTGTCAGCGCGATCCTCGAGGAAAGCGCTTTCGCAGCCCCGCCGCCTAACTGGCGCGAGATCGATCTCACCTTCGCGGAACTCTTGGCGCTACCGGCGTCTTGGCGGGCGCGGCTGGCTGATTGGCGCGGGATCTACCTCATTTTCGATGAAAGCGATCGTCGGGCCTATGTCGGCTCCGCCTACGGTCGCGAAAACATTTACGGTCGGTGGCAGGTCTACGCCCGCGATGGTCACGGTGGAAACCGCGAACTGCGCGGCCGCGACCCTCACAATTATCGGTTCAGCATTCTCGAACGCCTTGCGCCAGACCTGCCAGCTGAAGATGTCATCGCTCGCGAGAACAGCTGGAAGCTGCGGCTCCATTCGCGGCAACCGTTAGGTCTCAACGCCAACTGAGTCACCCACCAAGAGGATCGTCCGTCGAATAGTGCAAGACGACTTGGATCACGGCCGCCTTCAGGCTCGCCGCGCCCTCGACCGGCAGATCGACCGGGCGCGGCGCTTCCGCCTCGACCCAATCGCAAAGCCCACCGAGCGTGCGGTCGGCGGTGAGTGCCGCGCCGACGCTGGCGGTCAGCGTGTCGAAGGCGAGGTCACGGTCGGCACCCTGCACGACCGCCTCGATCTCGGCGCGGTGCTGGTAGTGGTAGCGCAGCGGCGACAGCGTTACCTCCGGTTCGCCCGGCTCGCCGTCGCGCAGGATCAGCAGCCCCTCGGCCGGAACGCGCTCTGGCAGGACGTCGCCGCGCAGGGCGGTGGCGGGCAGTGCCGAGAGCCGCGCGTGCAGCGCGGCGAGGATGGTTTCGCGAGGGCTGGGCACGGTTCTCTGCCGATCATCACATCAATAAATGTCGTCTTGTGCGTTTGCACTGATTTCGACACGGTTATGTTCAGGCGCACTCTTGAGAGGTTCGATAATGCTGTTCAACGTCGACAAGGCTCTCAGTCTGCCGGATATTCGTCACATTGTCGCAAAGCGTGATGAAGTACTCGATCGTTTCGGGCCGATATTCCGAGATCCGCAAAGTCTGACCAAGCAGGACTATCTGGATTTCCTCAGTTTCAAGCACAATCACCACTGGACAGGTTTAGAACGCCTGGGGCGCCGAGCCACAGATGATATGGAAAGTCTGCGAGAAGCTATAACCGTCCTAGTAGACGAAACAAAACCGATCGCGGACAGATTTGTTTCCGCCCTTTCTATGGTGAGTGGAGCCGGTCCGGCCACTCTCACACCCATATTACTCTTGGCGTATCCTGATCGCTACGGGGTTTGGAACGGCACCAGCGAACCCGAAATGCGGGAACGAGGTGTATGGCCAGCTTTCCCCCACGGTACTTCCGAGGGGGAACGGTATGAAATAATCAATTCCGTGCTCCTCCGGCTGGCAAAAGACTTGAAAGTGGACCTGTGGACACTCGACGCCCTCTGGTGGATGAGCAAGCTGGAACGTAATAACACTGGACACTACCTTGGCTCCAGGGACATCGCGATCTGGAACATGGCTGAACAGGCCAACCAAACGGCGAAGCAGTCCTACGGGCAGACAGTGGAACGCACTATCAAGAACAAGGACCTCCGGCTCTCGAAAGAAGCTCTCATCGCCCATCTTAAAGAGCTGCTGGAGGAAACAGGTGATAGGTGCGCCATTTCAGGAGTTATCTTGCAGTTTGACGGTCCAGACTTGCAATTGCGACCGTCTTTGGATCGCATTGACAGCTCCGGCCACTACGAACTCGGAAATCTCCAAGTTGTGGCTCGTTTCATCAACTTCTGGAAGCGTGATACCGAGGATTTCGAGTTCCGTCGACTGCTGGCTATTGTGCGAGGAGAATCTTAGGCCCGACCCTTCTGGCCGCTCATGCTCGTCCCTCCACCCAATTGGCCACGATCAGCCCAGGCACGCTGTCCAATGCCCGGTCCGCGTCCCGCGCCAGGTCCAGCCGCTTCGGCAGCTTGACCTGCGGGACCAGCAGGAAGATCGGGGCGGTGACCTTGCCGCGGCCGGTCTTCGAGCGCGACACCACCGCCTGGCCCTTCGTGTTCAGGCGGCCCTCGGCCACCAGCAGGCTCGGACCCATGCGGCGATAGACGAAGCGCAGGCGCAGCCCGCGTCGCCGTTCCCATTCACCGGGCGTGATCCGGCCGCCGCGCAGGGACTTGCCTGCGGCTGGCAGCGGAATCGCCAGCCAGAACCCATCCTTCGAGCGGATCAGCGGGCCGGTGTCATGCGCGCCCACGATGACCGGGGCCTTCGACCAGACCAAAGCGGCGGCGTCCAGGCTTTCGCCCGACCTCGGGAAGTTCTGGCTCCGGATTGAGTTGGCCAGCCGTGTGCCGAGCCCCGCGCCAGTGATCTGCAACCGCCATGCGCTCTTCAGCCCGGACCCGGCCTCGCGCATGGCGGCGGTGACGGCGCGTTCGCCCGCCGCGACCTCGGCCGCCATCATCGCGACGATGTCGGGATCGATGTCGAGCTTCAGCTTCATGGCCGTCACGCGGGCCTCAGATCGACGGTCCAGACCAGCAGCTCGCGGTCGCGGACGGGCTCTCCCTGGATCAGGAATGCGTCGCCGTCGATCTCGATGCGGTCGCCGGGGCGTGGGATCGGCACCTCAGCCACGCGCAGATCGATCCGCGTGGTCTCGGACCAGAGTCGCGCGTCGCCGAAGTCGGTCACGGCATCGGCGCGCCGGGCGACGACGCGCACCAGCTGGGGCGCGCCGCCGTCGGCGATGAAGACCGCGTCCCGGCCGACATTCGGATCGGCGAAGAGCGCGCCGACGGCGGCGGCGAAGGCGCTCATCAGAACGTCGCGTTCAGGCGCACCCGGCCGATGGTGTCGCCCGCGCTGCTCGCCACTGCCTCGACGGCCACGCCGATCAGGGTGTTGTCAGTCGCGACCGTGGTGCAGCGCTTGTTGGTGTCGTCCCAATAGACCTTGGCGCCGACGGTCCAGGCCTGGGAGCCGACCTTGGTGATCTCGAACACGCCGACGAGCGCGGTCTCTACGGGGTCGCCGAGGGCGGCGGCGCCAGCCGCGATGCCGAAGATCGAGTCGACGAGCAGGCCATCGCCGGAGGCGACGGCATAGGGCGCGGTCAGGGTGATGGTGTTGCCGGGCTGGACGTAGTTTTTCATGGGGATGATCCTCGTGGAAAGACGAAGGGCGGCCCGTCAGGACCGCCCGTGTGTCAGGGTTCGGGATGGGGTGCGGGTTATGCGCCCGGGTTCTTGTAGAGGCCGCGCCAGTCGATGGCCTTGGCGCCGAAGTCGAGGCGGCACTTGATCTCGACGCCGTCGACGTCGAAGCCGTTGCGGGTCTCGATGTAGGCGCCCTGCTGACCCTCGAGATAGGCGTACTCGATGGTGTCGATCTGGTTTGGGCTTGCCGCCAGATACCAGGCGGTCTCGCTGGCGGCATCGAGCCGGGGCTCGCTGATCGGCGCCAACGTCCGGATCGACTGCGGCACCACGCTGGACGTCGCGGCGGGCACCAGGTTCTGGGCGACCAGCTGCTCGGCCTTCAGCTCCAGCGAGGCGGGCACGATCAGGAAGGCCGGGCGGACGTTCAGCACCGTCTTCTTGTCGAGGCCGGTCTGCTTGGCCATGGCGGCGCGGGCCGCACCGACGCTGCTCACATCGAGCGCCGCTCCGGTGCCTGCGAGGTTCTTGTGCGTGGTGTGGAAGAGCGCGTTGCCGTCGGCCATCGCCGGGTTGGCGGTGATGATGCCCCAGACCACGTCCGATTCCAGCTGCGCGATGGAATTGCCGTACATCGCCGGGATCCGGGTAAAGGCGTCGAGATCGTCGTTGATCAGCGTCTGGCGGGTGATCGCGACCACCCGGCCATAGGTCTTCACCTTGTAGCTCTCCTTGCTCTCACCCAGCGTCCCGCGCTTGAACTCGCCGCTCTCGCCAACCTCGAGCAGCTGCGGGGCTTCGCCGAGCTGGACACGGTGCATCGCCTTGAAGTCGGTGGCGAGCACCTGGCGACAGAACAGCATGAACGTCCGGGGATAGGCCTCGTAAGCCTGCCGCAGGGTCTTGTTGGTGACGGCGGACAGGATCTCGGGGAAGTCGGAGGTCGAATGCAGGGCCCGCGTCGCCACCTCGTCGCGCGACAGGCCCCGCGTGTTCACGCCAGCATTGCCGAGGCTTTCACGAGCCAGTTCCAGCAGCGTCATGCCGCGGTACTGGCGCGCGGCATCCTCCAGCTGGAACAGAGTCGGGCTGTAGCGGTGCAGCAGCGCGTTCGCCACCGCATCGCGGCGGGTGATGCGCTCATCCCGGCCGCCGAGCGGAACGGAGACATGGGGGAAGGTCCGGGTCTCGTCCGACTTGGCCGCGACCTGGTCGAGGATCAGGCGGCGGGACTCGTCGACGCTGACGCCGCGCTTCACCAGGTCCTCGGCGAAGCCCCGCTCGAGGTTCAGGCGGCCCGCGAGATCGTAGATGGTGGAGACGCGGTCGCGCTCGGCCTCGCGGGCGCGGGTGGCGACCGCTTCGGTGTCGGGCGCAGCAGGCGCATCGGTATTTTTAAGCTTCGGCTGGGTGCGCGTCTCATTGGCGGCGACCTTCGGGTCGGACGCAGCCGCTTTCGGCTCGGTCATGGGGGTGTCCTCGGTTTCGACCGGCTCGGTCGGCTGGGTGGTGGCGGTTGCGGCGTCGCTCGCCGGGGTCTGGGTCTTGTCCGTCATCGGGATCGGTCCTTTCGTGGTGGAAGGGGCGTCCCGGCGGTGGAGGACGCAGTCGTGAAGGGGGTGCTGGGCGCGGAAGCCCGCGGCGGGGTCGGCGCCCACCGCGACGGCGGAGACCTCGAAGGGCGTCCAGTCCACCGCGCGCCAAAGCTCGCGCGCGGCCTCGGGTTTCGAGACTTCGAAGCGGTGGACCTGGTAGCCGATCGAGACCGCGCGGATGTGCCCGGCCTGGATGTCACGCCAGATCGGCTCGACATCGGCACGCTCGCTGATCCGCACCAGCGCGATGCCGCGCCCGTTCTCGATCCGCGCAGAGCCCGGCACGACCGAGCCGATCACCGCATCCAGCGTGTCGAGCTCGTGCACCTTCAGGAAGGGCGCGCCCGCGTTCAGCCGGTCGAGCCGGACATGGGCGGGGTCGAGGCTCAGCTCCTCGTCATAGGGCTCGCCGAAGAAGGTCGCGCGGCGGACGCGGGCGCCTGCCGACCAGACCACCTCGACGGTGCGGCTGTCGGCATCGGCCGTGTTCGGCGCAAGCTCCGCCGACCGGCGCATGGCCGGCAGTTCGATCATCGTGTCCATGAAGGTCAGTCCTGTTGGTCGGCCTGCGCCGGGTCATTGTCCGCGTCGGCGGCCGGGTCGTCGGTGTCTGGTTCGTCGGCGGCCGGATCGGTCGCTGGATCGCTTGTCTGGGCGCTGCCGGTCTTGGTGACCCGCCGCGGGTCGCTGTCGAGCACCAGCCCCAGCGCATCGAGCTTGGCGTTGGTGGCGGCGATCTCGGCCAGAACCGCGTCGGGGTTTCGGCCCTGCCGCGCGATCACCTCGGCCAGCGTCATGGTGCCCGAGCGGATCGACAGCAGGTTGGCCATCGCGTCCTTCTGCGGATCGACCGCCTCGAACTTCGGCGGCGACCATTCGACCGGCACGACTGGCGACGGGATCTGCCCCGCCGCCCATGCGGCTTCCGTGAACCAGCGCCAGACTGGCGCGCAGAGCATCGGAATGAACAGCTGCCACTGCACGGCGTCGATCTGGCGGCGGAACTCCACGAGCCCCGCCCGGATCGAGGAATAGTTCACTTGGCTGAGATCGCCGGTCAGCAGCTCGTAGGGCACGCGGAAGCCCGCCGAGATGGTGTGCAGGCTGGCCCGCTTGTACTCACCGTAGCCGCCGGTGGCCGATGGCTGGTTGAACCGGATGTCCTTTCCGCCGCGGGCATAGGCGATCAGCCCCGGCTCGAACTGCTCGACCCGGTTGCCGTCGGCATCGACCACGGAGGGTGCGATGCCCTGTTGCGCCTCGTCGTCACCGAAGACGATGGCGGTGACGCAGGCCTCGGTCTTCTTGCGGACCAGCTCGGCCACCTCGTAGTCGTCGAGATCGCGCAAGCTGCGGATCACCGGCGCGCCCCAGGGAACGCCGCGCGCCTGCGTGCGCTGCTTCTCGTAGACATGGGCGATCTCGGTCGCCGGGACCGGGCGGCTCTGCAGGCCGTTCTGCAAGGCGCCATAGGCGTCGCCCGGATGCTCGGCATGGAGCCAGTACGCGCGGCGCTTGCCGACCGGGTCGAACTCGATCCCCTGCACCAGCCGTCCCGCGCCGAGGGCGCCGGATTTGGTGGCGTCGAGGAAGTCGGCCTCCAGCACCTGCAGCTGCAGCGGCACCGGCGGACCGTCGCTTGCCCGACGCAGCCTTCGACGGACCAGGACTTCGCCCGCCTCGACCATCTCGCGGCAGATCAGCGTTTGCAGGCCGTAGAAGTCGAGCTGGCCATCGGCGTCGCACTCCGCCGTCCAGCGCTCGAAAAGCGCGTCGACCTTGCGGTCCAGCGTGTCGTCGCCACTGGCGGCGCGGGGCATGATGCCCGCGCCGATGATGTTGTTGACCAGCACCGCGACGGCCTTGGCCGCATGCGGGTTGTTGCGCACCAGATCGCGCATCCGGTCGCGCAAGAGCGCCCCGGCCACGCCGATCTCGGTGTCGGCCGAGGATCCCGGAGCGCGCCAGCCCTCCGTCCGCCGCCCGCGCGCGGCCCCGTCATAGCCCCGCGTCAGGGTCTCGAAGGCCTGACGCGCCATCACGCGGCGCGCCGCCATGCGCGGTGCCACCGATGCGATGGCATGGTCGAACCAGTTCGCCGACATCAGCGATCCCCGCGCGAGAAGCCCGCCAGCCCGGCCACCGGCAGTGGTCGTGTGGTGCCTGCGATGGCGCGCTCGATGGTGCGGATGCGCGCCAGCAAGTCGTCAGCCGAACCGTAGTCGACGGACTTGCCGTCGTAGCTCACCCGGGTCGTGCCGCTGGCATAGGCGCGGCGCAGCGCCGAAAGCTCGGTTTCCGTCCAGTCGGTCATGTTCAGAACCATCCATCCCGCCGCCCGAGCCAGTCGGAGCGGCGCTTGCCCTGCGGGGCCTGTCCCGGCCGGTTGATCTGCCCGGCGGGATCGCTATCGGTGGGGGCCGCCCCGAGCTGATCCTCGAGGTCGCGCCATTTCTCGTCGGGCCAGCGGTCCGCGCCCGCGATCCAGGCGGCGGCGCGGGCGTATACCCGGCAATCCAGCGCCTCGTTCCGCTCGCGCAGCTTCTGCCATTCCAGCCGGGCGAAGCCGCGCTTGGTGCGCACCGTCACCAGCTGCTCGGCCACGAACTGCTTCAGCCATTCGTTCTCGACCCAGTGCGGCAGGTGCACCGAGCCGGGCGGGAATGCCGCCCCGTCGGCCATGTCCTCCTCGGTCGGCCGCGCCAGCCGCAGGAAGCGGTAGGTCTCGGCCTTGAAGGTCGACACCGCCACGGTCCAGAGCCGCGCGCCACGCCGCAGGCGTTTCCCACCCTCGGTCGCGTCGACGAAGGTCGGCCCCGACACGGGGCTCGAGCGGTTGAACCCCTCGACGCCCTTGACCGGCGACACCTGTGCAAAGCCCTGCGCCCGCGACCAGGAATAGACCGCCGGAGCCTCGTAGCCCGTGTCGATGGCCAGCCGCGCGACGCGCAGATGCGCGCCGCGTTCATGCGGCCAGGACCGGTCCAGCAAGGTCGTCAGCTCCGACCAGGCATCGTGTCGGTCCGGCCCGCCCTCGATCACGACGTGATCGACGAGCCAGCTTTCGAGGCCCCGACCCCAAGCCCAGACATCGACCTCGATCCGGTCCTTCTGGACGTCGGCCCCGGCCGTCAGGAACAGCCCGCCCGCGGGAACGGTGCCGGATCTCCAGCACTCGCGCCGGTCGTAAAGCCGCTGCCAGTCGGGCGCTTCCCCGGTCTCGACCCAGGTCTCGCCGAGGATCGTGTTGCGGAACGCCTTGATCGCCTCGTCCGACCCTTGGGCCGCGTCCCATGCCCGCACGATCCGCTCCCAGCTCAGCCAGCCGATCGGCGAATAGAGCGCCGAGAGGTGATAGCCGACCGTCGTCGGATCGGCGGCAGTGGCGGTCGCCCGCCATTCACCGCCCTCCAGCATGGCCGTCTTGTGGTGTTCTGCGATTGCCGCGTCGCAGCCCTCGCAGTGATATTCCGCCGTCTCCGGACGACCCTTCTGCCAGCGCAGCCGGTCGAACTTCAGCCACTGCGCATGGCCACAGTGCGGGCACGGCACAAAGAACCGCCGCTGGTCGCTGGCCTCGTACTCGCGCTCGATCCGGCTCAGCCCCCGGATCGTCGGCGTCGACACCAGCAGCACCTTGCGCCGGTGGGCGAAGGTCAGCGACCGCGCCTCGGCCAGCGTGACCGGGTCGCCTTCCTCGTCGGCCGAGGCAGGATAGGCGTCAACCTCGTCGAGGAAGATGTAGCGCGCCGGGGTAGACCGCAGCCCCACGGCCGAGTTTGCCCCGGTCATGATCAGGATGCCGCCCGCGAATTCCTTGGACAGCATCGTGTTGCCCGCGTCGCGGGACCGCGCGGGCTTCACCCGCTCCCGCAGCTCGGGGCTCTCGTCGATCAGCGGGTCGATCCGCTGGCGCGAGTTGCGTTTCGCCAGTTCCACAGTGGGCTGGACCGCCAGCATCGGACCCGGCGCCTGGTGGATGGCGAACCCGATCCAGTTATTGCCGGCCTCGGTCGCGCCGACCTGCGCGGCCTTCATGAACACGATCCGCTGCGTGGGCTCGCCGGGTGAGAGCCGGTCCATAATCTCGCGCATGTAGGGCGTGCGCACCGTGCGATATCGCCCCGGTTCGGCCGAGGCGCGGCCCGAGAGCATGCGGTGCCTGTCCGCCCATTCCGAGACGGTCAGGTTCGGGTCGGGCCGCAACCCGTTGCCCCAGGCGCGCAGGATCTCGCCTGCGCCGTCGAAGTCCGTCAGGCCATCGCCGCTCTCACCGGAAGTCTGGCCGGACCTCGGCGAGTTCGTCGAGGTGGGCGCGTACATGTTTCTCCAGGACCTTCTGCATCGCGGCTGGCTCAACGGTGATCTGCTGGCCCGTCGCGTCGCTGCACGACGCCGAGAGCTCGGCCGCCATCAGCGCCGCCGCGCGTGCAGGCCAGTTCACCCATGCGTCCCGTTCCTCCCGCGCCAGCCGGAACACCAGCGCCAGCGCGCGGGCCCGCTCGATCAACTCCCCCTTCAGCTTCTGGAGCCGGATGCGCCGCTCCTGCGCCTTCAGCACCTCGTTCGCGGTCTTCGCCTGCAGGAAGGTCGTCCCGCCGCCGACGGCCGGGACCGCCAGACCCTGTTCGCGCAGCGTGTCGCCGACGGCGGCCACCGCCGCCTCGGGGACAGGCTTCAGCTTCGGCGCGGGCGGCTTGCGGGTCTTCGACGGGTCGGTCGTTTCCGCCCGCCGCGCGTCGCTGGCCGCCGCGTTGATGCTGCCGTCCGGATAGAGGACCAGCCGCTCGGCCGTCTTCGCCTTCTGGATCGCGCCCCGCGACAGGCCGACATGCGCGGCGTACTGGCGCTCGCTCATGCCCTGCATCGACGGCTCCGATTATCATTCAAGATCAAGTTCTTATCGAGTTGATAAGCGTCGCGACCGGAGCGAACGTCCTTTCAGAAGGACGATGCAACTCACCACGGAGCCACCACGATGACCCGCCGCGCCACGGACAACACGAAAGCCCTCGACGCCTTCCTCGCCGCCAAGTTCGAGATCGACGCGATGCTGGAGCGGCTCGCCGCCCTCAGCGCGGACCATTTCGAGACCAGCCCCGACGAGATCAACTGGGGCCATGTCGGCACCCTGAACCACTACCGCGCCAAGCTGCGCGAGATCACTGACATGGCCTTCAGCGAAGGCGAACACGCCGAGTGAGACGACCCGCTCCCGGTCCCGCCCGCCGACTGGCGGGCTCGACCTCGTAGAAGGGCCCGCATCCCGCGCGCCCCGATACGGGAGACGACGATGACCGAGCTTTCCGACACCCAAGCCATCATCCTCAGCGCCGCCGCACAGCGGCCCGAGCACATCGCCCTGCCGCTGCCCGAGAGCCTGCGCGGCGGCGCCGCCGCCAAGGTGGTCGGCGCGATGCTCGCGAAGGGGTTCCTGCAGGAGGTGGACGCGGACATGCGAAAGGGCGAGTCCATGTGGCGCGAGACCGGCGACGGCCACGGCGTCACGCTGGTCGCCACCGACGCAGGCCTCGCCGCCATCGGCATCGAACCCGAGGACGCGAACCCCGCGTCTGCGGGCGCTACGGACGCGCCGACCGAGGAGGCCGCGCCGGACAGCCCCACCGAACCGAAGGCTGCGCCCAAGACGCGCACACCGCGCGAGGGCACGAAACAGGCCACACTGATCGCCATGCTGCGCGCGCCGGACGGCGCGACCATCGAGGAGATCATGGCCGCGACGGGCTGGCAGTCGCATACGGTGCGCGGCGCGATGGCCGGGGCGCTGAAGAAGAAACTCGGGCTCGAGGTGACCTCGGAGAAGGTCGAGGATCGGGGGCGGGTCTATAGCCTGCCGCGCGGTTAGCGTCGCGCGCCACGCCAGTCGAACTGCCGCCGTCCCTCGGGGCGGCGGCTTCTTTGTCTCAAAGCGAAATGTTCCAGTAGCCGAGAACCTTGCGGACATCATCCCGAGGATAGTGCGGGCCAGCGGATGCTAGATCCTTGCGAATGGCGGCCTTCCTGCGGTCTGCCGCGTCCTTGATCCGCGCCGAGAACTTGGCCGTGCCGAGAGGGAGCGAGGGCCGATCAGGCTTCGGCCAGCTCTCCGGGTAAGCGCCCCAATCCGACCATTCCGCCACCTGCCGCGCGTTGTCTGCGACCTCCTCATGATCACAAGACCAACCGTAGAGTTGCAACGCGCATACGCGCAGCATCATCTTTACTTCGGTCATGACGTCCGTGAATGCCTTTAGCGGCGTGGGGAGAAGGACCATGTTCGCCACGCAGGAAAAGAAGCGCCGATCCTGCACCACGGCATTGCTGATCTGATAAGCGGCATCATCCACACCCCATATATGGCAGCATGACCAGTTCGGCCGTTCCCCGGCTCGAAGGCCCAGTGCTAGCGTCAGAGCCTTGTTCGCGTGAATGTTTCCTTCGAATTTGTGGATGATCGCGCCCGTCTGCCGATTACGGTTCATCTGCGGCTCGGACCAGTTCGCCTTATAGAACAGGGCTCGCCTCGCGTGTTCTGGATACCAGACGGGAAGATACTCGAATGTTCGCGGATCGACCCATCGCGCAGTCCTCTCGATCAACCCCATCACATCTCCGAGGCCGAGCTCTCGCCGCAACGCCTCTAGGCCGTCTGGAAGCAAGTCGGCGGCGTCGCTACTTCCTTCTTCTTGGTTCTGCAGCACTACAATCTCAATCCCAAATCCCGCGGCGGCAAATTAGATCAGCCGCCGTCTCCAACTCGGAGAAACCATAGGATCTGAATGGTATAGCGGCAACTTCGAAACCGCTTGGTGGTGTCGGCCTAACGTTGGTGTTCCTTGTCCATGGCGCATCGGATCGCCTCGAACACCCGCCGCAACGCGAAGGAACGCGCTATCGACACAATAGTGAAGATGGCGCCCATCTTCAGGTTCTGCGCCAGCGTCGTGTGCAGGCCGAAGATCGGGAAGATCAGGATCTGCGTGACCACGGCGACGCCGTAGCCCACGATGACGTTGGCGACGGACTCCACCAGCGACATGAGGCGGGACTGCTTCATGTCGCCGCCTCATCCATCGGCCAGCAGTTCAGCCGCGAGAGTTCGCAGCGCATGCGCCGCAACCAGCGGGACCACGCCATTGCCACAGAGGCGAAGCCGGTCCACCCGGTGGGCCAGCCCATCAGCGCCTCGACGAACAGCGGGTTCAAGGTCCGGCGCGGCTCGGAGGTATCGCTCCCAGCCATTGGCGTCACCAGGACCTGGCGGCCAAGCAGGCCGTTCACCGGCGTGTTGGCAAGGCTCGTCGCGCCATCCTTGTGATCGCGGGCCGTCGGCGTCATCCACATCCCAGCCGAATGGGTCAGGTCCGCTGTCCGCCGGTTGCCCGCGCTCGGCTTGCACCCATCGTTCGCCATCGGCGTGGGCCACATCGCAGCCGTGGTCGCCAGGTTCATGCCGTGCTGGCCCGCTGCCTGCGACGGCGTTGGCTTCGTCTGCCGGTTCTCGTTGGCGCTGGCCCTCGGCGTCGGCCAGAGGCGCAGCAGTTCGGTCCGGTTCCCGCCACTCGACCGGGTGCCAGAGCAGGCGCGCGGGGTCGGCCAGCTCGTCCCCCTCGCGGATGGCGAGGATGAACAGCCGCTCGCGCTTGTGGGGCGCGCCGACTTCCGCCGCAGTGAAGAGGCCTGCCGCAAGGCGGTAGCCCATGCCGACCAATCCGCTGGCGACTTCGGGGAAGCCGAGGTGGAGATGATGGGCGACATTCTCGAGGAAGACGAAGGGCGGCTCGCATTCCCCGATGATGCGGGCGACATGCGGCCAGAGGTGGCGCGGGTCGTCCGCGCCGCGGCGCTTGCCCGCGACCGAGAACGGCTGGCACGGATAGCCCGCAGTGACGATGTCCACCGCGCCGCGCCAAGGGCGGCCGTCGAAGGTTCCAACATCGTCCCAGACAACAGCCTGATCCAGGGACGCGTCTTCCATCCGCGCCACGAGAGTGGCTGCGGCGTAGGTTTCCCGTTCGACATGGCCCACAGCACGATATCCGGGGATGGCGATGGTGAGCCCGAGGTCGAGCCCGCCCGCGCCGGAGCAGAGGGAGAGGCCGAAGAGGCATGCGTCTCCGGCTCCGGAAGCGCATCCGGAGGAAGGTAAAGCCAGGTCATGCATGTCACGCGGCGGTCTTGCGCTTTCGCGCGGGTTCGGGGGCGGTGTCCGTAGCCAGGGGATCGGCCGGGGGTGCGGCGTCGTCGCCCAGCCTCTCGGTTTTCACCTGCGCGAAGGTCCGGCCATCGCCATCGAGGATTGCCTCTCGACCTGTGTCGGCTTGCCAGCGTTCCACGGCCACATCGACATAGGCCGGGCTGATCTCCATCGCGAAGACGCGACGGTTGTTGGCCTCGCCCGCCATGATCTGCGAGCCGGAGCCCGAGAAGGGCTCGTAGCAAAGCCCACCGCGCGCAACATGCTGGCGCATCGGGATGCCGAAGGCGTCGAGCGGTTTCGGCGTCGGATGGTCGGGCCGGTCATCCTTGGCGAAACTCGGCAGCGCCCACGTCGATGGCAGGGTTTCCTCGGCCACCTTCGGCGGGCGGTTCGGGCGGCGCCATCCCATGAAACAGGGTTCGTGCTTCCAGAGGTAGTGGGACCGGGTCAGGACGCCCCGGTCCTTCACCCAGATGATTTGCTGATGCACGAAGGCGCCCGCCTTTTCCCAGCAGGCTTCCAGCATCGCCTGTCGGCGGGAGGCGTGCCAGCAGTACCAGGCGGCGTCCTCGGTGATGGCCTCGGCCACGGCCGCCGCGATGAATCCATCGTAAAGCTCGGCCCCCTGCGAACTGTCGTCCCAGGTCGTGCCGTAGGACGCCGACCAGTCCTTGTTGCGGGTCGGATGGTTCGAGCCGTCGTAGTCGACGAGGTATGGCGGGTCGGTCGCGAACAGGATCGCCCGCTCGCCATTCATCAGACGGCGCACATCGGCAGCGCTGGTGCTGTCGCCGCAAAGGAGCCGGTGGTCACCGAGGATCCAGAGATCACCGGTGCGCGACGCAGGATTGCGCGGCGGTTCGGGGATGGTCACCGCCGGCACGGAGCCCCCGGCGCCACCTTCTTCCCCGTCCCCCTCCGGCACGAAGGCCAGCAGCTTGTCGAGCTCGCCGTCGGAGAACCCGACAAGCGACAGGTCGAAATCTTCGGCCAGCAGCTCGTTCAGTTCCGCCGAGAGCAGCGCCTCGTCCCAGGTGCCGAGCTCGGTGAGCTTGTTGTCCGCGATCCGATAGGCCCGGCGCTGCGCCTCGGTCAGGTGGCCCAGCACGATCACCGGCGCTTCGGTCAGCCCGAGCTGCGTGGCGGCCAGCACGCGCCCGTGCCCCGCGATCAGCTCTCCGTCGTCAGCAACGAGGCAGGGCACGGTCCAGCCGAACTCGGCCATGCTGGCGGCGATCTTCGCGACCTGATCCGCGCCATGCGCCTTCGCGTTCTTCGCGTAGGGCTGCAGGCGCGCAAGCGGCCAGGTCTCGATCGCGTCCGGGGCGAAGCTCAGCGTCATGGTGGGCAAGGTTCCTCGGGCGGGTGGATGCCGGTGGCTTCCGGACTCCGGATGCCGGGCCGGACTCCAAGCGGGGTCCAGCGGCCACCTGCGGTGTCCGGTCGGAAGGCCAGCGTTCATTGGTGTTTGCGCGGGGCGCGCGTGGCTCCGGCTTCCGGGTGGCTTCCCAAAAATCCGGCCCTGTCGCTGGCGATGTCCCGCGCTTCGCCCGCCAGCATACGAATATCGCGAGGAAGGAACCGGAAACTGCCGTGGGCTGGACCCCGGCCGGACCCTCGCTGGATGCCGGGGTCCAGAAGGCCCCCCGTCAACGCAAAGGGGAGAGCGAGCTTTCCAGCGCACTCTCCCCATCTTGCCTTCGGGATAGCACGATCATGTTGCAGATGTCGAAGGAAAAAGTGTTGCAACACATTGGAGTCACTGCGCATTCAGGCGCGCAGCGATCTTGGTCAGCGCCAGCTGCCAGCGACGCCAGGCGGTCGTGCGGTCGCAGCCGAGCTCGCCGCTGATCTGCTTCCACGGCACCCGGGCCGCGCGGGACCAGACGAGCTTGCGCTCCGCCTCCTCGATCCAGAGCACCCAGTCGAAGGTCTGCTCGAGCCGGGTGATGGCGGCGGCCGAGGGCCAGACCCGCATCGGCTGCGGCTCCATCGCCGCGATCTCGCGGCTGGTCCGCACGATGTCGGGCCAGGTGTTGAAGTAGCCCTGCGCCTTCACCGGCGGCAGCTGGCGCAGGGTGCGGAACGCCTCCTCGAAATGATCGGCGACGCAGTCGGCGGTCCATTCGCGATCAGCCATGGCGCGCCTCCCTGTCGGACGGGCGCGGGCCGTAGAGCTTCTCGCCGAGCTGGCGGACCAGTTCACGCTCGGGCCAGGTGAGACGGTCGTCATCGGCGGAGACCGCGAGGACGCCCTGTTCCTGCCAGCCCTCGCGCTTGACCTGCTCGGGATCCCGGCGTCGGCCGCCGTAGCCGTGGGGATGCCATCTCATGCGACACCTCCCTTCGTCTCGATCGTCCAGAGCAGCAGGGCGATGGCGTCGGCCTCGTTGTCGTCGGCCGGGCTGAAGCCGCGGGCGCGGACGGCGGCGATCATCGCAGCCTTGTCGGCGTTGCCCTTGCCAGCGGCATGACGCTTGATCGTGCCGACCGGGACGCCCTCGTAGGGCACGCCGCGCAGCTCGGCCCATGCGGTGAGCGTGGCCATGAGCCCGCCGTAGATGTGGCTCGCGTCGGTGCCTGCGTGGCGGCGGACTTCCTCGAACCAGATGGCGGCGACGGGCCCGGACAGCCGGTCGATCTCGGTCAGCCAGTTGGTGAAGCGCAGGTAGCGCATGCCGCCGCCGTCGAAGCGGCCCGGGCGCAGCGAGACGGTGCCGCTGGTGATCAGACCGTCGTGGCCGCGGATCGCCCAGCCGGTCGAGGTGCCGAGGTCGAGCGCGAGGATGCAGCGGTTGCGGGGGGCGTCGAGCGGCAGCGATTCAAACCTTGCGCCGTCGCAATTGGGGATCAGAGTCGGTTGAGCCATGATGGGTCTCCTTTGCCGGTGGCCTGTGGTGGTGGAAGACGACGGCGGTCTGGTGCTTGGCGGTACGGGGCCGCCGTCGTCGGATCGGGAA
>PHEQ01000038.1 GCA_002842985.1 Alphaproteobacteria bacterium HGW-Alphaproteobacteria-1
ATAGGGGGGAACCAGGGACGAGCGGAACCTGATCTTGCTGCCATCCGCATTGGCCCCCCGGTCACGAACGCGCGGTACCTGCACGGGCACCGTCCCGATACCGGTCATAACCTCGCGCTCTGGCAAGAACCCATGGCGCACAAGGCGCTGGCGGCCTTCCTCGTCCAAAAGATGCGCGTGCTCGGCAAGGAAGGCGGAAACCTCCGCTTGAACCGCCGTTCTCAGCAACACCTTGGCTCCGGCCTGGATGACCTCGGTCAGCGGATCAGGTGAAAATTCCGATGGCAGTTCGAATGGTACAACAGTAGATTTGGCCATGGTGGCATATCCTTTCTCTTTGAGACTGACGGCGTCGTTCAACACCGCCATGATATGCCGCCTACTTCAGACCATCACCAACTTTCGGGCATAACTCCTCCCGTTTCTGAAAAGCTGTGGAGCGCAATGTTCGGCAATGCACCCCGCCACAGTTTGATGCAAGAATACGGTGGAGCTGATATCACTCTGACACATGATACATTCGAATTGGCTATGCTGAGTCCCGACACTGCACATGGGTCAACCGCCGGGGACGGATCTGAGCCTGCTGCTGTTGCTTCAATTGGCAAATCGTTTGAAGCAGCAGGCGGCGCGATTTTCATTGGTTTGAACCTTGGCCGCGATGACGGTTCGGTGCTGCCTGGCTTGGAAGGAACAAGTTCCACTTTTGCGGCATTGGAAGTGGGTTTTTCACAAAAGATCGGATCAGCCGGCTTCATAGAACTTGGCGGAACCTTTGGGATGTCGCCGGGTTCCACAGGCATCGGGATGTCAAACACTTCGGATGTGCGCTTCAATGCCATGCGTGTAGAGGCTGGACAAACTGGTGTGTTGCGGAAAGGGGACCGGCTGAGCCTCGGAGTATCTATGCCTATCGCTGTCACCTCCGGTAGCACTCAAATTGCGCTACCGGCTGCTCGCAGCGCAGGTGGTGTGTCTTACCAAGATTTAGGGATCAACTATGCACCGCAAGCCCGGGAAATTGATCTATCGATTACTTATGGAACACCCATGGGACAAAGCGCTGAGGTCTTTGTTGGCGCTATCCATGCGTTTAACCATGGTCATATCACCGGGCGTCAGGATACAGCAGCTATTATGGGATTCCGCGTTGCCTTTTAGTAAGAGTGGCGCGCTTACAGCTCGAAGCTGTAGTTGGCGGCTCGCTGTTCATCGACGCCTTGAGCCCGAACCGTCACCGCGACGCAATGCGGCGCGCTATGTGAATATCTAACGCGCCAAATCTATAAGACCCTCAACATCCAAATGCTCCTCTACGTGATCGGCCAGCGCATCCAGCGTCTGTTCGATTAGTGCGCTGTGCGCCAGTGTCGAGGCATTTACGCCCAATGCGGAGAGAAAGTTGGCGCGAAACGCGTCCGAGGCGAACAACCCGTGCAGATAGCTCCCGATGATGCGTCCGTCTGCACTCACAGCGCCTTCGGCCCGCCCTTCAATCCGGGCGAAAGGGCGCGCGCAATCGGGGCCGTTGCTCTGTCCGATGTGGATCTCGTAGCCCGCCACTTCCAGCCCGCTGGCGGAATGGGTCGCTTTCACGCGTGAAAGGCGCTTGTTCGGCGTCATCACGGTGGCTACATTCAACAGGCCTAGCCCAGATGTTTCGCCTGCAGGGCCTTCGATCCCATCAGGGTCACTCACGCTTTGCCCCAGCATCTGATAGCCGCCACAAATGCCCAAAACATGCCCGCCGCGCCGAACATGGGCATTCAGATCTATGTCCCAGCCCTGCGCGCGCAGAAATGCCAGATCGCCGCGAGTCGACTTTGATCCGGGAATGATCACCAGACGCGCATCACCGGGGATCGGCTGACCTGCGCGCACCATCACCAGATTGACGCCGGGTTCCGCCTTGAGCGGGTCCAGATCGTCGAAATTGGCAATCCGGCTTAAGGTCAGGCAGGCTATGGTCACGCCGTCTGTGGCAGGGCCGGAGGCCAGATCGAGCGCATCCTCAGCGGGCAGCAGATTGGCTCGTACAAACCACGGCACCACGCCGAAACCGCGCCATCCGGTAATCTGCTCGATCATGACATACCCATCGTCAAACAGACGAGGATCGCCACGAAACTTATTAATAATAAATCCTTTGATCATTGCAGCATCAGCCGGATCAATCACCGTCTGAGTGCCCACGACCTGCGCGATCACGCCGCCACGGTCGATATCGCCGGTCAGGATCACCGGCACATCGGCGGCGCGGGCAAAGCCCATATTGGCGATATCACCGGCACGCAGGTTCACCTCGGCCGGGCTGCCCGCGCCCTCCACGATAACCAGATCATAGGTGTCGCGCAGGCGGTTGAAACTGTCCAGCACCGAGGCCATCAGCTTGGGCTTCAGCGCCGCATAATCGCGCGCCCGTGCCGTGGTCAGCCTTTTGCCCTGCACGATCACCTGCGCGCCCACCTCGGACTCGGGTTTCAACAGCACCGGATTCATATCCGTGACCGGCTCCAGCCCGCAGGCCAGCGCCTGCAAGGCCTGCGCCCGTCCGATCTCGCCACCATCGGCGGTGACGGCAGCGTTGTTGGACATGTTCTGCGGCTTGAACGGCGCCACGGACAGGCCACGGCGGGCTGCTGCACGGCACACCCCCGCCACCAGCATGGATTTGCCGACATTCGAGCCGCAGCCCTGAATCATGATCGCGGGCATCGGGGATCAGAATTCCACGCCCGGCTGGGCCTTGATGCCGGAGCGGAATGGATGCTTGACCAGCGTCATCTCGGTCACCAGATCGGCGGCCTCGATCAGCGCCTCCTTGGCGTTGCGGCCAGTCAGGCAGACATGCGTCAACGGGGGTTTTTCCTCGGACAGAAAGGTCAGCACCTCGTCGATATCCAGATAGTCGTAGCGCAGCGCGATGTTAATCTCGTCCAGCAGCACAAACCGAATTTCGGGATCGCGGATCAGGGATTTGGCCTTTTCCCATCCGGCTTGGGCTGCGGCAATGTCGCGCGCCTTATCCTGCGTTTCCCATGTGAAACCTTCGCCCATCGCGTGGAACTGGCACAGCTCCGTGAACTGGCCCTCGATCAGGCGCCGCTCGCCGGTATCCCACCCACCTTTGATGAACTGCACAACGGCGCAGGGCATGCCATGCGCGATAGACCGCAGGATCATCCCGAATCCGGACGAGGATTTACCTTTGCCCGCACCTGTATGGACGATGATCAGCCCTTTCTCGCCTTCCTTAGCGGCCATCATCCGGTCGCGGGCGGCTTTCTTCTTGGCCATCTTGGAGGCATGACGCGCCAGTTCCGCCTCGGATGTGGGGGCTGGTTTGTCGGCGGAAGTGTTCTGAATATCTGACATCGTATTGTCCTTTTTCTTGACACTCGCCGCCCTTCTGTCAAATGAGGGGGATTGAGCGCTGGTGCCTGTCTTATGGCAGGCCAAAAGGGAATGCGACAGGTTTTGCGACACACCCGTGTTGCCTGACCGAAGCGCAGCCGCCCCCGCGACCGTGACCGGAAAGGTCCGCCCATGCCACTGGCCGCAAGGTTCGGGAAGGGGGGCGAACCGCTGAAGCAAGGTGCAAGCCCCGCTTCGAGATCCGCAAGCCGGGAGACCTGCCAGTGCACGAACTGAAACGCGCGGACGGGGTGTTCCGCGACCTTCGGACACAGGCGATAACGCCTGACCGTTGGCGCATGCCTCTGTTTTCCGCAGTCAAAAAAGGTGACGCGATGGGTGCTGTTCTCCATGTCTGCATGACCTGCCGCGCGGGCCAGCCGGTGCTTGAGGGCGAGGTTTGCGCCGGTGCCCGACTGTTCGAGGCGCTGTCGACTGCGCCCGCGCCCGAAGGTGTGACCATTCGCCCCGTCGAATGCTTGTCCGCCTGCGATCACGGGTGCAGCATCGCCCTGACCAAGCCCGGCGCATGGTCGTATGTCTACGGTCGTATGACCTCTGATGATACCGATGAAATCCTGCGCGGCGCGGCGCTTTATGCACAGACCGAGGACGGTATCGTGCCGTGGCGTGAACGCCCCGTGATCTTCCGCAAGCAGAGCCTTGCGCGCCTTCCCAAAATGGAGCTTTGACATGTCCGATCTGACCAAAATCCCCGTCACTGTCATCACCGGCTTTCTGGGATCGGGCAAGACCACGCTGATCCGGCATCTGATGCAGAACCCGCAGGGCAAGCGGCTGGCCATACTGGTCAACGAGTTCGGCACCGTGGGCGTGGACGGCGATATCCTCAAAGCCTGCGCGGACGAGAATTGCCCCGAAGAGAATATCGTCGAACTGGCCAATGGCTGCATCTGCTGCACTGTGGCCGATGATTTCATCCCCACGATCGAGGCGCTTCTGGCGATGCCGCAGCGGCCGGACCATATTATCATCGAAACCTCCGGTTTGGCACTGCCCAAACCACTGTTGAAGGCGTTCGACTGGCCCGCGATCCGCTCCAAGATTACCGTGGACGGCGTGATCGCGCTGGCTGATGCCGAGGCGGTGGCGGCGGGGCGTTTCGCGCCCGATGTGGCGGCGGTGGATGCACAGCGTCTTGCGGACGACTCACTGGATCACGAGACACCGCTCTCCGAGGTGTTCGAGGACCAGATCGCCTGCGCCGATGTGGTGCTGCTGTCCAAGGCTGATCTGGCGGGCGAGGCCGGTCTTGCGGCGGCGCGCAAGGTGATCGAGGCGGAAACGCCGCGCAAGCTGCCGATCATCGCCATGACCGACGGTGTGATCGATCCGCGGGTGATCATCGGCCTGAACGCGGCGGCCGAGGATGATTTGGATGCGCGCCCCAGCCATCACGACGGTCATGACGACCACGAGCACGAGGATTTCGATTCCATCGTCGTGGCGCTGGACGAGGTCGCGGATATCGACGATCTGGTCGCCCGCGTGCAGCGTTTGTCGCGCGAGCAGGATATCCTGCGGGTGAAGGGCTATATCGCGGTGACGGGCAAGCCGATGCGTCTTCTGTTGCAAGCCGTGGGGGAACGTGTGCGCCATCAGTTCGACCGTCCATGGGGAGAGACCCCGCGCCAGTCGCGTCTTGTTGTCATCGCGGAGCATGACAATATCGACGCTGCCGCGATCCACCGAGTTTTGCAGGGCTAAGGGCACATCATGCACGTCGTCTTCCGCGAATCCCATGGTCTGGAAGAGGCTGAAACCCCGTTCGATCCGGGGCAGGACCCTGCCGATCTAGTGGTGTTGTCCTTCTCGGACAGTGACCTCGGGGCGTTCGCGGCGGGCTGGCACCGTGCAGCGGGTGCTTTGCCAGCTCTTAGGCTGCAGAATATCGTTGCGCTGAAACATCCCGTCTCGGTCGATACCTATATTGAGAACACCCTTTCGGGGGCAAAGGCGATCCTGATCCGTCTGATCGGAGGGGAGGCTTACTGGCCTTACGGTCTGGCCTCCATTCAGGATCTGGCGCGCAGGCGCGGAATTGCGCTGGCAGTGCTGCCTGCGGACGGGCGGCCCGATCCGGCGCTTGATGCTTTGTCCACCCTGCCGGTTTCGACCCTGCGGCGTCTGTCGGAGTTGTGCGAGGCGGGTGGCGCTGTGGCGGCGCAGGCGGCTTTGGCGCAGTTGTGCATTGCAGCGGGACTTTATGCAGGGCCTGTGCCCGGCAACAAGCGCGTGCCCGATATGGGGTTCTATGATCCTGATCAGGGGGTGATTGCCGCGCCGCCTGCGGATGGGCCTTTCGTGCTGGTAAGCTTTTACCGCTCCTACCTGACAGCGGCGGATACATCGCCCGTGGATGTGTTGATCCGCGAATTGCGCGCCGCTGGCTTTGCGGCTTGCGGGGTCTTCGCGCCGTCGCTCAAGGCGGCGGGGTTTGCCGACTGGCTGCGCCCTTGGCTGGATCAGGCGCCGCCTGTGGCGATTGTGAATGCAACAGCGTTTTCTGCCCGCGCAGAGGATGGAACAACGCCCTTTGATATGGCGGATTGTCCGGTGTTTCAGGTGGCCTTGTCCACGGCGCGCAGGCAGGATTGGGCCTTGTCGGACCGTGGCCTGTCGCCTGCAGACCTTGCCATGCATGTGGTTCTGCCCGAGGTGGACGGGCGCATGTTTGCTGGTCTTGTATCCTTCAAATCCCCCGGCAAGCGCGATCCTGATTTGCAATTCTCGCGCTTCGCGCACCGTGCCGATGCGGCGCGGGTGGCTGTGGTGGTGGGCAAGATCAAGGCGTGGCATGATCTGGCGGTGACGGCAGCAGATAACCGGAGGCTGGCACTTGTTCTGTCCAACTATCCGGGGCGCGCACATCAGCTGGCGCATGCTGTCGGTATGGATGCGCTGGCCTCGACCGAGGCTTTGCTGGCTGATCTGGCGGCTGCGGGCTATGATGTTGCGGCGGGGACGGGGCTGGGTGCTGCGCTGATGGATGCGCGGATGGACTGGCCGTTGGCCGATTATCTGGCAGCGTTGGAGGGCTTGCCGCAAGCCTTGCGCGACGATCTGTTTGCGGCATGGGGTGGTCCTGCCGATGATCCGGCTTGCACCGGCGGGGTGTTCCGCTTTGCCGCGCTGCGCCGTGGCAATGCGCTGATCGCGCTGCAACCAGAGCGCGGCGATGTCGTCACGCGGGACGGGGATTACCACGATCTCGCGCGGGTACCGCGTCATTTCTATGTAGCGTTTTACCTTTGGCTACGGGCGCAAGCGCCGCATGCGCTGATCCATATGGGCGCGCATGGTACTCTGGAATGGCTGCCGGGCAAATCTGTTGCCCTGTCGGGCGATTGCTGGCCCGAGGCGCTGATCGGCACCTTGCCTGTCATCTATCCTTTCATCGTCAACGACCCCGGCGAGGCGGCGCAGGCCAAGCGGCGCATTGGGGCGCTGACCTTGGGCCATCTGCCGCCGCCTTTGGCGCAGACTGAAATTCCGGCAGGGATGCAGCGGCTGGAGCGGCTTCTGGATGAGTTTTCCACCGCTGACGGGCTGGACCCTGCACGGCGTGACCGTTTGATCGGGGATATTCTGGGCGAAGCGCGGGCATCAGGTGTCGAGGCTGATCTTGGCCTGCCGGAAGGCGCAAGCCCTGCCGAGGCGCTGACACGGCTGGACCGTTTTGTCTGCGATATTAAGGAAAGCCAATATGGAGAGGGGCTGCATGTTCTGGGGCGCGGCGCTTGTGGCGATGCGGAACGTGACGGGCTGATCCGCGCGCTCGCGGGCAAGCGTGTGGCGGCGGGGCCATCCGGCTCGCCCGCGCGGGGACGCTCGGACGTGCTTCCAACGGGGCGCAACCTCTATGCTGTCGATCCGCGCGCCGTGCCTTCGCGGGGGGCCCATGCCCAAGGCGTCAAGCTGGCCGAAGAGGTGTTGCGCAAGCATTTGCAGGATCACGGCGACTGGCCGCGCGGCTTGGTCATTGACCTTTGGGGCAGTGCCACGATGCGGACTGCGGGCGAGGAATTCGCGATGGCGCTGCATCTTGCGGGGCTGGCGCCTGTCTGGGATGCGGGATCAGCGCGGGTGTCGGGGGTCGAGGTGGTGCCGCTGGCGCTACTGGACCGACCGCGCATCGACGTGACATTGCGGGTGTCGGGCCTGTTCCGGGATGTGTTTCCAGGGCTGGCGACCATGTTCGAAACAGGGGCTGCGGCCTTGGCCGAACGGGACGAGGCTGATGATTTCAACCCCTACCGCGCCAAGGCAGCCCGCGTTTTCGGCCCCAAGCCCGGACAGTACGGCCTTGGAATGGGCGCTGCGATGGACGAATTCACAAAAGAGGCGCGTGCGGCTGCGGGCGAGGCATGGCTTGCCGCGTCAAGCTGGGCCATCGGTGCGGACGGGCTATCGCGTGATGATCGCGCGGGGCTTGAGGCGCGGTTGCAAGGGGCCGACAGCTTTGTGCATGCGCAAGACCTGCCGGAAAGTGATCTGCTGCTGGCGGGCGACTATGCAGCACATGAGGCTGGATTTGCCGCTGCCATGGCGCGGATCGGGGCGGCTGCGCCTGCGCTTTATCATCTGGACGCCTCGCAGCCCGACCGCCCGCGCGCGCGCGGGCTTACCGAAGAGATCGCTCGCGTGGTGCGGGCGCGGGCCAGCAATCCGGCTTGGGCTGACGGGATGATGGCGCATGGTTTCCGTGGAGCAGCCGAAATTACCGCAACGCTAGAGAACATGGCTGCTTTCGCTCATCTGGGAGGCGTCGTGCCGCCGCACTTATTTGATGCATATCACGAGGCCACTCTTGGCCGCGAGGACTTGGTGGCTTTCATGGAGCGCGAGAATCCTACCGCCTTGGCTGCAATGCGTGATGTGTTCCACAGGTTGCGCGGTGCGGGGCTATGGGTGACGCGGCGCAACTCGATTGCGGCTGCGCTGGAGGCGGATGCATGAGCGCCGCGAAGGATTTCGCCGTGATGGGCTGGTGCCCTGGAGCCTTGCGCCCGATGATGTCGGGCGACGGATTGGTGGTGCGCGTGCGGCCACGTGGTGGGCGGCTGACTCAGGCGCAGGCGGCGGGGGTCGCAGCGGCGGCGGCTGCGCATGGCAACGGGCTGATTGATCTGTCATCGCGCGGCAATGTGCAGTTGCGCGGCGTGTCCGAGGCGACGCACGGCCCGCTGATCGACGATCTTCGTGCCTTCGATCTAATAGATGCAGACGCGCAGGCCGAGGCGCGGCGCAATGTGCTGGTGACACCCTTTTCGGATGCAGGTACCGATGACCTAGCGGCAAGACTGGGGCAGGCGCTAGGCGACGCACCTGCATTGCCCGCTAAATTCGGCTTTGCGGTAGACTGCGGGCCAGCCCCTGTGATGCAGGATATTGCCGCCGATATCCGGCTAGAACGCGCGGCGGATGGCGGGCTAATCCTGCGTTGTGACGGGTCGGAGTTTGGTGCACGCGTATCCGATGCCGAAGCTCCGGCGCTGGCAATAGCCTTGGCGCAGTGGTTTGTAGATGCAGGCGGCGTGACAGATGGGCGCGGGCGGATGGCGGCACTGGCCTGGCGCGGCTTATTGCCGGCGGGCATTCTGGCAGGGACAGTGCGCCCTGCGACAGCGGCCGCATCCCCCGCACCGGGACTGGTTGCACAGGGTGCGCTGGTCGGTTTTGCCTTCGGGCAGATGCAGGCTGACACGCTGACAGCACTTGCCGCCTTGGGTGATCTGCGGGTGACGCCGTGGCGGATGCTGCTGGTCGAGGGGCTGAGGGTTTTGCCGGATATCGCGGGGCTGATCGTGACGCCGGATGATCCGTTGCGCCGCGTTATGGCTTGCACAGGCGCACCCGGATGTTTGCAGGCGCATGGTCCCGTGCGCGATCTAGCCCGCAAGCTTGCCCCGCAGTTGGCTGAGGGGCAGTTGCTTCATGTATCGGGCTGCGCCAAGGGGTGCGCTCATCCCACGCGGGCGGATGTTACTTTGGTCGCATCCCCGCAGGGCTTTGACCTGATCCAAGGGGGTTGCGCGCAGGATGCGGCTGATATCAGAGGCCTGACAACAGCCCAAGTGATTGCGAAAGGTTCGTTCTGATGCCGCATACCTATGAAACCGACGGGGCCGCAATCTATCTGCAATCCTTTGCCACGATACGCGCCGAGGCTGATCTGGCGCGATTCACACCCGAGGAAGAGATCGTTGTCGTTCGGATGATCCATGCCGCAGGTATGGTAGGGCTTGAGGCGCATGTCCGCTTTACCCCTGGTATGGCGATTGTCGCGCGCGCAGCGCTTGAGGCAGGCGCGCCAATCCTGTGCGACGCGCATATGGTCAGCGAAGGGATCACACGCACGCGGCTGCCCGCCGCCAATCAAGTGATCTGCACGCTGCGCGATCCGGCGGTGCCAACGCTGGCGGCCAAGATGGGCAATACACGCTCGGCTGCCGCGCTGGAACTGTGGCGGCCGCATCTGGCGGGGGCTGTAGTGGCCATCGGCAATGCACCGACCGCCCTTTTTCATCTGCTTAACATGCTGGAAGACCCCGATTGCCCGCGCCCTGCGGCGATTATCGGCTGTCCGGTCGGCTTTGTGGGTGCCATGGAGTCGAAAAAGGCGCTGATGGCTGCACCGCCTGTGCCATCGGTGATTGTTGCAGGGCGTCTGGGTGGCTCGGCGATTACGGTGGCCGCTGTCAATGCGCTGGCCAGCCGCAAGGAATGAACATGGACAGTCCGACAGAAAATATTGAGGGCCGCATTATCTGTGCAGGGCTTGGCCCCGGTGATCCGGAACTCATGTCAGTCAGGGCAGACCGCGCGATCCGTGCGGCGCGCCATATCGCCTTTTTTCGCAAGGCTGGTCGTCCCGGACAGGCGCGCCGGATCGTTGAGGGGATGCTGGCGGCGGATGCTGTAGAATATCCGATGGAATATCCTGTCACGACAGAACTGCCCTTTGACAGCCCCGACTATATCCGCTTGCTGGCCGCCTTCTATGACGATTGGGCGCAGCGCTTGAAAACGCTAGTGACCGACGGGGCAGATGTGGTGGTGCTCTGCGAGGGTGATCCGTTTTTCTATGGTTCGTTCATGCATCTTTACACGCGTCTGAAGGATCATGTGCCGGTTGATGTGATCCCTGCGATCCCCGGCATGGTCGGCTGCTGGAATGCCGCGGGCCAACCCATCACATGGGGCGACGATGTGCTGACCGTGCTGATGGGCACGCTACCCGAGGATGATCTGGTCCGGCATATGCAGGCGGCGGATGCACTGGCTATCATGAAGACAGGGCGCAACCTGCCAAGGGTGCGCCGCGCTTTGGCGACAGCCGGACGGCTTGAAGATGCATGGCTGATCGAACGGGGCACAATGCCTAACCAGCGGATTGCCCGCCTCGCCGAGGTTGATGACTCCGATTGCCCTTATTTCGCGATTGTGCTGGTCCACGGGCAGGGGCGGCGGCCTGAAACGGTCGGGCCGGAATGACGGGGTGGATAACAGTTGCAGGGCTTGGACCGGGCTCTGACGCCTTGGTCACACCCGAGGTCAACGCGGCTTTGGCCGAGGCGACGGATATCGTCGGCTATATTCCCTATGTCGCACGGGTGGCCCCGCGCGAGGGGCTGACCCTGCATCCGTCAGATAACCGTGTGGAACTGGACCGCGCCGAACTGGCGCTGCGAATGGCGTCTGAAGGCCGCCACGTGGTGATCGTCTCTTCCGGTGATCCGGGGGTGTTCGCCATGGCTTCGGCCTTGTTCGAAGCTTTGGAAGGCAGGCCGGAGTATCACGCAACAGATATCCGTATCCTGCCTGGCATTACCGCGATGCTGGCAGCGGCGGCACGGGCGGGTGCGCCGTTGGGCCATGATTTTTGCGCAATCAATCTGAGCGACAATCTCAAACCCTTTGCCGAGGTGGAGCGGCGTCTGCGTCATGCGGCGCGTGGCGGCTTTGCGATGGCATTTTACAATCCGCGTTCAAAATCGCGCCCGCACCAGTTTTCCCGCGTGCTGGATATCTTGCGCGAGGAATGCGAACCGGCGCGGTTGATCCTGTTTGCCCGCGCGGTCAGCACAGCGGACGAGGCCTTGCGCACTGTGACGCTATCGGAGGCGGGGCCAGAAATGGCCGATATGAGGACCGTTGTAATCGTGGGCAATGCGGCCACGCGGAAGGTCGGGCGCTGGCTTTATACCCCGCGCTCTGTGCCCGATCCGGTGCCGGAATGAGCCAGCCACGCCAGAACCTCGTTCACGCTGCTCGCCAGATGGCGCGGGGGCAGGGCGGGCCGGTCGATCATGATGACCGGCAGATGAAGCACCCGCGCAGCTCCCAGCTTGGCCGCAGCGCCAGTGCCACCTGCATTCTTGGCGACGATGTGGGTGATCGCATGGTCACGCATCAACACCGTATCGCCCGCCACGTCAAAGGGTCCGCGCGCGATGATCGTGCTGGCCTGACGCAGCGGTACCGGGCCGGGATCGACAAGGCGCAACAGGTAGTGATGCTGCGGCTTGCTGGCAAAAGCGGAAAGGTTCTGTTTGCCGATGGCCAGAAAGACACGCGCAGGCTGGTCGGGCAGGGCGGTCACGCTGGCATCGATATCCGGCACATGGGTCCAGTTGTCGCCCGCTTCCGCCTGCCACGCAGGACGCTCCAGCCCAATCATCGAAGTGCCTGTCAGGTTGCAGGCCTGCACGGCATTGCGGCTCATCTGGGCTGCGAAAGGGTGGGTGGCATCGATGACATGGGTGATGGACTTGTCGTGCAGATAGCGCACCAGACCATCAACGCCGCCAAAGCCGCCGATCCTTGTCGGCAATGGCTGCGACACGGGCGCGTCGGTGCGCCCCGCATAGGAGAACACCGCATCCGCGCCTCCGTCCGCCAGTCGTTGCGCCAGATGGCAAGCCTCGGTCGTGCCGCCGAGCAGAAGGATGCGTGTCATGGCTGAGCCCTGGTTGTCGGTCATCGGTATGGGCGAGGATGGACTGACAGGGCTGTCAGGTGCAAGCCGTGCCGCGCTGGACCGTGCGGAAATCGTCTTTGGCGGGCCGCGCCATCTGGAACTGGCGCAGGTCGGGGCGAAGGGGCAGGCATGGCCGGTGCCCTTTGATCTGGCGCCTTTGCTAGCCTTGCGCGGGCGTGCTGTCGCCATGCTGGTGTCGGGCGATCCTTTCTGGTTCGGCGCTGGCGGATCGGTTGCGGCGCATCTGGCGCCTGATGAATGGCACACCTTTCCGGTGGCGGGGACGTTCTCGCTGGTGGCAGGGCGTTTAGGCTGGCGGCTTGAGGATGTGATCTGTCTTGGCTTGCATGCAGCGCCCTATGCGCGGCTTCGGCCGGTTCTGGCGCGTGGTGTGCGGGTGATCTGCACCCTGCGCGACGCGGCGGCGGTGACGGGGCTGCAAATCTGGCTGCGCGACAACGGCTTTGTTGCGACACGGATGACTGTCTGCGAGGCTTTGGGTGGCCCGCGTGAACGGATACGCCAGGGCGCAGCCTGGGATGATGTCATTGCCCCTGTTGCCGTGGCGCTGGACGGGGCCGATCTGCCCCGTGACGCAGGACTGCCGCGCGCATCGGGGCTGCCGGATGATCTGTTCGCGCATGACGGTCAAATCACCAAGCGGCCGGTGCGCGCGTTGACCCTGTCGGCGCTGGCGCCGCGCCCCGGATTGCTGCTGTGGGATATCGGCGGCGGATCTGGCTCGGTCTCGGTCGAATGGTGTCTGGCGGGGGGGCAGGCCTGCACGGTCGAGGCCAAGCCTACGCGGGTCGCCAATATCCGTGCCAATGCAGATGGTTTTGGTGTGTCGCAGCGGATTCAGCTGGTCGAGGGCCGCGCGCCCGAAGCCCTGCGTGACCTGCCTGCACCGGATGCGGTTTTCGTGGGCGGCGGTGGCGATGCGGCACTATATGCAGCCCTTTGGCCGCTTCTGCCTGCCGGCTGCCGCCTTGTTGCAAACGGGGTCACCCTTGAGACCGAGGCGCAGCTTGCCGCTTGCCATGCGCGGTATGGCGGGCATCTGCTGCGTGCCTATATGGCCGAGGCTACCGCCTTGGGCGGGTTTCGCGGCTGGTCTGCTGCGCGTCCCGTTGTGCAGTGGAGTGTGGTAAAATGAGGGTTGCGGGCCTTGGTTTTCGTGAAGGTGCCACGATAGAAAGCCTGCGTGACCTGCTGGCGCAGGTCGAGCTGCTAGGCGGGCCTGTCACGGCGTTGGCGACACTGACTGCCAAGGCCTGCGCGCCTGCATTGCGAACGCTGGCGGCGGAACGCGGCTTGTCGGTGCATGCGGTTACGGTTCATGGGGTGGCGACGCCCACGCAATCGGCGCGGATCATGGCGCTGCATGGCACGGGTTCGGTGGCCGAAGCGGCGGCGCTAGCCGGGGCAGGCACTGGCGCGCGTCTTGTCGTGGCGCGGATGGCGTCGGTGGATGGTATGGCGACCTGCGCTGTGGCGATAGGTGAAGGAGAGGTAGAATGACGGTTCATTTCATCGGCGCAGGCCCCGGAGCGCCTGATCTGATCACCCTGCGCGGGCGCGATCTGATCGCGGCCTGTCCGGTCTGCCTTTATGCGGGCAGTCTGGTGCCCGAAGCGCTGCTGTCGCACTGCCCTGCCGGTGCGCGGGTCGTGAATACCGCGTCGCTGTCGCTGGACGAGATCATGGACGAGATACAAGCCGCCGATGCAGCGGGCCGAGACGTGGCGCGGCTGCATTCTGGCGACCTGTCGGTCTGGTCGGCGATGGGCGAACAGTTGCGCCGGTTGCGCGCGCTGGGAATTGCCTATGACGTGACGCCTGGTGTGCCTTCCTTCGCTGCGGCAGCGGCGGTGCTGGGGGCGGAACTGACCCTGCCGGGTGTCGCGCAATCGGTGATCCTGACACGCACATCGGGCCGTGCCACGGCGATGCCGGATGGTGAGAGCCTCGAAAATTTTGCCCGCACGGGCGCGACACTGGCCCTGCATCTGTCAGTGCATCTGCTGGAAGAAGTGACCGCGCGGCTTAACCCCTATTACGGCGCGGATTGCCCCGTTGCTGTGGTGTTCCGCGCAAGCTGGCCAGACCAGCGGGTGATCCGCGCGACGCTGGCCACGCTGGATCCTGCCATCGGCGTGGGCGAGCGGACGGCACTGATCCTTGTGGGCCACGCGATCGGGTCCGAGGATTTCGACGAAAGCCGCCTTTATGCGGGTGATTATGACCGGCGCTACCGCCCCGTCGGCACCAATCCGCGTTTTCCGGACAGCGTATGATTCCCGGCCTTTTGATATCTGCGCCCGCGTCAGGCACTGGCAAGACCACGGTAACGCTGGGTCTGCTGGCGGCGTTCCGTGCGCAGGGTCTGACCGTGCAGCCTTTCAAAAGCGGTCCCGATTACATTGATCCCGCGTTTCATGCGGCGGCGGCAGGGCGGGTATCGTTCAATCTGGACAGTTGGGCGATGAACGCTGCGCGTCTTCAAAACCTTGCCGTGCGGGCGCAAGGGGCCGATTTGGTTATCGCGGAAGGCTCGATGGGACTGTTTGACGGGGTGGCGCAAGCTGGCGAGGCGGGCAATGGCGCCAGCGCCGATGTGGCGGCGATGATGGGCTGGCCGGTGATTGTGGTGCTGGATGTATCCGGTCAGGCGCAGACAGCGGCAGCGGTCGCTTATGGTATGGCGCAGTTCCGCAAGGGGCTGAACCTGGCAGGCGTGATTCTGAACAAAGTCGCATCGCCGCGCCACGAAGCGCTGATCCGCGTCGGTATGGAGGCGGCGGGCCTGCGCGTTCTGGGTGCATTGCCTCGCAATCCCCAGATTGCCCTTCCAGAACGGCATCTGGGATTGGTGCAGGCTGAGGAATTGCCACGGCTTGAGGCCATTCTTGCCGAGACGGCGGCTTTTGTGACCGCACATTGCGATCTTGACGTGATACGCGCGGTTGCGGCTATGACGAAAGGGCAGGTGGCGCAGGTCACAGCCACCCCTGCACCGGGCGAGCGGATCGCACTGGCGCGGGACAAGGCGTTTTCTTTTATCTATCCGCACCTTCTGGCCGATTGGCACGCGCAGGGTGCGACGATCCTGCCATTCTCCCCGCTGGCGGATGAGGCGCCCGATCCTTCTGCCACCGTCTGCTGGCTGCCGGGCGGCTATCCCGAATTGCATGCAGGGCAACTGGCCGATTGCGAGGGGTTCCGCGCGGGGATCGTTGCATTCGCACAAACACGTCCGGTGCACGGGGAATGCGGGGGCTACATGGCGCTGGGGCAAGGGCTGGTGGCCGCAGATGGCACGCGTTACCGGATGGCGGGGCTATTAGGCTTGGAAACCAGCTTTGCCAAGCGGCGCATGCATCTGGGCTACCGTCTTGCGCGGCCCCAACGCCCTTTGCCGGGAATGGATCAGGCGCAGGGCTTGCGCGGGCATGAATTCCACTATGCTACGATCCTGTCACAGCCTGATGCGCCCTTGGCCCATGTAACTGATGCGAACGGGCAAGATGTTGCCGAAACGGGATCTTACCGCGATGGTGCTAGCGGCGGGCGCGTCAGCGGCACGTTCTTTCATCTAATCGCGGAATCAAGTCTTACGGATGGACCTCAAACATGACCGGCTTTGTCTCTTTCGTGTCTTCGGGCCCGGGTGATCCGGAACTTCTGACCCTCAAGGCGGTGAACCGTCTTGGCGGGGCCGATATCATACTGTTCGACGATCTGTCCTCGGGGCCGATCCTGGCCCATGCTGGGCCGCAATCCGATCTGCTCGCTGTTGGCAAGCGGGCAGGTCGCCCATCGCCCAAACAGGACCATGTCAGCCGCCTGCTGGTGGATCACGCCATGACTGGCGCAAAGGTGGTGCGGCTAAAATCCGGTGACAGCGGCATCTTCGGTCGGCTTGAAGAAGAGATCGCAGCCCTGATGGCTGCTGGTATCCCCTATGAGATCATCCCCGGCGTGCCCTCGGCCTGTGCTGCTGCGGCGGCGGCGGGCATTCCGCTGACGCGGCGCCTGACCGCGCGGCGGGTGCAATTCATCACGGGCGCGGATGTAACCGGCCAATTGCCTGAAGGATTGAACTGGGCGGCACTGGCCGATCCGCTGGCGACAACTGTGGTTTTCATGGGCAAACGGACCTTTCCGGCGCTGGTCGCCGATCTGGTGGCCCATGGTCTGCCCGCATCCACGCCCTCACTACTGGCCGAAGCGGTCGGCCATCCGCATCAGCGTTTGCAGCGCAGCACGATTGCGGAATTGGCCGATAGTCTTGCAGAGGCGCGCAGCGATCATCCGGCGCTGATCCTTTATGGTCCGCTGGCCGAATTCTGAACACAAGGTATTTTCAGGCGTCGATCTGTCGTAAGCAGGCTTGACCGAGGAATTAGTTAGGCGCACAACAAAAGCTGCAAAGGTGCTCCGAACCGGAAAGGCAAGGGGCTGAAACGGGAATGGGGAAGGGCGGACCAAATCGCGGCGCCCCCACCCCAGCCGCCCCCGCGACTGTCAGCGGAGAGCGGCCATCCAAAATGCCACTGGCCACTCACCGGGCCGGGAAGGTGGATGGTCGTGTCGACCCGCAAGCCAGGAGACCGGCCTTGCCAAATGTAACCCATCCGCCGTCGGGTGTGACGGCAAGGAGACCACTATGCATATCGAACCGGGCCTCGTTGACGGGGCAAAAATCACTCTCAGCTACGCGACCGCCGCTGCCGCCGGTGCCACTGGCCTGTGGTACGCGCGCCACGCCATTATGGAGCGCGGCTCTGTTTCGCTGGCGATCCGCAGCTTGCTTGCCGCCGTTCTGACCTTCGTGTTTTTCGAGGTTCTACCGACCTTCCCCGTTGGCGTATCAGAGGTGCATTTCATCCTTGGTTCGACCCTTTTCCTGATCCTTGGCGCGGGGCCGTCAGCCATCGGTCTGGCACTGGGTCTGCTAATCCAAGGCATGTTCTTCTCGCCCTCCGACCTGCCGCAATTCGCAATGAACATCACCACGCTGCTGGTGCCGCTCTTCGCGCTAACCGCTATGGCGCGCCGGATTATCGCGCCGGACACCGCCTATGTTGACCTGAAATACAGCCAGGTTCTGGCACTGTCGGTCTGCTATCAGGGCGGCGTTGTAGCATGGGTGGCTTTCTGGGCGATCTACGGCATGGGCAGCGAAGCGCTGGCGCCGGTTGGTACCTTCGCGATTGCCTATATGGCTGTCATCATCCTCGAGCCGTTGGCCGATCTGGCCGTGCTCGCGGGTGCGAAAGCTCTGCGTGGCAAGACACCGTCCGCACTGGTCACACCGCGCCTTTACAGCGCGTCCTGATCTGACAAAACTGTCGAACATGGCGCGGTCCCTGATAGGGTCGCGCCTTTTTGCGACGAGGCGACGATGATCACCGTATCCCTGATCGGTATCGGTACCGGCAATCCCGATCACGTCACAGCACAAGCGGTGAGGGCCATGAACTTGGCGGATCTGATCCTCATTCCGCTCAAAGGCGATGACAAGGCGGATCTTGCCGGTCTGCGTCAGGCGATCTGCGAAAGCTGCGTCACGAATCCCGCGACGCGAATCGAAGGGTTTGATCTGCCCGTGCGCGACCGGGCCACGCCCGATTATCTGACACGCGTGAACGACTGGCATGATGCGATTGCGGCCGTCTGGCGCGACCGGATCAACGCGCATCTGGAGCAGGGCGGCGGGCCGCGTGTCGCACTTCTGGTCTGGGGTGATCCCTCGCTCTATGACAGTACACTGCGGATCGCGGCACGTGTGGGCCGCGATATACCCATAATGCTAGATGTTATTCCCGGGCTGACCTCAATCCAGGTGCTTTGTGCCGCACATGCGATCCCGTTAAACGAACTGGGCGCGTCCGTAATGATCACGACAGGGCGGCAGCTGCGAGACGGTGGCTGGCCAGACGGGCCTGGCACGGTTGTGGTCATGCTCGATGCAGGCGGTGCCTTCACGTCGCTGTATATGCCACACTACCATATCTGGTGGGGCGCTTACGTCGGCATGCAGAACGAGATCTGTATTGAAGGACCGCTTGCCGATGTGGCAGAGCAGATCCAGACGGTGCGCGCGCAGGCCAAAGCTGCGCATGGTTGGATCATGGACATTTACATCCTGCGCCGGATCCCTACGACGCCAGTATAAGGAAGGTTGCGATGACTCCCGCCGCTGGCGTCGCTGGATCTGCTACAATCTGCAAGCACCCATACGGCTGCCAGTTTTCGCCGCTCAACGCGCTGAGCAGATCCGCAAGATCTTTCAGCCAGGCCGCTTACTATGATCCCACCTTCTTTGACCAACGACCCGAACGGTTGATAAAATATACATAATAAACCTTATGCGTATCCTTAATATGTAGCGGTGGATTCACATCCGAAGTGCAAATTCTGTATCAAAACAGAATGTTGCATGGAGGATGTCGAATGGGACGCTGCTACCCTCACATGAGTTTGGAAGAGCGCCGGAAGCTTGCCAAGTGGCGTGAAGCCAAATTGCCGGTTCCAGAGATGGCGGATCGGCTGGGTCGTGCTCCGTCCACGGTCTATCGCGAACTGAAGCGCGCGGATCGCGTCTTGGCATCGATGAAGTAAAAATTAGCATGAGCAGCGCGGGAACGCTCTGGAGCAACAAGAGCCTCTCGAGCATGCCGAACACAGCCCGGAAAGTCATTTTGATATAACAGGACCAGGCTCCAGAAATCTCGCCAGCAGTCGCGCCACAACTGGTTTCGAAGTTTGCGTAGCTACCGGATAAGAACAGAGCCGCCGATCTAAGACTGTGATCGATACACGAGGTCGGCTGCAACCATCGTCGCGGTCGTCTTCGGGCGTCACCATACCATTAAACGGTTGCGGTCGTTTCATCACTAGCAGAGGCCCTGCCTTGATCTCTTTTGCCAAGCGGCACGCGCCCTCTCCTATTGCAGGATTCACCAGGTTCTCGCGAGCGGGTCGATGTAAGTTGGCACCCTTTCACATCCGGACAGTGCGCGCCGATCAACAATCCGGCCGATAGCCTTCAATCCGACAGACATCGGACGGGCAGGGGCCTTCGTCATGTTTGACCGCTACGGCGCGTTGGCAGTCTCTCGCGGCTACGACCACCTGACCTCGGACGAGTCCATTGAAGACGGCAACACCGCCTATGAGTACACCTACACTGAAACCGTGCGGCGGTTCGGATGACACATGGAAGGGCTCAACCCATCTCTTGCAGAATATCCAGAATGTATGTATATTCTGGACAAATGGAGACCCTGATCATGCATGAGCTTCCCGAGTTCAAGGCGGCCGACCTGACGCGGCACACAAGTGACCTGTTTGACGCGGCCATTCGGTCGCCGATCGCGATCACCAAGCACCGCAAGCCGAAATTCGTGCTGATGAGCATGGACCAGTACCAGCAGCTCGCGCGGGGGGCCACGCAACAGGCTCATATGGTTGACGAGATGCCCGAGGATCTCAAGGCGCTGATGATAGAAGGGCTCGAGCGGGACTTGACGCAGTCTGATGACTAAGCCGAGCGCGGGAGAGGTGTTCCGCTACCCGTTCCTATGGAAACGAGAACAGATGGCGGGCGAGATCGAGGGTCGAAAGACGAGGCCTGTCTGCATCGCCGTCACTGTCTCCAAGTCCGATAGCGAGACCGTGGTGTTCATCCTGCCGATCACGACGCAGCCGCCTTTGCCCTCGCGCAAGTTCATCGAGGTACCACAGATCGAGTCGCAGCGCGTAGGGTTGGATACCCATGTCCGCAAATGGGTCATGCTGGACGAGATCAACACCGATATTCTGGAGCGGTCCTATGTCTGGGAGGACCGCACGCCCATCGGCACGTTCAGTTCCGTCTTCACATCCAAGATCCAGTCCAGCCTGATCGTGCTGGCTCGGTCGGGCGGGGCATCCGTTGTCGATCGGCTGAAGTAATCTCGATCACAGCAGGGTCTGTCTAGCTTCACTTGTTCCCGTCGATCCACTTCGACATCAGCCCCTTGTCGCGGAAACACTCATCCGGCACGGCGCGGCGTTTGATGCGGGCGAGACGCTCGGCAAAAGCGACCTGCTTTGATGTCGGGCGGCTGTCCTGCGCGCCCGGGTTCAACTTGGCTTGTGCGTCGATCCAGGCGCTCAGGGACCGCCGATCTTGCTGAACCTCCCACGGCAAAAGCGTCTGGTTGCGCAAGGCCAGCGCGCGCGCATAGGCGATCTGCTTGGGCGTCGCGGGCAGGGCGTAGGTGGTGCTTTCCATCGGGGATCTCCCTTCTTAGCGTGGTTCTTAAAATAGAACATAACAGGAACAAAATCAAGCCACCTGCGGAAATCATGGGGTTTGAGAGGAAGAGGAGGGCCGGGGGAGGTCAGGCCTGAGGATGCCCGAAAGAGGGTGTCCGGGCCTGATCCTGTTCCTCATTGGGGTCTGATGCCGGAAAGTGCAGGATCCTGCGCTCTCATGAGCTTCGTATTTAACATTCTCTGGCATCAGATCCCTAAAGAGTGAAAGTGTCCTTCGGGTTTTGTGACTGACGGATGAGGGCCTTTGGGGTCCCTCAGATGGGTCCGGGCCGGGTTCCGGTCTGCCGTTCCTGATGAAGCTACGCCGAACCGGCCAGACGGGGCAGGCACAACGGCTCGAGCGCGAGACCGTCCTGCGTGATCTCGGCTATCTCAGGCAAGCGGCAGCATTGCCACACGCGCATGCGATTTGCGGAGAGGGTGGGACTTTCCTCCATCTTGGTTGGACCACCGTTTCAACCTTCGCGCCGATTGAGCGCTTTCCCTTGGCCGCTCTTGCGGTCGCATGTGGCACGCCGTTCATCGATATCCGACCCGTCACCGATGTCATCGCCTTCGCGAACCTGCCGCGGGTGGCGCGGGACGGATCAGTCGACCCTGAACCCTGGGGCCCCGGCAGGTCCGTGTCGCTGACCACCTACATCGACATGGTCGAAGCCCTCGGTGCCAGAATCGCCAACGATCCGCGGCCCCGTCCGTCTATCTGATCACCATTCCCTCTCACCAAAACTCGAAAGGAGGCCAGCCATGGCCCGATCCCGCACGCCCAAATTCGATGCCTCCGAGGTCATCACAAACGAAATCATCCGTATCATTGAGCGCGGCGTCCTGCCGTGGCGCAAGCCATGGACCGCAGGTGGCAGCTCTCGTCCCCTGCGCGTGGGCGGAGAACCCTACCAGGGAGTGAACAACTTCCTGCTGACGATGCGGACCGTGATGGCGGGCCACAGCTCTCCCTTCTGGATGACGTTGCCGCAGGCCAATGCCTTGGACGCAAAGGTTCGCAAGGGCGAGAAGTCCTCTGTCGTCGTTTACTACGGTCAAAGCCGGAGGGACGCCGGCGGCGATGAGCATGACCGCAGCGACGCGGATGATCACTCCGAGGGAGCCCGTATCTTCCGCTTCCAGAAATCCTACCGCGTGTTCAATGCCTGCCAGATCGAGGGCTTGCCCGACAGCTTCTTCCCCGACCCGGAGCCCGTGCCCGAGCATCTACGGGGTCTGGGCGCACGAGCTGGCCCATGCCACGAAAGCACCCCATCGACTGAACCGTGATTTCGGGTTCTCGAAGTTTGGCAACACGTCCTATGCGCGCGAGGAGATCGTCGCGGAATTGACCTCGGTGTTCCTGGGTCAGACGCTCGGCTTCACGGCGCATACGCTCGAGATGAATGCCGCCTATCTCCACAACTGGTTGCGCGTTCTTCGGTCGGACAAGGGTGCGATCTTCAAGCACGCAGCAGATGCGCAGCGAGCCTGCGACTATCTGATTGCCAGATCGGAGACGGGCAGGGCAGGGCGCAGTGCCGAGGCCGCCTGACCACACGGAGAACGGAGACTCCCATGTCACGTAAGGAACCCAAGACGCTGCGGGTGGCCTGCTTCAACGACGGCCGCCGCAAGATCATCACCTTCAAGCGCGGTGCCTATTGGTGGAGCGCTGCCGAGGGCGCTTATCCGCTCTCGGCAGCGCTCGAGAGCATCAAAGAACAAGGCGGCTGGATCGAAACCATCCCCAACCCGAATTACAGACCCAAAGGGCTGTTCGGGTAGGGCGGCTTCGGCCTCGATTCATACGCCAAGCAGAAAAGAAAAAGATGCCGTAATGGGGCTGTCGGCGAATCGAGCACGTTTCGCTTGTTTGTCAGCATGATCTGAAGTGCCGTTGCCCTTGATGCGCCTGCAGCGCGTCATAGAAGGGCAACGACATGAATGTATTTATCGGATTGGATGTATCTCTGGCAAGCACTGCGATTTGTGTGCTGGGGCCACAGGGGAGGATCGTTGAAGAATTACAGGCGGAGAGCGAGCCTGAGGCATTGGTACGTGCAATAGCGTCATTGTCATATTCGATCGATGCGATCGGGCTCGAAGCCGGACCTTTGTCCCAATGGCTGAGCAAGGGAATGGAAGAAGCTGGCTTTGACGTGGTCATGATGGAAACACGATTGGTGAAGGCAGCCTTGAAAGCCATGCCGATCAAGACCGACAGGCGCGATGCCCAGGGCATTGCGCGCTTGCTTCAAATGGGATGGTACAGGCCCGTGCACCGCAAATCTGTGTCCTCCCAGGAAATTCGCGCGTTGCTGACAGCGCGCAAGTCAGTTCAGCAGGCCATCATCAACCTTGAGCTTTCCATGCGGGGTGTTTTGCGGAACTTCGGTCTGAAGCTGGGACACGTCACCCGGATCAGGTACGAGGCCCGGGTGAGGGAACTGGTTGAGCAGAATGAAATCCTGTCGGCGTCGACAGAGGCCCTTTTGCGCGCGCGTGCGCAGTTGCGCGCCGAGTTGGCTGAATTGGATGCGACAATCGCGGATCTGGCAAAACAAGACGACGTTTGCCGTCTGATGATGACGATGCCAGGCGTCGGTCGGATCGTCGCCCTGACGGTCAAATCCGCGATCGACGATCCGACCCGGTTCGCGCGATCGAAGGATGTTGGTCCGTGGGTGGGGCTGACGCCGAGACGTACGCAATCCGGAGAGATGGACATTGTCGGGCAAATTACTCGAGCCGGTGACCGGGCCCTTCGAACGGCCTTGTATCAAGCGGCGATGATCTTGATGCACCGTGGGTCACCAAACTGGCTCCAGGCCTGGGCGCTCAGAGTGGCCCATCGGCGTGGATCGAAACGGGCCTTGATTGCACTTGCGCGGCGTATTGGCGTTGTATTGCACCGCATGTGGCGAGACGGCACACCATTCCGCCATGTGCAGAGCTCCCCGGCAACGGTCTGAGTAAAATAATTCCAGAACTTGATCTGACGGAGGAACGCACTGCACCTGACGACAGGTACGACGAGGTCCCTTGCCGGGACGAGGTTCCTGGAGATGCCGAAAGCCCGCTAGTTATCGGCTAACGCTGAATACGCGTAAAAGATGGGCACCCAGGACCAGATTTGGACCAGGCATAGAGTGGCAGCCATGCGGCTGACTACGGACGGAAGAGCGAAGCCCGTGCAAGGGGTGTCCTTCAGTCCTGACGTGCGGGTGCAGTGAAAAAGAAAAAGAAAGCTTCTGAATCTGTGCCTTAAAACTCGGTGAAAGTTGAGATCTTCGCCGGGATTTTTGACTTGCCCGAAACCCTTGACAGAGGCCCGCCCCATTACGGAAGCGGGCTTT
>PHEQ01000039.1 GCA_002842985.1 Alphaproteobacteria bacterium HGW-Alphaproteobacteria-1
GATCCCGGCGTGCGCGGCATCGCCCTTGATATCGACAGCTTTGGTGGCGAGGTGGCCGGGGCCTTTGATCTGGCCGACCGCATCCGCGCCGCCCGGGTGCAAAAGCCCGTCCAGGCCTTTGTCGCTGAACACGCGCTGTCGGCTGGCTATGTCCTGGCCTCCCAGGCCGACCGCATCATCCTGCCGCGCACTGGGGCGGTTGGCAGCATCGGTGTGGTGGCCCTGCACACCGACATGAGTGGGACCCTCGATCAAAAGGGTATCGCCGTCACGCTGATCCATGCGGGCGCGCACAAGATCGACGCCAACCCCTACCAGCCTCTTCCGCAAGCGGTGCACGACCAGATGCAGCGCGAGCTGGAGGTCGTGCGCTTCCTCTTCGCCGAGACCGTCGCCGCAGGGCGCGGGGATCGGCTGACCCATGCAGCCGCGCTGACGACAGAGGCCGCCGTGTTCCGCGGGGCAGATGCAATCGCTGCCGGTCTGGCCGACGACCTCGCCGATCCCGTCGCAGCTTTCCGAGCTTTCGCCGCCGCCCCGCGCGGCACAACCTCTCCCAGCAGAAAGGGTCCACAGATGACCACCACGCCCACTGACACGCCCACCGACACGCCGAACCCGGCTCCCATTTCCGACGCTCCCGCCGCGACAGCAGCCGTCGCTGCTGCTCCAGAGATTCCGGCAGCGGTGGGTGATGCTGCGCCCACCACCATGTCCGCCGACGCCGTGCGTGCCGAAGCCGCCGAGGTGGCGCAGGTCTGCACGCAGGCCGCCCGGCTGGGCGTAACCATCGACGCGGCCGACGCTGTCACCAAGGGGCTGAAGCCCGAAGCCCTGCGCGCCCGCGTGCTGGCCGACCTTGCCGCCCGCAGCGATGCCGCAGGCATCATCGCCACCGCCCCGGCCGCTGCGGCCACGAAAGACAGCCCGATCATTACCGCCGCCAAAAAGGCTGCGGCGTCATCGCGCTGAACATCCTCCCCCAACCATCCCGGAGATTGAACCATGCCCGTCCTGACCCAACCGCCCAGCACGGGCGATGTCCTCAAATATGAGGTCAACCCGAACTATACCCGCGAGGTGATCACCCTGCTGCAAGGCCCGCCCTACCCGGTCGGCTCGGTGCTGGGGAAGATCACGGCCAGCGGCAAATACACCCTGTCACCCGCGACCGGGACGGATGGGTCGCAGATCGCCAGCGCGGTGCTGCTCTATGCCGTCGATGCCACACTGGCAGATGCGGTCGGCATCATTGTGGAGCGCGGCCCCGCGATCGTCTCGCGCGCGGGCCTCGCCTATGACGGCACCGTCGATGACGGCACCAAGATCGCTGCCAAACTCGCCCAGCTGGCCGCCGTGGGCATCATCGCCCGCGACGGCGTCTGACGCACGACCTCTGACGCTTGGCGTCGCCACTCTTTCCCCCTTCCCCCGGAGTACCCCATGACCCTTGTCCGCAATCCCTTTGACGCTGGCGGTTACTCGCTGGCCGAAATGACGCAGGCCATCAATATCCTGCCCAATCTCTACACCCGCCTCGGCCAGATCGGCCTCTTCCGCTTCGAGGGCGTCACCCAGCGCTCTGTGATCATCGAGCAATACGAGGGCGTGCTGAACCTGCTGCCCTCCGTTCCCCTCGGTGGCCCCGCCACCGTCGGCACCCGCGAGGGGCGCTCGATGCGATCCTTCGCTCTGCCGTGGATCCCGCATGATGATGTCATTCTGCCCGGCGACATTCAGGGTCAGCCGAGCTTGGGCGTCTTCGACGGTGCCGATCCGCTGGTTGAAGTGATGAACCGCAAGCTGCAGCTGATGCGCCGCAAGCATGCCCAGACCCGCGAATATATGGAAATGAACGCCCTGCGCGGCGTCGTGAAGGATGGGGCGGGGACCACCCTCTACAATTACTTCACCGAATTCGGCCTGGCGCAGATCTCGGTCGACTTCCTGCTGGGCACCGCAGGCACCAATGTGCAGGGCAAGGTGCGTGAGGTCTTGCGGGCGATGGAGGACAATCTCCTCGGCGAAAGCATGACGGACGTGCATGCCCTCGTCAGCCGCGAGTTCTTCGACAAGCTGATCGCGCATCCCCCCCTTCGCAGGGATAGTCTTCGAGGAATATGCTGGCACCGTCACCCTGTCCACCAAGGCCACCGAACGCCTGATCCCGGCCAGCGAGGGCATCGCCTTCCCGCTGGGCACCATGGACACGTTTACCACCTATGGCGGCCCTGCGAACCTGCTGGAGGCGGCGAACACCCTCGGTCTGCCGCTCTACGCCCGCCAGCATCTCGACGAGAAGGGCCGCTGGATCGATCTCATGACCGAGGCCTCAATCCTGCCGGTGAACAAGCGGCCGCGCATCGCGATCCGCATTCACACCTCGAACTGACGGACCCGACATGAACGCCTTCGCCGCCGCCATGGACCACATCTATGCCAACCCGTCCATGGCGGCGGCCGCTCTGTGGATTTCCGCCACCACGTCAGAGGAACGCCCCATCCGCATCATCCGCCGCGCCCCGGATCGCATCACCGAATTTGGCGCTGGGCGCTTTGTCAGCGACACCATGATGGTGGACGTCCGCGTGTCCGACCTGCAAGACCCCCGCCCCGGCGATCTGATCGTGATCGGCACCGACAGCTTTACCATTCAGGGCGAACCGCTACGCGACCGCGAACGCCTGATCTGGTCGCTGGACTTGCGCCCGTCATGAAGCTGAAGATCGTCTTCGACCCCGACCTCGTCGCCCTGATGCAGGCCGAAATCGCCGCCGGTGAAAAGGCGGTGTCCGCCGCCATGCGCGAAGCGGGCACCTCCCTGAAATCGGCCTGGCGCAGCCAGATCACCGGCGCGGGCCTCGGCACGCGGCTGGGCAACTCCATCCGCCTCGCCAGCTTCCCGAAATCTGGCGACAGTCTGAACGCGGCGGCGCTGGTCTGGACCAAGGCCCCGGTGATCATCGGCGCGCATGATACCGGCCCGTTGATCCGGTCGAAAGACGGGTTCTGGCTGGCCATCCCAACACCCGCTGCGGGGAAGAGCGCGAAAGGCGGCCGCATCACCCCCGGTGAATGGGAGCGCCGCACCGGGTTGCGGCTGCGGTTTGTTTTCCGTCGTCGCGGGCCGAGCTTGCTGGTGGCCGAGGGGCGGTTGAACACCAAGGGTCGCGCGGTGGCGTCAAGATCGAAGACCGGGCGCGGGCTGACGACTGTGCCGATCTTCCTGCTGGTGCCGCAGGTCAGGTTGCGAAAGCGACTGGATCTGGCGCGGGATGCTGAACGCGCGGTAGACGGCCTGCCGGGGCGCATCGTGGCAGGGTGGCGCGACACGTAAATAGTCGCACGAGGTCCACAAAGGTAAACTGGTACCCAGCTGACTTACCTCAAAAAAGTCAGCCCAGCGCTGATTGACCGCCCTAGAATTCTCTCCTACGGTGTCATCACTGGCGTAGTAGCCGAGGCGGCGTGGGCAAAGTACCGAGCGTTTATGACGCTGATGGCGCGATAGCTTGAAAGGGCTATCGTGACGGTGGGTTGAAAGATCTATCGGAATCCCTGACTCTCAGCCCCGCCGCCGACCTACGTTAGGGGATTCATGCAGAACGCTATCAAGCAAGAGATCAAGCGCCTTTGCCGCAAGGCTTTCTCAAAACTGGAACGTGAGGCAAAATCAGAAGAGAAGTATAGGCAACAGTTCGAAAAGCGAACTGGCGTCGCTGCCGGGCTTCCTTCAGCAGCGCCAAGTCTACCAAAGCCAAAACACTTCGATCCTGTCTATTGCTCGCGCCACGCGAACTTCTTGTCCAAGACAATTTGGCACAAGGTCCTTGAAAGTACGTATGAGCCAAACCCCGCAATCAACTATCAAATACCAAAACCTGATGGCAGCAAAAGGTCGATCATGGCCTTTTCCATACCAGACGCTGCACTTGCCAATGTCGTACTGCGGAGAACCAGGGATCGAAACACAAAGCGCTTGTCACCGTCTTCCTATGCCTACCATCCAGACAGAGATGTTTTTGACGCAATACTGGCGCTGAGAGAATATCAGAGCGACGGCAAACTATTCGCAGTGCAAATCGACTTCGAGAAATACTTTGACAACATTCCAGCCTGGTACCTTGAAAGCAAGATAAATGACGCGACACAAGTTAGCCTGACCCCTCATGAACGATACATTTTTAAAGCGTTCATCCATCACAAATTTGCGGATCATGATAAGAGCACAACAGGTCCGTTCAGCCGTCGCCACAAAGGAACACCACAAGGATCATCAGTATCGCTCCTTTTGGCAAATCTCGCGAACCACGACTTAGATGTGAAGCTTTCAGCAGCATCAGGTCGATTTGTCCGCTTTGCGGATGATGTTGTCGCTCTTTGTGGCGACTACTCGGCCGCACAAGAACTTGAGCGTTGCTTTGCTGCACATTGCAGGACGAGCGGACTCATATTGAACGCCAAGAAATCGCCCGGGATAGCGGTTATATCGCAACATCAACAAGAGCTAAGGACATATCCCCATTTCGATTATCTTGGTTATCGGTTGTCGCCCGGGGGTCTCTCCATCCCACAAAAAACCGTTGACCGGATAAAAGTTCGCGCATCCCGTTTAATAAATCTCTATTTGCTTCAGTATCTTTCAACTGGTTTCAAGAAATCCAGAGCTGGTGTTACACCACAAATGTTTGATTGGGACCTCCTTGGTTTAATCTATGAACTTCGGAGATCACTCTACGGAGGCTTGGCCGAAGCGGATCTTCACAAATTTATCTATGACGGAAAGAGATTGCCCAGAATGAAGGGCATCATGGGCTTTTATTGTCTACTTGATGAAGCCGAACGTTTAAAGGAAATCGACGGCTGGCTTCTAAGCATGGTTCGTCGAGCGATGGAAAGGCGGAATTCCATTTTGAAGGCGAAATATGGAGTGGAGTGCCCAACTCCATCCAATAAAGAACTCGCCACTGGTTCTTGGTTGGATCTTGCGGCATGGCGCGGAGACGACCAGCCAGAAACCAGGATGCCGAGCCTTGTGAGGGGTTGGCGTGCCGCTCGCAAACACTTCTTCACGTTTGGACTTGAGCAGGTACAGGCCCCTAAGTACGGGTTCTATAGCGATTTCGACGATCTGTTTGACTACTGAGAGCGAACATCGCCCGAGCGTTGAATTCATAAAACTCGGCGCACCTCTGGCTCGAGGTGAAACTCAGTTATTGTTAAGCATTTTACAACGATCAATCAGTCCCTGAACGTTCAAACCTGAGTTGGACAAATGCCCACCACCCGCGAAACCGTCCTCGCCGCGTTCCTTGCGCGGCTTCAGCCGCTTGCCGCCCTTGTCCTGCGCGATGAAGTGCTGCCCGAACGGATCCCGGCGACCGGGCTGATCATCCTGCGCGACGGCCAGCCGGGCGAGCCCGAGGTGACGCTGTCGCCCTTGCGCTACCACTACCAACACCGGGCCGAGTTGGAGGTCGTCATCCAGGCCCCGAATGGCCGGGCCACTGCCTTTGACACGCTGATCGCCAGCATCGGCGCAGCGCTCGCCGCCGACCGCACTCTTGGCGGCCTCTGCGACTGGGTTGAACCCGAAGCCCCGGCCTCGGTCGACCTGCCTGTCGAGGGGGCCGCGGCGCTGAAGGCGGCGGTGATCACCGTCATTCTGCACTACACCACCGCCGATCCGCTGGGCTGATCCCGGCCTCACTTCCCCACAAAAAGGATGAACATGATGGCACGCGCACAAGGGGCGCGGGCGCAGATGGCGCTCGGCTTTGAGACAGTTTACGGCACCCCGCCGGTTGGCGGCTTTACCAGAATGCCCTTCGCCAGCACCTCGCTGGGATCGGAGCAGCCACTTCTGAACAGCGAGTTGCTGGGCTACGGGCGCGATCCTCTGGCCCCGCTCAAGGATGCGGTGACCGCCGACGGCGATGTGGTGCTGCCGATCGATGCCGCAGGCTTCGGGTTCTGGCTGAAGGCGGCGTTCGGTGATCCGGTCACCACCGGCACCGGCCCCTGGACCCATGAGTTCCGCTCGGGCGGCTGGAGCTTGCCGTCGATGTCGATCGAGACGGCGATGCCCGAGGTGCCGCGCTATGCGATGTATTCCGGCTGCGTGCTCGATCAACTCAGTTGGCAGGTGCAACGCGCAGGCCTCTTGACCGCCACCGCGCGTCTGGTGGCGCAGGGTGAGGCGATTGGCTCCACGACCGCCGCAGGCACGCCTGCCGATCTGCCCCTCCGACGCTTCGGGCATTTCAACGGTGGGGTCATCCGCAATGGTGTGGCCCTTGGCAACGTGGTTTCCGCCGAGATCAGCTATGCCAACAATCTCGACCGGATCGAGACCATCCGCTCTGACGGCAAGATCGACGGGGCCGACCCGAGCATCGCCGCCCTGACCGGTCGCATCGAGGTGCGCTTTGCCGACCAGACACTGGTGAGCCAAGCGATCAACGGCGATCCGGCCGAGATCGAATTCGCCTACGCCCTGCCCTCGGGCGAAAGCTTGCGCCTAACCATCCATGCCGTCTACCTGCCCCGCCCCCGGATCGAGATTTCCGGGCCGCAGGGCGTGCAGGCCACATTCGACTGGCAGGCGGCGCGCGACAGCACCCTTGGCCGCATGTGCACCGCAACCCTGATCAATGATGTGGAGAGCTACGGATGATCCGTCTGAACCTGACCGCCAACCCCGAATGGCTGGACTTGGCCCCCGGCCTGCGTTTGCTGGTCGCACCGCTGACCACCGCGCTGATGGTCTCGGCCCGCGCCGATGCCGCCGTCGAGGCCCTGCCCGAAGGTTCCAGTCAGGAAGACCTGGCACTCGCGATGGCAAAGTCCGTGGCGCGGCGTGCGGTGCTGGACTGGGAGGGGGTGGGCGATGACGCGGGCAATATCGTGCCCGTCACGCCCGAGGGCATCGACGCCCTGCTGGACATCTGGCCGGTCTTTGAAGCCTTCCAGACCCGATACGTCGCGCGCGGTCTCATTCTGGACGCGGAAAAAAACGCCTGCGCGCCCTCGCCGAGTGGTCCTTCGGCGGGGGCGACCGCTATTGCGCCGCCTGTTCCGGCCCCTGCCCCGACTGCCCCGCAAGACTGAACCGGCCGCAGACGCCGGAGGGCTGGCAGGTCTGGGATCTGGTTGGCCGCCTTGGCGGCCAGCTGCGGGTGATCCCCGGCGCGGTGCTGGGCTGGGACATGGGCGCAGCCATCGCGATGGCGCAGGCGCTGGGCATCGCCCCCCTGATCGCCGCCGAACTGCTGCCCGAGATCGAGGCCGTGATGGTGCGCAAACTGAACGAGCAGATGGCGGAATCGACGGGGACTGGCGTCAGCTTTTGATCTTCTCGATCAAGGTAACTCCCGGCAGGCCCTCGAAATGCGTGTCGCAAGTCAGAAGCATCGCGCCCTTTGTCCGGGCGGTGGCGAACATGATGGCATCCGCTGTTGCCAGCTTGTGGTCCCGGCAGGCCTCGGCGGCGGCAAGGGCAATCTCGGTATCCAGCGCCACGACCTGACAGACCTGCGTGAAGGCAATCACCTGATCGGCCTTGTCCTCGCCCACCTCGCGCGCCAGCCATTTTGCCAGTTCCAGTTGCACCATGGTCGGCACCAGCCAATCTGCCTGTTCGGGCAGATGTTCGGCCACTTTCTCTCCGGTGAGAGATCCGATCAGCCATTCGATCCACGCCGACGTATCGACAAGGACCATCAGACCCGGTCCGCGCGGTCACGGTAGTCCTTCGCTGATGCGCCACGCGCAAGACCTTTCAGCGCCTCCCGCTTCGGGACCGGGACCAAAAGAACGCCCGTGCCCTTGGGGATGAAGGCAAAGGTCAGCCCGGCCTCCCAATGTTGCGCGGCGCGGATCGCCTTGGGGATCGAGATCTGGAATTTCGAGGACAGGGTCGCGGTCTCGGACATGATTATACCACCTGCGTATCGATAAAAGAAACGTAAGAAATTGAGGCGGCAAATTCAAGGATTCTGATCCATCGCTGAAAAGAAAGTATCCGTGCGCCTTGCGGCGGAGGGGGCCAAGCCGTGCGGTGCGCGCCAAGATGGCGGCGGCGGCGAGGCCGGGGCGAAAATGTCCCCCCGTTATCATTGTTCTGCCCTATTTTGACCTCTAAGCATGCGTTAAACTTTCTTCATTTCCTGACCAAGGCTAGCGTGCGGGTGGTGATATGAAAGGAATGCCGATGATCAGAGTGTTGCGCGCCGCCGTTCTGGCGCTGGCTTTGTCGCCGTCGCTGGCAACGGCGCAGGATTTCGATGCAGGCTTGGCTGCTGCGAACGCCGGTGATTTCGCTACGGCTTTGCGCGAATGGACACCGCTTGCAGAGCAGGGCGATGCGCCGGCGCAATTCAATCTCGGCCTCATGTATGCCAACGGCATGGGTGTGGCGCAGGACCATGCAACGGCGGTGACCTGGTACAGGCGGGCCGCAGAACAGGGCGTTGCGAACGCGCAATTCAGTCTCGGCGTCATGTATGACTACGGCGTGGGTGTGGCGCAGGACGATGCAATGGCGGTGACCTGGTACAGGCGGGCCGCAGAGCAGGGTTATGCGTCGGCGCAATCAAATCTCGGCATCATGTATTACACCGGCAGGGGTGTGGCGCAGGACGATGCAACGGCGGTGACCTGGTACAGGCGGGCCGCAGAACAGGGCGTTGCGAACGCGCAATTCAGTCTCGGCGTCATGTATAACTACGGCGTGGGTGTGGCGCAGGACTATGCAACGGCGGTGACTTGGTACAGGCGGGCCGCAGAGCAGGGCGTTGCGGACGCGCAATACAATCTCGGCGTCATGTATGACACCGGCAGGGGTGTGGCGCAGGACGATGCAATGGCGGTGACCTGGTACAGGCGGGCCGCAGAGCAGGGTTATGCGGACGCGCAGTACAGACTCGGCGTCATGTATGACGCCGGCAGGGGTGTGGCGCAGGACCATGCAACGGCGGTGACCTGGTACAGGCGGGCCGCAGAGCAGGGTTATGCGGACGCGCAATACATTCTCGGCCTCATGTATGCCACCAGCAGGGGTGTGGCGCAGGATTATATAACGGCGCATATGTGGTTCAATATTGCGGGTGCGAACGGCCAGTCCAAAGCCGCTGAGCTTCGCAACGAAGCTGCCGAGCTACTGACGCCCGAGGCCATCGCAACCGCACAGCGGCGGGCGCGGGTGTGCATGGAGTCAACCTATCAGGACTGTGATTGAACCCTGCGCCGGGGGGCGGTCTTTGCAGTGATCCGGTTCACGCCGCGCCCATCAGCGCCTTGGCATCCGTGATCCGCAGGAACAGCGTCATCGGCTCTGCCACTGTTTCAGCAAAACCAGCCTCGAGATAGAAGGCCTTTGCGCGGTCGTTCAACGCATGCACCAGAATGGCGGCGATGCCAACCTCATGTGCGGCCGCCGTGATGCGCAACACCGCGTCGCGCAAGAGCGCCCGCCCGAGGCCATTGCCCTGCTCGGAGGCGTCAATTGCCAACCGACCCAGCACGATGACCGGAACGGGATCGGGCGTGTTCTGCCGCAGCTTGCGGGGGGCCAGATCGTGGCTGACCGATCCCGCAGCCAGCGCATAGAAGCCCACAACCCGCTTGCCCCGGCACAGCACATAGGTGCGCGACGCCCCCGAGGCCTGATTGGCGCGGGCCTTGCGTTTGAGCCAGGCATCCAGCGTCGGCGCACCGGACGCGAAGTCATCGGTCAGATGATCGCCGGTCAGGGGTTCCGGCGCGCGCAAGGGCCCGTCCCCCGGTGTCACTTGTCCCATGGCGCGGGGGTGGTCAGCAACTTGCGCAGGCGCTCATTCGGGGCGGGCGGCGCGTCGAGCTGCGCCATGAAGGCCCCGAACTGCGCGGCATCCAGCCGGAACGCCGTGCGATCCATCAGGGCGTCTTCGGCGGCTTGCCGACTGGCTTCCATCATGAATTCAGAACGGTTCTTGCCGAGGGTCGCCGCGGCACGGTCGATCAGATCGCGGTCACGCGGGGTGACGCGAAGATTGATCAGCGAACGCCGCTGGGCGTCCTCGTTGGGTGTCACGGCGACCATTTCACACTCTCCTGCGATGAACTGATCCTACATGTAAAGACATGAGCTTTACATTTCAACCACGAAACGGACGCAAGACATGAAGACCCTCTCCCCCGGCCTGCAGGCCCATCTCGACGATGGCACCACCACGCTCGCCTGGTGCTGGCGGATCAGCCGTGCCGATGGTGTGGCGCTGGGCTTCACCGATCATGATCGCGCGCTGGCATTCGATGGCACCGAGTTTGAACCTGAGAGCGGGTTGGCCGCTTCGGAAATCAGAGCAGGCTCCGATCTTGCCGTCGATGCGCAGGACGCGGAGGGCGTCTTGACCTCCGACCGGATCATGGAAACCGACATTCTTGACGGCCGCTGGGACAATGCGCAGGTCGAACTGTGGCGGGTGAACTGGTCCGACGCCAGCCAGCGCGTGCTCTTGCGCCGCGGTGCGGTGGGCCAGATCCGGCGCGGGCGGATGGCCTTTGTCGCTGAGGTGCGCAGCCTCGCGCATGTGCTGGGCCAGACCGTCGGGCGGACGTTTCAGGCGGGGTGCGATGCGGAACTTGGTGATGCGCGCTGCGGCGTCGATCTGGAAAACCCCGTCTACAAGGGCAGCGGCGTGGTCACCGATATCTTGCGCGACCGGGCGTTCCGGGCCTCAGGGCTGGCCGGGTTCGAGGCAAGGTGGTTCGCCTTTGGCACCCTGACCTGGACCAGCGGGGCCAATGCCGGGCGCGTTACCGAGGTGCTGGAACATGGCCTGTCCGATACCATCGTGACGCTGACCCTGCTGGAAGCGCCGGTGCGCGCCATCGCCGAGGGCGACAGCTTTGTCGCGCGCGCAGGCTGCGACAAGCGCATCGCCACCTGCACGGGCAAGTTCGCCAACACGGTCAATTTCCGGGGCTTCCCGCATATCCCGGGGCAAGACGCGGTCCTCAGATATGCGTCGCAAGATGGCAGCCATGAGGGAGAAGTCCTGTGATGACCGCCGATCCCGCCCTTGTCATCGCCGCCGCCCGCCGCTGGCTCGGCACGCCCTATCACGATCAGGCCAGCCTCTGCGGGGTCGGCTGCGATTGCCTCGGCCTCGCGCGCGGCGTCTGGCGCGAAGTGGTGGGGGATGAGCCCTTCCCGATCCCGCCCTACAGCCGGGACTGGGGCGAGACCGGGCCCCGCGAGATTCTGGCGGAGGGGGCGCGCCGCATGATGCCGGAAATCACCCCTGACGAGGCCACGCCCGGCGCGCTGATGCTCTTCCGCATGACCCCGCGCGCCATCGCCAAACATGTCGGGATCCTGACTGGACCCCAAAGCTTCATCCACGCCTATGAGCACCTTGGCGTGATCGAGCAAGGGCTCACCCCGAGCTGGCGGCGGCGTATCGCCTTTGCCTTCCTCTTCCCCAAACCCTGAGACCTCCCCCATGGCAACGCTTGTTCTCGGCGCCGTCGGCACCGCCATTGGCGGCAGCATCGGCGGGACCATCCTCGGCGTGAGCGCCGCCACCATCGGCGGCTTTGTCGGCTCCTCCATCGGGTCGGTGGTCGACACCTGGATTGTCTCGTCGCTGGCTCCCGCGCAACGCATCGAAGGGCAGCGCCTCGACAGTCTGCGCATCACCTCCTCGACCGAAGGGGCGGTGATCCCGCGCCTCTTTGGCCGGATGCGCATCGGCGGCAACATCATCTGGGCCACGGATTTCCGCGAGGAGACAAAGACCAGCCGTCAGGGTGGCGGCAAGGGCGGCGGGCCAAAGGTTACCACCACCGAGTTTCTCTACTTTGCCTCGTTTGCTGTCGCCTTGTCCGAAGGTCCGATCACCGGCATCGGGCGCATCTGGGCCGATGGCAAACCGATGGATCTCTCGGGCGTCACCTGGCGCTGGTATCCCGGCGATGAGGCGCAGGACCCCGATCCGTTTATTTCGGCCAGAATGGGGGCGGCAAATACCCCTGCCTATCGCGGCACCGCCTATGTGGTGTTCGAGGAGCTGGCGCTCTCCGCCTTTGGCAACCGCCTGCCGCAACTCTCCTTCGAGGTGTTTCGCCCGCTGGCCGATCCCGACACCGCCGAAGGGCTGGTGAAGGCCGTGACGATGATCCCGGCCACGGGCGAGGTCATCTATGCCACCCAGCCTGTCCGGCGGCTCTTTGGCCCGGGCGGGGCCACCCGCGCCGAAAATCTCAATGCTCTGCCAGAGACCGCCGATATCACCGTGGCGCTCGACCGGCTGCAAGCCTCGGTTCCGGGCATCGAGAGCGTCAGCCTCGTGGTGGCCTGGTTCGGCGATGACATTCGGGCCGGGCACTGCAGGATCCGCCCCGGTGTGGAACTGCCCGTCAAGATCACCACGCCGGTTAGCTGGTCGGTGAATGGGGTGGCGCGCGCAGGGGCCCTGCTGGTCAGCCGGGACAGCGACGACCGCCCGGTCTTTGGCGGCACACCGGCGGATTTCGCGGTGGTTCAGGCAATCCGGGAGATCCGGGCGCGCGGGCTGCGGGTGACCTTTTATCCCTTCCTGCTGATGGATGTGCCGCCCGACAACAGCCTGCCAGACCCCTATTCGGATGATGAAGCGGTGACGGGCCAGCCAGCGTTCCCCTGGCGCGGCCGGATCACCTCCTCGCCTGCGGCGGGGTTTGCTGGATCGGTGGATAAGACCAGCGCCGCCGCAGCACAGGTCGCGGCCTTCTTCGGGGCGGCAACACCGGCCAGTTTCAACCTGTCAGGGGATGTTGTCCGCTGGGCCGGACCCGTGGACGACTGGGGCTATCGCCGCATGGTGCTGCACTACGCCCATCTCTGTGTAGCTGCGGGCGGCGTTGATGCCTTCCTGATCGGCTCGGAAATGCCCGGCCTGACCACGATCCGCTCTGGCCCGTCCACCTATCCCGCCGTGCAGGCCTACCGAGACCTGGCGGGCGATGTGCGCGCCATTCTGGGCGCGGGCACCGCGATCAGCTATGCCGCCGACTGGTCGGAATACTTCGGGCATCAGCCCACCGATGGATCGGGGGATGTGTTTTTCCACCTCGATCCGCTCTGGGCGGACGCCAATATCCACTTCATCGGCATCGACAACTACATGCCGCTCTCGGACTGGCGCGACGGGTTTGAGCATGCCGATGCGGCCGAGGGCTGGCCCGCCATCTACGACCGGGCATACCTGCAGGGGAACATCACCGGTGGCGAGGGGTTCGACTGGTTCTACGGCAACGCGGCTGATCGCGCGGCGCAGATCCGGACACCCATTACCGATGGCGGCGAGGACAAACCATGGGTGTTCCGCTTCAAGGATCTGCGCGCCTGGTGGCAAAATGCGCATTTCAACCGTCCGGGCGGTGTAGAGAGCGACACGCCAACCGCATGGGTGCCGCAATCCAAGCCCGTCTGGTTCACTGAACTGGGCTGCCCGGCGATTGATCGCGGCACCAACCAGCCCAACGTGTTCGTCGACCCGAAATCCTCGGAAAGCCGGGTGCCGTACTTTTCCCGCGGCTGGCGGGATGATGCGATCCAGCGGGCGTATCTCGAGGCAAGTTTTCTGTTCTGGGGTGCCGAGGCGAACAACCCGGTATCCGCGCTCTCAGGCGCGCCGATGGTGCATCTGCCCGACTGCGCCGCCTGGACCTGGGATGCCCGCCCCTATCCGTTCTTTCCCGAACTCACAGATGTCTGGAGCGATGGCCCGAACTGGCGGCTGGGCCACTGGCTCACCGGGCGGCTCGGGGCCGTGTCGCTGGCGGCATTGGTGCGCCACCTCTGCCTGCGCGCCGGGCTGCCCGAGGCACAGATCGACGTCTCTGGCCTCTGGGGTGCGGTCGAGGGCTATGTCATCACCGCGCTGGAGGCCCCGCGCGCCTCGATCGGCACCCTGGCACGACATTTCGGGTTCGATGCGGTCGAAAGCGAGGGCCGCATCAAGTTCCTGATGCGGGGCCGGATCGCCAGCACCACGCTCACCCCCGACAGCATGGTGGCCCCGGCCTCCGCATCGGGCGATGTGATGGAACTCACCCGCGCGCAGGAGTCTGAGCTGCCCCAAGCCCTGAAGTGGCAGATCGCCCGCGCCGACGAGGATTATGACGCGGCTCAGGTCGAAGCGCGGCGGATCACGGTGGACAGCACCCGCATCGCCTCCGAGGCGTTCCCGATCGCGGTGCCGCCCGAAGAGGCCGAGCGCCGCTGCCGCCGCGCGCTGATGGAGGCATGGGTGGGGCGGGAAACTGCAGCGTTCCGCCTGCCGCCCTCCCAACTGGCGCTGGATCCGGCGGACGTGATCCTCTTGAGCCACGATGGCCGCCTTACCGAGATGCGCCTTGTGTCCATCGCCGACTCTGAGGCGCGCAGCATTGACGCCGTGCGCCAGGATCGGGCGGTCTATGACCTGCCACCCGGAGAGCGACGCCCGACCTCGCTCACAACACCAACGGTCTTCGGCGCGCCTGAGATCATACTCATGGACCTGCCACAACTGCGCGAAGACCAGCCTGCGCACCGGCCTCTGATTGCCGCCCATGCCAAACCATGGCCGGGCGAGATGGCGGTGTTTCGCAGTGCATCGGCGGACGGGTTTGCGCTGCTGACCACATTTGGCACCCGGGCACGCATGGGCGTGCTGGCGGCGGATTTCCATGCGGGGCCGGTGTCGCGCTTCGATCTTGGCAATGCGCTGCTGGTCGATCTCTATTCCGGCACGCTGGAAAGCGTCACGGATATCACCCTCTTTGGCGGGGCCAACGCGCTGGCCGTCGAGACCGGTCCCGGCTCGTGGGAGATCGTCCAGGCAGGGAATGCCGAACTGATCGCATCGGGGCGGTATCGCCTGACCCGGCTCTTGCGCGGTCAGCGGGGTACCGAGAACGCTGTCGCCGGGATCGTGGCCAGCGGCGCGCGCGTCGTGGTGCTGGATACGACCGTGGCCCCCTTGCCGATTTCCGAAGCCGATCTCGGCCTGCCATGGAACTGGCGCATCGGCCCGGCCTCAAAGCCCGTCAGCGACGAGACCTACGCTGCGGTGAGTTTCACGCCCGGAGGTGCCGGGTTGCGCCCCTTCTCCGTCGCCCATGTCGCGCAGCCCTGGCGCTTTGCCCGCAGCCCCGGCGATCTGACGATCCGCTGGGTGCGGCGGTCGCGGTCGCTGGCCGCCGATACCTGGGGCGCGGGGGATGTGCCTCTGGCTGAAGAGACTGAGGCCTATGAGGTCGAAATCCTCGAGGGCGGTGCCGTGAAGCGAACGCTCATCACATCAACCACCAGCGTCCTCTACACCGCCGCCCAGCAGAGCGCCGATTGGGGCGCGCCGCTCGGGCACGGCCAGACCCTTGATATCCGCATCTTCCAGCTCTCCACGCTCTTCGGGCGCGGGGCGGCCAAAACCATCACGCTCACCTTCTGAAAGGCCTCTCATGTCCGACGCCACGACCAATCTGCTGCTGCCCTACATCCTGGCCGCACAGGCCCAGAAGCATGTGACCCACAACGAGGCGCTGCGCCTGCTCGACGGGCTGGTGCAGCTCTCGGTCATCGACCGTGATCTGGCAGCGCCCCCGACAAGCCCGGTCGATGGGGATCGCTATATCGTGGGCTCAGGTGCCACCGGCGACTGGGCCGGGTGGGATCTGAACGTGGCCCTCTGGACTGACGGGGCCTGGATGCGCCTGCCACCCCGGACCGGCTGGCGGGCTTGGGTCGAAGATGAAGATCTTCTGCTGGTCTTCGAAGGTGCGGGCTGGGTTGGAACCACGCCGAGCGCACTGCAGAACCTCGCGCTGCTGGGCGTGGGCACCACCGCCGATGCCGCCAACCCGTTTGCGGCCAAACTGAACGCCGCGCTCTGGACGGCGAAGACCCTGGCTGAAGGTGGCACCGGCGATCTGTTCTACACGATGAACAAGGAAGCTGCGGGCGATGATCTCGGGCTGACGTTGCAGACCGGGTTCGTGACCAAGGCGCTGATCGGTCTCTTCGGGTCGGACAGGCTCCGCCTCGCCGTCTCGCCCGATGGCAGCACCTTCTTCGACGGGCTGAGCATCGACAACGCCACCGGCATCGTCGATCAGCCGCAGCTGCCCCGCTTCAAGGCCTGGACCAACTTCGACAATTACGTCAGTGTCGATGCCTGGACGAAGATCGGCCTCAACATGACCGACAGCAACGATCAGAGCGTGTTCGACGCCGCCACAAACCTTTTTACCGCGCCCGTCTCCGGCACTTACCTCTTTGGCGCGACGCTGCTCTACAAGGTCAATGCCAGCACCGCAGCCCGGATGCGCGGGCGGCTCGTGCTGAATGGCGCGACCGAGATCCGTGGCTCCTTCGGCGAGATCAGCGGTGGCCACGTCTCCCTCGCCACAGCCCTCTGGCTGCAGACCATGGTGCCGCTGACCGTCGGCGATACCGTCGAGTTGCAGGGCTTTTTCCGGGTCGCGGACGGGTTTTTCGCCGCCGATCACACCTCGTTCTGGGGCTGCAAGGTCGGATGATCCGCGCGAGGAAAAACGCTGTCGCAACGTAAATTATCAAGGAAAATCAACATGAGCGAACGAACGCCCCTGTTGCAGGAGGTCGGCGCGGCCTTGCGCGAAGGCGGCCTGACCGCCGCCATCACCGCGCTGATCGGCGGCTTCATCGCGCTCCTGGCCGCCGTCACGCGCCGCGCCTTCACCAATGACGCGATGCTGCTCCGGCTGGACCGCGAACTGGCCGCCGAGCGCGACCGCGTCGACCGCCAGCGCGCCGAGGATCGCAAGGGTGACGCCGACCGGCTGGAACGGATCGAGACCGACATCCGCGCCATGCGGGATCTGATGTTTGAGGCCTTCCAGCGCGGCCGCACCGACTGACCAAAACCACCCTGAATCTGCCACACGGCCCGCCCCAGAGGCGGGTTTTTCATATCTGGAGACCATCATGCCGACCACCACCTATGCCCATTTCCGCGACGTGCCTGAAAGCGCCTGGCGCTGGCCCAGCTTCTCGCCCGCAGAGATCGCATCGCGCAGGGAGGGCGCGATCCGGATCAACACCGAGGCGCTGGACAAGCTGCAATCCCTGCGCAACCGCCTCGGCAAGCCGCTGATTGTCCGCTCCGCCTATCGCAGTCCGGCCCATAACAAGGCCGTGGGCGGCGCGCCGCGCTCCAAACACATGGACGGAGCGGCGTTTGACATCGCCATGTCGAACCATGATCCCGTCGCCTTCGAGGCGGCAGCACGGGCGGTGGGGTTCCTCGGCTTCGGATATTACCCCCGCTCGGGCTTCATGCATATCGACCTCGGCCCCGCGCGCAGCTGGGGTGACCCCTTCCCGCCCCGCGCCACGCCGTTCGTGGCAGAGGTGGCCCCCGCCCGCGAGGTGCTGGCCGACAGCCGCACCCTGAAAGGCAGCGGTGCGGCCGGGGTGGCCACGGTCGGCGCGGCAGGGATTGAGGTGGCGCAAGAGGTGCTCGCGGAAACCCAATCCGCAATCCTGCCGATGGTGCCTTACCTCGACACCCTGCGCTGGCTCTTCATCGCCCTGGCCCTTCTCGGCATCGCCGTCACCATCCATGCGCGGATCGATGACTGGAAGCGGGGGCAGCGATGATCGGCTGGACCGCCCTCCTCGCCAGCGGCCCGGCGCGCAAGGCGCTGGGCCTGGCTCTGGCCACTCTCACCATCACCCTATTCCTCCTGAACCTCCGCCGCGCCGGGGAACGCGCCGGGCGGCTGGCAGAGCGCCTTTCAACATCGGAGAAAACACATGCAATCCAACGTCAGATGCTGCTTGCGGCCAGCCGTCGTCCCGCTGATCGCGATGCTCTCGCTGAGCGCCTGCGCGACGGCAGGTTCTGATGTGCCGCTCGGGGTTTGCCCGCCGGTGGTGGACTACAGCCGAACCGAGCAGGCGCGGGCGGCGACGGAAGTCGGGGCGCTGCCCGAAGGGGCGATGATTGTCACCATGCTGGGCGACTACGCCGTCCTGCGCGATCAGGCGCGGGCGTGTGCTGAAAGCTAGAAAAAAAGACAGAACCACCCCCACGCCACTGCCTGAACGCGAAGGCAAACCTCGCTAAGCGTGGCGGAGGAATGACTGATCCTCGCCGACATCTTGTTCATTCCCGCCAGAAGGCTTTGTGGAAGCTTGTCGATTTATTGCCGTTTTTTGTTACTGTTTTTTGTCATATAAATTCCCAATATTGGGAATGACAGTATGGCACCCTCATGCCAGTGTTGTTGGAAAGTCAGCAAAGAGGGCCAAGACCATGGAACATGCCAATACACTCAACATCAGCCGACATGCGCAGCGCCGGATGGGACAGCGTGGTGTGACGCGGCGGCGGTTGGCGGAGTTTCTGGAGCACGCGGACAAGGAAACCCATGTCGGGTCCGGGTCCACGGCGCTCAGGGTTTCACGCAAGACGGCAGAGACCCAAAATCTCGATGATCGCCTGTGCAGCTTTGCAGCCATCATCAGCCACGACGGCACGCTTGTCACGATCATACCTATGCAGCTAGGCCGTAACGGTCGCCGCTACCGGGGAAGGAACTGAACAGATGACAGACGAAAACGACATGCGCGCGAAGCACAAAATCGCAGCGGCAGCGAGGCGGCAGCGCGACCTGAATCAAATCGCAAGGCTCATAAAGGGCGAGGCACTCAAACATCTTGAAGGTGAAACGCGCCTGAAGGCGGCGCTGTTTATACGGTCATCCTATCAGGAACTCCTGAAGCCGCGCGGTCCATATTCGATGACGGAAATCAAGGAGCGTCTTGAGGCAGAACTCGGACGGGCCAACGAATTCAAAATTCACCGCTGGATGCTTCGCAAGACCGAAACCCATGTGACGAAGAGCCTCACCGACCATTATAAAACGCGCGCCGAACCTCAGAAGAAGACGAGCGGATACCTCAAGCTTACCGCGGCGCTGGCAAAGATTGCGGGGACCGATCCTGATGATGCCATGATTTCCTTCATGCAGCAGACCGGACTGTCCGACAGGTTGGCCCAACGAGGAGGACTGGTGGCAAATGAGGCACTTGACCCGCGCCTGGGCCTTGCTGACCTGCTGCGCGAATTTGCGGCCCATGTTGCCGAACGCCATGACCTGGCCAGATTGTTCGATGCCGCCGAGCGACTGCAGGCCGGTTGGAACCCGGATCAGGGACCAATCGCGCTGCTTCTGTGGGACGGCGGCGACAGGTTTACGCGGCAAACGGCGCTTGACGGCTTTTGGCTGGTTGACTCCCTTCCGCCGTTCCCGTCTGTATGCCTCGCCCGCGTTCCGTTCGGACATGTGAATAACGCTGGCTTCGATCTTCGGGACGATTCAGAGAGTGTCAGCTCAGGCACCGCCACCATACATGCGCGCGGATCCGCAACCGCATCTTGGCGGCTCCACCTCGCCATCGTGCCTGCACCCGGTGGAGGGGTGATACCTTGCTTCCTGCGGACCACCAATTTGACGGTATATCTTGAATCCGTCGAGGGAAGCCTTGATCACAACGGGATTTTCGACGTCAGCCATCATGAAGACGACCTCTTTGAACTCGTGCCCGGCTATAGGGATCGTGCAACTATCTTCCTCGACGGCACCAAGCGCGTCGCCTTCGACGAAGCGACGACAAAAAGGGTCGAGGATCCGCAGGCCTATAAAGACCTCTACCGTCACCGCAAAGACCGTCGGAACACCGACGATGAAATGCCACCGCATGAAGGCATTCCTGTCGCCCACCTGACACCTGTCAGTCCCGCGGCGATTCAACACTGGCTGCTGGATGTACCCGATTTTGCCGGTGCAACGGTCGAGCCGGAACCAATTCTTTCTGAATACTCAGCCTGGTATGATCCCGAACTGGCAACCTGGATGCGCGGACCGTCCTTGGCACGCGATCTCGAAGTTGCGTTAAGACGGGATGTTCTTTTTGATGAGTTCTCGAAGTGGATCACGGATTATAGCCGATCTCTGTCCCTCCTGGATGGGGACTATCGGGCACGGGTAATCAAGGCCGACCTGGACCTGCATAGCCGGTGGCGGGCGACAAGCCTAGCCACGTCGTCCTCCGCAACTTCGTAACGCAACCGGCAAACCCGCGCCTGCGCTCTACCGGCTGCCCGAGAATTTTGTTCCCCATCCCAACTTCCATATCCTGAGGTCCATACCATGACAGCACAGCCTTTCATTATCTATCGCGACATCAAACTAGCCCTCAATTGGCAAAACGGGGGGTTGCAGGTCGAGGACTTGCCAGCACGGCCCGGCATCTACGCCGAGGTCTACAAACCTCTTATGGGCGTCCGGATCGGTGAGACCGGAGTCAGCATCCGCGGGAAAATCCGCCATGACATTCGGTGGTTCAACAGCATGCGGGATGGGACTGCGCCCCAGGCCCAGTTGCGCCGCACCCTGCCGATCGCCCAGGCAGCAAAGGCGACTGGAGCCATCGGGTTTGAATTCCATGTGGTCAGTGTCGATCTTCGGCTCGCGGACAAGAAACTGAGGCAGGATTGCGAACGATTCCTCTTTGACTGGGTTCGCCGCAGTGACGGCCTGACAGACTGGAACCGGCAACGCAGTTGGCGTTGACCTGTATTGGGGCGATTACCGAAGCTCTGCCGAAGGGGGCGATGGTGCTGCGGATGCCCAGCGATTATGCCGTCTTGCGCGATCAGGCCCGGGGCTTGCAGGTGAATATCTGACCGGTCGCCTGCCCCGCGAGAACCGCCCGATGCCTCGACCGCAGCATGGGTCAATTCTGCGTGCAAGAATGGCGCATTCAACGCATCCAGGGGTGGGGGCCCCCGACGCATACTCTCCTACTGAACTGCCACCGGCTGCAACATGTCATCGGTGTCCAGTTTGAGCACACTGCGCCAAAGCGGTGTCTTGAACACGTGGTGGATGTGCTTGCCCTCGCGCTCTTCTCGGGTCTGAACCAGCAGTCCGGACCATTCCAGAGGGCGCAGCACGCAGGAGGAGAACGCCGCCATTTCGCGCCATCCAGCGTTGTCCCAGTCGTGTTCCTTTCCATAGAATGCCGCGAACAGCGCCCGCTCGGTGGTGCCGTGATCTGCCTCGACGTTGGTGACGTTCATCCAGACATCCCATTTGCCGAAGGGGCGCTCGTCAAAACGCGCATAGGACGCATGGTCGATTTGGAATAAGAAGAAGGGGATGAGTTCAGCAAACAGCCGCCCCGGAGTTTGCGCATGCTCTGCGCCACGCTTTGTCAGCCGGAATTCGCCCTTGAAGTGGCGCCCCAAGCGCAGGGTAATCAAAAGATAGTGCAGCACCTCGAGCGGGGGGAATTCGTATTCATTGATGACCTTGTTGTACCGGAACATTTCTTCAGCACTTCTCCCGGGCCAGTCGAAGTTCTCGACCGCCCAATGGACGAAGACGCGCTTGAAGGCTTTCGTCTTGGTCAAGCCGATGGCGCCGTGGTCCAGCGCGTAGCGCAGTGTCAGCAGCGCCGCGCGCAACAGGGGCGAATGCGCAAAGTCGGGATGGTCATCGGGAAGGGTGCGGAACTCGATCATGGCGCGATGCTGCCACAAGGATTTCGGCCGGACCAGACTCAAATGGTCGATGACCGCAAAATTGGGATTTATGGTAGATGGTTGATTATCCACCACATTTTCACCGCGACTCGTCAAACGTTGATGTGGCGTTGATGTAAACCGGGCAAGCGAAAGCCCGACAGTTTAAGTCGGGTTCCATCTATTTGATATTGCTTGGAATTTTGGTTGCGGGAGGGGGCTACCGTCGCAGCCTACCAGAGCTTCAATGTCCAGTTTGACGTGCCGTCATGAAAGCAAAGTATCCAGATAGTTACGCGATTTCCGTAATTTAAAAGAAAAATGTATAAACCGGAAAGCGCACCTTAATATCCCTTATGGCTTAACGTAGCGTAACTCCGTAGCAGAAATGCAATCGACCTCCGCCTGCGTCCAGCTTTTCCACCAGCTTCCGAACATGATCCGGCGGTGCGGAACCGTCCCCCAGTGGCGGACCTCACCGCCACGTTCCCCTTGTGTAACCGCGACGGAAATCGTCGCTTTGTGGACATCGAGTCCGATGGACGTGCTATCCTGCATGTGGTCTCTCCCCCATTCCTGAGGCTCGGCACCGGCCCATCCGGCGCAACCCTCGAACGGAGAATGCCGCGGGAGAGGGCACCGGCCCAGTCAGTTCACACCGCGATCATGGGGTCTAGATCCATGGTGGTCTTGGTCATCGGGGTCTCCGTGTGGTTCGTGGTTGAAGTGGCGTTGTTGCAGAATTCTTGCCGTGAAGGATTCACATCACGAATCCATGCGGTTAGACGGGTGGCATGAGCAAGCCCAAGCCCGACCGCTATCGCACCACCAACTGGTTCACCTACAACTCTGCGCTTCGGAAGCGCGGGTCGCTGCTGATCTGGCTGGACAAGGAGATGGCCTGGCACGCCCC
>PHEQ01000008.1 GCA_002842985.1 Alphaproteobacteria bacterium HGW-Alphaproteobacteria-1
GACGCGTGGAACTTCTTCGCAAACGATCAGCAACGCGTCCGTTCTATCAGTGACCGAGAATATGCCAAAGCGGTCAACTCATAGGGCCGTTGGTATCAGGTGGCGAACTGGAGTTTCTGCTGGCGCCCGGCGTCCTGCGTGAACCGACGAACAAGGGCGACCAGCCATTCCATCTGTGTAACCGCCGGACGTAATCTCCCCCAAACCGCCGTTTGAATTTTCCCCAGACATCAGGGGCAGAGCCAATTCCGAACTTTATTTATTCGGAATTGGCTCTGATGCGGGACACAGGCCTGATGCTCCGAGTGGAGAACGACTATCCACTTATCCCGGCTGTTCAGATTTCCGGAACCGCCTCTGGCAAATGCGCCGCACTCCTGAATGGGGCCTGACCTGGCCATAAGGTCGGCGGAGCCTCAACGGCAGCTTCGAGCCCAGAGCGGACCAAGACGCAACGATTGCTTTATGGCAAGATATCCAGCAACATAACTTAAGTGAGATGCATGGGGAGTAGCAAAGATGGACTGGAACGCTCTTGCGCATCCGTGGATCGACCACGAAGAGCGCATCGAAAAGGCGCATAGCCCCATAAAAGACGGATTGCTTGACCGGGCAGCACTTAAGGTTGGCGAGAGGGTTCTCGATCTTGGTTGCGGCTCCGGCGCTCTTTCACTCGATGCCGCCGATCAAGTTGGTCCCGATGGAAGCGTGATCGCATTTGATATTGCCGAGGCCTTTGTTTCTCGTGTCATTGAACGTGCTCGCGACCATGTTCATGTGGAGCCGGTTCAGGGTGACGCTCAGCACTATAACTTTTCCGGCGCCAACTGCGACGCTGTCGTATCTCTTTTTGGAACCATGTTTTTTGATGAACCGAAATCAGCCTTCGCAAACATTGGCAAAGCCCTTTCGGCAGGTGGTCGAATGGTGTTTGTCACTTGGGCAGGTCCGCAGCACAATCCTTGGTTCTCGGTTCCTGGACGGGCTTTAGCTGAGGCACTGCCGGAGATGCCCAAGCCCGACCCGTCGGCTCCTGGACCGATGGCTTTCGCCAACGTTGAAATGGTGACGAACCTATTGTCTGAAATCGGATTTCAAAAGGTGTCAGCGGAAGAAGTCGATACCCACCTAACGCCAATTGGTGCTGCGGCGGACATTACCGCGATGATGCTCGCAATAGGTCCATTTCGAGGGGCCGTTTCCAAGTTTGGCAACCCAGACGCCGAAAACGTCATACTGGAAACCATCGGGGCAAGCATGATCGACGGTTATGGCGCTTTTTCCACCGGGGACGGTATCAAGGTTCCTGCCCGTGTAATTTACTACACGGCTACTCGTTTAGCGTAGCAAAGACCGCTTCGTCCTGCATTGCGGTCCTTTACAGGATATCACATGCGGTCAGCGCGTTTGGCCCCGGCTTCGTTTGGTGGATAATTGGGGGGAATTATTGTTCAGCATTTTGAACTCCATAATAACTGAGATACCATTTCACGAATTGTGCGACGCCTTCGCGAATGGAGGTCTTGGGGCGGTAGCCCGTGAGGGTTTTCAATAACGTCGCATCCGCCCATGTCGCCGCCATGTCGCCGGTTTGCATCGGCATCATGTTGCGGATCGCCTTTTGCCCCAGCTCGGCCTCGATCGCGTCGATGAAATCCAGGAGCCGCACCTTGTCGGAATTGCCGATATTGACCACCCGGAAGGGGGCTGCGGGGCTCAGGCTGTCACCTTCGACGGCGGATTCCAACCCGCCCGGCACCGCGTCGATAAGCAGATGGATGCCGCGCACCAGATCGCCCACATAGGTGAAATCGCGCCACATCTCTCCGTTATTGTAGATGTCGATCGGTTCCCCGGCGAGGATCGCGCGTGTGAACTTGAAATAGGCCATATCGGGCCGCCCCCAGGGCCCATAGACAGTGAAAAAGCGGAACATCGTGACCGGTAGACTGTGGATATGGGCCCAGGCATGCCCCAACGATTCATTGGCCTTCTTGGTGGCCGCGTAGATGGTCAGTTGGGTGTCCGCCTTCTGGCGCTCGTCGAACGGCATGTCCTCGTTGGCACCATAGGCCGACGAGGTCGAGGCCATCAGCAGGTGGCGCACCTGCGCCGCGCGCGCCGCCTCCATCACGTTGAATGTGCCGACGATATTGGACTCGATGTAGGCGCGCGGGTTTTCCAGGCTGTAGCGCACCCCGGCCTGCGCGGCGAGGTGCACGATGACCTCCGGCTCAAAGGCACAGACCGCGCGGCCGAGCGTCGCTGCGTCTTCCAGCATCGCCTCGGTCGCGCTGAAGCCTTCGTTCTGGCGAAGCATGGTGTGGCGCTGCTGCTTGAGACGGACATCGTAGTAATCCGTCATCCCGTCATAGCCATGCACCTGCCACCCCTTGCGCAGCAAAAGCTGTGCAAGGTGAAAGCCGATGAAGCCGGCGGTTCCGGTGATGAAGGCGCGCCTCAACGCCTGCCCCCTGCAAAGGCGTCAAGCCCAGTCACAGGGAAAGCGGCTTTGCGGACGCGGTGTGGCTGTAGAGGTGTCATGCCCGACGCGTCATTCTTCAAGCCGCGCACGGAGATCGGCAACATCGTTGTCGCCAAGCCGTCCAGCAGTCTCTCCACCTCGGCCCTCGTGGCCTCATATTCCGCCATCTTGCGCGCGAGGAACTGCGCCGCCTTGTCCGCGATGCCCTTGCGGGTGAGCACATTGGCACAACGCCGCCCGCCCTCGGACACGGTAAAACTCCCCAGCTTGATCAACCCTTTGTCCAGTAAAACGCTCAACACGTGATGGATGCCGCCGTTGCTCACGCCCACCGCGCGGGCCAGATCGCGCTGCGACATCTCAGGGTTGTCGTGTAGAAGGCTCAGGATGCGGCAATGCCCGTCCTGGCGGAGCTGGTTGCGTCGGGTGGTCATCCGATGAAGCTTTCTCTCAAGCTACCGCGACAGGACAGCCGTCAAGCGCCTTGGCGAACACTGTTTGACCATGTCAAGCACAATCAACCTCATCGCTTGGATCCGAGCAATAAAGGCGTTCGGCCTGCCCTGCAAGCCTGAATTTCGAAATCGGGGAGTTGGACGGGCGTTGTTGCAGGCTCCATCAGAAGGTTTGTGCGCAGGATCACTCCAAGGACGAGATCGACCCCATTCTCAGCACAACCACGAAAGCCGCCTGATCATGACCTCAGGCCATCTGGGAATTTACACCATCTTGACGGACGTGACCCACACTTTGTTGATCGCATGTTCAACCCCGAGCGCACCCGAAATCCATATGCGATTGGTCTGACACCTACTCTTTGCCTGGCTTGAACGGGGCTGGGAGCCTGTTTTTTCCTGACAGATGCACATTTGCGTTCGCAGGGGGCCATGCAATCCATATAACGAATTCTGAAGAGCCTTGAGAGGAGGAAAGAAGCCATGAGATTATTCAACATGATTACCGCGGCCCTGGCCGTCACAGGGCTATGCGCCGGGATGGCCTCTGCTGAAACGCGGATCACCTACAAATCGGCCAAGGCCGGATCGTCCTACTATCAGATGGGCGTCGAATTGGCCGAAGCAATGAAGGCTGGCACCAACGGGACCGTGATCGTCACGATTGAGGAAAGCCAGGGATCGGTCCAGAACGTGATGGAAGCGCGTGTGCGCGGTGCAGACTATGTGTTCACCACCCCGCCGTCACTGGTCGGACTGGCACAGGCCGGGACGGCGATGTTCGAAGGCAAGGGCGATCCAAAGTTCGACGAGATCCGCGCGCTTTTCCCGATTCCGTCGCTGACGATGCATTTCGTGATGTCGGCTGACAGTGGCGTGACGGACATCACCGGGCTTGATGGCAAGACCATTCTGCTGGGCAAAGGATCATTCGGTGCCACTGAAGGCGAGAAATACATCGATCTTTTCGGTCTGACCGACAAGGTAACGATTGCCGATGCGGAACTGTCAAACGCGGTGGCCGCGCTCAAGAACGGACAGATCGACGGTTTCGTGACCGCCGGGTCCTGGCCCGCGCCCAATGTGATCGAGGCTGCCGCCTCGACCCCGGTCACGGTTCTGTCGCTGACGGCCGACCAAATCGCGGCAACCAAGCGCACCATGCTGACGATCCCCGCGGGCACCTATGCGGGCCAGAACGAAGACATCGTGACCACCTCGCTGCCGGTCGTGGCCTATACTTCGACGCAGATGGATGACGACACCGCCTATGTCCTGACAAAGACCTTCTGGGAAAGCAAAGCAAAGATGGCCAACACCGCGCCGTGGTGGGCCGGTGTGGATGTCGGTTTGATTGCCACCATCAAGGGCAAGATTCACCCCGGCGCTGTCCGTTACTACAAAGAAGCAGGTATCGCCCTGAGTGACGCGCAGATGTAAGCGCAACGTTTCCGAAAGCACGGGTCATGGAACACCTTCCCAAGGGGTGGTTTGCGGCAGCTTTTTGGCTGGGCCTTGCCGCGGCGCTTGTTGGCTATCACCTTGCGCTCATCTTCTCGGGCCTTGTGCCCAACCTGATCAGCAGACCGTTGCACATGGCGTTTATCCTGCCTTTCGCGCTGGTGTTAGGGGCAAAGTCGCGGGCGCATTGGCGATCGGGCATCGTTCTGGCCTCCCTTGGTATCGCGGCGGCGCTTTGGATTGCGCTGAACAGTGACCGGCTTGGTGATCAATACGGGTTTCTGGAGGGGAATTTTCAGATCGCGGTGGCCGTGGTCCTTTTGCTGGTCACGCTTGAAACCGCGCGCCGGACAATCGGCTGGCCGCTTCCGCTAGTGGCGCTGGCGGCCCTGCTTTACGGGCTGTTTGGACAGCATATTCCGGGCCAGTTCGGTCACTCGGGGACACCGCTTGCCAGCTATCTTGGCACGCTGACCATCGCCGAAGGCGGGATCTGGGGCAGCCTGACCGGCGTATCGGTCGGCGTCGTGTCGATCTTCGTGATCTTCGGCGCGGTGCTGAACGCGGGTGAGGCCGGACAGGGGTTCATGAACGTGGCCACCGCCGCCGCAGGGCGGCTGACGGGCGGTGCGGCCAAGGTTTCGGTGATTTCCTCGGCGCTTTTCGGCTCGATCTCGGGTTCGGCATCCGCCAATGTCGCCTCGACCGGGGCTATCACCTTGCCGGCCATGACGCGGCTTGGCTATCCCAAGCACCTGTCTGCCGCGGTCGAGGCAGTGGCATCATCGGGCGGGCAGATCATGCCACCCCTTATGGGGGCTGGCGCCTTTGTCATGGTCGAACTGACCGGCGTGCCCTACACGCAAATCATGGCCGCCGCGATCTTGCCGGCCTTTTTGTATTTCATGGCCGTCTGGGTGGGCATCAACGCCTATGCCGGACGTTATGACCTAAGCGGCGTGGCCGACAAGGATCGCCCAGCCCTGCGCGATGTGATCGTGACATCCATGTTCTTCCTCGTCCCGTTCACTGTGCTGCTCTGGGGGATGTTCGCAACGCGCTTTACGCCGGAATATTCGGCCGCCATGGCCATCCTGGCCGGGTTCCTGTTGCTGTTCATCAACGGGAATTTCGAAAGCCGCCGCGCCCAGATCATCGACCGGCTGATCCATGCCGTGATGACGGCAGCAAAGCAGGTGTCGTTGATCGCCTCGATCATCCTATGCGCGTCGATCATCATCGGCGTGCTGTCGATCACCGGGCTTGGGGTCAAGATCACCTCGCTGATCCTTGAAGGGTCAGGTGGGTTGCTTTGGCCGTCGCTGTTGTTGACGGCGCTGGCCTGTCTGTTGCTGGGGATGGAGGTTCCGACAACGGCGGCCTATGTGATCTGCGTCTCGGTGGCGGGGCCAGCCCTGACGCAATTGGGGCTGGAACCATTGCAGGCCCATCTTTTCGTATTCTGGTTTGCGCTTTTGTCCACAATCACACCGCCCGTCTGTGGTGCGGTCTTCATCGCGGCCGGCATGATCGGTGTGAACTGGCTCAAGGTGGCTCTGAGTGCCATGGCGCTTGGGGTAGGTCTCTACATCATACCGTTGGGCATGATCGCCAACCCTGATCTGCTGCGCCTGGCCGAGGCACCGCTGGCCGCGATCATCGCGGTGATCCGTGTCGGTCTGGCTCTGATTCTGATCTCGAATAGCATCATCGGCAAGGCGCACCCTGCGCTGCGCCTGGTCATGGGGGTGGCTGGTCTGCTGATCGTCTTTTCCGAAATCTGGATCTGAGTGGCTGTCGCGTTGCCTGCAAATGGATTCTGCCTCAGTCTGTGTGGCTCATGTGGCGCGACAAACTGCATGAGAGGAGCGCGTCAATCAGGATTGACCTGCCCCCGGTCGTCCCTCGTTCATAACGAGAGTACTTGGGTTTGATAGGGGTCGGTTTCGGGTGCGGCAAGCGCGTCGGGCGCGGACAGGATAAGCTTCACGCCGGTTTAACGGACCTCATGAGAATGGATGCCTGACAGGAAACCCTGATCCAGCTTGACCGGGTTGCGCTGTGATCAACAAGCTGGACCACCTTTGTCGATCGATGCTGAACCGATTTATTGCGATCTAGCGTTTGCGGTCGCGGCGACTCGACATCGGCTGGAAGGCGACGCCGACATGCGCCTCGCAATAGGGCTTGCCACTCTGGACGGGCAGGCCGCAGAACCAGAAATCGGGTGTGGCCGGGTCACCCACGGGCCATTTGCAGGTCCGTTCGGTCAGCTCCATCAGCGTGAGCTTTTTCGCCTTCTTCTCGATCGCGCTGACCTTGGCGAGGGCCTCGGGGTCGATCTCGTTGGCCGAGGGTTGCGGCGGCAGCGGACGGCCCGCCGGGATGATCGCCTTGGCGCGCGCCTGCGAGACGGTCTGGAGCGGTTCCGGCTCAGTGGCCTCCACCGGCTTGGTCGCGGCGGCTTTTGGCGCGGCGGGTTTGGGCGCGGGCGCAGCGACTTCGGGGGCGGGCGCAGGTGCGGCTGCCTCGGGCGCGGGTGTGCCGCCGCCGCCATTGCGGTTTGAAAGGCCCAGCCTGTGCACCTTGCCGATCACCGCATTGCGCGTCACGCCGCCCAATTCCTTGGCGATCTGGCTGGCGGACTGGCCTTCGGTCCACATCTTCTTCAACAGATCGACGCGCTCATCGCTCCACGACATTCGGGGCTTCCCTTGATGGTAAAAGGCGCGCGATGGCACGGATGCGCCCGCCCGCCTTGTCATTCGGATCAGGGGCCTATTCTAATCACTCGACGGTGAGTTACAAGGCACCGAATCGCGTGAGCCGGAAAAGGAGCGCCGCCATGACCGCCGCCAGGACCGATGCCCCCGAGCCGCATCCGCAACCCATGGGCGCGCGGCGCTTTGGCCGGGTCAACTGGCTGGGCCTCCGGACGCTGGCCGAGCGCGAGAATCGCCGCTTTCTCGCGGTCTGGACGCAGACGTTGCTGGCGCCGCTGGTGACGGCGGCGCTGTTCATGGTGATCTTCACCATTGCCATCGGGCCGCATCGGGGCGCGGTGATGGGCGTCGATTTCACCACCTTCATAGCACCCGGCATCCTGATGATGACCGTCATTCAGAACGCTTTTGCCAACACCTCTTCGTCGGTGGTGATTTCCAAGGTGCAGGGCAATATCGTCGACACGCTGATGCCGCCGCTGTCGGGGGGTGAGTTGCTGCTTGGGTATCTCGCGGGCGGTGTCGGGCGCGGGGTGCTGGTGGCGGCGGCGATTGCGGCCGGGCTCTGGGTGGTGCTGGGAATTGTGCCCGCACATCCCATGTGGCTCATCGTGTTCGTGGGTCTGGGCGCCACACTGCTGAGCGCGGTCGGGCTGGTCGCGGGGATATACGCCAACAAGTTCGACCAGATGGCGGCGATCACCAATTTCATCGTCACCCCGCTCGCGTTTCTCTCGGGCACGTTCTACTCGGTCGAGGCGCTGCCGCCCGCGCTTTATGCGGTCACCCATGTGAACCCGGTGTTTTATCTCATCGACGGGGTGCGCTTCGGCATGATCGGGGTTTCGGACAGCGCGCCGATGCTGGGGCTTGGCGTGGCAGGGGCGGTGACACTTGCGGTCTGCCTCCTCGCCTGGGTGATGCTGGCGCGGGGCACGCGCCTCAAGGTCTGAGGCTCAGCCGCCCCCCTGAGGCCCAGTCAGCGCACAGTCAGCGCACAGACATGGCGCACCTTGCGCCCCTCGCGGAAATAGTCGCGCATCCCGCGCCGGTCCCGGCCCAGGATCATCGCATGATCGAGCCAGACCAGATCCAGCCCAAGGGCCTCGGCCATGAATTCGGTCGCGCGCAAGCTGGGCACACCGACGACGGTATGGGTCTGCCCGCCCACCTCGGTCACGGCGTTGAGCGGATTGTCCACCGCCTCCTTGAGGACCTGGATCATGGCGTTGTCGAGGGTGATGAACTCGCTGTCGATGATGATGAGCCGCGCGCCAAGCCTGCGCGCCAGCGACAGCAGGCGGAAATGATCCATGATGTGATAGAAGATGCCGTAGACCGCGATCACGTCGAACCGCTCGGCCGCCGCGATGCGCGCCTCCATTTCGGCGAAAAGGTCGTTCTCGACCAGCCGCACGCGGCCCTTGAAGGGGGTTTCCGGAAAGGCGTCGAAACGCGCGATCAACTCGGGGCGCACCTCGACCCCCACCACCTCGGCGGCGCCTGCCGCCGCCAGCGCATAGGACCAGCGCCCGTCATGCGCCGCAAGGTCCAGCACACGCGCGCCCGCGATCTGCTCGGCGAAGGGCGCGATCAACAGCTTGTGTCGCTGCGCCAGCCGATAAAGCGTCGTCTCGTTCTCGTCATAGGGTGGCAGATTGCGCAGGAAGCCGAAAAATCCGCTCATGCGCAGATCCGTTCGGCCCGGTCAGCATAGGCCTTGTATGCGTCCCAGAAGCGTTGATCGGCGGGGCGCTGCGATGTGCGCACCTCCTGCGCCTCGTGAGGGTCGCGGTAAAAGCCGACGGCGCGGCGCTGTTCGGCCCCGCTCAGCGTCTGGTTGGCCACCGCCTGGATGCAACCGCAGAGCGCGGGCGAGCGCGCCTTGCGATCCGAGGCAAGGCAGGCCGCCGAGATCGGCCCCGAAGCGGTGGGCCGTCCGGCGCTCGGATCGCTCTCGAACCGGTTTGCCCCGCCGCAGGAGGCCAGTGTCAGGACCAGCCCGAAAAATGCGATCTGTCTCATGAGGATTGCCTCTGCTGCCTCTGCCCCCGTGCGTCGGAGGTCTGTTGACGCTGAAATTGACGCAAGCGGCCGCATTTTTCAATGCAGAACCGTATCAAATGCGCAGAGCAGAGGAGTGGAGCGGGCGACGGGAATCGAACCCGTATCATCAGCTTGGAAGGCTGAGGTCTTACCATTACACAACGCCCGCGACCCCTCTCAATTAGGCCAGCCCGGCGGGCGGGTCAAGACGCCGGACCGGGCCGTGACGCATTCGGCCCGGTGCGGGGTTCCGCAACCGGGCCGACAAGCTCGTGACAGGGCCGGATCCGGGCGCGCGGGCTCAGAACCGGCGGCTGACCCGCAGGCCGAGCTCGAATTCGGAGCGATCGCTGCTTGCACGACCGCCGAGGCGCGCGGCCCCTGACCATCCGGAGGCATCGGCAAAACCGATCTCGACGCTGCTCCGCAGGGTTGCACTGTCGTCGCCATCGACGACACTCACGATCGCAGCTCCCCCCGCTGTCGTCTGGGCGACGTTGAAATCGTCACCCGACAGGTCGGTAAGCACGGCGAGGTCGATCACGCCGAAGAGGTTGCGCTGCGCGCCGAGCCCGTCAAAGGCGTAGCGCACGCCGACCCCGACCTCGTTGGAGGTATCGGAGAAGCCAGCGGTCGTCAGCCCTGCGTTGGTCTCGGTGAAGTCGTTGATCTCGGTGTTGGTGTAGGTCCATTCGGCATAGGCCGCGAGCGTATGGTTCGCGACCGCGCTGTGTGCAGGCAGGGCGAAATTATACCCCGCGCGCAGCTTGGTGCCGTATGAATCTCCCTTCGGGTTAGAGCGGAAGGTCTGCGCGATCCCGATCCGCGTCTGCTCGTAATCGAGATCGGTGAAGAACGCCGCGCCGTCCACGAAAAAACCCTTCGGGTCGGCGACGCCGCCGTAGAACGCAAAGGACAGCCCCTCGACGTCGATCGAGCCGAGATTGTCCTTGCGCGAGGCCGACACGTCCTCGTAGCCGATCGCAAAGCCATACAGCCCGCGCGAGAACGGCCCGCCGGTGATATCGACTTCGCGCTCGATCGAAAGGCCGAGATAATGGGAGTCGTAATCGAGCCCGACATTGTTCGTCGTGGTGTCGAAATCGCCATCGAAATAGCTGCCGGTCAGGCTGAGAACGAGACCGTCGAAACCTGCGGGACGGAAATCGGACGCTCGCCCCTGACTGGAGACGGTCGCAGCGGATGCGCCAAGGGAGAGCCGGTCGAGACGCTGCGCCGAGCGATAGAGATGATGGTCCACGACGAGCGTGGCGAGTTGTGTGCCGAAGTTGAGCGGCGTCGTCGCGCCGAAACCGCCGCCGCCACCGCCGCCACCCGGCGGGATGGGCGTGCCGCCGACCCCGGCAAAGCCGAAGATGAAGGTTTGCGGCGTGCCCAGCGTATCGCCCTCGGGCGTGCTGGGCTGACCGAGCGAGAACACCTCGGCCCCCACGGCGCCGAGTGCAAGAAAGGCGTCGGCCTCGCTGGCCGCGGCCCCGTAGAAGATCTGGAAGTCCCGCACCTCATCGACGCCGAGCGTGCCAAATCCGAAATCGAACACCGCCCCGTGATCAGTCGGACCGCTATCGGTGAAATTGCCGTTGAGGACCGCGTCGGGCGAGAGGGTTGTGAGCGGCTCGTTGGGGTTTCCGGTGACGAAGCCATCGTCGCTCGATCCGATGAGATTCGTCGCGGGCCAACCGCCGATGGTCACGAATTCGATGAATTCGGTGGGCGGCACATCCCAGTCCATCGCGCGGCGATAGACGAGGTTGCCCACGTCCCCCGCGCCGGTATTCTCGATCATCACGTCCACCTGGTAGAGGTTCGCCGTGGCCGCCGAGGGCGCGAAATCATGGGTCAGCCGCAGCGACAGCGCGCCATCCGCGATATTGGTCACGGAGGTGGCGGCGCTGCCCGTCGAGGCAGCATCGGTGCCCGTGCCCGAGGCCGTCACCGTGGACGAGACGATATTGGAGAAGCCGAAGCTCTGACCGGCCTCGGCGAACGCCCCGGTCGAGAGATCGGCCACACCCCAGCCCTCGCAGGCGCAACCCGGTGCCAGCACCTCACCCGAGGCGGCAGTGGTGTCGAGAAAAGTCAGGCCGATACTGCCGACAACAAGGTTTCCTGCCGGGTTGATTCCAAGCTGAATGGTGCCGTTGTCGATGATCACCTGCGCCGAAGCGGACGATGACATGAGGGCCGCAACACTTGTTGCGAGCAGAAGAGAGCTACGAAAATTGGACATTATGCACGGGTCCTCTTAAAAGGTGACTGCGCCGTGAACCTTAAATTATTGATTTGACGACTAAATATTTCCGCCGTCAAAATTCACGACTTCGTGATACAATGAACACGGAATTGTGATTTGTCAACGTCCGAGGGAGGACAGCGGCTCGCTCTACGCGACCGCGGCAGGCGCACAAAGGCCCGGGCGGCCATTCTCCAGACCGCCACCGACGGCGAAACGCGGTCGCTTGGCGCGATCAGTAGGCCTGCGCCTTGCGGATTTTCGTCATCCGCCCCTCCTCGGCGATGGCGCCGCCCAGGGTTGTCACCCCCTTGTCGCGCAGAAGCGCCAGCATCCGCACGAAGACCTCTGCCGTGGCCACCGTGTCACCCATGGCAGTATGGCGCGCCTCGGGCGGGATGGTGATGCCGAACCGCGCGCAGAGCGCATCGAGCGTGTGCTGTCCGGTGTGGTCAAACAGCCCCGCTGACATCAGAACGGTGCAGAGCACCGGATTGTCGAAGCGCCGCCCGATCACCTCTTCCTTGAGCCGCAGAAACGCCAGATCGAAGGGCGCATTATGCGCCACCAGAACCGAACCCTGACAGAAATCATGGAACCGCTGGCCCACGTCGCGGATGTCGGGCGCGCCCTCGACCATGGCATCGGTGATGTGGTGCACCCGCGTCGAGGCGGACGGGATCGGGCGGCCGGGATTGACCAGCGCATCGAAGGTCTCGCCGCGCAGGATACGCCCGTTGACGATGCGCAGCCCGGCGATCTGCACGATCTCGTCGCCGCCGCGCGGCGAAAGGCCCGTGGTCTCGGTGTCGAAGACCACAAAGCTCAGCTCCGACAGGTCGCGCGCGGCCATTTCGGCGCTCGGGGCAGCGGGGAGGTTGAAATCGTAGAATTCGGGGCGCGCATCGCCGGGGGCAAGCGGCGCGCTGGCCGATGGCAGCGGCAGCACGATGCGGTGCGCCGTGCCCTGTCCCTCGGCCCAGATCGTGGTCTGATGCGCGTCGAGCGCATCGCGGCCCGAGTAATGCCCATAGGCGGGCGAGAGCGGTGCAGAAAGCCAGCCCATGATCTCGCCATCGGTGGCGACCTCTCCCTGCCAGCCAAGGATGAGCCGCGTCTCGGCCCCCTCCCCCTCGGTGGCAAGGACAAAGCCCTCGCGCGTGCCACTTTCGGCAAGCCGTTCGATCAGCCGCGCGAACAGCGTCGCCATGGCAAAGCCGTCGCAGGCCACCATGGCATCGGTGGGCATGGCGGAGACGGTCAGCGCCTTGCGCGCGCGCACCGCGTCAAAGATATGGCTGGCCGCCACGGCGGAGACCGGCCAGCGGCGTGAGGTGGCGGCGGCATGTTCGTTCGCCATGCTGTCGATGACCTTGAAGAGCCGCGCGACCTCCTCGGAGATCCCCTTGCGAAAGCCCGCCCGTGCCTCGGGGGGCAGGTCCGAGCCGGTTTCCAGCACATCGAGCAGTGCCGCGATGGTGCCCGAAGGGCGGCGCACGCCTTCCAGCAGGGTGTTGAAAAGATGCGCCTGCTCGGCATGGGCGCGCAGATCGTCGGTGGCGTCCCGAAAGATCAGCACATGGCCCGACAGTTCCTCATCCGACAGGATCGGCGTGACGCGCCCCTGAAGGAAGCGCTTGCCGTCGGCGGAGGCGGCAAGAAAGGTCTCGGCGGTGGCGCGGCCCGCGATGCGCGCCTCCTCCAGTCGGCGCAGCGCGTCGGTCACCGGCTCGGGACGCAGCACCGCGTCAAGCGGCCGGTCAAGCCCGATCTGCGGCAAAAGCTCCTGCGCCATGCGGTTGTAGAGCATCACCCGGTTGTCGGGCGTGGCCACCACAGCGCCTTCGCCCAGGTCCCGGAACAGCGCCTCGAACAGCGCCTTTTCGCGGGCGATGCGGGCGGTCTCGCGCTCGACCGCGCGTTGCCGCGCGGCACGCGCCTCCGCAAGTGCCGCATTGATCGCATTGGCGGCGGGGGCCAGCGTGCTGAGATGCCTGGCCTGGCTTTCGTCGATCTGCAAATCCACATCGGCGCGCGCGCGCGTGGTCAGATCGGAGGCCAGCGCAAGAATGGGCTTGGCCACGTTTTCGTCGAACAGAAGCCCGATCCAGGCCGACAGACCCAGCACACCCAGACCGGCGATCATACCGCCAATCACGAAACCGTCGACAGGCCCGCCACCGCGCTTATGCCCGAACCAGAGCGCCGCACCGATCAGCACCGCCCCGCCGAGACCGAGCGCCACGAAGAAAAGCGCAAAGCGCAGCCGTAGGCCAAGGCGCTTTGTCAACCGCTCGATCATGCGCCGTCATCCAGAAGCGCACAGACCTTTTGCGTCAGATCAGCGGTAGAGAACGGCTTGGTCATGAAGGCGTCGGCCCCCACGGCCATGCCCTTGCGCCGCTCCATCTCGCCGCCGCCTGCCGTGATCATCAGAACCTTGACGCCTTGCAGCCCCGCGTCGCGGCGGATGAGCTGACAGACCTCATAGCCCGATTTGCCCGGTAGCATCACATCGAGCACAACCAGATCCGGGCGTTCCTCGGCCAGTGCGGTCATCGCATCGGTGCCGCTGGCCACGCGGCGCAGCGCATAGCCCGCGCGCCCGATCAGATGGGTGAGCGCGAGGGCGATATTGTCCTCGTCCTCGACGAGCAGAACGGTCTTTTGCGGCATCGCGGGCCTCCTCTCCCGGTCAGGATGTGCAGAGCGCCTCCAAAAGCGGATCATCCTCCGGCGCGCTCCTCCAGGCGGCCTGAGACGGATCGGCAAGCGCGGCCTCGGAGACCTCGGCGCGCGCCCGGTTGAGGCAATCGACAAGTTGCGGCAGTCGCGCGGGCGGGTTCCAGCGCGCGAACAGATAGACATCAGCCAGAAGCACGCCTGGCGCCTCCGGGTTGCTCTGCACGCCCGCGCGGTCAAGCGCCATGAAGCGTGTGACCTGCGGCACGACAAGGGTCCAGGGCTTCCACGGGCGGGTCTCGGGGATTTCCACCAGCACCTCCACCCCGTCGGGCAATGTGCCTGCGGTCCGCGCGGCCCAGCTGTATTCCGACCATATGGCATAGGCGAGCATGGCCAGACCGGCCGCCGCCGGCGCCGTGTAGCGCGGCAGCCTGCCACCGGTCATATGCGCCAGGGCAACAACCGCAGCTGCGGCCCCGATTCCGGCAGCAAAGGTCGCGATCAGTTCAAAGAACATGTCAGCTCAGCACCCCTCGGGATTGTCCCACGGCCGATTGCATCGTCTTGATGACCATGAAGGCGTCGCGCAGGTGATTGCGCTCCAGATCCGACATGTCGGCGGGGTTCATGAAATTGTCCGGCTTGTCGCCGCGCAGGATCTGCACCGCCTGATGACGCAGGCGGGTTTCGGCGATCAGGTCATAGGCGTCAAGCAGATCATGTGCGCCGCTTTCCGAGACGACCCCCGCGACGCGGCCCGCCTCGATCCGGTCGCGCGTGCCCGCCACGTCAAGGGCACCCAGAAGCGCGTAGATTCGCCCCAGATCAACCACGGGCACCACGCCGGAATGCTTGAGGTCGATGGTGTTCTTGTTCTCGCCCGAACGGATCAGCGCAAAGCCCCGGAAGAGGCCCAGAGGCACCGTGTGCTTGAGCGAATTGGCGATCATGTGGGCGACGAAGATCGAATTCCTGCGCGCCGCGGTCAGCACCTCGGTCTGGAGGTCCTCGAACAGCGCCGTCTCGCCCGAGATGGGCCGCAGGTCGAACATGACCGAGGCCAGCATCTGTGCCTGATTGTCGGGCTGCGCGATCCAGCCCGCGAAATATTTGCGCCACACCCGACGCGGCTGTCGCCAGCGCGGGTTGGTGGCCATCATGTCGCCGGGGCAGTAGAAGAAGCCGCAGGTATCCAGCCCGTCGCTCACGTATTTCGCCAGCGCGGCGAAATAGCCATCATGCACCTCCGCGTCAAAGGCGTCGTCAAGGATCAGGCAATTGTCCTGATCGCTGATGCCCGTCTGCTCGCGTCGCCCCTGAGAGCCGCACGCGGCCCAGAGATAGGGCACCGGCGCGGGGCCCAGTTCGGTCTCGGCCAGCCGCAAAAGCCGCCGTGTAATCGCATCGGTGATGTCGGTGATCCGGCGGGTGATCGAGTGTGGCTTGACCCCCGCCCGCACGAGTTGCGCCAGAAGGCCGGGCACGCGGTCCATGACATGCGCCATGTCCTCGGCCGACCCGGCCCCGGCGATGTCGGCAACCATATGGCTTGCGGTCGCGGCCTGTTGACGGAAAAGATCGGTCTTGCCGATCATCCCCACGACACGCCCGCCCTGCGCCACCGGCAGGTGATTGACGCCCAGTTCGGCAAGTTTCATCAGCGCATCGAGACCCAGTTGCGTCGGCGCGATGGTGACCGGGTCCGGTGTCATCACCTGCGCCACGGGGATCTCGCCCGATAGCCCTTCGGCCAGCACCTTGTTGGTGAGATCATGGCTGGTGATGATCCCCGCCAGCCGGGTCCCCTCCATCACCACCACGGAGGAGATGACATGCGCGCGCATCAGGCGCGCCACATCGGTGATGGTGGCCTCCGGCGCGCAGGTGATGGGCGTCTTGGCCATCAGGTCCGAGACCTGAAGCGCCGTCAGACCGGTCGCATAGGGTCCGTCATCGGTGTGACGGACAGGGCGCGCGCGGGCGAACCATTGCTCAACCTTCGGCACCTCGTCGATCAACCGCAGGAACCAATCCGCCGGCACCATGATGACCTGCGTCGCCTCGACCGCGCGCGCGGTGAGTTGCGCCGTGCCGTCGCGCAGCAATCCGCGCTCACCCATCATGTCGCCGGGGCCGCGCCGCGAAACCGGTTCGCTGTCGCTGGTGACGATATCAAGCGCGCCGCTCTCGACCAGATAGAACCCTTTGAGCGGATCGCCGGTGGCAAACAGCACCTCGCCCGCCGCAAGCGGGACACGGCGCAGATCAGGGGCCAAATCCGCGCGCAATTCTTCGGACAGCGCATCGAACGGCACGTTGCGGCACAGCGCGGCAATCGGCGTCGGGTCGGGTTTGGCCATCGCGGGTGGCTCCCTCCTGCGGGTTTGGGAAAAGGATCTAAAAGCGCCCGGTCTTGCCGGAAATACCGGCGGGCGAAGGGGACAGGGGCGGCAGATGCCGCCCCCGCCATTTGGTTCAGTGACCCGTGGCCGCACCGGCACCGCGCGGAATACGCACGCTTTCGACGAGGTCCTGGATTTCCTGCGGCGGTTCTGCCGTCATGCTCGACACGAGATAGGCCGCGCCAAAGTTCAGCAGCGCACCGATCGGGCCGAAATGCGTCGGCGGGATACCGAAGAGATACTGATCCGGGGTCAGCATGTTCGTTCCGGGGATGAAGAACCAGCCCAGGTAGAGGAACAGATAAAGCGTCGTCGAGATCAGACCGGCCAGCATACCGGCCGTCGCGCCCGCCGAGTTGATGCGCTTGGAGAAGATCCCCATCATCAGCGTCGGGAAGAGCGAGGCCGCCGCCAGACCGAAGGCCAGCGCCACCACCTGAGCGGCAAAGCCCGGAGGGTTCAGACCCAGATAGGTCGCCACGACGATCGCCACCGACATCGAGATCCGGGCGGCCAGAAGCTCGCCTTTTTCCGAGATGCCCGGATTGATCGTCGATTTGATCAGATCGTGGCTGATGGCCGAGGAGATGGCCAGCAGAAGACCGGCAGCAGTCGAAAGCGCCGCGGCAATACCACCGGCGGCGATCAGAGCAATCACCCAGCCCGGAAGCCCGGCGATTTCGGGGTTGGCCAGCACGAGGATGTCACGGTTGAAGGTGACAAGCTCGTTGCCCGCCCAACCACGCTCGGCGGCAAGCGCCGTCATGGCTTCGGACTTGTCGTTGTAGTACTGGATCTTGCCGTCGCCGTTCTTGTCCTCGACACCCAGCAGACCGGTCACGCGCCAGGTCTCGAACCAGTCGGGCAGGTCTTCGACCGCAACGGCCTCGCCCTGCACGCCCTGCGGCCACATGGTGGTCATGATGTTCAGACGCGCCATCGCACCCACGGCCGGAGCGGTGAGATACAGCAGCGCGATGAACACCAGCGCCCAACCTGCCGACCAACGCGCATCAGCCACGCGCGGGACGGTGAAGAAGCGGATGATCACGTGCGGAAGGCCCGCGGTGCCGATCATCAGCGACAGGGTAAAGAGCGCCATCAGCCAGGGGCTGGAGCCGGTAGTGTAGGCGGTAAAGCCCAGATCGGTGAGCAGCCCGTCGAGCGTGACCAGCAGATACTGTCCCGAGGCGGCATGTTCGGAGAAGAGGCCGATCTGCGGCAGGAACTGGCCGGTCAGTTGCAACGAGATGAAGATCGCCGGAATGGTATAGGCGACGATCAGCACGCAGTATTGCGCCACCTGCGTGTAGGTGATGCCCTTCATCCCGCCAAGCACGGCGTAGACGAAGACCACCGCCGACGCGATCAGAAGGCCCGTGGTGTTATCGACCTCCAGAAAGCGCGAGAAGGCCACGCCAGCGCCCGCCATCTGACCGATCACGTAAGTCACCGACATGACGATGAGTGCGACAACGGCCACCACGCGGGCGGTGTTGCTGTAGAAGCGGTCACCCACGAATTCCGGCACGGTGTATTTGCCGAACTTGCGCAGGTAAGGCGCGAGCAGCATGGCCATGAGCACGTAGCCGCCGGTCCAGCCCATCAGGAAGGTGGAGTTGTTGTAGCCCACGAAGGCGATGAGACCCGCCATCGAGATGAACGAGGCCGCCGACATCCAGTCGGCCGCCGTGGCCATGCCGTTGATGACCGGGTTCACGCCGCGCCCGGCAGCGTAGAACTCCGCGGTCGATCCCGCGCGGGCCAAGATCGCGATGCCGAAATAGAGCGCGAAGCTCAGGCCCACGACGATGATGTTGAGTGTCGTTTGATCCATGTCTTGCGCCCCTTATTCTTCGACGCCGTGTTCGGCATCAAGCTTGTTCATGCGCCACGCGTAGTTGAAGATCAGTATCAGGAATACGATGATCGAACCTTGCTGAGCGAACCAGAAGCCCAGATCGGTGCCGCCAAAGGCAATCCCCGAGATCAGCGGACGCAGCAGGATGCCGAACCCGAACGATGCCAGGGCCCAGACCACCAGGCTCCATGTGATGAGACGCAGATTGGCTTTCCAATATGCATTAGCAGAGTCTTGATCGGACAAGGCGTGTCCTCCCTTTGTCATGGTTTCCTCCTGGCCCGCACCGGCGCACGCCGGAACGGGCTTTCCCTTACGCGACCGTCTTGCGGACGATCGCGTTCAGCGCTTGCGCAACGGCCTCGATCTCGGCCATCGCATCGACGCGGGCAAGAACACCCTTCGCGTCGTAATAGTCGATCAGCGGGGCGGTCTGCGCATGATAGGCGCGCAGGCGTTGCTCCACTGTCTCGGCATTGTCATCGGCGCGCCGCGTCATCTCGGTCGCACCGCATTTGTCGCAGACCCCCTCAACGGCTGGCGTCTTGAAGGTGTCGTGATACCCCTCACCGCACTTGGAACAGGTGTAGCGGCCCGCAATGCGTGCCACCATCGCCACGTCATCCACCTCAAGGCTGATCGCCGCGCCGATGCTCTGCCCGGTCTCGGCCATCAGCGTATCGAGCGCCGCCGCCTGCACCGTGGTGCGCGGAAAGCCGTCAAGGATGACGCCTTTGGCGCAATCGGGCTCGGCCAGCCGGTCACGCAGGATGGCGATCACGATCTCGTCGGAGACAAGATCGCCCGCCTCCATCACCGCCTTGGCCGCGCGGCCCGCCTCGGTGCCCGCCGCCACGGCAGCGCGCAGCAGATCGCCGGTCGAAAGCTGCACAAGGCCGAATTTCTCTTCCAGCATCCGCGCCTGCGTGCCCTTGCCGGCGCCCGGAGGCCCGAGCAGGACAAGGTTCACGGTGCCCTGTGCGGTGTCTGTTCCGTCCATGTCCACGACCCCCCTCAGGCGTTCGCACGATTGGCGATGAGGTCATCGACAACCGACGGATCGGCCAGCGTCGAGGTGTCGCCCAAAGCGCCGTAATCGTTTTCGGCGATTTTGCGCAGGATGCGGCGCATGATCTTGCCCGAGCGCGTCTTGGGCAGGCCCGGCGCCCATTGGATCACATCGGGCTTGGCAATCGGGCCGATTTCCTGACGCACCCAGTTGGCAAGCTCGGTGCGCAGATCATCCGTTGCCGTAACCCCGTCCATCAACGTGACATAGCAATAGATGCCCTGTCCCTTGATGTCGTGGGGATAACCCACCACGGCGGCCTCGCTGACGGTGGCATGGGCGACCAGCGCCGATTCAACCTCCGCCGTGCCCATCCGGTGCCCGGAGACGTTGATCACGTCATCGACGCGGCCGGTGATCCAGTAATCGCCGTCCTCGTCCCGGCGGCAGCCATCACCCGAGAAATAGTAGCCCTTGAACATCTCGAAATAGGTCTGCTTGAAGCGATCATGATCGCCCCAGATGGTGCGCATCTGCCCCGGCCAGCTATCCTTGAGCGCCAGAACGCCCTCGACAGCCCCCTCAAGCTCGTTGCCCTTGTCGTCGAGCACGACGGGCTGCACGCCGAAGAACGGTTTGGTCGCCGAACCCGGCTTGGGCGTGTCCACCACCCCCGGCAACGGCGTGATCAGGATGCCGCCCGTCTCGGTCTGCCACCAGGTGTCCACGATAGGGCACCGGCCCTTGCCGACATTCTCGTTATACCAGTTCCAGGCCTCGGGGTTGATCGGCTCGCCAACCGAGCCGAGCAGGCGCAGACTGCTGAGGTCACTGCCCTCGACGGGCGCGGTGCCCTTGCCCATCAGTGCGCGAATGGCCGTGGGGGCGGTGTAGAACTGCGTCACCTTGTGCTTTTCGCAGACCTGCCAGAAGCGGCCCGCATCGGGATAGGTCGGCACACCCTCGAACATCAGCGTGGTCGCGCCATTGGCCAGCGGGCCGTAGACGATATAGCTGTGGCCGGTGACCCAGCCCACATCGGCGGTGCACCAATAGATATCGCCCTCGTGATAATCAAAAATGTATTCATGCGTCATCGACGCATAGACGAGATAGCCGCCGGTGGTATGCACCACGCCCTTGGGCATCCCCGTCGAGCCGGACGTGTAGAGGATGAAGAGCGGGTCCTCGGCGCCCATTTCTTCGGGCGGGCAATCGGCGCTGACCTTCTCGGCCTCTTCATGCCACCAGAAATCGAGACCCGAGCGCCACGCCACCTGTCCGCCGGTGCGCTTGACCACGAGGCATTTCACGTCCCGCGTGTCATGCAGCAGCGCCTGGTTGACGTTGTCCTTGAGCTTGGTCGCGCGCCCCCCGCGCGGGGCGTGATCGGCGGTTATGACCATCTTGGCGTCGCAGCCGTTGATCCGCGCGCCGAGCGCGTCGGGCGAAAAGCCCGCGAAAACGATCGAATGAATCGCGCCGATGCGCGCGCATGCCAGCATGGCATAGGCCGCCTCGGGGATCATCGGCATGTAGATCACCACCCGGTCGCCCTTGCCGATGCCATGGCTCTTGAGCACGTTGGCCATCCGGCAGGTCTGGGCGTGCAGCTCTCGATAGGTAATGTGCAGCGCCTCGTCGGTAGGCGAATCCGGCTCCCAGATGATCGCGGTCTGATCGCCGCGCGTCTCGAGATGCCGGTCGATGCAATTGGCCGCAACGTTCAGCGTGCCGTCCTCGAACCATTTGATCGAGACGTTGTCATAGTCGTATGAGGTGTTCTTTACCTTGGTGTAGGGCTTGATCCAGTCGATCCGCTTTCCCTGCTCGCGCCAGAACCCCTCGGGGTCGCGAATCGATTCGGCATACATGCGCGCATAGGTCTCGGCGTCGATGTGAAACCCTTTTGTGCCCGCAGCAGCAACAGTATCGGCCATATCCGAAAATCCTCCATCCCGTGTGTGAGCGCGGCCAGTGCCGCCACTCTGAACATCTCCCAACGGTAACTTTATTTCAAACCGGACAAAAAATTAACAGCTTGCTGCTAGCTGGCGCAATTCCTGTGAAAATTTGAAACGGGCGGATGGAGTTGATTGTAAATATATTTACAATCCGCGCCTGCGGCGCGACTCAGCCCGCGCGCTTGTCACCAGCGCCGCCCAGCGCCGTTTCGCGCTTGAGCCGCGCAGCCTCGATGGCGTCAAGTCGGGCCAGCGCGCGCCAGCCCCCTTTTTCGAGAACTGGAATCTGCCTTCCCTCCCGCGCCCGGACGTGATCGCCCAAATAAATGCTGCGCCGCAGCATAAACCGTGCTAGAGAGCGGGCGACCCCTGAAAGGACTCACACAGTGCATCCGCTGGCCCACCTTCACCTGACCAACATCATCGCCCCCAGCCTTGAGCTTTTCGCCGAGGCGCAGATGGTCGTCACCATGCGTCTGGCCGGACTGGCGGGGCTCTGGCCCGTCGGGACCGACGAGACCCACCGCATGATCACCGAGAAAGGCCCGGCGCTGATGACTGCAGCAGCAGAAGCCGGGACCGCCGCGCTGGCCGGACAGCGCGTTGACGAGATCCTGCTCGCCGCCATCACCCCGCTCACGGGGGTCGCGCGCGACAACCGGCTGCGCCTGTCCGCCACACGGACCTGAAATCACCGCAGAGAGACGCGCAGATTGATCTTGCACGCGGCGGCAAAAGCCCCATCCTTTCGCCGAGAAGGAGGCCCGATGCCCTACGCCCATTCCGACAAGACCGAGGCCGTGCTGAACAATCCCGCGCCCGATCTGCGCGCCCGCGAAAAGCTCGAAGGTGGCCGCCGGTTTGTCCTGCATACCGAATTTCAGCCCGCCGGCGATCAGCCGACCGCCATTGCGGAACTGAGCTCCGGCATCCGGGACGGCGAGCGTAATCAGGTGCTTCTGGGCGCCACCGGCACCGGCAAGACCTTCACCATGGCCAAGGTGATCGAGGAAACCCAGCGCCCCGCCATCATCCTTGCGCCGAACAAGACACTGGCTGCGCAGCTTTACGGCGAGTTCAAGCATTTCTTTCCAGAGAACGCAGTCGAGTATTTCGTCAGCTACTATGACTACTATCAGCCCGAGGCCTATGTCGCGCGCAGCGATACCTATATCGAGAAGGAATCCCAGATCAACGAACAGATCGACCGGATGCGCCATTCTGCCACCCGCGCCCTTCTGGAACGCGACGACGTGATCATCGTGGCCTCGGTCAGTTGCATCTACGGCATCGGCTCGGTCGAGACCTATGGCGCGATGACGCAGGATCTGGAGGTGGGTCGCAGCTATGACCAGCGCACGATCATGGCCGATCTGGTGGCGCAGCAATATCGCCGCAACGATCAGGCCTTCCAGCGCGGCAGCTTCCGGGTTCGCGGCGACAGTCTGGAAATCTGGCCCGCCCACCTTGAGGATCGGGCGTGGAAACTGTCCTTCTTCGGTGAGGAGTTGGAGGGCATCACCGAATTCGATCCGCTGACCGGCGAAAAGACCGACACGTTCGACAAGATCCGCATCTACGCCAATTCGCATTACGTGACGCCCAAGCCGACCATGCAGCAGGCTATACAGGGCATCAAGCGCGAGCTGCGCCAGCGGCTTGACCAGCTTGTGAACGAGGGCAAGCTTCTGGAGGCGCAGCGGCTGGAGCAGCGCACGCAGTTCGATCTGGAGATGCTGGAGGCGACCGGCGTCTGCAACGGCATCGAGAACTATTCGCGCTATCTCACGGGCCGCGCCCCCGGAGAGCCGCCGCCCACGCTTTTCGAGTTCATCCCCGACAATGCCATCGTCTTTGCCGATGAAAGCCACGTTTCGGTGCCCCAGATCGGCGGCATGTACAAAGGCGACTACCGGCGCAAGTTCACGCTGGCCGAACACGGCTTCCGGCTGCCCTCCTGCATGGACAACCGCCCGCTGAAGTTCGAGGAATGGGATGCCATGCGCCCGCAATCGGTCTTTGTCTCCGCCACCCCCGCCAAATGGGAAATCGAGCAGACCGGCGGCGTGTTTGTCGAACAGGTGATCCGCCCCACCGGCCTGCTTGATCCGCAGGTGGAAATCCGCCCCGTCGAGACGCAGGTGGACGATCTTCTGGACGAGGTGCGCCGTGTCGCCGCCGATGGCTACCGGGTTCTTGTCACGACCCTCACGAAACGCATGGCCGAGGACCTGACCGAGTATCTCCACGAGCAGGGCATCCGCGTACGCTACATGCATTCCGACATCGACACGATCGAGCGTATCGAGATCCTGCGCGACCTGCGGCTTGGCGCCTTCGACGTGCTGATCGGCATCAACCTCTTGCGCGAGGGGCTCGATATTCCCGAATGCGGGCTCGTCGCCATTCTGGATGCCGACAAGGAGGGGTTTTTGCGCTCGGAAACCTCGCTCATTCAGACGATTGGTCGTGCCGCGCGCAACGCCGAGGGGCGCGTGATCATGTATGCCGACCGGGTGACCGGCTCGATGGAGCGCGCCCTCGCCGAGACCGACCGCCGCCGCGCCAAGCAGATCGCCTATAATGAGGAACACGGCATCACCCCCGCCACCATCCGCAAGAATGTCGATGACATCCTGCAAGGCCTCTACAAGGGCGACGTGGACATGAGCCGCGTGACCGCCAAGGTCGACAAGCCGCTGGCGGGCGCGAACCTGCAAGCGGTGCTGGAGGGTCTGCGCGCGGACATGCGCCGCGCCGCCGAGAACCTGGAATTCGAAGAGGCCGCGCGGCTGCGTGATGAGGTGAAACGGCTGGAGGCGGTGGATCTGGTGATCTCCGACGACCCCCTCGCACGGCAATCCGCGGTCGAGGCCGCGAGCGCCGAGGCGGTCAAGGGGCGCGGGCGCTCAACGGCGGGGAGGCCGGGGCAACGCGGCGGAAATGTGAAGCGGCGGGGGCGTTAGGTGCAGGGTTGGGGACCCGCTCCCTTTTAACCCCTCCTGACCCACTCGTGCCGCATGCTCACATCATTCAGAACCGCATCTCCCCCCTCTCGCCCGAGGTCTGGCTGCATGATCTCGTCACCTCCGAGGCGGTGCGGGAGGGTGCCGTGATCCGGCGCAAGGCACGTGATATCGAACTGTTCGCGGGGATGGAGCGGTTCATGCAGGAATTCCACCGGCGCGGCTATCGGGCGATCGGGAACTCGGGGCAGATCGTCATCTTCTGCAACCGCGCCCCAGTGCGCTGGCTCAACGGCCCAGACCCGATTTCTTCAAAAGAAATCGGAGCGAAATCTTTTCAAGATTTCGACATCCCGGCAGCGCCAGGATGTCGGTCGGCGGACACGCCGCGTCACCGCCCACCGCGTCAACCATCCCCCCTCCGCCCTGGTCCTTTGCGGCTCAACCCAGCGTGCTGCGCTGCGCGAGGGGGGATTTGCCGGATACAGCATCTGGTCAGCGACCTTGAGGGCCAGATCTTCGCCATGCGCCGCACCGATGAGATGCCGCATCAGATCGGCCGCCGCCGTGCCGCCCGAGGCGGTGATTACCCGCTCCGAGGCGACAACGACATTGCGCGCAAGGCGCACGCCCAGTGCACGGCGGTTGCCATGCCATCCAGAAACCCCGCCCTTGCCAGCACATTGCCTTGCCAAGCGTCTCCGGTGCGTTCCAAATGGGCACGCATAGAACAGGGGGACGCCCGTGCATTTCGGACTGAGCGCAGAACAGGACATGATCGTGACGACGGTACGGACTTTCGTGGAGAAAGAAATCTACCCGCACGAGGCGGAGGTGGAGCGCACAGGCGCGGTGCCGCCTGATCTGGCACAGGCGATCAAGCGCAAGGTCATTGATCTTGGCTTTTACGCCTGCAACTTCCCGGAAGAGGTGGGCGGCGCAGGCCTGTCGCATCTGGATTTCACGCTGGTCGAACGTGAACTTGGACGGGGCTCCATGGCACTCACGCATTTCTTCGGCCGCCCGCAGAATATCCTCATGGCCTGCGCAGGCGATCAGCGCGAGCGTTACCTGCTGCCCGCCGTGCGCGGCGAGCGGATGGACGCGCTGGCGATGACCGAACCCGATGCCGGGTCGGACGTGCGCGGCATGAAATGCAGCGCGCAGCGCGACGGGGCGGACTGGATCCTGAATGGCACCAAGCATTTCATCTCCGGCGCGGATCATGCGGATTTCTTCATCGTCTTCGTGGCAACCGGCGTCGATGAGACGGCGCATGGCCCCAAGAAGCGCATCACCTGTTTCCTGGTCGATCGCGGGCACCCCGGCTTTACCGTGCGCGACGGCTATCGTTCGCTCTCGCACCGGGGCTACAAGAACTGCATTCTGGAATTCGACGACTGCCGCCTGCCCGGGGGGCAGGTTCTGGGCGAGGTGGATGGCGGGTTCGAGGTGATGAACACCTGGCTTTATGCCACCCGGATCACCGTGGCGGCGATGAGCGTCGGGCGCGCGCGCCGGGTCTTTGACCTTGCGCTGAACCATGCCGCCGAGCGGCGGCAATTCGGCCAGCCGATCGCGAAATTCCAGGGCGTCAGCTTTCAGATCGCCGACATGATCACCGAGATCGACGCCGCCGACTGGCTGACGCTGGCCGCTGCCTGGCGGCTTGACCGGGGCCTGCCCGCCAATCGCGAGATCGCGAGCGCCAAGCTCTATGCCTCCGAGATGCTTGCGCGCGTGACCGATGCGGCGCTGCAGATCCATGGCGGCATGGGACTGATGGACGATCTGCCCATCGAGCGGTTCTGGCGCGATGCACGGGTCGAGCGGATATGGGACGGCACCAGCGAGATCCAGCGCCATATCATCGGGCGCGACCTGTTCCGCCCGCTCGGGGCCTGAGCGCGATGCAGAACCTGTCGCGCCTGTTGCGCCCGCGCTCCATCGCTGTGATCGGGGGCGGCACCTGGTGCCGCGACGTGATCGCGCAATGCCGCCGCATCGGCTTTGCCGGTCCGGTCTGGCCGGTGCATCCGCATCGTGACGAGATCGGCGGGCTGCCCGCCCATGCCCGCGTGACGGATCTGCCCGAGGCCCCCGACGCCGCCTTCATCGGGGTCAATCGCGCCGCCAGCATCGAGACCGTGCGCGCGCTGGCCGCGATGGGGGCCGGGGGGGCGGTCTGTTTCGCCTCCGGCTTTCGCGAATCGACCTCCGAGACCGACGATGGCGGGGACATGGAGGCAGCACTGTTGCGCGCGGCGGGGCCGTTGCGCATTCTCGGGCCGAATTGCTACGGCTTTCTCAACCTGCTCGATGGCGCGGCGCTCTGGCCCGATCAGCAGGGCGCGTGTCGGGTGGAGCGGGGCGTGGCGCTGATCACGCAATCCTCCAATATCGCGATCAACCTGACCATGCAGAGCCGGGGCCTGCCGCTGGCCTATGTGGTCACCGTGGGCAATCAGGCGCAAACCGGCATGGCCGAGATCGCCGGGACGCTTCTGGCCGATGAGCGGGTCACGGCGCTCGGGCTGCATGTCGAGGGTGTGGGCGATCTGGCGGCGTTCGAGGCGCTGACCCACGCCGCCCGCGCGCGCGGCGTGCCGGTGGTGGTGATCAAATCGGGGCGCACCGCGCAGGCGCAGGCGGCGGCGCTGTCGCATACCGGTGCGTTGGCCGGGAGCGATGCAGGCGCGCGGGCGCTGTTCGAGCGGCTGGGCGTGGCGCAGGTCGATACGCTCTCGGAGATGCTCGAAACCCTGAAGCTCCTGCATGTCGTGGGCCCGCTCGCCTCGCCCCGGATCGCGTCGCTCTCGTCTTCGGGGGGCGAGGCGGGGTTGATCGCGGATCACGCGGCGCGCGCCGGGCTGATCTGCCCAGCGCTGGACCCGACGCAGGAGGCGGGGTTGCGCGCCGCCCTCGGGCCGCGTGTCGCGCTCGCCAACCCGCTCGATTACCACACCTATATCTGGGGCGATCGTGCGGCGATTGCGGCCGCCTTCTCGGCGATGATGGCGGGGGATCTTGCACTGGGCGTTGTGATCCTCGACTTCCCGCGCCCGGATCGCTGCGACGGGGCGGCCTGGCATATCGTCATTGAGGCCGTGGCCGACACGATGGCTGCCACCGGGCGCCCCATGGCGATCCTGTCGAGCCTGCCCGAGACCATGCCCGAATCCGTGGCCGAGGCGATGATCGCGCGCGGCATCGTGCCGCTCTGCGGCATGGCCGAGGGGGTGGCGGCGATAGCCGCAGCGGCGCGCTGTGGCGCGGCACGGGCGCATCCCCGCCCGCTGGCGATCCCCGCGCCAAGAGGCGATGACAGCCACCTGCTGAGCGAGGCCGAGGCCAAGATGAGGCTGGCGACGCATGGCGTGCCGGTGCCGCGCGCGCAAACGGCTCACAGCCCCGACGAGGCCGCGCAGGCCGCCGCTGCGCTAGGCTTTCCCGTGGTGCTGAAGGCGCTGGGCATCGCCCACAAGACCGAAGCGGGGGCGGTCGCGCTCCACCTGTCCAGCCCCGAGGCGGTCGCCACCGCGGCCACACGCATGGGCGGCGCGGCCTTCCTCGTGGAGGAGATGGTCACCGGCGGGGTGGCGGAACTGCTGGTGGGCGTGATCCGCGACCCGGCGCATGGATTCGTGCTGACGCTCGGAGCGGGCGGCGTGCTGACCGAGCGGCTGGCCGATACCATCTCGCTGTTGCTGCCCGTCGAACCCGCCGATATCCGCGCAGCCCTTTACAGGCTGCGGATCGCGCCCATGCTTCACGGCTATCGCGGTGCGCCTGCCGCCGATCTCGACGCGCTGGTCGCGGCCATCGGGGCGGTGCAGGACTGCGCGCTTGCACATGCCGCGCAGTTGCACGAGCTTGAGATCAATCCGCTGATCGCCACCCCGAAAAGCGCCACTGCGCTCGATGCCCTATTCAGAGTGGGAGATAACCCATGACCGACAGCCCCATCCGAACCGAACGCCGGGGTGCCGTGCTCGAGGTGACGCTCGACCGGCCCAAGGCCAATGCGATAGATTTCGCCACCAGTCGCATCATGGGCGAGGTGTTCACCGAGTTCCGCGACGACCCGGATCTCCGGGTCGCGATCCTGACCGGGGCGGGCGAGAAATTCTTTTGCCCCGGCTGGGATCTGAAGGCTGCCGCCGGTGGCGAGGCGGTTGATGGTGATTACGGCAAGGGCGGTTTTGGCGGCTTGCAGGAGTTGCGCGCGCTCAACAAGCCGGTGATCGCGGCCGTCAACGGGATCGCCTGCGGCGGCGGGCTGGAGCTCGCGCTCTGCGCCGATATCATCCTTGCCGCCGACCATGCCAGCTTTGCCCTGCCCGAAATCCGCTCGGGCACAGTGGCCGATGCCGCCTCGATCAAGCTGCCCCGGCGCATTCCCTATCATATCGCGATGGAAATGCTGCTCACCGGGCGCTGGATCGACGCCATGGAGGCCGCGCGCTGGGGGCTGGTCAACCGCATCCTGCCCGCTGCCAGCCTGATGGCAGGGGCGCGCACCCTCGCCGATGAGTTGGCGGCTGGCCCGCCGCTGGTCTTTGCCGCGATCAAGGAAATCGTGCGCGAGGCCGAGGACATGAAGTTTCAGGACGCCCTCAACCGCATCACCAAGAGCCAGTTCGCAACCGTCGAACGCCTCTACCGCTCCGAGGATCAACTTGAGGGCGCGCGCGCCTTCGCCGAAAAGCGCGATCCGGTTTGGCAAGGACGATAGCCTGACGGGCGTCAGGGCCATCTGCGTCAAAGCTGCGCGACAGTCACCACATCGCGCAGTCCGTAGCCGTTGAAGCCGGTCGAGAGAGACCGCGTATAGGCCCCCATGCCGGCGATCAGCACATGATCGCCCTCTGTCATGTCGCCAGGCAGCGGCAGCGGCTCGGGCAGCCGGTCGATGCTGTCGCACGTCGGGCCAAAGACCACGCGCGCGACCGGTGCGCCGCGCCGTTCGGTGCCGTCAGGGGCGATCACGCGCACCCGGTCGGGCGCGCCGATATCGCGGATCTCGGTCAGGCTGCCATAGACACCATCATTCAGAAACACGGCCCCCCCCGCACGGATCGCCTTGACCCGCAGGCCGAGGGTAAAGGCCTCGGCCACCATCGCGCGCCCCGGTTCGCAGACAAGCGCGGGGGCCTGCGCCCCGAAATGCCGCGTCACCTGCGTGCCGATATGGGTGAAAATCGGCGTGAGGTCAGGCGCTCGCCCGGTGCGATGCGAGGCGAACCCGCCGCCCACGTTGAGCCGGTGAAGCCGCACGCCCGCAGCCTGCGCCACCTCCGCCGCGACGCCGATATAGACCCCCCACGCCGCCGGGTCGGCGCATTGCGTGCCAGGATGAAAGGTGAGCGAGGACACATAGCCGCGCGCTGAGACCTCGCGCAAAAGCGCCGCCGCGCCATCTGGCCCGAGACCGAATTTCGACCCGAAATCATAGGCAGCGCCGCGCACGGGCAACGCCAACCGAACGCTCATCTCGGCATCGCGCGCCACCCGGCCACTCAGCTTGTCCAATTCCCGCACGCAATCGACCGAATAGGCCCGCACACCCATGGTGGCCGCAACCGCGATCTCGGCGGGCGAGCGCACCGGGTTGTGGTAATGCAGCACCGCATCGGGGCACAGCGCGCGCACCGCGCGCATCTCCTCTGGGCTGGCCACGTCAAAGGCGCCGAGCCCCGCCGCCACCAGATTGGCCAACACCTCCTCGCCCGGATTGGCCTTGACCGCATAGGTCACAAGACCCGGAAACCCCGCCTGAAAGGCCCGCGCCGTGGCGTGCAGCCGGTCGGGTGCGAAATAGAGCACAGGCGCATCCGGCGCGGTGCGGACAATATGGGCAATCGGATCGGACCAGGTCTCGGCGCGCTGCATCGGGGGCCTCTGTGCTGCTTTTCCATCAGTCTGCGGCAATTCATTGTCGAATCCATGCGTCACTTCGTATAATATGCAGATAATGTCATGCATATCGGCGGAATAACGATGCAGATTGACGAAACCGACCGCGCGTTGATCGCGCTCTTGCAGGAAAACGCACGGCTTCCGGTGGCCACGCTTGCCCGTCGCCTTGGCCTTGCGCGGACCACGGTTCAGGCGCGGCTTGACCGGCTCGAATCTTCGGGCGTGATCGCAGGTTACGCGCTCAGGCTCGGCGCGCAGGCCCGCGCAGCCCTGCGCGCCACGGTACTGCTGAGCATCGAGCCGCGCTCCGGCCCTGCCGTGCTCGCCCGCCTCAAATCGCTGGCGCAAGTGCGCCGCGTCCACACCACCTCGGGCCGCTTCGATCTCATCGTGACGCTCGAGGCCGAGACCACCGAAGCACTCGACGACACGCTCGACCGGATCGGCGAGGCCAAGGGCGTGCGCGGCTCGGAAAGCCTGATCCAGCTGGCCACCAAGATCGACCGGGCCTGATCCGGGGGCCTGATCCGGGGGCCTGAGCCGGGGCGCCGGGTCAGCGCCGCCCGAGCAAGCCCGCCGCGCGAAACCACAGCGCCAGCGCCGCGCCCAGCACCACCAGCCCCCCGGCCACGATCCAGAAAGCGCGCCCATCCTCGGCCCCCGGCATCCCGCCCACGTTGATCCCCAGAAGCCCGGTAATCAGGCCCAGCGGCAGAAAGATCGCCGCCACCACCGACAAAAGCAGCATCTGCCGGTTCATGGCCTCGGAGCGCGCGTCCAGGATCTGATCATGCACCACCTGCGCGCGATCGCGGATCGCGTCCAGTTCCTCGGCCAGCCGCGTCATCCGCTCGGTCGCCTCGCGCAGGCGTGAGCGGTTGTGCCCGCTTATCCAGGGCATCTCCTCGATCTCGAAGGTCGAGAGCGCGTCGCGCTGCGGGGCCATGTGGCGGCGCAGCACGATGGCCACCCGCCGGGTATCGGCCAGCGCGCGCCGGTCCGCCATCGTGCGCCCGTCGATCGCCGCATCCTCAAGCGCGTCAAGCCGCTCGTTCAGACCCGCCACCACCGGTTCGGCCCGGTCCGCCAACCGCAGCGCCAGCCGCGCCACCAGTTCGGCGGGCCCCTCCGGGCCTTGCCCGCGCGCGATCCCCTCCATCACGTCGCTGACGGCCATCAGGCGGCGTAGCTGCACGGTGACCACCAGATCGGCCGTCACCCACATGCGCAGCGAAACCATGTCCTCGACCTCGTCGCCGGGGTTGAGGTTGACACCACGCAGGTTGATCAGCAGCCCCGCGCCATGGGGCGTGCAGCGCGGGCGCGTCTCGGGAGCCAGCAGCGCGCGCTTTACCAGCGGATCGAGCGTTGCCGCCTCGAGCCACGCGCGCGCGCCCTCATGGGCACAGTTCACGTGCACCCAGGCCAGCCGCCCCGGCGCGCCCCAGCTGGCGGGATCGGCCCCGCTCGGCACCACCTCCTCGCCGCTTCCGTCAGACGCTATCCGCCAGCACCGCACACCTGTCATCGCCTGCCCTCTCATCGCCAGGCGCACAGCTTAGCGCCAGAGCGCGCCCCTTGCCATCCCGACGCATGCCCGGCGCGGAAAATGCCGTCGCCGCCTTTTCCTTTCGGCCCACATTCGCTAGAGCAGGCCGGAACCCCGTGATCTGACAGGAACAAGACGTCATGGCGATGGACAAGACCTTCAACGCGGCCGAGGCCGAGGCGCGGATTTATGCGGCATGGGAAAAATCCGGGGCCTTTGCCGCCGGGGCCAATGCGACAGAGGGGGCAGAGACCTTCTCGATCATGATCCCTCCGCCCAACGTGACGGGCAGCCTTCACATGGGCCACGCCTTCAACAACACGTTGCAGGATATCCTGATCCGCTGGCACCGGATGCGGGGGCATGACACGCTCTGGCAGCCGGGGCAGGATCATGCAGGGATCGCCACGCAGATGGTGGTGGAACGGCAACTGGCCGCCGAGGACAAGCGCCGCAGCGATTTCACCCGCGAGGCGTTTCTGGCCAAGGTCTGGGACTGGAAGACGCAATCGGGCGGCACGATCATCAATCAGTTGAAGCGCCTCGGCGCGTCCTGCGACTGGTCGCGCAACGCCTTCACCATGTCCGGAGCGCCGGGTGCCCCCGCAGGCGAAGAGGGCAATTTCCACGATGCGGTGATCAAGGTCTTTGTCGATCTCTACAACAAGGGCCTGATCTATCGCGGCAAGCGGTTGGTCAACTGGGACCCGCATTTCGAAACGGCGATTTCCGATCTCGAGGTCGAGAACATCGAGGTGCCGGGCCACATGTGGCACTTCAAGTATCCGCTCGCGGGCGGCGAGACCTATGAATATGTCGAGCGCGACGCCGACGGCACCGTGACCCTGCGCGAGACGCGCGACTACATCTCCATCGCCACCACCCGCCCCGAGACGATGCTCGGCGATGGTGCCGTTGCGGTGCATCCGTCGGACACGCGCTATGCACCCATCGTGGGCAAGCTCTGCGAGATCCCGGTGGGACCGAAAGAGCATCGCCGTCTCATCCCGATCATCACCGACGACTATCCCGACCCGGCCTTCGGCTCGGGCGCGGTCAAGATCACCGGCGCACATGATTTCAACGATTACGGTGTGGCGAGCCGCAACAACATCCCGATGTATCGCCTGATGGATACACGCGCCCATATGCGCAGTGACAGCCCCGATTACGCCACCTGCGCCGCCCGCGCGCAGGAGATCGCCGAGGGCGCGGCGTTCACCATCGAGGAGGTGGACACATTGAACCTCGTGCCCGATCACCTGCGCGGGCTGGACCGGTTCGAGGCGCGGGAAAAGGTTGTCGAGGAAATCACTGCCGAGGGCCTCGCGGTGATGGTCCCCGCCCCCACCCCTTCCCCGTCATCCTCCGGCTCGACCGGAGGATCTCAGGCCGCCCTCCCCCCGTCATCCTCGGGCTTGACCCGAGGATCCCGTGATCAAGAGATCCCCCATCAGGTCGGGGATGACATGGACTTGATTCCGCTGGTGGACTCGAAACCCATCATGCAGCCCTTCGGCGACCGTTCCAAGGTGGTGATCGAGCCGATGCTGACCGATCAGTGGTTCGTCGACACGGCAAAAATCGTGCAGCCCGCCATCGACGCGGTGCGCTCGGGCGAGGTCACGATCCTGCCCGAACAGGATGCCAAGGTCTATTTCCACTGGCTCGAGAATATCGAGCCCTGGTGCATCTCGCGGCAACTCTGGTGGGGGCATCAGATTCCGGTGTGGTATGGCTTTGACCTCAATGCGCCAGGTTTTCACGACGACGAGGGCGATGGCGCGCTTGACCTGACGGAAATGCTGCGCCTGCTGAACGAGGGGCATCTTGGCCCGCTGATGGAATGCGGCGCAAATTTCGACGCGGTCTCGGATGCCTGGCACGACCGGCTGGCAAACCTGCCGGTGCCCCTCGCCGCGATGCAGGTGGTCGAGGTCGAGAGCCGCGACGCCGCGCTGCACCGTCTCGCCTCGTCTCTGGCCGAGTATACCGCGACGCAGGATCCCACCCATCTGGTCTACCCGGTCTGGCGCGACCCCGACGTGCTCGACACCTGGTTCTCCTCCGGCCTCTGGCCGATCGGCACGCTCGGCTGGCCAGAGGACACGCCGGAGCTCCGGAAATACTTCCCCACCTCCGTTCTCGTCACCGGCTTTGACATCATCTTCTTCTGGGTCGCCCGGATGATGATGATGCAATATGCCGTCGTGGGGCAAAAGCCGTTCTCCCACGTCTATGTCCACGCCCTTGTCCGCGACGAGACCGGCAAGAAGATGTCCAAATCGCTTGGCAACGTGCTCGACCCGCTCGATCTCATCGACGAATACGGCGCCGACGCTGTGCGTTTCACCCTCACCGCGATGGCCGCCATGGGGCGCGATCTGAAGCTCTCGAGGGACCGCATCGCTGGCTATCGCAACTTCACCACCAAGCTCTGGAACGCCGCGCGCTTTGCCGAGATGAACGCGGCCACCGGATCGGATGGCGCGATCCCCACCCCGAACGCCACCGTCAACAAGTGGATCATCGGCGAAACCGCCAAGGCGCGGGTCGCGGTGGACGAGGCGCTGGAAACCTTCCGCTTCAACGATGCGGCCAACACGCTTTATGCCTTCGTCTGGGGCACGGTCTGCGACTGGTATGTGGAATTTTCCAAGCCGCTGCTGCTGGATGGCGATGCCGCGACCAAGGCGGAAACCCAAGCCACAATGGCCTGGGTGATTGACCAATGCCTGATCCTCCTGCACCCGATCATGCCCTTCGTCACCGAAGAGCTGTGGGGCACGCTCAGCCAGCGGCAGAAGATGATCGTGCATGCCGACTGGCCGGCCTATGGCCTTGACCTGATCGACGCCGACGCCGACCGCGAGATGAACTGGGTGATTGCCCTCATCGACCAGGTGCGGTCCGTGCGCGCCCAGATGCATGTGCCGGCCGGTCTCCATGTGCCGCTGCTGGTCACGGAACTGAGCGACGCGGGCCGCGCGGCCTGGGACCGCAACGCCGCCATGATCCAGCGGCTCGCCCGCATCGAGAGCCTGAGCACCGCCGCCATCCTTCCCAAGGGCTGCGCCACCATCGCGGTCGAGGGTGCAACCTTCGGCCTGCCACTGGCCGGGATCATCGACGTGACCGAGGAAAAGGCACGGCTGGAAAAGACGCTGGGGAAACTCGCCAAGGAGAGGAAGAGGCCAGGCTGCGCGCCGCCCTTGACCGGCTCGCCGAGCTTGGCTGAACGGACGCCTCCGGCGGGAGTATTTCAGGAACGATGAACCTGCCCCCCGGTTTCATCGTTCTGCAAATACTCAACTTTCCTGCTCTCGCCGCCGGGCGCGGCCTAGCCCGCTTTGAGAACGATCTTGCCGATATGCGCGCTTGATTCCATCCGCGCATGGGCAGCCGCCGCCTCGGCCAGCGGATATTCGGAATCCATCACGGGGGCCACGCGCCCCGCCTCCAGCAGCGGCCAGACATGTTCGCGCAAGCCATCGGCGATCCGCGCCTTGGCCAGATCGCTCTGCGGGCGCAGCGTGCTGCCGGTGATGGTCAGCCGCCGCATCATTACCTGCGCGAAATTCAACTCGACCTTGGGCCCCTGCAAAAACGCGATCTGCACCAGCCGCCCGTCATCGGCGAGCGCGCGCACGTTGCGCGGCAGGTAGTCGCCGCCCACCATGTCGAGGATGAGATCGGCCCCGCCCTCGGCGCGCAGCACCTCGACGAAATCCGCCTCGAGACCCGGCATTTTTCGGCCGATCCGGCGGTCGTGAACACCCGCGCGCCAAGGGCCTGTGCCAGCTGGATCGCTGTCGTCCCGATCCCCGAAGAGCCGCCATGCACCAGGAACCGCTCGCCGCCCCGCAGCCCCCCGCGCTGAAACACGTTGGACCAGACGGTGAAAAACGTCTCGGGCAGGCAGGCCGCCTCGCGCAGGCCCATCCCCGCAGGCACGGGCAGGCAATGCGCGGCGGGTGTGGCCACGTATTCGGCATAGCCACCCCCCGGCAGCAGCGCGCAGACCTGATCGCCGATGGCCCACCCGCTCACGCCCGCGCCAAGCGCCACGATCTCGCCCGCGCCCTCGAGTCCCGGCAGGTCCGAGGCCCCCGGCGGCGGCGCATAATTGCCCGCCCGTTGCAGCGCGTCGGGCCGGTTCACCCCCGCATATGCCAGCCGGATCACCACCTCGCCCGGCCGCGCCACGGGGCGGGGCCGGGTGGTGGGCGTCAATACCTCCGGCCCGCCGGGGCGCGCGATTTCCACTGCCTGCATCGTCTTGGTCATGTCGTGCCTTTCTTCAGCTCTGACGGCCCCAGCGGCCCGGCATCCCGGCCTGCTGTGCGCCCAGAGGCGCGCGCACCCGTCCCAGAACCGAGAGCGGGCCGGCCATCAGCCCCGCCACCAGCCGGTTCTCGCGTGCCTTGGCCTTGACGGTCTCGATCCGCATCACATCCTCGATCCGCCGGTCGAGAAACTCCCATGTCGCGCCCTGCCCCTCGCTCTCGTCGCCGAGCCAGTAGAGCACCGTCGCGCCATAAACCCCCGAGAGCGTGGCGCGTTTCGTATACCAGTTGATATCCTCGGAGGTATCGCCAAGCGCCGTCCATATCCGGTCCGCGGTGGACCAGAGTGCGCGCGCCCCGTCGCCCGCGTGCTGCGGCAGAACGAAAAGCGTCATGCCGCGGCGCACCAGTTCGCGATCCTCGACCGCCTCGAGCCGCGCGCGCACGGCGAATGCCACCCTGTCGCGGAATCGCATCGCCGAGAGATCGGCGGCCTCGAGCGCCGCCACCATGGCCGCATCGCCCGCCTCGTGATAGGCCAGCGCCAGATCGACCGCGCCGCGCGGACACACCGCCGCCACCAGCGCGGGCGGTATCCCCAACTCCTCTGCGGCCAGCCGCAGCGTCGCCTCGCTCCACCCGTCAAAGGGCACATGCGGCTTGGCGGCCTCGAGCAGGCGGGATTTAAGATCGGTCTCGGACATGGGCATTTCCTCCGCTCGCGCACCCTAGACAAGTTCGGGGCGCTTTGCTATACGGCCACTTCCTGCAAATCTTGCAACTTTAACTTAGGAAGGTGGTGACACCACATGCAGGTTAGTTCGCCGCAAGAGATTCCGACACGAAGAGACGACCCCCGGGCAGGCGCTTCGGGGGTTTGTCGTTTTCGGGGGGGGCTTTTCAGGGGGCTCTGCCCCCGCCGCCCCTGCGGGGCGACACCCCCGGAGTATTTGTCGAACAGTGAAGCCGCAGCGTCAGTTCAGACGGCACAAGGCCCCGCCGCGCAGGATCGATGTGACGAATAGCCCCTCGGCATCGTCGCGGATGGCATAGCCATATCCGCGCACCCGGTGACGCCATTCCCGGTCCGAGATGGCCTTGCCGCGCTCGCTCAGCACGAGGGCGCGAATGTCGTCGGTTGTGTCCAGGATCATCGTTTCTATCCTTGTTACAGTCAGTCGATGGATCACGGATAGTTGACATCTGTGGCGGTAATCGCGCCGCATTGTGGCAGGGGCGCGGAAATGTCAGGGCGCGACGGCATCGACGCCGGGCAGTTGCGCCGCCTCCTCGCGGCAGGCGCGCGCAGCGGCCACCAATGCGCGGAAAATTCCCATCTGACGGTGTGCGTAAAAGAGATGCTCGGGGTGCCATTGCACGCCAAGGGCAAAGGGCTCCTCGACCCGCTCGATCGCCTGAATCATCCCACCCTGATCGCGCGCAGCCACGCGCAGCCCCGCGCCCAGCCTGTCCACCGCCTGGGAATGCAGTGCGTTAACCTTCATCGGCGCCGTGCCCGCGAGCCGCGCCAATCGCGTGCCGGGTTCCAGATGCACCACTTTGCGCGGCAGGATCGTGCGCCGGTGATCGCTGGCGGCGTAGGTGGCATAGGCGTCCTGATGCAGCGTGCCGCCCAGTGCCACGTTGAGCATCTGACTGCCCCGGCAAATCCCCAGAACCGGCCGGTTCTGCGCGAAGGCACCCAGCACCACGGCGCGCTCCAGCGCGTCACGGTCCGGGTCGAGCCGCGCAGAGGTGACGATCCGCCCGCCATAAAGGTCGGGCGAGATATCGTCGCCGCCGCCGATGATGACGCCGTCCACCGCGCCCATATCCACCGCCCGCCCCGCCTGCCAGCGCCGCGCCCGCCCGCCTGCCAGCCAGACGTTAAGTGCAATGAGCGGAAAGATGCGCCAACCCGACCGTGCCGAGACGGTCACGCCGATCACCGGGCGCATGGTCATTCCCGGTCGATCCCTGCCGTCTGCAGGATGCGGCCCGCCCGCGCGGCCCAGCTTTGGCGCAAGAGCGTCAGCAGGCCATGATCGTCCTCCCACGCATCCGACAGGCGGCGCAGGAGCGCGCTGTCGCCCGCCACCCGCCAATCGGGCAGTCGGAAATGAAAGGTGGGGCGCGCCGAGGTCTTGTCCTCGATCGCCGCCGCGATGCGCCCCGGGTCGAAATGCGCAAACAAAGGCAGCATGTCGAGCCCGCGATTGCGGCTTGGCGTATGCGTAAGATAAAGGCCGGTCACATGATCGCGCGTCGCCCCCGGCCCCGCCGTGATCAGCGCGCGCACGAAGTCGGTAGGATAAGGGTCTGTAAAGGGCAACAAGCGGCGCGCCTCATCGATCGGATAGGCGGCGCGCAGCCAATCCTCGATCAGCGCATAGGCCAGGAGCGGGCGCACGGTGTCGGCGTCGCTCTCGCTTGCTACCTCGATGTTGAAATGCACGCCAAAGCCAAACAGCAGCCCCGCGCCGCTCCCGAGCGCGCCCGCCTTGCGCAACGCCTCGCGCAGGCCATCGAGCCGCGCCAGACCGTTCATGTCGAGCGGTTCGGTCACGATTTCCACCGGCACAACCTCGCGCCCCAGATCGAGCGCAAGATCGCGCAGTCTCGTCTTCGTCGCATTCCGCAGAAAAATATCGAGATAGACCTCGATGGCGCCAATGTCCGAGCCGTCAACGGCCCAGATATGGCTGTCCTGTTGCTCTGTCTTCCCACCCAGCACGTCGGCGCAAAGCCGCGCCACCTCGGCCTCCGAAACCCCGCCAAGCTCGATCTCCACCCCCACGCGGCGCAACTTGCCCTCGGCGTTCAGAGGGTGCGGCAGGGCGCTGAGACCGGGCACGCTCAAAGCCCCGTCTCGGCCTCGATCTGCGCGCGGCTCTTGCGGGCGCGCTCGGTGGCCGATTTGAGCTGTCCGCAGGCGGCCATGATATCCTCGCCGCGCGGCGTGCGAATCGGGCTCGCGTAACCCGCCTTGTAGATGATGTCGGCAAACCGCTCGATTCGCGCCCAGTCCGAGCGTGTGTAGGGGCTGCCGGGCCATTCGTTGAACGGGATGAGGTTGATCTTGGCGGGGATCCCCGCGATCAGCCGCACAAGGCGCCGTGCATCCTCGTCGCTGTCGTTCACATCCTTGAGCATGACATATTCAAAGGTGATCCGCTCGGAATTCGAGAGGCGCGGATAGTCGCGCAAGGCATTGAGCAGCGTTGCGATGTTCCAGCGCTTGTTGATCGGCACCAGCCGGTCGCGCACCTCGTCGGTCGTGGCATGGAACGATACCGCCAGCAGGCACCCTATCTCTTCGGCTGCCCGCGCGATCTCGGGCACCACGCCGGAAGTCGAGAGCGTGATGCGGCGCCGCGACAGCGAAATCCCCTCGCCGTCCATGGCGATCTTCATCGCGTCGCGCACATTGTCGAAATTATAAAGCGGCTCTCCCATGCCCATCAGCACGATGTTGGAAATGAGGCGCGGCCGCTCGCCCGCCCCCTCGCCCGGACGGGGCCACTCATTCAGATCGTCGCGCGCCAGCATGACCTGACCGATGATTTCCCCGGCGGTCAGGTTGCGCACCAGCTTTTGCGTGCCGGTATGGCAGAAACTGCATGTCAGAGTGCAACCCACCTGAGAGGAAATGCACAGCGTGCCGCGATCCGTCTCGGGGATATAGACCACCTCCACCTCGTGCCCGCCCGCGATCCGCACGAGGTATTTGCGCGTCCCGTCCGCGCTCACCTGCTTGTTCACCACCTCCGGTATCTCGATCACGAACCGCTCGGCAAGTTCCGCCCGATAGCCCTTGGCGAGATTGGTCATCGCATCGAAATCCCGCACACCCCACTGATAGAGCCATTGCCAGATCTGGTTGACCCGCATCTTGGCCTGCCGGTCCGGCGTGCCCGCCGCGATCAGCGCCGCCCGCAGCCCCTCACGGGTGAGGCCGACCAGATTGATCGGCCCATCGGGCAGCTTGCGGGGCAGGGTCATCACGTCCTGCGTGATCGGGGCGGTCTGGGTCATGGCATGGTCCTGCGGGTCATTCACCGCCCCATATAGTCCATGCGGCGCGAATGCGAAACAGCAGTTGGAAAAGGCCGACCCCTGCCGCCCCCTGGGGCGGGGGCGGGTGAAGACCGCGATCTGCTGCGCGCGCGTGGGGTTGGGGGCGCCATCCCCAGCTCACCGCCCGGCGGAACACCGACAGGAACCGACACGGCTCAGCCCAGCCGGGCCACCCTCTCGTGGCAGGGGCAGGTGACAAGGTGGTCATTGACCATCCCCACCGCCTGCATGAAGGCATAGGTGATGGTGGGTCCACAGAACTTGAAGCCGCGTCGTTTCAAATCTTTCGAAAGTTTGCGGGAAATTTCCGTCTCGGCCGGAACCTCGGCCAGCGTCTCGAAACGGCTCTGGATCGGTCTGCCATCGACGAAATTCCACAAGTAGGCGGCAAAGCCCTGCTCTGCCTCGATGGCAGCCCAGGCGCGGGCGTTGGTGATCGTCGCCTCGATCTTGCCGCGATGGCGCACGATGCCGGGATCACCCAGCAGCCGCATCACCTCCGCTTCGCCCCATCCCGCGATCACATGCGGGTCAAATCCTTGAAAAGCAGCACGAAAATTCTCTCGCTTCTTGAGGATCGTCAGCCAGCTCAGCCCCGCCTGAAACCCGTCGAGCACAAGCTTCTCGAACAACGCGCGGGCATCGCGCTCGGGCACAGCCCATTCCTCGTCGTGATAGGCCAGATAGATCGGGTCCGGTCCCGCCCAGCCGCAGCGTTCCATCATCGGCCCCCGTCAATCGTTCAAATGCGCGCTTTAAGCGAACCTTAAGGGAAAGCGCGCATCGTGCAAGCGCATCAACGGGATCGGAGGACACCATGACGCGCAACGGCAAATGGGCGGATGTTCCGGCGGGCCATGACAACCCGCTCAACTACGCCGTTTCGGCACGCGACCGCTCGGTGATCGACATGGTTGACGCCGCTGTTCGGCATAAACAGGTGATGCTCGCCTTCCAGCCGGTTGTAACCGCGTCGCAAACCGCCAAACCCGCCTTCTACGAGGGGTTGATTCGCGTGATTGATGCGACTGGCCGGGTGATCCCGGCACGCGAATTCATAGGCCAGATCGAAACCCGCGAACTCGGCCGCATCATCGACTGCCTTGCGCTTGAAAAGGGATTGGCCACACTGGCGGAATTCCCCGATCTGCGGCTCTCGATCAACATGTCCGCGCGCTCCATCGGCTATGGCCGCTGGCTGCGGACGCTGAAGAAGGGGCTCGGATCCGATCCCACCATTGCCGAGCGGCTGATCCTGGAGATCACCGAAAGTTCGGCGATGCTGGTGCCAGAGCTTGTGGTGGGCTTCATGAAAGACCTCCAAATGCAGGGTATCGGCTTTGCCCTTGACGATTTCGGCGCGGGCTACACCTCCTTTCGCTTCCTCAAGGATTTCTTCTTCGACATTCTCAAGATCGACGGGCAGTTCATCCAGGGAATAGCCAACAACGCCGACAATCAGGTGCTGACCGCCGCCTTGCTTAGCGTCGGGCGACAATTCGACATGGTCACAGTCGCCGAAAGCGTCGAGCGCGCCCAGGATGCGGCCTATCTCACCGCGCTCGGAATCGATTGTCTGCAAGGATATTATTTCGGTGCGCCGACCGTGCGCCCACCCTGGCTCGATACCGGGTTGACGCGCGCGACGGCCTGACGCGCGCCTGAGGCGTTGCCGCGGCGCAGCGCTTAAGATATGACCATCAGATAGGCTGCTTGCGCCCCGCGACGGGAGGTGAGGCAGGCGGCCATGCAACCGTGGTGGAGGACCCCAATGACCAACGTAGTAATCGCATCCGCAGCCCGCACGGCAGTCGGGTCTTTTGGCGGCGCATTCGCCAACACCCCTGCGCATGATCTGGGCGCCGCCGTGCTCGCGGCCGTGGTCGAACGCGCGGGCATCGACAAGGCCGAGGTTTCCGAAACCATCCTCGGCCAGGTTCTCACCGCGGCGCAGGGCCAGAACCCGGCCCGTCAGGCCCATATCAACGCCGGTCTGCCGATCGAGTCTGCCGCCTGGGGCATCAACCAGGTCTGCGGGTCTGGCCTGCGCGCCGTGGCGCTCGGCGCACAGCACATCCAGCTTGGCGATGCCGCCATCGTCTGCGCGGGCGGACAGGAGAACATGACCCTCAGCCCCCATGCCGCACACCTGCGCGCGGGTCACAAGATGGGTGACATGAAATATATCGACACCATGATCCGTGACGGTCTCTGGGACGCGTTCAACGGCTATCACATGGGCCAGACAGCCGAAAATGTCGCCAATCAGTGGCAGATCACCCGCGATCAGCAGGACGAATTCGCCGTGGCCAGCCAGAACAAGGCGGAGGCGGCGCAAAAGGCCGGTCGCTTTGACGAGGAGGTGATCGCCTTTACCGTCAAGACCCGCAAGGGCGACATCATCGTCGACAAGGACGAGTATATCCGCTTTGGGGCGACCATGGAGGCGATGCAGAAACTGCGCCCCGCCTTCACCGCCGACGGCTCGGTCACCGCAGCGAACGCGAGCGGTCTCAACGACGGCGCGGCGGCAACCCTTCTGATGTCCGCCGACGAGGCAGAGCGCCGCGGCATCGAACCGCTCGCGCGCATCGCTTCCTATGCCACCGCCGGGCTTGATCCCTCGATCATGGGCGTCGGCCCGATCCATGCCAGCCGCAAGGCATTGCAAAAGGCGGGCTGGAACGTCGAAGACCTCGACCTAGTCGAGGCGAATGAGGCGTTCGCCGCGCAGGCCTGCGCCGTCAACAAGGAAATGGGCTGGGATCCGGCCATCGTCAACGTGAATGGCGGGGCCATCGCCATCGGCCACCCGATCGGCGCGTCAGGCTGCCGCGTTCTGAACACGCTTCTGTTCGAGATGAAGCGCCGCGACGCGAAAAAGGGCATCGCCACGCTGTGCATCGGCGGCGGCATGGGCGTCGCGCTCTGCGTCGAGCGCCCGTAACGGGCAGAGAGCGCTTCGGATCAGCAACGGGCGCTCCTCATCGGGCGCCCTTTTTTCCGAAGACCCGTCGACTCTCGGAATTTATGGCGCAACAATATTGCGCATGATGCGCCAAGCCGATAATCAAGTTACACGCCACAGCCAAATCGGAGGAGACCATGGCCAGAACTGCACTCGTCACCGGAGGATCGCGCGGGATCGGAGCCGCAATTTCCAAGGCCCTCAAGGCCGCGGGCCACAACGTCGCCGCCACCTATGCCGGCAATGACGAGGCCGCCGCCAAATTCACCGAGGAAACCGGCATCAAGACCTACAAGTGGAACGTTGCCGATTACGACGAATCGAAAGCCGGTATCGCGCAGGTCGAGGCCGATCTTGGCCCGATCGACATCGTGGTGGCCAATGCCGGCATCACCCGTGACGCACCGTTCCACAAGATGAGCCCGCAGCAGTGGAAAGACGTGATCGACACCAACCTCACCGGCGTGTTCAACACCGTTCACCCGGCCTGGCCGGGGATGCGCGAGCGCGGCTTCGGACGGATTGTCGTGATCTCTTCGGTCAACGGACAAAAGGGCCAGTTCGGCCAAGTCAACTATGCCGCCACCAAGGCCGGTGACCTTGGCATCGTGCGCAGCCTCGCGCAGGAGGGTGCGGCCAAGGGCATCACCGCCAATGCGGTCTGCCCCGGCTATATCGCAACGGAAATGGTCATGGCCGTGCCCGAGGCCGTTCGCGAAAAAATCATCTCGATGATCCCGGCCGGTCGCCTTGGCGAGCCAGAGGAAATCGCGCGGTGCGTGGCCTTCCTTGTTTCTGACGACGCAAGCTTCATCAACGGCTCGACGATTTCCGCCAACGGCGCGCAGTTCTTCTCCTGAGCGCGCCATGACAGCAAAGGGCCGGGGATCATTCCCCGGCCCGATCCGCATCACCCGTCAGGCATTGACCGACAGGCGCTCGATCTCTTCCTTGATCTTCAATTTCTGTTTCTTGAGTTCTGCGACTTCAAGCGAGCTTGCCCCCGGTGCGCGTTGCGCCGCTTCCACCTGTTCCGAGAGCACGTGATGTTTCCTCTTCAGTTCCTCGATATGCGAACTCAAGCTCATGGGCATCCTCCTTTGGTGGAATGTGTCTTGTCCAATCGACATGGGAAGTGCAGCACAGTTTTACAATTCTGTCACGCCGCAGTCGCATAAATTTCGAAAATTTCTCGCGCGGATTTTCGCCAAATCAGCGGCAGAAGGGCAGCGGTGCCGCTTCCCGCAGCACCGAAGCGGTTTGCGCAGTGTAGTTTTCCGCGTCCCTCTCGTGCCGCACACCGTCGTGCAGGAGCCAGCCATCGCACAGCCTGAGCGCCGCGCGCCCGCCCTTGCGGCCGCGCACCAGCACCAGCCGCGCCGCCCGCCCGCGTCGGGGAATCAGCGGCAGCACCTCGAGCGAGCCAAGCCGCGTGGCCATCGGCCCCAGCAGATCGGCCAGCCGCTCGGCCCGGTGGATCACGCAGACATGGCCGCCGGGGGCTGCGCGCCGCGCCGCCGCCTCGATCCAGTCCCCGAGCGGCAACGCCTCGCCCATGGCCCCCTCACGGCCCGCGTCCTGCGCGGGCGTGCTTCGGGCGCGGTCGAAAAACGGCGGGTTGAGGAGCACATGGTCGAATTGCCGCGCGCGCAAACCCGTGGGCATGGCCGCGACATCGCCTGTAGCCACCTCCATCGCCAGCCCGTTGCGCGCTGCATTCTCCTGCGCGAGCAGTGCATAACCCGGCTGCAATTCGAGCCCAGCGAGACGCACCCCCGATACGCGCGCCCCGACACAGAGCGCCGCCACACCCGAACCGCAGCCCAGATCGAGCACCGTCTCGCCCGCCCTTGCGGGCACGCTCGCGGCCAGAAGCACCGGATCGACCCCGGCGCGATAGCCCGCCACGGGTTGCGCGATGGTCAATCGTCCGCCAAGAAACGCATCAAGGCTCAGGTCCTCGGGCGCAAACGGCTCAGTCCTCAAGCGAGAACCCGTTGTCTTCCAGCACCACGCGCGCGTCCTCGTAATCGTCATCCACCACCATCAGACGGCGCGGAAAAATGCCGATCGAGCCTTCGAGCACGCTCATGTTTACGTCCATTTCAAAGCAGTCTATATCCTCGCCCTGAAGCAGCGCCTTGGCAAACGCCATGCTGGCCATGTCGGTGGTTCGGTAAAGCTGTTTCATGTCGCAGAGATAAAAGCACCGCGCCCGATTTGTCGAGCGGTCCATTGGGGGAAGCATGGGCTTGGACAAGGCCGTCACGAAACCGCATGAGGCGCTTGCCGCGCATCTGGCTGACAAGCTCGACGCCGTCAATACGCTCATCCGTGCGCGCATGGCCTCGCGCCACGCGCCGCGCATCCCGGAGGTGACGGCGCATCTGGTCGAGGCGGGCGGCAAGCGGCTGCGCCCGATGCTGACGCTCGCCGCCGCCGATCTCTGCGGGTATCGCGGCGAGCATGACGTGCGGCTGGCGGCGACGGTGGAATTCATCCACACCGCCACGCTTTTGCATGACGACGTGGTGGACGAGAGCGCAAGCAGGCGCGGACGGCCCACGGCGAACCTGCTTTGGGACAACAAATCCAGCGTGCTGGTCGGCGATTACCTGTTCGCGCGCGCCTTTCAGTTGATGGTGGAGACCGGGTCGCTGCGCGTGCTCGATATTCTTGCCGATGCCGCCGCGACCATTGCCGAGGGCGAGGTTCTGCAACTGAGCGCGGCACGCGATCTGGCAACGACCGAGGCGACCTATCTCCAGATCGTGCGCGGCAAGACGGCGGCGCTGTTTTCCGCCGCGACACAGGTGGGCGGGGTGATCTCGGCCGCGCCCGAGGAGCAGGTGTCGGCGCTCTTTACCTATGGCGACGCACTCGGGATTGCCTTTCAGATCGTGGATGATCTGCTGGATTATCAGGGCGACCCCAAGGCCACCGGCAAGAATGTCGGCGACGATTTCCGCGAGCGCAAGCTGACGCTGCCGGTGATCCGCGCTTTGGCGGGCGCGGGTGAGGACGAGCGCGCGTTCTGGCGGCGCACCATCGAGAAGGGCGATCAGCGCGACGGCGATCTTGACCGCGCCATGACACTCCTGAACGGTTGTGGCGCGCTCGACGAGACGCGGGCCGAGGCGCTGCAATGGATCGACTCGGCGCGCGCGGCGCTTGGCGCGTTGCCCGATCACCCGGTGCGCGACATGCTCGATGCACTTGCGGGATACGTGGTCGCCCGGATCAACTGAGCCGGGTGGCCCGCACCCACCAGCCGGGGTACTGTGCGGCGATCTGCGCCGCGGCTGCCGCCGCAGTGACCGCGTCGAGGTAAAGCCCGAAACAGGTTGCCCCCGATCCCGACATCCGCGCGAGCGCGCATCCATCGCTCTCACGCAAGCGGTCGAGAACCGCGCCGATCTCGGGGCAGAGCGCCGCCGCGGGTGCTTCCAGCTCGTTGCGCTGCGTGGCCAGCCAGCGGATGCACGCCGCCGCATCGGGCCAGTGCGGCAGGGTCGCGGGCATGGCAGGATTGTCGCGACGATCAAGCCGGGCAAAGACGGCGGGCGTCGCCACCGGCAGGCCGGGATTGACCAGCACTGCCTTGAGCGCGGGCAGGCCCGTGGCCGACGTGACATCCTCGCCGATCCCGCGCATCCGGGCGGCACGACCGATCAGGCAAACCGGCACATCGGCCCCAAGCGCGAGAGCATCGGGCACCGGCCTGCCGCTCAGTCGCGCGAGTGCACGCAGCGTCGCGGCTGCGTCGCTCGATCCGCCACCGATCCCGGCTGCCGCAGGCAGGTGTTTTTCCAGCGTGATTGCGGCGGATACGCCCATCAGCGCGGCGGCGCGCAGCACAAGATTTTCCGGCCCCTCCGGCACCCCTGCCGCGCGCGGCCCGGTCACGCGCAGTGACGGCACCGGGGCAAGCGCCACCGTCAGCCGGTCGCCAATATCGGCGAACGCCACCAGCGAATCGAGCAGGTGATAGCCGTCTTTCCGACGCCCCGTGACATGGAGCGTCAGGTTGACCTTGGCAGGGGCAAGCTCAGTTACCGGAAGCGGCAGCATTCACGGGCTTCAGCGGCTCGGCACCTTCCTCTTCCAACACCCGGTCGAGGCCCACTTCGAGCTTGCGCCGCACGCGCTCGGGCTCAAGATCCGGCGAGGGGCTGGTCTGATGCAGCGAGAGGGCCCGTTTCCACTGAAATCGCGCCTCGGTCCGGCGCTCCACCGCCCACAGCACGTCACCGAGATGATCGTTGACGACCGGATCGGTCGGCATCAGCTCGGCGGCGCGTTCCATGTGCGCAATCGCCTCGTCATAGCGGCCAAGCTTGTAAAGCACCCAGCCGAGACTGTCCACGATGTAGCCGCTGTTGGGCTGCGCGGCGACGGCGCGCTCGATCATGTCGAGCGCCTCGTCGAGGTTCACATGCTTTTCCACCATGGAATAGCCGAGATAATTGAGCACCTGCGGATGATCTGGGTTCAACTCGAGCGCGCGGCGGAAATCGGCCTCGGCCTCGGGCCATTGGTCCTGCCGCTCATGGGCTATGGCGCGGACATAATAGACGAACCATTGCGGATTGTCGCGCGCCTCGAGCAGCGCAAGCGCCCGATCATAGGCGGCCACGGCGCGCGCCCAGTCTTCTTGCTCGCGCGCGAGATCGCCGGCCGCGACATGGACATTGGCCATGTCGGGATGGGTTTGCGACAACTGGTTGAGAACCTCGGCAGCCGCCTCCTGCTTTTCGGACCGGCGCAGCGCATCGGCGCGGCCCAGTTCGGCGGTCAGGAATGAAGGATGATCGCGCGGCACCCGACCATAGGCCTCGATGGCAAGGCTATACTGATCGAGGTTGTCGAGCACCTGTGCCACGGTAACCGTGGCCTCGACATTCCGGGGGTTGATCGCCTCGGCGGCGCGGGCGTGGATCAGCACGAATTCATCACCCGCTTCCTGCATCAGCGCCCGGGCAAGCGAAAAGAATACCTCGGACACGCCTTCGCGCGCATCGGTGACCAGATCGAAGGGCACCGCGTCGCCCGCAGCAAGCGCCGCGCGGAGCGTTGCGATCTCGGGGTCGGGGTCGGTGCCGAAGGTGTCGTCAATGATCTCGATGGCGCGCGCCTGCTGGCCAAGCTGGCTGAGGACTTGTGCCCAGGCGATGACGCCAGAGCGGGTGCGTTGCAGCGGCCCGTCGGTGTCGCCTTCAAACACCCGGTCAGCAGCCTCGAAATCACCCACGGTCGCCAGCGCCAGCGCCTTGTGATAGAGCGCGAAATTGCGCAGCCCCTGTTCGGCGGCCATGGTGTCCATCCGCGCCAGCGCCGAGGTCATGTCGCCGCGCCCCAGATCGGCCCAGGCGGCAATGATCCCGTCGGCAAGCGGACCGGCACCGCGCTCTTCCGCGATCCGGCTCAGCACCGCGTCCCAATCCTCGCGCCGCGCCTCATCGGCGATGAGCGCGATCTGTGCCACCTGACTGCGCAGCCCATCGCCCTCGAGCTTGCGTGCGATGGCCACGGCCTGATCCATGCGGCCGAGCGCGATATAGGCGATGGTCGCATTCTCGAGCATCGCCGGATTGTTCGGATCGCGGGTCAGCGCCTGGGCATAATATTGCGCGGCAGCGGCGAAATCGCCCTGCGCGCGGGCGTTCTGCGCGGCGAGATAGGCCCCCGACGGCTCTTGCGCCAGAAGCGGCAGGGTCTGCATGAGAAGCACGGCCAGCGCCGTCTGCAAGCTGCGGAATGTCACGGATTGGGTCGCCTTTTCTGCCTCGCGTTGCGTCAAAGGTAGTATGCGGGCCGCCCCATGGCAATGCGGCGCAGCCACCCGGCCGCGCCGCAGGCGATCAAGCGCCCGTTACATGTTGGGATAATTGGGTCCGTCCCCGCCCTGCGGCGTGACCCAGGTGATGTTCTGGCTGGGATCCTTGATGTCGCATGTCTTGCAATGCACGCAATTCTGAAAATTGATGACAAAGCGCGGGTCTTTTCCCTCCTCATGCACCACCTCGTAGACACCCGCCGGGCAATAGCGCTGCGCCGGTTCGGCATATTTGCGCAGGTTGACAAGAATCGGCACGTTGGGGTCCGTGAGGCGCAGATGCGCGGGCTGGCTTTCCTCGTGATTGGTCATCGAAAAACTGACATTTGTCAGCCTGTCAAAGCTCAGCTTGCCATCGGGCTTGGGGTAATCAATCGGCTTGTGGTTCTCGGCAAGGCCCGTCGCCTCGGCATCGGTCTTGCCGTGACCAAGCGTTCCAAGAAGGCTGAAACCGGCGGTATTGGTCCACATGTCGAACCCGCCGGCCACAAGCGATGTCACCAGCCCGTATTTGGACCAGAGCGGCTTGACGTTGCGAACCTTCTTGAGGTCGCGACCGATCGCCCCCTCACGGACCTCTTTTTCATAATCGCTCAGTTCGTCGCCGGCGCGCCCGGCCTTGATCGCCTCATGCGCGGCCTCTGCCGCCGCCTTGCCCGAAAGCATGGCGTTGTGATTGCCCTTGATGCGCGGCACGTTGACCATGCCGACCGAACAGCCCAGAAGTGCCACGCCGGGGGCCACCATCTTGGGCATCGACTGATAGCCGCCCTCGGAAATCGCGCGCGCACCGTAAGCCACGCGCTTACCCCCTTTGAGCAGTTCCGCGACCATCGGGTGATGCTTGAAGCGCTGGAACTCCATATACGGATAAAGATACGGGTTCTCGTAGTTGAGATGGACCACGAAACCCACATAGACCTGATTGTTCTCAAGGTGGTAGATGAAGGACCCGCCGCCTGCATTGCTGCCGAGGGGCCAGCCCATCGTATGCGTGACGCTGCCCTCGCGGTGTTTGGCGGGATCGATCTCCCAGATTTCCTTCATGCCGAGGCCGTATTTTTGCGGCTCGTGGCCCTTGGAGAGGTCATAGCGGGCGATCACCTCCTTGGAGAGGCTGCCGCGCACGCCCTCGGACAGAAACACGTATTTGCCGTGCAGCTCCATCCCCGGCTCATAGTTCGGGCCGGGTGTGCCGTCCTCGTTGCGGCCGAACTCGCCGGCGACCACACCCTTCACTTCGCCATTCTCGCCGTAGACGATTTCGGAACACGCCATGCCTGGGAATATCTCGACGCCCATGGCCTCGGCCTGTTCGGCCATCCAGCGGCAGACATTGCCCATGGAAACGATGTAATTGCCGTGGTTGTTCATCAGCGGCGGCATCGGGAAATTGGGGATACGCAACGCACCCGCCTCGCCCAGCATGTAAAACCGGTCCTCGGTCACGGGGGTATTGAGCGGCGCTCCCTTGTCCTTCCAGTCGGGGATGAGCGCATCCAGACCGCAAGGGTCGAGCACGGCGCCCGACAGGATGTGCGCGCCCACCTCCGAGCCCTTTTCGAGGACAACGACGTTGAGATCGGCGTCAAGCTGCTTGAGACGGATCGCCGCCGACAGGCCCGCAGGCCCCGCGCCCACGATCACCACGTCATATTCCATCGCTTCGCGCGTCACATCCTGCATCGGTCATCCTCCTCTTGGCGCGGCGCGTCCGCTGCGCTTCAAACATGGTGAAGGGACTATATCGCCCGCGCAGAGAGTCAATCGGAACACGACGTTATGCCGCGCCAAATTCGGCATTTTGTCACGCGGATGCGCGGAATCGGGCCATGCGCGTATCGGCTCTTGCAATCGGGCGCGTGCTTCGTGCAATCTCGATGAAACGTGGAAACGACACTGACGGGGCCCGGCACTGCGCGGCCCCGCTTTTGACAATGGACAAGTGGCATGGAAAAGATCCCGATGACCGCAGGCGGTCACGCCGCACTGGAAAAAGAGCTCAAGCAGCTCAAGTCGGTCGAGCGTCCGGCCATAATCCGCGCCATCGCCGAAGCGCGCGAGCATGGCGATCTGTCGGAGAATGCCGAATATCACTCGGCCAAGGAAAAGCAGTCCTTCATCGAGGGCCGGATCAAGGAGATCGAGGGGGTTCTCAGCCTCGCCGAGGTGATCGACCCGAAGAAGCTGTCGGGCGCGATCAAGTTCGGCGCGACGGTGACTCTTGTGGACGAGGACACGGGCGAGGAACACACTTGGCAAATCGTGGGCGAACACGAGGCCAGAATCGAGGCGGGGCTTCTGAACATGAAATCGCCCATTGCCCGCGCGCTGATCGGCAAGGAAGCGGGCGACAGTGTCGAAGTGCGCACGCCGGGTGGCGACCGCGCCTACGAGGTGGTAAAGGTCGCCTATATCTGACAGGCGACCCAGCCCATGGCCCGACAACCAGACCTCAAGCCCGCCAAACGCGCGCCATTGACCCCTGTTGAAGTGGTCGCCGCGGTGCTATCGGTCATGTGGCTGGCGGGGTCCGCACTGTGGTTTCTCGCACTCACCCCCAGAGGGCCGGACGGTGGCGCGGCGCTTCATTTCGTGACGGTGCTCATCGCCATATTCATGCCTGTGGCCTTGCTCTGGGTGGGGGCCACCGCTGCCCGCGCCAGCCGCATCATGCGCGAGGAAAGTGCGCGCCTGCGCACCGCCATAGACGGGATCCGGGACGCCTATATCTCGCAAAATCAATCTCTTGGTGCCGCCGTGGACAAGACCGTTGCGCAAAAGCTTGATGAGATCGTCGCCGCACAGCGCAAGACGGAAACCGCGCTGGCGACATTTTCCTCGGTGCGGGTGCACCAAGCCGAGGCACGCCCCGTGCGCCCTGCGCCTCCCTCCCCTGTCGTCCCCGGCGATCAGGTCGCGCTGCCGCTTGGCACCCCGGTGGAGGAGGTCACGCCCCCGCTGGAGCGCCCCGATTTCATCCGCGCGCTGAACTTTCCCGAAAGCCCCGAGGACAAGGCCGGGTTCACCGCGCTGCGCCGCGCGCTCAAGGACCGCCCGACCGCGCAACTCATCCGCGCCGCGCAGGACGTGCTCACGCTGCTGTCGCAGGACGGCATCTATATGGACGATCTGCGCCCCGACATGGCCCGACCCGAAGTCTGGCGGCGCTTTGCCGCCGGAGAGCGCGGCAGACCCATCGCCGCGCTCGGCGGGATCCGTGATCGCTCGTCGCTGGCGCTGACGGCGGCGCGCATGAAGCAGGACACGATTTTCCGCGACGCGGCGCATCACTTCCTGCGGCTTTTCGACCGGATGTTCACCCAGTTCGCCGAAACCGCCTCCGATGCGGAAATCTCGGATCTCTCCGACACCCGCACCGCGCGCGCCTTCATGCTGCTTGGGCGGGTGGCGGGCACGTTCGACTGAACGTCGCTCAGCCCGCGCGCTTTTCCAGCACGAGGAACGTCATCATGCCCATCGGTGGCAGGCCGCGCCGGTCGACCACCTCAAGCCTGTTTTCTCCAAGCACGGCCCCGATCTCGAAATCCGAATGCCAGCCCAGGACCCGCTCGAGCGGGGCCGCCGCGCGGGCCAGACCGGCCCAGAGCCCGCGCTCATGCTTGAAATGGTTGGTGATGACGACCTGTCCACCGGGGCGCAGCACGCGGACGATCTCGGCCATCACGCGGTCGGGTTCGGGCACGACCGACAGCACATGCATTGCAGCGACGGTATCGAAACTTTCATCGGGGAACCCGAGCGTGCGCGCGTCCATCCGCCGCAGCGCCGTGACATGCGCCAGATCCAGGCGCGCCACCCGCTCGCGCGCCTTGCGCAGCATCGCGGGGCTGTAATCCACGCCGGTCACGCGCAGATGCGGGCCGTAGGTTTCCAGCGAAAGGCCAGTGCCCACTCCCACCTCCAGCACGTCGCCGCCGCGTGCGTTGGTATGCGCCACCGCCGCGCGCCGCCCAGCATGGGTGATCTTGCCGAAAGTGGCATCATAGACCGGGGCCCATCTCGCATAGGAATTGCGGACAGCATCAAGCTCCATGTTTTCTCACCTCACTTGTCTTTCGGATACCACATCAGTGCCGCCCAGATCACCATGGCGACATAGGTCAGACAAAGCACGATCAGCGCGCCCCAGGTAAAGATCACCAGCGCCGCCGCCACGCAGGCAAATCCCAGCAGGAAGAACTTGACGTTCTCGCGCGAGATCCGCGTCTTCTTGAACGACCAGACCGGCACCGGCGAGATCATCAGAAGGCCCACCCCCGCCATGTAAATTCCGACCAGTGCGGCGGGCGGGTGCAGCATCCCCGGGAAGGCGAAGGTCACGAACATCGGCAGCATCGCCAGAAGCGCGCCCGCGGGCGACGGCAGGCCGGAAAAATAGGCGCCCGATCCGCCCTTGGCCCCTTCTTCGCGCGACGACACGTTGAACCGCGCCAGCCGCATCACGCAGCAGATCGCGAAAAACAGCACCGCGATCCAGCCCGCGTGCCGTGCGTCCTGCAAACCCCAGTAATAGATCACCAGCGGCGCAGCGACGCCGAAATTGAGGAAATCCGCCAGCGAATCAAGCTCGGCCCCCATGGCCGAAGTGCTGCGCAAGAGCCGCGCCAACCGCCCGTCGAGCCCGTCAAGCACGGCCGCGATGAGCAAAAGTTGCACCGCGCGCACATAGTCGCCCTGAACCCCCAGCCGGATGGCCGTGATCCCGGCACAGATCGCCACAACGGTGAGCATGTTGGGCAGAAGCTGCGCAAGCGTCACCTCCTTGCGGGGCGGGCGCGGTGCCTCGGTCATGCGGTCAACTCCGCGATCACCGATTCGCCCGCCACCATCGTCTGTCCCACCCGCACCAGCGGCGTGACGCCTTCGGGCAGGTAGACATCGAGACGCGACCCGAAGCGGATCAGCCCGAAGCGCCCGCCGCGCGCAACGCTTTCACCCTCGCGCACGAAACACACGATCCGCCGCGCCACCAGCCCCGCAATCTGCACCACCGGCAACAGACGGCCATCGGCCATCTCGATGACGATCCCGTTGCGCTCGTTATCCTCGCTGGCCTTGTCGAGCGAGGCGTTGAGAAACTTGCCGGGGCGATAGGCGATCTTCGTGACCGTGCCCTCAACCGGCGCGCGGTTCACGTGGCAGTTGAACACCGACATGAACACGCTCACCCGCGTGAGCGGCACATCGGGCAGGCCCAGTTCCGCAGGCGGCACCACCTGTTCGATCAGCGACACCATCCCGTCGGCGGGGCTGATGATCAGGCCGGGGCGGGCGGGCGTCACGCGCTCGGGGTCGCGGAAAAAATAGTAGCACCACACCGTAAGTCCCGCGCCCAGCCAGCCGAGCGGCTCCCAGAGCAGGAACAAGACCAGCGTGATCGCAGCAAAAACACCGACAAACTTGCGCCCCTCAGGGTGCATAGGCTTGATGAATGTCTCGTGCATCTTCATGGGCGGCTGTCCTCTGCGGTCGATGCTTCTGCGGTCGATGCTTCATCGCCTAAGCCCCTTGCCCGCCCAATGCAAGGCGACACCTTTTCATCGGTGCGCGCGCATGGCACCCTCTGACGCATGGAACATCACATCACCTCCCCCGACGGCACCCCGGCAAGCCGGTTTGCCTTTGGCACGATGCAATTCGGCGGCAAGGCCGACGAAGCCGCAGCGCACGCCATGTTCGAGGCCTGCCTTGCGGCGGGCGTCACCCATTTCGACACGGCGCATATCTATACCGACGGCGCATCCGAAACGATTCTGGGTCGCCTCGCCGCCCCCGTGCGCGACCGTCTGGTGATCGCCACCAAGGTCGGGCACGCATCCGGGGCAAGCCGCGCCACCATGCTGGCGCAGTTCGACGCATCGCGGAGCCGCCTTGGCATGGACCGGGTGGAGGTGCTCTATCTCCACCGTTTCGACCCCGACACCCCGCTCGAAGAGACGATGGAGACCTTCGCGGAGTTGCGCCAGCGCGGCCAGATCGACCATGTGGGCCTGTCGAATTTCGCGGCCTGGCAGGTGATGAAGGCGGCCTGCATCGCCGAGCGGATGGGCTTTGCCATCTCCATCCTGCAACCGATGTTCAACCTCGTAAAGCGTCAGGCCGAGGTCGAGATCCTGCCCATGGCGCGGGCCGAGGGGATGGTCGCCGCCTGCTATTCGCCGCTTGCGGGCGGGCTTCTGACCGGAAAATACGCGCGCGGCGAGGGCGGGCGGATCACCGAAAGCCGGATGTATGCGGCGCGCTACGCGGGCGATCACCTGCACCGGGCCGCTGCCGATCTGGCGACAATTGCAAGGGAGGTCGCGGCCGATCCTGCCACCCTCGCCGTGGCCTGGGTCGCGCAGCATCCGCTCGGAGCGGTGCCGATCATCTCGGCCTCCACGCCCGCGCAACTTGGCCCCTCGCTCGCCGCGCTCGATTTCGACATGGACCCGGCGCTCTTTGACAGGCTTTCAGCGCTCATCCCCGCGCCGCCTCCCGCCACCGACCGAACCGAGGAACTCTGATGCCGCGCCGCCTCAATCTGCCCGATACCGCGTCGATCGCCGAGGGGGTTGCGGGCGGCAAGCTCTTCGCGCCTTCGGCCGCGCGCAATGCCGACGCGATCACGCGGGCACTGGACGCCGTCGCCCCCGCGACCGGCCCCGCGCTGGAACTTGCGAGCGGCACCGGTCAGCATGTGGTGGGCTTTGCGCGCGCCCTGCCCCGCCTTGTCTGGCAACCCTCCGAGATCGACCCCGTGCGCCGCGCCAGCATCGACGCCCATGTGGCAGAGGCCGCGCTGCCCAATCTGCGCGCCGCCATCGCGCTTGACGCCACCGCGCCGGGCTGGGGCGCGGCACATGGGGGTCAGGCGCTCATCGTGCTGGTCAATCTTCTGCATCTCATCAGCACGCCAGAGGCTCAGACCCTCATCACGGAAACCGCCGCCGCGCTTGGCCCCGGTGGGAGGTTCGCGCTCTACGGCCCGTTCCTGAGGGACGGCGCGGCCACATCCGAAGGCGACGCGCGGTTTCACGCAAGCCTCGTCGCGCAAGACCCCGAGATCGGTTACAAGGACATGGCCGATGTCACGGGTTGGCTGCGCGCGGCCGGTCTGACACCGCAGGCACCACGCGACATGCCCGCAAACAACCTGCTGCTGGTGGCGGCGCGATGAAGCGGCGCGTTCTCCTTCTTGGCACGCTCGCCAGCTGTATCGCCGCCCCTTTGCACGCCGCCGGCCGCTTCGGCGATTACGACCCGGTCGATTTCGGCCCGCGCGGCCCGGCCAGCTATCCGGTTCACGGCATCGACGTGGCGCGGTTCCAGAACGAGATCGACTGGCGGCGCGTGGCAGGCTCGGGGGTGGCCTTTGCCTTCATCAAGGCGACCGAGGGCGGAGACCTCAAGGATCCGCAGTTCGACCGCAACTGGCAATTGGCCGCGCGCCATGGCGTGCCGCGCGGGGCCTATCATTTCTACTATTTCTGCACACCGCCAGAGGTGCAGGCGCGCTGGTTCATCCAGAATGTGCCAAACCGGGGCAAGGCACTGCCCCCCGTGCTCGACCTGGAGTGGAACCCGTTTTCGCCCACCTGCACGGTGCGCCCGCCGGGGGTGGAGGTGCGCAGGCAGGCGGAGATCTTCCTCGATATCGTCGAGCGCCACTACGGCCAGCGCCCGATCATCTACACCACGCCGGAATTCTACGCGCAGACCGGCATCGGGCAGGTGCGGGCGGAATTCTGGCTGCGCTCCGTGGCGAAAACGCCGGATCAGGTCTATCCAGATCAACCCTGGGTGTTCTGGCAATATACCGGCACCGGCATCGTGCCCGGGGTCGAGGGGGGCGTCGATATCAACGTCTTTCGCGGCTCGGAAGGCGCGTGGCGCAGGTGGTTGCGCCAGCACGAAAAATAAGGGGGCGCCCGAAGGCACCCCGTGCATGGCTCACCCATCCTTGCGGATGGTCTCGTTTCCGGGGTCATAGGGGCTGTCGCAGGTCACCACCGCGTCCCAGAGCCGGTCGAGCATCTTGACCTTGAGCTTGGTGCCCTCGACCGCAAGCTCTGGTTTGACATAACCCATGCCGATGGATTTTTCGAAAGCCACCGAATAGCCGCCCGAGGTCAGGCGACCGACGCGCTCGCCCTCTTGGGTATAAAGCACTTCGCGGCCCCAGGGATCGGCATCTTCGGGCCCGTCGATCAGCAGCGTGCAGCATTTGGAGCGCACGCCCGTTGCCACCAGCTTGGCCTTGCCGCGGAACTCTTTCCCAAGGTCCACGAAGCGCGGCAGGTCGGCCTCAAGAGGCGTGGCGTCGCGGCCCAACTCATTGCCGAAGGCGCGATAGCTTTTCTCCTGCCGCAACCAGTTCTGCGCGCGCGCGCCCACCAGCTTCATTCCGTGTTTCTCACCGGCTTTCTCAAGCAGATCAAAGAGGTAATTCTGCATCTCTACGGGGTGATGCAATTCCCAGCCCAATTCGCCGGTATAGGCCACGCGGATGGCGTTGACCGGGCACATGCCCAACTCGATCCGCTGCGCCGAGAGCCAGGGGAACCGCTTGTTGCTGAGCGCAGTTGCCGGGTCGGCATCCTTGATGACCGCTTTGAGAACGTCGCGCGATTTCGGCCCGGCGATGGCAAAGACACCCCATTGCGTCGTCACGTCCTGAATTTCAATATAGCCGAATTCAGCCGCCATATCCTCGGCGGCCTTGCGCAGGTAATCGGCGTCGTATTCCGTCCAGGCCCCGGCAGAGACAAGGTAATACTCATGCTCTTTCAGGCGCACGATGGTGTATTCCGTCCGCGTCGTGCCGTGATCGGTGAGCGCATAGGTCAGGTTGATGCGGCCCACTTTTGGCAGCTTGTTGCAGGTGAACCAGTCAAGGAACGCGGTGGCACCGGGACCCTTGACCACATGCTTGGAAAAGGCGGTGGCGTCGATCAGGCCCACGCCCTCGCGGATGGCCTTGGCCTCCTCGACCGCATATTGCCACCAGCCACCACGACGAAAGCTGCGCGCGTCATGGTCAAAGTTTTCAGGCGCATCGAGAGGCCCGTAATAGTTGGGGCGTTCCCAGCCATTGACGAAACCAAACTGCGCGCCGCGCGCCTTTTGCCGCTCATAGGCGGGGGCGGTGCGTAGCGGGCGGCAGGCGGGGCGTTCCTCGTCGGGGTGGTGCAGGATATAGACGTGGTCGTAACATTCCTCGTTCTTGCGCGCGGCAAACTCGGTCGTCATCCAGTTCGAGGAATAGCGCTTGGGATCAAGGCTCGCCATGTCGATCTCGGCTTCGCCATTGACCATCAACTGCGCGAGGTAATAGCCGGTGCCGCCCGCCGCCGTGATGCCAAAACTGAACCCTTCAGCCAGCCACATGTTGCGCAGCCCCGGCGCCGGGCCAACCAGCGGATTGCCATCGGGCGTATAGCAGATCGGGCCGTTGAAATCGTCCTTGAGCCCGCTTTCCTCACACGACGGAATACGGTGGATCATCGCCATGTACTGATCTTCGATCCTCTCCAGATCGAGCGGGAAGAGGTCCGCGCGAAAACTGTCCGGCACGCCATATTCAAAGCAGGCCGGCGCGTTCTTCTCGTAGACTCCCAAAATCCAGCCGCCGCGTTCCTCGCGCACATAGCTTTGCGCATCGGCATCGCGGATCACCGGGTGTTCCCGCCCGCCACCCGCGCGATACGCGACCAATGCCGGGTCCTGATCCATCACGATGAACTGATGTTCGACCGGGATCGCGGGGATCTTGATGCCGAGTTTCTTCGCCGTGGTCTGTGCGTGGTTGCCGCTTGCCGTCACCACGTGCTCGGCGGTGATGACGATCTGCTCGTCCGAGGGCACGAGATTGCCACCCCGCTCCACCATCTTGGTGCAGGTCACCTCCCAATGGGTGCCGGTCCAGTGGAACGCGTCGGCCTGCCACTTGCGCTCGATCATCACACCGCGCTGGCGCGCGCCCTTGGCCATCGCCTGCGTCACATCGGCGGGGTTAATATATCCGTCGGTGTTGTGGTAAAGCGCGCCTTTCAGGTCTTCGGTGTTGATCAGCGGCCAGCGTGCCTTGATCTCGTCGGGTGTGAGCCACTCGTAGGGCACACCGCAGGTCTCGGCGGTGGAGGCGTAGAGCATGTATTCATCCATGCGCTCTTGGGTCTGCGCCATCCGCAGGTTGCCCACTACAGCGAACCCGGCGTTAAGCCCGGTTTCCGCCTCCAGCGTCTTGTAGAAATCGACCGAATACTTGTGGATATGGGTCGTGGCGTAGGACATGTTGAAAAGCGGCAGAAGGCCCGCCGCGTGCCATGTGGAACCGGAGGTCAGTTCGTCGCGCTCCAGCAGCATCACGTTGTCCCAGCCCGCCTTGGCCAGATGATAGGCGATGGAGGTTCCGACGGCCCCGCCGCCGACGACGAGGGCTTTGACCGATGTTTTCATGTGCGCCGACTCCGTTCAGGCATTTCCCCGGATGTTTAGCAGTCCTGCCGATTGGCGCGAAGCCCATCCGACCCAACGCAGTCCGAAAGCGACGCAGCAGCGGGATTCGCGTGGCAAAACGTGGGGTGTGGATATTCTCCGCGCGGCTTGATAGCTTGCGCCGCATCGCAGAATACCCCAGAGGCTCCGCCATGAGCGCCACCGCCCGCAAATCCGCCCCACTGCCCGATGACATACGGGCGATGAAGGGCGGCACGCCGATTGTCAGCCTGACCGCCTATACCACGCCGATGGCGCGGATGATGGACGCACATTGCGATTTCGTGCTCGTCGGCGACAGCGTCGGCATGGTGCTCCATGGACTGCCCTCGACGCTGGGTGTGACGATGGAGATGATGATCCTGCACGGCAAGGCGGTCGCGCGCGGCCTGTCAAACGCCATGATGGTCGTCGACATGCCCTTCGGCAGCTACGAGGAAAGCCCCGCGCAGGCGTTTCGCAATGCCGCAACGCTGATGGCGGAAACCGGCGCGGCGGCAGTCAAGCTCGAAGGCGGGCGGCACATGGCCGAGACCATTGCGTTCCTGGTGGCGCGCGGCGTGCCGGTGATGGCGCATATCGGCCTGACGCCGCAATCGGTCAACACGCTGGGCGGCTACAAGGTGCAGGGGCGCGGGGCCGCCGCCGGGGCGCTTCTCGGCGACGCGCGCGCCGTGGCCGAAGCGGGGGCCTTTTCGGTCGTGCTCGAAAAAATGCCCTCTGGCCTTGCCCAACGGATCACCGCCGAGATACCCATTCCCACCATCGGCATCGGCGCGGGCGCGGGCTGTGACGGACAGATCCTTGTTGTCGATGACATGCTTGGCCTTTTCACCGCGTTCAAGCCGAAATTCGTCAAGCGCTATGCCACCCTCGGGCAGGATGGCGAGGTGGCCATTGCCGCCTATGCCGCCGAGGTGCGCGCGCGTGCCTTTCCCGCGCCCGAGCACGGCTTTGCCGACGAGGCGCCAAAGTGAGCGCGCCGATCCTGCGCCGCCTTGATGATCTGCGCGCCGCCACCCGCCCCTGGATCCGGGCCGGAGAGCGGATCGGCGTCGTGCCCACCATGGGCGCACTGCATGACGGGCATCTGTCTCTGGTCGCCGCCGCGCGTGCCGCCTGCGACCGGGTGATCGTGACGATTTTCGTCAACCCCAAGCAGTTCAACAACCCAGCCGATCTTGAAAACTATCCCCGCACAGAGGTTGAGGACGCGCGCAAGCTGGAACGCTTCGGCGTCGATGCGCTCTGGGTGCCGGAGGGCGCGCAGATGTATCCCGCGGCCTTTGCCACCACAGTGTCGGTCGGCGGCTTGACCGACGTGATGGAAGGGGCATGGCGCCCCGGCCATTTCGACGGGGTGGCCACGGTGGTGACCAAGCTTTTTACCCAGACCTCCGCCAGCGACGCGTTTTTCGGCGAGAAGGATTATCAACAGCTTCTGGTGGTGCGCCGCATGGCTGCCGATCTCGATCTGGGCGTGACGGTGCATGGTTGCCCGACGATCCGCGACATCGACGGGCTGGCGCTCTCGTCGCGCAACCTGCTCTTGTCGGACCGTGCGCGCACCATGGCCCCGCGCCTGCATGAGGAGATGGAGGCAATCGCCCTCGGGCTGCGCGCGGGCCAGCCGTTCCCGCCCCTGCGCGACGCGGCGCTCAGGCGGCTGGACAAGGCCGGGTTCACCGGGGCCGATTACCTCGATCTGCGCGCGCAGGACGATCTTTCGGCCCTCGACATGCCTGACCGTCCGGCACGCCTCTTTGCCGCCGCGTGGCTGGCAGGTGTGCGGCTCATTGACAATATCGCCGTGGCCTGAGACGCCCCCTCGCCATCGCCGTACGGCTGCGCTACACCGGCACCATGCCAGAGATAGACTCGCTCTTCGTGACCCGCCTCTATCGTGCACGCCTTGGCGCGCACGACCCCGCCATCGACGCGCAAGAGCTTGAGGCGTCGTGCTATTCCATCGCCGAGGATGACGAGGCCGGACAGGCCTGGTGCGAGACCGAGGGCTATCCCGGCTACACGTCCTACGCCTCGCTCACCGACCTGCCGTGGCGGTTTCCGATCTTCGCCGATCTGGTTCGCGCGCTCGACGCGCATGTGGCGGAATTCGCGCGGGATCTGCAATTCGACCTTGGGGATCAGACGCTCCGGCTCGAGGATATCTGGATCAACATCCTGCCCGAGGGCGGGATGCATTCAAGCCATATCCATCCCCATTCGGTGATCTCCGGCACCACCTATGTGACCATGCCCGAGGGGGCCTCGGCGCTCAAGCTCGAGGATCCGCGCTCGGCCCGGATGATGGCCGCCCCGCCCCGACGCAAGGACGCGCGTCAGGAAATGCGCGGCTTTGTCTATGTGAAACCGCAGGTGGGCGATGTGCTGTTGTGGGAATCGTGGCTGCGCCACGAGGTGCCCATGAACATGTCCGAAGAGGACCGCATCAGCGTAAGCTTCAACTACGCCTGGGGCGATTGAGGGGCGGGAGACGGCCATGGATCTGCGCGCGCTCGGCATGGGGCTGGCCTTTGCCCTCATGTGGTCGTCGGCCTTCACCTCGGCGCGGATCATCGTAGCCGCCGCCCCGCCGCTGACGGCGCTTGGTCTGCGCTTTCTTATTTCGGGGCTTCTGGGCATCACCATCGCGTGGATGCTGGGGCAGAGCTGGCGTCTCACGCGGCCGCAATGGCGCGCCACGATCATCTTCGGGATATGCCAGAACGCGCTCTATCTCGGGCTCAATTTCGTGGCGATGCAGACCATCGAGGCCTCGCTTGCCGCCATCATCGCCTCGACCATGCCGCTTCTGGTGGGCTTCTTCGCCTGGGCCTTCATGGGCGAGCGGCTGGGGCCGGTGGGGATATCCGGGCTGATGGCGGGACTCGTGGGCGTGCTGGTGATCATGGGCGCGCGGCTTCAGGGCGGGATGGACCTTTACGGCGTGGCGCTATGCGTGATCGCGGTCTTTGCGCTGGCCTTTGCCACGCTTTCGGTGCGCGGCGCGGCCTCGGGGGGTAATTTCCTGATGGTGGTGGGTCTTCAGATGATCGTGGGCGCGGCCATCGTCGGGCCGCTGGGGCTCATGATCGAGCCTCTGGTGGTCGACTGGAGCTGGACGCTTGTTGCGGCCTTCGCGTACACCACACTCATTCCGGGGCTGGCCGCCACGCTCGTGTGGTTCCTGCTGGTCGAGCGGATCGGGGCCACGCGCGGTGCCACCTTCCATTTCCTCAACCCGTTCTTCGGCGTGGCCATCGCGGCGGCGCTTCTCGGCGAGGCGCTACGGCTCTGGGACCTGATCGGCGTGCTGGTTATCATGGGCGGGATCCTGGCCGTGCAGCTTTCGCGGCAACGCCGGATTTGAGGCGACCGGGATTTTGAAAAAATCCCGAATCGTTTTCTTTTCAAGAAACCGGATCTAGCCGATCATCCCGCGGGGTCCCTCGCCCACCTGTCCGCGGTGCAAAAGAAGGTGATCGAGCAGCACACAGGCCATCATCGCCTCAGCCACCGGCACGGCGCGGATACCGACGCAAGGGTCGTGGCGGCCTTTGGTGACGACCTCTGTGGGTTGGCCGTCGACCGTCACCGAGCGGCGCGGCGTCAGGATCGACGAGGTGGGTTTGACCGCGAAGCGCACGACGATCTCCTGTCCGGTCGAAATGCCGCCGAGGATACCACCCGCATGGTTCGAGCCGAACGCGAGCCCGGTCTCGCCCATGAAGATCTCATCGGCATTCTGCGAGCCGCGCAGGCGCGCGGCGGCCATGCCTTCGCCGATCTCGACACCCTTGACGGCGTTGATCGACATCATCGCCGCAGCGAGGTCGGTGTCGAGCTTGCCATAGACCGGCGCGCCGAGGCCTGCGGGCGCGCCGCGCGCCACCACCTCGACCACCGCGCCGACCGAGTCGTGATCCTTGCGCAGGTTTTGCAGATAGGCCTCCCATTCGGGTGCGGCCCCGGCATCGGGCAGCCAGAAGTCATTGCCGTCGATGGCGTCCCAGTCGAACCGGGCGCGATCAAGCTCCATCTCGCCCATCGCCACCATGTAGCCCTTGATCTCAAGCCCCGGCACAAGGGCCCCGAGGGCCGCGCGCGCGACGCCCCCCGCCGCCACCCGCGCCGCAGTCTCACGCGCCGAGGAGCGCCCGCCGCCGCGCGGATCGCGCAGGCCGTATTTCAGGTGATAGGTCAGATCGGCATGGCCGGGCCGGAACGTGCGGGCGATCTCGCCATAATCGCGTGACCGCTGGTCGGTGTTCTCGATCATCAGTTGGATCGGCGTGCCGGTTGTCTGCCCCTCGTAGGTGCCCGACAGGATGCGCACCGCGTCGGGTTCCTGCCGCTGGGTCATGTTCTTGTTCTGGCCCGGACGCCGCTTGTCGAGCCAGTGCTGAAGCATCGCCTCATCAATCGTCACACCCGGCGGGCAGCCATCCACCGTGGCCCCGAGGGCGGGCCCGTGGCTCTCGCCCCAGGTGGTGACGCGGAAAAGATGGCCGAAGGTGTTGAGGCTCATGGGCGGGCTCCTTTGGGATCGTCTAGCCCCGCCCTGCGCCCACCTCAAGCCAAATTGGCGGGGTTTTGTCGCAAACAGGCGATCCGGCGGGTCGAATCAGGCTAGGCTTTGCGACGCGGACGGGACGGAAAACGACCACTGCAAGCGCCCGACAAAAAGAATGGCGCAGTAGTCTTTCTCTGGTAACAATTGCGACATGTCCGCATGAAAACGACAATGGCGGCACGCCACACCAAGACAGGGAGACTGACATGACCACCACGCAAGAGACCGTTCGCCCGGTCGTCGAAAAACTTGCCGAGGACGCGCGCGCGGGCAAGCTGGACCGGCGCGAGTTCATCGCGCTGGCCTCGACCTTCGGCGCCTCCTCGGCCGCGGCCTACGGCCTTCTGGGGATGGCCGCGCCGACGGTTGCGCAAGCACAGAACGGCAAGCGCGGCGGCGTGTTGCGCGTGGCCATGGTCGTGCTCGAGATCACCGATCCGCGCAAGTACGCCTGGTCCGAGCCGGGCAACCTCGCCCGCCAGTTCTGCGAACCATTGGTCCGCTGGGCCTCTGATTTCAGCTTTCAGCCCATGCTTCTGGAAGGCTGGGAGGTGAGCGATGACGCGCAGACCTATACGCTCAATGTGCGCCGCAACGCGGTCTGGAACAACGGCGATCAGTTCAACGCCGATGACGTGATCCACAACCTCAACCGCTGGTGCGACAAGACCGTGGAGGGCAATTCCATGGCCTCGCGCATGGGCACGCTGATCGACCCAGAGACCAACAAGGCGCTTGAGGGGGCGATCGAGCGAGTGGATGACTTCACCGTGCGTCTCAACCTGCCGCGCCCGGACATCACGCTGATTGCCGGCATGTCGGATTATCCAGCTCTTGTGGTCCATCGCAGCTTTGGCGATGATGACGATCTGGCCAAGGCGCCCATCGGCACCGGCCCGTTCGAGCTTGTCGATATCCAGATCGGCAATTCGGCCGAGGTCAAGCGCCGCGAGAACGGCGCATGGTGGGGCGGCGAGGTCTATCTCGACGGCATCCGTTTCATTGATTTCGGCACCGACAATGCCTCTATCGTGGCAGCCTTCGATGGCGGCGAGGTGGATATCAACGACGAATCCACCGCCGATTTCATCGAGGCCTATGACGCGCTCGGCCTGATCAAGCAATCGAAGCCCACCGCCAACACCATCGTCGCGCGGATGCGCGCCGACACCCCGCCCTACGACAGCAAGGAATTGCGCAACGCGATTCAACTGGCCTGCGACAACGAGGTGCTTCTCGCCATCTCGATCAACAACGAGGGCATTCCGGCGGAAAACCACCATGTCGCCCCGTTCCACCCGGAATATGCCGAACTGCCGAAAATCGCGCCCGACCCGGCAAAGGCCATCGAAATGGCCCGCGCGGCGGGCCATGGCGAGACCGAGATCGAGATCATCTCGATCGACGGTGACTGGCGCACCACCACCACGGATGCCATCGGCGCGCAGTTGCGGCAGGCGGGGTTCAACGTCAAGCGCACGGTGATGCCGGGCAACACGTTCTGGAACGACTGGACGAAATATCCCTTTTCCACAACGAATTGGGGCCCGCGTCCGCTTGGTGTGCAGGTGCTGGCCCTGGCCTATCGCTCTGGCGAGGCGTGGAACGAGAGCGGGCATGAGAACCCGGAATTCGACGCGCTTCTGGCCGAGGCTCTGGGGGTGTTCGACGCTGACAAACGGCGTGAATATTCGGCGAAATTGCAGGCGATGTTGCAAGACAGCGGCGTGATCATCCAGCCGTTCTGGCGCAATCAGGCGCTGCACCATACCGACCGGGTCAAGAACGTGAACGCGCACCAGTTCCGCGAAATGCATTACGAGCAGGTCTGGCTCGACGCCTGACCGAATACCACGGGCCGCCCCTGCCGGGGCGGCCCCCTACCCCACCAGCATCCGCAATCCCTGCGTCACGTCCGAGCGCACCGCAAGCCGCAACCCCGGCTCGTCGCCTGCCTTCAGCGCGGCGATCATCAGGCGATGAAAATGCGGCGGATCCTTCTTGCGCAGCCGCCCGTAAAGCGCGCGCATGGTCGGTCCCAGTTGCAGCCAGACGGTTTCCGCCATCGCCAGCATCGCGGGCGCCTGCGCCCGCAGATAGAGCGTGCGGTGAAACTCCAGATTTCGGCGTATATAGGCCACTGCATCCTGATGGGCGATATCCTCGGCGATCCGTGCGTTGATGGTCTGAAGCCGGTCGATCAGCGCCAGATGCGCGCGTGGCAGCGCGCGACTTGCCAATTCCACCTCCAGCAGCGACCGCAACGCCGCAAGTTCCTCGATCCGCTCGTTGCTCAATTCCGGCGTCGCCACGCGGCCCGAGCTTGACAGGGTGAGCGCGCCCTCGGCCGAGAGCCGCCGCAGCGCCTCGCGCGCGGGCGTCATGGACACCTCGTATTCGGCGGCGATGCCGCGCAGCGTGAGCGCCTGACCGGGACCGATCTCGCCATGCATGATGCGGCTCCGCAGCCCGCGATAAACGCGGTCATGGGCCATCGGCGAGGGATCGGAGCGCGGCGTGATCAACATCCCCTCATGTGATCACAAATCACGCTCCGGTCAATCGAAACGATACCGGTGCAGCCCCGCGCCTTCGCGCCGGAGCCAGCCGCGCGGCGCCTGATATCCGGGACGAAGCCGCGCCACCAGCGCCCAGAACGCAGGCGAGTGGTTCATCTCCGCCAGATGCGCCACCTCGTGTGCTGCCACGTAATCGAGCACCTCGGGCGGCGCGAGAATGAGCCGCCAGGAATAGCTGAGCGCGCCCTTGGACGAACACGAGCCCCAGCGCGAGCGCGTGTCGCGCAGGCTGAGCCGCGAGAAGCGCCGCCCCAAGAGTCCCGCGTAGTGATCCGACGCCACCGCCAGCCGGTCACGCGCCCGCGCGCGCAGCCACGCCTCCAGCCGCCGCGCCATCACCTCCTCGGGTCCGGGCACCCAGAGCACGCCATCGCCCGGCACCACCTGCCGCCCGGCACAGGGCTCGATTCGCCGCACCACGCCCTCGATCGGCAGCGCCACGCCCGGACCCACCATAACCGCCTCGGGCCGCGCCGCGAGATGCCCGCGCAGCCAGTCCGCCTTGGTGCGCGCGAATCCAAGCGCCTCCGCCTCGCTGACGCCGCGCGGAACGGTCAGTGTCACCTGACCGTCCAGCCCCGAGACCCGCAGCGATATCCGCCTCGCGCGCGCCGACCGCCGCAGGGTGACGCTCACAGGGGGGTTGCCGGGAAGGAAATGTTGGCCCATATGCGCTCCGGGATACAGCCCCGCGACCCGCGCCGCAAAGCCTTTGACACTCGTTCAAGGTTATGGCAGGGGAGCCGGATTGCGTGCAAGCGAGTTGAAAGAGGATCACCCATGCCCAAAGAAGAATGGGGCGTCAAGCGTGTCTGCCCGACGACCGGCAAGCGTTTCTACGACCTGAACAAAACCCCGATCGTCAGCCCCTATACCGGCGAGGTCGTGGAGTTGAGCACCGGGAAAACCCGCTCCATGAGCCCCGATGCCGAGGATGCGGCCACGAAAAAGCTCAAGGCCGCTGCCGTCGGTGATGACGCGGATCTCATCGATGATGACGACGAGGTCGAGGTCGATCTTGACGACGATCTGCTCGACGATGACGAGGATGACGATGTCTCGCTCGACGACATCGCCGACGTGGCCTCGGACGAAGACCTGTAATGCGAAACCGGGCGGGATTTTCCTCTTGATCCCGTCCGCCGCTTTGTCTAATCAGCGGCGCACGACCCGGAACGGACCGGCATGACGGGGCCTTAGCTCAGCTGGGAGAGCGCTTGCATGGCATGCAAGAGGTCAGGGGTTCGATCCCCCTAGGCTCCACCATCCCGCACCTTGGGGTTTAAAAACCCGCTAACACCTTGAACGCAAAGGTGATTTCAGCGGTTAGGAAACCTTCTTTCCGACTATAGCGAAGCGGCTCTGCAACGGTCAGACGCAGCACTTTTTGGTGCAGTGGAAATTCATTTTTTGCATAAACTCCAATGGCTTGTAAGGAACCGAAAGGCCAGTTCGATAAATTCGCTCAGGTGTCCCTTCGCGCGCAGAATTCCTTCCGCGCCTCTTTCGATTTCCTCTCGGCGGATCGACTTGCGCTTGGAGGTGCAGCCCTTCGTGTCGCAAAGATAGTAAGGGTAAAGCTTGTTACGGCCTTTTGACCAGAATGAGGTTATCGGCTCGCCATTGACGCCGGATTCTCAGCCTGTTTGTCGCGCGGCAATCGGCGTTGCTGCATGACCCCGGCCCGGGTCATGCGTTGCCCTTACACCACTGACGTCATGCCAGACGGACGCTCTCGGCGGTGCCAAGAGCGTTGACGCGGTTCACGCGTATGATTCAGGTGTGGATTTCGGTCGTCTTGCGGTCGGGGTCTCTCACGGCGATGCGCGCACCGGCGGCTGTCAGGTCGAGCAGGTTCAGTGCCACAGGTTCGAGCGACCCTGCGAGGGCATCGTCGCCTGGATCCGGCTGCGGGCGCGGTCGCCCGTCGAACCCGGCCATAGTATCGGGTGGCGCGCAGGGTTTCGTTTCAGGCGCGGGCCGCCGGGCCGTCGTCTTTCCTCGACCGCCCGTTCTTGCGGATCGGGATGATCGGGACTGTATCCCGTTCGAGGATGGCGGCGTGGCAACGGCGCGTGTCACAGGCGCAGCCTGCGGCAAGCGTGCCGAGTGCCCCCCGCTCGGGCAGGCTCATGCAGCCTTGCGGGCGCCTGCCGCCGTGCTCTCCCAGACCAGGCCCGGGCGGTAGCGGGCGGCTATCCGGCCGCCGTCGAGCACGAAGAGGTGCAGCCAGCCGTTGTCGAACAGCGCTCGCACGGACGGATGCTTCTCGAGGACCGCGGCGATCACCTCGGCTGGGGCCTCGACCAGGACCGACAGGCGCAGCGGATCGTGCGCGGCGCGTTCGCCGTCGTGGAGGGTCTGGAACGGCAGGCCCGCGCGCAGGATCCCGCCGTTGCCCTCGACCACGCCAATGCCGCCCACCACGTTGTGGATCAGCTTGTTGCCGCCGCCGAAGACCTGGGGCGCCACGACCGAGCCGTAGTATTGCAGGCTGATCCAGCTGGCCACCACCACCGGCGCGGTGATGATCAGTTCGAGAGTGGCAAACCCCTGGTCCTGCTGCCAGTCGTAATCGTGCAGGAAGGCCCGGCCCTGCAGGTTGCGCCCTGCCGTCGCCGCCCGCGGTGCGGCGATGAAGGCCGCACAGCCCGCCAGCCCCCATTCCGGGCGCACCTCGGCCCAGTCGGCGGCCCGGTGCATCAGGCCCGCCGGGCTTGCCCCCGGCAGACGTGGCGCGCGCTCGGCCCTCGCCGCCCGGGCTGCGGCAGCGAGCCAGGCGCGGGCCTGCGCAAGGTCTGCGGCGTGGTCGGGCGCGGGCGTGTCGAGGTAGAGCGTAATGTGGTCCGTCACAGTGTCGTGCAACCCGGCCACAAAGAGCGTGTCTGCGGGCAGGCTGATGCCCTCGGCCCGAAGCCCCGCGCGCGTTTCGGGGTCGTTCAGCAGCGTGGCCAGCAGGCGCGACGACACCTCGCCCGTCTGCCCGGAGCAGGCGCCGCAGTGATAGGCGCTTTCGTGCGGGTTGTTCGTCATCTGCGCGCCGTGGCCGATCAGCAGCACGAGCCGCGCATGGCCTTCGGTCAGGCTCATCGCGCGCAGCACGGCCGCCGCCGTCTGCACCTTCTGCGCCGCGGTCAGACCGCCCTCGATGCGCGGGGCGGGTTCGAGGGCAAAGCCCTTCGCGCCCAGCCCCAGTGCATCCCTGACGAGTTTGCCGCCGTAGAGCGGCCCGGCCGCCTCGACGAAGGCGAAGGAGGACACAGCCGCCTGCCGGAACCGGCCCCAGGCGCGCCGCGTGCGGGCGGAGATGCGCAGGTCGGTCTCGGCCTCAGGCGAGAGATCCGCGGAGGAGGTCAGGGCAGGCGTCAGGAGTGCCGGCAGATGCGCCTCGGCCTCGTCGCTGCCGGGAGCACGATGGGCGATGGGCAGGCCGAAGAAGCCGGCAAAGCCCGTGGTCTCGATCCGGCCGTCCTGCGCCTCGAGAGCGCGGCGGAAGACCTCCGACCGCACGTCGATGCAGAAGGCGGCCTGCAGCACAGGCCGCGTCCCGGCTTTGACCTGGCCTGTCAGCAGCCCGGCAAGGCCGCGCTGATGCGCGCGTTCGGCCGCCTCCTGCAGGATCGCATCCAGCACCTGATCGGGCGTGGGTGCCAGCGGCGCGGCATGGGCGGCCAGCACCGCCTGCCAGTCGCCCGCCACCGCCGGGGCATGGGCAAGCAGCGCCTCTTCCCAGACCAGCCGGATCGCCAAAAGATCTGTCAGCGTGGTGTCGCTGCCGCCGTTGAGTTCGGCCTGCCACAGGATCCAGCGCGCATGCATCGCCCAGCCGCCGAGGTCCACCAACAGCCGGTGGAAGGCAGTCTCGGCCGCCTCGGGCCCGATCCCCAACCCCTCGGCCGCGCGCAGAATGGCGCGTTCGGGGGTGTCGGGGGCCTCGGCCACATGGGCGCAGAAGCCCTTGAGCCCCGCGATCTCGGGCGTCAGGGCGTGGCTGGCCCAGTCGCGCCAGGCGGCGAAAGCGCTCTGCCCGGGCCGTGGCGTCCAGAGCGCCTGGCCGCGGTCGAAATGCCCTGCCGCCCAAAGGCCGAAGGCGCGGGCGATGACGGCGGGCCAGTCAGTGCCGGTAGCGCGCGCGGCGAGGTCCGCGAGCGTCGGCAGCGGCTGCGGTGCGGGCGTGGCGGCATGCATCCGCTCCTTGAGCCCGGCCAGATCCCATTGCTTGTAGGCCGAGGGCGCGGCGATCAGCGCGGCGACAAGATCGTCGTCCGTGATGATGCCGGCCCTGACCTTGGCCGCCAGCTCGGCCCGGGGCGGGGTCAGCGCCGCTCCGGCCACGCGGGCAAGCCGGGCCGAGGCCGTGGCCAGGTCCTCGCCCGTCTGGCCGAGGAAGGGATTGACCGCCACGGTCGCATCCAGCGGGAAGGCGGGCGGGACGGCGCGGGCGGCGGCCTCGGCGGCGGTCAGAAGCTTCGAGACCATGGTCGGGGCAATCTGTGTGTGCTTGAGGAACATCGTGGGGTTTCCTTGACTGAGGGGCGGCGGGGGGTCAGGACCGGGCGGGGCTGCGGAAGCCGCCGATCACCCGGTCGAGAAGCGCGTTGAGATAGAGACCGTTCGCCAGATGCACCCGCAGGCCGGCAGTCGCGGGATGATGCGCCCAGAGCGGGAACAGCGCCTGAGCGAAGGCGACAAGGCCGAAGGACAGAAGCGCCAGCACGATCAGCGCCCATTCCAGCGCGCCGGGCACCGGGGCGGCGGGCAGACCGGGGCCCCAGACCGCCTGAGCCACCACCTGAAAGCCGAAATAGGCCAGCGCCGCAGCCAGCGACGCCGTGAGTGTGCGCCGCGTCAGCGCCCCGGGCGCAGCGTCGGCCAGCCCCTGCGCGATCAGGTAGGAGACGCCGAAGATCAGGATCGCCCCCAGCGCCAGCGCCTGCGCCGACTTTTCACCCGCCAAAGCCGTGAACCCCGCCGCCACCGCGCCATAAAGCACCATTGCCAGCCCGAAGGACCGCAGTACCGCACCGGGCCCCGGCACGGCTACCGGCCCCGGCCTGCGGATCGCATTCACCGTCTGCACCGCGCCGCCCGAGGACAGGAAGGCATGGGCCTTGTAGAGCGAATGCGCCACGATGTGCAGCAGCGCCAGCGCCCAAAGCCCCAGCCCGCATTGCAGGAGCATGAATCCCATCTGTGCCACCGTGGACCAGGCCAGCGCCGTCTTGACCGCGCTTTGCGTCAGCATCACCAGTGCTCCGAACAGCGCCGTGAAGCCGCCGATCATCACCAGCGCCGCCATCGCCCCGGGGCTGGCCTGCACAAGACCCGCCAGCGCGATCAGCATGACCCCGCCAGCGTTGATGATCCCGGCATGCAGCAGGGCCGAAACCGGGGTCGGCGCCTCCATCACCTCGGTCAGCCAGCCGTGCACCGGAAAGGATGCGCATTTCAACACCGCCGCCAGCACCACGCAGCCGATTCCGACCTGCGCCGACAGGGGCAACGCCGCAGCCGCGTTCAGGCCCGCCACGTCCACCGTGCCAAGGCCCTTCCAGAACAGCACCGCCGCCGCGATCAGCGCCAGATCGCCCGCGCCCCAGACCCGGATGAACTTGGCCGCTGCCCGCCGCGCTTCGGCCCGTTCGGGGTAGAACAGCAGAAGCTGCCGCAGCACCAGACCGGTCGCCACGAAGGCCGCGATCATCACCGGCAGGCTGGCCGCCTGCACCAGCACCAGCACCGCCGCGATGGCCGCCAGCGTCAGGCCGTGGAACGCCCCCTCGCGCGCCTCGCCGTCGAGATAGCGGCGGGCATAGCGCACGACCACCCACCCGACAAAGGCCACGAGCAGCGCCATCGTCACACTGACGGGATCGAGGCGCAGCAGCGCCGTCCCGCCAAGCGGCATCATCTGCGGCCCGGCCAGCAGAAGCTGCACAAGGCCGCCCGCCGCGCAGGCAAGCGCGGCCAGTGTCGCGCCCTCGGCCAGCCGCGGCAGAGCCCCCGGGCGGCGGCCCGGACGGCTCAGGAATAGAAGGGATGCCGCCAGGAGCGGCAGTGGTGCAAGGGCGGATAGAGCAAGGTCGGTCATGTCGGCCTCCGGGGTTCAGGGAACTGGCCGTCGATCTAGCACTTGCCGAACATCCAGAAAATTACATATATTGCGCGTTAATGTTCTATATAATGGAATGATGAGTCAGCTGAACCTGCACCATCTGCGCCTTTTCCGTGCCGTGGCCCGCGACGGCACGCTGACCGGCGCGGCGCGCACCCTGAACCTGTCGCAGTCGGCGCTGTCCACACAGCTGCGCACGCTCGAAGCGGCACTCGGGCAGGACCTGTTCGAACGCCGCGGGCGCGGGCTGGTGCTGACCGAGGCGGGGCGCATCGCGCTCGACCATGCCGAGGCGATCTTCCGAACCGCCGAGGATCTGACCGCCACCCTGCGCGAAACCGGACGGGCGCGGCGGGCGCTGCGGGTGGGCGCGCTGGCCACTCTGTCGCGCAACTTCCAGATGCAGTTCCTGCAGCCGCTGATTGGCCGGGCGGATGTCGAGGTCGTGTTGCGCGCAGGATCGCAGGACGAGCTGTTGCGCGGGCTGGAGGCGCTGGCGCTCGATGTGGTGCTGACCAACCTCGCGCCGGCCAGCGATGCCGCGAGCCCCTGGCTGGTGCATCGGCTCGACGAACAGCCCGTGGGGCTGATCGGCACGCCCGCCCGGCTCGGCCCGCGCGCAACGCCCCTGCGCGATCTGATGGCACGCGAGCCGCTGATCCTGCCCGCGCGGGGCAGCGCGCTGCGCGCGGGCTTCGATGCGCTGGCTGCCCGGCTTGACGTGAGCCCCGCCATCGCGGCCGAGGTGGACGACATGGCGATGATCCGCCTCCTGGCGCGTGCCGACGCAGGGTTGGCCGTCATCCCGCCCATCGTCGTTCGGGATGAGCTGTTGTCTGGCAAATTGCTTGAGGCCAGTCGACTGGATGGGATTGGTGAAACCTTCCTTGCCGTTACAAGGGAACGGCGATTTCCAAATCCGCTCTTGGCCGAACTTCTGCGGGGCTGAGCCGGTTCGCTTCAGTCTTTCTTGCTCACCTGTCCCGGTAATCGACGGCGCCGCTCGCAGGCATAGGCGTGGAACTCGTCGTAGACGTGAAACCCCGGCGATCAGATCACCGCCGGAAACCACCCCGGACCAGCGGTGCCCCCAACCCACGGGGTGTCCTTCCCGCTTGCCAAGCTTGCACCGTCGTTCTCAAAGGTCTTGCACATATATGGTGGAGGTCGAGGCACCGTGGATGCGGACGGTCTCTACCGGTTTTGCCCCCATGCGTGTGTAGAACCGGTGGGCGGGAAGAAGGCTTTCGCCCACGACAATTCGGTAGGCGGGCACACGTATGGCGCGAAAATGGTCGTTAAGGGCGCGATAGAGCCGCTCTGCCGTTCCGCTGCCCCGAAATGCGGGGGCGACGGCGATACTGAACAATTCATGCCGGGGCAGGATTCCTGCGTCTCCGCTTGCGTCGCGGCGCCTGAGGATTTCGAGAATGCCCTTGATCTTGCGCGGCTGAACGAGAACCGGAGCAAGAGACAGGCCCAAGCTTGGCCAATCGCGCAACATCTGGCGATAGACCGGTCCCATACCGCACCCACCTGTGACAAAACCGGTGACGCGAGGGCCGTCCTTTTCGACAATCAGAACCGCAGTGTCGCAGAGGTCGATCGCCCGATAGAGGACATTCAGGAAGCGCGGGCCGAGGCTTGAAAGAAAGCCTTGCGATATACCGCTGGCATGCAGTTCTGCCACCTGCCGTATCGTCTGTGCGTCATGCGGCATTGTTGACCGCAGACCAATTTACATCCTGCGCGATGTCCTCTGGCGGTCTTGGCAGGTCGGGGAAGATGCGCCAGACGATGCCGGAGCGCGGGATCAGAACCACCCAGACTGTGAGCGCGATCAGCAACAGATAGGTCTTCACGCTCTGGTTGCGGACATACCACTCTTCCAGTTTGCCTTTGTAGGGCATGATCACCTGATCATAGAACCGGTCCGGGTCATTGGCGGCGTGCATCATGTCTTCTTCACCGCGAAACACGATCGACCCGATCCCCGACAGGCCCGGACGCACGGTCACGATGGCCTGTTGCGACGGGTCGGGAAAGGCATCGAAACAGCGTTGCGTCTGCGGGCGCGGGCCGATCACGCTCATGTCGCCGAGCAGGATGTTCAGCAGTTGCGGCAGTTCGTTTATCTTGGTCTTGCGCAGGAATTTTCCCACCGGCAGGACGCGCGGATCATCCTTGAGCGTGACCGTGCCGGTGCCCATGTTGGGGCTGTTTTTCAGCATCGTGGCGAATTTCAGAAGGCTGAAATGCCCGCCACCCCGCCCGACACGGTTCTGACGGAAAAAGACTTCGCCTTCACCGCTGAACCGCAAGATGATGGCGATCGGCACCAGCAGCGGCGACAGCAGCAAGAGCGCTGCTCCGGAGAAGACGACATCGAGAAGGCGCTGCACCATGGTCTACATCCTTGCATCAAGATACTTGCCGGTTTCCTTGTGATTGAAATCCGGGATCATGACGTTGAAAAGGGCGACGATTTCCGGCTTGTCCCATGGTTGGGTGGCTCGAATACGCGCGATCTCGGCGATGAAGTGGTCGAGTTTCGCCGGATCGAACTCGGGCGTATTGCGAATGACGCCGATATTGTCAAAGCGGTCCATGTCCAGATCTTCGGTCTCGGTGAAGAATTCCTCGAAATCCTTTTCGCCGGTGGTGTCGGAAGTAAATAAATAAACCGGCCATTTGCCTTGCGGGATCAGGTCGGCGGCGCTGTCGCGGGCCTCATCCTCGGTGGCGCATTCGTAAGGTTCATATCCGCGCGCGCGCAGGTAGCGGGTCGCGATGTCCGAAAACTTCGTAAGGTTCAGCGCCTCGCTGAGTTTTGGAAAGAATATATCCCTGTTTTCACCCAAAAGGCAGGACATCAGGCAGAGTTCGCCGGATTCCTGCGGCGTCACAAAATAGCGGCGCACATCGTTCGGCGCTGAAATCGGCTGGTTCTTGGCGAACCTCTGGTTGAAACCGTGCAACAGCGATCCGTCGGAAAAGGCAACATTTGCGAACCGCGCCGTGGAGATCGGCAGCTTCAGGCTCTCGCGCATCAGGAACATTTCCATGATCCTTTTGCTCGCCCCCATCATGTTGACGGGATTCGCGGCCTTGTCCGTCGAAACGCAGAAGTATTTGCCGGCCCCTGTGTCGCGCGCGGCCTGCAGCGTCGAGATCGTGTTGAGGACATTGACCTCAATCAGTCGCATGAGCGTGTAGGGGTCTTTTTCGCTGCGGACATGCTTTAACGCGGACAGGTTGAGCACGTAGTCGTAGCCGGTATTGGCCGCCATGAGTGCCTCGAACTCCCGGCTGCCACAGTCGATTGCAAAGGTGCGGAAATCGGCGTCGTTATAGCCAAGCGTGCTGCGGATGTCGCGCACCAGTTCGACCATGTTGTTTTCGCTGATATCCACCACATGCAGGGCGCGGGGATTGCGTTTGAATATCTCGCGCGTGACCGCCTGCCCGATGGACCCCGCGCCCCCGATCACCAGAAAGCGAGAGGCCCCGACCCGCTCGCGCAACGCTGCGTCATGACGCTCGATGTCGGTATCGAAAAGTTGCCGGTCGCGGCCGATCAAACCCAGGATATTCATGCGCTCAGCCTGTGAAACTCGTTTTCTGGGACGCTGGACGGAATGTTGACAATGCGATCAACCAGCCAGCGCGAGGTCTCAAGCCCGTCTGTCTGGCATTGTGAGAACGCGTCAAGTTCGCTCATCAGGCGCCAGATCGGTCGTGTCATGACACCCTTTGAATTGGTGTATTCGAGAAACGCGTCGCGCTCTGCTCGATCATTGAGGCGCAGCGCGTTAAGCCAGTAATTCGCCGTCGTGCCGTCTATGGGATCGACAAAGTGGATGCCATGCGCCTGACAGAAGGCCCGATAGCGCGCCGCGATATCGGCCTTTATTTCCAACATCGCCGGGAGTTTTTCCATCTGGGCACAGCCCAGTGCCGCGTTGAGATTGGGCAGCCGGTAGTTGTAGCCGACCTCATCATGGACGAAGTCCCATGCGTGCGGCACCTTGGCCGTGGTCGTCAGGTGCTTGGCGCGATCGGCGAGCGCATGATCGTTGGTGACGATCATACCGCCGCCGCCGGTCGTGATGATCTTGTTTCCGTTGTAGCTGAGTGTTGCCAGCTTCCCGAAAGAGCCCGTGTGACGCGTGCCGACATAGCTGCCAAGCGACTCGGCTGCATCCTCGACCAGCGTGATCCCGAATTCGTCGCAGATGTCCGCAATTTCCGCGATGCGGCAGGGCAGGCCAAAGGTGTGCATCGGCACGCAGGCCGCGATCCGTGCGCCGGTCGTTGCGTTGAGCGTTTGCCCACCCGCGCGCCGGGTGTTGGTTTCCAGCCAATGACGCAGCGCCGCAGGGCTCATCCCCATCGTATCCTCATCGACATCGATAAAGACGGGGGATGCGGCGATGTAGCTGATCGAGTTACAGGTCGCCACGAAGGTCAGGGCCTGGGACAGAACCTCGTCGCCCGGACGCACACCCGCGACGAGCAGCGCCATATGCAACGCTGCGGTTCCGTTCATCGTCGCAATGGCGCGTGCGCAGCCGGTGAACTGGGCGGTGCGCTCTTCGAATTCGGTGACGCGCGCCCCCACCGATGAGACGAAATTCGAGTCTATGGTTTGCGTCAGATAGCTCCGTTCATTCCCTACGAACACAGGACGGTGCAAGGGAACCGGAGACGGGCCGAATATCGTGTGAACCAGCTCTATCAGCGAGTCTGCAAGGCATGAATTGTTATTTATTTTCATTTAAATACTCATCCTTTAAAGCACAAAGGGACGGCAGCGAAAGAAACGGGTTTCAGACTGACATACATGCTTTTGCTCAGGGTCTACACGCCATGTTCGGCGCAGACAAGTCCGAGCATTTGACACCATTGCGGCCTTCGCTGGATTCGTGCCGTGTCTATCTTTGTTGGTGAATGTTTCGCGCGTGACTGCAAGGAATCGATCACGGTCAGTTTTCGACCGGTCGCGTCTATCAGGCGGCGAGGGTCACGCCAAACGCCCCGAGCCGCGGAAAAATGAGAACATATCACAAAGATGGTAGGCCCGGAGGGACTCGAACCCCCAACCAAGGCGTTATGAGCGCCCTGCTCTGACCAATTGAGCTACAGGCCCGACCTGATCCTCTGCTACCATGTCGCGGGCGAGCGTCAAGGCTTTCATGCGCACTGGACAGGGCGCGCGGGCGGGCCTAGCATCACGGCCATGAGCGATTGGGACGGCAGGCGTTGGACAGACATGGGCGGACAGGACGCGGGGCCTGTGCCGATGGAGGGGCATGACTTCGCGCTTTGGGAAAAGCGCGTGGATGCGCTGATGGTGCTTTGCGGGCAAAAGGACCTCTTTACCGTGGACGGGCTGCGTCGCGCGCTCGAGGATATGGGCGAGGAAGCGTTCGAGAAGATGAGCTATTACGAACGCTGGATCGCCGCGGTGAACCAGAACTTGCTGGAGGCCGGGGCCTATAGCCTCGAAGAGCTGGCCGCCCGGATGGACGAGGTGGCACGGCGCGGCGAGAGTTATGGCGAGGCGCAGGCCCATGCCTGAGCGCGTGCGCGTCAAGGCGCTGACGCCGCCCGGCCATGTGCGCGCGCCGTGGTATCTGCGCGGAAAGACGGGGGTGATCGAGCGGCCGCTGGGCCAGTTCGCCAACCCCGAACAGCTTGCCTATGGCCTGCCCGCCGAGCGCAGGCCGCTTTACCGCGTGCGCTTTACCATGGCCGAGATCTGGGGCGACGCGGCAGAGGCCCCCGCCGACACGCTTGATGCCGAGATCTACGGCCACTGGCTCGAGAGGGTGGACAGCCATGCCCCATGACCATCGCGACCATGACCACCATCACTTCCACCACGAGGGGATGAGCCCCTCGGGCCATCCCTATCGCGGCGACAATGACGGCCCGCTCGGCTATTGGCAGCGAATGGAGATCGCGGTGCGCGAATTGCTGGTGGAAAAGGGCGTTCTGACCCCCGCCGAAATCGCGGCGCAGATCGAGGCGATGGATGCCCGCAGCCCCGCCAACGGCGCGGCGGTGGTGGCGCGGGCCTGGGTCGATCCTGATTTCAAGGCGCGGCTGCTGGCCGATGCCTCAGCGGCGAGCCGCGAGATGGGGTTCGATATCGGCCCGCTCAACCTGATCGCGGTGGAGAACACCGCCGACACGCATAACCTCATCGTCTGCACGCTCTGTTCATGCTATCCGCGCAACCTGCTGGGCCTGCCGCCCGACTGGTACAAGACCCGCGCCTATCGCAGCCGCGCGGTGCGCGAGCCGCGCAGCGTCTTGCGCGAGTTCGGCCTGGAATTGCCCGATGACGTGACCGTGCGCGTCCATGACAGCACCGCCGACATGCGCTATATCGTGCTGCCCGCGCGCCCCGAGGGGACCGAGGGCATGGACGAGGCGCAACTGGCCGCACTGGTCACGCGGGATTCGATGATCGGCACAGGGGTGCCGCGCCAGCCATAATCGCAGGGCCGCTTGCTTGAGGCAAACCCCGGACCTGATCCAGCCCGATAACATATGTGCATGGCCTGCGCTCGGGCTGCCCGGTGGCCGGGTTTTGCGCCTAACTTGGCACGCCCCCTCACCCCCGCCCGATATAGGGCATCTTGGTGGCCATCAGCGTCATGAACTGCACATTGGCCTCAAGCGGCAATTCGGCCATGGAGAGCACCGCGCGCCCGACTTGGTCCACATCCATGGTGGGCGGGGCAGCACCTGGATTGGCGGCGATGATCCCTTCCAGTAACTCGGTGCGGGCATTGCCGATGTCGATCTGCCCGCAGGCGATGTCAAAGGCGCGCCCATCGAGGCTGAGCGTCTTGGTCAGCCCGGTAATGGCGTGCTTCGTCGTCGTGTAGGCGACCGAACCTTCGCGCGGGGCATGGGCCGAGATCGAGCCGTTGTTGATGATCCGCCCGCCCCGGGGCTCTTGACGCCGCATCTGCCCAAAGGCCGCCTGCGCACAGAGAAACATGCCATGCAGGTTCACCTCCACCACCTGCCGCCATTCGTCATAGCCCAGTTCGTCGATGGGGGCCGCGCGCCCGAAACTGCCTGCGTTGTTGAAGAGCACGTCAAGCCGTCCCGCCTGGGCGACGAAACCCTCGAAAGCGCGCGCCACATCCCCGGGCGATGTCACGTCGCCGGGCAGGATCACGGCGCTCTCATGCCCCCCGGCCACAGCCTTGAGCGCGTCCGCGCGCCGCGCCATCAGCCCCACGCGCCAGCCCGCCGCCAGAAAGGCCCGCGCGCAGGCCGCGCCAATGCCGGCGCTCGCCCCGGTAATGAGAACGCTTTTCATTCCTCTGCCTCCAGTTTCAACGGCGCGCTCGGCACCTCCAGATCCGCCACCGAGAGCGGCGCGGACGGCTTCGACAGCCGGTTTCGCACCACCCAGTAGAGCCGCTCCTCGGCCCGCGTGATCGCCACATAGGCCAGCCGCTTCCACAGCGGCTGCCCCGCCTCCGACCGGCCCATCCGCGCCGCCGCATAGATGTCGGGCGCGAACACCTGCACGTCGGGCCATTGGCTGCCTTGCGCCTTGTGGATCGTCACCGCAGCGCCATGAAGGAACACCGCGCCCATATTCGCGGCGAAGGGGATGAACGGCTCTTGCTCGTCGGGCTTCTCGATCTTGACGATCGAGGCCGCCGAGAGGCGCGGCTCCTCGGCTCCGATGATGTGCAGCCGCGAGAAACCGGCGCGTTTGCCGGGGCCGAGATAGACCACCTGCGCCCCCTTGATCAGGCCACGCGCCTCCAGATCCAGCCGTTTCTTGCGGTGTTTCAAAGGCAATTCTATTCCGTCGCACACCAGAGGCTCACCGGGCAGCAATTCGGTCTCGGGGGCCTCGTGCACGGCCCGAAATGCATTGATGAGGCGTATGCGTGTGGCGTTGCGCCAGACCAGCACCGGCGAGCGCGCCATCAGATCCACCTCGACCCGTTCGGCCAGGCGCACTCGGCCGTCGCGGCGCGCGGCATCCTCCACCATCCTCTCGAACCCGTGGAAATCAAGCGCCGGATCGGCCAGCGCATGCGCCAGATCGAGGATCGGATTGCCCGCCTCCTGCCGGTGAATACGGCTGAGTTCCAGCCGCGCGGGCGCGGGCAGGCTCTCGAACACCATGCCGCCCGTGGATTTGACGGGCGGCAGTTGTGCCGGATCACCAAAGATGATCAGGGTCGGGAAAATCTCTTGCAAATCCTCGAATTGCTGCGCGTCAAGCATACTCGCCTCATCGACAAGGCCGATATCAAGCGGCTCTTCGCGGCGCTTCCAGCCGGTGATGAAATCCGAGCCGCGCAACCCCGCCGCAGCGAGCGCGCCGGGGATGGATTTCTGCGCCCGATAAAACGCCAGCGCCCGATCCAGCGCCAGATCGGTCAACCCCTCGATCACCGGTTTCTCGCCCTGGCCGGCCAGCCATTCGGCGATCTTCTCGTATTCGGGGTGATAGACGGGGGTGTAAAGGATGCGGTGGATGGTGGTCGCGGGCACGCCGCGCATCCGCAGGACGCTTGCCGCCTTGTTGGTGGGCGCCAGAATGGCCAGCGTGCGCCGCTCGCGCCGTCGCCGCCCCTCCCAATCGCCGGAAATGGTCTCGACACCTGCCTCTTCCAGCGCGCGGGTGAGGGCCGCCAGAAGCAGCGTCTTGCCCGACCCGGCCTTGCCCAGCACGGCCATCACCGCGCGCCGCCCGTCGTCGGGCGGCATCAGCGTGCCGTCCTCGATATCGACACCCACACCGCGCAGCGCCTCTGCGATGCGGTCATGGGCCTCGGCCTGATCGGGGGAATATGTCAGCGCGGTTTCGGTCACGCGCGCGACCCTAGCGCCGCACCGGACCACGCGCCAGCAAAAGCCGGACGCCCCGCGCGGCTCACCCCTGCCGCCGATCCAGCGCCGCCGCCAGCAATGTGCGCGCATACTCGGTCTGCGGCGCCGAGAAAAGCGCGTCGGCCTCGCCCGCCTCGATCACGTCGCCGCCCTTCATCACCAGAACGCGGTGACTCATGGCGCGCACCACGTGCAGGTCATGGGAGATGAACAGGTAGGCCAGACCGTATTTCACCTGCAAATCGCGCAAAAGGTCCACGATCTGCACCTGCACGGTCATGTCCAGGGCACTCGTCGGCTCATCCAGCACCACCAGTTTGGGGCGCAGGATCATGGCGCGCGCGATGGCGATGCGCTGCCGCTGCCCGCCGGAAAATTCATGCGGATAGCGATCCATCATGACGGGGTCGAGGCCCACCTCGGCCATCACCTCCGCGACCAGCTCGCGCTCGGGCCGCCCGCCCGGATTGCCATGCACGCCCAGGCCCTCGGCGATGATCTGCGCGGCGGTCATGCGCGGACTGAGGCTGCCGAACGGGTCCTGAAAGACGATCTGCATCTCCGCCCGCCGCCGCCGCAATTCCCGCGTGGACCAGCCATGCACATCCTCGCCCGCGAAGCGGATCGCCCCCTCGGACGCGATGAGCCGCATGATCGCCAGTGCCAGCGTGGTCTTGCCCGACCCGCTCTCACCCACGATGCCGAGCGTCTCGCCCGCCCGCACCGTCAGCGTGGCGGCATTAACGGCCTTCACATGCCCCACGGTGCGTTTCAGAAACCCTTTCTGGATCGGGAACCACACCCGCAGGTCGCGCGTCTCGGCCACCACCGGCGCGCCTTCGGGCACCGGCGACGGCCCGCCCGTGGCGCGCGCGCCCAGCAATTTGCGGGTGTAGGGGTGCTCTGGCGCGGCAAACACCTCCGCCACCGGCCCCGCCTCGACGATCTCGCCATCCTTCATCACGCAGACCCGATCCGCGATGCGCTGCACGATCCCCAGATCATGGGTGATGAAGAGCAGCCCCATGCCCTCTTCGCGCTTCAACTCCGCCAAGAGTTCAAGGATCTGCGCCTGAATGGTGACATCGAGCGCGGTGGTCGGCTCATCGGCAATGAGGATATCGGGCTTGTTGGCCAGCGCCATGGCGATCATCACCCGCTGCCGTTGCCCGCCCGACAACTGATGCGGATAGGCCCCCAGACGGCTTTCGGCCTCGCGGATGCCCACCCGTTCCAGCAACTCGATGATCCGCCCGCGCGCCGCCCCGCCGGTCAGGCCCTGGTGCAACTCAAGGCTCTCGCGCAACTGCTTTTCCAGCGTGTGCAGCGGGTTGAGGCTGGTCATCGGCTCCTGAAAGATGAAGCTGATATCGTTGCCCCGCACCTTGCGCAGCCGCCGGTCATCCGCGCCGATCATCTCCTGACCCGCATAGGTGACGCTGCCTGTCACCTCCGCCGAGGACCCCAGAAGCGACACGGTCGATAGCGCCGTGACCGACTTGCCCGAGCCGGACTCGCCCACCAGCGCCACCGTCTCGCCCCGGTCCACGCTGAAGCTTACGCCCTTCACCGCAGGGATCACCTGCCCGTCCTGCCGGAAACTCACGCGCAGATCGCGCACCTCGAGCACGCTCATTGAAAGGTCTTTCTGGGATCGAAGGCATCGCGCACGCCCTCGAAGATGAAGACCAAGAGCGACAGCATGATGGCAAAGGCGAAAAACGCCGTGAAGGCGAGCCAGGGCGCTTGCAGGTTCTGCTTGGCCTGCAAGGTCAATTCCCCGAGGCTGGGCGCCGAGGAGGGCAGCCCGAACCCCAGAAAATCCAGACCCGCCAGCAGCGAGATCGTGCCCGTGATCACGAAAGGCAGCATCGTCAGCGTCGCCACCATCGCATTGGGCAGCATGTGGCGGAACATGATCGTGACATTGCCCACGCCAAGCGCCTTGGCCGCGCGCACATATTCGAGATTGCGCGCGCGCAGGAACTCGGCCCTCACCACACCCACAAGCGCCATCCAGCCAAAAAGCACGGTGATCACCACCAGAAGCCAGAAACTGCGCGGCAGGATCGCGAACAGGATGATGATGACATAAAGCTGCGGGGTCGAGGACCATATCTCGATGATGCGTTGAAACAGCAAATCCGTGCGCCCGCCGAAATAGCCCTGCACCGCGCCCGCGAAAATTCCGATCACCGATGACAGAAGCGTCACGATCAGCGTGAACATCACCGAAAGGCGAAAGCCATAAATGACCCGCGCCAGCACGTCGCGCTTGGTGTCGTCGGTGCCCAGCCAGTTCTGCGCATTGGGCGGCAGCGGTGCCGCACCGGGCCGGTCCACCGTGGTGGTATAGCTGTAGGGGATCGGCGGCCAGATCGCCCAGCCGCGCACCACCTCGCGGCCCTCCACAACCCCGCTTTCGGCCTCTGCGATCACACCCTCGGGATCGTCAAGGCAGGCATCCAGCCCCCCCGTGGCAATCAGACAGCGCACCTCCGGATCACGGTAAATAGCCTCCGTCTCGAAATCTCCGCCGAATTCGGTCTCGGGGTAGAAGCGGAAAATCGGCATGTAGAATTCACCGCGGTACTGCACGAGGATCGGCTTGTCATTGGCCACGAACTCGGCAAAGAGCGTCACCGTGAAGATCACCGAAAAGAGGATCAACGACCAGAAGGCGCGCCGGTTGCGCCGGAAATTGCGCCAGCGACGCTGGTTGAGCGGCGAAAGACGGATCACCTCGCCCCTCCTTCTTCTGGCCTGAAATATCCCGGGGGAGTCGCGCCGCAGGCGCGGCGGGGGCAGCGCCCCCCTGATGCGTGGCCCATCCTCAGCCCTCCCGCTTCTCGAAATCGATGCGCGGATCGACCAGCACATACATGAGATCCGACAGGATGCCGACCACAAGGCCGATCAACCCGAACAGGAACAGCGTGCCGAACATCACCGGATAGTCCCGGCTCACCGCCGCCTCGAAGCCAAGCCGTCCCAGCCCATCGAGGCTGAAAATCGTCTCGATCAGCACCGAGCCGCCGAAGAACACCCCGATGAACACCGCCGGAAACCCCGCGATCACGATCAGCATTGCGTTGCGGAACACATGCCCGTAAAGCACCCGGCGCTCTGACAGGCCCTTGGCACGGGCGGTCATCACATAGTGTTTCTTGATCTCGTCGAGAAAGCTGTTCTTGGTCAGCAGCGTCAGCGTGGCAAAGGCCGAGATCGTGGAGGCGATCACCGGCAGGGTGATGTGCCAGGCGTAATCGACGATCTTGCCCCATAGGCTCAACTGCTCGAAATTGTCCGAGGTCAGGCCGCGCAGCGGGAAAATCTGGAAATAGCTGCCACCCGCTAACAACACCAGCAGCATGATCGCGAACAGAAACGCCGGGATCGCATAGGCCACGATGATCACGCCGGAGGTCCAGGTATCGAACCGCGTGCCGTCGCGCACCGCCTTGGCCACGCCAAGCGGGATCGACACGATATAGGCGATGAGCGTGGACCACAGCCCCAGCGTGATACTGACCGGCATCTTCTCCAGCACCAGATCGAGCACGTTTATCTTGCGGAAATAGCTCTCGCCGAAATCGAGACGCATATAGTTCCACATCATGTTGAAAAACCGCTCCAGCGGTGGTTTGTCGAGGCCGAACTGCTCTTCCAGCTCCTTGATGAGTTCGGGCGGCAGGCCGCGCGCGCCCAGATAGCGGTCATTGCCACCCGCCGCGCCGATCAGGTCCTGCCCGGTATCCGAGCCCGACCCGGCAAAGCTCTCGAATACATTGCCCTGGCCCTGCATGTTGGCGATCATCTGCTCGACGGGGCCGCCGGGCACGAACTGCACCAGCGCGAAGTTGATGATCATGATGCCCAGAAGCGTCGGAATGATCAGCGCCAGACGCCGCAGGATATAGGCCCCCATGTCAGGCGCTCTCCCCGATCAAAACCCGCCTCACAGCGCGCCCGCAGCCTTGAGCGCGGCGGCCTTTTCCTCGTTATACCACCAGAAATCGAGCACGCCGGTGGCATAGGGCGGCAACGGGTCCGGGCGCTCGTACATGTCCCAATAGGCCACCCAGGAGCGGTCGAGATACCAGGTCGGGATCATGAAGAACTCGTGGCGCAGCGCCCGGTCAAGCGCCATCAGCGCCACGTTCTGCGCCTCCAGTGTCGTCGATTCGAGCGCGCGGTCGATGAGCGAATCCACCAGCGGGCTTGCCAGGCCCGCCGGGTTGAACAGGCTGAACGCCGCCTCCTTGGAGCCATATCGTTGATGCAGCCCGGTGCCCGCTTCGAGAAAGGCCACATAGCTGTCGAAGATCATGTCGTAGTCGCGGTCGCGTTCGCGAGCGGTGTATTGCGCGGCGTCGATCTTGTCGAATTTCGCGTCGATCCCCATCAGTTGCAGGTTCGACACGAAGCTTTCCACCACTGCCGACATGGTGGCCGAGCCGGAGGCGGAAATCGGGATCTCGATGGTCAGCACATCTCCGGTGGCGTTGCGCCGCTTGCCGTCGCCGCCCACGGCCCAGCCCGCCTCGTCCAGAAGCTGCATCGCGCGGCGCAGGTTGCGCCGGTCGTTCAGCCGCTCGCCGTTCGATGTGTGCGCCATCACCGCCGGCTCGGACAGCATCTCGCGGGGCACCAGATCGCCAAGCGATTCGAGCAATGCCCGCTCCTCCCCCTCCGGCAGGCCCTTGGCCTCCAGCGGGGTGTCCTGCACGAAGGAATGCCGCTGCTTGAACAGGCCGAATTGCAGTGACTGGTTGGTCCATTCGAAATTGAACCCCAGCGCTATCGCCTGTCGCACCCGCTTGTCCTGCAATTTTTCGCGGCCAAGGTTGAAGACAAAGCCCGAAGGTGTCGGCGGTAGCCCGTCGGGCAGTTCGGCGCGCACCACGTGGCCGCGATTGGACGCCGGAAAATCATAGCCGGTCGCCCAGGTCTTGGAATTGCCCTCGGGGCGGAAGGTGTAGACACCCGCCTTGAACGCCTCGAAGGCGGCGTTGTCATCGGCGAAATACTCGATCCGGATGCGGTCGAAATTGTGCCGCCCCTTGTTGATCGGCAGGTGCCAGCCCCAGTAATCGGGATTGCGCGCGTAGACGATGTTGCGGTTCACGTCATAGCCCGCGACCTGGTAGGGACCCGACCCCGGTGCCGCCTCGAGCCGTGGCTCGTCAAGGCGCGCGCCGGTCTCTTCATACCATTTGCGCGGAAAGACAGGCGTGCCGCCGACCTGATCAATCAGCGACCGGCGCGATATCCCTTCCGCAAACTCGAACCTGACCGTGTGATCGTCAAGCGCCTCGGCCCCGATCACCCGCCGCCGGACCGCCTCGGCATAGGATCGCAGCCCCTGATCGAGAAACAGGTTATGCGAAAACACGACATCCTGCGCGGTCACGGGCGTGCCATCGGCAAACCGCGCCTCAGGCCGCATGTGAAAGATCACCCAGGTCTTGCCGCGATTGTATTCAAGGCTCTCGGCCAGAAGGCCGTATCCCTCGTTGTAGCGGTCCCCCGGCAACGGCTCGCCGGTGGCCTCGGAGCCACCCAGAAGGCTCTCATAGACCATCCACGACAGCCGCCCGGCGCGGCCCTTGCGCGAATAGGGGTTCATCGAATCAAACGTGCCGGGCGCATAAAGCGAGATTTCGCCGCCCTTTGGGGCATCGGGATTCACATAGTCGAAATGCGCGTAATCGGCGGGATATTTGAGATCGCCGAAAAAGGAATAGCCGTGCGCGCGGATGATCTCTTCGTCGCTGGCTCGTGCCTGACCGGGCAGGATCACCGGCAGCGCGCTCCCGGCCAGAAGCGCCCCCATGCCCGAGAGGGCGGTGCGGCGGCTCATGGGAAATCCGGCGTGCGGCGGTTGGCTCATCTCGTCCTCCTGTCGGATATCGCGCGTTGGCCGCGCCTTGCAAGGCAAGCTAGGCGGGGCAGGCCACTTGTTCAAGCGCAGAAGGGGTGCTCACGCGCAAAGGCCGCCGTCCTTTCGGACAGCGGCCTTGTGTCGTCTGCCTTTCGGCTCAGTTGCCGATGCTTTGCAGATAGCCGATCAGGTTGGCGCGATCACCTTCGTCCTTAAGCCCCGGAAAGCCCATCCGGTTGCCCGGAGCAAAGGCGCGCGGATTCTCGATCCAGGCGCTCAGCTTGTCGAGGGTCCATTCCCCCTCCAGACCCGTGAGCGCGTCGGAGTAGCTGAACCCGTCTGCCGAGGCGATATCGCGGCCCACGACCCCGAAGAGCGACGGGCCAGCCTTGTTCTTTCCTGCCTCGACGGCATGACAGGCGGCGCAGCGGCGAAACAGCTTTTCGCCCTCGGCCAGATCGGCAGCAGCGACCAGCGCGGCAAAGCCATCGACGGACGAGGCTTCGGCGGCGGGTTCTTCTGTCGCCTCAGGTGCGGCCTCGGCGGCTGCCTCCTCGGTCGCCTCAGGTGCGGCCTCTGCGGCGGCGGATTCCTCGGTCGCCACAGGTGCGGCCTCGGCTACGGCCTCTTCTGCGGGGGCCTCAACTGCGGCCTCTTCCTCGGCGGGCGCTTCTTCGGTCGCCGCGGGCTCGGCCGGGGCGTCCTCTGCCGGGGCGGTCGCGGCGGCAGGCATCTCGTAGGTGGTGCCATCTGTCTGATCGAGATAGGCGATCAGGTCGGCACGGTCCCGGGCCTTGCGCAGCCCGGCATAGCCCATCGACGTGCCCGGCGCATAACCCTTGGGATTTTCCAGGAAGGCATTGAGCGCCTCGGGCGTCCAGACATCAACCACTGCGGTCAAAGCGCCGGAATAGGCACCAAAGCCCTCGGCCGTGCCCACATCGCGCCCGACGACGCCATAAAGATAGGGACCGGCCTTGTTCTCACCCTTTTCAAGCGCGTGACAGGCGGCGCAGTTGCGGAATGCCTTCTCGCCGTTCGCCAAATCGGCGGCGGCGAAAAGCTCGGCGAAGCTCGGCCCTTCCTCGGCCACGACCTCTGTCGCGTCATCGGCACCGGTATCGATCACGAAGCCTTGGACACGCTCATCGCCATGGCCGCCGCCCGTCGAATAAATGGACCCTGCTACCCAGCCGCCCAGAAGAAAGACCAGCAAGGAACCGCATAGCGCACCCGTGGCCTTGGTCAGTGTCATCGTGTCGAACATTGGCTCGCTTCCGTTTGCTCTGTCGCTTGGGCGCGTATCTATCCGCTTCCCCTACCGCCGCGCAAGGTGTAGTTTCCGCGACCAAACGCCCGACCGGGCCAGAATTGCACGGAAATCACCATGACCAAGCGCATCGCCTTTCAGGGAGAGCCGGGGGCCTATTCCCATCAGGCCTGCCACGAGACCTTTCCCGGCATGGCGGTTCTGCCCTGCCGCACCTTCGAGGATGCCATCGCGGCGGTGCGCGATGGCGAGGCAGAGCTTGCCATGCTGCCCATCGAGAATTCGACCTTCGGGCGGGTCGCCGACATTCACCATCTGCTGCCCCACTCCGGGCTGCATATCATCGGCGAGGCGTTCGTGCGCGTGCATATCAACCTGCTCGCGCTGCCCGGCGTGCGCCTAGACCAGATCGAGAGCGCGATGAGCCACACCATGCTGCTGGGTCAGTGCCGCGCCTTTCTCGAGCGCCACGGCATCCGCCGCGTGACCGGCGCCGACACCGCCGGGTCTGCGCGGCACGTGGCCGAAGAGGGCCGACCGGAACTGGCTGCACTCGCCAGCGAACTTGCAGGCGAGATCTACGGCCTCGACGTGATCGCCCGTCATATCGAGGATCAGGGCACCAACACCACGCGCTTTCTCATCATGGCCCCCGAGCCCGATTTCACCCCGCGCGGCGCGGACGGGATGATGACCACCTTCGTCTTTCAGGTGCGCAATATCCCCGCCGCGCTTTACAAGGCGCTTGGGGGGTTTGCCACCAACGGCGTGAACATGACCAAGCTGGAAAGCTACATGGTCGGCGGCTCGTTCACCGCGACGCAATTCTACGCCGATATCGAGGGGCACCCGGACGACGCGGCCGTGGCGCGCGCGCTGGATGAGCTGGATTACTTCACCTCGGATGTGACCATCCTCGGCGTCTATCCCGCCGATCCCAAGCGCCACGCGGCAGGCTGAGCGAAAAGGAAAACCCGGCGCAAGGCCGGGCTTGCCGATGTCATGCGCGGGCAAGATTACAAGACATGACCGCTGCGGCAGCGGACGACATAGATCACGCCGCCAAGGATCGCGCCGATCACCCAGGCATAGCCCGAAAGCTCGCCCAGCGCCGGCACCCAGACCGTTGCCACCGAGAATACCGCCGCGATACCGAATGCCATCAGCGCGTTGCGGTTCCAGCCGTCCGTGAAATGATAGGCCCCACCCTCCATGTTGTAGAGATCGTCGCGCTTCAGCGCCTGCTTGCGCAGCAGATAGTAATCCGCGATCATGATTCCGTAGAGCGGTGCCAGCGTTGCGCCCAGCGTATTGACGAATCCGCTTATCCCGAATTCGCTGATGAAGCTGTGCCAGAACCCGCCGATCACCAGCGCGAAGACCGAGGTGATGAGGCCCGCCTTGCGAAAGCCGATCTTCTCGGGCGCAAGGTTGGCGATGCCGTTCACCGCCGGGATGAAGTTGGCCACGAGGTTGATGCCCACCGTTGCCGCGAAGAAGGTGATTGCCGCGATCACGCCCAAGAGCACGCTGTCGGTACGCGCCACGATCTCGGTCGGGTTGATGATAGCCTCGCCGTAGACCACCGCCGCGCCCGCCGTCGTGAGAAGAGCCAGCGCCGAAAACAGGATCATGTTGAACGGCAGGCCGGTGAGGTTGCCCATGATCATCGCCCGCTTATCCCGCGCGAAACGTGAGAAATCGCTAAAGTTGATCATCACGGCGGCAAAATAGGCCACCATCGTGCCGATGATGGCGACAAAGCCCGCGATCTCGGTGCCCCATGTGCCCTCGGGGTTGGCAAAGATCGTTTGCGCCTGTGACAGAAGCTGACCATCCGACTTGACCCAGAGCACTGCCAGAAGCCCGATCATCACGACATAGACAAAGGGACCGGCGATGTTGAGAAAGGTCTCGACCCAGCCCATGCCGCGCCAGAAAATGACGATGTGGAACGCCCAGACCAGCACGAAAGAAAGCCAGTCCACGCCCGTGAGACCCAGAACCTCGGCCCCGCCGTTGATGCCCGTCACCGAACGGATCAGGAGCGCCAACGCGGTTGAGGCGAAATAGACCTGCACACCATACCAGAACACCGCCACCGTGGCACGCAGCACTGCCGGAAGTTTTGCCCCCGCGGTGCCCATGCTGGCGCGCGCGAAGACAGGATAGGGGATGCCGTATTTCTCACCGGCCGCCCCCGAAAGATTGACAAGGAACATCACGAACAGCCCCGCAGAGATCAGCGCGGCGAAGGCCGTCCAGCCGCTCACCCCGTAGGAGATGAACAGCGACGCCACCAGCGAATAGCCGAACAGCGACTGGATATCGTTGGCCCAGACGTTGAAGATGGCGAACCAGCCCCAGGTTTTTTCTGCCGGCTTGACGGGGGCAAGCGTGTCGTCATCGTTCCGCCCGACCGGCCCCTCAAGTGTCACGTTATGCATTCGGACCTCCCTTTCCTTCCGATGCCGACGCGCAGGGCGGCTCGCATCGCTGCATTTGTGATATTGCACCTGAAATGTTAGATGTTATGTTACAAAATGATTATTCCTATAATCGAGACAGGACCTTTTTGTTTTGCAAGAAAGCAACCCTTCGAATCTCCGGCGCGTGACCGATGCAGGAAAGCAGGCAAACCTCTCCGACCAAGCTCACACAACCTTGCTCGATCGGCTGCGCGACGGGCGCCTGCGCAGCGGCACATTCCTGTCCATGCCGATGCTCGTCGAGCAACTGAAATTTCCCATCGCGGCGGTGCGCGAGGCGGTCAAACGCGCCGAGGCAGCCGGGCTTCTGACGATCCTGCCAAAGCGGGGGGTGGCGGTCATGGACGCAGGCCCCGAGATCACGCGCGCCTGCCTCGAGTTGCGCGCGATGTTCGATTGTGAGGGCGCGCGGCGGATCATCGCCTTGAGGGGCGGCTTTCCCCTCTCGGACTTGCGCGAGGCGCATCAACAGCTTCTGGCCGAGGCGCGCGCGCATCCCGTTGCCGACCTGCAATCGCGCGCGATCCGCACCGATCTGTCGCTCCACGATGCGCTGGCCCGGGGGCTCTGCTCACCGCTTGCCGAGCGCCTCTATGCCGAGAACCGCGACCGGATTGCCGTGATCCAGAACACTCGCCCCTTCGTGCCCGACCGCATCGCGCCTGCGATGGAAGAGCATCTCGCCATTCTCGAGGCCATCGAGGCCCGCGACCATGTGCGTGCCGACGCGGCCATTCGCCATCACCTGCGCGCAACGCTGCGCTGGTGGGGACTCTGAAACGGCTTGCGCCGGTCAGGAGACGCGCTTGTAACGCTCTTCCACATCCATCGCATATTCCGCCAACCGCAGACGGAACCGCTTGGTCAGGTTGTTGCGTGCCAGCTTGAGCGATTGCAGGATCAACCGCCCGGCCAGCGTGCGCGCCTCTAGCGTCAGGTCGACCGAAAGGCGCGTGCGCGCACGCGACAGCGCGATCAACTCCACGGTCATGCGCCCCTCCAGCGTTGTCGCCTCGGCCTCGACCTTGATCCCGTTCGGCGGGTCATAAGCCGAGAGCCGCACGGCCAGATCACGCATCCGGCCGCGCAGCTTGAACTTCGCCCGCCAACGCATGCCGACGCCCGGCGCTTTCAGACTGTCAGTGCGCTGCACATCCGCACCGCGGCGCAGCGCCGCACGCTCGAAGCGCGTGAAATCCGTAATCTCGGCAAAGACAAGCTCGATCGGCGCCTCGATGTCTTCCCTGCTGGTAAACTGCATGACCCGTCCTGTCTTGTCGCTAATCTGCCCTGCAACAGTCTTGCCTCAATCAAGCCGGTCGGCAAGCCAGTTCCTGAGCAGGAAATGCGCCACCGCCCCCTTGCGCGCGGGCAGAACCTCTGGATGCTCGCCGGCAAAGGCAGAAAGGATTTCCTCGCGGCTCATCCACCGTGCGGCCTCGATCTCATGCGGGTCGATGGTGATCGCCTCGCTCAACGCCTCGCCGCGGCATCCCAGCATCAGGCTGGCGGGAAACGGCCAGGGCTGGCTTGCCAGGTAACTGATGCGTCCGACGCGCACGCCCGCCTCCTCCCAAACCTCGCGGCGCACGGCGGCCTCTACGGTCTCACCCGGCTCGACAAACCCCGCAAGCAGCGAATACATCCCCTCGGGCCAGCCCGGAGAGCGCCCCATCAGCACCGAATTGCCATGGGTGATCAGCATGATCACCACAGGATCGGTGCGCGGAAAATGCTGCGCACCGCACGAATCGCAGGCGCGCTGCCAACCCGCCCGGATCATCCGGCTTTTCGCCCCACAGCGCGCGCAATGGCGGTGGCTCTCATGCCAGCCGAAAATCGCCTTGGCGGTCGCGGCCAGTTCCGCGTCGCGCGGCGAGAGCGCGCTCATCACGCGCCGCAACTCGGCAAACACGGAACCTTGGGGCAGGTCGGGATGCGCCTGCTCCGAAGCGTCAAGAAAGCTGTCAAGCTGATCGGGGGCAAGCCCCGGCGGCACCCATGCCGAGATGTCATGCGCAAGAATGAGATCGCCCCCCGCCTCGCGCCCGAGCAGAACGGGCGGCACCTTATAGCGCATCAGAACGGGGTGATCCGGGGCAAGCGTCACCAGCGCATTCAGGCCCGGCCCCGCCAGAAGCGGCTTGCCGCGCCAGAGCACGACCGCGCGCGCGCGCCTTTCGGCCAGCGCTGTTGCAATCGCGCCTTCATCGCCGCGAATGTCGTCTGCCCGGTCCAGCCCCGAGCCGCCGAATGTCACCTCTTCCGCCTGCCGCATGTGCCCTCCGTTCCGCTTGGGTCCACAGACACCAGCGCCGCCCGCAAGGCAAGACGGCGCGACCAATGGTTCACACTGTCGCAACAAGGCTGAAACACAACCTGAAGAATATTGAATGTCAAAATAACATCTTATCCTATAAAGATGCAGGTCACTTCCTGCCCTCATACCCTTGGCGAACAAGGTCGCCTCTCTTTCAGCCCGCTTTGCAGGTCAGCCCCGTGTTGAAGCCCGAACCCGTCACAGAACCACTTTCGTCGACCGGTCCCTCGGTCACGCTGCGCCTGCTGGCCACCTCGGACGTGCACGGCCACATCCTTGCGCAGGATTATTTCACCGGGCAAGACGACTCCCCCGTCGGCCTTGCACGCCTTGCCACGATCGTTGCACAGGCGCGCGCGCAGGCAGGGCCGGAGAATTGCCTGCTGCTCGACAATGGCGATTTCCTGCAAGGCACGCCGCTCACCGACCTCACGGCGCGGCCCGGCAATGGCTGGCGCGGGCGCCACCCGGTGATCCGGGCAATGAACCTGATGGGCTATGATGCCGCCGCGCTCGGCAATCACGAGTTCAATTTCGGTCTGGACTGGCTGTGCGATACCCTGTCGCAGGCCAAGTTCCCCGTGCTCTGCGCCAATGCCGTGCGCGCGACCGGCACGACGCCGCTCGAGGACACGCCGTTCGTGCCGCCTGTCACCATCCTGACCCGCCACTTGCGCGCCGCCGACGGCGGCTGTCACGATATCCAGATCGGCCTGATCGGCCTGATCCCGCCACAGGTGGCGGGCTGGGATCATGCCCATCTTGCGGGGTGCCTTACCACCCGCGACATGGTCGAGACCGCGCGCCACTGGGTGCCGGCGCTGCGCGCGCGGGGCGCCGATCTTGTCGTGGTTCTCGCCCATAGCGGCATCGACCCCGGCGCCGACCGCCCGGGCATGGAGAACGCGGCGCGCGCGCTGGCGCGTGTGCCCGGTATCGACGCGCTGATCGCCGGACACAGCCACCGGGTTTTTCCGGGGCCCGACCACGCGGGCACCGAAGGCGCGGATGTGGCTCGCGGCACGCTGCACGGTGTGCCTTGCGTCAAGACGGGCTATGCCGCCTCGCATCTCGGGCAGATCGACCTGCATCTGCGCCGCGACACGAGGGGCTGGCAGGTCACGGGCCACGCCGTGACGCTGCGCCCAGCTGACGGGGTCCCGCCCTGCCCACGCCTCACCCGCGCGCTTGTCCGTGCCCATGCCCATACCCTGCGCCTGACAGACCGCGTGCTCGGCGAAACGCGCGCGCCTCTCCACAGCTATCTGGCACTGGTGCGCGACGATCCGGGCCTTGCTCTCGTCAATGCCGCCCAGGCCGCGGCGCTGGCCGAGGCCATCCGCAACACGCCCCACGCCGCGCTGCCCCTGCTGTCGGCCTGCGCCCCCTTCAAGACCGGCGGGCGCGGCGGCCCGAATCATTTCACCGACATTCCCGCAGGCCCCTTGCGCCTGCGCAACATCGCCGATCTCTACGGCTTTCCCAACACCCTGTGTGGCCTGCTCATCACCGGGGCAGAACTGCGTGACTGGCTCGAACGCGCGGCGATCTGTTTCAACCGCATTACCCCTGGCGCACCCGGCCAGGCGCTGCTTGATCCCACCGTTCCCGGCCATGTCTTCGACGTGATCGAGGGTCTGTCCTATGCCATCGACCTTACCTCTCCGGCCCGGTATGACCTTGACGGTGCGCTGGCCTCACCGCAGGCGCGGCGCATCCGCGGCCTGACGCATCGCGGCCGTCCGGTTGCCGATAGCGACCGTTTCGTGATCGCCACCAATTCCTACCGCGCCTGGGGTGGCGGGCCGTTTCGGCCGCTGGCCGAGGGTCGCCTGATCCACCAGTCGACCCGTCCGATCCGCGACCTCATCGCCGATCACGTCGCCAGACCTGGCCCGATTGCGCCCATGCCCCCCGGCGCCTGGCGCCTGGCGCCGCTGCCCGACACAAGCGTGACCATAGACACCGGCCCGGGCTTGCGCGCCTACCCGCAAGAGATCGAAGCCCTCGGCGCGCAGGATCACGGGGTTACCGACAAAGGCTTCCTTCGCCTTGTCCTGCCCCTGGCACGCGCGACGCGCCCCTCTCTTGCGAATCCCCCCACAGCCGCCTATATCCGACGCTGAGAGGTTGGCGCGGGCAGGCACCTCGCCAACCCGGTCAGGTCCGGAAGGAAGCAGCCGTAACGAGCCCCGCTTGGGTCGTTGTCAGCCTCTCACCGCCCCCCGAAGCGCCCAGGCCATTTGCGCCCCGGTCTCGACCGCACAGGGGCGCAAGACGCGCAAGCGCGCCAGCGCCGCCTCGGGGACCTCGCCCGCCTCGATCATAAGCCGCAGAACGGCCATGCCCGAGCGCCCGCACCCGCCCCGGCAATGCACCAGCACCCGGCCACCGCCGGTCAGTGCCGCCCGCGCCGTTGCACTCGCCTGCGCCCAAACCTCCACCTGATCAGGGCCCGGCACGTCGTAATCCGCCACCGGAACCCCGATCCAGCGCGTGCCCACCGCCTGCACATCCGCCGCCAGATCGCCCGCGCCGACGGCCAACATCTCGGCCCCGGTCGTCATCGACAGGACGAGCGCCGGCCTCCAGTCCGCCAGATGCGCCATGTCGGCGGCATAGTCGCCCGACGCCCCCGGCACAGGCGACAAGGCCAGCGTGCCCCCGCCCACATGCAACGCGTGAATGACAAACCCGGCCATGGCGCGTCAGAGCCGGTCGGCCCCGAACGTGTCGCAACGCGCCATCTCGCCGCTTTCGTAGCCGCGCGCGAACCAGCGCGCGCGCTGTTCGGAGGTGCCATGGGTAAAGGTGTGCGGGCTGGGCACCCGCCCCGCGCGGCGTTGCAGATGATCGTCGCCGATCATCCGCGCGGCGTTGAGTGCCTCTTTCAGATCGCCCGGCTCCAGCAGACCGTCAACCGCCCGCGCCCAGACCCCCGAAAGGCAATCGGCCTGCAATTCCAGCCGCACGGTCAGCGCATTGGCCTCTGCCTCGCCCGCCGCCTGCCGCAGCCGACTGACCTCGGGCAGGATACCCAGCTCGTTCTGCACATGATGCGCCACCTCATGCGCGATCACATAGGCAGCGGCGAAATCGCCCTTCGCGCCCAGTTGCCGCGCCAGCGTGTCAAAGAACTCCGTATCGAGATACGCCTTGCGATCCGCCGGGCAGTAGAACGGCCCCGTGGCCCCCGAAGCCCCGCCACAGGGGCTTTGTGTCACACCCGAATAAAGCACGAGGACCGGCGGGCGATAGTCGCGCCCGACCTGCTCGGGAAGCACCCGGTCCCAGACCTGTTCGGTCGTGGCCAGAACCCGCGAGGTAAACTCGGCCGCGTGTTCATCTCCGGGGCTGGGGGCACGCGCCTCGCGCGGCGCACCGTCCTGCCCCTCCAGAAATGGTGTCACGTCGATCCCGGCGAAATATCCTATGGCCAGGATGATAACCAATCCGAGTCCGCCGATCTTCGCACCGCCACCGCCACCGCGTCCGCGCCGGTCCTCGACATTGCGGCTGCGACCGATCCCCTTCAACCTCATCACCGTTCCCCCTCGTGACCTGCCCTGATGTTTGCCGCACCCATCTCAAAAAGCAAGGTGGACGGCCAACGCCCCCGGCCTTAGGGTCTCGGGTGACGAGTCAGAAAGGCCCCACGCATGTCGCAATCCCCCGATGTCGGCTATCAGGTCCTCGCGCGGAAATACCGCCCCGAGACCTTTGCCGATCTCGTCGGCCAGGACGCGATGGTGCGCACGCTGAAAAACGCGTTTCAGGCCGATCGCATCGCGCAGGCCTTCATCATGACCGGCATCCGCGGCACCGGCAAGACAACGACTGCCCGGATCATCGCCAAAGGCATGAACTGCATCGGCCCCGACGGCGCGGGCGGCCCCACGACCGAGCCTTGCGGTGCGTGCGAGCATTGCGTGGCGATCATGGAAGGCCGCCATGTCGACGTGATGGAGATGGACGCCGCCAGCCGCACCGGCGTCGGCGATATCCGCGAGATCATCGAGAGCGTGCATTACCGCGCCGCCTCGGCCCGCTACAAGATCTACATCATCGACGAGGTGCACATGCTCAGCACCTCGGCCTTCAACGCGCTTCTGAAAACGCTGGAAGAACCGCCCGCCCATGTAAAATTCATCTTCGCCACAACCGAGATCCGCAAGGTGCCGGTCACGGTGCTGTCGCGCTGTCAGCGGTTCGACCTGCGCCGGATCGAGCCGGAGGTGATGATAGGTCTCTTGCAGCGCATCGCCGGGGCCGAGGGGGCCGCGATCACCGACGAGGCGCTCGCGCTCATCACCCGCGCCGCCGAAGGCTCGGCCCGCGACGCGACCTCGCTTCTGGATCAGGCGATTTCCCACGGCGCGGGCGAGACGACGGCTACCCAAGTGCGTGCCATGCTGGGCCTTGCCGACCGGGGTCGCGTGCTCGACCTCTTCGATCTGATCATGAAGGGCGACGCGGCAGGCGCGCTCACCGAACTGGGCGCGCAATATGCCGAGGGCGCTGATCCGCTGGCCGTGCTGCGCGATCTGGCCGAGATCACCCACTGGGTCAGCGTGGTCAAGATCACGCCGGACGCGGCCGAGGACCCCACCGTCGGCCCGGATGAGCGCGCGCGCGGACTGAATATTGCCTCGGCGCTGCCGATGCGCGTGCTCACCCGCATGTGGCAGATGCTCCTGAAGGCGCTCGACGAGGTGGCCCAGGCCCCCAACGCCATGATGGCCGCCGAGATGGCGGTGATCCGGCTCACCCATGTGGCCGATCTGCCCGCCCCCGAAGACCTCGTCCGCCAGCTGCGTGACACGCCCCCCTCAGGGACCGGTGGCGGTGGCGGATCCGGCCCGCGCGCCACACCGCAAGGCACGGCACCCCCGCCCCGCGCGAGCATGACCACGCATCACGGCGCGGGTTCGGTGACCGCCGCCGCCCCCGCGCAGGATACGGCCCTCGCCGCCTATGCGACCTTCGATTCGGTGCTCGACCTCATCCGCGACCAGCGCGACGCGCGCCTTTTGATCGAGGTCGAGGGCTGCCTGCGCCTCGCCGCCTACCGTCCGGGCCGGATCGAATTCACCCCCACGCCCGACGCGCCCGCCGACCTTGCCCAGCGCCTCGGCACCGCGCTGCAACGCTGGACAGGGCAACGCTGGGCCGTCAGCCTCGTCAATTCCGCCACCAGCCCCACCCTGCGCGAAGCCCGCGACGCCGCACAATCGGCGCTGGAGTCACAGGCGCGCGCGCATCCCCTGGTGCGCGCCGTGCTCGACGCCTTTCCCAAGGCCGCGATCCGAGAGATCCGCAGCGCCGAACAGATCACCACCGAAGCCCATTCCGAGGCCCTGCCCGAGGTGGACGAGGAATGGGATCCGTTCGAGGAGGACTGAACACCTCGCCAAACCGCGCGCGATATGCTTAAAGCCGCAGCGAACCTTTCAGCAGGAGATGACCGACATGTTCAAGGGTCTGGGACAGATGGGCGATATGGCCAAGATGATGAAGGCCGCCCAGGAAATGCAACAGAAAATGGCCGCCCTTCAGGACGAAATGCACAGCGTCACCGTCATCGGCGAATCGGGCGCGGGCCTCGTCAAGGCCACCTGCACCGCAAAGGGCGAGCTGAAGGCGCTCGACATTGATCCCTCGATCTTCAACGCCGATGACAAGGAAGTGGTCGAGGACCTGATCCTCGCCGCGATCAAGGACGCGCAATCGCGCGCTCAGGACAAGGTCAAGGAAGAGATGGGCAAGCTCACCGAATCGATGGGGCTGCCCAAGGACATGAAGCTGCCGTTCTGAGCCGTGGTTCACTGTTCCTGAAAATACTCTCGCCGACGGCGAAACCCCGCCCGCCTCTCCGGAGCCACACGCGTGAGCAGCACCCGCGATATCGACGCCCTGATCGACATGATGGCCCGTCTTCCAGGGCTTGGCCCGCGCTCGGCGCGGCGCGCGGTGCTGCACATGATCCGCAAGCGCGCGCTGCTGCTCTCGCCGCTCGCCGATCTCATGCAAAACGTCGCCGCCACCGCGCGCGAATGTCGCATCTGCGGCAATATCGGCACGGCCGAGATCTGCGACATCTGCGCCGCGCCCAAGCGCACCAATGGCCAGATCTGCGTGGTCGAGGATGTGGCCGATCTCTGGGCGATGGAACGCGGGCACGCCTTCAAGGGCCGCTATCACGTCCTCGGCGGCACGCTCTCGGCGCTCGATCAGATCGGCCCCGAGATGCTGCGCATCCCCGAACTTGTCGCCCGTGTCGAGGCCGAAAGCATCACCGAGGTGATCCTCGCTCTCAACGCCACCGTCGATGGCCAGACCACCGCCCACTACATCGCCGATCAGCTTGAGGGCAAAGTGTCGCTCACCTCGCTCGCGCAGGGTGTTCCAATCGGCGGCGAGTTGGACTATCTCGACGATGGCACGATCAGTGCGGCCCTCGCGGCGCGCAAATCGTTCTGACCCCGCGCCGCTGGCCACCCACCACCCGGAAAGACGCCATGCATCCCCTGGCCTTCGCCTTCCTTTACCTCACGGTTCTCAATTCGACGACCTTCGGCCTGTTCTGGTGGGACAAGCAATGCGCCATCCATCGCCGCTGGCGCGTGCCCGAAAGCACACTGCTGACGCTCTGTCTTGTCGGTGGGGCCTTCGGCGCAAAGACCGGTCAGGGCGTCTTCCGGCACAAGACGCGCAAGGAACCGTTCCGAAGCTCGCTCAACGCGATCATGGTGCTGCATCTGGCCTTTGCCTCGGCCCTGCTCATCCCGGGCTTTCGCGCGCAGGTCATGGCGCTCCTGCTCGACACCACAACCGCGCTTTTCGGCTGAAGCCGCTCAGCTCACTTCTTCCTCGAGTTTCAGTTTCATTTCCAGCAGAACCTGTTGCAGATGGGTCGTCTCGCGCAGCAGCCGCTTGGCCTCGTTGACGGTGATCACGCCATCGCCGATGCTTTGCTGATACTCCCCCATCAGGATCGCAAACCGCTGCGCAAGCGCGATGACATCGCTGTTGACCGATGTCCGCTCCCGCGTGTTGCGCAGGCTCTCGGTCAGGCTCAGGTTGATGCCCTTCAATTCCGCCAGCGCCGAGGTCACATGCGGATAACTCGCCGCCTGCTCAAGGGCTGCCACCGCATCCACGGGCATGAAGCGGTCGTCATGTTCCTCGTGATCGGAATAATACCGCCCCAGCGTCGCCTTGGATTTGCCGGTCAGCTTGCAGGCGGCCTCGATGCCCACGTCCTTGACCAGCGCCTCGGTGTGCTTCTTGAGATAATTTCCAATCACCGACATACTTGGTCCCCATGTAACAAGCCCGCCTCGCGCGGGGCCGCTATCGCCTTAAACCCTTTGTTCTGGAATGTCATTTTCAAATCGTGTCATGAAACGCGGGGGCGGGCGCCCGCCTCAACCCCGCTCCACCAGCACGGACCCCACGGAATACCCCGCCCCGAAGGAACAGATCAGACCCTTGTCGCCAGTTTGCAGGTCGCCCGAATGCTGCGCAAAGGCTATGATCGACCCCGCAGAGGAGGTGTTGGCATAGTCCTGAAGGATATTTGGCTGTTCCTGCGGCTCCGGCACGCGCCCCATCACCTTGCGGCCAATGAAATCGTTCATGGTCTTGTTGGCCTGATGCAGCCAGATCCGCCGCAGATCCGCCGCCGTCACACCCTCCTCCTCCATGTGCCCCAGGATATGCGCCGAGACCATCGGCAACACCTCCTTGAACACTTTCCGCCCCTCCTGCACGAACAGCATGTCGCGCCGGTCGGCCATGCCGTCGGGGCGCGAGCGGCGCAGAAAACCGTTGTTGTTGCGGATGTTGTTGGAAAACTGCGTGGCACAACGGGTCGAGAGGATGCGGAAATGCGAACCCCTCGCCTCCTCCGCCGGTTCGATCACCAGCGCGGTGCAGACATCGCCGAAGATGAAATGACAATCCCGGTCGCGCCACTCCAGATGCCCCGAACAGATCTCGGGGCTGACCACCAACGCCCGCCGCGCGCTGCCCCCCCGGATCATGTCGGCGGCGGCCTGAATACCGAACGTGGCCGAGGAACACGCCACGTTCATGTCAAAGGCAAACCCGCCCGCGCCGAGCAAAGCCTGAATCTCGATCGCCACCGCCGGATAGGGCCGCTCGTGATTGGACGCAGCGCATATCACGAGGTCGATCTCGCCCGCCTCCCGTCCCGCCTGCGCCAGCGCCTCGCCGCAGGCCTCGAGCGCCATTTCCGCCATGATCCCCGGTTCGTCATCGCGGCGCTGCCGCAGAAGCGGGTGCATCACCTCCGGGTCCAGAACCCCTGCCTTGTCCATCACGTGCCGCTGCTCGATCCCCGAGGCCGAAAGGATGAACTCCGAGGAAGACGGCGCCTTGGCCTCGATCTCACCGGCCGCGATTTCCGCCGCATGGCGCGCATTGAACGCCTCGGCATAGGCGTTGTAGGCCACCACCAATTCCTCGTTGGTGATCACCTCCGGCGGCGTGAACACGCCCGATCCCGTAATCGCGGGCTGCACCATGGTCTTGCTCCTCAGGTTTCAGGCCAGATCACCGGAAACGCGCCGCCCCGTCAAGCAGGACATCGCCCCGCTTCACTGTTCCAAAAATACTCACGCCACCGGGTTCGGCAGCGTCTCACCCGCGAAGAAGGCGCGCAGGTTCTCGACCGCCATCAGCCCCATCGCCTCGCGCACCTCGAGCGCGGCGGTGCCCAGATGCGGCAGGAGCGTGACGGTCTCCATTCGGCGCAGCGCCTCGGGCACCTCGGGCTCGCGCGCATAGACATCGAGCCCCGCCCCGGCGATGCGCCCCTCGGCCAGGGCCTCGATCAGAGCGGCCTCATCCACCACATCGCCCCGCGCGATGTTCACGAGATGCGCCGTAGGCCTCATGGCCGCCAGCACCTCGGCCCCGATGGTGTTGCGGGTCTCGGCCCCGCCCGGCAGGGCCGCCACAAGGAAATCCACTGCCCCCGCCAGCGCCGTCAGGCTCTCGACCTGTCGCGCCGGAAGATCGACACCCTTCGGCGAGCGGTTGTAGAATAAAACTTCCATCCCGAAGCCGAAGTGACAGCGCCGCGCGATCGCCTGCCCGATGCGGCCCATGCCGACGATGCCCACCGTCTTGCCGGTCATGTGCAGCCCCAGCATCTGCGTCGGGTTCCACCCGGTCCAGCGGCCTGCGCGCAGCATCCGCTCCCCCTCGCCCGCGCGCCGCGCGCTCATCAGCATCAGCATGAGCGCGATATCGGCGGTCGCATCGGTCACAGCCCCCGGCGTGTTGGTGACAGAAATGCCAACCGCGCGTGCCGCCGCCACGTCGATATGGTTATAGCCCACCCCGAAATTGGCGAGGATGCGGCACCGGCTGCCCGCTGCCTCGGCAAAGACCTCGGCCGAGAACAGGTCGCCCAGCGTTGGCACGATACCGTCATAGAGCGCCAGCGCGCCCTTCATCTGTCCGGGCTTCAGGGGTGTGTTCTCCTCGCGCATCTCTACCTCGAACAGCGCGCGCGCGGCCTCTATGACGCGCGGCGGCATCGGCCTCGTGACAAGGACCCGTCTCAATGCAGCCTCCCGCCCAGGGGCACATCAAGGTCAGGGCCAATCAGGACGATCCCGCCCGCCGCGTCGCTCACCCCCAGAACCAGAACCTCGGAAAGAAACTTGCCGATCTGACGGGGCGGGAAATTCACCACCGCGAGCACCTGACGGCCAATCAGCCCCTCGGGCGTGTAATGCGCGGTGATCTGCGCGCTCGATTTTTTCTCGCCGATCTCGGGGCCGAAATCGATCCAGAGCTTGATCGCGGGCTTGCGGGCCTCCGGGTAGGGCTCCGCACGGACCACCCGGCCCGCGCGGATATCCACCGCAAGGAAATCGTCAAAACCGATCTCAGCCATCGCGCAGCTCCCGCGAGCGCGCCGCTGCCGCCGCCACGGTCCGCGCAATGAGAGGTGGCAGGCCGGTGCCCTCGTCCATCAGCACGCCAAGTCCCGCCTGCGTGGTGCCATTGGGGCTGGTGACATTCTCGCGCAGTTGCGCGGGCGTCTCGTCTGCGGCTTCGGCCAGCGCACCCGCCCCCGCCACCGTGGCGCGGGCCAGTTGCATCGCCAGCGCAGGGGCCAGCCCTTCGGCCTCACCGGCCCGCGCCATGCATTCGATCATGTGAAACACATAGGCGGGGCCAGAGCCCGACAGCCCCGTGACCGCGTCCATCTGATCCTCGCTGTCGAGCCGGACAACCTGCCCCACGGCCCGCAGCAATGTCTCCGCCTGATCGAGATGCGCAGATGTTACCGCCGCGTTGCCGACAATGGCGGAAATCCCGCGCCCCACAGCGGCGGGCGTGTTGGGCATGGCGCGCACCACCGGCGTGGCCGCCCCCAGCATCGCCTCATAGGCGGCGATGGTCGTGCCCGCCGCGACCGAAACAAAGAGCGTCGCGCCGTTGCCGTAGCCTTTGAGCGTGGGCAGGGCCGCGCCCATCATCTGTGGTTTGACCGCGACGATCACGATGGCCGGGCTTTCGGGCAGCCCTCCGTTGACATGAACACCCGTCCCGCGCAGCCAATCGCCCGGGTGCGGGTCGATCACATGCACCGCATCGGCCGCCAACCCGCCCCCGAGCCAGCCCTTCAGCATCGCGCCACCCATCTTGCCGCATCCCAGAAGGACAAGGCCCCGCTCTGCCACCTGCGTGATCATGATGATTGCCCCCGCCTTTATCGTGCGGGGGCAGGTTTACGCGCGCCCGTAGGCCTCTGCAATGGCGACCTGCATCGCATCGCGCGGAGATTTGCCACCCCAGATCGCAAGCTGGAAGGCCGGGTAATACCGCTCCGATGCCGTCACCGCAGCGCCCAGTGCCGCGTCGATCTGCTCGGGGCTCGGGCCCTGCGTGCCCGACATCACGAGGCCATAGCGCCACACCATCAGCTTTTGCTCGCCCCACCAGGTGAACGCCCCGCTCCAGCACTGGTCGTTGACCGCGTTGAGCATCTCATAGAGCACGGCCAAGCGGTCTTCGGGTGGCTCCATTTCATAGGTGCAGACAAGTCGAAGCGTCTCGTCATGGCCCGACCAGGCGAGCGTGATCGCGTAGGTGCGCCACTGGCCTTCGATGGCCATGGCGATCTGATCGTCGCCGATACGGTCGAACTCCCAATCGTGGTGCTCGGCGATATGCTCGACGATGTCGATCGGGTGCAGATCGTCGCTGAGATAATGCTCGGAAAGTGCCATGGCGCCGCCTCATTTGCTATAGCGCGTAGGGGCCTTCGCACCCCAAACGCTAGGTGCCTGCTCTAAGGGCGGCAGTCATTCCATCCACCCCTACAAGATATGGTGATGGGTCGGGCGCGGGCTGTAAAGCAATTTGTTGCGGGTGCCTGCAAATAGTTGTGGGTAAGTGATCTTTGACCGCAAGATGCGCCTGGCGGCTGCCGCCTCTTGCCCGGGGACGTGAAAGCCCCTAAAGCGCGCCCATGTCAGAGGTCGAGGACGAGATTCATCCGCTCTTTCACGGGGCCCCCACGGGCACCGAGTTCCGCAAACTGCGCAAGCGGATCGTGCGTAACGTGCGCGAGGCGATCGAGCAATACGGCATGATCGAATCGGGCGCGCGCTGGCTGGTCTGTCTCTCGGGCGGCAAGGACAGCTATACGCTTCTGGCGGTGCTCCACGAGTTGAAATGGCGTGGCCTCCTGCCCGTGGATCTGCTCGCCTGCAATCTCGACCAGGGCCAGCCGGGTTTTCCGGCAACCGTGCTGCCGGATTTCCTCGAGCGCATGGGCGTGCCCCACCGGATCGAATACCAGGACACCTATTCCGTGGTCATGGACAAGGTGCCGCAGGGACGCACCTATTGCGCGCTCTGTTCGCGCCTGCGGCGCGGCCATCTCTACCGCATTGCCCGCGAAGAGGGCTGTTCGGCGGTGGTGCTCGGCCATCACCGTGACGACATTCTCGAGACCTTCTTCATGAATCTCTTTCACGGCGGGCGGCTGGCGACGATGCCGCCCAAGCTTGTGAACGAAGAGGGGGATCTCTTTGTTTACAGGCCCCTCGCGCATGTGGCCGAGGCCGATTGCGCGCGGTTTGCGCGGGCGATGGCCTATCCGATCATCCCCTGCGATCTCTGCGGCTCTCAGGACGGGCTGCAACGCCAGCAGGTGAAACAGATCCTCGACGGGTGGGAGACCCGCAGTCCGGGCCGTCGCCAGGTGATGTTCCGCGCGCTGATGAACGCGCGTCCGTCGCATCTGCTTGACCCCAAACTCTTCGATTTTGCAGGGCTGACGCGCGAAAAGATCAAATCCGAGACAGATTTCGCCAACCCGCCAACGCTTCGTTAACCCACAAAGGCGCAGACTGAACTCCGGTAGAGTCGGAGAACGGAATGCGTCCTGTGATCAGCCCCCTGAGGGACCGGTTCAACGCCGTGTCAGAGGCGCTGCGCGGGCCGCAGCTCTTTGTTTTCGCGTTGGCTTTTGTACTCGCGCTGGTGTGGTTCGGCGCGCAGGTGCTGTGGCTTGCGCTGCCCTTTGCGCTGATCGCAACCCTGCCGCGACAGGGGGCGGGGGCGCCGTCGGGGCATGGCACGACGCCGGGACAACTGGCCGATATGGCACGCGCCATCGAACGGCAGCTTGCGCGCGCGCGCGGCGATGCGCAGCCGGCACCGTGCCTGTTTCTCGGCATCGACGGGTTCGCGGCCATCCCCGCGCGGCACGGCCCGCACATGCAGACGCGGCTCGTGACAAACTGCCTCGATCATCTTGCCCGCGCCCTGCGCCCGGAGGATCAGCTTTTTGACCTCGGGGGGGGGCGTTTCGGCGTGCTGCTCGCGACGGAGCGGTCAGTCACCGACGCTGCTGCCCGACGGGTTGCGCATCGGCTCGAAATCGCGGCACGCGCCGCAGCCTCGGCCATGCTGCCGCCCGATACGCTCGGCGTATCCTCGACAGTCGCGATGATCCAGCCCCAGGACCGCCCTGTCACTGTCGCGACGATCAGCAACACGCTGGCAACCTTGGGACGGAGCGCGCATCTGCCGCCGTCAAACGCCGCGCCGCCACCAACGCCCCGCCTCGCAGCCCGCGCATGTCCACGCGACGGACCGAACGTGTGATGCCGCGCGACGAATCCTCGCCACCGCCCCCTGTCAATCCCGGAAACCGCTTGACCTTTGGGGCCGCACTCTGTTGAACGCCCGTGAAACTGCAATGACGGACGGTTCAGGACCATGGATCAACAGAACAAGAACCTCATTCTCGCGACGGCCCTCAGCTTTCTCGTGATCCTGCTGTGGTTCGTGTTGTTCCCGCCGCCGGAACCTGTGCCCACCGACCCCAATGCGCCCGTAGCGCAGGACAGTCTCACGCCGCCCGCCCCCACCGCAGCGCCGGGCGCAAGCGATGTGGCGGGCGCAACCGATGTCGCCACCGAGACGACCGCCCAAACGCCCCGACTTGACATCAACACGAGCCGCCTGTCCGGTTCGGTCTCGCTTCTGGGCGGTCGGATCGACGATCTGGTGCTCAAGGACTACCGCGAGACGACAGACCCCGACTCCGATACCGTGCACCTGCTCAATCCCATCGGCGCGATCACGCCCTATTACGCGCTGCACGGCTGGGCCCCCGGCGCCGGTCTCTCGCCCGATGAGGTCCCCGGCGCCAACACTCTCTGGGCAGTCGAGACCGGCGCCGCGCTGACGCCGCAAAGCCCGGTCACGCTGGTTTGGGACAATGGCGCAGGGTTGATTTTCCGGCGCGAAATCAGCATCGACGCCGATTACATGTTCTCCGTGCGCCAGTCGGTCGAAAATCGCGGCGCGGCCACGGTCAGCCTCGCGCCCTACGGCATCATCGCCCGCCACGGTCGTCCCCCGGAACTCAAGAATTTCTTCATCCTGCACGAGGGGGTTGTCGGGATGTTCGATGGCACGCTCGTGGAAATGAGCTACAAGAATATCGAGAAACTCGATTTCAATCCGCGTGAGGGCGTGCCCGCCGAGGTCGAACAGGTCACGGATCGCGGCTGGCTCGGGTTTACCGATCACTACTGGATGACGACACTCATCCCCGATCCCGGCACGCCCTTCAAGGCCGTGACCAAATTCGACCCGCAGCGCGGAATCTTCCAGACAGAAACGGTGCAGGCTACGCTCAGCCTGGCGCCCGGTGCCACCGTCTCCGCCGACAGCCGCCTCTTCGCCGGGGCCAAGGAATGGGCCACGATCCGCCGCTACCAGAACGAGGAGAACGTTGATCGCTTCATCGACTCGATCGACTGGGGCTGGTTCTTCTTCCTGACCAAACCGATATTCGCGGCGCTGCACTGGTTCAACCAGATCATCGGCAACATGGGCTGGGCGATCATCGCGCTCACCCTCGCCATCAAGGCGCTGGTGCTGCCGCTCGCCTACAAATCCTACGTCTCCATGGCCAAGATGAAGGAACTTCAGCCGCAGATGGAGAAGATCAAGGAGATCGCCGGCGACGACCGTCAGAAGCTGCAACAGGAGATGATGGCGCTCTACAAGAAGGAAAAGGTCAATCCGGCCGCGGGCTGTCTGCCGATCCTGCTGCAGATCCCGATCTTCTTTTCCCTCTACAAGGTGATCTTCGTCACGCTGGAATTGCGCCACGCGCCCTGGATCGGCTGGATCAGGGACCTCTCCGCACCCGATCCGTCGTCGCTATTCAACCTCTGGGGCGTATTCCCCTGGGCCGCGCCCGAACCGGGATCCATTCTCGCGCTGATCTTCATCGGCATCCTGCCGCTCGGCCTCGGGATCTCGATGTGGCTGCAACAGAAGCTCAATCCGTCGCCGACAGACCCCACGCAAAAGATGATCTTCGCCTGGATGCCCTGGGTGTTCATGTTCATGCTGGGCAGTTTCGCCAGCGGCCTCGTGCTCTACTGGATCGCCAACAACATGATCACCTTCGGCCAGCAATACGCGATCATGCGCAGCCATGGGCACAAGCCCGACGTGTTCGGCAACATCCGGTCGAGCTTCAAACGCGGCGACAAGCCTGCGCCCGCGACAAAACCCGAGAAAAGGAAGTGACGCGGCCTCCCCGCGTCCTTGCCAGGTAAGCCGCCATGAAACTCGCATTTCCCGTGGCCGAGACGCCCGATGATGCCACCGCCGAGGCGGGACGCAAGCTTTTTGCCGGACCGGTCGATTTCCTCAAGGGCGTGGTGGCCATGTCCGGAATGCCCCCCGCCGACCGGGCAGAGGTCTGCTTTGCGGGCCGCTCCAATGTGGGCAAATCCAGCCTGATCAACGCGCTCACCGGACGCAAGGCGCTTGCGCGCGCCTCCAACACGCCCGGCCGCACGCAGGAAATCAACTTCTTCACCCTGGGCGAGAGCCATTATCTTGTCGATCTGCCCGGCTATGGTTTTGCCAATGCGCCGGTGGCTGTCGTGGCGAAATGGCAGGCGCTCCTCAAGGCCTATCTCTCGGGCCGCCCAAGCCTGCGCCGCGCTTTCGTGCTGGTGGATTCGCGCCACGGGATCAAGCCGGTGGATGAGGAAATAATGACGCTTCTGGACCGCGCCGCCGTGCCCTTTCAATGCGTCATGACCAAGACCGACAAGGTCAACGCCGCCGCTCTCGAGGCGGTCCTTGTTCAGGTGCGCGCGCGCCTCGCCCCCCATCCTGCGGCCTATCCCGAGATCATCCTGACCTCCTCGGAAAAAAACGAGGGGCTGGCCACGCTGCGCGCGGCAATCGCGGCGCTCGGTTAAGCGCGGCGCTATTCCGCCGCGCGGCGCAGGCCTGACAGAAGGCGGTGGAACTTCTCGCCCTGAACGGCGACATGCCCGCGCAATACCTCTGCGGCGCGCTCGGAGGCACCCGCGCGCAGGGCTGCCACAACGGCCTCGTGCTCTGCCATGGATTGCGCCATGCGCCCGCGCACCCGCAATTGCAGGCGCCGGAACGGCTTGAGCCGCCGATGAAGGCGCAGCGCCTCCTGCTCCAGAAAGGTATTGCCCGCCTCGCGGTAGATGGCATGGTGAAACCGCTCGTTCTCGCGGTAATAGGCGTCCGTATCGCCCGCCTCGATCGCCGCCGTGCAAAGCGCGTTCGAAATGTCCAGTTCGGCCAGCGCGCTATCGGATATGCGCAGCGCGGCAAGACGCCCGCAAACCCCCTCGATCTCGGCCATGGTCTCGAACATCTCCAGAAGTTCGACCGGCCCGGGCTGACGGATGAACACGCCCCGACGCGGGATCTGCTCGGCCAGACCAGAGGCTACCAGCCGCCCGAGCGCCTCGCGGATCGGTGTGCGCGAGACGTTGAATTGTTGGGCAAGCCGCGTCTCGTCCAGCCGATCGCCGTCGCTGAAGGCTCCGGTAAAGATCATCTCTTCCAGACTATCGGCAATGCTGTCTGCGCGACGTTGTGACATTCCCTAACGCTAATTCCGATTGACCTCGTGCGCAAGATTGAAATTATTGTATACAAAATTCTTGACTCTGGATGCATCCTACCGAAGACTGCCCAAATCTCCCCGGCCATGAGAGAGCCGGGGCAGACATGGGAGGACAACATGAAATTCACCGCACTCGCGGCAGCCGCCGCCAGCGCCCTTTTGCTGGGCACCACCGCCGACGCCACGGACCTGCGCCTGTCGCATCAATGGTCGAATCAGGATATCCGGCACCGGGTCGCGCAGATCGTTGCCGATGAGGTTGCCGCCGCCGGGGTCGATCTCGACATCAAGATTTTCGGCTCGCAATCGCTGTTCAAGGCGCGCGAGCAATACACGCCGCTGAGCCGCGGACAGCTTGACATGACCGTGCTGCCGCTCAGCTATGCGGGCGGCCAGCAACCGGCCTACAACCTTACCCTCATGCCGGGCCTCGTGAAAAACCACGACCACGCCGCGCGCCTGACCGACAGCCCCTTCATGGAGGCGCTGGAGGCCAAGATGGCCGAGGATGACGTGATGGTGCTGGTGCATGGCTACCTGGCCGGCGGGTTTGCCGCCAAGGACACCTGTATCCGCCGCCCCGAGGATGTGCAGGGCCTTCAGACCCGCGCGGCCGGCAAGGCGTTCGAGCAGATGCTGGCTGGTGCCGGTGCCTCCATCGCCTCGATGGCGAGTTCAGAGGTCTACAACGCCATGCAGACCGGTGTCCTCGACGCGGTCAACACCTCGTCCTCGTCCTTCGTGTCGTTCCGCATCTATGAGCAGGTGAAATGCTACACGCCTGCGGGCGACGTGGCTTTGTGGTTCATGTATCAGCCGCTCCTGATGAACAAATCCACCTTCGACGGGCTGACCGAGGCTCAGCAAACCGCGCTTCTGGCGGCGGCGGAAAAGGCCGAAGCCTTCTATCTCGAAGAGGCCAAGAACGAAGACGCTGCCTCGGTCGAGGTGTTCCGCGAAGCCGGTGTCGAGATCGCCGAGATGAGCCAGGACGATTTCGCCGCCTGGCTGGCGCTGGCCAAGGAAACATCGTTCAAGGAATTCGTGGCAAGCGTCCCCGACGGGCAGGCGCTCCTTGACATGGCGCTCGCTGTCGAGTGATCCGCCACGGGCCGCCGCCCCATCGGACGGCGGCCCCCTTTCCCTGCCCTGACAACGTGATGAGGTCCGACCATGGCCGGCCAAAGCTCGGGCGCTGTCGCGCGCACCGGTAGAAATCCCTTCCTGCGCGCCATCGCCGCGCTCTCCACCCTCGCGGGCTGGCTATCCGCGGCGATGATCGTGGCGGCGGTGCTGATCACCTGCCAGATGATCTGGATCCGCTTCGTGCTCAACGGCACGACCATCTGGCAAACCGAGGCGGTGGTCTACCTGATGATCGCGGCAACGCTTCTGGGTCTGTCTTATGTGCAGCGCCTGCGCGGCCATGTGAACGTGGATCTCATCCCGATGGCGGTCCCGCGCGGAGCGCGCAAGGTGCTGGCGGTGGTCACACTGTCGCTCTCGATCCTCGTGATCGCGGTGATGCTCTGGTATGGGGCGGAATTCTGGCACCTTGCCTGGTCGCGCGGCTGGAGGTCGGATACGGTCTGGGCGATCAAGCTCTGGATTCCCTATCTCTCGCTGCCTCTCGGCCTCGCGCTCTTTCTGCTGCAACTCGTGGCGGACCTGATCGCCGTTCTGCTGGATATCGACAAGCCCTTTGGACTGGAGGACGCCTGATGGACCCGCTCCTGCTTGGCCTCATCGTGGCTGTTGCCACCATCGTGGTTCTGTTCTCCGGCGTGTCGGTCGCGGTCGGGCTGCTGATCGTCTCGGGCGGGTTCCTGATCGTTTTCGACGGAATGCGCTCGCTCGAACTCATGCCCGAAATCATGTTCGGCAAGCTCGACAATTTCGCGCTTCTCTCGATCCCGATGTTCATCATCATGGGCTCCTCCATCGCCTCGACGCGGGCGGGCGCGGACCTTTACGAGGCGTTGGAGCGGTGGCTGACGCGCGTGCCGGGCGGCCTTGTGATCTCGAACCTCGGGGCCTGCGCGCTTTTCTCGGCGATGTCGGGCTCTTCTCCCGCCACCTGTGCCGCCATCGGCAAGATGGGCATCCCCGAGATGCGCAAGCGCGGCTATCCTGATTCCGTTGCCGCAGGCTCGATCGCGGCGGGCGGCACGCTCGGCATCCTCATTCCGCCTTCGGTCACGATGATCGTCTATGGCATCGCCACCGAGACCTCGATCGGACGGCTGTTCCTGGCAGGCGTCATTCCGGGGCTGCTGCTGGTGGTGCTCTTCATGGCCTGGTCGCTCTATCAGACATGGCGGTCGGGTGATGTGAATCTGCTGCGCGCGACTCCCTACACATGGGCGCAGAAGTTCGAGATCCTGCCCCGCGTCCTGCCCTTTCTCGCCATCATCCTCGGCGTGCTCTATGCCATGTATGGCGGCATCGCCACACCGTCCGAGACGGCGGCCGTCGGCGCGCTCTTGTGCCTGCTGATCGCGATGATCATCTACCGGCTGTGGTCGCCCACGGCGCTCTGGGTGGTGCTGCGCGATTCGACCCGCGAAAGCGTGATGATCCTCTTCATCATCGCGGCGGCGGGGGTGTTTTCCTACATGCTCTCGTCGCTTTTCATCACCCAATCCATCGCAGAATGGATCGGCACACTTGATGTCAACCGCTGGGTGCTCATGGCGGCGATCAACGTCTTCCTGCTGATCGCGGGCTTCTTTTTGCCCCCCGTCGCGGTGATCCTGATGGCCGCGCCGATCCTCTTGCCGATCATCACCACCGCCGGGTTCGATCCGATCTGGTTTGCCGTGGTGCTGACGATCAACATGGAAATCGGCCTCATTTCGCCGCCCGTCGGTCTCAACCTCTATGTGATCAACGGCATTGCCCCCGACATCAAGCTCAAGACGATCCTCTACGGCTCGCTTCCTTACGTCGGCTGCATGGTGCTGGCGATCATCCTTCTCTGCCTCTTTCCGGGGCTGGCCACCTGGCTGCCCGATCAGGTCATGGGGGCGGCGCAATGAGCGTGCTGGCCGATCTTCTGTCAACCGTGTTCGAGCGGCGCTATTTCACGTCCGGGACGCCCGACCCGCGCAACCGTTCGCTGACGGAGCTCGCGCGCGACCTGCTGGGCAGTTCCGGCGAGGTCTCGGGCATGGTGCTGGCCCGTCACATGCTGGAGCGCTACGCCGGTCTGGGGGACGGGGACAAGGCCGAATTCTTCGGGTTTCTCGCCCGCGACCTGAGCCTTGATCCCGACGCCGTGCGGGCGACGCTGGCAGCCTTCGAGAGCGCGCCCTCTCGTGCCAGCTATGCCGCCTTCATGGCCGCCGCCGAGCCGCCCCGACAGGAGCTTGCCCGCCGTCTCAATCAGGTGCCGGGGGCCACCGCGCAGCTTGTGGCGATGCGCGCCGACCTGTTGCGCCTGATGCACGACGATCCCGGCCTCGGCGTGGTCGATCTTGACCTCAAGCATCTCTTTTCCTCGTGGTTCAATCGCGGCTTTCTGGTGCTGCGCCCGATCAACTGGTCCTCGCCCGCCGCCGTGCTGGAAAAGATCATCGCCTACGAGGCGGTCCATGCCATCGACAGCTGGGACGACCTGCGCCGCCGCCTTGCCCCGCAGGACCGACGCTGTTTCGCCTTCTTTCACCCGGCCATGCCGGACGAGCCGCTGATATTCGTCGAGGTGGCGCTGACGCGCGGCATTCCCGGCGCGATCCATGACGTGCTATCCGAGGACCGTGCCGCCATCCCTGCGACCGGGGCGGATACGGCAGTTTTCTACTCGATTTCCAACTGTCAGGCCGGGCTTGCCGGGATTTCCTTTGGCAATTCGCTGATCAAGCAGGTGGTGGCCGACCTCGCGCAGGAACTGCCCGACCTCAAGACCTTCGTCACCCTCTCGCCCATCCCCGGCCTCAGCCGCTGGCTGTCGCAGATCGGGCACGCCCTACCTGACGAGCAGCAGGCGCGGCGGGCCATGGCGGCGCATTACCTTCTCGAGGCCAAGCGCGAGGACGGCACGCCCGTCGATCCGGTGGCGCGGTTCCATCTTGGCAATGGGGCCTCGGTCCATGCCGTCCATGCCGGTGCTGACTTTTCACCCAACGGGGAACGGCAGTCGGGCGGCGTGATGGTGAATTATCTTTACGATCTTGCGCAGATTTCGCAGAACCACGAACGCTTTGCCGGGGCGGGGCGCATTGCCGCCTCCTCGGGGGTCCGATCCCTCGCCGCGAGCGCCGACAAGACCGAGTGAAGGATCATCGCCATGGTTAACTCCCTTTATGACTGCCTGTTCGGACGCCACGCGGGCAGCGCCGCGCCGTTCCTGCATCTGCACGGCGGGGGCACGCTCAGCTATGACGCCTTTCTGCGATTGGCCGCGCGCTATGCTCATGCCTTTCGTGCGGCGGGGCTGGAACCCGGCGACCGGCTCGCGGCGCAGGTCGAGAAATCGCCGCAGGCGCTTGCCGTCTATGCCGCCGCGGTGCAGGCGGGGATCGTGTTCCTGCCGCTCAACACCGCCTATACCGCCGAGGAACTGGGCTATTTCGTCTCCGACAGCGGTGCGAAGCTGCTTCTTTGCGATCCTGCCCGCGCCGACGCCTTGCGCGCTGTGGCCGATGCCTCCGGCGCGGCGTTGCTGACGCTCGGGGTCGATGGCGCGGGCACACTCTGCGATGCCGCGCAAACGCAGCCCGAAACATTCCAGACCACGCCGCGCGCCGCCGGTGACCTCGCCGCCTTTCTCTATACCTCGGGCACGACGGGCCGCTCCAAGGGCGCGATGCTCACGCAGACGAACCTTTTGTCCAATGCCGAGGTGCTGGTGGATTACTGGCGTTTCACCGGCGATGACGTGCTGCTGCACGCCTTGCCGATCTTTCACACGCACGGCCTTTTTGTAGCGACGAACGTGATTCTTCTGGCGGGGGCCTCGATGATCTTCCTGCCGAAATTCGACACGGATCAGATGATCGCAAACCTGCCCCGTGCGACCAGCATGATGGGCGTGCCCACCTTCTATACGCGCCTGCTCGACGACCCGCGCTTTGACCGCGATCTCGTGGCGCATATGCGGCTCTTCGTATCCGGCTCCGCGCCGCTTCTGGCGGAAACGCATGTGGCGTTTGAGGCGCGCACCGGCCACCGCATTCTCGAACGCTACGGCATGACCGAGACCAACATGAACACCTCCAACCCCTATGAGGGCGAGCGGCGCGCGGGCACCGTGGGCTTTCCCCTGCCGGGGGTGGAATTGCGCATCACCGATCCCGACACCGGCACGGACCAGCCCCAAGGCGCGGTCGGCATGATCGAAGTGCGCGGCCCGAACGTGTTCAAGGGCTATTGGAACATGCCCGAGAAGACCGCCGAGGAATTGCGCGAGAACGGTTTTTTCATCACCGGCGATCTGGGGGTGATCGACGCGCGTGGCTATGTCTCCATCGTGGGGCGGGCCAAGGATCTCATCATCTCGGGCGGCTATAACATATACCCGAAGGAAATCGAGTTGCTGCTCGACGATCAGCCCGGCGTGCTCGAAAGCGCGGTGGTGGGCGTGCCGCATCCCGATTTCGGTGAAACGGTGGTGGCCTTCCTCGTTCCCGAAAAGGGGGCCCTGCCCGATCTCGACGCCATCGCCGCCGCTGCCGCCGCCTCGCTCGCGCGGTTCAAGCACCCGCGCAAGCTCATCCTGCTCGACGCGCTGCCGCGCAACACCATGGGCAAGGTGCAGAAAAACGTGCTCCGGGCCGAGTATGGCGGCCTGTTCACCCCAAAATAGAGAGGGCGGCCCATTGGCCCGCCCCCATTCAAGTCAACCCTGAAGCGGCCTCACTCCGCCGGGATCGCCTTCGGCGTCACCCCGAGCGGATGCGCAAGCTTGTCCAGCATTTCACGCGGGCAAAGCTGCACGAAATGGGGCAATTCGCGGTCCCAGTAGCGCAGGATATCCTGCGCGCGGCGACTGCCCGTTTCCGCCAGATGCCGCTCGATCAGACCCTTGAGTTCGGCCTCCCAATGCGGCTCGGCGACCTTGCAGGCGACCAGCGTCTCGCCGTTCACGAGCATCGGCGCGCGGTCGTCGGGATCAAAGACATAGGCCATCCCCCCGGTCATGCCCGCGCCGAAGTTGGCCCCGATCGCGCCGAGGATCACCGCGACGCCGCCGGTCATATATTCGCACCCGTTGCTGCCGCAGCCCTCGACCACCACCTTTGCCCCAGAGTTGCGCACCGCAAACCGCTCGCCCGCGCGCCCTGCGGCAAAGAGATAGCCATCGGTCGCGCCGTAAAGCACCGTGTTGCCGATGATGGTGTTCTCATGCGCGACCAGCGGGCTTGCCATCGGCGGGCGCACAACGATGGTCGCGCCACTGAGGCCCTTGCCGACATAGTCGTTGGCATCGCCCGAGACCTCGATCTTGAGCCCCGGTGCCGCGAAGGCGCCCAGCGACTGACCGGCGCTGCCGGTCAATTTCACCGTCAGGTGATCGGGTTGCAGGCTGTTGCGCATCCCGAAGCGCCGCACGATATGCGACGACACCCGCGTGCCCACAGAGCGATGCGTGTTCTGCACCGTATAGTGAAGCTGCATCTTCTCGCCATCGTTGAGGAACCGCGCCGAATCGCGCACGATTTCCGCGTCGAGCGTGTCGGGCACCTCGTTGCGCGGACGGTTGCGATCGAGCCGCTGCCGCCCGACAGCGCCGACGGTGATCAGCATCGGGTTGAGATCGAGATCATCGAGATGCGCCGAGCCGCGGCTCACCTGCGTCAGCAGGTCCGCCCGTCCGATGACGTCATCGAGGCTGCGCGCGCCGATGCTCGCCAGAACCTCCCGCACCTCCTGTGCGTAGAAGGTGATGAGGTTCACCACCTTCTCGGCGCTGCCGGTGAACTTGGCGCGCAAATCCGCGTCCTGCGTGCAGACGCCGACCGGGCAGGTATTGCTCTGGCATTGCCGCACCATGATGCAACCCATGGCGATCAGCGCCGCCGTGCCGATGCCGTATTCCTCGGCCCCCATCATCGCCGCCATGACGATGTCGCGGCCCGTGCGCAGCCCGCCATCGGTGCGCAGCGTCACCCGCTCGCGCAGGTTGTTCATGCTCAGCACCTGATGCGCCTCTGTGAGGCCCATCTCCCACGGCAGCCCGGCATACTTGATGCTTGTCGCAGGTGACGCCCCGGTGCCGCCGTTATGCCCGGAAATCAGGATCACATCGGCCTTGGCCTTGGCGACACCGGCGGCGATCGTGCCCACGCCGGATTGCGCCACCAGCTTTACGCAGACCTTCACCTCGGGGTTGATCTGCTTGAGGTCATAGATGAGCTGCGCCAGGTCCTCGATACTGTAGATGTCGTGATGCGGCGGCGGGCTGATCAGCGTGACGCCCTCGGTCGAATGGCGCAGCCGCGCAATAAGCTTCGTGACCTTCATCCCCGGCAGCTGCCCGCCCTCACCGGGCTTTGCCCCTTGGGCGATCTTGATCTCCAACTCCTCGCAATGGTTGAGGTATTCCGCCGTCACGCCAAAACGCCCCGACGCCACCTGCTTGATCTTGGCCGACGGGTTGTCGCCATTCGGCTCGGGCGTGAAATGCGCCGGATCCTCGCCGCCCTCGCCACTGTCCGAGCGCGCACCGATCCGGTTCATCGCCACGTTCAGCGTCTTGTGCGCCTCGGGGCTGAGCGCCCCCAACGACATCCCCGGCGTGACGAACCGCTTGCGGATCGCGGTCACGCTTTCCACCTCCTCGATGGGCACGGCCTCGCCCATGGGCTTGATCGCCATGAGGTCGCGCAGATGAATGGGCGGGTTGGCCTGCATCGCTGCCGAGTACCGCTTCCACAGCGCATAGCTCGCCTTGTTGCAGGCCGTCTGCATCATGTGCATGGTCTGCGCGCCCCAGGCATGGGTCTCGCCCGATTTGCGCGCCTTGTAGAAACCCCCGATCGGCAGGATGTCCTGACCGCCGCCGAAGGCGCGGCCATGCACCTCCTCGAGCTTGGCCTGAATCCCCGACACGCCGATGCCCGAAATCCGGCTCGTCAGTCCCGGAAAATACTCGGCACAAAGCGCACGGCTCAGCCCCACCGCCTCGAAATTGAGGCCCCCGCGGTAGGATGAGACCACCGAAATGCCCATCTTCGACATGATCTTGAGCAGGCCGAGGTCGATCGCCGCGCGATAGCGCGCCATGGCCTCGGTCAGGCTGCCGTCGATCAGCCCGCGCGCGATGCGGTCGGCCACCGTGTCTTCGGCCAGATAGGCGTTGACCGTGGTCGCCCCCGCACCGATCAGCACGGCGAAATAATGCGGGTCGATGCATTCGGCCGAGCGCACGTTGAGGCTGCAAAACGTCCGCAGCCCCTTGCGCGTCAGGTGGCTGTGCACCGCGCTTGTTGCCAGGATCATCGGCATTCCCACGCGGTCCTCATTCAACCCGTGATCGCTCAGCACGATATTGCCCACGCCGGAGCGCACGGCATCCTCGGCCTCGGCGCGGATCCGCTCCAGCCCGTCCTGCAACGCCGTGCCGCCGGGCGCGAAGGTGCAGTCGATTTCGGCCACATCGCCGCCGAATTGCCGAAGCAGCTCGTCCCATTGCGCATTGGCGACAAACGGGCTTTCAAGCGCGATGATCTCGGTCTGCGCGCTCGACTCGTCGAGCACGTTCTTGAGGTTGCCGAACCGCGTCTTGAGGCTCATCACCCGGAATTCGCGCAAGGAGTCGATCGCCGGATTGGTCACCTGGCTGAAATTCTGGCGGAAATAATGGCTGAGCGGGCGGTATTTCTGCGAGAGAACAGCGGCGGGCGTGTCGTCGCCCATGCTGGCCACCGCCTCCTTGCCGTCCTCGGCCATGGGGGCCAGGATCTGCTCGATCTCCTCGATGGTGTACCCGGCCGCGATCTGCCGCCGCCGAAGTTCCGTGCCGGTAAAGAGCGGTCTTTCCGTCACCCCGGCCAGCACCTCGTCAAGCTCGTTGATCTTGCCGACCCAGTCCGCATAGGGCTGGGCATGGGCCAGCTTGTCCTTGATTTCCGCGTCATGATAAAGGCGGCCTTCCTCGGTATCCACCGCCAGCATCTGACCGGGGCCAAGCGCGCCCTTTTCCTTCACCGATCCCTCATCGACCGGCACCATCCCGGCCTCGGACCCGGCGATCACCAGCCCGTCGCCGGTCACGACATAGCGCATCGGCCGCAGCCCGTTGCGGTCAAGCCCCGCGCAGACCCAGCGGCCATCGGTCATCGCCAACGCGGCCGGCCCGTCCCATGGCTCCATCACCGAGTTGCAATAGGAATACATGTCGCGCCATGAGTTGGGCAGTTCCTCGGCCTGCTTCGACCACGCCTCGGGCACCAGCATGGTCTTGGCCATCGGCGCGTTGCGCCCCGCCCGAACCAGCAGTTCGAACACCGCATCAAGCGCGCCGCTGTCCGAGGATCCTTGCGGGATGATCGGCTTGATATCCTCTGCCAGATCGCCGAACGCCCCGCTTGCCATGCGGATCTCGTGGCTCTTCATCCAGTTGGTATTGCCCTTCAGCGTGTTGATTTCGCCGTTATGCGCCAGCATCCGGAAGGGTTGCGCCAGCCACCATTGCGGGAACGTGTTGGTGGAATAGCGCTGGTGATAGATGGCGAAATTGCTGACGAACCGCGCATCCAGCAGATCGGGATAGAACACCGCCACCTGCTCGGCCAGCATCATACCCTTGTAGATGATGCTGCGGCAGCTCAGGCTCGCCATGTAAAGCCCGTTGATCCCGGCCTGTGTCACCGCCTTCTCGATCCGGCGGCGGATCACGTAAAGTTCGCGCTCGAACTCTTCTTCGTTCAGCCCCTTGGCGTCGGAAATCAGGATCTGCTCGATCTCGGGCCGCGTCGTGTTGGCCTTCTCGCCCAGACAGGTGATATCGACCGGCACATGCCGCCAGCCATAGATCGTGTGCCCCATCCGCAGCACTTCGGTTTCCAGAATGGTCCGGCACCGTTCCTGCGCGCCGAAATCCGTGCGCGGCAAAAAGACCTGCCCGACCGCGATCAGGCGGCTCTCGTCCGGCTCGTGCCCGGTGCGCCGGATCTGATCGTAAAAGAACGGAACCGGGATCTGGACATGGATCCCCGCCCCATCGCCGGTCTTGCCATCGGCATCGACCGCACCGCGGTGCCAAATCGCCTTGAGCGCGTCGATCCCCGCCTGCACCACGCGGCGCGAGGGTTTGCCGTCGATGCTGACGACAAGACCAACCCCGCAGGAGGAATGTTCCTCCTCATGGGCATACATGCCGTTCGTAGCGAGCCAGTCGCGCTTGGCCTGTTCTTCAGCGGCCCAGTCGGAATCGAATGTCGTCATCGGTCTTTCCCTTCCTCTACCCGGTGGGTCAGATTGTCTGTCTTGTTGTCTTGCTGCATTCTGCCGGAACGACCGCGATTGACCGTTATTCCGCCGCCACCGCCTGCGCGCCGTTCAGGTAGTTCAGGATCGCTGCCGCCGAATCGCGCCCGTCCCGGATCGCCCAGACCACAAGGGATGCCCCGCGCACGATGTCGCCCACGGCAAAAACACCCTCCATGGCGGTCTGTCCGGTGGTGAACTCGGCCTTGATCGTCCCCCAACGGGTGACTTCCAATTCCTTTTGGCCCCAGAGGCTTGGCAGGTCCTCGGGCTCGAACCCAAGCGCCTTGATGACCAGATCGGCCGCGGCGTCCTCGATGGCGCCCTCGATCGGTTCGGGGCTTTGACGGCCCGTGGCGTCCGGCGCGCCAAGGCGCATTTTCTGAACCTTCACCGCCGTCACCGGATCGCCTACGAAGCCCACCGGTGCGCTAAGCCAGTCGAAAACCACACCTTCCTCCTCGGCATTGGCCACCTCGCGCTGGCTTCCGGGCATGTTCTCGCGGTCGCGACGATAAAGGCAGGTGACCGATTTCGCCCCCTGACGGATCGCCGTGCGCACGCAATCCATCGCAGTATCGCCACCGCCGACCACAACCACACGCTTGCCGGTCGCGTTCAACTCTCCGCTGTCGAATTCCGGCACCCGGTCGCCAAAGCCAACACGATTGCTTGCCGTGAGGTAGTCAATCGCCCGCACGATGCCCGAGGCACCAGCCCCCGGCCCGTCCAGCTCGCGGCTTTTGTAGACGCCGGTGGCGATCAGCACCGCGTTGTGTTTGTTGCGGATTTCGTCAAAGCCGAGATCCGTGCCCACGTCGCAGTTCAGCACGAATTCCACGCCGCCCGCCTCGAGCTGCGCGATGCGGCGCATGACCACATCCTTTTCCAGCTTGAAGCCGGGGATGCCATAGGTCAGCAGCCCGCCCGCACGGTCATAGCGGTCATAGACCGTGACCTGCACACCGGCCCGCCGCAGCACGTCAGCGGCGGCAAGGCCGCCCGGCCCCGCGCCAATTATGCCAACGCTTTCAACGCGTTCCGTCTTGGGCGCGATGGCCTCAACCCAGCCCTCTTCCCAGGCGGTGTCGGTGATGTATTTCTCCACCGCGCCGATGGTGACGGTCCCGTGCCCGGATTGCTCGATCACGCAATTGCCCTCGCACAGCCGGTCCTGTGGGCAGATGCGCCCGCAAATTTCGGGGAAGGTATTGGTCATCTGACTGATTTCATAGGCTTCCTTCAACCGCCCCTCGGCCGTGAGGCGCAGCCAGTCGGGGATGTTGTTGTGCAGCGGACAATGGGTCTGGCAATAGGGCACGCCGCATTGGCTGCACCGGCTGGCCTGTTCCTTGGCCTTGGCGTCGGCGAACTCGGCATAGATCTCGCGGAAATCCTGCCGCCGGTCCCCCGCTACGCGCTTGGCGGGCATGTCCCGTTCGACCGTCACGAATTTCAACATCGCCTGCTTCGCCATGCGGCATCCTCCCGAAATTTGCCAGAAGCACTTTATAAATGCGTCACTCAGGAATGAAAAGTCATACAGTATGACCTAATTTAAGATTTTATCACCTCATCGCCAAGTTTTCACGGATAATCGCGGTATAATAGGGCCGCTTCGGTAATATTTCAGAAATTGCGCTTGGCGACGGATCAAGTATACATGCCCAAAAACCCATGCGGGAAATCAAGAAATGCCTATTTTTCAGATATTTATGGTTGCCGTGCTTCAGGGCATTACCGAATTCCTGCCAATCTCCTCCTCCGGCCACCTGATTCTGCTGCCTGCGCTCACCGGCATGGCCGATCAGGGGCAGGCCATCGACGTGGCGGTGCATGTCGGCACGCTCTTTGCCGTCATGTTGTTCTTTCGCGCCGATGTGGGGCCGGCGCTCGCCGGTCTGCCGCGTCTCCTGACGGGGCGGGCCGACACGCCCGGATCACGCCTGGCGCTCCTGCTGATTGTCGCCACGGTGCCGGTCATCATCTGCGGATTGCTGCTGAAGCTCACCGGCCTCAACGACGCGTTGCGCTCGGTCACCGTGATCGCCTGGGCGACGATCCTCTTCGGCCTCTTGCTCTGGTGGGCGGATCAGCGCGGCCGCAGCGACAAGACCGCCGAAAACTGGACGCTTCGCGAAGCGGTGACCCTCGGCCTCTGGCAGACGGTCGCACTCATTCCCGGCACCTCGCGTTCGGGGATCACCATCACCGGCGCACGGTTTCTGGGCTACGCGCGCCATGACGCTGCACGCATCTCCATGCTCATGTCGATCCCGACGATCATGGCGAGCGGCGCTTTGCTGGGTCTCGAGGTGGCGATGGACGCCAATACCGCGCTTTTGCGCGACGGGGCGATTGCCGCGCTCTTTGCCTTTGTCGCCGCGCTGCTGGCGCTCAGCCTGATGATGCGGCTTTTGCGCAGCGTCAGCTTCACGCCATACGTGGTTTACCGGATCGGCCTTGGGGCGGTTCTGCTCTGGATCGCCTACACGTAAGGGTCAGGCGCGCAGGTTGCGCGCTGATTCCCGCACCGCCTCGAATTGTCCGGTCGGGCGGAACCGCCAGAGGTAATCGGGCAGCACCGCTTCGGGCGCGACCGGTGTGATCCCGAGATCGGCAAAGCCCCGGGCACCCTCGCTCACCACATTATCCACTCGCAGGCTGCGCACCTGATCCCGGGTGATTTGTGGCGGCACAAGACCAAGCGCGACCGTCTCCACCAGTTCCATCGCCCCCGCCATCAGCGTCGCAATCCCGAAGGGAATATTGACGATGAGTCGCCGCCGCCGGATCACCCGCAGCATCATCTGCATGAGGTCCCGGAACGTCGCCACCTCCGGCCCGCCAAGCTCATAAATGCCCGGCGCGGCAACGCCTGTCACGCCCATGACGGCGGCCTGGGCCACATCGTCGACATGGACAGGCTGGAACCGCGTGCCGCCCCCCACCACAGGCAGGATCGGGCCAAACCGCGTCATCGCGGCGAAGCGGTTGAAGAACTGATCCTCGGCCCCGAAAATGACCGAGGGCCGGAGAATAACGGCCTTCGGCATGTGCTTGAGAATACCGGCCTCACCGGCGGCCTTGGTGCGGGCATAGACGCTCGCCGCGCCCGCATCCGCGCCGATGGCCGACAGGTGCACCATCCGCGCCACGCCTTCTTCGGCGGCGATGCGCGCGATGCGGGTCGCACCCTCGGCCTGCACAGCCTGGAAATTGTTGCGCCCCTTGCGGTTGAAGGTGCCCACACAATTGACCACGGCATCAGCCCCCTGCATCACCGCGCGCACGCTTGCATCGTCGCGGATATTGCAGAAGACCGGCTCCACCTGGCCCGGCACGCCGTAGGGTTTGACATGCATCGCCTCGTTGGGCCGCCGCACCGCGACCCGCACACGCCAGCCCTGCGCCGCCAGCCGCCGCGCGATGTAGCGACCGACAAAACCCGATCCGCCATAGATTGTGACAAGCTGGGACATGGGGGCCTCCGATCCGCGATTACACCCTCTTTCCTAGCGCCGACGCTCCGGCGCGACAAGGCGTTAAGCACCCTGCGACAGATCGCGCGAATTCGCCGTTGACACCTGTGCGGGCTGCGTCTACACGCCTGCGTCACGACACCTGCCCAGGTGGCGGAATGGTAGACGCGCTGGCTTCAGGTGCCAGTGGCCGCAAGGCCGTGGAGGTTCGAGTCCTCTCCTGGGCACCATTCGTCAAGCCTAAAATCCGGAATTTGTTGATTTTCTGAGGTTTTGGGCGGATGATTGGGAGAATTTGCCCCACAAATTGCTCCACAATCGCCTATCAACATGAATGCCGACGATGCGGACCTGTTTTCTATGGTGACGATGGAAGTGGACGGTCACACCCGAAATGCGAACTTTATACCCCGTGAAGGCGCGCGCGCAAAGTTTTTCGCGTAGCAGCGATGAATTGAAAGTGAAATCTTTATCCTTATCAGTAGCATGACGAATCTTTCAAAAGCGGCAGCCAACTGCGCGAACTGATCAGGCATAGAGCCTCTGCGGAGCGAAGTGGCCGACCGTATCATTCTACTCTGGTTCAGAATTGACCATTGCCCATGAAGGCTGCGCTGAGCCATTCGCCGTAGAAGGAAGTTGCCAGGAGTTGGAGGTTGCGAGCGTCGAGCGGATGCGGTGACCGGCGGCAGGCGGACCTTACGATGTCGAGCGGGATGGCAGAAGGCATAGTCTCACTGTGCATCCTTGGAGACAATAACCACGGAGCGAAAACAAAGCTCCACTACCTCCGAGACAACTGGTAGTCGACCCCGGTCATCCGAGCCCGCCAAGTCAGCATTTCCCGGCTGACCAGATACTGGTGGCACGCCACTTCATCCGGAATCCTTTGGGTCCGGATGGAGAGGAGCGCAGGCCGAGGCAACAACAAGGTGCCGGCGAGCCAGTCAGCTTCATATTCCTGGTCCTGATCGAAGTTTCCAGGGACCAAGGAGCCATCTTCCATCAGGAAGGCCTGAGCGAGCTCATGCCCCAGGATGATGTGCGACAGTTCGTGCATGATCACGTTGTTCCTGCGGCCCGGCGAAGAGACGGGCTTGTAGACAACGAGGTTCGAAGGCCCCATGCGCATCGTCAACGCAGCCCAAGAGTCATCCGCTTCGTCGGTCAGAACCGAGAGGTTTTCTGTGCCAAGATCTTGGATGTCTTTGACAGACCACACCGTGATACCCAAATGCTCCGCCAAGTGATCGGCTGACAGCGGCCCGGAAGCATGTACCCCAAGCTGCTTGCGATACTCGACCGATCGCCGCTCGCACTGCGACTTGAACCCCCGCCGAAACGCCACCTAATGCCCTCTCGCGTTGACCTTCGCGAACTGGTCGGCCGCTTTCTCAATCAGCGTCGCCAGAGATTGGGCCGTCCGCGGGGGGAGCGCCTTCTTGTTCTTGAAGGCAATCTGAAGGTTGCCAACTCCGGTGAATTTCGATGTGTCCTCTTCCAGCCAGGCACACACCTTCTCGAGTGTCGCGATATCCGGGACATGGCCATTTTCTATGCGTGACAGTGTTGAAGGGCTAATCCCGATCTCCCTGGCCGCCGCGCGCACGCCCATGTTGCCCCTGCGTCGCGCCAGCAGATTGCCTATGTCTCCAAACTCCATGCTGACCTCCTGAGCGTTGCATGCACGACATTTAGTGTTTCACAGACTGGACAGCGGGGCGGGTTGCCGCTACTGTCCAATGTGTGAAACACTGATATTCACCTAAGAAACGGTTGAATCACGAAGGGGCGGACCAGTCAACCTTAACGATTCGACAAGAGAGACGAGCATGAACCAACTTCCGAAGCGCCCCTTCATCCCGTTCGACTCCCTTGGCGAACGCTTGCTGGCCGCCGTGGCGATCAAGCTGGAACTCCCCCCGAGCCAACATCTTCTGATGACCCAACGAAAGCAGGCCATCGAGAAGCACCTTGAGGGGGATGGTAGCCCGCTCAAGGATCTCATCCGGATCTTCTACCAGCAGGGCTCGGTTGCGATTGGGGCGACCATCAAGGCCAAGCATCGCAATGTCGGCTTCGACATCGACATCATTGTGGAACTGCTGCTGAATGGCATCCGCCCGTCCCAGGCGCTCGATCTCCTCTACGAGGCGATCCGCGGCGAACAGGGCTCTCGTTACCATGACTGCACGACGCGGCAGACCCGATGCGTCACGGTTCACTACGCAGACGGGATGCACATCGACCTCTCCCCCTCGGTCTTGCTTGAGGCAGGCGATCCCCGCCAGAGCTGCATCTTCCACTCCAAACCAGAGGATCCTCGTTCCAGCGATTATTACGTGCTCATGAACAGCTTCGCGTTTGCTGAGCACTACAACGCGCTTTGCCCCGTCGATCAGACTTTTGCGGAGGCATATGCGAAGAGGGTCATGGCTGCGGATCAGGCGTTCGAAGTAATCGCGAAAGATGCAGATTCCGTCCCCGTTCCAGAGCATTCGTCTGAGGTAGGCGGCAAGTCTGCCGTCACTGTTGGATTGCAGCTACTGAAGCGCAATCGGGATATCCGCTGGATCCCCCGGAAAGGGAAGCGGATGCCCGCCTCCGTGATGTTCAGCTGTCTGACCTTAGAAGTGGCCGAAGCTGGGCGCACGATCGGCGAAAACCTCCGGATCACCGCCACCCACATTCTCGATCGTCTCCTTTTTGCAAAAAGCATGGGTAAGCTGATCGTGGTGGAGAACCCGCGCTGCAGCGGGGACCTCTTCACGGATCGCTGGCCCGAAAACCGCCACGACCAGGATCTACTGATCGAAGACATGAAACTCTTCCTTCGACAGCTCGAAGTGGTTCTCGACGAGAACCGCTCGCTCAAGGATCGAACCGCTGCCCTTGAGGCGATGTTCGGGGAGACAGTTGCCCGGGACGTCTTGAAAGACTTCTTGGACGAAACCGGCGGTCTTGTTAAGAGCGGCAAGCACGCACTCGGGACTGCGGGCGGCATCCTCGCCGCGCCCGCATCAGCGAGGGTTAAGCCGGCGGCGAGGACGAACACCTTTTTCGGCTCTAAGCGTCCCGTCTGCTTCCAGACAGGGCTTGCGGCAAAGTCGCTCTCGGCCCAGGCCAAAGCCATGGCCCGGAGGTGGCCCCAGTTTCGGGCGACGCCCGGGGTGGGGACTCAGTCGCTGGTCTGGTTTGGAGATCTGAAGGGGCTGGAGCGCAGCTTCCACATCAGTGTCGAATACGGTCTGCCTCGTCCCGGCGACACGAACATGTCCAGGTTCATGCCCGTCGTCCGAGTGCTGCGCCCTTCGCTGGTTCTCAACTTCGATGCAATCGAAGAGGCGCCCCTTCCCCATGTCTTCTTCGAGGGGCCAGACATCCGCCTGTCGCCCCTTTGCCTGTTCGATCCCCAGGCGCGAGAATGGGATCGCACCATTTTGATCGCAGACACCACCATCCCGTGGGCGGCTCGTTGGCTGGCCTGCTACGAGATCTGGGAAGCAACTGGCCGGTGGGTGGGCGGCGGTCGTCACGCGAGCGAAGGAGATCAAGACAATGCCGCCTGACGGCTCCTACGACCATACAATCCCCCGTCGTTCCGATGGAACCAGACAGACGCTCCGCCCGGTTCAGCCGTGGCCGGAGGGAAAGCCCTTCAAGATCCTCTCGATCGACGGTGGTGGCATTCTCGGCCTTCTCCCATGTCTTGTGTTGGCCGAGATCGAAAGCCGGTTCCTGGATGGTGAACCCATCGGTCAGCACTTCGACATGATCGTGGGGACATCAACGGGAGGGATTATCGCCTTGGGGCTGGCGCAGGGGAAACCTGCCAAGGAGATCGCCAGGCTCTACATCGAACGAGGTGAACGCATCTTTCCTGGCAACAGGCTGACTCGTCGGCTCCGCAATCTCGGTCGGTGGTTCGTGAATCCTTACGACCGGCGTCGGCTCGAGAACGAGTTGCGTCGCGAGTTCGGGGACGCGCTCCTGGGGTCTGTGAAGGTGCCAACGTGCATTCCTTCCTTCGAGGGGCGATACGGTGAGCCCTACATCTTCAAGACACCGCACCATCCAGACTACAAGAAGGACCAGTTCGAAAAGCTGGTCAACGTCGGGCTCTCCACGGCGGCTGCGCCGACCTACTTCTCAGCGATCGAGCGAGACGGCTACGTCTTCTCTGATGGCGGAATATGGGCGAACAACCCGGCGATGGTCGGTGTTGTCGACGCTACGACCTGTTTCGATATTGACCGGACACAGATCAGGCTTCTGAGCCTCGGATGTGGCCAAGACACCTATCGAATGCGGTGGTGGCATCGGATTGGTGGCCAGCTTGTCTGGGCCGACCAGTTCTATCTCTCCGCGATGCGCGCTCAGTCATACAATGCACTCGGCCAGGCTGGGCTTCTCATCGGCCATGAGCACCTCGTGCGACTTGACGCACCAGAAGTGTCAAAGCGCGTTGCCATGGATGATGTTGCGCGTGCTGTAGCCGAGATGCCCCCGGTCGCCCGTGCGCTGGTCGAGGCGGCGGGACATCGCGTCGAGGGCATGTTTCTTGCTCGAACGGTTCCAGAGTGTGAATAAGTCCCAAATCGGCCCCCACCTATCAGCGTCCATAATTGAGACTTCTGGGAGCGCGGGAAGCTGGCCCGAGGTTGCGTGGCTTACATATTGCGCAGCCGGATCGGGCCAGCGCGGCTCCGGGGCTCACGCTCGCGTCTTGAAGCGCCAGCTCTCTTAGCCAGTCTCTACAATGGCGCAGTGATGGGTGAGCCGATTGAGCAACGCGCTCGTCATCTTGGCATCGCCGAAGACACTGGGCCATTTGCCGAAGTCGAGGTTGGTTGTCATCAGGATTGAGTAGCGCTTGTAGCGGCCGCTGATCAGATGAACGAGCAACTGACCGCCGGTCTGGGCGAAGGACAGATACCCAGCTCATCGAGGATAACGAAATCCAGACGACACAACAGACCGGCCGTGCAGCCCTGAACGCATGCTCGCGGACTAAAATGGGCTGATCCTCAAACCTAAAATCACCCGAGAAGTCGGGGAAACCTTCTGAAATCGGGTTTGGACAGGGACATCCGGCGAGAGTGTAGCGCACACTCTTCGAGGGTGTTGCTGTCCGACGCGCGCAAATCGGGAAACGACCTGGAAACCCCGGACAGTGCCCGGACATCGGGAACGGAGCCCGCCTGGGCGTTGACGTGACCGGGTTGGGTGACTTCCACAGCCCGTGTCGTGACGCCCGACGGTGCGCAATCACGTTAGATTGTCGAGCCTCTTTCGCGTCTCGGGCATCAGGTCCAGCGATCCCGAAATCTTGTTGCGCCTGGCTGGCCCCCGGGCCAGCGCCGTCTCGTAGGCCTCCGCGAGATCCGCGAGCCGCTCAGAACCTCGATCAGAAGCTCGGCCTGGGCCCGGTCCTTGCGCGCCTTGAGGCGATCCGGGTCTGCTTTACGCCGATCTGCGACGATCAGCTTGTGAATGGCAAAACGCTCCGGCCTCGGGACCTGGATCAGCACCCCGGAGCGATAGAGGCAGCATAATGGTAGATATGGGCGTGCGGATATGCGGACAGGCGGGCGTCGAACAACTGGAAAAGGGTGATCAGTGCCTGTTTCTCGGCGGTGTGATCATGCGCCCAGAGTGCAGTGAAGTCATCGCCATCCCATACGCCGTGCAGGTATTCCAGGCCCTCGGTGCCGCCTTCGGCATAGAATGGGTCGCCTTCGATGTCGTAGAACAAATCGCCAATGGCTGGCTCGGGAAGCAGGTCGAAACCCTTGCCTCCTGCCGGATCGCGCAGGGCGTGATGTGGTCCCTTTGTGGGGCGATGGGTCTGAAGCCGGGCCTGCAGGCGCAGCCGATCAAACGTCGGCGCAGCGAGCCGGGGAATGTTCTCTTTGCGTGCTGCCAGACCGGTCATGGTCATGACACCGGCGTTTTCCAGCTTGGTCACTTGGGAGCGGCTGATCCCGGCGACCCGGAACAGGCTGCCTTCGCTCTCCCAGACCGCTGCACAATTTTCACGCCAGCGGCAGAGATCGCATGTTGCGCATGGCACCGGACGGGTAGGCCAGGGTGCGTTGACGAACGTTTCCAATCGCGTGCGCGCCTGACGTGCGTAATCGGCGTATTCGGCCAGACGAAAGCTCGCGCGCGTGCCGTCGCCCAGCAGCACATGAGCATTCTCCGGGGACCGACCTTGCAAGGGCGTCAGGAGGTCGGAATAGAGCACCAGTTGTAGCAGATGTGATGGGGAAGGCTTGCGCTTGAGCTTTGTATCCGCCACCTCGTAGGAGTACGGACCCAGATCCGAAGGAACGTCAACGCGCTCGAGGAAATCGGACCAGCCGCCCCACGCGCCGCCTTCCAGCGCACCCTGAAAAACCGTGGCCGGACCTTGCCGGAGCGCCGTGACAGTCGCAGCCACTGCCTGCGAAAAGGGTTGATCCTTCTCGATCTCGACCACATCGCCGCCTGCACGCAGCGTCTCAAGATGCCCGGCCTCATGTGCGTCCCCGTAGCGCTGGAGCAAGGCGGCATCCTCGCTGTCCCTCGCAGGCTCCGGTCCGCGACCCTGCAACCGCTCGAGATCGAGATGGCTTGCATGGGTGCAGGACATGAAGCGCATCAGGTCGGATGCGGAAAGGCGGATACGACCATTCTCGCTCAGCATGATTCGACCTCTGCTGTCACGGGCGACAGGCGCAGGGCGGTGCCACCCAGGTCGCGGAACACGCGCTGGCGGCAGGTGAGGACAATGATCTGCAGATCCCCGGCTTGTCGGTGCAGGGCGTCGAACATGCGCTCGATCCGGTCATCGTCGGTGAAGACCAGTGCATCGTCCAGGATCACCGGTGCGATCCGGCCCGAGGCCGCCAGCATGCGGGCGAAGGCCAGACGGACCAGCAGCGCCACCTGCTCCTTGGTGCCGCCCGAAAGGATATCAATCGGCTCTTCCTGTCCATTGCGGATCAGTGCGTTCGGCAGAAGCGATTCCTCTCCCCATGTCAGTTCGGCCTCGGGCCAGAGCAATTGAAGCAGCGGCTTCAGCTCTCTGGCTATAGGCGTGAAATACCGGTCGCGCGCTTCGTTCCGCGCCGCCTCCAGCGCCTTTTCCAACCGGATCAGGACCGCCACTTCATGTTCCAGCCGCACGAGGTTGGTGCGGGCCACTTCCAACTCCTGTTCGGTCTCGGCCAGACGTTCCTCCACCGCATCGCCCGAAGATCGGCTGATGCGCTCGTCCAGGCGGGCGAGGAGCGGCTTCAGCCGGGCGATCTCCTCCCGCGCCTTCTGCTCGACTGACTCGGCCCGTGTCAGGGCCGCCTTGGTACTGGACAGATCAGGCGCATCGCTCGCCATTTTGGCATGGACCGCTTGGGCCGCTTCATAGGTCTCCGATGCCTTTCCGGCTTCGTCGGCGAGGGCGTCTTCTGATATCGAGCCGAACTTTGCCAGCGCCTTGTCTGCCCTTTTCAACCGGTCGCGAAGCGAATTGAGCGTCGCGTCCGCCCGGGTTGCCGCGTCCCGTGCCTCCGCCAAACGCTCCGACGCGGTCTCGCGTGCGACGCTGGCGGTGTCGTGGGCTTCCCGTGCTTGCTCGAGCGCGGCTTCGGCCTCGTCCGGATCCGGTGCGTCGGCCACCTCGTCAAGCTTGGGGATTGCGGCAAGCGCCTCACGCAGTCGCTCGATTCCGCCGGGCGCAAGGCTGGACAACACGGCCTTGGCCTCGCTGTGCCGACGCTCGGCCTCTGCGCGGGCGGAGGTGCTTTCGCGGGCCATGTCGAGATCTTCGGCCCCCACATCCTCCAGAGCCCTGCGCAACTTTGCCGCCGCCTCCGCGACCGAACTTTCGTCATGGCCTGCCTCGCCAGGGCGCACCTCCAGTTCGCCCACGCCATCGATCATGAGGCGGGTGGCGCGCGGCAGCGGCACGGACTGTCCGCCGGGCAGGGCGGCATCAGATATGCGGATCTTACCGTCACCGCCGTCGCAATAATGGGCAATCACCTGTGTCGCCGTGGCGTTGTGCGCCGCGATGGCCGTCGCATGAGCGCCTGCCAGTCTTTCAATGTGTTGCAGATCTTTGGCGTCCGGGCCGGAACAGGCGGCAGCAGCCGTCTCCATCGTCGAGCGCGCCGTCTCGGCCTGCGCGATGCGGTCCTCAAGATCTCGTCGTCTGTCCGCGCCGTCCCTCGCGGCCTTTGCACGCAGGGCGAGGTTTCGGGCGCTTTCGGCAATTTTGAGCCCTTTTTGCGCCGCTTCGAAATCAAGGTCTGCCGTGTCGCGGGCAGCACGCTGTGTGTCCAGAACGTTCTGCTTTTGGGTCGCGTCCGCCAGGGCCGAGGACACCGCTTTCGCAGCGGTTGCCTTTTCTGCAAGCGTCTCCCGAAAGGTGTTCAGCCGTTTTTGGGCGTTTTCGACGGTAAGCCGCGCCATCTCCATCTTGCGCTGTTCTGTCTCGACCTTCTCGACATGGCGCTCGGCCAGGACATGGGCGGCCCGGGCCGTCTCCAGCTTTGCGCGGCGCTCTTCGACTGCATCGGGGTCTTCCCACTCGAGCAGACTGCGCCGCGTGCGCTTGCGCTCCGCCAGCGCCTCGTGAAGGCCATCCGCCGTCTCGGCAAGGGCATCGTGGCGCGCAGACAAAGTGTCGACCGCATCGAGTGCGTCTTTCCATGGGCCATTGGCCTTGGGCCTGCCAGTGCCCGTGGCATAGGTTGCCAGTTCCTCGCGGCACCTTGCGAGAGCCATGTCCATTCGCCGTCCGCCAGTCATCGCCTCGACTTCTTCGCCGACAGACGTCATCAGGTCGCGTCGAGCCTCCAGCGCGGCGTCCTGCTCCTTCTTCGTGCCGCCGGTCAGATCGGTCATGCCCTGACGCACCCAGATCAGTCCCGAGGGGCCGCCCGAGTCTCCGCCCAGCAGCTGCACGATCCACGCTTCGGCCTCATCCGACTGTGCGATCAGCCTGCCGTCCTGGTGGACCGTGGCGACAGGTTTCTGAAACCAACGCTTTGCGACCACGAAGCGTCCGTCGTCGGTTTCCATCTCGACAGTCACTTCGGGAGCACCGCCCGCATGCGGACGCAGGGACGAGACATCCTTGTCGCGCGAGGCGTGGGGCTTGAAGAAAAGCGCCTGGATCGCGTCGAAGAGCGTCGATTTGCCATGTTCGTTGGGCTCGCACAGGACGTTCAGCCCGTCGCCGATGCCGTCCACGCGCGCAGGGTCGTTGAAGCGGCGTACGTTGTTCAGGGTGATGCTTCTGATCTTCATTGAGCGCTCTCCCGGACATATGCGTACAGCCGCGCCAGCGCGTCTGCCGCGACCTCTCGGTCTTCTTGCGAGAGCGCCCCGGATTCTGCGTCCTCCATCAAACCGTCGGCGGCAAGCCGCAACGCACCACCCCGGTCGATCTCGTCAAGATCAGCAGTCTCGTACTGTGTCCCGAGTTCGTCGGTCACCAATTCGAAATGCGCAAAGTCCGGTGCGCAGCGGTCCGCCGCGCGGCGAAGATCGACATGGTCGGGCAGGCCGGCCCAGCCCTTGGCAGCCACCCGCAGCAGTACATCGCGGCGTCCGGTCTCGGGCAGAACCGCCATCAGCGCCTTTGTTGCGTCCTGCCGGGGGTGCAAGGTCAGGTCCGCTTCGGTCCACAGGAACGTGCCGGTATCGACCTCGGCCACGTTCGGGATCGCGCCGGGCCCGTCCAGCGTCACGCACAGGCAGAGTCCGCGCCGTCCATGCTTGAAACGATCCTGTTCCGGGCTGCCGGAATAGTGAACTCGATCAGATACGGCCATGCGTCCGTGCCAGTCGCCAAGCGCGAGATAATCCAGACGCGCCGTGCGATCCCGGTCAGGTGCGATGGCCGCGCCGCTTTCGGTGAAGTCCGTCACGCCGCCATGGGCCAGGCCGATGCGCATCTGCCCTTCGCCGCTGGCCATCGTCACAAGTGGCTCGGACGGATCGCTGGCTCCGGCCCGAAAGGCAACAGGGCAGGGCAGCAATGTCGCGACATCCCCCAGCGATTGCGGCATCGCATCGGTCAGTGCGACGACGTTCCCCGGCGCATCCCGGCTGATCGTCTCCCAAAGCGGTTCGGCATCGCGCATGTTGTCGTGATTGCCGGGCAAAAGCCACCAGATTACATGGGTGGCCTCGCCCATTGCGGTCAAGGCTTGCCGGATCAGGGCCAGCGACGGTGTGGCGGTGTCAAAGGTATCACCGGCCAGCAAGACATGCGCCGCGCCATGGTCACGTGCCGCGTCGGACAACCTGCCGATCGCGGCATGGCGCGCCTCCATCAGGCGCCCGCGGATATTGCCGTCGGGTGCCTGAGGGATGTTGGCGAATTTCCGGCCGATATGAAGATCGGACGCGTGGATGAAGCGAAATGCCATGAACAACTCCAGAAAGTGATTCCCCCGGCCAGTGCTGACCTTGCGTTAAAGGAATGATGCATGAGGGCGGCGAAAGCTGTCATGGCGGTATTTCTCCGGTGTGAAGAAGTTGCCGGACTGCCTCACCAACAGCAAGGAGCATGATTGGGCAATTGCGATCAACAATTGTTTTGGTCCTGCATGACAGGTTTTGCGACGACGGCGGCGATCATGCAGCTCTCGCCAAATAAGTTGAAGAAAGTGAGGCAGGAATGGAATGCATCCCGGGTCATGGCAGAGCCGGAAAATCATTCCGCCTGTGCCCGTCGATCATTTTGCGCAGGTTCGCGGGAGAGATAACCTCTACCTGATCTCCCCATTGATAAAGGTGCCAGGCCATTTCCATGTGACCGGAGGCGCTGAAACGGACCGTCAATCCGCCATCGGGCTCGTCGACCAACTCCTGATGGGGATGGAAGATGAATTGGCGGGCGATTGGCGCAGCTTCTGGCGAAAATCGCCATTCGACCGGTCCGAATTCGTTGTCTGAGTGGAATGAGCCAAAGGCTCTGCTGGAAAACTGGCCGAGATCGAAGTCGGCATCACGAGAGAAACTGCGTGATGTGATCGTGGCATTCTCGATCCTGTCGAGCCGGAAGCGGCGCATCTGTCCGTCACCGCCCGAAGGGCGTGCCACCAGGTATCGCCGTATGCCAAGAAGCAACCCATGAGGCTCAAGTAGGCGATCTCTCGGTTCATCGTCCTTGGCACCACGATAGGAAATCTTCAATTCCCATGGCGCGCGCAAGGCCTCGGTCAGCGTTCCGAGCAACGTCATGTCGGTGACCACGCGGGGGCCGGGGCGCGAGGCAAATCCTTGCGCTTCGAGGAGCGCTTCTGCATCGGCCTCTGTTCGCCTTGCATGGCTGCTGGGCATTGCCGCCAGAAGCCGATCCCTGAGCGCCCGCAGACGATGTGCATCGTCAGGCGCGCCATCCCGTTCCGCCCTTTCCGCCGCCATTTCCAGCGCCGCAAGCTCGCTGTCCCGGATGCCCTGCGCCTGAAGCCAGCGAGGATCGCTGCGCGGCATGTGCCATCGCCGACGCCGGTCGGCGTCCTCACCGATATCGACTTGCGGAAAAACGGACTCGAAGGCGCGCATCATGCGCTGTGCCGTGCGGTGATCGCATCCAAACTCCTGGCTGATATCGTGAAGTGACACTCCTTCAAAACTGGCCATCGCCATGTCCGCGACTCGCAGAAGGTCGGAGGCCTTGGAGTAGGACATTCAAGCTCCTTCGATGACTGCCCGTTCCACGATTTAGGGTGGTGACAATTTGTTTTCGGGCGGTGACACTTTTTGTCATGATGGGATGGGAAGCTGGAAGTGTCAACGGGAACCGTATAGTGAAGAAATCGAACGTCTGATCTACCGCTTCGGTTGTGCCGGTTTATGATGCTGAATGTTACGAAATCTAAATCTCCGTTATTTTCGGGCGACATCGTTTCTTGAATAACGCGACAGGAATGACTTGCCGATGACAGGGCAGAAGATCCCTCAAACGAACGCACTCGCCGAAACTGAAGCTGCATTTCATGCAGCGTGGACCGGCAAATCGTCCACGCCGTTCATCGCGGACATACAAATATCGAAAGTCCTGCTCGACAAAGCGATTTTACTGGTCAGATCGCACCGTCACAGAACGATCTTCAATCGCTATCCGACCCTGTCGATCTGGTCTGTTCTCTATCCACTTTCCAGGAGCTACGGCGGTGCGACAAAAGATGTCTATCTCCACATCAGTCAGTTCGTCGGCGAGAGCTATGACGACGTCTCATCCCGCGATACACTGAAGTATCTGTTTCGCACGACCGCGCGCTCCCTTGGTCTTCCGGTCAGCGGCAACGACCCAACCTCTCTCTTTTTTGCACCCTTGGGTCCGGCTCGGGCGCAACACGGCGATCTGGCACGTGCATTCGTTAGTGCCGCATTGCAGCTGGGACCACCGGCGATCGAGGATACATCGGCCGCGCGAGCTTGGCAGAGGCGCGCGGTGGTCGAAAGATGTCCGACACTCACCCGCCTGCGAGAGACCATCTTTTTCGATACCTCGGCGCATTGCGCCCGGCAATTCGAAGCATGGAGACAAGGAGTCACGGCCCAGGGAGAGGCCGAAGCGGATCTCTTTGCAGCCTACGACAGGGCAGCCGCCCTTCTTGGGCGTGGTCGCACTGACCTCGTCGGTCCGCCACGCACCTTCTGGTTCGGCGATCACCTCGGACTCGAGGCCGATCGCTCCCGGCACCCGCAATCCATCCGCCTCGGCGCATTTCCAACACGGATCTCCGGCGGACAGCGCATACGTGTCCCCACTCCCTGGCCTGAAAAGATAGCCTGGCAGGCAGGCACGATCCGGCAGGACGTGGCTTTTGCCCCCGCAAGGCGCGAAGCGATCGTGTTTGATGCCGACACTGGTGCCTGCATCGGCCGGGCCGAGCCCGACCAGGATACTATGGAGGTCGCCGCCGAGCGGCTGGTGGTTCTGTCCGGATCCAACTTCTCAAGCCCCAGTTTCGATGAGGCGATAGCTTCCAGGGATCCAGACGTGATGGTTGCCTGGGTTACATCAGGTGAAGTGCTGACCTTCGAGGATCGTGCAGACCTGTCACTTCCGACACCTGATGAAGATGCAATCTGGTTTGACTGCACAGTCCTCGGTCGCGACGGCGCGCGGGCCCTTTACGCGTCCGACGGAGATCTCGTTCTCCAGATCAATCCGGAGATCGGAGGGCCATCCCGGATCGTTCGTGCGCGATCAGGCGATGATGTGCGCTACCTCAGTATTGAAATAAAGAAAAAAGAGCACGCGCGCGTAAATCTTTCCCTTCTTGGATTCAGTCAGGCAGGGTCGCCTCGAGAGGTTATCTTCGATGTGCTGGCTCCGGGGGCTGCCGGAGATCCCCAGGCGAGGGCCGATCTTTCGACGCGGGCCTGGATCTGGCCCGGCGTAGTATCGCCGGAAGGGGATCTGGCCGATGTCCCGAAGCCTGAAAACTACGAGTCGGCCCGCAGTGCGGGACTGCGTTTGGACAAGGGGCGCATGTCCGTCGATCCAAGGTCGGATGTGGAGGTTCCCATTCTCGGACTCCGGTCGGGCGATCATGTGCACGAGTTCCATCTGTCAGCACGGAGTGAAAAGCTATGGCACTGTCGGATCCAGCTCGAAGACAGGGTTTTCGTTCCACGCGGTGGGACGATCTTTCTCGGACTGGACAATCGCCACGACACATTGATCCTGCGATCACCCGACCGTGATGCGTCCCTGTTTGTCCTGGGTAGGCAGAAGCGACGCCCATTCATTCAGCGTCAGAGTCTCGAAATCGGGGCGTCCGAACTCGAACCCGCAGAGGACGGAGATGATCGCATCGCGATCCAGCGCGCCGATGGCCGGATGGAGATTCTTGCGCGCCTTCGCCGCACAGATGGTTCGGGCCCGATCACATTCCAGGAGGACGAAGGGCACATCCTTTTTTCAGTGGTTCCGCAGCGGCCATTCGACGGACTGAGGGTGCGCATTGAAACGCTGACGGGCCCTTCGATGGAAGGTGATTACAGCTTCAGTCACGACCCCTCAGAGCACCTTCCTCTCAATGGCGTGGAAGCGACTTTCGACGCTGAGAGCCGGCGCATCGATATTGACTTCGACCGCGAGCACCTTCCGGCTCCCGCGCGCGTTCTGCTGCAGCTTCGCGATCAGTCGGGAGGCCATGTGCCGCTTCTCGATGATCACAATGTGCCGATTTCGATCGGCCTGCCTGGCATGCCTGAGACATTCGATCTTGCAGTTCTGACAAGCCTCGCGAAGTTTCTGTCCGACCCGGAACCTGAAGCCCTGTCGGGCCAGCTTTCCTCCGCTTTCACACCGGCCTATCATGCCGCCTTTGCATCTACCGGGTCTTCCCGCATGGTCGGATCCGTGAAACCCGTGCTCGACGTGGTGCGCGCCGACGGCGAGACCCCGCGACACGACGTCATCGGAGTGGCCCCATGGATATTCGAAGCCCAGCCGACAGCCTTCCTGGACCTTGCAGATTCTTCAGGCCTGGCCCCGATTGCGCAGGTTCAGGCGATCGGTTGCCCTGATCCTCATCCCAACCTGAAAGGCGATACGCCGCTCGGAGACTGGCTGATACGAATTGGTGCAGACACAGGCCTGCCCGAAGGCCTCGGGCCCGAGTCCCTCCAGCGCGCCTTCCGGCTTCTGCGACTCCGCCTGCGGGACAGTGATCTTCACGACCTCATACGGGACGGGGCGATCGGCAGCACCGTAAAGCTCATTTGCGGTCCCCATATCGAGGGGCTCGACCAGATCCGATCTTTCGACAGCAATGGCGGCGGCGATCCGATTCCGGCGCGGATGGGCGTTCAAATCGAACGATATGCGCGCGCCTGTGCAGAAGGCAGGGCCGAGGCATTTGTCGACGACATCATTTTCCGGACCGGACTATCGCGGGCGGATGTCGGTCGAACACTCACTATGATGCTACGCGCCGGCATCGAGTTTTTCGTATATTTCCGCGCCCTTTGGGGTCACGCAAACCAACATCAGACTGGCTCCATATGACGATCCTGAACCCCAATACCTTCCGCGATCAACTGAACAACACACTTGCCCGCTTCGTGGCAACATCGTCGCCGATCAACGAGATCAGGGCTCCGCACCTGGCACAAGAACTGCGAAGCAGGATCGGGGGGCTCGACTTCGTCAAGGGACCATACGTCGAGACCCTTCCCGACTTTGAGAAGGGCGCGAGCCTTGCGGAACTACAGGGCGAAGGTATCCTTGATCCGGGCTGGCGGGCCCTTGGTTCAAATGCACCCGCGCTCTGGGACCGCCCCCTGCACGCACATCAGGAGCGGGCGATCCGTCGTGACGAGAACTATCTCGTTGCAACCGGCACCGGTTCGGGAAAGACGGAAAGCTTTCTCTTCCCCCTGATCGAGGACATCCTCTCGAAAGGTGATCTCAGTCGTCCCGGCGTGCGCACCATTCTCGTCTATCCATTGAATGCCCTTGCGAACGACCAGCTTGGCAGGATCGCGCAACTGCTCTTTCGAGATCTCGGCGACCCGGGCATCACGCTGGGTCGCTACACGGGCCAGGTGAAGTCCCGCGCGACACGCGAGGAAGAGATCACGAGGCTTCGCTCCAGCCCAAGCTTTGTCGAGACTTTTGGCGACGACGCCGACGTTCCAGAAAACTGGCTCCTGTCGCGCGCAGAAATGCGGGCGGCACCACCGCACATCCTGATCACGAACTACGCTATGCTGGAGCACATCCTGCTCTTGCCGACCAACCGTCAGCTTCTGGCAGGGGCCGATTTGCAGCGGATCGTGCTCGACGAAATCCACACCTATGCAGGAGCTCAGGCGATCGAGGTGGCCTTCCTGCTTCGCCGCCTGAAGGCACATCTTGATATTCCAGACGGGCACATCCGCTGCGTCGGCACCTCTGCATCACTCAATCCGAAGCGCAAGCGTGAACTCTCGGATTTTGCATCCCGGCTGTTCGGAGAACCATTCGCGGGCGAGGATGCGGTCATTACCGCTGAACGCATGCCACATCCATATCTCGCGCGCAGCTCCGCCCCCAGCGGACTGACAGCAGATCGATGGGCAAAAGCGGCTGGGCTTGCCGATGCGGCGCGCGAAGCAACCCAGAACGACACGCCAATGACAATCGAGGACTGGAACTTCGAGGCCGATCTTCTCGAGCTCCCTGAACTGGAACTCGAAGATGCGGCGTCCGTCGGCGATGCGCTCATCGCACGCCTCGCGGGCTTCGAGGAAATCCATCACCTCACGCATTTGTTGGAGAATGGTGCGACCGCCATGGATATTCTGGCGCGCGATCTTTTCCCCGATGCGGGCGACACCGCCATCACTGCCCTTGTCGGCCTGATTTCTGTGGGGGTGCTTGCGGTCAGTTCGCACGCGAACGTTTTCCCGCTTCTACCAGCCCGCTACCACCTGATCTCCCGAGCGCCTGATCGCACCGCGGTGACCTTGCAATCCGGGGCACCCGACAATCTCTGTGAGGTCGTGATCGGCGCTGAAAAGGGCTCTGATGATCGTCCAGCCTTTGAACTCTTTGTCTGCCGCAATTGCGGAGAACCCTACATCGAGGCGTGGGAGGGGCCCGCATCTCTGGAGCCTGTGGCCGGCGGGGGACTGCGGAGGCTTCTGCGTCTGGTTCCAGGCGGGGTCGCGGCCGAAGAGGATGATGACGATGAGACCGTAGTACCCGATCCTGGTCATCTCATTCATTTCGATCCACTTACCGGCTTGCCGACGGAGCCTGACGATCCCGGTTCCGTAACGCTCGAGAATGTCGAGTTGCAGGAGGATCCGGACGAGGGGACACGCTACATGTCCCGCTGCGCGGCCTGCAATCACAGGTCGGCGCGCTTCAACGAGCCCGTCACCACCGTGCGGCCCGGTGACGAGGCGATTGCTGCAGTGGCGTCCCAGACATTGCTCGAAGCGATGCCCCCGCGCGAAATCGGGACCAATCCGCCGATGGGTGGAAGAAATCTTCTCGTATTCTCGGACAATCGCCAGGACGCGGCGTTTTTCGCGCCATTCTTCGAGCGCACGTCGCGCGAACAAGCTGTCCGCAGCGCCATTCTGCGTGTCATCAACGCCGGCGGCCGGGTGGACATCGACAACCTCGTGGGTGCGGTCCTTCGAGAACTCCGGGTCGATGGGTTGCGTCTCTACAGGCCAGGGGTGGTGCCGGAACTCGAGACGGGATCCAACGAAATGCTGCGCCTGAAAGCAATGATCGTCGCCGAGATCACGGTCTTTGGACGCGGGCGCCTTAGCCTTGAAGGATTTGGACTGATTGGTGTCGATTACGATCAGATCGAGCGGCCGGTTCTGGCAATAAAGCGGGTCTTGCCAGGGCCCATGCAGCCTCATGCCGAAGCCTTCATTCGCTACCTTCTCAAGATGATCCGGGAACACCGGGCCATTGCCGAGCGAGAGTCGGGAATGATCGACCTCACGGATGAATCCATCTGGACCAGGATCGCCGCGCAACAAAACCGCTGCGTAACCCGTGAGCGCAATCCCCATACGAACCTGCCGCTAAGCCTCGTGCCATCAGCTGGTCGGCAAAATCGGTTCACATCCCTACTGCGGAAAATGGCAATCGCCTGTGGTACCACCATCGACGACAACCAGATCCGGGATGTCATCACGCAATTCTGGAAAGCGATCGAGAACCCGAGATCAATGACGGCAAAACATGGGGTCGGTCGCGGTTTGAAGTTTGATCGAAGCCTCTTCGTGGTGCCTGGCTCCGAGGTCGGCCTTTTTCAGTGCCTTGGTTGCGGCGGCCGGACCCAGTTCGACACCGCCGGGGCCTGTCAGTCCATGGGGTGCGATGGCAAGCTCCAGCAGGTCACCGACGCTGAGCGCGACGCCATGGCCTCGCGCAACCACTATGTGGCGCGGTATCGCGAGCGTCCCCTGATGGGGGTGGCAAGGGAACACACAGCAGCCATCGCAGGAGAAGTTCGGACTGACATCGAGGAGCACTTCAAGGCGGGGGAGGTAAACCTTCTTTCCTGCACGACAACGATGGAAATGGGTGTCGACCTCGGCGATCTCGAGAGCGTCCTTTGCAAGAACGTTCCACCCTCGATTGCAAACTACCAGCAGAGGGCTGGGCGGGCCGGGCGGCGCGCCCAGGTGGCTCCGATCGTTCTTACCACTTCGCGCTCCGGCCGCTACGATCGTGCGGTCTTCGAGAAGTTTTCCGAATACCTCTCGGCGCAACCCATCATTCCATACCTCAGCCTCGACAACGCCGGGTTCTTCAGGCGCCACCAGGTTTCAATGTTGCTCGCCAGGTTCCTCGAACATCGGCTGGCGAGCTACACTCGCACCGGATCACCGCGCTTGCGTGACGTCTTTGCAGAGGCATTGACAGAGGCTTCCCTGCCTGTGTTTGTCGCTGATTTCAAAGATTGGCTTGCCAGGTCCGGGGCCGATATTGCCCAGGCCGCAAAACTTGGCGAGCGCCTGCCTCCCGAACTCTCCAGCATCGCGCTTGGCGTGGACGACCTCTCCAGGATGATGCGGGATCGCGTCCTCAAGTTCGCTGAAAACGCGTGGGGTCGCTGGGGTCTCATGCAGGAGGCCATCGATGACCTGGAAATCGAACGCACACAACTCGACAAGACCGCGGCGGACAAGTTCCAGAGGATCGACAGGTCTCTGAACGCCCTGCGGACACAGCAACGGCTATACCTGAACCAGTTCCTGATCGACCAGCTCTCGCGGCGCGCCGTCATTCCAACATATTCGTTTCCTGTGCATTCCGTGGCCCTGGAAGTTCTGAACACCGCTGGGCAGACGGCTGACAACGCCGTACTCGAGCTTGATCGCGACGGCTCGATCGGCATCTCGGAATATGCCCCGGGTGCGGAAGTCGTTGCCGGCGGCAGGGTCTGGACCAGTGACGGGATCTCCAAGCGATCGAAGTTCACGGGAGATGACGCCTTCATAGAGCGCGCCCGCTACCGAGTCTGCGACTCCTGTCGCTCTCCGCAGATCACGCCCCAGGGCATGGATCCCGAAAAGATCTGCCAGCAGTGCGGAGCACAGTTCGCAAAGGTGAATGCAACACGCTCTTTCATCCGGCCGAACAGCTTTCTGACCTCGGTTGCAGACGGGCAAGGGCGCGATCCCGGTGCGAGCCGCATTCGCCCGACGGTTTCAGACGAGGCCCTGCTGCTGACAGAAGCTCCCTGGTCGAAATACGCAGAGACCGACCTGCCGGCCATCCGCACGTTCCATGCTCCGGGCTCGAACAAGCCTGACCACGAGCTTGGACGCATCATCACGGTCAACCGCGGCCGCCACGGCGGAGGCTTCGCCTGGTGCCACAAGTGCGAACATGCAGCACCCGTGCACGGACACGGGCCGGAACGCGCCTGGCAGCAGCTCGCATATCTTTCGGCCCACAAGAACCCGCGGAGCGGACAATCCTGTCGATTTGACCCGACGAAACAGGTTTATCCGATTGATCTTGCACATGTTTTCGAGACCGATGTGCGTGGGCTTCTGTTCGATGGATTGCCCCAGACCCCGAGTGGCGATATTATACCTCCCGACGCGAAACTTGATCGAACGCTGCAGGAAGCATTGCGCCTGGGCGCGGCCGACTTGCTCGAAACCGATCCCCGGGATCTGAGGGCCCTTACCCAAAGACTGGACGGTCGCCTCGTCGTGGTGCTCTACGACTCTGTTTCCGGAGGCGCCGGCTATGCGACACGGTTGACGAACGAGGATGGATACAGGGCGCGAGATCTACTTCTCTCCGCGCGCAAGATCCTAAACTGCGCCAACCTTGATTGCATCACCAGCTGCACGCGCTGCCTGAACGACTATTCGAACCAGCGCTTCTGGCTCGACTTTGAACGCCGCCCAGCACTTGCATGGATCGAGACAATCCTGATTGATGCCAAGGTGAAGATCGACCCGACATGGAATGCCTGAAAAACCGAAAGACAGAAAAAATGCCCGACGACTCCAAGACTGCCCACCAATCATCGGCAACTTTCAATTTCATGGCGGACGCCGGGAAACCACAAATCGACTTTCCGGATATTCCTCCGGCCTGTCTGGTCATGTCTAACTGGTCGGAAGACGATTGGAACCCTCCTGAAAACTTCGAGCGCTTCCCGATACTCGAGATATGCCCCGATGCACCGGCCTACTTTGCGCAAGCCGGGCACTTCACAAATCGCGACCTGCGCGGGATCGTCAGTCTGATGCGACTGGATGCTGATTTCAGGGATCCGGATGCCATCTACAGAATTGTTCTGGCTCGCGTCCAAGAGCACCCTTGGGTGCTTGCTATCCTGGAGACTCTCCTATCTGGCGAGCGTCAGGGAAAGAAGTTGATCAAGAACCGCTCACGTCGCAAGGGCAGTATGGCCGTCTCAAAGATGCCACTCTCCAAGCTGCGCCTCATGGAGCACCCCTCGCTGCACGATAGGCTCAAGGAATTGTGTTTGCCTTCGGTTGAAGCTGACATCGCAGTGGCAGCCTTCTGCGAATATGCAATCTTAAATAGCTTTTTATTCCTTCAAAGCGAAGACAAAGAAAGTCTGTTCAAGGATGCAATGATCATTCTGACCTATGATGGTCCCAAAGAGATTGTCGAATCTCACCTCGGGGATCTTGATGATGTCGAAAACTGGGTCGGCCACGCCTGGGGTATCATTCAACTGCTGGATAAGCATCCCGACGTCGTGTCAGAGGTCATTCTGCAGCATGCGACAGAGACGGTAAAGCAGATATCCCTGATGCTTACGCCGGATGTGGAGCCGGAAGACTTCAATCTTGTCGCGCGTGTTTCCGCCTTGGCCTTTGCGCAGGCAAAGCAGTTGCATATTCCCCGTCGCGAGGCAGTTCTGACCGAGTTGGAGAAAACCGGGATTAAAGTCGATTCTGACAATGTCACCGATGCCATCATAGCAGCGCTATCGATGTTGCTTGAGGCTGGTGCTTTCGATGCCCTTCGCAACTGGGATCTGGAGCTCATTGATCTGGAAGAAACTGTCGCCGATCTGTGTCAGCAAATCCAGACGGCATCCAGCGATGAAGACTTCACCCTGCTGGCTGAACTCGCGCCTCAAGCCAACGAGGCCAAGAAAGCTCTTGAAGAAGCCCGCAAAACGCAGGACCGGCTCATTTCCCTTCTCACAACCATTGTCTCGGAAAAAGATGCGGAACTTGACGCTCTTGTCGAGAAAGTGTGCGGGATTCTTGCGAGCTCAGACTTTATTGACAACATCGTCGACCTTGGGGACGTACATGAATTTCCATCGCATATCCTTTCAGGTAGCGCAGTCGACAAAGAGGATGGAAGTGATGACGTCCTGAGTGAAGAGGCCGATGCGGACGACGAAGATGTGCCCGCATCCTCTGATGATTCAAGCGCACCGTCAGACACGCCTGATCGGGTTGTGGACGAAGTTCCTGTCGTGGAAGAAGACAGGGCTGAGCTGGTTGAAACAGCGACAAACGTCGACGATGCCGAGCAGTCTGCACAGCCCGAAACCGGGGTGAGCCCCGACCCCGAAACCGCCAAAGAAGACCCAGTCGAAAGCCTGAGCGAAGAAGAGGCCACTGCCGCACCCGAGGCAGTCACAGACATCGAAATAAAGGCTGTCGAAGACGACCTTGAGATAGGCACCGATCCCGCAGTTCCCGCAACCATCCTTGCCGATCTCATTGACCGCGGCCTCGTCGGCATCGCAGCTGATGCAGCTGAAGTATTCGAGGCGCATGGCAGGGGATGGCCGATACAATCCGCCGCCCTGCGCACCGCGGCCGCAAGCCGGGCCCCGCATCGCGAATACAATGCCGACACGCAGAAGTTTCTCGCGATTGCGAGCAGGGTGATAGGCGAAGAGCAGGGTGATCTCGGCTCCGTTCTGGTTCTCGGATCGATGATCCGGCCCTCGATCTTCGAAAAGTCCTCTGGTTTTCGCGACAACCTGTCGGGGCTCTGCCGAGGCACGCTCGGCAAGCATCTTCAGCAGGCCACGGACGCGATCTCCGGCCTGGATTACGACTTTCCCCCGGATACCGATGAACTGGCCAGGCTTTCAGGCGCGCAGCGCGTGCCGCACAAGCAACGCCTTGCCACGCAGCTCAACGAATGGTGTGATGCCTTTTCACGAAAGACATCGCGGTGGCCCTTCGCCACAGCCTTCATGCATCACCTGGCTTCCGACAATGGTCTGATCGGCACCGCCCGCCTTGCGATCCAGACCGGTGCACCGAACGCCGCAGGGCTGGCGCGAAAAGCGATTACCCAACTCTCCTCGCCATCCGAGATCGAAGACAGGTCGGTTGAGTTCGGCTCCTTGAGCAACCGCACAGGAAGCAGGCTGCACCCGAAAGGCGTTGAATATCTGCACCGACAGTTCGACGAACCCCTCGGCCTTCTCGATGGCTGGGTTCGTGCGGTGGAGCGCGAGGGCTCTCAGGGACAGAAGTCCGAAACCCGCCTTCGCACGATCATCAGCAACCTGCAGTCACGCTTGGAGAAGGCGATCCAGGGGCTGGCCCAGGAACGCGAAACAAGCTCCGACCCACTGACATCCGCTGTTGCTCAATGGATCATTCACCAGATCGAGGAAACCCTCCAGGTTCTACAGGGCCAGGACGCAGGCACCTTTGCCACTCTCGAAGAGGCTCTGACAGCTGAGCGGGACTTACTGCCCGCCGCAGCGCGGGATGCCCTCGATTCCCCTGACATGAGCTATGACGCACTCCGGACTGCACTCGAGCAGAAAGGCATTCTGCAACCCGAGGATGCCCTGGCACGTGCCCTCGATGAGGGGGCCTTCGATACGGCAACGCGCCTCTCCGAGCGTTTCAACTCCGATGCACAGGCCGACATCCAGCGCGGGATGGCCCTGTTCGCAGAAAACTGGCAGACAGAGATCCAGCAGCGCGAACGCCGTCTCAAGACGCTGGCAAAGCTTGATTACAAGCACCAGGACGAGATAGCCCGGCGTCTCAGCTGGTGCGAAATCGCTCTCTCCCGGCTCAAGGCGATCAAGGACGGATCCGAAATCCACGACCTTGCAGACGTGCCCGTGCAGATCGCCGATCTCGATGACATTTCGCGCACGATCGAGGCGAATATCCGCAGCGACCAGACCCAGCGGATCGGACAGTATCGCAACGAGCAGAACGCCGAGGAGGCAGATGCCCTCCTTTCGACACTGGACAGTCTGAGCATCGAGTCGATCGAGGATCGCATTGCCCAGCTGCGGGATGGTCGTTCGGCCGCAACTTTCGAGACCGACCTCCAGGGTGTGATCTCGGAGTTCACCCCTGACTTTCTGTCTTTCGCGACCACCAAAGACTGGCCCGGATCCGCAGGGGCATTCCAGAAAGCAGTGGAAAGCGAAGGGCCTCTCTTCATCGAAGAGGATCGTCGCGCTGCCGGTCTCGATTTCATCGCGTTATTCCGCGAAATCACGACATCGATGAGCCTGCGCAAGCCAGTGATGCCAAAAATCCGTGAGTTCTTCGAGGCCGTCGGTTTTGAACGTGTGAAGATTCACGACTTCAAGCAGATCGGCCGCAGTGGCGCGTGGCAGGGGCTCCTTTCCAGTGAGGTCCGTTCCGTGCGGTCTGACGACTGGTTCCTGCCTCCAGTCTTCGGATCCCAGGCCACCGGTGGATACCGGCTGCTCCTGATCGGGCCCGACGTCCTGCCAGAGGTGATCACGAAAGCCCTGACATCAGAGACACCGGCCATCCTGTTCATGTCGGGCGTCGTGGACACGGCGCGGCGCCAGGAACTCGCCGAGCGGCTTCGCGCCAATGCCATCCCGGCCTTGGTGATCGACGAGGCCGTGGTTGCCTTCACGGCAACCCGCCGCCAGGCGCGGGTCCGTACGATTTTTGAATGCGGCCTGCCTTACGGGCGGGTTGATCCCTACACGACCGATGCCGGCGCGCTGCCGCCGGAAATGTTCTTCGGCCGCAGCGACGAAATCCGCCACATCATGTCCAAAACAGCCGATGGCTGCCTTGTCTATGGTGGGCGCCAGCTGGGCAAGTCAGCACTGCTGGGGCATGTCTCTCGCACCCGGCACGCCCCTGAAGACGATCAGATCGTTGTTCGGCGTGACGTCAAGTCGCTCGGTAACTCCGAGAAAACCTCCGAGATCTGGACGCATCTTGCGGGAATGCTCTCGCCGGATGTGGTCTCCGCCGGCAGCCGCACGGCTGAAACCGTTTCGCGCGACATTCGCAACTGGATCGCTCGCAAGGCCAATGGCCGGATCGTCTGCATGTTCGACGAGGCCGATCACTTCATGGATGCCGACACCCGGGACGACTATCCCGAACTCAGCAAGCTCAAGGAGCTGATGGAAGACACCGGCCGGGCCTTCAAGGTCGTCTTCGCGGGTCTTCATAATGTCCAGCGAATGCATCGCCAGCCGAACTCGCCCCTTGCACATCTCGGAGAGCCGATCTGTATCGGCCCGCTAAACCGCACCGAAGATGACAAGCGCGCCGCCCACGACCTTGTCGTGAACCCCATGCGCGCAGCCGGCTTCCGCTTCGAGTCCAATGAAGCCGTCGAGGAAATCCTGGCCTGGGCCAACTACTACCCCTCTCTGGTTCAGGAATACATGAAGGGACTTCTGGCCACACTTCACGGGGCGGGCAGCGGCAAGGCCTACAAGCTGCCCAGCGACGGTCCTCTGTGGCCGATCCCCTCCGATACGCTCTTCACCCACCGCGGCTTCGGGCATATCGAAAACCGGATCCGCGAGAAGTTCCACCTGACGCTGAACCTCGATCCGCGCTACGCGCTTGTGGCCTATACCCTTGGGCGCCTCAACGCGGAGGGCAATGAGCACCAGGCACGGGTAACGGGTTTCCGCACCGACGAGCTTCTCGACGAGGCAAAGATCTTCTGGCCGAAGAACTCCGAGTTGCCCTCCCTTGTCGCGTTCGAAGCCCTTCTCGAAGAGCTTTTCGACCTCGGTGTTCTGGGACGCGTGCCGATCGCACAGACCAACCGCTTCCACTATCTTCTCGGATCGCGCCAGGTTGCCGCAATGCTGGGTTCTGAAGAGGACATCTACCATGCGCTGACCGAAATTGAGGAGAAGGATCCCGCAGTTGCCTATGACCGCTCGATCCATCGTCGTCGCTATGCCCCGGCCGACCCCGGCCAGGCAGAAGCGATCTACGCTCCGCTCACCGATCTGCAGATCGAGCGCATCGTGCAGAAGGACGCAGCACCGGTTCAGATCGTATGCGGACTTGACCTTCTCGGCCTCTCAAAGGTCGGGTCGTCTCTCAAGCGCATTTCCGAGACCGGGCGACTTCCCGGCGCGTCGAAGCACGATATCCAGGTGCATCTTGCAACCTCGGTAAAAGATTTGCGTGCCAGCGTCGATCGCGCGAGCGCCGGTGACCGTCAAAGGACGCTCGTGGTCTACACGCCCGAAGATGCCAAGGAAGCCCATACCGCCATCAACTGGCTGGAGCGTCAGCCACGCGTTCTCGGAGGACAGGCGCGGCCCCTGATCATTCTCGATGCAGCCGACGCAGAGATGCGGGGCCTGGCAAGTCGCCGCCACGAACAGAGCCAGTTTCTCACTGCCTGGGGTGCAGAGATGGTCCGAGTTCACCTCCATCATATCGAGAAGACCGATCTCGATACGCCATCTTATCGCGATGCGATCCTCGCGGCCTCCGGAGGTATTCCCACCGAGACAGTGAAGCTCATTCGGGAAATGCGGGTCGCCAATGACCCGATTGAAACAGCGAAGGCGTGGAAAGCTTCACTGAGGATACCCGAGAGCATCCTCAAGGAGACCCTTGGACAAGCCCTCGTGATGCTCGAGATGTTCGAAGGCGAAGACTACGATGCCGGAAACGAACTGATGCGCGAACATATCGGCTCCGATCTCGTGGATATCGGCCCTGACCTTCTTGCAACCGGGCTGGTCACCAGCTGGAATCCGAAATCCCGGCACATCCGGCGATCCGCGCTGGGCAACCTTGTTGCAAAATGGATTGAAAAATAGAGGAATATCCTGAGTCATCCGTAAACCGAATTCGGGATTTACGCGGTGCGGTTCTGCACTTCAGAAACGGGGATAGGCGGCATGGGCCGCGGGGCCCCAAATTCTATTGGCATTGCTGTCGGTAGCGCTCTTCCGCAGCATCCATGACTGCCAAGAAAGCTGCCCGCACGGCCTGCTGTCCGAAACCGTCCGGGTCGTAGTCGTTCTGCCTCGACGTGAGTTCGAAGAACTCTTCAAGAAGTTCGGGGTGGCTGTCACGAAGAAAGACGCCAAGCAGCGAGGCTGATCTCATGCCCCACTGTGGGGCCTTCTCGGCCCCCTCCTTCGCATAGAGGAACTCAGCGGTCTCGGGCGGAAGTCCGGTGATCCTCGATATGACTTGCAGATCCGGCTTGTCATCGGTATCCCTCCGCCGGGGGCCGTCTTTCTGCGCTGAGGGGTCTGGCATAGGTCGGGATCTATGTCCGACCATAGATACAGACCCGAAGTAGAGATCCTTG
>PHEQ01000073.1 GCA_002842985.1 Alphaproteobacteria bacterium HGW-Alphaproteobacteria-1
CCAGATTCCTCGCACCAATCAACCGCCACAGCGGGGATGTAGCGCAGATTCGGCGCTCCGCGCATCAGAATGGGTGGAAAAGGGGACATCGCGGCCCGCACATGTCACCGATTGGGATCGTCCGGCGGTCAGCCGCCTTCGCCATCGGCAAGAAAGACGGTCCTGTCGATCCCGAGTTTCTGGATTTTCTCGTAAAGCGACTTGCGGCTCAGGCCGAGGGATTCGTAGACCGGGCGCAACGCCCCTCCATGGGCGGCAAGGGCCGCTTCGATCTCGCGCCGCTCGAACGCGGCGACGCGGTCCGCGAGCCGTGCGGGCATAGCCGCGTTCTCCCCCGCCATATCGAGCCCGAGCCCAAGCGCGAAGCGATCCGCAGCATTGCGCAATTCCCGCACATTTCCGGGCCATGCGCGGCTGCCGAGCGCGGCCAGAAATACCGGCGGCACCTCGGGCACAGTGTCGATGCGATGCCGCGCTGCGGCCTCGGTCAAAAGACGCAGGAAGAGCAGCGCGATATCCTCGCGCCGCTCCTCCAGCGCAGGCACCTCGAGCGTGACCACATTGAGACGATAGAGCAGATCGGCGCGGAACCGCCCAGCCGGTGTTCCTCGTTCGATCCCAAACGGCTGACCACGCGATCCTCGATCACCCGAAGAAGCTTGCCCTGAAGCGGTGGAGGCAGGGCCGCGATATCGTCAAGAAGCACCGTGCCGCCGCGCGCATGTTCGAACTTGCCAGCCCGCGCGCGCATCGCCCCGGCAAAGGCCCCCTGCTCATGGCCGAACAACTCGCTTTCCATCAGTTGCGGCGGGATCGCGGCGCAGTCGATCACCACCAGCGGATGGCGCGCCCGCGGCGACAGGTCGTGCAGGGCGCGGGCAACCACCTCCTTGCCCGACCCGGTCTCGCCCACGATGAGCACATCCGTTTCCGCAGGACCGATGGTGCGCAACCGTCGGCGCAGGTCGATCATCGCCTTGGAGCGCCCGATAAGCCGTTGTTCCAGATCATCGGCCTGCCCGGCGGCCGCGCGAAGCACCCGGTTTTCCAGCACCAGCCGCCGGAAATCCACGGCGCGGGCGACAAGCTCTGTCATCTGGCTGGCCGAGAACGGCTTTTCGATGAAGTCATGCGCCCCCTCGCGCATCGCCCGCACGGCCAGTTGCACATCGCCATGCCCGGTCATGAGGATCACCGGAATTTCCCGGTCGATCTCGTGCACGCGGCTCATCAGGGTCAGTCCGTCCATTCCCGGCATGCGGATATCGGTCAGCATCACGCCCGGAAAGCCAAAGCTTACATAGTCCAGCGCCCGCTCTGCCGAGGCCGCATCCTGCACCTGATGCCCCGCAAGATCGAGCGCCTGCACCGTCGAGGCGCGCAGGTCCACATCGTCATCGACCACGAGAACATGCACGGGCGGGCGTCCCGCCGTCACGCCGCAGCCTCGGCCTGGGGCTGTGCGGCGGGCAACGTGACCTCGAAGGCCGCACCGCCCAAGGCACCCGCGACAAGCGTGATGTCTCCGTCGAAATCCTTGACGATGTTATAGGTGATCGACAGGCCAAGTCCCAGACCGTTGCCGACGCCCTTGGTCGAGAAGAACGGATCGAAAATGCGCGGCGCAATTTCAGGCGGAACGCCCGGCCCGCTGTCCTCGACCCGCATGATGACGGAGTTGCCGTCCGTATGAGCGCTGACACGCACCCGGCGATCCTCGCGCGTGGCCACGGCATCCGCGGCATTGGTCAGAAGGTTGACCAGCACCTGTTGCAGGCGCACCGGCCCCGCCCTGACCGGCGCGACACCAGCGGCGATGTCCACGCCGGGGCCCCGCGATCTCGCGGGCCGCCTCGACCGTGTCACCGATATCGACGGCAACCAGCTGTGCGCCGGGACGTCTGCCGAACGTATGCAGCCGCTTGGCAATAGCCGCGATCCGGTCGGTCATGGCGAGGATGCGCTCCAGCGCCGTCTGCGTCTCGGCCAGACGGTCCTTGGACAGAAGCATGACGGCGCTTTCGGCATAGTTGCGCAGCGCCCCAAGCGGCTGGTTCACCTCGTGGCCCAATGCCGTGGACATCTGACCAAGGGCCGCCATTTTCGCCGCCTGCACCAGATCATCCTGCGCGCGGCGCAAGGATGCCTCGGCCTGGCGCCGTTCCGCCACTTCGGCCCCAAGCGCCTCGTTCACCACGGCCAGTTCGCGCGTGCGCTCCACCACCCGCGTCTCAAGCTGGGTCTGGGCCGCCGCCTGCATCACCAGAAGATCGCGCAACCGCGCCCGGCGTTGCAGCACGACGGCGATGATCATGCCCAGAAGCGCCAACGCCAGAACGCTGCCCAAGGTGACGATCATGGCCTGCGCGCGGGCAGGCGCCGTGCTTTGCAGCACCATCATGGTCCAGTCGGCTTCGGGCATCGACAAGTCGGCCACCAGATATTCCTGTGCCTCCTGCCCCGGTGCCCCGGTCCGCCAGAGCACATGTCCGGCCCCGGTCCGGTCGCGCACGAGCGGAATGTCGAACAGCGTTGCATCCGCATAGCGGCGGGTCGCCTCAAGCGCGGACTGACCCTCGGCGGTCATGGGCCGGGTGCGGCCAAAGCGCCATTCAGGCTTGCTTGTCAGAAATGCGACGCCCTGGGGGTCGACCACGATCACATGGTAATCCGCCCCCGTCCAGGTCGCCTCGACAGCATCGACATCGATCTTGAGCGCGACAACGCCGAGAACCTTGTCGCCGTCGTTCACCGGCGCTCCGAAATAATATCCGCGCTTGAGCGATGTCGTTCCCAAAGCATAGAACCGGCCCGCGCCGCTGGCCACCGCATCGCTGAAATAGGGCCGAAACGCAAAGTTGCCGCCAACAAAACTGTGCGGCTGGGCAAAATTCGAGGCGGCAAGCGTCAATCCGGTCATGTCCATGAAGTAGATATCGGACGCGCCAAGATCCTCGGTCACCTCCTGAAGGAAGAGGTTGGCCGCGTCTATGGCATCCGGATCGTCCGGGGCCGCCGCCAGATTGCGGATTGCCACTTGCCGCGCAAGAAGCGGCGGCAGCCGTTCGAAGCGCTCAAGATAGCCCCCCAGCGCGGTTGTCGCAAGCTGCAAGGTCCCGTCGGCCCGGCTCGCCGTTTCGCCCAGAAACACCCGTGTCGCCTGACCGTAAACACCGGCACCGACGGACAAAAGCAGGACAAGCCCAAGACCGAGCCAAAGGCCCCAACGCGACCGCCGACGCGCCTGCAAGACATGTGATATCCCGTGTGACACAGTTTTGTGCATACCACCCGATTCGGACTGCGGCAATCGTCGCCGCATCACCCGGTCGGGAGGGGCCCGAGTCTGCAAAGAAGCAATCGGACCAATACTGGATGCGACCGCGGACGGTCATTGCCCGGATTCGTCACCGGCGAAATCGACATGCGTCAGCGGCCCGGCATCGCGCAACCTCTCCGTCAGGAGGATCCGGCCCTGCCGCCACGCGGCGCAAGGACGTAGAGACCAAGCACGACCCCCGCACCTCCGCCCGCGAGGGTCAGCGCGCCAAGCGTGATCCTGATTCGATCAAGCAACAGGCCGAGATCCCCGCAATTGCCCGGCATGCAGGCGTGGTTTGCCGAAAAATGCATGATCTGCAAGAGCACCAGGCAGGCAAGCACAACCCATATCCCCCGGAACACGCCCCTTTGACCGCCCGCGCGCACGGCAAAGGCCACCGCGCCCGCCATGCCCGCAAACCAGAGAAACGCCAAAATGTTCAGGCCCATGTCGGGTTGCCTCTTTGTTGTGGTGCCGAGTCACCATAACGTGGCCCTCGCGGTGACACTTGATGAAGGTCAAGGCTCGTGTGGGTATCAATGGTCATGGTAAGCCGCTTGTCACAGGGTGCGAAACAGCGGGGCCGATCGCCATGAAAGCGGACTACATCGACATCGCGCGGCAATCGCTGTTGTTTGCCTCGGTTCCCGAGCCGGTGGCCGAGAAGCTGATTGCCGCCTCGCATTTGCGCCGCTTCGACCGGGGGGCGACGATCTTCTTGCAGGGCGAGCCTGCGCGCTCGATCTATATCGTGGCCGAAGGCTGGGTAAAGCTCTATCGCATCGCGCCCAACGGGGCAGAGGCGGTTGTGGGTGTGTTCACCCGTGGCCGCAGTTTCGGCGAGGCGGTGGCGCTGCGCCATGCCGCCTATCCCGTCGCCGCCGAGGCGGTGACGGATTGCACGCTCATTCAGGTGGATGCGGGCGCTCTCCTGCGCGAGATCCGCGACGTGCCCGAGGTGGCGATTGCGATCCTATCGGCCACCTTCGCCCATCTACAGGCCCTTGTCGGACAGGTCGAGGCGCTCAAGGCGCAGACGGCA
>PHEQ01000009.1 GCA_002842985.1 Alphaproteobacteria bacterium HGW-Alphaproteobacteria-1
CGTGATCGCCGCCGTCAACGTCGTCTTGCCGTGGTCAACGTGGCCGATCGTGCCGATGTTCACATGCGGCTTGTTACGTGCAAACTTTTCCTTTGCCATGGTCTTGGCTCCTTTTTCTTTGCGGATGGTGGGCCGGGACCCACCCTACGGTTTGGGTAGGGCGGGGTTGCCCCGCCACCCGGATCAGGCGAATTTCTTCTGGATCTCGTCCGAGATGTTCTGCGGCACCGGTTCGTAATGCGAGAACTGCATCGTGAACTGGGCGCGTCCCGAGGACATCGAGCGCAGCGTGTTGATATAGCCGAACATGTTGGCGAGCGGCACGTTGGCGTTGATCGCAATGGCATTGCCGCGCGTGTCCTGCCCCGAAACCTGCCCGCGCCGCGAGGTGAGATCGCCGATGATGCCGCCGGTATATTCCTCGGGCGTCACCACCTCCACCTTCATGATCGGCTCGAGCAGCTTGGCCCCGGCCTTGCGCAGGCCCTCGCGCATCCCCATCCGACCGGCGATCTCGAACGCCATGACCGAACTGTCCACATCGTGGAACTTGCCGTCGATGAGCGCCACCTTGAAGTCGATCACCGGGAAGCCCGCGAGCGGGCCGCTGTCCATGACCGAGCGGATGCCCTTTTCAACGCCGGGAATGTATTCCTTGGGCACAGCCCCGCCGACGATGCGGCTCTCGAAGGAGAACCCTTCGCCCGGCTCTGTCGGCGTGATGACAAGCTTGACCTCGGCGAACTGACCTGAGCCGCCCGACTGTTTCTTGTGGGTATAGGTATGCTCGACCTCATGGCTGATGGTCTCGCGATAGGCCACTTGCGGCGCGCCGATATTGGCCTCGACCTTGAACTCGCGCTTCATGCGGTCGACCAGGATGTCGAGATGCAGTTCGCCCATGCCCTTCATGATGGTCTGCCCCGATTCGATATCGGTCTCGACGCGGAAGGACGGATCCTCGGCGGCCAGACGCGCAAGGGCGGCGGCCATCTTTTCCTGATCGTTCTTGGTCTTGGGCTCGACGGCGATCTCGATCACCGGCTCGGGAAAGGTCATGGTCTCGAGCACGACGGGCTTGGCGGGATCGCAAAGCGTGTCGCCGGTCGTCGTCTCCTTGAGACCGGCAAGCGCGATGATGTCGCCCGCAAAGGCCTCGTCGATCTCTTCGCGGTTGATCGCGTGCATCATCATCATGCGGCCGACACGCTCTTTCTTGCCCTTGGTGGCATTGAGCATCGCGTCGCCCTTCTTCATCGTGCCCGAATAGATGCGCGTGAAGGTGAGCGATCCCACGAACGGGTCGTTCATGATCTTGAACGCCAGCGCCGAGAACGGCTCGGAATCGTCCGCATGGCGCGCGATGTTGCGCGTCTCGGTCTCGTCATCCGGGGAAAAGCCCATATAGGGCGGCACATCGAGCGGCGACGGCAGAAAGTCGATCACCGCGTTGAGAAGCGGCTGCACACCCTTGTTCTTGAACGACGACCCGGCCAGCACCGGCACAAAGCTGAGCGACAGCGTGCCCTTGCGGATGAGCGCGCGCAGCGTCGGCTCGTCGGGCTCCTCACCCTCGAGATACGCCTCCATCGCGGCGTCGTCCATCTCGACGGCGACCTCGATCAGGTTGGCACGCCACTCATCTGCGATATCCTTGAGATCGTCACGAATCGGCTGGCGGACCCAGGAAGCGCCGAGATCCTCACCCTTCCAGACCCATTCTTCCATCTTGATCAGGTCGATGATGCCCTCAAGCTTGTCCTCGGCGCCGATCGGCAGGGCAATGGGCGCAGGGATTGCGCCGGTGCGGTCCTTGATCATCTTCACGCAGTTGAAGAAATCCGCACCGATCTTGTCCATCTTGTTGACGAACACAAGCCGCGGCACCTTGTAACGGTCGGCCTGACGCCAGACCGTTTCGGTCTGCGGTTCAACCCCGGCGTTGCCGTCCAAAAGACAGATCGCACCATCCAGAACGGCAAGCGAACGCTCAACCTCGATGGTGAAATCGACGTGGCCGGGGGTGTCGATGATGTTGAAGCGGTATTTGGTATCTGACACGCTATCAAGGCTCGGGTCTTCCTGACGCTGCCAGAAAGTCGTGGTCGCGGCCGAAGTGATGGTGATGCCGCGCTCCTGCTCCTGCTCCATCCAGTCCATCGTGGCGGCGCCGTCATGGACTTCGCCTATCTTGTGGGACTTGCCGGTGTAGAACAGGATGCGCTCGGTCGTCGTGGTCTTGCCCGCGTCGATATGGGCCATGATCCCGAAGTTGCGGTAGCGCTCAAGCGGATAATCGCGTGCCATGATGAAATGCCTCTCTCGGGTTACCAGCGGTAGTGGCTGAACGCTTTGTTGGCGTCGGCCATCTTGTGGGTGTCTTCACGCTTTTTCACGGCCGATCCACGGCTTTGAACAGCATCGAGCAACTCGCCTGCGAGGCGCTCTTCCATGGTCTTTTCGTTGCGGGCGCGCGAGGCATTGATAAGCCAGCGGATCGCCAGCGCCTCGCGGCGCTCAACCCGGACCTCGACGGGCACCTGATAGGTCGCCCCGCCGACGCGGCGCGAGCGAACCTCGACCGAGGGCTTGATGTTGTCGAGCGCCTCGTGGAACACCTCGACGGGCGCGCGCTTGATCTTGCTCTCCACGCGCTCGAGCGCGTTGTAGACTATGGTTTCGGCGACGGATTTCTTGCCGTCGACCATCAGGTTGTTCATGAATTTCGTCAGGACCCGGTCGCCATACTTGGCATCGGGGAGAACTTCGCGTTTTTCTGCGGCGTGACGACGGGACATCTGTTTCTCTTTCCTCTTGTCATCCTCGGGCCATGCCCTCGGACCTCAAACCAATGCGATCCCCGCCCATGCGGGGATGACGCCAGACGGCATCACTTGGGACGCTTGGCACCATATTTGGAGCGGCGCTGCTTGCGGTTCTTGACGCCCTGCGTGTCGAGCACACCGCGCAGGATGTGATAGCGCACGCCGGGAAGGTCTTTCACACGGCCGCCACGAATCAGGACCACCGAGTGTTCCTGAAGGTTGTGGCTTTCGCCGGGGATATAGCTGATGACCTCGAAGCCATTGGTCAGGCGCACCTTGGCGACCTTGCGCATGGCCGAGTTCGGCTTTTTCGGCGTCGTGGTATAGACGCGCGTGCAAACGCCACGTTTCTGCGGGCAGCCCTGAAGGTGCTGCGACTTCGTGGTGCGGACTTTCGGCTGCCGCGGCTTGCGGATCAGCTGTTGGATCGTTGGCATTCCGGTTCTTTCCCCGTCTCTCAACACATGTGTCTGCAAGGGCCTGCCCCTGCGGTTCATCGAAAGCGAATCGCGCGTCCGCAATACGCAAATGCCGCACCCGCACCCCCGATAGCAGGTGCGACGCGGCGGGTTTCCAGAGGATCGGGGCGCACGGCCCGGATCTTGACCACTCAAGTTCTGGATCAGGCGCGAGGCGGACCCCGGCCATGGATGGGGCGCGTATAGGCAGAGTCGCGCGCCTTGTCAACAGCCGCTGCCGGTGCGAAGGTCGGCCCGCACAGCCCAAGGCCCGGCCCATGCGCGTGATCGGAATCTGCCGTTTTTCCTACCCCGCCCTCGGCGGTTTCAAGCGTATGCATGAAACCGTCGAGGCGCGCGAGGCCTATCTCTACGATCCCGCGCGGATGGCGCTGCGCTTTCGTCATTTCGAGGCGCTGACCCTGCCCTCCGTCGCCGCGCAGAGCGATGACGATTTCACCTTTCTGATCGTCACCGGCGAGAACATGCCGCCGCACTGGCGCGACCGTCTGCAAGACATTACCGCCGCTGTTCCGCAGATCCGGATCCTGCCCTGCCCGCCGATGCGGCACCGCGTGGCGATGCAGGCGGCGATCAAGGAAGAGCTGGGGGACGATCTGACCGAATCGATGCAATTCCGGCTGGACGACGATGATGCGGTCGCGCTTGGCTTTGTGCAAGGTTTGCGCTGGTTTGCGCGCGCCACGGCGAAGATGCGGCGCAAGTGGCGCTATGTGGCCTTTGACTATAATCGCGGCTATTCGGTTCGCCTCTCGGCAGAGGGGATCGAGGCCGAGGAAGTGATCAGCCATTTCTGGGCCTGCGGTCTTGCCATGCTGTTTCGCCCCGGCGATCCGCGCACGGTGATGAATTTCGGCCATCACAAGCTGCATCACGAGATGCCGACGCTGATCAATCCCGCCCCACCGATGTATCTGCGCGCGCATCACGGTGACAACGATACCGGCGAGGCGCAGACGCCCAAGGGCCTAAGGCCGCTCGACGACGCGCTGCGCGAGCGCTTCTTGCGCGACTTCAACGTGGACGAGGACCGAGTGAAAGCTCTCTTTGCCGCGCCATCCGCGCGCGCCGGTTGACCTGCGCCTCGCGGTAGAGGGTAAAAAGGCCGGATCCCACGACAATCGCCGCACCGATCAGGGTGATCGTCTGCGGCCAGTCGCCGAACACCACCCAGCCGAGGATCAACGCCCAGATCAGGCTGGTGTAACGGAACGGCGCGACAAACGAGATTTCCCCCACCCGCATCACCATGATGGAGCACAGATAACCGCCGATGATCATCACCGCCGCCCCGAGGATCAAAAGCGCCGATCGCCCGTCCACCGGCACCCATGGCTCGGTCAGGCTGGCCACCCCGAAGGCGGCCATTATCGAGGCCGAGGTGATCAGCGTCACCAGCATCGACGGCACATCCCGCGAGAGCCGCCGAGTCGCCAGATCGCGCAGCGTGACAAAGGCAACCGCCGCCAGACCGTAGACCGAGTAGATGGTGAAGCCGTCGGTGCCGGGGCGCACGATCAGCATGACGCCGATGAACCCCACAAGGATCGCGGCCATCCGCCGCCATCCCACCGGTTCGCGGAAAAAGAGCGCGGCGGCCAAGGTGATCGTCAGGGGCAGCGCCTGCATGATCGCGCTGATATTGGCGATCGGCATGTGAAAGAGCGCGGTGACGAAAAAATAGGCCGAGCCGATCTCGCCCACCATGCGCCAGAACACCGGCCAGAGGTCGGCGCGCGGCAGGCGGCGCGCCAGCGCGCCCATCCACCACGCCACCACCGCAACCATCAGCGTCGTCAGGATGCCGCGCAGGAACATCACCTGAAACACCGGCAGACTGCCCGCCAACCCCTTGATCATCGCGTCGTTGAAGGTGAACGCCGCCATCGACCCCATCATCAGGAGCGCGCCGGTCAGATTGTCGGAACGGGCCATGATCCGCCTTTTGATCACATTTCAACCCGCATTAGACGCGGATCGCGCGCCGCCGCAAGGCGGATTTCAGTCTGCCAGCGCCGCGCGCAACGCGCCATGCAGCACCGGGTTGGCGGCGATCACGCCCGCTACCTGCGGATGCGGGTTGTTGAAGCGAAGCACGCCCCCCGCACGGTCCGATGTCGCCGCCCCCGCCTCGCGCAGGATCAGATCGCCCGCCGCCACATCCCATTCCCATGTCTGGCGCAGCGTCAGCATCGCGTCATAGCGCCCCTCGGCCACAAGGCTCAGCCGATAGGCCAGCGAGGGACGAAAGCCGCGCCGCATCAGCGGCACCTTTCCGCCCTGCCAGTGTTCCGGCGCAAGCGCCGGACTTGCCGCCAGAACCGTCGCCCCGACAAGCGCGCGGCGCTCGCCTGCCCGAATGGTCGCACCGTTGAGAGTAGCCCCCTGCCCTGCGGCGGCGGCATAGAGCTTGTCGCGCATCGGCAGGTAGATGACGGCGGCGCGCACCACGCCGCGCTCGGCCACGGCCAGCGCATGTGCCCAGAGATCGGTCCCTTCGATCAGGCTGCGGGTGCCGTCGATGGGATCAACGATGAACACCCGCTCGGCCCCCAGCCGCGCGGCATCGTCCTCGGTTTCCTCCGAGAGCCAGCCATAACCGGGACGCGCGCCCCGCAACCGCGTCGCCAGATGTGCGTTGACGGCCAGATCGACCGCCGTCACCGGCCCCGCGCCGTCCGCCTTGTCTATCACGTCAAGCGGGCGCGCGAGGGCGGCGCGCGCCACCTCTCCTGCCTCGCGCGCCGCCGCGACAAGAAGGGCAAGGTCACTCCCCGGCAAGCATCAGCCCCTCGACCAGAAGCGACGGCACCACACGGCTCAGGTGCGGCCGCGCGTCATTGGCCGGGATGATCCGGCGCAGCATCTCGGGCAGGCTGCCGGCGATGGTGCATTCGTTCACGGGATAGGCAATCTCGCCGCCCTCGATCCAGAACCCCGCCGCCCCGCGCGAGTAATCGCCGGTATTGGGGTTGATCGTGGACCCGATGAGCGACGTGACCAAAAGGCCCGCGCCCATCTCGCGCATGAGATCGGCGCGGCTTTGCGCGCCTTGCGTCAGCGCCACGTTCCAGACCGAAGGGGACGGCGTGCCCCCAACCGACCGGGCGGCATTGCCGGTGGGGCTCATCCCCAGCTTGCGCGCGTTGGCCAGATCGAGCGTGTAGCTGCGCAGCAAGCCGCGCTCCACGATGAGGCGCTTTGCTGTGGGCAGCCCCTCGGCGTCAAAGGCGCGCGATCCGGTGACCCGCGGACGGTGCGGATCCTCAAGCAGATCGAGCGTTTCGGGAAGCACCGCCTTGCCCAGACTGTCGCGCAGCCACGAGGCGCCGCGGGCCACGGCGCTGCCCGACGCCGCTGCCAGAAGGTGCCCGATCAGCGACGCGGCCACCCGCTCGTCGTAGAGCACCGGATATGTCCCCGTCGGTGGCTTGCGTGCGCCAAGGCGTTCCACGGCCCGCGCGCCCGCGCGCTGCCCGATCTCCTCGGGCGCGCGCAGATCGGCGGCAAAGACGCGGGAATCGCCATCGTAATCGCGCTCCATCCCCGTCCCGGTTCCGGTAATCGCCACGCAGGAAACCCCCGAATCGGACCGCGCATAGCCCCCCGAAAACCCGTTCGTCGCCGCCAGATGGACCTCGCGCAACGAATAGGAGGCCGAGGCCGATTGCACCTGGCTGACGCCCACGACCCCGAGCGCCGCCGCCTCCGCCGTTTTGGCCATTGCCATCAGGGTCTCGGGTGCAGGCTCGGGCGCGGGGTCACACAATTCCAGCGCCGCCACATCCCAAACCCGCGCCAGTTGCGACGGATCGGCCAGCCCGGCATAGGGGTCCTCGGGGGCCTCGCGCGCCATGGCAACGGCCCGTTCGGCCAGCGTGGCGATGGTGTCGGGCGCCGTGTCGGAGGCCGAGACACTGGCCTGACGCCCGCCGATGAGCACGCGCAACCCGATATCCACCCCCTCGGCGCGCTCTGCCTGCTCCAGCGTGCCGCCGCGCATGTCGACCATCACCGACCGGCCCCGCACGGCCATGGCATCGGCATCCTCTGCCCCGGCGCGGCGCGCGGCGGCGATCAGGGCGGCGGTCAGGTCTTCAAGCGGTTGCGGCATCGGCCTCTCCTGCACATGACATTGCAGGTAGACCGCACCGCCCCTGCGCGCAAGGCGTCAGCGCAGCTTCTGCCCGTTCACCGTCAAAGAGCCGTCCTTCTTGACCTCCACCCGCGAGGTGAGCGTGTCCTCGCCCTCGGCGGCCTGCGCGAACATGCCCGCCATCATGCCCACCATCAGCGCCTGATCCTGCGACACGATCCCCATGGCCACAAGACGTTCCAGAAGCGCATTGCCCCCCTCGAGCCGCAGATCGACCGCACCCTCGGCGGGCGGCATCTCCATCCCGTCGGCACGGTCGATATCGACCCCGCCCGAACCGGTAAGCTTGGCCCCCGCGGCGGAAATCAGCAAGCGGTTGAGGTCAAGCCGCTCGATCTCGCCGGGGGCCTCGCCAGAGGCATCGAGCGCGGCCATCTTCTCGGGGTCGAAGAGATCGACCGTCAACCGCCCCTTGCCCGACAGGTCGATCAAGATATTCATCGGATCGCGCGGCAGGCTGGAACCGGGATCGAACAGCGCCCAGATCGACTCGGAGAGTTTCATCGCACCCAGATCGAGGAGCAGACCGAAATCGCTCGGCGTCTCGCCGGGGGTCATCGGCATGGTGAACTTGCCCGCCATGCGCGCGGCCTCATAGGACAGCGGCATCGGCAGCATCGGCACCTCCATCTCGGTCTGCATCTCGGCGACCTCGCCGCCATAGGTCACGCCCTCGGCGGACAGCGCGAAATCAAGCGTGGTGCGCGCGCTTTGCGAGGCGACGCGTGTTGTCTCTCCCGCCTCGGTCACGAGGTATCGCCCCTCGCCCGCGCCAAGCCGCATCCGGCCCTCGATCTCGAGCCCGTCGTTGAGCGCCTCGCCCATCCGCGCCATGTCGATCCCGTCGGGCAGGCGCATCCGCGTGTCATAGCTCATCGTCTCGGCATTGCCTGAGTAGTCGAACGCATTGCTCTCTTCGGGCAGATCGAAGCGCAGCGCATACCGCACCGGGCCCGAGGTCATATCCTGCACCAACTGCCGCGCCGTGCCGTCGGGCTGCATCACGCTCGTCCCTGCAATTCCGGTGAGGCTCAACATGCCCTCGAGCGAGTCCTGTGGCTCGCCACCGATGGTCACCTCGCCCAGTGCAAGGCTCAGTTCATCGGCGGAATAGACATAGCGCAGCGCCTCGGGCGTGCCCGAGGCCGTGATCTCCAGCCCCGAATGAGCAAGCGTCAGGATCGCCGTGATCGCATCTTCCCCGTCGGGCATGAAGGCAAGCGCCATGGGCATGGTCTCGGGGTAGATCACCGCCACGGTGCCATCGCCGCGCTCGGCAAGCTCGATCCGGCCCAAGCGCATCTCGATGCGCCCGCCCTCGTCGGGGATATCCTGCGCCAGCCCAAGATCGGGAATGACGATCCGGCCCGCGCTTCGCTGCGGGGTGCCCGTCATCTCATAACCGAACCCCGTCAGATAGGCCTGCCAGTCGCGCCAGATGTCCTCGGCAGTGACATCGGCATGGGCACCCCCGGCCAGAAGGCCGAGAACGAGGGCGGAGGCCGAGGCGGACGTGGACGTGGACAGACGGCGCATTTTGAAACCTTTCAGGTAAAATCTTTGCTCCAACTTCGGGCCTGCAAGCGGCGCGGTCAAGGCATGACACGGCTGGAATTTGCCAATTTTGCCGGTTAGGACTGGATCGGACAAGGGGAGGATGCAGCATGAACATGACCGGGAAATGCGTTCTGATCACCGGCGCGAGCAAGGGAATCGGGGCCGAATCGGCCCGCGTCTTTGCGGCGGCGGGCGCGAATGTGGCGCTTGTTGCGCGCAACGGCGAGGCCATAGCAGAGCTTGCAGGCGAGATCGGGCCAAGCGCCATTGCCATCCCCTGCGACGTGAGCCGGTTCTGGGAAATGGCGGCGGCGGTCGAGGCCTGTCACACGGCCTTTGGCCAGCTTGACGTGCTGATCAACAACGCCGGCGTCATCGCCCCCATCGCCACGCTCTCCGAGGCCGATCCAGAGGCGTGGGGCCACACCATCGACGTCAACCTCAAGGGCGTGTTCAACGGGATGCGCGCCGCCCTGCCCGGCATGATCGCGCGCGGGGCGGGCACGATCCTGACGGTGAGTTCGGGGGCCGCGCATAACGCGCTTGAAGGCTGGAGCGCCTATTGCGCCTCCAAGGCGGGGGCGGCCATGCTGACCCGCAGCGCCGACCTGGAGGCGCGGCCCGCGGGCGTGCGCGTCATGGGCCTCTCGCCCGGCACGGTCGCCACCGACATGCAGCGCGAGATCAAGGCCAGCGGCGTCAATGCCATCAGCCAATTGGACTGGTCCGACCATATCCCGGCAGACTGGCCCGCAAAGGCGCTCTTGTGGATGTGCGGGCGGCAAGCGGATGCGTTTCTCGGGCAGGAAATTTCGCTGCGCGATCCGGCCATCCGCGCAAGGGTGGGCCTGACGTGATCGGGCGCTCGTGTGACAGGGGGCGACGCGCCGCAGGGCATCCCGCCTGAGCGCGGTGCTCAGAGAGCGCGCCAGCCGATATCACGACGGCAGAAACCATCGGGCCAGTCGATCCGATCCACCATGCCATAGGCGCGGTCAGCCGCCTCGCGGAGCGACGAGCCGCGCGCCGTCACCCCCAGAACCCGCCCGCCATTGGCCACGAACCGCCCGTCGCGCCGTGCGGTGCCCGCGTGGAACACCTGATGGAAACTGTCCTCTGGGCAATCCTCGATCCCGCCGATGACGCCCCCCTTCTGGTAATCGCCCGGATAGCCCGTTGCCGCCATCACCACGCAGATCGCATGATCCTCGGCCCAATTGACCGTCATTTCCCCAAGCCGCCCCTCGGCCGTGGCTTGCATCAGGTCGAGCGCCTGACCGCCCAGCCGCATCATCAGCGCCTGACATTCCGGATCGCCGAACCGCACGTTGAACTCTACCAGCCGGGGCGCGCCCCCCTCGATCATCAGCCCGACGAAAAGCACGCCGCTATAGGGCGTGCCGCGCCGCACCATCTCCGAGAGAACCGGGCGCACGATCTCGTCGAGCGCGCGCTCCGTGACCGCCTGCGTCATCACCGGGGCCGGGGAATAGGCACCCATGCCGCCCGTATTGGGGCCGGTATCGCCCTCGCCCACGCGCTTGTGGTCCTGCGCGGTGCCGATGGGCAGCGCCGTCTCACCATCGCAGAGCACAAAGAACGACGCCTCTTCGCCGGTCATGAACGCCTCGATCACCACCTCGGCCCCCGCCGCGCCGAAACTGCCACCGAACATCTCGTCAATGGCGGCAAGCGCCTGATCCTCGGTCTCGGCCACGATCACGCCCTTGCCGGCGGCCAGCCCGTCGGCCTTGACCACGATCGGCGCACCCTGCGCACGCACATGGGCGCGCGCCGCCTGCGCGTCGGAGAAATGCCGATACGCGGCTGTCGGCGCACCCGCCGCGTCGCAGATCGCCTTGGTAAAGCTTTTCGAGGCCTCCAGCCGCGCCGCCGCCTGCGAGGGGCCAAAGACAGCGATGCCCGCCTCGCGCAGCCGGTCCGCGACGCCCGCCGCAAGCGGGGCCTCGGGGCCGATGATCACGAAATCAATCGCCTCTTCCTCGCAGAAACCCGCCACCGCGCCGCCATCGAGGATGTCGAGCGCCGCACATTCGGCGATCTGCGCGATCCCGGCATTGCCCGGTGCCACGATCAGCCTGTCGCATTTCGGATTCTGCAACACGGCCCAGGCGAGCGCGTGTTCGCGGCCCCCCCCGCCCAGAATGAGGATGTTCATGGCACACGCTCCCTTGGCCTCGGCTGTGTCGCGTTCTAGGGTCAGGGGCCAAGGGACACAAGACAGGGAAGCGCGCATGTCGGATCTGATCGAAGAGGAGAGCGCAGGGGGCAATGCACCGGCGCTGTCTGTCTCGGAGATTTCCGGCGCGGTCAAGCGCGTGATCGAGGGCGAGTTTGCCCGCGTGCGCGTGCGCGGCGAATTGGGGCGCATCTCGCGGCCGCGCTCGGGGCATGTCTATCTCGACCTCAAGGACGATCGTGCCGTGCTGTCCGGGATCGTCTGGAAAGGCGTGGCCACGCGCCTCGCGGTCGAGCCGGAAGAGGGCATGGAGGTGATCGTCACAGGGCGGCTCACCACCTTTCCCGGCCAGTCGCGCTATCAGATCATCATCGAGGACATGGTGCCCGCGGGTGCGGGCGCGCTCATGGCGATGCTGGAAAAGCGCCGCGCGATGCTCGCCGCCGAGGGGCTGTTCGAGACCGCGCGCAAGAAGCCGCTGCCCTATCTGCCCGACGTGATCGGGGTGGTGACCTCGCCCTCCGGCGCGGTGATCCGCGATATCCTGCACCGGTTGCGCGAGCGGTTTCCGCGCAAGGTGCTGGTGTGGCCGGTTGCGGTGCAGGGACAGACTTGCGCGGCGGAGGTGGCGCGTGCGATCCGGGGTTTCAACCGTCTCGAGCCGGGCGGCGTGTTGCCGCGTCCTGATCTGATCATCGTGGCGCGCGGCGGTGGCTCGGTCGAGGATCTGTGGGGATTCAACGAGGAAATCGTCGTGCGCGCGGCAGCCGAGAGCGCGATTCCGCTGATCTCCGCCGTTGGCCACGAGACCGACACGACGCTGATCGACCATGCCGCCGACAAGCGCGCACCGACGCCCACGGCGGCGGCGGAACTCGCGGTGCCGGTGCGGCTCGACCTGTTGGGCTGGCTGGAGGGGCAGGGTGCGCGGCTGGCACACGCGCAGGGACAAGCCATCGCGCTGCGCGGCCAGCGACTGCGCGATCTGTCGCGCGCCCTGCCGCGCCCCGAGACCTTGCTCGATGGCGCGCGGCAACGGCTCGATTCCTGGGGCGAACGGCTGCCGGCCGCGCTGACGCGCTCGGTCCAGATCCGGCGTGTCCGCCTGTCGGAGAGCGCGGGCGTGCTGCGGCCGGCGCTCTTGCGGCGCGCGGTGGAGGGGGAGCGGCGGCGGCTGACGGCGACGGCAGCGCGGCTCAACACCCATGCGCTCGGGCGCGAGATCGCGCAGAAGCGGCGCGACATCGACCGGCTCTCGCTGCGCTTTGCCGAGGCCGCAGAGCGCGATCTGGCCACGCGCCGCGACCGGCTATCGGCGCTTGAGAGGCTGCGCGAGACGCTGGGCTATCGCGCCACGCTGGCGCGCGGCTATGCGGTGGTGCGCACAGGCGGGACGCTGGTGACGACGCGCAGGGCGGCAGAAGCGGCAGAGGCGCTGGACATCGAGTTCGTCGATGGGGTATTGGCGCTCGGGGAAAAACAGGCTGCTCAGCCCAGACCCCTGGCCCGAGCGAAAGAGCCGCCAAAGGGACAGGGAAGCCTGTTTTGAGGAAAGCCCCCGGCAAGAGGCGGTGCCAAGAAAGTTCAAAACTTTCTTGATCGGAATTTTTTGAAAATTCCGGCGCCGAGCCTCACATCGTGTCGAGGCAATGCCGCCGGAAGGCGCGTTTGAGCAGATCCAGTTCCTCGCGCAGGAGGGCCATTTCGGCGCGGATGTCAAAACTGAGCGCATCGCCCGCCAGAAGGGTGAAGCTGTCGAGCGTGTCGCCGCTGCGGCGGTCGCGGATGACAAAGGTCTGCACCCCGTCCGCGATTTTCTCCGCCGGGACCGGCACACGCACCACCCAATCGCCCTCGGGGCGCGCGATCACCTCCACACCCGGCACGGTGGTTTGCAGATGCGTGACCTCGATCTCGGGCGCGCCCATGACCTCGCCCGACAGCACCCCCTCCCACACGCCTTCGAAAAGCCGGGTCTTGACCAGTTTCAACTCGCTCATCCCATCCCCCTTTCAGAGTGCCGCGCGCGGGCGGCGGCTCAAGGTCACATCGCGCAGGATCACCTGGCTCATCTGCGGATTCTCGAAGATCAGATCAATCCAGCCCCGCTCGATCCGCTTTTCGTTGATGTTGGAATAGGCCAGATCGAACTCGACCATGATCTGCTCCTCGTTGAGCGGCAATTCACGGACGATCTGTTCGGTGTTCGGTCCGTGGCGGACATTCAGCCGCGCGAAGATTTCCAGCGGTTTCTCCAGCTCCACAATGGTATCGAGCCTGATCAGGTGCTGCCGCGTCAGCCCCTCGGTGGCCTCGCGCGGCAGTTCGATGACCAGCGACAGGAACGAGCCGTCGAAGGCGAACACATCCATCCTGACCCCATATGGCGCAAGATCCGCCTCGCGGCTGTTGCGCAACTGCCGCAGCGACAACTCGGACCGGGCGCAATCGTGAAACAATGTCACCTCGCGCCCGAACATGGTCTTTGACGGCACCGACGCCATACCCGGCGCGGGCAACGGCAGCCGCCATATCTCGGGGCGCCAGGCCCAATCGGTGCCATGGGGGCGCGGAAATGCCGACGAGCCGACAACCGGCAGCGCCAGCCGGCTTTCGGCCACGGCCAGCGCCTCACCAAGATAATGGTTGATTTGGCGCCCCTGCGAACGCAAGTAGCGCAGCTCGCTCAGCTTCATCGCCGGGGCGTTGAGCGCCGCCTTGCGCCAGTTGCGCATCATCCGGCGATGCAGGGCCAGATCGAGTAGTTTCATGCAGAGCGCATCCTTGGCCAGACCCCCGCGCGCGGAGACCGGCACGTTACCATCACCTGCCTTGCCATAGCATTAATTCGAAACAGGAAACAATCCGGCGGGTGATCCGCCCGCGCGATTGACCGGCGCACCCGTGCCAGCGCGCAGGCCCCCGGCCAGTTCCCGCAGCAAACGGCGCCCGTCGGGACCAGCAAGCGGACTGCCCTCGGGCGCATAGACGGCCAGCCCCGCAAGGTGCCCCGCCACCCTGCGTGCCCCCCGCCAATGACGCGGATCGCCCCCGGGCAGCACCGCCTCGCCGCCGATCATCACCTGCACATAGGCCAGATCCGCCTCCGTGCCGCCAGCGCCGGTGCGCGCAGGTGCCACGGCACGGGCAAGCCCTTCGGGCGACGGCGCGGGCGCATCCCCTTGCGGCACGACCGAAACCGTCATCACCGCCGGGGCCACGGCGATGCCCGGCGCGCCCGTCAGACGCTCGCACGACGCCAGAAGCGCGACGCGACCCGACGAGCGACGCATACTGTCCGGGTCCACGCAATACCCGCGCGGCGCGCTCAGAATGACCGCCCCACCGTCGAGTGCCACATTCCGGACGGCCGGTTTCGGCCCCGCATCGACAGCGGCAAGGCATCCCGCCAACGGCAAGGCCACCAAAGTCGCCAGCGCCGCCCGGACCTCAGAGGTCCATATAGACATGCCGCTCGGCCTTGGCCCCCGGATGGGTGACCGCGCCCTCATGGGTCGGCCCGACAAGCTGCGCGTATTTCCACAAGGCGCCCGACGCATACAGCGTCTCGCGCGGACCAGCCCATGCCTCGCGCCGCGTCGCCAGTTCCGCGTCGCTGAGATCCACCGACAGCGTGCCGTTCACCGCATCGATGGTGATGACATCGCCGGACCGAATGAGCGCGATCGGCCCGCCCTGCGCCGCTTCCGGCCCGACATGGCCGACGCAAAAGCCGCGAGTCGCCCCCGAGAACCGCCCATCGGTGATCAGCGCGACCTTCTTGCCCATGCCCTGCCCCGAGAGCGCAGCGGTGGTCGACAACATCTCGCGCATTCCGGGGCCGCCCGCAGGACCCTCGTTGCGGATGACGATCACCTCGCCCTCCTTGTATTGCCGCGCCTTCACCGCCTCGAACGCGTCTTCCTCGCATTCGAACACACGGGCCGGGCCGGTAAAGACCTGATGCTCGGGCGCGATCCCGGCAACCTTGACGATGGCCCCGTCTGGCGCAAGATTGCCCTTGAGGCCGACGACGCCGCCGGTCTTGGTGATCGGCGTCTCGATCGGATATATCACCTTGCCATCGGCCTCGCGCTCGATCAGGTCCAGTTCCTCGCCAATGACCCGTCCGCTTGCGGTCATGCAGTCCTCATGGATGAGCCCCGCCTTGCGCAATTCCTTCATCACGACAGGAATGCCACCAGCATCATAGAGGTCCTTGGCCACATAGGCCCCGCCCGGCTTGAGATCGACGAAATAGGGCGTGTCGCGGAAAATGTCGCACACATCCTCGAGGAAGAAATCAATCCCCGCCTCATGGGCAATCGCCGGCAGGTGCAGCCCGGCATTGGTGCTGCCACCGGTGCAGGCCACCACGCGCGCGGCGTTCTGCAAGCTCTTGAGCGTGACCACATCGCGGGCACGGATGTTCTTCTCCAGAAGCTCCATGACGGCACGGCCAGAGGCCTCGGCATATTGGTCGCGGCTCTCGTAAGGGGCGGGCATGCCCGACGAATTCATCAGCGCGAGACCAATCGCCTCACTCACACAGGCCATGGTATTGGCGGTGAACTGCCCGCCGCAGGCCCCCGCCGAGGGGCAGGCCACGCGCTCCAACGCATCGAGCGCCTTGTCGGACATGGTGCCGTTCTGGTTCCAGCCCACGGCCTCGAACATGTCTTGCACGGTCAGGTCACGGGTGCGGAATTCCTCGGGGATCTCGGCGATCTGCGGCGCCTTGCCCGGCAGGATCGAGCCGCCATAGATGAAGACCGAAGGCACGTTGAGCCGTACCATCGCCATCATCATCCCCGGCAAGGACTTGTCACAGCCCGCCAGCCCGACAAGCGCATCGTAGCAATGCCCGCGCATCGTCAGTTCGACCGAATCCGCGATCGCCTCGCGCGAGGCCAGCGAGGACCGCATTCCCTCATGGCCCATTGCGATACCGTCGGTGACGGTGATGGTGGTGAACTCGCGCGGGGTGCCATGCGCCTCCTTGACGCCGCCCTTCACGGCCTGCGCCTGACGGCTGAGAGCGATATTGCAGGGTGCCGCCTCGTTCCAGCAGGTCGCCACACCAACCAGCGGCTGATGGATCTCAGCCTCGGTCATGCCCATGGCATAGTAATAGGAGCGGTGCGGCGCACGCTCCGGCCCTTCGGTCACATAACGGCTGGGCAGTCTGGCTTTGTCGATCCTGGTCATGAGGGGCCTCCCGAAATTTGCTGATTTCGGTCTAGGCCAGCGACGCGGGCGGGGCAAGCCGATTGCATGCGCGTGCGCGGGCGGCTAGCGTCACGGCCATGCAATACGCCGCCCATGAGACCCTCGTTGCGCCGGCCCGCGCGACCGGTTCGCTGCGCCGCCTCGCGGCGGGCAGCCTGATGACCGTGGCGGTGTTTCTCGCGCTGAGCGTCGGCTATTCCCATGCCTTGCCCCTGCTGTTCGGCCCCGAGGGCTGGGCCGGGGTGGCACCTGGCATTGCGGCGGCGACCACGCCCGCGGGGGTGCTCATCAACCTCCTGACCTTCGCGCTGCTCATCGCCGCGCTCGCGGTCAGCCTTCGGACAGTTCACAGACGCGGATTTCTTACCCTGGTCGGGCCACTGCCGCGCGCCCTTGGCCAGTTCCGGCGCGCATTGGTGGCGGTGGCGCTGCTTTATGCGGTGCTGTTGGTTCTGCCGCTGCCAGAGGGCTTTGCCCCCGTGCGCAACCTCGCCGCGGGCACATGGCTTGCGTTCCTGCCGTTGGCACTTGGCGCGCTTTTCATCCAGGTCCTCGCCGAGGAGGTGCTGTTTCGCGGCTACTTCCAGAGCCAGCTTGCCGCGCGCTTTGCCTCGCCGCTAGTCTGGCTGGCGCTGCCCTCGGCGGCCTTCGGCCTTCTGCATCTCGATTTCGGGACCCATGACGAGATGGCCTGGCTGGTGGCGGGGTGGGCCACGCTCTTCGGTCTTGCCGCCGCCGATCTCACCGCACGCTTCGGCACGCTTGGCCCAGCCACGGCGCTGCATTTCCTCAACAATTTCGCGGCGATCCTTTTTGCTGCGCCCAAGGGGCAATTCGACGGGCTGGCACTCTATGTCTATCCGTTCGAGCTAAGCGACAGCGCGGCACTCATGGCGATGATGCCCGCCGATCTGCTGATCCTGCTGTGCGGCTGGCTGGCGATCCGGCTTGCCCTGCGCGGCTGATTGCATTTGCAGCGCGCCCCGCTTAAGTGACTCCCAAAGACCAAGAGACAGGGACCGGCCCGCGATGAACTGGATCACCAATTACGTGCGCCCGCGCATCAACTCGATCTTCTCGCGCCGCGAGATCCCCGAAAACCTCTGGTCCAAATGCGATGACTGCGGCACGATGCTGTTCCACCGCGAGTTGTCCGGCAATCTCAACGTCTGCACCCAATGCGGTCACCATATGGCGATCTCGCCCCGCGTGCGGTTCGAGGCGCTGTTCGACGGGGGTATCTTCTCGGAAATCGAGGTGCCCGCGCCCACCCCCGATCCGCTGCACTTCCGCGACCAGAAGAAATACCCCGACCGGCTGCGCGCGGCGCAGAAAGAGACCGGCGAGAAAGAGGCGATGCTTGTGGCCACGGGCGAGATGGGGCGCACGCCCATCGTCGCCGCCGCGCAGGATTTCAGCTTCATGGCGGGCTCCATGGGCATGTATGTGGGCAATGCGATCATCGCCGCTGCCGAAACGGCGGTGCGGCTCAAGCGCCCGCTGATCCTGTTTTCGGCCGCAGGTGGCGCCCGCATGCAGGAAGGGATCCTGTCGCTCATGCAGATGCCGCGCACCACCGTCGCGGTGCAGATGCTGCGCGAGGCGCGGCTGCCTTATATCGTGGTGCTCACCCATCCCACCACCGGCGGGGTCACCGCGTCCTATGCCATGCTGGGCGATGTGCAGATTGCGGAACCCGGCGCGCTGATCTGCTTTGCCGGGCCGCGCGTGATCGAGCAGACCATCCGCGAGAAGCTGCCCGAGGGCTTTCAGCGCGCCGAATACCTGTTGGAGCATGGGATGCTTGACCGGGTGACACCGCGCACGGCGCTGCGCGAGGAGCTTGTCACCATCACACGGATGCTCATGGGGCTGCCGCCTGCGGTCAAGGGCGACCTGCCCGCGCCCGACGCGGGCGCAACGCAGGACGCGCCCAAGAAATGACCGCGCCCGGATCGGACGTCATCCTTGCGCGGATGATGGCGCTGCACCCCAAGATCATCGACCTCACGCTTGACCGGGTGTGGCGGCTTCTGGACGCGCTCGGCAACCCGCAGGAGACGCTGCCGCCAGTGATCCATATCGCGGGCACCAATGGCAAGGGCAGCACGCAGGCGATGATCCGCGCGGGGCTGGAGGCCGAAGGCGCGCGCGTGCACGCCTATACCTCGCCGCATCTCGCGCGGTTTCACGAGCGTATCCGGCTTGCGGGCGCGCTCATCGCCGAGGATCACCTGACCGCGCTGCTCGACGAATGCTATGTCGCCAACGGCGGCGCGCCCATCACCTATTTCGAGATCACCACCTGCGCGGCCCTTCTGGCCATGTCCCGCGTGCCCGCCGACTATACCCTGCTCGAGGTCGGGCTTGGCGGGCGGCTTGACGCAACCAATGTTATCGGGCGCCCCGCGCTCACGATCATCACGCCGGTGTCGATGGATCACGAGGCCTATCTTGGCGATACGCTCGCGAAAATCGCGGGCGAGAAGGCCGGGATCATCAAGCGCCGCGTGCCGTGCATCGTCGGCCCGCAGGAAGAGGCGGCAATGGCCGTGATCGAGGCAGAGGCCGCGCGGCTTGGCGCGCCGCTCATCGCCCAAGGTCAGCACTGGCATGTCTGGGAGGAACGCGGGCGGCTGGTCTTTCAGGACGAGAGCGGGCTTTGCGATCTGCCGCTTCCGAACCTGCCCGGCGCGCATCAGCGCGACAATGCCGGGGCCGCGATTGCCGCGCTGCGCGCGCTCGGGCGCGGCGCGGCGGCGCTTGAGGGGGCGGTGACGCGCGCCCACTGGCCCGCGCGGATGCAGCGCCTGACCCAAGGCCCCATCCCCGAGGCCGCGCCGCAGGCGGAAATCTGGCTTGACGGGGGCCACAACCCCGCCGCCGGTCTGGCACTGGCGCAGCATCTGGCGACGCTGCCGCCCCGGCCCACCCATCTTGTCTGCGGGATGCTCAACACCAAGGATATCGCGGGGTATCTCGCGCCGCTGGCGGCACAGGCCCTGAGCCTCACCGCCGTCTCCATCCCCGGCGAGGCCGCAACCCTGCCCGCCGAGGCCACGGCCCAAGCCGCCCGCGCTGTCGCGTTGGAGGCCCACACCGCCGGAACCGCACTTGCCGCCGTGCAGCGGATCGCGGCGCATAGCCCGCATGCACGCATCCTGATCTGCGGCTCGCTCTACCTCGCGGGGGGGATTCTGCGCGAGAACGGTTGAAACGCGTCGCCCGTCTCAGATCGTCTGGTCATACTCCCCCACCGCCGGTTCGGTGCGGATGACCCCATCGAGATCGGCGAAGATCGCGCGCATTTCGGCTTCGCTTGCGCTGCTTTCGCAGACCACAACCAGATTGGGCGTGTTCGACGACGCCCGCACAAGGCCCCACGAGCCGTTGTCGAGAATGACGCGGGCGCCGTTGACGGTCACCACCTCCTTGATGGCCCGCCCGGCAAGCGGTTCGCCCGCCTCCTGTCTCGCCACAAGCCGCGCCACGATCCGGTCCAGCACCTGATATTTCTCGGTATCGGCGCACCAGGGCGACATCGTCGGTGTGCCCCAGGTCTGCGGCAGCGCGCGGCGCAGGTCCGACATGGAAAGACCGGGATTGCGGTCCATCAGCTTGCAGATTTCGACGGCCACGCGCATCCCGCAATCATAGCCGCGCCCGATCGGTTCGGCGAGGAAGTAATGCCCCGACTTCTCGAACCCCGCCAGCGCGCCCAGTTCCTTCACGCGCCGTTTCATATGGCTATGGCCGGTTTTCCAGTAGTCGGCGATCACACCATTCTTGATGAGTTCTGGATCCGAGGCGAAGAGCCCGGTGGATTTCACATCCGCCACGAAGGTCGCATTGGGGTAAATCTTCGATAGGTCGCGCGCCATGATGACGCCCACCTTGTCAGCGAAAACCTCCTCGCCCTCGTCATCCACGACGCCGCAGCGATCGCCGTCCCCGTCGAAGCCAAGCGCGAAATCGGCCCCCGTGGCGCGCACGGTGTCGGCCATGTCGTGCAGCATTTCCATGGCTTCGGGGTTGGGGTTGTAATGCGGGAAGGTGTAGTCAAGACGGTTGTGGGACGCAATCACCTCGACGCCGATGCGCTCGAAGAGCTCCGGCGCAAAGGCCGAGGCGGTGCCGTTGCCGGTGGCGCAGACCACGCGCAGCTTTCGCGTCATGCGGAAATCGCCGACCAGATCGTCGAGATAGGCCTCTCGCACGCCGGGGACGAATTCGTAGGCACCGCCGGGGCGCGGCTGGCCGCGTCCTTCGAGCACGATGTCGCGGAGTTCCGCCATCTCGTCGGGGCCATGAGTCAACGGACGCTCGAACCCCATCTTGACCCCGGTCCAGCCATTGGGATTGTGCGAGGCCGTGACCATCGCCACGGCAGGCACATCGAGGTGAAACTGCGCGAAATAGGCCATCGGACTGAGAGCGGGGCCGATATCCTTGACCCGAATACCCGCCTGCATCAGCCCGAGGATGAGGGCATTCTTGATGCTGAGCGAATAGTCGCGGTAATCATTGCCGACCGCGATCACCGGCGCGATCCCGCGCGCGTGGATCTGCGTGCCAAGGCCGAGGCCGAGCGCGGTGATCCCCGGCAGGTTGATCGCATCGGGATATTTCCAGCGCGCATCGTATTCGCGAAACCCGGTCGGCTCGATCATCGCGTCGCGCAGGAACTCCCAGGTGTTGGGCGTGATGATCGAAATCGGTTTGGGCATAAAAAAACTTTCGGGTCAGAGAATGATCGGATGGGCCTTGGCCAGACGATCGAACTGCATCAGCGTGTCGATCAGGTCCGGCATCTGCGCGAGCGGAATCATGTTGGGCCCGTCGGAGGGCGCGTTATCAGGATCTTCGTGCGTCTCGATGAACACGCAGGCCACGCCAAGCGCCACGGCGGCGCGCGCCATCACGGGGGCGAATTCACGCTGCCCGCCGCTGCTGCCGCCGCGCCCGCCGGGCTGCTGCACCGAATGGGTGGCGTCCATCACCACCGGATAGCCGGTCGCGGCCATCTGCGGCAGGCTGCGCATGTCGGCGACCAGCGTATTGTAGCCAAATGACGTGCCGCGCTCGGTCAGAAGGATGCGGGTATTGCCGGTGCTCTCGATCTTCGAGATCACATTGGGCATGTCCCAGGGCGCAAGAAACTGCCCCTTCTTGACGTTGATCACGGCCCCCGTTTCGCCCGCCGCGATCAGCAGGTCGGTCTGGCGGCAGAGAAACGCGGGGATTTGCAGCACATCGACCACTTCGGCCACGGGCGCGCATTGATCGGCGGTGTGGATGTCGGTGAGCACGGGCAAGCCAAGTGTATCCTTGACCGATTGCAGCACCTTGAGCCCCTCGTCGATCCCCAGACCGCGCTTGCCGGAGAGCGAGGTGCGGTTGGCCTTGTCGAACGAGCCCTTGAAGATCAGCCCCGCACCATGGGCGGCACAGGCCTCCTTGAGCGTGCCCGCGATCATCTGGGCATGATCGGCGGATTCGAGCTGGCAGGGTCCGGCGATGAAGGTGAGCGGCCGCGCGTTGCCGACGCGGAGGCCCGAAATGTCGATCTCGTGCATGGTCAAGATGTTACCTGTTCTCTGAGGATGGAGGCGGTCAGCGACACGAGCAGGTAGATACCAGAAAAGATCAGAAAGGCCAGAACGGTGTTCTCAAATACCTTGGGATAGCTCGCCTCCTCGGGCAGGATGGGCCGTGCACTCACTGTCAGGTAGCGCACCTGCTTGTTCGCCTCGGTCTCTGACATGCGCATGGATTCCAGCGCCGATTGCAGCACCATGTCGGCGGTTGCCAGATCGGCCTGCGCCATCTGGATCGCGGCGGTTTTGGACGCAAGCGAGCTGTCGCCCAGACTGGCCTCGGTCAGCCGCCGCTTCTGCCGCTCAAGCTCGGCGCGCAGCACGGTGATTTCCGATTGCAGCGCGGTCACGCGCGCATTGTTCGGGCGCGCGTTGTTCATCTGGATGCTGAGCGCCAGTTCCTTTTCCTGCAATTGCAACTCGACCGAGTTGATCAGGGTTCGGATGCCCGCGATCTCGCCCTCGGGATCGAGGATCGTGCCCTCCTGCAACGCCACCAGCCGCTCCTGCGCCGCGCGCCGCTCGGCCTTGGCGTTCTCGAGGCTCTCGGCGGCGATCTTGACCGCGTCGTTGCGCTTGTCTCGGCTAAGCTCATCGACCCGCTCCTCGGCATAAGCGATGAGTCGCTGGTTGAACTGCAGGCTGGTCTCGGGATCAGCGGCGATCACCTCCATGCGCATGACACCCTCGGTCGGATCGTAGCCGATCTTCACATGGCGGCGATAGAGCTTGTAGACCGCCTCGTTGCTGGCATCCGGGTCGAGCCGCTGGATCGGATCGATCGCAGGGTCCGAGAAATGCGCGCGAAAGCCCCGCTCCTCGTCGAGGCGGAGCATGGCATCCTTGGACTCGAGATATTCCTGTGTCGCGATCGCGTCCTGCCCGGTGGCAAACTGGCTGGGGATGAGGCCACCAAGCCCGCCACGTCCGCCTCCGCCGCCGCCATCGGCCGACAGGATCAGAAAGGCCGAGTTGGAGGCATACATCGGCGTCGCCATGGTGCTGAAATAATACCCGGCAAGGAAGGTGGGCACGATCACGAAGGCCATCAGCCGCGAGAACAGCAGCACCAGCTTGCGGCGGCGGCGGCGGGAAATGTCACGTTGGATGGCAACAATTTCGGAGGCGCGCCGGTCGGCGGGGTTCACGTTACGCGTCGGGAGGGTGTTGCCCTGCGCGGGCACGGTTTGCGGCAACTGGATGGGCGGGTTGTCCTGCGCTCTCCTCTCGCCACCGCCACCGGCCACAAGCTCCAGCATCCCCGACCGTTGGAACGGGTCGATCCCGCGCGCCCGCAACAGCCGCACCGCGTCGAAATCCGAGGTGGGGGCCAGCCCGTGCTTCTGCGCCACGCGCCGGGCCATGCGCAATTCGCGCCCCGTCAGCCCCTCGCTGCGAATCTCGTCGATGCTTGTGCCGGGCGCTTCGGCGCGCGCGGCCTCGATCTGGCCGTCACGCACAGCCTCTGGCTGCGGCGCCGCTGCCTGCATGGCGGCGCTGCCCGGAACCGCACTGCGCCTTATGCGGAATTTGCTAACCTTGGGTTTCGTAGTCATAAAGCTCTTTCGCCTCTTCCAAGGTATCGAACATATAGAGTTTCCCGGCCGTCAACACAGCCGCCGAGCTTGCGAATTTCTCAAGGACACGCGGGTCGTGCGACACGATGACGATGGTGGTGGTCTCCAGCCGCTCGCGCAGGATCTCTCCGGCCTTGCGGTTGAATTCCACATCGGTCGATCCGGGCATCCCCTCGTCGATCAGATACATGTCGAAATCAAGCGCCAGCATCAAGGCAAAGCTGAACCGCGCGCGCATCCCCGAAGAATAGGTGCCAAGCGGCTGGTCGAAATACTCGCCCAGCCCGCAGAGCCAGCGGCAATAAGCCTCGATGTAATCCGGGTCCAGCCCGTAGAGCCGCGCGATATAGCGTGCGTTCTCCTTGGCCGAGAGGCGCGGCACCACCCCCCCCATGAAGCCGAGCGGAAAAGAAATCCGGCAACCGCGCCGGATCACGCCCTCATCGGGCTTTTCCAGCCCGGCCATCATGTGGATGAGCGTGGTCTTGCCGGTGCCATTGGGCGCGAGGATACCGAGGCTGCGCCCGAGTTCGACCCGGAACGACACATCCTCAAGGATCACCTTGTGCTGGCTGCCGGTCCAGAAGGACTTGCTGACATTCTCGAACTCCAGCATGCTTGGTCCTGATTACCGCGAGTGCGTTTGAAGCGCGTCGCTCATTATCCTCGATCTGCGGACAATATGCCATTCGATCGCGGCAATAATATGCCTCAAAGGACAAAAAATGCGTCAATGACGGGACGATCGCGGGGCAAGGCGTGGCACATGGGTGACGCTTCTGCGCATTTCGCCCCGCCCGATTGCCCGCAGCGTGCCACTGGGCTAGGGACGGGCGCAAACAGCCCGGATGAGTCTGCCCATGAGCCGCATCTGCCATATCGAACTTGACGACGCCAACCTGCCACCGCCCACGCCCGAGATCGAGCAGGAGCGCAAGGTGGCGATTTATGACCTGATCGAGCACAACAGCTTTGCCCTGCCCGCCCGCGACGGGCGCGCTGTGCCCGCCGGTCCCTATCGCGTGGGCCTTGCCATCCGCGAGAAACGCCTCGTCTTCGACATCCGCACAGAAAACGATCAGCCCGCGGCGGAGTTTCACCTGTCGCTGTCGCCGTTCCGACAGGTGGTCAAGGATTACTGGGCCATCTGCGAAAGCTATTTCGACGCGGTCAAGAACATGCCGCCCAGCCAGATCGAGACCATCGACATGGCCCGGCGCGGCATCCACAACGAGGGCGCGCGCGTCCTCGAGGAGCGCCTCGAAGGCAAGGCCGAGATCGATACCGATACGGCGCGGCGTCTCTTCACCCTCATCTGCGTGCTGCATTTCGGGGGCTGAGCGGATGCCCGAGCCGCTACCGCAATCGGTGCTGTTCTGCTGCGATCACAACGCCGTGCGCTCGCCCATGGCCGAGGGCATCATGAAGAAATTCTATGGCACCGACACCTATGTGCAATCGGCAGGCGTCAAGAGCGACATGGAGATCGACGGCTTTTCCATCGCCGTCTGCCGCGAGATCGGGGTCGAGCTTGACCGCCACCGCACGCGCAGTTTCGACGAGATGGAACAATGGGGCGATGACCTTTCGTCCTTCGATCTCATCGTCTCGCTCAGCCCCGCCAGCCAGCGCCGCGCTCTCGAACTCACCCGCTATTTTCACCTCGAAGTCGTTTACTGGCCGATCATGGACCCGACCGGGCTTGCGCAGACGCGCGAGGCGCGGCTCGATGCCTATCGCCAGACCCGCGACCAGATCATCGGCCACCTGACCGCGCGTTGGGGCCCACCCATGGAGGACACATGACCGATACCATCCGCAGCTATTTCGACGCCTTCAACCGGAGCGATGTGGCGGGGATGCTCGCCTGCCTGAGCGACGATGTGCACCATCATGTCAACGAGGGCCAGGTGCGGATCGGCAAGGACGCCTTCCGCGCCTTTTGCGAGCACATGAACCGCTGCTACCGCGAGACCCTGACCGACATGGTGCTTTTCGAGGTCAAGAACGGCACCCGCGCGGCGGCAGAGTATATCGTGAACGGCACCTATCTGGAAACGGACGAGGGACTGCCGGAGGCCAACGGCCAGAACTACCGGCTGCCCGCCGGATCGTTCTTCTCATTGGAAAACGGGCGCATCACGCGAGTCGTGACCTATTACAACCTTGCTGACTGGATGGCCCAGGTCTCGGCATGATCCGGGTCGAGCGGCTGACCGGCGCGGCGCTTGTCGCCGCCCTGCCCGATGTGGCGCGGCTGCGCATCGAAGTGTTCCACGCCTTTCCGTATCTCTATGACGGCGAGTTCGACTACGAGGAACGCTATCTCCGGGTCTACCGCGACAGCGCCGACGCGATCCTCGTGGGCGCGTTCGACGGCGCGCGCCTTGTGGGGGCCGCCACCGGCACCCCGATGGAGGATCACGCCGCCGATTTCGGCGCGGCGATGGCAGGCTGCGGCGTGCCGCTCGATCATATATTCTACTGCGCCGAAAGCGTGCTTTTGCCCGGCTATCGAGGTCAGGGCATCGGCCACCGCTTCTTTGACCTGCGCGAGGATCACGCCCGCGCCATGGGCCGTAGCCACGCGGCCTTTTGCGGAGTGATCCGCCCTACGGACCACCCCGCGCGCCCCGACGGCTATCGCCCGCTCGATCCGTTCTGGCGCGCGCGGGGCTATGCGCCCGTGCCGGATGCAATCGCGCGGTTCCGCTGGAAAGAAGTGGGCCAGACCTCCGAGACCCCGCACGCCCTGCAATTCTGGATGCGCGCGCTCTGACGGGGATGCCTCGTATCTGCGTCAGCCTGATGCGATTTTTTGTTGAATAACGCTCCTACAAGCCGCTACGTTCCTTTTAAATTAAAGGAATTTGCCCATGGAACGTCCCGACTACCTTGTTCAGGGAGAAGCAGCGCGCCTGTTTCCAGTTTTGGCAACCACGTCGAAAGAGGGGCGAACAACCTCGATTTTTCTGGCCTGCATGTCAAAAATCTCGGAATTCGGGACCGATCTTCTAGCGACATTGGGACAGCGTATCGGCAAACGGTCCAAGCTGGAAACCTTCACAGAAATCGTCTTTCACAACGAAAAGATCAAGCTCAAAGACCGCCCCGATGGTCTCATCATCATGCGCCACGGGGCCAAGGAATGGCGGGCATTGGTTGAGGCAAAGGTTGGCAACGCCGAACTCGGCGCCGAGCAAGTTGAAAAGTATCGTGAGATCGCCAAGGACCAAGGCTTGGACTGCGTCATCACGATTTCAAACCAGTTCGCGACAACCCCTGCCAATCATCCCGTTGAAGAAGTGCGCAGAAGCCGCTCGAAGGTGCCTGTGTATCATTGGTCATGGATGATGATTCTGACGGTTATCGATCTGCTCCTGAACCGCGACGAAGTCGCCGATGAAGACCAGAAAGTGCTTCTGGAAGAGTTGCGGCGCTTCCTAACCCACGAAAGTGCGGGGGTGAAAGGCTTTGACCGGATGCCGCCTGAATGGGCCGAGGTGAACCGGCTCATTTCCGCTGGCGGGAAAATACCGGCCAAGTCCATCGAGGCCATCGCCGTTCTCGATGCGTGGCATCAGGAAACCCGTGACTTATCGCTGATCCTGAGCCGCCAGACTGAAGCAACTGTTTCCGAAAGACTGTCCAGAAAACATCGCGCCAACCCGTTCGAGCGCCGGAAGGACGAATTGCAGATGCTGCGCGAGACGGGACAGCTCCGCTCGGTGCTTGACATACCCGCGGCAGCCGCCCCGCTCGATATTGTCGCTGACATCGCCCGTCGGACCATCGACATTGGCATGAGCCTGCGCGCGCCCGAAGACAAGGTATCCTCGAAGGCCCGAATGAACTGGCTTCTGCGCCAGATCAGGACCGAACGGCGCGAGGAGTTGTTCGTAAGGCTGACTTGGCCCGGTCGAAGCGAGACAACACAGTTCCCGATCGTGGATTTGATAGCAGACCCAAGCATCTGCGAAAAGGACAAGAACGGCCTGAAAATCACAGGATTTCACGTATTCATGTCGCGTCGGCTGGGCGTGAAATTCACGCAACAGACAAATTTTATAAAAGAGTTGGAAGACGCAGTGCCGTTCTTCTATCGCGAGGTCGGTCAAAACCTTGCCGAATGGCGCACCCCGGCCCCGCGTATAAGGCCAGATCGCGCCACTGCCTCCGATGTGTCGGTAACCGCCCTCGGGGAAGAGCTTGATGAAGGCAGGACCGACGGGTTGTGACGAACGAACACGCGGCTACGCGCCGCTCAAAAGGGCAATCGCGCGGTTCTGCTGGAAAGAAGTGGGCCAGACCTCCGAGACCCCGCACGCCCTGCAATTCTGGATGCGCGCGCTCTGACGGGGATGCCTCGAAACCACCAAGGTTTTGCTGGCAAATCACCCAATGTTCCTGTTATTGACGTCGTGCCCGGGGGGGCAAACAGAGAGGAGCGCGGGATGACGCGTCTTTTTGCTTTTGCCTTGGGCATGAGTGTGGCCCTTGCCGGCATGGCCGGGGCCGAGGGCCGCTCACGGATCGGCTATGGCCTCATCTTCACCAACGATCTCATCGGCGATGGCGATGACCGCTGGCGCAGCGGGTCGGTGGCCTCAAGCCGCATCTTCGCGCCGGGATGGGACGGGCAGGCGCCCTCCCGCTTTGGCGAATTGCTCGAACTGCGCTTCAACGGCGAGATCATCGCGCCCGAGGATCTTTCGACCCCCGCGCCGGTGGACCGGCCCTATGCGGGCGCGCTTAGCCTTGGGCTGCACACCCATATCCAACGCGCGCAGATGGAATACGCACTAGGGGCCGATCTGGTGGTCACCGGATCGCAAACCGGACTCGATGATTTTCAGGACTGGCTCCATGGCATTGTCGGCGGTGACGATATCAGCCGCGCCACGAAGCGCGCGCAGGTCGATGACGGGTTTCACCCCACCGGTGTGTTCGAGGCGGGCCGCAGCTTTGATCTGGGCCCGGCCCGCCTGCGCCCCTTCGCCGAGGCCCGCATGGGCGTGGAAACGCTGGTGCGCGCCGGGGCCGATCTGACCTTCGGCAGCCTCACGCGCGGCGAATTGCTGGTGCGGGAACCGGTGACCGGCCAGCGCTATCGCGCCGTGCGGCAGGACGTGCCCGGCCACGCATTTATCCTCGGGGCCGATTTCGCCTGGGTCGAGGATAGCGAATTCTTCCCCGGCCGTGCAGCGGTCACGCCCGAGGATTACCGCGCCCGCGTGCGCGGCGGCGTCCATTGGGAAGGGCGCAGCGGGGCCTCGCTGTTCTACGGCCTGACCTGGCTCAGCGAGGAATTCGAAGAGCAAAACGAGGGCCAGGTTGTGGGATCTTTGCAATTCAGACTGCGTTTTTGAAATAATTTCCCGTTCAGGGCTTTGCAGACCGAATCGGTTTTGCTAGCGTCCGGGTAATAAAAAAAGAACTGAGGCAGGCATCAGAGCATGGGAACGGGCTTTCGTGGCACGTTCGTCATCTCCTGGTCGCAAACGGAACTGGATGGTCAGGGCGCAGCACCGCCCGAGGCTCTGTCTGTCGGGATCACCTGGTCCTGGCGGGGAGACGCGGTGCGCGTGGACGGCCCCCCGGATCTCTTGCGGCTGGACATGGCGGAGGGGGACGCCGCGCAGCGCAAGCGCGCGGCAAGAATGGTCAGGCGGCTGGTGGGCGCGGCGCTCAGCGACCGGCGGGATCTGGATCGCATCGAGGTGGACGAACCGCTTCTGGATGCGGGGTTCGTCGTCACCGACGGATTGCGCAGCTATACCGTAACGGTGATCGAGACGGGACCCGGCGCGCCGCCGCTCCTGATGTTTCTCGACGACATCCCGCCCCGCGACACCGAAATGTGGGTGGTCCATCACAGCCTTGACGCGGTGCGCGGCACAGCGACCAGCCCGGCAAGTGGGGGCGTGATCTGCTTCACACCCGGCACACGGATCGAGACGCCCGAGGGCCCGCGCCTCATCGAGGAATTGCGCGAAGGCGACCGGGTGCAGACCCGCGACAGCGGTGCGCAGGAAATCCAATGGATCGGCAGCCGCCGCATGACCGGCGCGCGGCTTTTCGCCATGCCGCGCCTTCGTCCCATCCGGCTCAACGCGGGTGCGCTCGGTCTCGACCGGCCCGATGCCACGCTTCTGGTCAGCCCTGAACACCGGGTTCTGGTGCGCGGCGATGTCGCGCGCGCGCTCTTCAACACGCCCGAAGTGCTGGTGATGGCGCGCGACCTGATCAACAACGACACCATCGCCGTCGATCTCGGCTCGCGCGAGGTGACCTATATTCACCTGCTCCTGCCCAGCCATCAGGTGATCTGGGCCAATGGCGTCGAGACCGAGAGCTTTCACCCCGCCAGCGCCGCGCTCTCGACCCTGACCGAGGCGGACCGCACGCGGCTTCTGGCGCTCAACCCCAATCTGGAGGCAGAACCGCATCTTTACGGCGGACACGCGCGGCGCTGCCTGAGCGGCCCGGAGGCGGCGATCCTGCGGCACGAGGCGGCCTGAGGGGAAAGGGGGCGCTGCCCCCGTCGCCGCAAGCGGCGACTCCCCCGGGATATTTGGGGCCAGAAGAAACCGGGTCCGGCGCCCGCCGCCAAGCCCCTTGCGAGCATCATCGGCGCGCGGTATTTGCAGGGGATGATACGGGTTTTCGACATGGATGATCGCGCACGCCTGCCGTGGCGCTTTTTCGGGGCGCAATGCTCCGTGCTCGCGCGTCGCTGAGACCGCGCCTATGATCCATCCGACCGCAGCCATTCAGCAACGGGAGAGGACGCATGTCCCCCAAGACACTCTATGACAAGATATGGGATGCCCATGTGACCCATGAAGCCGAAGATGGCACCTGCCTTCTCTATATCGACCGCCACCTCGTGCACGAGGTGACAAGCCCCCAAGCCTTTGAAGGGCTGCGGATGGCCGGGCGCAAGGTGCATGCCCCCGACAAGACCATTGCCGTGCCCGATCACAACGTGCCCACCACGCTTGACCGCGCCAATGCCGCCACCATGACCGAGGACAGCCGCATTCAGGTCGAGGCGCTGGACAAGAATGCGCGCGATTTCGGCATCCATTATTATCCTGTGTCGGATGTGCGGCAGGGGATCGTGCATATTGTCGGCCCCGAACAGGGCTGGACATTGCCCGGCATGACCGTGGTTTGCGGCGACAGCCACACCGCGACGCATGGGGCCTTTGGCGCGCTCGCGCATGGGATCGGCACCTCCGAGGTCGAGCATGTGCTGGCCACTCAGACGCTGATTCAGCGCAAGGGCAAGAACATGAAGGTCGAGATCACCGGCAAGCTGCGCCCCGGTGTGACCGCCAAGGACATCACCCTGTCGGTGATCGGCGCCACCGGCACGGCAGGCGGCACCGGCTATGTGATCGAATATTGCGGCGAGGCCATTCGTGACCTTTCCATGGAAGGCCGCATGACGGTCTGCAACATGGCGATCGAGGGCGGCGCGCGCGCGGGCCTCATCGCGCCGGATGAAAAGACCTACGAATATGTCAAAGGTCGGCCACATGCGCCCAAGGGCGCACAGTGGGAAGCCGCGCTCAATTGGTGGAAAACGCTCTATTCCGACGATGACGCGCATTGGGACAAGGTCGTGACACTCAAGGGCGAGGATATCGCCCCCGTGGTCACATGGGGCACCAGCCCCGAGGATGTGTTGCCGATCACCGCAACCGTGCCTGCGCCCGAGGATTTCAGCGGCGGCAAGGTCGATGCGGCGCGCCGGTCGCTGGAATACATGGGCCTCACGCCCGGTCAGAAGCTGAGCGAGATCGAAATCGACACGGTCTTTATCGGGTCCTGCACCAATGGCCGGATCGAGGATCTGCGCGCGGCGGCGGCGATCCTGAAGGGCAAGAAGATTGCCGTGAAGCGGGCGATGGTGGTGCCCGGCTCTGGTCTTGTGCGCGCGCAGGCCGAGGAAGAGGGGCTGGCGGATATCTTCATCGAGGCCGGGTTTGAATGGCGGCTTGCGGGCTGTTCCATGTGTCTGGCGATGAACCCCGATCAGCTCAGCCCCGGCGAGCGTTGCGCCGCCACGTCGAACCGCAATTTCGAGGGTCGTCAGGGCCGCGGTGGGCGCACCCACCTGATGAGCCCCGCGATGGCGGCGGCGGCGGCGGTGACGGGGCATCTGACGGATGTAAGGGAGATGATGTGATGGAAAAATTCACCAAACTCAGCGGTATCGCCGCACCCCTGCCGCTGATCAATGTCGATACCGACATGATCATCCCCAAGCAGTTTCTCAAGACGATCAAGCGGTCGGGCCTTGGCGTCAATCTTTTTGACGAGATGCGTTATGATGATGCGGGCAACGAAATCCCCGATTTCGTGCTGAACAAGCCGCAGTATCGCGACGCCCAGATCCTTGTTGCGGGGGATAATTTCGGCTGCGGGTCGAGCCGCGAGCACGCCCCTTGGGCGATCAAGGATTTCGGTATCCGCTGCGTCATCGCGCCGAGCTTTGCCGACATCTTTTACAACAACTGCTTCAAGAACGGCATCCTGCCGATTGCCCTGCCGCAGGAACAGGTCGATGTGCTGATGAAAGAGGCCGAGAAGGGCGCCAATGCGCGCATCGAGATTGATCTGGAGGCGCAGACCGTTTCCACCTCCGAGGGCGAGGTTTTTGCCTTCGAGGTGGACGCGTTCAAGAAGCATTGCCTGCTCGAAGGGCTCGACGATATCGGCCTGACCCTGGAGAAGGCCACCGCGATCGAGGCGTTCGAGGCCCAAGCGGCACAGGCGCGGCCCTGGGTGTGAGTGGTTAACAGGAGGGCGCGGCCTGCGCCCTCCGCTCTTGTGCCACACCGCGCAACAGCCACAAAATAAGCTATTTCATGAGGTTATGCCGGGATTTACCCGAAGTTTGATGCATTGCTGCACCAACCGCGCCATGAAATCGCCCGATATCTTGCGTTCTCTCTTCGAGGTTCTTGCTTTGCGAGGGGAAAGAGGGCAGAAATTGGGCAGAAATGAGGCAGTCCGCCACAAATGGCGGGATCATGATGGGACAAGGGCGCGGCACCGCATCGCGCCCGACCGGTATGAGAGGGAACGGGCAGTGGGCACACAAACCCCGGCAGCAATTTCTCGTGCGATTCTTGTCGTCGTGCTGGTGATGATTCCCGCGCTGTTGTTACCCTTTACCAAGCAAGACACGGCGCAGATGGTCATGGTGCTCGCGGTCCTGGCTGCGGTCCTGACCTTCATCGAGTATAATTCCCGCTACCCGTCGATCATCGAATTCCGCTTCGCCCCGCCCTACAACCGGCTCAAGTTCTTCACGCTCGCCGCGATCCTCATATCGCTGTCGCTCATCATCCGCGGAGAGGTCGCCCCGACCAAGGCGACGATCCTGCTTACAAACCTCGCGGACGGCCTTGGAGCGGCAGTTGATTTCCCGTATTCGCCGGTTGGCCTGATGGTGGTGATGCTGCCGCCTGATGCCGATCCGGACCTGCTTGCGCAGATGCGGCGCGCTGCAGGCGTCTCCTATATGGCGTCGCTGGTGATGATCCTGATTTTCCTGACGCTGGTGCGGTTCCATGGTTGGCCGAACCGCGGGAGCGGCTTCAATGTCTGGGTGAACATGCCGCTCTTCGATCCCACGGGGGGCGGTGATGTGGTGCCCCGGATCGGGCGGGATGCGGGCCTCAACATGGTGCTGGGCTTCTTGCTGCCATTCGTCATACCTGCCATGATTACAGTGGCGTCCTCCATTATCGACCCGATAACCATCACCGATGCGCATACCCTGATCTGGACAACAACGGCATGGGCCTTTCTTCCCGCAAGCCTGCTGATGCGCGGCATCGCCATGAGCCGGATCGCGGCCATGATCGAAGACAAGCGCAAGCGCACCTATGCCGCGCAGGGGTTGGAAACGACGCAAAGCGTCTGACCGCACTTTGTTTGCTGATCCTTCTGCTGGTTGCCCCGCCACTGCGCGCCGAGACCCTGCGCGTGGCCACCTGGAATCTGGCCCTTGCCCGGCCCGGCCCCGGCCTTCTGCTGCGCGACATTCGGCGCGACGAGGACCCGCGCCTTGCCGCCATCGCGGGCATTCTGGCCGAGGTCGCGCCGGATATTCTGCTGCTGCAAGGCGTGGACCATGACCGCGATCTGATGGCGCTCACCGCCCTGCGCGACCGGATCGCGCGCGACGGGCCGCGCTATGCGCATGTCTTCGCGCTGCGCCCCAACAGCGGCTGGCCGACCGGGCTTGACCTGGATGGCGACGGGCGGCGCGGCGGGCCGGGGGATGCGCAGGGCTATGGCGCGTTTTCCGGGCAGGGGGGCATGGCGCTTCTGTCGCGCTATCCGATCACGCGCGAGGATGCGCAGGATTTCAGCGCGCTCTTGTGGCGCGACCTTCCCGGTGCCCTCTTGCCAGAGGCCAATGACCGGCCCTTTCCCTCGGGGGATGCGCAGGCAGTGCAGCGGCTGTCGTCGGTGGGGCACTGGGCGGTGCCGGTCGCGCTGCCCGAAGGGCGGCTCACGATCCTCGCCTTCCATGCCGCGCCGCCGGTCTTTGACGGGCCTGAGGATCGCAACGGGCGGCGCAATGCCGACGAGATCCGTTTCTGGCAACTTTATCTCGACGGCGCCTTCGGGCCACGACCCGAAGGCCGTTTCGTGATCACCGGCGTGGCCAATCTTGATCCCGAGCGGGGCGAGGGGCGGCACGACGCGATCCGGGCGCTGCTGGCGGATGCGCGTGTGCAGGATCCGCGCCCGATGCGCCCCGGCCCCCCCTTCCGTTTCGACACCGCCGAATGGGCGCGCACCGGGCCGCTGCGCCTGAGCTATGTTCTGCCTTCCGCCGATCTTGCCGTCAGGGGCGCGGGCATCTTCTGGCCCGAGGAGCCGGACGATACGGCCGCCCTGACCGGCCCGCACCGCCTTGTCTGGGTGGATCTGGCGCTGGAATGAGCGCGCGCTTTCTTGACCCCGCCCCGCGCGGGGGATAGGCCATCGGGCGAACACTCCGACAAGAGGACAGACCCCATGCCCAACCCTTCGCTTCTTATCCTGCCCGGTGACGGGATCGGCCCCGAAGTCATGGCCGAAGTGCGCCGCATCATCGACTGGTTCGGCGCCAAGCGCGGCATCGCCTTCGACGTGAGCGAGGATCTGGTGGGCGGTTGCGCCTATGACAAGCACGGCACACCGCTGCACGACGACACCATGGCCCGCGCACAGGAGGTGGACGCGGTCCTGCTCGGGGCCGTTGGCGGGCCGCAATATGACAGCCTCGATTTCAGCGTGAAGCCCGAGCGCGGCCTTCTGCGCCTGCGCAAGGAAATGGACCTCTATGCCAACCTGCGGCCCGCGCAATGCTTTGACGCGCTCGCCGATTTCTCCTCGCTGAAAAAGAACGTGGTGGCCGGTCTCGACATCATGATCGTGCGCGAACTCACCTCGGGCATCTATTTCGGAGAGCCGCGCGGCATCATCCGCGAAGGCAACGAGCGTATCGGCATCAACACGCAGCGCTATACCGAATCCGAGATCGCCCGCGTGGCGCGTTCTGCCTTCGAGCTGGCGCGCAAGCGCTCGAACCGCGTCTGCTCGATGGAAAAGGCCAATGTGATGGAATCCGGCGTGCTCTGGCGCGAGGTGGTGACCGAGGTGCATCAGGCAGAATATTCCGATGTGGAGCTGAGCCACATGTATGCCGATGCAGGCGCGATGCAGCTCACCCGCTGGCCCAAGCAGTTCGACGTTATCGTGACCGACAACCTCTTTGGCGATCTCTTGTCGGATCTCGCGGCGATGCTGACCGGCTCTCTGGGGATGCTGCCCTCGGCCAGCCTCGGCGCGCCGATGGCCAATGGTCGGCCCAAGGCGCTCTATGAGCCGGTCCATGGCAGCGCACCCGACATCGCCGGACAGGGCAAGGCCAACCCGATCGCCTGCATCCTCAGCTTTGCCATGGCGTTGCGCTATTCCTTCGATTTGGGAGACGAGGCAGCGCGCGTGGAGAAAGCCGTGGAACAGGTGCTTGCAGACGGCCTGCGCACCGCCGATCTGATGGGCCCCGAGGGTGGCACGCCGGTCTCGACCACCGGGATGGGCGACGCGGTGCTCGCGGCACTCGACGCAAGCCTCTGAGGCGAAGGCCGGGCGCGCCAACCGTAGGCGTGCCCGCCTACCCCTCCTGAATGCTCTCCAGATAGGCCATCAGCGCCGCCAGCGGGCGCGGCGTTGGTGTCAGCACGCCGTCGCCCACATCCACCGGCACCGTATCCCCGCGCAAGAGCAGGCCGAATTCCGGCATCTCCTGCCCGGGCAGGCCGGTGCGGTCATAGCCGTCGATCACCGAGAGAACATGCGCGCGCGGAAATGTCCCGTCGCCAAGCCGCGTGAGGTCCGCGGGCGGCGGGCGCATCCCCTTGGCCCAAGGCCCGTCCCCCTTGCCGCCCGCACCGTGGCATTGTGCACAATTGGCGGCAAAAATCGGCGCGCCTTCCTGTGCATCGGGCATCGACACCGCCTGAACGCAGGCGGCAAGGCCAAGGGCGGCCATCAGGGGGACAAGGGGATACTGCATCGCGGGCCTCATGCTCTTTTGCACCAGAGGCTACCAAGCCCCCGGCGCGCGCGCAATGATACGCGTCAAGCCAGCTTGCCTGCCAGCGCCCGGTCGATCAGCGCCACGGTCTCTTCGACGCCGTAAAGCGCTACGAACCCGCCGAAACGAGGCCCCTGAGAAGCCCCGAGCAGCACCTCGTAAAGCGCCTTGAACCAGTCGCGCAAGGGGTCGAACCGGTCGCGTCCCACGTCGTAAACGATCCCTTGCAGGGTCTCGTCGTCGCGCGCGCCCTCATGCGCGGCAAGCCGGTCGCGCAGATCGGTAAGCGCCTCGCGCTCCAGATCGGTGGGCGCACGATAAACCTTCTGCGGTGCCACGAAATCCTCGTAATAGCGCACCGCGCCGCCCGCCGCCGCGTCAAGATCCGGGTGCGTCTCGGGGCTGGCGTCGGGCGCATAGCGGCGGATAAAGCCCCAGAGCGTGGCCTTGTCCTGCGCGGCAGAAACCGACGCGAGGTTCAAGAGCATCGAGAAGGGCACGACCATACGGCTCTCGGGGACATCGCCGTTGTGGATGTGATGCACCGGGTTGTTCAGCCGCTGCGTGATGTCCTGCCCGACATAGGCGCGCAATTGCTGGTGGTATTCGTCCAGCGCCTTGGGAATGACATCGAAATAGAGCCGCTTGGCCGTCTTGGGCTTTTGATACATGAAATAGCTCAGGGATTCCGTCGCGGCATAGCGCAGCCATTCGTCGATGCTGATCCCGTTGCCGCTCGACTTGGAAATCTTCTGTCCCGTCTCGTCGAGGAACAGCTCATAGGTGAAATGCTCCGGCGGCTGCACCCCAAGCGCCCGGCAGATGCCGTCATAAATGGGCGTGTTGGTGGAATGGTCCTTGCCATACATCTCGAAATCGACGCCAAGAGCGGCCCAGCGCGCCCCGAAATCGGGCTTCCATTGCAGCTTCACCTTGCCGCCCGTCACCGGCAGCGTCCATTCGCGCCCGTCCTCGTCATCGAATGTGATCTCGCCCTTCGACCCGTCCACATGCTTCATCGGCACATAAAGGACACGGCCGGTCTCGGGGTGGATCGGCAGGAAGATCGAATAGGTCTGCTGACGCTCCTCGCGCAGGGATTTCAGCATGATCGCCATGATCGCGTCATACCGCTCGGCGGCGCGCAAGAGCACCGCGTCGAACTGCCCAGAGCGATAGAACTCGGTGGCGCTGATGAACTCATACTCGAAGCCGAACGTGTCGAGAAACCGCCGCAGCATGGCGTTGTTATGCGCGCCAAAGCTGTCATGCGTGCCGAACGGGTCGGGCACGGAGGTCAGCGGCTTTTGCAGGTGTTCGGCCAGCATCTCGCGGTCGGGCACGTTGCCCGGCACCTTGCGCATCCCGTCAAGATCGTCGGAAAAGCAGATCATCCGCGTCGGGATATCGCTGATCACCTCAAAGGCGCGGCGGATCATCGTGGTGCGCAGCACCTCGCCGAAGGTGCCGATATGCGGCAGCCCGCTCGGCCCATAGCCGGTCTCGAAGAGCACATATCCCTTCTCCGGCGGGGCGTTCTCATAGCGTTTGAGCAACCGGCGCGCTTCCTCGAATGGCCAGGCTTTCGATTGCATCGCGGCGTCGCGCAGATCGGACATTGCTCAAACTCCGGGGTTTCGCAGGGGCATTGGCCCGCGCGGGTCTGCGGCTACCTATTGCCGGGACGCAGGACAGTCAATATTCTGCGCCGCAACATCATCCCTGAAAGGCATTCCATGTCCGATCCCGTCCCCCATCCGCTCAGCCCCGAGGATTGCCTCGTGGCGGTGATGATCGCCGTCTCGGCCTCGGATGAGGACATCCGCACCGCCGAACTGATCAAGATCGAAAGCCAGATCAACAACCTGCCGGTCTTTGCCAATTACGATCTCGACCGGCTGCGGGTCATGTCGCAGACCGTCTTTGATCTTTTCGCCGTCGAGGACGGTCTTGATGCGCTTTTCGGCCTGATCCGCGCGAATCTGCCGGAACGCCTGTTCGAGACGGCCTATGCGCTTGCCTGTGATGTCGCTGCCGCCGACGGCACGCTCAACGACCGTGAATTGCGCCTGCTCGAGGAAATACGTTACGAGTTGACGATCGACCGGCTTCATGCGGCGGCGATCGAGCGGGGGGCGCGCGCGCGTCACATGACCGTCTGAGGGCGATTGCCCCTCGCGCCGCGACGCCATCGCGCCTATAAGACCGGGCAAAACCACGCGGAGATGTCCCATGACCGGAGAGTTGTCCCCCATCGACAAGGCCAAGTTCGTCGCCGCCAAACGCTCGGTCGATTACATCGAGGACGGGATGCGCGTGGGTCTCGGCACCGGCTCCACCGCCGCGTGGATGGTGCGCTGTCTGGGTGAGCTGGTGCGCGAGGACGGTCTCAGGATCAAGGGTGTGCCCACCTCCACCCGCACCGCCGAACTGGCGCGCGAGGTCGGTATCGAGGTGATCAGCCTTGACGAGGCGAAATGGCTTGATGTGACGATCGACGGCGCGGACGAGTTCGACGCCAATCTCAACCTGATCAAGGGCGGCGGCGGCGCGCTCTTGCAGGAAAAGATCGTCGCAACCGCCTCTGACCAGATGATCGTGATCGCCGATATCGGCAAGGAGGTCGAGACACTCGGCGCCTTTCCGCTCCCGGTCGAGATCATCCCCTTCGGCTGGCAGACCACGAAATCGCTGGTCGAGGAACTCTTGATCAACATGGACGTGCTCGGCCGCGACGCCACGCTGCGGATGAACGGCGACCGTCCCTTCATCACCGATGAGGGCAATTACATCGTCGATCTGCATCTCGGGCGCATCGGCAACCCGCATCAGCTTGCCATGGCGCTCAACCAGATGCCGGGGGTGGTCGAGAACGGGCTGTTCCTCGATATCTGCGACGTCGTGATCCTCGGTTTCGGTGACGGGCGGGTAGAGACGCGCGACATCAACGACGGCACCGTGGCCGAAGACCGGATCGACTTTGTCGAAAGCGAGAACCTCTTCGCCGATCTCGACGACTGAGAGCCGTGCCCGCTTGGCACGGCCCGCCCCAAGGATTACATGCCCGCCATGGCAAAGCATCACACACATGACGGCCCCGGCCCCTCGCAACGCCAGTTGCGGGTGGGTGAACTCATTCGCCGCACCCTCTCGGAGGTGCTGATGCGCGGTGACATCCACGACCCCGAGCTGAACCGCCTGTCGATCACGGTGGGCGAAGTGCGCTGTTCGCCCGATCTCAAGATCGCCACCGCCTTTGTCATGCCGCTCGGCGGCCATGGGGCGGAGGATGCGATCACGCTTCTGGCCCGCAACCGGGCCGAATTGCGCCGCATCATCGGGCGCAAGGCGGGGCTCAAGTTCACCCCCGATCTGCGCTTTCGGCTCGACGAGACCTTCGACCAGATCGACGAGACACGGCGTCTGTTCGCGGATGAAAAGGTGCGCCGGGATGTGGAAGGCGAGTGAGCCGCCCGCACCCTTTGGCTGGGTCATTGCCCGGCTCGACCGGGCAATCTCTCGGGCTGGTCAGAGCACTTGGCAAGAGAGGCTCCGGTCAAGCCAGAGGATGGCGCGCGCTCTTTTGAGTGTCTTCGCGCTTGCCCTGGCGCTTGCGCCCCTTCCCGCTGCGGCGGCCTTCTGCCGTGCCATCACCGTTGAAGGTGCGGGCTACACCCTCTGCGAGGCCGATGCCGCACGCGACGATATCCGCCTCTTTCTCAATGACCCGACGCGCGACGCGCCGCTTGGCAGTTTCTCCAATATCGACCGGCTGCTGATGCCCGAGGGCAAGCGCCTCGCCTTCGCCATGAACGGCGGCATGTATCACGCCGACCGCCGCCCCGTCGGCCTGCATGTCGAGGCAGGACAAGAGATAGCGCCGCTTGTCACCTCCGCCGGTCCGGGCAATTTCGGGATGCTGCCCAACGGCGTGTTCTGCGTCACCGAGGGTGCCGCCCATGTCATCGAATCCCGCCGCTTCGCGCGCGAGGCGCCCGCCTGCCGGTTTGCCACCCAATCGGGGCCCATGCTGGTGATCGACGGCGCGCTCCATCCCCGCTTCATCGAGGACAGCGACAGCCGCCATATCCGCAACGGCGTCGGCACCTCGGCGGACGGGCGGCGCGTGTGGTTTCTCATCTCCGACGCGCCGGTAAATTTCCACCGCTTCGCCCGCGTTTTCCGCGACCACCTCGGCGCGCCACAGGCGCTCTATCTCGATGGCAAGGTGTCGCGGCTTCATGCGCCGGGACTGGAGCGCTCTGACCTCGGCTTTCCGCTCGGGCCGATGGTGGGCGTGGTGGTTGACGCCGGGACCGCACTCGACTAGGCGCTCGGCCCTGATCCGCAGACAACAAGGGGCCGAACATGGCACGCAAGCCCAAGGGGCGCGACATCTCGGGATGGCTGGTGGTGGACAAGCCTGCGGGCCTTACCTCCACCGCCGTCGTCAACAAGGTCAAATGGGCGCTTGAGGCGCGCAAGGCCGGCCATGCCGGCACGCTCGACCCGGAGGCGACCGGCGTTCTGGCCATAGCACTCGGCGAGGCGACCAAGACCGTTCCCTATATCACCGAGGCGCTCAAGGCCTACCGTTTTACCGTTCGGCTTGGGCAGGCGACCAATACCGACGATGCCGAGGGCGAGGTGATTGCGACAAGCGACGCGCGCCCCACCGATGACGCGATCAAGGCCGCGCTCGGGGCCTTCGTGGGCGAGATCATGCAGGTGCCGCCGCGCTTTTCCGCCGTCAAGATCGACGGGCAGCGCGCCTATAAACGCGCCCGAGATGGCGAGGAATTCGAGGTCGCGGCCCGCCCGCTCTGGGTCGAGGAACTGCTGCTCGTGGACCGGCCCGATGACAACACGGCGGTGCTCGACATGGTCTGCGGCAAGGGCGGATATGTCCGCTCCATCGCCCGCGATCTCGGGCAGGCGCTCGGCTGTTTCGGCCATGTGGTCACGCTACGCCGCCTCTGGTCCGGCCCGTTTGACGCCGAGGACGGGGTGAGCCTCGAGACTATCGAGGCGCTGGCCCGCACCGGCGATCTGGACACCTATATTCGTCCACTGGAGGAGGGGCTTTCAGATCTGCCCATGGTCACCGCCACGCCCGAAGGAGCGGCGCGGCTGCGCAACGGCAATCCCGGCATGGTGATCGCAAGCGACGTGGACTATGGCGAGGAATGCTGGGCCGCCTTCGAGGGCCGCGCGCTTGCGGTGGGACACTACAAGGCGGGCGAATTGCACCCCGTGCGCGTCTTCAACCGATGAGCGCCCCCGAGGACCGGCACGACCCCGGCGGCAAGGTGCGGCTGCGCCTGCCCGACGGTATCATCGGCGGAGCGACGTTTTCACCCTGCGGGCGCTACCGGCAGGCACTGACACGCGATTGGACACCCGAAGGCGCGACACCCCGCGCCGTGCTCTTTGTGGGCATGAACCCCTCCGTCGCCAGCGCCGAAGTGTCCGACCCCACCTGTCACCGCGAACTGACCTTTGCCCGCGACTGGGGATACACCCGCTATCTCAAGGGGAATGTTCTCGACTGGCGCGCCACGTCGCCGCGCGACCTGCCCGCACCCGATCTGGTGTGCAGCCCGGCCAATATCCCCGCGCTCCTCGCCATGGCCGAAGAGGCCGAGTTGATCGTGATGGCCTATGGCAAGCTGCATGCGCGCTACGGCGGGATCGTGCGCGCGGCCACACTCGCTCTGGCCGCAACGGGCCGCCCGCTCAGATGCTTCGGGCTCAACAAGGATGGCTCGGCCAAGCACCCGCTCTATCTGCGCAAGGATGCGGCGCTGGTGCCGTTTTCGATCGCATAGCCGATCGGCTCACCAGACATCACCCCCCGGAACGCGAAAGGCCCCCGAACGGAGGGCCTTTCACAAGATTTGACGCAGGTGCGGCTATTCCTCGATCCCGAGCGCCACGAAGCGCGGATCGCCCCCCCGCCGCACCAAAAGCAGGATAGACCGCCGCCCCGCCTCGCGCGCCTCGGCGATGCGGGCGTCCATATCGGCGATGCTTGCCACCTTCTGCTGGCCCGCTTCGGTGATCACGTCACCCGCGCGCAGGCCCTTCTCGAAGGCCTCCGAGGTTTCGTCCACGCCCGTCACGACCAACCCGCTTACGCTGCTGTCAAGCTCAAGCTGCCCGCGCACCTCGTCATCGAGCGGTTGGAGCGTCACCCCGAAAATGGATTTCTCCTCGGGTGCCTCCGGCGTGCCGCCGGGCTGCACCACCGGGATCGCGCCCTCGGCTTCCTCACGACGGCCAAGCGTCACCCGCAGCGTCTGGGTCTTGCCCTCGCGGAACACGACCACACGCACGGTCTTGCCGACCTCGGTATTGCCGACCTGCCGTACAAGGCTGCGGGTATCGGCCACGTCTCGCCCGTCAAAGGACATGATAACGTCGCCCGAGAGCATCCCGGCATCCGCCGATGGCCCCTCGGGCACATCCGTCACAAGGGCGCCTGCGGCCTTTTCCAGCCCCATGGCCTCGGCCACGTCCGGGGTCACGTCCTGAATGCGCACCCCAAGCCAGCCGCGCCGCGTCTCGCCGAATTCCTGCAACTGCGCGACCACCTGCTTGACCACGTTCGAGGCCATCGAAAACCCGATCCCGATTGAGCCGCCCGTGGGGCTCAGAATCGCCGTGTTGACGCCCACGACCTCGCCATCGAGATTGAAGAGCGGTCCACCCGAATTGCCCCGGTTGATCGCGGCATCGGTCTGAATGTAATCGTCATACGTCCCCGAAAGCGCACGATTGCGCGCCGAGACGATCCCGGCGGACAGCGAAAAGCCCTGCCCCAGCGGGTTGCCCATGGCAAGCACCCAATCGCCTACGCGCGCGGTGTCGCTGTCGCCGAACTTCACGTAGGGCAACGGCGTGTCGCTCTCGACCTTCAAGACCGCGATGTCGGTCTTGGGGTCGGTGCCGATGACCTTGGCGGGCAGGGTCTTGCCCGAGAAGAACTCGATATTGATCTCGTCCGCACCCTCGATCACGTGGTTGTTCGTGACCACGAAACCGTCCTCGGAAATGACAAAGCCCGAACCAAGCGCCGAGGAGCGGCGGGGCCGGTTGCCCTCGTCCATCCGGTCGCGGAAACGCTCGAAGAAATCCTCGAAGGGCGAACCTTCGGGCACCAACGGGCTCGCACCGGCATTGCCCTCGACCATCGTCGAGGTGGTGATGTTGACCACAGAGGGGCTGACCTTCTGCGCCAGATCGGCGAAGCTGTCAGGGCGTGCCTGCGCCACAAGGGCCTGCGCGATCAACAGCCCGATGCTCAATGCCAGCAACCACAGCGCGCGTACCGGCACCAGCACCGGTCGTGATTGGGATATTACGGATCTTGTCACTGCGAACTCTCCTTCGCTCAATTCCGGCTCTCGCCGGTCTGACCCAGCATGCTGACTTGGATGTAGTATCGCGCGGGCTATTCGCAAACCCCCTGCCATCTGGTCACACTCATGTGAGTCCCATGACACACGAAAATCAAGCACCAAGCGCCTTGGCCACCCAGATGAGCGCCAAACCGATCACCAGCGCCAACAGTCCCAAAAGCCGACGCGCTTCGGGCGGGATCGCCGCCAGCGCCACCAGCATCTGCTCTACAAGCGAAGGGGCCAGCGCATAGACCAGCCCCTCCACAAGCAGCACCAGCCCCAGCGCCAGAAGCGCCGTCTCGATCATTCGGTGCCGCTGCCCGAACGGAAATAGTCGAAGAACTCGCCGTCCGGGGTCATCACCAGCATCGAATTCTCGCCCTTGAGCGATTTTTCATAGGCCTCAAGAGAGCGGTAGAAGGCAAAGAACTCCGGGTCCGCGCCGAAAGCCTCGGCGAACACCGCGTTGCGCTCTGCATCGGCCTCACCCCGGATCACCTGCGCCTGCCGCTCGGCGTCAGAAAGCGTCTCGGTCACGGTCCGGTCAGCCAAGGCGCGCACCCGCTGCGCAGCCTCGTTACCACGCGCGATCTCGTCGGCAGCCTCGCGTTCACGCTCGGCACGCATCCGCGCGAAAGTGGCTTCAAGGTTCTGATCGGGCAGGTTGGTCTGCTTGAGGCGCACATCGACCACGTCAAGCCCGAGCGAGGCGGCGCTGCGCTGTGCCCCGTCGCGGATACGCAGCATCAGACTGCGCCTTTCTTCCGAGAGAATCGTGTCCGACGTCACCTGATCGGCGCCAAGCACCTCGCGGATCTGCGCGTTGAGGATCGACGACAGCCGGTCCTCGGCCATGCGGATACCGCCGACACCGACGGCCTGACGGAACTGGACCACGTCACGAATGCGGTAACGCGCGAAGGCATCGACCACGAGGCGCCGGTCATCCGATGGCGTCACCTCGATCGTGTCGGTATCGAGCGACAGGATACGCGCGTCATAGCGCACAACTTCCTGAATGAACGGGATCTTGAAGTTCAGTCCCGGCTCTTCCTTCACAGACTTGATCTGGCCGAATTGCAGCACCAGCACCTTTTCGCGCTCGTCCACGACGAAGATGGACGACAGCCCGAGGAAAATTGCGACGACAAGAAACGGAAGGATGAATTTACCCTTACCCATGATCAATTTCCCCCTGCATTCGGATTGCTGCGGCGCAGCTCATTGAGCGGCAGATACGGCACGATACCGCTGCCGCCAGTGCCTCCGTCGCCACCCAGAACCGAGTTGTCCAGAATGGTCTTGTCGATACCGCCCAGAACCCGCTCCATCGTCTCGATATAAAGGCGGCGGCGCGTGACCTCGGGGGCCTTGGAATATTCCGTCAGAACCGACGTAAAGCGGCTCGCGTCACCCTGTGCCTCGTTGACCACGCGGGCGCGGTAGCCTTCGGAGTCCTCAAGGATCTGCGCGGCCTGACCGCGCGCCTCGGCCAGCACACGGTTGGCATAGGCATCGGCCTGACGTTGCAGACGGTCGCGCTCCTGCTCGGCGGCCTGCACTTCTCGGAAGCTGTCGATCACCTCTAGCGGCGGGTCGGCCTTGTCGAGGTTGAGGCGGACGATCTGAATGCCGCTTTCATACTCGTCCATCGTCTCCTGAATGTTGGCCATCGCGGTATCGGCGATGATCCCACGATCCCGGTTCAGAATCGGCGACAGTCTGGACGCGGCGATGATCTCGCGCATCACCGATTCGGACACGGCCTGCACCGTCAGTTGCGGATCGCGGATATTGAACAGAACCTTGGACGGGTCGGAAATGTTCCACACCACCTGAAAGTCGATATCGACGATATTGGCGTCGGTGGTCAGCATCAGCCCCTCTTCGCGCCCGCCGACCCGCCGCCCGATATCCTCGGTGCGCTCCGAGGTTACGTTGACGATCTCGGCCGAGACGATCGGCCACGGGGCAAAGTTCAGACCCGGATTGCCGGTCTTGTAGTATTTGCCAAGAAACAACTCGACTGATTGCTCTTCGGGCTTGACGGTGTAGAGGCTGGAAAACACCCAGAGCGCGACCGCGCCAAGCGCCGCAAGCCCGATCGTGCCCTTGCCGAATTTCGGCCCCTCGCCGCCACCGCCACCTGCACCGCCCCGGCCACCGCCGCCGCGCCCGCCCATCAGCACGCGCAACTGATCCTGACCCTTGCGCACCAACTCTTCGATTTCGGGCAGTTGCGGCCCGCCTTCGGGGGGCCGCCTGCCGCCACCGGGCGGGCGACGGTCGTCATCGCCACCGCGATTGCCGCCTCCGCCCCACGGGCCACCATTGTTTCCAGCCATGAACATCTTCCCTTGTTGTATCCGCCCTCGGGCGGGCTTGATCCTAACCTGTGCGATGCGACCGAGAATTCAAGCGCTCCGCACCGGGGTTTTCATCGTCACGATCTCTTCCGACATGGTCGGATGAACCGCGACGGTGCGGTCGAAATCCTCCTTGGTCGCGCCCATCTTGACCGCGATACCGGCAAGCTGGATCATCTCGCCTGCGCCGGGGGCGACGATATGACACCCCAGCACGCGGCGCGTCTCGGCGCAGACGATCAGCTTCATCAGCACCCGTGTCGAGCGCCCGGCAAAGCTTTCGCGCATCGGCTTGAACGAGGTGGCGTAGACCTCCACCGGCCCGCGCTTGCGCGCCTCTTCCTCGGAGAGCCCCACTGTGCCCATCTCGGGCTGGGTAAAGATCGCCGTGGGAATGAGGTCGTGATCCACCGGCGTCGGGTTGCCGCCAAACACCGTCTCGACAAAGGCCATGCCCTCGCGGATCGCCACCGGCGTCAGGTTCACGCGGTCGGTCACGTCGCCGATGGCATAGACCGAGGGCGCGCTCGTCTGGCTGTAATCGTCCACAACGATCTCACCCTTGCGCCCGACCGCGACGCCCGCCGCCTCGAGCCCCAGATCGCGCGTGTTGGGTGCGCGACCGGTGGCAAAGAGCACCTGATCAAAGATCGCCTCCTGCCCGTTGGTGCCGCACACGCGATAGCCGTCGGCGAGCTTTTCCATCTCGGCGATATTCGTGCCCAGATGCAGGTTGATGCCTGCCTGGATCATCTCCTCCGAAACAAGGCCGCGCGCTTCATCGTCAAAACCGCGCAACACCTGCGCGCCGCGATAGAATTGCGTCACCTGCACGCCCAGCCCGTTGAGGATGCAGGCGAACTCGCAGGCGATATAGCCACCGCCGACGATCAGGATGGATTTCGGCAGTTGCTCCATCAGGAACAGATCGTCGCTGACCAATGCATGTTCGGCTCCCGGCAGATCGGGCTTTACCGGCCTGCCGCCTGTGGCGATGAGGATATACCGCGCGCTCTTGCGCTGCCCGTCGGCCAGCTCGACCGTGTGCGGATCGACAATCCGCGCGCGCATGTCGAAGGTCTCGACGCCGTTCTTGCCCAGAAGCCCGCGATAGACCCCTTCCAGGCGATCCAGCTCGGCATGGAGCTTGGTGCGGAATGTGGTCCAGTCAAACCCGCCCGCATGAACCGTCCAGCCATAGGCCTGCGCCTCGGCTATGGCATCGGGAAACTCAGAGGCAAAGACCATCAGCTTTTTCGGCACGCAGCCCCGGATCACGCAGGTGCCGCCATAGCGGCTCTCTTCGGCCAGCGCCACGCGGGCACCACCCTGTGCCGCCACGCGCGCCGCGCGCACGCCACCCGAGCCGCCGCCGATTACGAAAAGGTCGTAGTCGAATGCCATGCCAATCGGCTCCTTTTCCTGCCCTTGGATGACATATCGCAGCCGGGGGGCAATGTGAAACCCTCAATCGACCTCACCAAAGCAACAAGGCCGCGCCCCTTTCGGAACACGGCCTTGCGCAAACCTTCAGGGCTGTCTGCTCAGTGCAGTTTCGCCTCGACCTCCTTGATGCCCGCCTCGATCAGGCTGTCGCCCTCGGCTGCGGTCATCTGCTTTGCAATCACGTCGCGCGCGGCGGCGGTGGCCACGATGATCGCCTCGTTGCGCACGTCGCGCACGGCGCGCGCCTCGGCGCTGGCGATCTGGTCCTCGGCGGCCTGAATACGGCGGGCGATCGACGCCTTGATCTCGGCCTTGGCCTGCACGGCGGCCTCCTCGGCCTCGGCCTTGGCCTGTTTCACGATCCGGTCCGCCTGCGCCTGCACGTCCTTCTGCTGACGCTCGAATTGCGCCAGAAGCGATTGCGCGTCCTCGCGCAAACGGCGCGCCTCGTCGAGATCGGCCTTGATTCCCTCGGCCCGCTCGTCGAGCTTGCGGCCCAGAAGCCCCGGCACCTTGAGATAGACGAGCACGCCCACAAAGATGAGAAACGCCAGAAGCACCACGAAATTGGTGTTGCCGAGCGACAAGAACGGGCCACCGGCGGCGAGCGCCGGAGTGGCGGCAAGCGTTGCCACCAGCGTCATGATCAGCTTGCGCATCGGGCTCATCCTTTCATCCGGGCGTTGACAGCGGCGGTCACGCTGCGCCCGTCCGCCTTGCCACCCATGACCGAGACCAGCTCGGCGGCGACATCCTTGGCCACGTCCCGGACGGCATCGAGAGCGCCATCGCGGATCTCGGCCAACGCCTTTTCGCCCTCCGCGGTGCGAGCGGCGATCTCCTGATCGGCCTTCACGTTGGCACGGTCCAGATCGGCCTTGATGGCCGCCTTGGTCTCGGCGACGATTTTCTGCGCTTCGGCGCGGGCATCTGCCAGCGCCTTCTTGTAGGCCTCTTCCGCCTCGACCGCCTTTGCCTTCAGGTCCTCGGCGGCGGCAAGATCGTTGGTGATGGTCCCCTGACGCTCGGCCAGAACGGCGGCGATGCGTGGCAGGGCCACGCGCGACAGTATGAAATAGATCACCACCAGCGTCACCAGCAGCCAGAATATCTGGTTGCCGAATGTCGAGAAGTCGAGCTGCGGCAAACCTGTCGCGCTCTCGGTCACGTGATCGGCTGCTTGTGCTTCGCTCGCCATGTCAGTCTCCCTCGGGAAAGCTCCGAATACACCGGGAGGCGCGCAACTGCCGCCCCCCGACCGTAAGGATCAGAAACCCGTAAGGATCAGACGGCGAACATCAGCAGCAGCGCAACGAGGAACGAGAAGATCCCCAGCGCTTCGGCGAATGCGATGCCGATGAACAGCGTTGCGGTCTGGCCGCCAGCCGCCGACGGGTTGCGCAGTGCACCGGCAAGGAAGTTGCCGGCAACATTGCCCACACCGATCGCCGCCCCGCCCATGCCCATGCAGGCCAGGCCAGCGCCGATATATGCACCCATTTGAACGATATCGCCTTCCATAGTGATGTCTCCTTACGTTGGAATTGGCAGTGGTTCGTGGTTCGTTTGGCACAGAGCGGGGGATACCCGCCTTTGCTCAATGGTGAGGATGCAGCGCATCCTTGAGGTAAACGCAGGTCAGGATGGTGAACACATAGGCCTGAATGAAGGCCACCAGCAGTTCGAGCGCATAGATCGTGGCAATCGCCAGTATCGACAGCGGCGTGACCAGAAGGCCGATGCCCGTGGAGATGATGATCATCGGCGCGAAGGCCGCGAACACCTTGACCACCGCGTGCCCGGCCATCATGTTGCCGGCAAGACGGATGGAATGGCTCACGGGCCGCACGAAATAGGAAATCACCTCGATCAGCGCCAGCACGGGACGCAGCGGCAACGGTGCCGAACTGACCCAGAACAGGCTGAGAAACCCGGCCCCGTGGCGCACGAAACCGACAATCGTCACTGTAAGGAACACCATCATCGCCAAAACCGCCGTCACCGCGATATGGCTGGTGGTAGTGAAGGCCATCGGCAAAAGGCCCAGAACGTTGGCGAAGAGAATGAAGAGAAACAGCGTCATGATGTAGGGAAAGAACACCAGCCCGTCCTTGCCCGCCACATCCTCGACCATCTTGCGCACGAAATCATAGGCCAGTTCGGCGATGGATTGCGTCCGGCTCGGGATCGTGGCGCGGCCCGCCGTGCCCAGGACCAGCAACGCAAAGATCGCCGCCACGGTCAGCGCCATCCACAGCGTCACGTTGGTCAGCGTGAAGATGCCTACCGCACCCTCGCCGAAGAGCGGCTTGACCATGAACTGATCCATCGGGTGAAAAACCAGACCGGGCTCTGCGGCCCCATGCGCTTCAGTCGCCATCCTTCGCCCTCTCATCCCCGCCCGTATCGGGCGTTTTCGTCTCCTGCATCTCGGCGGCGGAGCGCATCATCGTCTTGATGCCCGCCGCGAGACCCAGCAAAGTGAACACGACAAGAAATATCGGCAAGGTGCCCAGCAGAACATCCAGCCCGTATCCCATGCCGAAACCGATCATCAGACCGGCCACAAGCTCGATCACCATCCGCCACGCGTGCTGCGCCTGCGAATAATGCTCCTCCCGGTGGGGCCGCGGCGCATCCTTGCCGCGCAGCTTCGCGATCCTCGCCTCGATGTCTTTCAGACGCTCGTCACGATCCGGATCGGTCACGCGCATCCCCCTTGGGAAGTTGACGCCTTGCTATGGCGGCGGCACGCGCGAGTCAAGCGCGCGAAATTTCAGCGTCGATCCCGTTCAAGTATCTGTTTTATTGAGTATTTTTGGAACGATGAAGCGGGACGGTCATTCTGCCGCAACCGCCCCGGCAGGCCTTCGGGCCGGTTGCGGGATATTCAACCATGCGGTTGAGTTTCAGCGCACCACGAAGACCGAGACCTTGGCGTGCTGCGCGATATAGCCGCCATGCGAGCTGAAGATGTGCTCGAGGAAACCCGGCACATGGCTTGCCATGATCACCAGATCGGCGCCGGTCTCGTCGGTGGCCTGCATCAGCGCCGCCGTGGTCTCGACCGCCGGATCGTGGCTGATGATGGGCCGCGCCTCGACCTCGGCCCCGTGCGTGGCGCGCAACTCCTCGGCAAAAGCCTTGACCGTGGCGGCAAACGCGCCCGGCGTATGGCCAAGCGCGCCCGGCAGCGCGCCGCCGACGCTGACCACGGTGATCTTTGCGCCGTGATGCTTGGCCATGTCACCCGCCACTGCAAGCGCCTTCGACAGGCTGTCCTTGTGAACCAGATCGACCGGAACCATGATGTTCGAGAACATGTTCTTTCCTTTCCTGTTTCCTCGGATCGTCTGCGGACCCTACCCCCCGCAGCCTGCCAGCGCCTTGCCCTGAATCAAACCCTCAGACGGCTGTTTTTGGCGCGAAAACGGCGATATCGCGGGATTTTCGCACGCAGAGGCGTTGACGGGACCCGCCCGGCGCGGGCTTATGACGGCATGACCAAGGCCCCGTCCCTCGATACCGTCTTTGCCGCGCTGGCCGATCCGACGCGGCGCGCGATCCTCGCCATGCTGCTCGAGGACGACATGGCCGTGACGGATGTCGCCGAACCCTTCGAGATGAGCCTCGCGGCGATTTCCAAGCATCTGGGGATCCTCGGTCGCGCGGGCCTGATCACGCAGGAGCGGCGCGGGCGCGTGGTCTGGTGCAAGCTGGAGCCCGACGCGCTGCGCGATGCCTCGATCTGGATGCAGGGGTTCGGTCAGTTCGAGGCGGTCAATCTCGATGCGTTCGAGCGGTTTCTGGCGCGGGAACTGCCCGATGGGACCTGACGCACGGCACCTGGCCCCGGCCCGGATCGAGACCGTGGCGCGCGCGGTGGTGATGCCCATGGGCCCGGGCAGCCCCGCCTGCGGCGTGCTGGGCAAGGGGGGCGCGCCCTTCCCGCTGGCGCGCACGCTTCTTTCGGGCAACCGCTTCACCCCCGATCCCGCGCCCCCCGAGACGCCTCCCGCACCGCTTGCCGGTCGCTGGCTGTTCGCCGGGGTCGGACGGCACCATTTCGGGCATTTTCTGCTCGAGGCCACGCCGCGGCTCTGGGCGCTCGACCATCTCGAGGCGCGCCCCGACGGCATCCTGCTCCTGCCCATGGCCGGGCGCGACATCGCCGCCGTGCTACGCCGCCGTCTGGGTCCGCTTCTGGACCTGCTCGGGCAGGGCCTGCCGGTGCATCTTGTGATGGAACCCACGGAGGTCGAAACCCTGATCATCCCGTCGCAGGGGTTTGGTCACTTGCACTGGACCCATGGCACGGCGGAGGCCCGCGCCTATATGCGCCGCCATCTGTCGGTCATCGCGCCGGATGGCCCCGAGCGGCTCTATATCTCGCGCCGCAGGCTCAAGAACCCGGCCCAGCAGGTGCCGTATGAACGGCAGATCGAAAAATGGCTCTCGCGGGCGGGCTTCACCATCTTCTACCCCGAGCGACAGACCATCCCCGAACAGATCGCCGCTTACCGCGCTGCGCGCGTGCTGCTCGGCCCGGATGGTTCTGCCTTTCATCTTGCGCCCTTCGTGGCCCATCCGGAGGCGCGCATCGGTCTCATTCAGCGGCGCACCCGCCAGCCGGTTTTCGATGCCATCAAGCATCAGATCGAGGGATTCGCCGGGATAACGCCCTGGACCAGCGCAGCGCTTGCCACCACCGCGCCCGACACCCGCGAAAGCGCCCTGCCGCCAGAACTGCACCGCCTGCGCGCCGATCTCAGCGCGGGCGGATTCCTCTGATCAGCTCTGCCAGTCCGTCGCGCGCGCCTTGAGAAAGCGCAGGAAGGCCTGCACCTTGGTGGTGCGGTGCAGATCCATGTGCGTCACAAGCCAGAGCGACGCGGCCCACTCGGGACGCGGCGCCATGACCTGCCGCAGATCGGGATGATCGCGCGCCTGTGTCACCGAGACAAAGCCGATCCCCGCCCCGGCGAGAATGGCATTGCGCTGCGAATGCACGTCGCCGGCGCGGAACACGATCGCCTCGGGCGGCACCGTCTCGTTGAGCCAGCGATGAAACGGCGCGCGCGTCTTGGCGTCATCGGCGCCGACGAATCGGTGCCGGACAAGATCCGCCTCGCTTTCCGGCAGGCCATGGCGGGCGACATAGTTCCCGGCGGCATAGAGCGCGAAGTCCTGCCGAAAGAAGGGTTGCACCACGTTGTCGGGCTGATCTGGCGCCGCGCCAGCGCGCACCGCCACATGCGCCTCGCCATATTCCAGACGGAACAGGCGGTCCCCGGTCAGGTAGCGCACGATCAACTCCGGATAGTCAGCCTGGAAATCCGCGAGCGCCGGGGCAAGCAAATGGCTCAGCCCACTGATCGAGGTCACGACCAGCTCGCCGCCCACCTCGTTGCCCTGCCCACGCAACCGGCCCGCCATTTGATGAAACTGATCGTCCGTCGCCTGCGCCACACGCAGCAGGTCATCGCCCGCCTCGGTGGGTGTGTAGCCGCGCGCATGGCGCTGAAAAAGCCGCACGCCAAGCCGCTCCTCCAGCGCGTCGATATGGCGGATGACCGTTGCGTGATGCACGCCCAGCACCTCCGCCGCGCCGCTGACCGTGCCCACCCGCGCCACGTGAAAGGCGGTGCGCACCTCGTCCCAGTTGTCCATGGCCTTGCCCGCCCTGCCCGCAATTTCACCCAGCCGACTATGAGGCGGTGACGAAAGAGTTGCAATCGGGCACGATGCCCCCAGCCTCGGGATGTCAGAATACCGCGAGGCCAACAGCGAGACACGGCGGGTGAAGATCACGCACGATACCCCCCGTCTACTGATCGCCGAAGACATGCCGTGGTTATTCGCGGTGATGCTGTCTTTTGGCCTGCTGCGCTTTGTCGGCATCGGGCTTCTGGTCGGTTCCCGGACCCTGATAGGCGCCTTCGTCATGGCCGGCATCGGCGGCGGCATGTGCTTTGCCGCGATCTGCGTCTTCGTCGAGCGGCTCCAGATCATTCCCGACGCGCGCGCGGGCACCGCGACGCTGCGCTCCCGCGCCATCCTGCGTTACAAAGAGGAGGTGCTGCCTTTGGCGGACGTGCTGCGCGCCTCAGGCGAGACCACGCTCTCGGGCGGCGAGGTGCTGCGCCCGATCACCGGGATCTACGACAGCAGCCCCGCCGCTGGTGCACTGGTGCGCGCCATCAACCTTTGGCTGGACCGGCATCGCAATACTGCCCCCACGTCCCGCGCTTGACTCATCCCGCCTGCGCGCGTAAACGCCAGCCCAAGTTCCCGGAGGCCAGACGCTTCCGGTCCCGGCCCTGTGCCGGGATCGCCCCCCACCAGCGCGTCGCGCCCGTGGGGGCATTCATGTTTTCAGGCGTCACCCCCGAGTGGTATGGCGGCACGCGGCAAAGGAGGCCCGGCAATGTTCGAAAACCTGTCCGACCGCCTCTCCGGCGTTCTCGACCGGCTCACGCGGCAGGGCTCGCTCTCCGAAGAGGATGTCAAAACCGCCCTGCGCGAGGTCCGCGTGGCCCTGCTCGAGGCCGACGTGTCCCTCCCCGTCGCGCGCGATTTCATCAAGCGGGTGGAGACCGAGGCCACCGGCCAGGCCGTCACCAAATCCGTCACCCCCGGCCAGCAGGTCGTCAAGATTGTCCATGACGCACTGATCGCCACCCTGCGCGGAGAGGGCGACCCGGGCGCGCTCAAGATCGACAACCCGCCCGCGCCAATCCTCATGGTCGGTCTGCAAGGCTCGGGCAAGACCACCACCACCGCCAAGCTCGCCAAGCGGCTCAAGGACCGCGAGGGCAAGCGCGTGCTGATGGCCTCGCTCGACACCAACCGCCCCGCCGCGATGGAACAGCTGGCCATCCTGGGGCGTCAGATCGGCGTCGATACGCTGCCCATCGTCAAGGGCGAAGACCCGGTGCAGATCGCCAGACGCGCCAAGACGCAGGCCGCGCTTGGCGGCTATGATGTCTACATGCTCGACACCGCCGGTCGGCTCCATATCGACGCAGAGCTGATCGCACAGGCCGCCGCCGTGCGCGACGTGGCCAATCCCCGCGAAACGCTGCTCGTGGTCGATGGTCTCACCGGTCAGGATGCCGTCAACGTCGCCACCGAATTCGATGACAAGATCGGCGTGACCGGCGTCGTACTCACCCGGATGGACGGCGACGGGCGCGGCGGCGCCGCGCTCTCCATGCGCGCCATCACCGGCAAGCCCATCCGCTTTGTCGGCCTCGGCGAAAAGATGGACGCGCTCGAAACCTTCGAGCCAGAGCGTATCGCGGGTCGCATCCTCGGCATGGGCGATATCGTGGCGCTGGTGGAAAAGGCGCAGGAAACCATCGAGGCCGAACAGGCCGAAAAGATGATGCGCCGCATGGCCAAGGGGCAGTTCAACATGAACGACCTCAAGGGCCAGCTCGAGCAGATGCAGAAGATGGGCGGCATGGAAGGGCTGATGGGCATGATGCCCGGCATGGGCAAGATGGCCAAGCAGGTGCAGGAGGCCGGGTTCGACGACAAGGTTCTCACCCGCCAGATCGCGCTTATCCAGTCGATGACCAAAAGGGAGCGCGCCAACCCCGCCCTGTTGCAGGCCAGCCGCAAGAAGCGCATCGCGGCGGGCGCGGGTCAGGACGTTTCAGAACTGAACAAGCTTCTGAAAATGCACCGCCAGATGGCCGACATGATGAAGAAGATGGGCCGCAACAAGGGCGGGATGCTGAAACAGGCGATGAAGGGCATGTTCGGCAAGGGCGGGATGCCCGACATGAACGACCCCAAGGCCATGGAAGAGGCCGCCCGTGCCATGGGCGGCAAGCTGCCAGGCGGTTTGGGCGGCTTGGGCGGTGGTGGCCTGTCGCTCCCCTCCGGCCTCTCGGGCCTCGGCAAGAAGAAATAGGCCGATGCGTTCACTGTTCTCCAAATACTCGAATGCCACGGCTCGACCGGAGGCTCGGCCATGAGCCTCACCAACGCCCCCGTGCTCGACACCCCGCGCCTGATCCTGCGCGGGCCAGAGGTGCGCGACATCGAGCCGATGATCGCCTTCCTGCTTGACCAAAAGCGGGCCGAGGGCTTTGGCGCCTCGCCCAACCGGAGCGATGCGTGGCGCTGGTTCGCGCTCAATGTGGGCCACTGGCATATCCACGGCTACGGCTATTTCATGATTGAGGACAAGGCCAGCGGGCAACCTGCCGGCATCACCGGCATCTGGAACCCCGAAGGCTGGCCCGAACCGGAGCTGGGCTGGGTGGTCTTTGAAGGGTTCGAGGGGCAGGGCATCGCCCATGAGGCCGCGCTGCGCGCCCGCCAATGGGCCTATGACGATCTCGGCTTCACGACGCTCACCTCCAACATCGTGCCGGGCAATGCCCGCTCGGTCGCGCTTGCGGAACGGCTCGGTGCGTGGTTCGAGCGGGAATACGACAATATCCACATGGGCCGCGATTTCCTCTATCGCCATCCCGGCCCTGACGACGACGGCTCGGTGGAGGCATACGCATGACCGATGACGCCATCCGCGCCGCCCAGCTTCTGGCCGAGCACCGCAAGAGCATCGACCGGCTTGACGCGATCCTTGTCTTCACGCTGGCCGAGCGGTTCAAGCACACGCAGGCCGTGGGCAAGCTCAAGGCTGAACACGACCTTCCCCCGTCCGATCCCGCGCGCGAGGCGCAACAGATCGAGCGGCTCGAAGACCTGGCGCAATCTGCCGACCTCGACCCGGAATTCGCCCGTGAATTCCTCAACTTCATCATCGCCGAGGTGATCCGTCATCATCGAAAGCATCAATCGTAGGGTGGGGTTCAACCCCTCCAAACCCCCGCCATTAAAGGAGACTATCAAATGGCCATGAAAATCCGACTTGCCCGTGGTGGCTCGAAAAAGCGCCCCTTCTATCGTATCGTCGCGGCTGACAGCCGCATGCCGCGCGATGGCCGCTTCATCGAGAAGCTGGGCACCTACAACCCGCTCCTGCCCAAGGACAGCGAAGACCGCGTGAAGATGGATATCGAGCGCATCCAGCACTGGCTGGCGCAGGGCGCACAGCCGACCGACCGCATCAGCCGGATGCTCGAGGCCGCGGGTGTGATCGAGAAGAAGCAGCGCGCCAACCTGAAAAAGGCCGAGCCGGGCAAGAAAGCCCAGGAACGCGCCGCCGCCAAGGCCGAGAAGGCCGCGGCTGCCGCCGAAGAGGCCGCCGCCGAGTGAGCATAGGTTAAGGCGCTGGAATGTCACAGTTTTCCGAGGACTTCCAGGCTGACCTGCGCGATCTCATGCGCTGGCGGCGCGACGTGCGCCGCTTTCGCCCCGATCCCGTGGACGAGGCGCTCCTGCAAGAGTGCCTCGCGACCTTCGCTCTTGCCCCCTCGGTCGGGCTCAGCGAGCCGTGGCGTATCGTTCGGGTCGAAAGCCCAACCGCCCGCGCCGCCGCGCTGACCAATTTCGAGGCGGCCAATACCGCCGCCCTTGACGGCTATGACGGCGAGAAGGCGCGTGTTTACAGCGGGCTCAAGCTGACGGGGATGCGCGAGGCCCCGGTTCAACTTGCCATTTTCTGCGACGAGGCAACCGACAAGGGCGCGGGTCTGGGGGCCGCCACCATGCCCGAGATGCGGCGCTATTCCGTGGTGGCCGCAATCACCCAATTCTGGCTCTATTCACGGGCGCGCGGCCTCGGCCTTGGCTGGGTGTCGATCCTCGATCCCGACCGTCTGTGTCAGGACCTTGATATTCCCGAAGATTGGGCGCTCGTGGCCTATCTCTGCATCGGCTGGCCCGAAGAGGAAAGCGCCGCGCCGGAACTGGAGCTTGCCGGGTGGGAGCAGCGTCGCCATCATGTGCCGGTGGAAACCAGATGACGGCCTGCGAAAGGACATAACGATGAGCGATACGGTTTGTCTGGGCGCGATTGCCGGGGCCTTTGGCGTCAAGGGTGAGGTCCGTCTCAAGACGTTCACCGCTACGCCCGAGGACATCGCCACGTATGGCCCGCTCACCTCTGAGGATGGCAAATACAGCTTCGAGGTCACGCTGACAGGGCAGACTTCGGGCGCGCTTACCGCGCGGCTGTCGGGCATCGCCACAAAGGAACAGGCCGACGCCCTGCGCGGCATCCGCCTGCATGTGCCGCGCGCGCGCCTGCCCGCCCTGCCCGATGACGAGTTCTACCATGCCGATCTGATCGGGCTTGAGGTGTTCGATACCGGCGGCGCGCCGCTTGGCCGGGTCAGGGCGGTGCTCAATCACGGCGCGGCGGACCTGCTGGAAATCCAGGGGCCGGGCGTCACCTCCACCGTGTTGTTGCCCTTCACCCGCGAGGCGGTGCCGACGGTTGATCTCGCCTCTGGCCGGATCGTCGCAGACCCGCCCGAGGGGCTCTTCTAGGCCATGGCCGACGCGCCCCGCTCCCATGGCAGCAAGAGCGTCCGCCCCTCGCTTGCACCGCGCGACCTGATGGCAGAGGCCGCACCGCGCCCTGGTGTCTGGACTGTGCGCCTCATCACCCTTCTGCCGCAGGCCTTTCCCGGCGTGCTTGGCGAGAGCCTGACGGGCCGCGCCCTGCGCGACGGGCTATGGTCGCTAGAGACAATCGACCTGCGCGCCTTTGGCGAAGGGCGACACCGCAACGTTGATGACACACCCGCTGGTGGCGGCGCGGGCATGGTGCTGCGCGCCGATGTGATGGGCCGCGCGATTGACGAGGCGATGGCCGCCACCCCACCCGACTGGCCGCTTGTCTATCTCAGCCCGCGCGGCGCGCCGTTTTCGCAGGCGCGCGCACAATCTCTGGCCGCCGGCCCCGGTGTCACGCTGATCTGTGGCCGGTTCGAGGGGCTGGATGAACGGGTGATCGCGCATTACGGCATCGAGGAAATCAGCCTTGGCGATTTCGTCATGACCGGCGGCGAGATTGCCGCGCAGGCGGTGATCGACGCGAGCGTGCGTCTTCTGACGGGGGTTCTGGGCAACGAGACCTCGACCGAGGAAGAAAGCTTTGCCGACGGTCTGCTGGAGCATCCCCAATATACCCGCCCGCCCGAATGGCGCGGGCTGACCATCCCCGAGGTGCTGACCTCGGGCGATCACGGCAAGGTGGCGGCGTGGCGGCGCGAGATGTCCGAGCGCACCACGCGGGACCGCCGCCCCGACCTCTGGCAGGCGCATCTTGCGCGCAGCAAGGACGGCTGATCTTGCGGCGCGCGCAGCAAACGGGATAGGTGATCCGCAACGCGCCAGAGCAGGAGCCGAACGTGACCAAAGACCCCAAGGCCCATACCGAAAAGATGAAGCGGATCAAGGCCGCCCGCGACAAGCTCATGGAGCACAAGACCGGCGAGAAGGGCCTCGTCATCGTCCATACCGGCAACGGCAAGGGCAAGAGCAGTTCCGGCTTTGGCATGATCCTGCGCTGCATCGGTCACGGCTTTCCTTGCGCGGTGGTGCAGTTCATCAAGGGTTCGATGCCGAGCGGCGAGCGTGACCTGCTCAAGGAGCGGTTCGCCGATATCTGCGCGTTTCACGTCATGGGCGAGGGTTTCACCTGGGAGACGCAGGACCGCGAGCGCGACACCGTCATGGCGCAAGCGGCCTGGGACAAGGCCAAGGAACTGATCCGCGACGAGAAGAACCGCATGGTGCTTCTGGACGAGATCAACATCGCGCTGCGTTATGACTATCTCGACATCAACGATGTGGTGACGTTTCTGGCCGAGGAAAAGCCGCCGATGACCCATGTTGTTCTGACCGGGCGCGACGCCAAGCCCGCGTTGATCGACATCGCCGATCTGGTCAGCGAGATGAAAGAGATCAAGCACCCGTTCCGCGAGCAGAACATCAAGGCTCAGGCCGGTGTGGAATTCTGACACCAAGGCTTGATCGCCCGACCGTTCCCGCCTATACCCCGCTGGTCTGGAATCGCTTTGGCGGCTCCGGGTCGTTTTCTTTTGGCATCTCCCGCAGCTTTCTTCGGCGATACGCGGCAGCCACGGAAAACAGTGTGACAGACAAGGACGACCTGATCTCTGGCGGGCGCATCTGCGGACCCGGAAGAAGACCAAGAGCTCTGAGGACGCGAGACATCTTTGCGGGCATAACCGCAGGCAAATCAGGAGAGAAGCGATGGATATTATCGCTCAGTTGGAGGCGGAACAGATCGCCTCGCTCGGGAAGACCATTCCCGATTTCAAGGCCGGCGACACGATCCGCGTCGGCTACAAGGTGACCGAAGGCACCCGCAGCCGCGTGCAGAACTTCGAAGGCGTGTGCATCAGCCGCAAGAACGGCAAGGGCATCGCCGGGTCGTTCACGGTCCGCAAGATTTCCTTTGGCGAAGGCGTGGAGCGTATGTTCCCGCTCTATTCGACCAATATCGACAGCATCGAGGTTGTGCGCCGTGGTCGCGTGCGCCGCGCCAAGCTGTATTACCTGCGCTCGCGTCGCGGCAAGTCCGCACGTATCGCCGAGGACGCCAATTACAAGGCCCTCTCGGGCAAATCCGCATAAGGACCGGCACGATGAAAAAGGACATCCACCCCGATTATCACGTCATCGACGTCAAGATGACCGACGGCACCATCGTGCAGATGCGCTCGACCTGGGGCAAGGAAGGCGACACGCTGTCGCTCGATATCGACCCCTCGGTGCACCCCGCCTGGACCGGTGGCGGCACCCGCCTCACCGATGCCGGTGGCCGCGTGTCGAAGTTCAAGAACAAATACGCCGGTCTCGGGTTCTGATCACCCGTCCGATAGCGATGCTGCGCCGCCCCATCGGGGCGGCGCCTGCATTTCGGCCTCAGCGGATTGAGGATTTGGCGGGCCTTCCGGCAACGTAGACCTCCGCAATCGCGCGGTCATCGCCCATCATCTGCAATACGAACAATTCCTCGGCAAGGCGTGTCGCACGCTCCATCCGGAGCGCCATCGCCGGAGTGCTGCGTGCATTCAGCACGACGATATCGGCCTCGCTTCCCGCCTCCAGGGTGCCGATCCGGTCCGCCATCCCAAGCACGCAGGCATTGCCCCGAGTGATCCAGTCGAAGGCCCGCAACGGGTGCAGCGACTGGCCGCGCAGTTGCAACACCTTGTAACCCTCGTTGAGCGTCTGAAGCATGGAATAGCTGGTGCCGCCGCCGACATCGGTGGCGATGCCATTGACGATCCCGCGCGCGCGCAACCCGGCCTCGTCAAAGAGGCCACTGCCCAGAAAGAGATTCGATGTCGGGCAGAAAATCGGATGTGCGCCGGTCTCGGCCAGCGCGTCAATCTCGCGCGCCTCCAGGTGGATGGCATGGCCAAGCAGCGCTCTGGGACCAAGCAGGCCGTGGGATTCGTAAACATCGAGATAGTCGCGCGCGCGCGGGTAAAGCTGCGCGGTATAGGCGATTTCGTCCTTGTTCTCGGAAAGATGCGTCTGGATGTGGCAATCGGGGTGTTCGCGCGCCAGCGCCTGCGCCATTGCCATCTGTTCGGGCGTCGAGGTGATGGCAAAGCGCGGCGAGATGACATAGCCGTTGCGCCCCGTGCCATGCCATTTGGCGATCAGCGCCGTGCTGTCGTCATAGCCGCTTTGGGCCGTGTCGCGCAGCCCCTCGGGCGCGTTGCGATCCATCAGCACCTTGCCGCCCAGCATCCGCATGTTGCGCCGCGTCGCCTCGGCGAAATAGGCCTCGACCGATGCCTTGTGCACCGAGCAGAAAGCGACGGCGGTCGTCGTGCCATGGGCGATGATCTGGTCGAAAAAGGCTCGCGCCATCGCCGCGCTGTGCGCCCCCGAGGCAAAGCGGGTTTCCTCGGGGAAGGTGTAGGTGTTGAGCCAATCGAGCAGTTGCGCCCCCCATGACGCGATCACCTGCACCTGCGGGAAATGGATATGCGTGTCGATGAACCCGGCCATCATCAGATGCGGGCGGTGGTCGATCACCGGCACATCGTGTGCCTCGGCGCTCACCTCGTCAAACGGTCCCATCCGCCGGATGAGACCATCCCCGATCAGAAGCCCGCCATCCTCGAGATAGGTATAGGCCCCGCTATCCTCGGCGCTCTCGGGCGCGCGGTGAAAGGTCAGAAGGCGACCGCGAAGCAGGGTCTGTGTCATGGCGGGTCTCGTTTCCGTCAAAGGGTGGGGGCGGGCGGCGCGCGGGCCGCCCGCCTTGGGTTACGCCTGTCTTGCGGGCGTGTCGTGGTCCATCATGTCCGGCTCGTCCGGCACGATGATGCGATGCAGCAGGTCCTCTTTCGGGGCAAGCGCCGGATAGATCGTCAGGAACGCGCCGATGATCAGATAGCCGATGGTGATCCCGTCAAGCTGCGGCATCTGCAAGCTGTGGGAATGGATCACCCCCACCGACGAAAGCAGCGCCGCCGCGATGGCAAAGGCACCCGCCATGCGGAACCGCCCGTCGATCACATCGGCCACGATCGCGCCCCAGATCAACCCGGTGATGATCGCCCCCTGGCTCAGGGCCAGATGACCCTCGTAATGCGCGCCCTCCATCAGCAATGCGGCGGTCAGGCCCTCGTCGCCCAGCGCGGGCAGCCCCTCGACCCCGCTGCTGCGCAGCGCGTTCATCAACGAGCCCCATTTCACCATCAGGAATCCCGAGATATGCGGCAGCATCGCGAAGGTCACGGCGGCCATATGCATCGGCTTCACAACCCAGGCGGTATTGGTGATCAGGCTGACCGACACAAAGACCAGCACCGGCGCGGCAGCGGCCAGCGGGATCAGCCCCGCGAGAAAGGACAAAAAGCCCAGGAACGCCGCCGCGCCGATGGCCACGGCCACGCCGACGATATAGCCGGCATGGGCGTCGAGCCGCTTGTAGGCGGGATGGCCGATATAGACCGTGGTCGGAAAGGGCGAGCCGAACACCGCACCGATCATCGTTCCCGCCCCGTCGGTGATCTGACACAGGCCCACGGGATAGCTGTCCCCGGCGGCCTCGGCGGATTCGACGTTGTTCATCGTCTCGATGAAATTGTAGATCTGCACCGGGATCAGCACGAGGAAAAGCTCGGGATTGGCGAAAAGATACTGCACCCCCACGATCAGATCACCGACATAGGGCACCGGCGGGTAAAAGCCCACGCCGCTCAGATCGATCCGGGACTCGCCCAGGAAAAGCCCGATCACCGTACCCACACCGATGGCCACCAGCCCCGCAGGCACGTTGCCCGGCAGCCGAAACCGCCCGATCAGCCCCCAGAGGATGAACAGAAGCGCGGCAAAGCCGATGACCGGATGCTCGAATATCTCCGCGAGCGGAACCGAGCCGATGAACACCAGTGCAATGCCGCACAGCGTCCCCAGCATCCCCGCGCGCGGGGTGATCCGCTTGAGGAACGGGCCGACAAGGGCCCCGAGCGCCGCGACGATACCGCCCACGAACCCGGCCCCGATCCCCACCTGCCAGGCCAGCAGCGGATCCTGCGTCGCCCAGTAGATCGGCCCGATCACCCCGAAGAGATAAACGAACATCACCGGCGTCGAGATGCCATAGGGAAGCGCGGTCACGTCGCGGCCCTGTCTGTTGGCCACCCGTTGCGCCAGCCAGGTATAGACCGCGACCCCGGCCAGAATGGCGATGGCCGCGCCCGGAACGATCCGGCCAAAGACGATTTCGGCGGGCATCTGGAACACGAACTGACAGATCCCCGACAGGATCAGCAGGTTGACAAGGTTGTCTGTGAACAGCGCCCAGAAGGCGCTGAAATCGCTGCGCGTGAACAGCGTGTAGGTGTAACTCCTCCCGTCCATGACGGTCTCCTCCTCTGACAGAACCGGCCCGGCGTGACGGATGTCAGGCCGATTTCCCCTCCCGGTCGTTCGCGTGCCCCGACAGGGGCGCGTCCTGAGCCCCATGCGGGGCGATTGCGGCAGTTTCAGAGGTCAATTCGGCCATCACCTCGGCCAGCACGAAGGCGGCGATGACGCCGGGCCGCTTGTCGCGGCTACCGCTTGCCCCGATGGGGCATGTGAGAGTGTCGATGGCCTGCCCGTCGCAGTGCCGACGCGCCCAGGCGCGGAACTTGGCGCGCTTGCTGGCAGAGCCGATCATGCCGACATAGGCGGCATCGCCCCGACCAAGGGCGGCGGCGGTCAGCAGGAAATCCAGCCCGTGATCATGGGTCAGCACGATGAAGGCACTGCCCGGCGGCGCGTTGGCGATCTCGAACTCGGGCAGAACGCTGAGCCGTGTTTCCACCGCCGCCTTGCAAAGCGCGATCTCCTCGGGGCGGGTGTCGATGAGGATGCAGCGCACCGGCAGATGCTGCCACAGATCGGCCAGCGCGCGCCCGACATGGCCCGCCCCCATGACATAGACATGCGGCAGCGCAGCGTCGTGCTCTGCGGCGCGCCCCAAGGCGGCGCGACGGTCCGAGGTGCGCATCCGGGTGAGGGCAAGCTCCACCCGCCCGCCACAGCATTGCCCGATCTCGGGGCCAAGCGGCACGTCAAGCGCGCGTGTGAGAACGCCCTCGCGCAGCATGGCGCGGGCCGCATCAATGGCGAGATATTCAAGTTGCCCGCCGCCGATCGTGCCAGAGAGTGCTCCGGGTGCCACGAACATCTCGGTGCCCGCCTCGCGCGGCGAGGAACCGCGCACGCGGCGCAACACCACCCGGATCACCGATGGCTCGGCGGCGAAAAACGCGCGCAGCGAGGGGGCGGAAAGTGCCATGACCTAGCGCCCCCCTTGCAGGCGGGTGACCGCCATCAGGATGCGTTCCGGTGTGGCGGGCGCATCGAGGCGCGGGCATTCGCGGTAATCCACCACCGAGGCCACCGCCATGGACAGAGCCTCGAAAACGGAAATCCCCAGCATGAAGGGCGGCTCTCCCACGGCCTTGGAGCGTTTGATGGTCAATTCCCGGTTCTCGGACCAGTCGGCCAGCGCCACGTTGAAAATGCGCGGACGATCCGAGGCGAGCGGGATCTTGTAGGTCGAGGGCGCGTGCGTGCGCAAACGCCCGCCCTTGTCCCACCACAATTCCTCGGTGGTGAGCCACCCCATGCCCTGAATGAACGCGCCTTCGACCTGCCCGCGGTCGAGCGCGGGGTTGAGCGAGCGGCCCACGTCATGCAGGATGTCGGTGCGCTCAACCCGGTATTCGCCAGTCAGGGTGTCAATCGTCACCTCGGAACAGGCCGCGCCATAGGCGAAGTAATAGAACGGGCGGCCCTGCCCCCTGGCCCGGTCCCAGTGGATTTTCGGCGTCTTGTAAAACCCCGCCGCCGACAGTTGCACCCGCGCCATATAGGCCGCGCGAATGAAGGCATCAAAGCTCAGCACATCAGCGCCGACACGCACCTCATTGGGCCGGAACAGAACCGCCTCGGGGGCCACGCCCCATTTGTCAGCGGCAAAAGTGACAAGCCGCGCCTTGATCTGGTGCACCGCATCGAGTGCTGCCATGCCGTTGAGGTCAGACCCCGATGAGGCCGCCGTGGCGGATGTGTTGGGCACCTTCTCGGTGGTGGTTCTGGTGATCTTGATCCGCTCGAAATCAACCTGAAACGCCTCGGCCACCACCTGTGCGACCTTGGTGTTCAGGCCCTGCCCCATCTCGGTGCCACCATGGTTGAGATGGATCGAGCCGTCATTGTAGACATGGATCAGCGCGCCCGCCTGATTGTAATGCGTGGCGGTGAAGGAGATGCCGAACTTGACCGGTGTCAGCGCGATCCCACGGCGCAGAACCGGCGAGGCGCGGTTGAAGTCGATGATCTCTGCGCGCCGCTGGCGATAGTCGGCGCTTGCCTCCAACTCGTCCACAAGCCGACCCAGGATATTGTCCTCGACCTTCTGGTGATAGGGCGTCACGTCGCGCCCCGGTCCGCCATAGAAATTCGCCTTGCGAATATCCAGCGGATCGCGGCCAAGTGCATAGGCAATCTCCTCGATCATCCGTTCGGCGGCGATCACGCCTTGCGGGCCGCCAAAGCCACGAAAGGCCGTGTTAGAGACTGTGTTGGTCTTCATCGGATGGCTTTGCAGCCGCACATTGGGGTAGAAATAGGCGTTGTCGGCGTGAAACAGCGCCCGGTCCGTGACCGGCCCTGACAGATCCGCCGAGAACCCGCAGCGCGCGGCGAAATCACCTGAAACCGCCAGAATCCGCCCCGCCTCGTCAAAGGCCACGTCATAGTCGATCACGAAATCATGCCGCTTGCCGGTCGCGGTCATGTCCTGATCGCGGTCAGGACGGATCTTGACGGCGCGGCCCCATTTCTTCGCGGCCAGTGCCGCGACCACGCAAAACAGGTTCATCTGGCTTTCCTTGCCGCCGAACCCGCCACCCATACGGCGCACGTTCACCACCACCGCATTCGAGGGCACGCCAAGCACATGGGCCACCATGTGCTGCGCCTCGGAGGGGTGCTGCGTGGAGCAATGCACGCTCACCTCGTCATCCTCGCCGGGAATGGCAAAGGCGATTTGCCCTTCAAGATACATGTGATCCTGCCCGCCGACATGCATCCGTCCCTTGATGCGGTGCGGCGCGTCTTCCTGCGCGGGCGCGACCGCGCCCCGCTCCAGCGTCAGCGGCGCGGTGACATAGGGATAGCCAGCCTCTTGCGCGGCAACCGGATCAAGCGCGTGGGGCAGCGGCTCATAGCTGACCTCAGCCAATTCCGCGGCGCGACGCGCCTGATCGCGGGTCTCGGCGATAACGGCAAAGAGCGGCTGGCCGTGAAACTGAATGGTCTCGGTCGGAAATACCGGCTCGTCATGAAGGCCCGTCGGGCTGATATCGTTGGTCCCCGGAATATCCGCCGCGGTCAGCACACCCACGACACCGGGCGCGGCCAGCACCGCCGACAGATCAAGGCCCAGAAGCCGCGCATGGGCCACGTCCGACACGCCCAGATAGGCATGCAGCGCGCCCTCGGGCAGGGCGATATCGTCGGTGTAATCCGCCCCGCCCGTGACATGCTTGGCGGCACTGTCATGGATGCGGTCGGTATGGGCCGAGCCGGTGATGGAAACGGCGTCTTTCATGGTCTCGTCTCCTTGTCTCGCTCAGAAGGCTTCAAGGCGCACGAGGGCCGCCGTGGCGGCATCGTGTTCCAGATAGAACCGGCGCAGCAGGTTCTGCGCCGCCTGCATCCGGTAGGCGCTCGAGGCGCGCCAGTCACTCAGTGGCGTGAAATCCTCGGTCAGGGCGCGGGCGGCGGCCTCGAAACTCTCGCGCGTCCAGAGCTGTCCATTCAGGGCCGCCTCCGCCGCCGTCGCGCGTTTGGGGGTCGCGGCCATGCCACCAAAGGCGATGCGGGCGTTGCGGATCGTGCCGCCGGTCACGGTCATGTGGATGCCGACGGCGAGCGACGAAATATCCTCGTCCCGGCGCTTGGAAATCTTGTAGGCGGCGTTGCGATCCTCTGGCCCCGGCAGGGGTACGCGGATGCTCTCGACGAACTCGCCCGGCGCGCGGTCCTGCTTGCCATAGTCGATGAAAAACGCCTCAAGGGGCAGGCTGCGGCGCGCGTCGCCCCGGCGCAGGGTGATATCGGCCCCAAGCGCGATGAGGACGGGCGGCGTATCCCCGATGGGCGAGCCGTTGGCGATATTGCCGCCCACCGTGCCCATGCTGCGCACCTGCCAGCCGCCGATGCGGTCCCAATAGGCGGCAAGGTGGGGCAGGTGCCGCGACAGCATCTCCTGACACTCGCTATAGCTTGCCCCAGCGCCGATCCGCAGGCTGTTGCCGTCCTGCACGACGGTCTTCATCTCATCGAGATGGCCGGTAAAGATCGCCGGGCCGATGGGGCGCAGGAACTTCGTCACCCAAAGCCCCACATCGGTCGCCCCGGCGACGATGGTCGCGCCCCGATGCTCCAGAAGACATTCGGCAAGGTCATCGACATCGGCGGGCAGGATGGCGCGATTGCCTTCCGGCCCGGTCACCACGCGCCGGTGATCCCCGAGCGCGGCCAGCCGCGCGGTGATCGCCGCGCGCTCGACCATGAGATGATCAGAGGCAGGCGTGCCGTAGCGGCTGATGGCCTGGGCGGCGCGGATGATCGGCGCATAGCCGGTGCAGCGGCAGAGATTGCCCTGAAGCGCGGTTTCCACCTGCGCCTCGGTCGGCTCGGCCACCTGCATCCAGAGCGCATAGAGAGACATGACGAAACCGGGGGTGCAAAAGCCGCACTGGCTGCCGTGATGATCGACCATGGCCTGTTGCACCGGGTGCAACCGGCCGTCACGCCCCGCAAGATGCTCGACCGTGACCACATGGCAGCCATCGACCGAGGCCAGAAACCGGATGCAGGCATTGACCGGGCCATAGCCGAGGCCCTCGGGCCCAAGCCGCCCGACCAGCACGGTGCAGGCCCCGCAATCGCCTTCGGCGCACCCCTCCTTGGTGCCGGTCAGGCGCTGATCGAGGCGCAGGAAATCGAGCAGGGTCTGGTCCGCTCCAACCTCGGGCAGCGCGATGTCGCGCCCGTTGAGAATGAAACGGATATCGGTGCGATGCGTCATGGTCCCCTCCCCTCCGACGGGCGGTGCCGCCGATGAACAGGAAAACCTTACAGGCGATAATTGAGTCTGGAAATCATCAGAAGCGGCAAACACTTTCAACATATCGTTGAAAATTGCGACGCAAAAGGGCAGGCTGATTTTCGGGAGGGGGGTGCGATGTCCTATATCGAAAGCCTGCGGGTTTTTGTCCGGGTGATGGAGCTTGGCAGCATCACCTCGGGCGGGCGCGATCTGCGGTTGACCCCGGCGGTGGCCAGCAAGCGACTGAAGGAGCTGGAAAAGCGCCTTGGCGTGCGGCTGTTCAACCGAACCACGCGATCCATGACGCCGACCGAGGTGGGCACCGTGTTCTATGAGGAGGCACGCGCCGTGCTGCTTGCGCTCGACCATGCCGAGGCGCGCGTGGCCAGCTTTTCAGAGGTGCCGCGTGGCGCGATCCGCATCACCGCGCCTTTGGGCGTGGGCCGCCGGATCGTGGCGCCGCTGGTGCCGGATTTCACCGACCGCTATCCCGAAACCGAAGTGCGGATGCGTCTCTCGGATCGCCGGATCGACATTCTGGCCGATGGTCAGGATGTGGCGTTCTTTGTCGGCGACCCGGGCGATTCGACCCTGAAACTGCGCAAGTTCGCCGATTGCGAGCGGGTGCTCTGTGCCGCGCCCGACTATCTGGCGCGCGCGGGCGTGCCGCGCACGCCCGATGACCTGTTGCAGGGCCATAACTGCCTGTTGCTGCGCTATCCGCGCTCACCGGAATATTTCTGGACGCTGCGCACGGCGATCGGGCCGCGCAGGCTTGACGTGGCGGGCCGGTTTGACGCCGATGATGGCGACGTTCTGACCGATTGGGCGCTCATGGGGCGCGGGATCGTCAACAAGCCGCGCTTTGACGTGCGCGACCATCTGGCAAGCGGGCGGCTGGTCGAAATCCTCTCCGACACGCCGCCGATGCCGACGATCTTCGGCTGTCTTTATCCGCACAAGAAGTTGCAGGATCCCAAGATACGCCTTTTCGTCGAGCATATCGCACGGCACTGCAAACGGTTCTTTGCTTGATCTTCGCGCCTGACATAGCCGGATGCTGGTTAGCGGGCTTTCGTGGTTTGAAAGGGACGGTGATGTCTAACCCCCGCGCGGCTCATCTCTTGCGGGCAACGTGCCCTTCAGGCCTGCAATACCACATTCCACCCCATAACAAGCCCGATCATCACCGGCCAACATTTGTCAGATCTCGCCCCTAGCGGCGCGCTGATCCCGGTGGGCAAAGGGCCATGTGCCGGTTCACATCCTTGTAAAGCAGATAGCGGAAACGCCCCGGCCCCCCGGCATAACACGCCTGCGGGCAGAAGGCGCGCAGCCACATGTAATCGCCTGCCTCAACCTCAACCCAATCACGGTTAAGCCGGTAAACCGCCTTGCCTTCCAGCACGTAAAGCCCGTGTTCCATCACGTGGGTTTCCATGAAGGGGATCACCGCGCCCGGCGCAAGCGTGACGATGGTCACATGCATGTCATGGCGCAGGTCGGCAGGATCGACAAAGCGGGTGGTGGCCCATTTGCCATCGGTGCCCGGCATCGCCGTAGGGGCGATATCGGCCTCGTTCAGGATCAGCGGGTCAGGCGTGGGCAGCCCTTTGAGCGGCGCGTAAGCCTTGCGGATCCAGTGAAAGCGCAATGGCGCGGTGCCGTGATTGTGCAGGGTCCAGCCGCTTTCGAGGGGCAGATAGGCATAGCCGCCGGGGGTCAGCACATGCCCCGTGCCTGCGATGGTCAGCGTTGCTTCGCCCTCGACCACGAAAAGCACGGCTTGGGCGCAAGCCTCGGTTTCGGGGCGATCCGAGCCACCGCCGGGCTGCACCTCCATGATGTAATGCGAGAAGGTCTCGGCAAAGCCGCTCATCGGGCGGGCGATCACCCAGAGCCGAGTTCCCTCCCAGAACGGCAGAAAGCTGGTCACGATATCGCGCATGGTGCCCTTGGGGATCACCGCATAGGCCTCGGTGAACACGGCGCGATCGGTCAAAAGCTGATCCTGTCCGGGGTGGCCGCCCGTGGGGGCGTAATAACTGTTGGTCATGGTTTTATCCGATGTTGTGAGTTTCGGCGTCATGGTTTGGCGGCGCCATGCCCAGCCATGCCGCCTGATACCTCTTCTGTCGCCTCATCCGTAAGATGTTGCGGCAAGATAAGGTTCAGCAGAATGGCGATGACAGCGGCGGGCAGGATACCAGAGGTGGCCAGAACGTTGAGCGTCGCGGGCAGGTGTTGCAACGCCCCCGGTTCCAGTTGCAGACCAAGGCCAAGCGACAGGGCAATCGCGAAAATCACCATGTTGCGGCGGTTCCATGTCACATCCGACAGCATCGACACGCCCGCCGCCACCACCATGCCGAACATCACGATCACACCACCGCCCAGAACCTCGATCGGGACAGATGAAATCACCGCGCCGATCTTCGGCACAAGCCCGCAGAGGATCAGGAAAAGGGCGCCGATGGTGACCACGCCGCGGCTCATCACGCCGGTCATGGCGATCAGGCCCACGTTCTGGCTGAACGACGTGTTGGGCAGCGCCCCGAATAACCCCGAAACGGCGGTGCCCAGACCGTCGGCATAGGTTGCGCCCTCGATCTCGCGGTCGGTCGCCTCGCGCCCGGCGCCGCCCTTGGTGATGCCTGACACATCGCCCACGGTTTCAACCGCCGAAACGAAAGACATGGCGCAAAAGCCGATGATCGCCGCGACCGAAAATTCCAGCCCGAAATGTAACGGGTTGGGCAGGGCGAACGGGGCCGCACGCCCGATATTGTCCAGGTTCACCTCACCCATCATGAAAGCCACGCCATATCCCACCAAAAGGCCGATCAGCACCGCCGAGACCGACAGCATGCCACGGGCAAAGAATTTCAGCCCAAGCGTTACCATGATCACCGTCAGGGCCATGAACCAGTTGCGACCCGAACCATACGCCTCTGTCCCTATGGCGGGCACACCGCCGGCGGCGTATTGCACCCCGACCTTGACCAGCGCCAGACCGATCATTGTCACCACAAGCCCGGTCACCAGTGGCGGCAGCGCAAAGCGCAGCCTGCCGATGAACAGCCCCAAAAAGGCGTGAAACAGACCGCCCACGACGATCCCCCCCATCAGCACGGCAATTGCATCTACCCCCTTGCCCGCGACCAGCGGGATCATGATCGGAATAAAGGCAAAGCTGGTGCCCTGCACGATCGGCAGGCGTGCGCCAACCCGCCCCATGCCGATGGATTGAAACAGTGTGGCGATACCGGCAAAGAACATCGACATCTGGATCATATAGATCATCTGCGGAAAATCCGGGCTGTTCGAGCCAAAGCCAAACCCCGCCGCGCCACAGACGATGATCGCGGGCGTGACGTTCGACACGAACATCGCCAAAACGTGCTGAATCCCAAGCGGCACCGCCTGAATCAGCGGTGGTGTGTAATTCGGATCGCGCAGCTGCGCCGGTGTTCCGATAGATGATGTTGGCATTGGCGGCTCCTCCCTTATGGCGCGCGGGCTCCTCTTCCCGTGCGCGGCGGATTATTGGTTTAATCCTCGATGCGAATGTCCTGGTCGAAATAGTGTTCCTCAAGGTTCGCGCCTGCGCCGATACGGTCGATCACGGCGAACAGTCCGGGTTCCGACAGCGGGCAAAGCACCCCGTGCCAAACGCCGCGATGATAGTTCACGCCCTGCCCCGGCGCGGTGATGAACGCTTGCGGCTGGCCCGGCATGCCGCCGGTATCGGGGGCGACGATCACCAGAAACGGCGCAAGGGTCATGGGCAGAAAGGCCTGACTGCCCTCGGGGTGACGCTCCACCATATCGAGCCGCAGGGGCAAGCGGCGCGGCTCTGCCAGAAACAGGCTGATCCCGGCGCGCCCATCCGTAAAATCAAGCGTTGCGCGGTCGTGATAGCGCCCGCACAGACCGGCGTTGATCAGGCGATCAGGCGCGCCGCTGGTATCAAGCACATCGCCGAAAGGCGCGAAGGCCTCTGCCGTCAGGGGCCGGATTTTCACGATCACGGTCATCGCGCGAAGATCTCTTGCAAGCGCAGTTCCGCAATCCGCTCGACCTGTCGGCAGGCCTCGGCGAATTCGGTGGCGCGGTCATTGTCAAGCCGGCGCTGAAAGGCGGCAAGGATCGCGGGCTTGCCATGATCGCGCACGGCGATGATGAAGGGAAAGCCGAATTTCGCGGTATAGGCGTCATTCAGCGCGGTGAATGTCGCCCGCTCATCATCGGTCAGCATGTCGAGCCCCGCGCCCGCCTGTTCCATCGTGCTTTCCTTCGTCAGTCGCCCTGCCGCCGCCAGCTTGCCCGCCAGATCGGGATGCGCGGTCAGCACGCCAAGGCGGCGGTCCTCGGGGGCGGTGCGAAACACGCGGGCCAGCGCCAGATGCACCCCCGCCGCCGTGTCATGGGTCGGCCCAAGCTCACCGTCATGGGCCGCCTCGGCGATCCACGGGCTATGCTCGAACACGCCGCCGAAAGCGGTGACAAAGTCCGCGCGCGTCATCTCCGACGGGCGCAGGCGCGGCACGGGGGGGTGTTCGCGCGCCCAATGTTCGGCAATCTCCAGCCGCGTGGCGAACCACACGCCGTCATGTGCGCGCATGTGATCGAGCGCGCGCTTGAGCGCCATGGCCCGGCCCGGACGCCCGGCAAGGCGGCAGTGCAGCCCGATTGACATCATCTTTGGCACGCCCGCCTGTCCCTCGGCATAAAGCATGTCGAATGTGTCCTTCAGATAGCTTTCGAACTGCGCGCCGTTGGTGAAGCCTGCCTGAATGGCAAAGCGCATGTCGTTGCAATCCATCGTGTAGGGCACGATCAACTGATCCTTGCCACCCGCGCGCAACCAATAGGGCAGGTCGTCGGCATAACTATCTGCGATATAGGCGAAATCGCCCTCTTCGGCGGCCAGATCCACGGTATTCATCGAACAGCGCCCGGTATACCAACCGCGCGGCGGCGCGCCCACAACCTCGGTATGAAGCCGGATCGCCTCGCGGATCTGCGCGCGCTCTTCCTCGGCGCTCATGTCCTTGTGTTCGATCCATTTCAGCCCGTGGCTGGCAATCTCCCAGCCCGCCGCCTTCATCGCGGTCAGTTGCTCGGGCGCGCGGGCAAGCGCGGTGGCGACGCCGTAGACGGTGACCGGCAGTTCCCCCAGCAGCCGGTGAAGCCGCCAGAACCCCGCGCGGCTGCCGTATTCATAGATCGATTCCATATTCCAGTGGCGCTGTCCGGGCCAGGGCGCGGCGCCGGTGATCTCGGACAAAAACGCCTCCGATGCGGGATCGCCGTGCAGGATGTTGTTCTCGCCGCCCTCTTCATAGTTGATCACGATCTGAACGGCGATTTTCGCGCCATCGGGCCAGTTGACAACGGGGGGCCGCTCTCCATGGCCGGTCATGTCTCGGGGATAACGTGTCACGCCTTGATCCTTCTGTTCCACCCCATGCATAAACCAGATAATCCGCCATGTTTTTCAAAAAGAATGCGAAGCTGTCTTTCGGCAGAGCGGCTTTGCCTCACATGAAGAACCCGGGCTAGAAAGGTGAAAGCTTGAGGAGGCACACCAATGACCGGTTATCTCACGACGCATGTTCTCGACACCGCGCGCGGTGTTCCCGCACAAGGACTCAAGATTGAGCTTTTCCGGATCGAGGGCGAGGGGCGCGCCCATATGAGGACGCTTGAGACGAACGCGGACGGGCGCACCGATGGGCACATCCTGCCGGCGCAAGAGTTTGCCACCGGTATCTATGAGCTGGTGTTCCACGCCGGGGCCTATCTCGACACCTGCGGCACGGCGCCCGAGGCCCCGCGCTTTCTCGATGTCATCCCGATTCGCTTCGGTATGTCGGCGGCAATTCATTACCACGTCCCGCTGCTGCTGTCGCCTTTTGGCTATGCGACCTATCGCGGATCATAGGGAACGGTTTTGCGAATTGCTTGGACCGGACTCTTTGAAAGAGTCCGGTCCAGAAAGTTTTAAACTTTCTGGGTTTCGCCTGGCCGCACCGTTTCGGTCGCCTTGATCGTGGCGGCGATGCGCTCGACCATGAACTCCATGAAAAGGCGGGTTTTCGGGTCCTGCCAGCGACGATGGGTGAAAAGGCACGCCATTTGAATCGGCTCGGGCGGGGTGCGCGCGGCCACCGGCACCAGGGTGCCCGCCTTCAGGTGGTCGGCGATCTCGAACACCGGCTTGAGCGCGACACCCTGCCCAGCGAGCGCCCAATCTGTCAGCACGTCGCCATCATCGCATTCGCAGCGCCCCGTCACGCGAAACCGTTTCGGCCCCTCGGGCGTGGACAAAAGCCACTGAAACTCGGTCGCGCCGGGAAACCGCAGGATGAGGCAGTCATGCCCCTGCGCGATCAGATCATCGCCGCTCTCGGGCATACCCCGCCGCGCGACATAATCGGGCGCGGCGCACAGGATGCGCGCCACATCGGCGATCTTGCGGATGCGCAGGTTGCTGTCCTCGGGCTGACCGAGGAAGAACGCCAGATCCAGCCCCTCGGTGGTCAGGTCCACCCGCCGGTCGGTCAACCGCAGCCGCACGTTCACCTCCGGGTAAGCGCCAAGAAACTCCGGCACCTTGGGCGCGATCAGGCGACGCCCGACGCCAAGCGGGGCCGCGACATAAAGCGTGCCCCGGAGATTCTCGGTCATGGTGACGATCTGCGCCTCGGCGCGATTCACCGCCTCCAGGATCTCGCTCGCCCCGCGATAGAAGGATTGCCCCTGTTCCGTGGGCGTCAGGCTGCGGGTGGTGCGCTGAAACAGGCGCACGCCGAGATGTTCCTCAAGCTGAGAGATCCGCGACGAGGTGACGGCCGGGGAAATCCGCAAGTCGCGCCCGGCGGCCGACATGCTGCCAAGCTCGTAGACACGGACAAAGGTGCGAATATTGTCGAGATAGGACATTCTTCGGAGATTTTTGAGACTGCTTGGCTTTTCTCAACCATACCAGAGGAATTGCATCTCGCCTAGACTGCTGGCACGTCGAACTTCGGGAGAATGACCATGTATGACCTCGCAATTCTCTGGGACTGGATTGCCTTTTCGGTGCGGTGGCTGCATGTGATCACGGCAATGGCCTGGATCGGAGCGTCGTTCTATTTCATCGCGCTCGATCTGATGCTGCGGCCGAACCCCGCCCTGCCCCAGGGCGCCTATGGCGAGGAATGGGAGGTGCATGGCGGCGGGTTTTACCACACCGTCAAATATCTCGTGGCTCCGTCGCAGATGCCCGAGCACCTGACCTGGCACAAATGGCAGAGCTACGCGACATGGCTCTCGGGCGCGGCGCTTCTGATGATGCTCTACTGGGTCGGGGGCGCGCTCTATCTGCTCGACCCCACCAAGGCGGACCTGACGCTGTGGCAGGGGATCGCCATTTCGGGCGGCTCGCTGACACTGGGTTGGCTCGCTTATGACGCGCTCTGCAAGTCACCGCTCGGGGCGCGGCCGACGGTGCTGATGCTGCTGCTGTTCGTCATCCTCGTGGCGATGTCCTGGGGCTATCACCAGATCTTCACCGGGCGCGCGGCGCTTTTGCATCTGGGTGCGTTCACGGCGACGATCATGACCGCCAACGTGTTTTTCCAGATCATGCCGAACCAGCGCATCGTCGTGGCCGATCTCAAGGCGGGCCGGACACCGGACGCCAAATACGGCCAGATCGCCAAACTGCGCTCGACCCATAACAACTATCTGACGCTGCCGGTCGTGTTCCTGATGCTGTCAAACCACTATCCGCTGGCCTTTGCCACGGAATATGCCTGGATCATCGCATCGCTGATCTTTCTCACCGGCGTGACCATCCGGCACTATTTCAACACGCTTCACCGCACCGGGACGGGGCCACACTGGACCTGGGCCGTCACCGTGCTGATCATGGTTCTGATCGCCTGGCTCTCGACCTTCTCGGGCACCGAGAACCTTGAGGAGGCCGAGGCGCGCGCGCTCATGCCGCATGAGGCAAGATACGCCGAGGCGCCCGGCTTCGAAGAGGCCTATTTCGCGGTGGTGGGCAATTGTTCCATGTGCCATGCGCGAGAGCCCTCCTGGGACGGGATGCACTGGGCTCCGCGCGGCGTCTATCTCGAAACCGAGGCCGATGTGGCCCGCCATGCCGATCAGATCTACCTTCAGGCCGGGCGCAGCCACGCCATGCCACCCCCCAATGCCTTTCCGATGCCGCCCGAGGCCCGCGCCACCATCACCGCCTGGATACAAGAGGCGCGCGCGTTCGATTGAGTGGAGCGCGCGTCGTCTCACGCCCAACAGGCTAGTGATCGCCCAGCCTTTCGAGAAGCGCGCGCGCGGCGGCTTGCTCTGCCTGCCGTTTCGAGCCAGCGGTGGCCTCGGCGCTCTCGCCGGTGGCGAGCCGCGCGACGATTGTGAAAACCGGCGCGTGATCGGGCCCGGAACGGGCGGTTTCCACGTAATCCGGCGGGGCAAGTCCGCGGGCCTGCGCCCATTCCTGAAGGCTTGTCTTGGCGTCGCGCGCATCGGCCTCGACGGCGGCGATGCGCCCGCCCCAAAGCCGCAGCACCACCGCGCGCGCCGCCGTAAAGCCACCATCGAGATAAACGGCGGCGATCACCGCCTCCATCGCATCGCCCAGAAGCGCAAGTTTGCGCCGCCCGCCCGAGAGCATTTCCGAGCGCCCCAGCTTGAGCACTGCGCCAAGATCGAGACCTCGGGCCACCTCGGCGCAGGTCTCCTTGCGCACAAGCGCATTGAAGCGTGGCGCAAGCTGGCCCTCGGCGGCGGCGCGGTCCTGCTCCAGAAGCGCCTCGGCCATCACAAGGCCAAGAACACGGTCACCGAGGAATTCGAGCCTCTGGTTGTCGCTGCGCGATGGCGAGGACATCGAGGAATGGGTAAGCGCCTCGACCAGAAGTTCGGGCTGCTCGAACTCATGCCCGAGCCGGGCCTGAAACGCACGCAATTCGGCGGAAAGCCTCACTCAAGCCTCTCGAAAAACCTGTCCCCCCGCCATGTCCAGAAGGCCAGCATCGAAGCCCCGGCAGACGAGAATATGACCCGGTTCGCGCGCCCGATGAGGTTTTCATAGGGCACGAAACCGACGCCCCCCACCGCCTGCGGAAAGCGCGAGTCGGTGGAATTGTCGCGGTTGTCGCCCATGAAGAAATAATGCCCCTCCGGCACGGTAAACACCCCGGTATTGTCGGAGCGCTGGGGGCCGATATCAAGGGTCATGTAGGAACGCCCCTCGGGCAGGGTCTCGCGCCAGCGCGACTTGAGGCAATCGGCCCCAAGCCCCACAACGCCATTCTCGCAGCGTGGGCGAATACGCATCGGCCCCTGCGGCGCGAATTCCTCGACGAACTGTCCGGCGGGCGCACGCTCGACCGGCTGATCGTTGATATGGAGCACGCCATCGCGCATCTGCACCCGGTCACCCGGCATACCGATCACGCGTTTGATAAAATCGGTGCCGTCCACGGGATGCCGGAACACGATGATGTCGCCACGATCGGGCTCGGAGCCCAAAATGCGCGTATTGTCACCATCAAGCCAGCCGCAGATGCTCTGCGCGTCGATATTCAGGCCCCCGAACCGGATCGACGGACAGGAGGCATAGGAATAGCCGTAGGCCATCTTGTTGACGAAGAGGAAATCGCCGATGAGCAGCGTGTCCTTCATCGATCCGGACGGGATCCAGAACGGCTGAAAGAACAGCGTGCGGAAGACACCCGCGATCACCAGCGCCCAGAACACGGTCTTGACGGTCTCCCAGATGGAAGACCCTTTGCTGGAATCCGATGCCATGACTGTCCCTGCCTCTGCGCGGTTGCGCCCGCTTCATGCGGCGCGCGTGGCAGGGTGTCAAGCCGCGAGGCACGGGAGGGCGCGCGTAAGCGTCCTCCCCTTTCCCCGATACCGGCGTCAGAACGCGGCGTGCCATTGCTCGGTGTCCACGAACCAGCGTTCTTCGGCCACCTTGTCGCCCTCGAACCGGAACAGAACCGCCGTTTGGCTGCCGCCCGGCAGCTTGGTGCAGGACCACTCCAGGATCGAAATCACCTCGCCCACATCGCCGATCTGGCGGACCGAGTGGATCTCGAACCCCGGCGGCAGGGCGGTGCCAAGATTGTCGAGCGCGTCGCGGAACGCGGGCTTGCCCCTCAGCACGTCGTTCTGGCCGGGCATGACAAAGATCATGTCCTCGACATAATCGGCAATGAGCGTGTCCCAGTCGCCGCGCCCGACCGCGTCCCATCCGCGCGCCACGATCTCGGCATGGCTGATCAACGGTGCCTGTGTCTTTTCCGAGCCTTGCATATCCCATCTCCCTTGCTGCTGGACATGATCGAAGCCTACGCCCGCAGACCCTTTGGGACTATCGGGCACTTGCTGTATTCTGGGTCAATCATCTGCCGTATTCCGCGCGATCCGTCGTGACCACCGCCTTTCCAGCCGCTCCGGGGACCGTTTTGAACAAGCACCCATCCAAGACCGAGCCGCTCAGCCCGCGCGAGCAGGAGATTGCCGAGGCCTTCGCCAGTGGCGAGGGTTATCAGACCATCGCCGACCGGCTCTGCATCGCGCCCTCCACGGTGCGCACCCATCTCGCCACCGTTTATCGCAAGCTCGGGGTCAGCTCGAAACTCGACCTGCACAGGTATTTCCACGAGGGCGAGGCGCGGGCGCCCAAGGCCGCCTGGCACCCGGACAAACCCTCCATCGCGGTGCTCGCCTTCGGGAACATGTCGGGCGATCCCGAACAGGCGTATTTCTCGGATGGCATCTCGGACGATATCATCACCGCGCTGTCGCGCTCGCCCACGATCTGGGCATCCGCGCGACCCGGCTCGACCCGCGCAACGAATATGCCCATTGGGCGCATGGAATCAGTTGCTGGGGCCTGAAAAGGCACGACGAATCCATCGCCGCATTGGAGCGCGCGGTAGAGTTGAACCCGAATTGCTCGCTTGCCTATGGCAGCCTGGGAACGGCCCTCGGCCTTGCGGGGCGCACCGAGGAGGCGATCGAGAACCAGCAGATCGCCATCCGCTCGAACCCGCGCGACCCCAGCATCTTCTTTCCCTTCACCGGCATGGCGATGGCACATTGCCTCGCCGGGCGTCATGACCGGGCGGCGGACTGGACCAGCCGTGCCATTCACCGGATGCCGCACTGGTATATCGGCCATTTCCTGTTGATCGTGGCGCAGATGCGCATGGGGCAGCAGGATCAGGCGCGCATCTCGACAAGGCGCTGCCTCGATTGCCTGCCGGGGGCACGGGTGGCCGATCTCGGGCGCGTGCCGCTCAAGGACCTGGCCGAGATGGCGCGGTTTCGTGACGCCCTGCGCCGGGCGGGGCTGCCGGATTAACCCGGCGCATTCCTTGGCCGCGCCTCGATCACCACGAAGGCCTGCGCCCATGGGTGATCATCGGTGAGCGTGACATGGATGATCGCCTCATGCCCCTCGGGCGTCATCGCCGCCAGCCGTTCGGCGGCCCAGCCCGTCACCTGCATGATGGGCTGGCCGGTTGAGAGGTTCGACACCGCCATGTCCTTCCACGCGATGCCCATGCGCAGGCCGGTGCCAAGCGCCTTGGAGCACGCTTCTTTCGCGGCCCAGCGCTTGGCATAGGTGCCCGCCACATCGGCGCGACGCTCGGCCTTGGCCTGCTCCACCTCGGTGAAGACGCGATTGCGGAAACGGTCGCCATGGCGCTCCAGAACGCCCGCGATCCGCTCGATATTGGCCAGATCGGTGCCGATACCAAGGATCATCCCTGCCCTCCCGGTGCAAAAAGTGGAAAGCTCACGCCAAGCGCCCAGGCCAGGATCAGGCCAAGCGCGACACCGGCCGATGCCGCCCCCGCCCGCGCCGCCACCCATCGCCCCATCAATCCGAAAATCAGGAAGAACAACAGGATTACCGGCGCGATCATGGCCAGAAAGAACAACCGCTCGATATCGAGCAGAACGGCGAGCGCGAGAGAGCCGAGAAAGCCCGCGCGTGCCGCGATTCTTTGCCAAAGGGCCGCGCCGTGCGCGAGCAGCGCATCGCCCAGCATGAAGGGCAGCGCGCCAAGGCCAAGGGCCGCGATGATGATCAGGCGCTCGGGCGTCGGCCAGAAATTCGCACCATAGCGGTCGAGCGCAAAGCCGAAGACCCCCAGGCCCCAGGCCAGCAAGGCCAGCACCGCGACGGGGCGCAGGCCCGCTGGCCGCCGCCCGAACCGCCACAGCAAGGCCAGTTGGCAAAGGCCGTAAATCGCCAGATGCAGCACGAGGTAATCCGCCACCAGCACCGGTAGGATCCGCGTCTCGACCTGCACGGCCAGAAGCGGGGCAAGAGCCGCAGGCAGGCCCACGACCAGCGCAAACCGCCCCGGGGAAAGCGCCTGCGGCACCGGCGGCGCACGTTCGGGCAAGAGGCGCGAGAGCGGTGCGGCCAGCGCCACGATGGCAACCATCAACGCCATGAACCAAGGCCCCGTCGCGCGCACCGCGACATCGCTGGCGCGCCCATAAGCGGCATCGAGCCAGTCCACCGCCTCGGCCCGGCCCTTTCGGCTATGAAGCACCGCCACATGCTCGGCCCACGGTGCCACGACCGCCCGGCGGATCACATCGCCCGCGCGCGCGGTCTCGCCCTCGCCCAGCCCCGGCTCCACCATCGCCACCGCGTCGCGGGCAAAGCCGCGCAACCCCGGCTCCCACGCGCCGGTGATGAGCAAAAGGTTTTCAGGCGCGCGCGCCGTCACCGCCTTGGAAAAGGCCGAGATCGCCACCACGGGGCCGATGCGGGGATCGTCAATCGCTGTGCGGATGATGATGTCGGTGGCCATGGAATGGCCCAGCAACGCCACCTCGCCCTGCCAGCCCTCCGCCGTTACCGCCGCATCGACCACCGCGCGGGTCTGCTCAACCAGGAGGCGCGTCGTGCCGTCGATGCTGTTCACATCGCCCGACATGGGCACCGGGTGCCGCCCATGCCCCTCGAAGTCGAAGGCCCAGACCCGGTAGCCCGCCCGCGCCAGATCAAGGCTATAGGCCTGCATCATCTGCCGCGACCCGGCAAACCCATGGGCGACGACGACCACCGGCCCGTCGGCCCCCGGCTGTGCGACCCGCGTCACCGGCGTCTCGCCCACAAGGCGCGTGGTGATTTCCAGCCCCGCACGCTGCGCCTCAAGCTGCCAGAGCGCAAGGACCGCGAGAAATCCCCCCAGCAGCAGCACGATGAGGCTTGCCCGGTTCAGGTGTGCCATCACCGCAGAAGGACCGGCGCTATCATGCTTCTGGCCTGCAATGCCGTCCCGCGCGTTCGAGCAACGCATTCCAGCCCGTCACAGCCCATGCCACCACTTTCCCCCTGTCGTTTTGCCCGATCATGACCATCGTGCCAGTTATGCGGCGGCCCCTGCCCGGTCAAGGCAGCGCGTGACCCTAGAAGCCAAACCGCTGCAACCGGTGGATCACCCGCCGGAAGATGAAGGGCGGCAGCACTTCCTGCAAGATCCGCGCGCGCTGCACCTGCCGGTCTGCCTGATCACGTGTGCCGGGGCGCGGCTTGAACAGGGTGGTATGCGACACGCGCGTCGGCCCCCAGGTGGCGGTGTAGTAATAGAGCGCCAGCGACATGCGCGGCGTGCCGTCAGGGTGATTGACCGTTTCGGGGTTGCCATGCCAGGTGTCCGACCCGGTGTTGAAACAGCACATGCGGTTGAACAGCGGCACAAAGCTTTCGACCTGCGCGGTCATGTCCTTGTTCCAGATCTCGAACGAGCCGCCATAGTCCTTTTGCCAGCCCTTGTTGAGGTAGATCAGGACGTTGAGGCGGCGTTCGAGGTTCAGCTTGCCATTGTGGTTGAAATCCGCGTGAATATCGAGATGGCCGCCATTGGCCACCACATGCACGCCCCCGCCCGAGAAATACGGATCGGGGATCAGCCCGTCGATGCCGGTCATCTCTTCCAGAAAACGCAGGAATGGGCGGGAGTTGAGCGCATAAAAGAGGTTGCGCGTATAGGTCGGCAGCCGCTCGGGCAGATAGCTTGCCTTGAGCTTTTCCTGCGGGCGGTCGAACATCATCTCGGCCTCGGGCAACTGGCGCAGATCCGCAACCACCCGGTCGAGCACCTCCGCTGGCAGAAAATCGTCGAAGGCACCGTAGGGATAGGGCTCGCGGGCCTGATAGGACGCCGCCGCTGCGCGCCCGGCATCTTTCGCCTGCGCGGCGTCAAAGGCGAGCGTGTCGGGATCAAGCTTCAGAACCGCCATCAGGTATCTCTCCGTTTCGTCACGCAGAGATTATACTGACAAATCCGCCGAGTCTTGGGCGATTCGGTGATGCGTTCAACCCCGCGCCTCGTCCATCAGCCGCCGCATCTCTGCAATCGCCGGCTGCAACCCGCGAAAGATCGCCTCACCGATCAGGAAATGCCCGATGTTGAGTTCCCGCACCTCTGGCAGGGCGGCGATGGGCTGCACGGTGTCATAGGTCAGGCCGTGGCCTGCGTGCACCTCCAGCCCCAGCGAATGGGCATAGGCCGACATCTCGCGCAACCCCGCCAACTCGCGGTCGCGGGTGTCGAAATCGCCCTCGGCATGGGCGTCGCAATAGGCACCTGTATGCAGTTCGATCACCTCTGCGCCAATCCGGTGCGCCGCCTCGATCTGTCGGCGATCGGCGGCGATGAAGATCGACACCCGGCAGCCCGCCGCGCGCAAGGGGGCGATGTAATGCGCCAGCCGGTTTTCCTCGCGCGCCACTTCAAGCCCGCCCTCGGTGGTGCGCTCCTCGCGTTTTTCGGGCACAAGGCAAACGGCGTGGGGCTTGTGACGCAGCGCGATGCGCTGCATCTCCTCGGTCGCCGCCATCTCGAAGTTGAGCGGCACCGTGAGCACCTCCATCAATCCGTCAATGTCGGCATCCGAGATATGGCGGCGATCCTCGCGCAGATGCGCGGTGATGCCATCGGCCCCGGCCTCCTCGGCCAGTTTCGCGGCGCGCAGAGGGTCGGGATATGCCCCGCCGCGCGCATTGCGCACCGTCGCCACATGGTCGATGTTCACGCCAAGGCGCAATTTGTGCTCTGCCGACATCGGTGGTCCTTTCGCTCGCGATTCGCCGTTCACCCTAGTCCGCTTTGCCGCGCTCGTCAGCCTCACCTTCCAGCTTTTCCTTTGCCCGCTTTTCCTTGAGCGCCTGCCATTTCGCGGCAACAACGCCCTTGCGGCGCTTCTGATAGGCGGTGATCACCGGCAGGCTGATGTAATAGGCGGCCAGCCCGACGATGACCCCCGGAACGATCCCGCCGATCAGGTAGGGCAGAAACACCTCGTGATAGAATATCCCCAGCCCATGCCAGTCCGCCACCCGGTCGGTGAAAATCGCCAGAAAATTGTTCTTGAGGTCCTGCCCCGCATCGAGAAACTTGCCCCCCAGCGAGCGGCTGATCTCGTCCTCATGCAAGGTCGGGCGGCCGAGAATGGCATGGCCGGTCTGAAGCGACACGACCCCGATTGGCAGATAGGTCAGCGGGTTGCCGAAGAACGTGCCCAGAAGGGCGGCGGGAATGTTGCCGCGCAGGATCCAGGCAATCGTGCCCGCCACCACGAAATGCATACTGTAGAACGGCGTGAAGGTGGTGAAGACACCGGCAAAGATACCCCGCGCGATCCGGTCGGGCGGATCGGGAAGCCGGTGAAGGCGGTGCTTGACATAGGTGAACGCCCGCCCCCAGCCGCCACGCGGCCAGACGAATTCGGCGACGACGCGCCACCATGGCCGCTTGTCTCGACGCCGAAAAATCACGGCTCAGGCTTCCTCGCGCTTGTCCCCGGAACGGGATGGGTCACGATAGCGTTCCACGGCTGCCACGTCCGCTTCGGCGTCAAGCGCCGAAAGAACGCTGTGCAGATGCTCGGCATCGCGCAATTCGACATCAATCAGAAGACGGTAAAAATCGGGCTTTCGGTCCACGAAGGTCAGGTCCGAGATATTGGCCTTCTGCTCGCCGATCAAGGTGCAAATACGCCCCAGAACGCCGGCATCGTTGCCGATCGTCAGATCGAGCGTGACATCATAGGCTGCGGGATGCTTGCCGGTGTGCCAATGCAGGTCCAGCCAACGCTCGGGATGGCTGTCATAGCGCGACAATGTTTCGCAGTCGATGGCATGGATCACCACGCCTTGCCCGCGAAAGGTGATGCCGACGATGCGCTCGCCCGGCAGGGGCTGGCAACAGCGCGCCCGGTCAAAGCCCTGATCGGCGCCAAGGCCGATCACCGCCCGCTCGCGGGCCACCTCGGCCCCCTCGCTCGGGGCCAGATCGGGATAGACCGCGCGCAAGACCTGCTGCGCGGTCAATTCGGCACTGCCAAGACGCGCACGAACCTCGTCGGCGCTGCGCAGCCGCAAGGTGCGTGCTGCCGTCTCCAGCGCCTTGTCGGTGGCCTTCTTGCCGACATGCTCGAAAGCCGAGCGCGCCAGTTCGCGCCCAAGCCTGATGTAACGGTCTCGATCCAGTTCGCGCAGCGCGCGGCGAATGGCCGAGCGCGCCTTGCCGGTGGTGGCGATATCGAGCCATGTCGCCTGCGGCGTCTGCCCGTCGGCGACGATGACCTCGACCGACTGCCCGTTCTTGATGCGCGTCCACAGCGGCACGCGCATCCCGTCCACCTTGGCCCCCACGCAGGCATGGCCGATCCGCGTGTGGATGGCATAGGCGAAATCGATCGGCGTCGCCCCGCGCGGCAGCTTGACCACGTCGCCCTTCGGCGTGAAGCAGAACACCTGGTCGGCATACATCTCGAGCTTGACCGCCTCGAGGAAATCCTCGTGATCCTCCTCGGCGTCGAACTGCTCGCTCATCGACGAGATCCAGCGCGCCGGATCGACGGCAAAGGGGTTCTCGGAGCGCACCCCGTCACGATAGGACCAATGCGCCGCAACCCCCGTTTCGGCCACGTCATGCATGGCGCGGGTGCGGATCTGCACCTCGACCCGCTTGCCGTCCCGCCCCGAAACCGTGGTATGGATCGAGCGATAACCGTTCGATTTCGGCTGGCTGATATAATCCTTGAACCGCCCCGGAACCGCGCGCCAGCGCTGATGGATCACGCCAAGCGCCGCGTAGCAATCTGCCTCTGACCGGGTGATGATGCGAAAGCCGTAGATGTCGGAGAGGCGGGAAAATCCCATCTCCTTTTCCTGCATCTTGCGCCAGATCGAATACGGCTTCTTGGCGCGCCCGAACACCTCGGCCGCGATGCCCGCCCGGTCAAGCTCGGCACGCATGTCGCTGGTGATCCGCTCCACCACATCGCCGGTCTCGCGTTGCAGGGTGATGAAGCGGCGGATGATGCTGGCCCGCGCCTCGGGGTTGAGCACGCGGAACGCCAGATCCTCAAGCTCCTCGCGCATCCACTGCATCCCCATGCGCCCGGCCAGCGGCGCATAGATATCCATCGTCTCGCGCGCCTTCTGCGCCTGCTTCTCGGGGCGCATCGCCTTGATCGTGCGCATGTTGTGCAGCCGGTCCGCCAGCTTGACGAGGATCACCCGCAGATCGCGCGACATCGCCATGAAGAGCTTGCGGAAATTCTCGGCCTGCTTGGTCTCGGAACTGCCAAGTTGCAGATTGGTGAGCTTGGTCACGCCATCGACAAGCTCGGCGATGTCATGGCCAAACTTCTCCTCGACCATGGCATAGGAGGCCTTGGTGTCCTCCACCGTGTCATGCAAGAGCGCGGTCACGATGGTCGCGTCATCAAGCCGCTGCTCGGTCAAAATCGCGGCGACGGCGACGGGATGGGTAAAATAGGGCTCGCCGGAATGGCGGGTCTGGCCCTCGTGCATGGCGCGGCCGAAATCATAGGCGGCGCGAATGAGGGCTTCGTCCGTTTTCGGATTGTAGTGGCGCACCAGAGTGATGAGGTCGTCAACGGCGATCATCGGTCAGAGGCGCCCCGCCTTGCGCTGAACGGGCCGGGGCCTTCAGCCCTGGCCTTGCGCTTCCATGAGGGCACGCAGAAGCTTTTCCTCGGACATGTCATCGGCTTCAGGGCGATCCGGCTCGGCGCCCATCAGAAGCGCCATGGAATCGTCCTCAGGCTCGTCCACCTCGATCTGGGTCTGGTTGGATTCGATCAACCGTTCGCGCAGATCATCCGCTGATTGCGTTTCTTCCGCAATCTCGCGCAGCGCCACAACCGGGTTCTTGTCATTGTCACGATCCACGGTCAGCGAGGCACCGGCGGCAATCTCGCGCGCCCGATGAGCGGCCAGCATCACCAATTCAAAGCGGTTCGGCACCTTGTCGACGCAGTCTTCTGTGGTTACGCGGGCCATGCGACCTCCGGGCAGTTTACGGGCTGTGGTTCGGAAGCCCCTCACTTAGGGCCTCGGCAGGGGATTTACAAGCGCGGAATCGCGCGGCGCACCACCTCGTTGCGCGCGCTCTCGGGCAGCGCCGCCAGCATCTCGCGCACCGTGCGCCCGGACACGGGATGCCGCCAGTCCGGCGCGATATCCGCCAGCGGCACGAGGACAAAGGCGCGCTCCTCGAGCCGCGGATGCGGCAGGATGAGCCGCTCGGGCGCACGCGCCTGCTGTTCGAGGGCATCGAGTGCGCGCCACCGCGCATGGGTGGCCGCGTCGGGCAACACCCGGTCGCCGATGGCCAGAAGATCGAGATCGAGCGTGCGCGGCCCCCACCGTGTCTCGCGGTCGCGTCCAAAGGCGGCCTCGGTCACGTGCAAAAGCGCCAGCACCGCCTCGGGCGTCCCTTCCATCCGCAGCGCGGCGGCGGCGTTGACGAACTCTGGCCCTGATCCAGGCGGAAATGCCGGTGTGCCGTAAAATCCGCTCACCGCCTCGACACTCGCGCCCGCCGTCTCCAGATGCCGCAGCGCGGCACGAAGCGTCTCCTCGGGGCCACCCGCACCGGACGGCAAGTTTCCACCGAGAGCGATCAAGCAGAGTTGATCGGCCACGCCTTGCAACCTATCCTTTTGTGACCACTGATGGTCTTGCATGACATTTACCATCATCTTAACTCTGGCACCCAGCCTTTCCGTGCGACCCACTCACACCACTCATGCACCCAAGGCGAGGCAGACCTATTTGAAAGGATTTTTCCGATGTTTTACAAGGATGACCGTCTGGCATTGTTCATAGACGGTTCAAATCTCTATGCCGCAGGCAAGGCTCTCGGCTTCGACATCGACTACAAGCTTCTGCGCAGCGAGTTCATGCGCCGGGGCAAGCTGTTGCGCGCGTTCTACTATACCGCGCTGCTGGACAATGACGAGTATTCGCCCATCCGCCCGCTCGTGGACTGGCTGCATTACAACGGCTACACCATGGTGACCAAACCCGCCAAGGAATACACCGACAGCCAGGGCCGCCGCAAGGTCAAGGGCAACATGGATATCGAGCTTGCGGTCGACGCGATGGAACTTGCGCCGCGCGTGGATCATATCGTGCTCTTCTCCGGCGATGGCGATTTCAAGCCGCTGGTCGAGAGCCTTCAGCGTCAGGGCGTGCGCGTCTCGGTGGTCTCCACCATCCGCAGCCAGCCGCCGATGATCTCGGACGAGCTGCGTCGCCAGGCCGACAACTTCATCGAGCTGGACGACCTGAAAGACGTGATCGGCCGACCGCCGCGCGAGCCGCGCGACTATGCCGAGCGCGAAGCCGCCTACGCCGCCGCGCAGGAATAACCGATCCGGCCTTCTGGCCGCGCCCCGGTTTACAGGGCGCGGCAGAGGGCGGTCACGCCCCCAGATGGATCCTGAACCGCGCCCGGATCGCCGCATCGGTGTCTGGATCAAACCGGGCGGGCGCGCGGCTGGCAAGGATGCGTTCCTTCTTTGCCGTGGCGGTGGCGATCAGGTCGGGCTGACCCTGCTCGACCCATTCCTTGGGCGAGGCGCGGTTGGCGCAGACAGGGTATAGGTAATCGCTCTGCATCCGCGCCAGCGTCTGCGGCGCGCCCAGATAATGACCCGGCCCGCCGATGCAGGCGGCGCGGATGACCTCGAGGCTGAGTGTGTCCTCGTCCACCTCGATGCCCCGCGCGCAGCGCAGCGCCTGACCGATCAGGTCATCACCCAGAATAAGCGATTCATGGCAGAACCCCAGAAGCGAGGCGTGCATGCCCGCGGCCTCGTAAACCATGTTGAGCCCCGAAAGCCCCGCCATGACGTTCGACGTGGCCTGTTCCCACCCGGCCTGCATGTCGGGGAGCTTGGCATCGGCGATCCCGGCCGCCGCACCGCCGGGCAAACCGTAGTAATGATGCATCTGCGCACAGCCCGCCGTCAGCAGCGCCTGCTCGCCCGATCCGCCCGACATCGCCCCGGTGCGCAGATCGCTGACAAACGGCCAGGTGCCGAAGATCGCCGGGTGGCCCGGCTTGACCGCATTGACATAGACCAGCCCGGCAAGGCATTCGGCCACGGCCTGCACGATGGCCCCGGCAATCGGCGCGGGCGCGGTGGCCCCGGCCTGACCCGCCGAAAGCAGGAGAATCGGCATCCCGCCGGCGATGCAGGCCTCCATCACCAGACAGGATTCGGTGGCGAATTTCATCGGCGGCACGACGAAACAGTTGGAATTGCTGACGAAAGGCCGCTCACGCCACTTGTCCTCACCACCCGCGATCAGGTGCAGCATCTCGAAGGCATCGGCGACGAATCCCACCTCGGTAAAGGACGTGCCAACATGCTTGGTCGTGCCCGCGCAGCAGGCGTAGAGCGTGTTGAGGTCCATCTCGCGATTGTCGGGAATGTCGCGGCAGACCATGGGGCGTTGCACGAAATGGATATTGTCGAGCATATCGGCGATGCGGGCGGCGTCGTGCAGGTCCTGCACGGTGCTTTCGCGGTAGCTTCCGGTGGCCACATCCACAAGATGCACCGCGGCCCCCGCCGTGCCGTAATGCACGCGACTGCCCGAGAGGGTCATGTCGTGACGCGGGTCACGTCCGAAAAGCGTGATTTCGCGGTTGGCGCGCGCAATGGTCTCCTCGATCAGCGCGCGCGGAAAGCGGATGCGCCCATCATCGCCGAGCACGGCACCCGCCCCGGTAAGGTGGGCCACCCCCGAGGGTGGCGCATCGGCAAGACCGATCTGTTCAAGCGCGTCGAGAATGGCGGCGTGGATGCGCTCCATCTGCGCGTCGGACAGCGGGCGATAAAGACCGCCCTCAAGTCCGGGGCGCACCGGACGCAGGATGTCGGCAAGCGGATTGGCGCGGGCTTCGCGCCGGGCGGCGCGGCCGCCGGCGCGGCGCGGGGCAGATACTGTCATGATGTGGAGATCCTGTGAGAGGCGTGAAAAGGGCGACGCAATCAGGCGCGCCGGGGACGCCCGCGCGCGGCACGGCCCCGCTCCGCGCCTATGGTGCGGATCACAAGCGCGATCTTGCTGCGTGGGTCCATCATGCTCTCCTCGCGGTCGAGGAAAGCCGAATCGCAAACGACTGTCTGTCGCATTTGCGACCGGTGTCGTTTTCGGACTGCGAACGCCGCGCAACTGCGCAGATCGACGGCTTAGCCGATCACCTCCACCAGCGGCACGCGCGCACGCTTGCGCTGCAATTCGTAATGGCCGAGCGGGGTCCAGCCCGCAAGAACCGTCTCGATCTCGTCGCGCCGAAACGCGGCGCGCAGCGCGTCCTCGAACACGCGCCGGTCCTTCTTGGGCATGGGTGCCAGATCGAGCGCGATCTGACCGCCAAGACCGCGCAAACGCAATTGCCGGGGCAATTCGCGCGCCAGCGCAATATTGGCCTTGAGCCCGGCGGCAGGGCTTGTGTCGGCGCCGGTGTTCACATCCACCGCCACCAGCGCGCGCGTGGCCTCGATATAAGCCAAGGCCCCGCCCGATAGGCGCACCTCCGGCCCCCGCAGCGCATCAATCGCATCAAGCACCCCATGCGTGGCGAAACTGCCCTGCGCCTCGACAAGTTCCCCCGGCTCCGGCCAGTCGCGCCAGGCCAGCGCGTGCGGCCCGTCGCCCTCGACCAGCTTTTCCGGCTCACGCCCGCCCGCATCGGCCAGAACCGCCCGCGCCAGATCGCGCATCGAACGGATATCCTCGGCGATGGCTTCATCCACCGCACCCTCGCAGGCCGAGCGCAGAATGAGGCCCATGGCCCCCTCGCCCATCTCGTCATGGGCAATCTCGTGCAGGCGCAAACGCTCTTCCTCGTCCTTGATGGAACGCGAGATGTTGAGGCCGGGCGCGTCGGGGGTGACGATGGCATAGCGGCTCTTGAAGAGCACGCGCGCCGTGACCGGGATCGCCTTGCCCGGCTCGGCATGGCCGGTGATCTGCACCAGAAGCGCCTGACCGGGGGCAAGCCCCTTGACCTGCCGCAGAAACGCCGAGCCGTCTGGCGTGCGCAGGAACATGCCGCCCTGCCCCTTAACCGGGCGGTCGGCGATGGCGCGATAGATCGTGCCGGGGCGCGGCGTGTCACTGTCGATCAGCAGATCATCCAACCTGCCGCCAATCAGCAGCGCCGCCGCCTCGCGGCCCCCCAGATGATCGAGTGCGATGGTGGTCATGACCGGTCCTTCCAGAGCGGATAGCCTGCAGCAGTCAGAAGGCCCGCCGTCTCGGCAAGCGGCAGGCCGACAATGCCGGTGAAAGAGCCCGAAATCCACGGCACGAACGCCCCGGCAAGGCCCTGAATGCCGTAACCGCCCGCCTTGCCCTGCCACTCGCCCGAGGCGAGATAGGCGTTGATTTCCTCGTCCGAGAGGCGTTTGAGCTTCACGGCACTCAGCACATCGCGTTCCCAAAGGCGCGCGCCCCGTCGAATGGCAACGGCGGTGATGACGCGGTGACGCCGCCCCGAGAGGGCATGAAGAAATTGCGCGGCCTCGCCCGCGCTCTCGGGCTTGCCGAGGATGCGGCGGCCCATTGCGACGGTGGTATCGGCGGCCAGCACGATGTCATCCGGCCCCGCCTCGGTCGCCTGTGCCTTTTCGCGCGCCATGCGCGCGCAATAGGGACGGGGCAATTCGGCCTTGCGCGGGGTCTCGTCGATCTCGGGCGGGCGGATCGCGTCCGGGATCACGCCCAACTGCGCCAGCAAATCGCGGCGGCGCGGACTGCCCGAACCGAGAATCAGTTGCATGGTAACGCGCTTACTTGAAGCGATAGTTGATCCGGCCCTTGGTCAGATCGTAGGGTGTCATTTCCACCTGAACCTTGTCGCCCGCCAAAACGCGGATCCGGTTCTTGCGCATTTTTCCTGCCGTATGTGCGATGATCTCATGGCCGTTCTCAAGCTCGACCCTGAATGTCGCGTTCGGCAGGAGTTCCTTGACGACACCGGGAAATTCGAGCGTGTCTTCCTTGGCCATGGTCTCTCCTTGCAGTCGCATCCCGCCCAGATGCGGAACGCGCCAGTAAATGCGCCTCTTCCCCGCGTTTTTCAAGGTCTAATCAGCGCAGGCGTTCAACTGTGACCGCACCGTCACGACCCGCCTGATCCGCCCAGTGGCGACGGTTGAGAACGACGCCATGGGCGCGCACATGGGCCACGCGGGCCGCGTCCACCTCCGCCACGGTCCAGCCGGGTTGATTGAGCGTGCCCTCGGCCAGAACGCCCGTGGCGGGAAAGCCCGTGTCGGGCGGTCCGAATATGCCACCCATGCCGGTATTGGTATCCACGGCCGGAGACCAGTGGGCATCACCCACGGTCGAGGCCATGACACTTATGCATTGCGCCTCAAGAGCGCGCGCCATGGCACCGATGCGAACCCGCCAGTAGCCGGTCAGCGCCTCGGTGCAGGAGGGCACAAGCAAAAGGTCCGCCTCGGCAAGTGCGCGGCCAAGAAGCGGAAACTCGCTGTCATAACATATCAGGATGCCGATTTGCCCAAGCGCCGTGTCAAAAATCCGCAGCGGGCCGCCGGGGGCGACATGCCATTCCTCGCGCTCGAACCGCGTCATGATCTGCTTGTCCTGATGGGCGCGCGCGCCCGAGGGCGTATAAAGCGTGGCGCGGTTTACCGGGCGCATTCCGACAGCCGGGTCAAAGACCGGGGCGGAGGCCCCCAGGATATGCAGCCCGTGGCGCGTGGCAAGCTCGGCGTGCAGGTCACCCACATCGCCCATCACCGATGACACCGCATGAAGCGAGCGCTCCAGATCCCCCGCCACCTCCGGCCCCTGAAGCGTGGCCAGTTCCATCGCGCCATATTCTGGAAACACCGCCAGATCCGCGCCTTGTGCTGCGGCATCCGCCACCCAAGCAGAGAGTTTCACGGTATAATCGGCCCAGGTATCGAGCACATCGAGCGGATAGGCGGCGGTGGCGATCTTCATGGCGGCGTTCCTTTTCTGCACGCGTTCTAGCTGCCCCGCCGTCCCGCGTCGAGCGATTGCCGCCCCGCGCGCAACCGTGCTATCGTTCCGACCAACGAGGCAGGGCAGCCCATGGCAAAAACGGCACTCAGCAAATATCAGCGGCTCGAGGCATCAGGTCTCTGGCGGGCTGACGCCGAGGCGCAGAGGATCGACGTGGTCGTGTCCGTGGGCGAGGCAACCCTGACCATCACCGACATACGCGAACGGGTCAAGGCGCATTGGTCTCTGGCCGCCATTGCCCGCGCCAATCCCGGAACGCTGCCCGCGCTTTACCATCCCGACGGCGATCCCGACGAGGTGCTGGAGCTTGCCGGCGACGAAGCCGAGATGATCGCCGCGATCGAGAAACTTCGCGCCGCCATCGACCGACAGCGGCCCCGCCCCGGCCGACTGCGGCTTTACGGTGTGCTTGCAAGCCTTGTGGCGGTCATGCTGGTCGTGGGGCTTTGGCTGCCCGGTGCGGCGCGTGACCATGCGCTCCGGGTGGTGCCAGCGGTCAAACGCGCCGAGATCGGGCAAGCGCTTCTGACCCATGTGGAGCGCGTCACCGGCCCCCCCTGCCGTGCGCAGGGGGGGGCGGCGGCGCTCGCTGCGCTGGAACGCCGCCTGCCGCCCCGCAACGGGCGCGCACGGCTGGCCGTGGTGCGCAGCGGCGTGACGGATGCGCTGCGCCTGCCCGGCGGCACGATCCTCATTCGCGCCCCGCTGGTTGAGGATTACGACACGGCGGATGTCGTGGCAGGCTATGTCATCGCCGCGCATCTGCGCGCCGAGAGGCGCGACCCGCTCGACCGTCTGTTGTCCGAGGCCGGGCTTTGGGAGGTTCTGCGCCTTATGGCAACCGGACAGGTCAGCGACGCGACCCTCGCCGCCTATGCCGAAACCCTGCTGAAATCAGCGCCCGCACCCCTGCCGGATGCGGTGCTGCTCGAAGGTTTCGCGCACTGGCAGGTGCCTGCCACCCCCTATGCCTACGCGCGAGACCTGACCGGCGAGACGGTGCTCGGCCTGATCGAGGCGGATCCTTTTCCCGGCGGCACCACGACACCGCCGGTTCTGAGCGATGCGGACTGGCTGCGCCTTCAGGGAATTTGCGGCGGCTAGCACAAGCGGCTGCGCGCCTCAAATCGCCTTTGCAAACTGACGCAACTCGAATTTCTGGATCTTGCCGGTCGAGGTCTTTGGCAAGTCGCGGAACACCACCGCCTTGGGCGTCTTGAACCCGGCAAGGCGTTCGCGGGCAAAGGCGATGATCTCGGCCTCGGTCGCCTCGGCGCCGTCCTTCAACTCCACAAAGGCGCAGGGCACCTCGCCCCATTTCTCATCCGGTTTGGCCACCACGGCACAGAGCAGAACAGCGGGGTGACGCATCAGCACGCCCTCCACCTCGACCGAACTGATATTCTCGCCGCCCGAAATGATGATGTCCTTGGCCCGGTCGGCAATCTTGAGATAACCGTCGGGATGCTGGAACGCGATATCGCCGGAATGGAACCAGCCGCCGCGAAACGCCTCCTGGGTGGCGGCCGGATTCTTGAGATAGCCCTTCATCACCGAATTGCCCCGGATCATGATTTCGCCAAGGGTTTCCCCGTCCATCGCGATCTGCTCCATCGTCTCGGGGTCGAGCGCGGTGATCTCCTCCATCATCGGCATGAGGATGCCGGTCCGCGCCTTGATGGCATAGCGGTCGTCATCGGGCAGCGCGTCCCACTCGGCGTTCCACAGGCATTCGGTGACATGGCCATAGGTTTCGGTCAGCCCGTAGACCTGCGTAACCTTGAAACCCAGGGGCTCGATGGCGGCAAGCGTGGCGGCGGGGGGCGGGGCCCCGGCGGTGAATACATCGACGATGTGATCGAAGGCGCGGCGCTCCTCGTCCCTGGCATTCACGATCATGTTGAGCACGATTGGCGCGGCGCCGAAATGCGTCACCCCCTCATCGGCGATGGCGTCATAGATCGCGCGCGCCGTGATGTCGCGGCAGCACACGACCGTGCCGCCCAGAACCGGCATCAGCCAGACATGGTTCCAGTTGTTACAGTGGAAAAGCGGCACGATGGTGAGGTATTTGGGATAGCGCGGCAATTCCCAACTGACCACGGTGCCCATGGTCATCAGATACGCGCCACGATGATGATAGACCACGCCCTTGGGCCGCCCCGTGGTGCCAGAGGTATAGTTGAGCGCAAGGCTCTCCCACTCATCCTCGGGCAGGATCCATTCGAATTCGGGATCTCCGGTGGCAAGGAAATCCTCGTAATTCATGTAGTCGGAATGGGCATGAACCCCGGCCTCGTCATCGGGAACCTCGATGATCGCGGGGGCGGGGCGCGTCATCAGGTCGAGGGCGGCGGCAAGGGTGGGCAGGAACTGCGTATCGCACAGCACCACCCGCGCCTCGCCGTGATCGAGAATATAGGCGATGGTCTCGGCCTCGAGCCGGGTGTTGATGGCGTTGAGCACCGCACCTGCGGCCGGCACGCCGAAATGCGCCTCGCAATGCGCGGGGATATTGGGCAGGATCGTGGCCACCACATCGCCCGGCTGAATGCCGATCGTCACCAGCGCCGAGGCCAGTTGCGTCACCCGCGCATGATACTCGGCATAGGTCTTGCGGTGGCCGTGATAGGCGATGGCGAGGCGGTCGGGGTAAACATGCGCCGCGCGCCGCAGATGCGAAAGCGGCGTGAGTGCGACATGATTGGCCGCGCATTTCTCCAGCCCGGTTTCATCCCTCATCCAGCCCATGATCATCTCCCCGATTCATCTCCTGCGTCTTCGGAGAGTAGGCAAAAGCACGTCTCATGCAATTGCTAAGGGCCTATTCGACCCGGATCGTGCCCTTGTCCACCGCCAGCACATAGCCGCGCCGGGCGATGTTCTTGACCAGCAATTCGGTCACAAGCTGATTGCCCAGCGCATCGCGCAACCGCTTGATTCGGGTGGCGCCGGCCGCCTCTTCGCAATCCTCGGGGCGGCGGCCCGAGATCACCGCCTCGATCTCGGCCCCGCTGAGCACGTCGTCGTCAAGCCGCGCCTCGGCCAGCACGCTCAGCGTCTCCATGGCGGCGTCGGTCAGCTTGAAGGCCATATCATTGAGGTAGACGGTCTTTTCCTCGCGGCTGATATGCAATGAGGCAACCTGAATGCCCGCGCGCTCGATCTGTGCCATGCGCCGGTTGAGCGCGACCAGCATCACCAGAAACACCAGCGAGGCGACCAGAAGAGCCGTGGCGAAGATCAGCAGCACGAACATGACCATCCGGTAACTGACAAGTGTTTCGGAAAACGCCGTGCCCGAGAGCGCGAGGATTTCCAGCAGCTTGATCTCGCCTTCACCGGTCAGCGCGTCGTTCTCGATGAATATCCGCTCCACCCGCGCGTTGAAGGCGTTTCCGTCGGGCAGGGTCAGGAACAGGAACACGGCAGCCAGCGCGAGGACCGCCACAATAGCAATGACGCCGATCACCACGACGCGATTGCCGGAACGGCGCATTTCCGCGGCTGTGGCTGTCAGACCGCGCACCGCTCACCCTCCGTTATAGCCACGCTTATTTTTCCTTTTTCGACATGATCTTGAGCAGGGTCAATCCCTGTCGCGCCAGTTGCGCGCGCAAGGCACCCTCGGCCGCCGAACAGGGCGCATCGACCGTGGTCACGTTATAGAAAAGCTCGAACGGCTTGTCGCGCTTGGCCTTGTATTCGACCTGACAGGCGGCATGAGCCACCTGCGCGGTAAGCAGGAGGGCAAGAACGACGACCAGGGGGCGAAGGATGCGTGTCATGACCGCAAGATGCGCCATGGCCCACGGCTATTCAATAACCCGTGACGCGAAATGACCCCGAATTGCGGCGTTATCCGATATCATGGGGGCGTTATTGCCTGTCCCGGCGGCGGCACCCAGCTTGATCGGGACAGCGCCGACACGGATCGGACAGGCGCTGCTCAGGAGACTGCTCGCAACCCGAAAGGACAACACATGACACGCAAACTCATCGCCCTCGTCGCCGCCGCCGCACTGGCCGCGACCGGCTTTTCCGCCCCCGCCCAGGCCCGTGATCGCGGCGAAACGGCGGCCATCGTCGCCGGTGTCGCGGCGCTTGCCATCGTCGGGGCCACGCTCGCCTCGGATCGCAACAAACACGGTAATCGCGGCCACGTCTCGCGGAACCATCATCGTGACCAGGGCTACGACGCGCCGCGTCACAATCGCGGGTACGGTCATTATGCGCCCCGGCCCCCTCGCGGCAACGCCTATGGCTATCGCAGCCACCGCAATGACGGTTATCGGTCGCACCGCGGCAATGCCTATCGCCCCTATTACGGCAATCGTGGCTATGGTTATGCCGGAGGCCGCTACGGCGATCACCGCAAGTGATCCGGGAGGATACCGATCACGACCCTTCTTTCCCGTTTTACCGCGACCCTGAACGCGCTCGCCCTCGGGGTCGCCACCAACCTCCGCCGCCGCCCGTCGCAAGCTCGCGCTACGACTACAACACCGTCAGGCCGCATTCCTCGCCGGGCAACAAGGCCGCGCCCGACGCGCGCCGGGCGCTTGAGCAATCTGAGGGCTTCGCGCCCAGCGCGCTTGCCCGACCACGACCAACCCCAAGGACCCTCGTTATGAACGAGGGGCGACCGGGGGGCAGGTCACCGCCCGATTCCGTGCCGCGATGAGCTTGAGCCGCAGCGCATTAAGCTGGATGAACCCCGCCGCGTCCTTCTGGTCGTAGGCACCGGCGTCCTCTTCAAATGTCACATGCGCCTCGGAATAAAGGCTGTGATCCGACCAGCGACCAACACACGCCACATGCCCTTTGTAGAGCTTCAGTCGCACGGTGCCGCAAACATGATGTTGCGAATGGTCGATCGCTGCCTGCAACATTTCGCGTTCCGGGCTGAACCAGAAGCCGTTATAGATCAATTCCGCATAGCGCGGCATGAGCGAATCCTTGAGGTGCCCCGACCCGCTGTCGAGCGTGATCTGCTCGATCCCGCGATGCGCCTCCAACAGCACCGTGCCGCCCGGCGTCTCGTAGATGCCGCGCGATTTCATGCCGACAAACCGGTTCTCGACAAAATCGAGCCGCCCGATCCCGTGTCGCCCGCCAATTTCGTTGAGCACTGTCAATATGGTGGCGGGGCTCATCGCCGTGCCGTTTATAGCGATGGCATCGCCCTTCTCGAATGTCACCTCGATGAATTCCGGGCTGTCCGGCGCGGACTCGGGACTGACGGTCCGTTGGTAGACATAGTCCGGCGCGGCTTTTGCCGGATCTTCCAGAACCTTGCCTTCGGACGAGGTATGAAGCAGGTTCGCATCCACCGAGAACGGCGCTTCGCCGCGTTTGTCCTTGGCGATCTGAATCTGGTTTTTCTCCGCAAAATCAATAAGTCTTGTGCGACTGGTCAAATCCCAGATCCGCCAGGGCGCGATCACCTTGATCTCGGGGTTGAGCGCATAGGCTGCCAATTCGAACCGCACCTGATCGTTTCCCTTGCCGGTTGCACCGTGGGCAACCGCATCCGCGCCCGTCTCGGCCGCGATCTCCACAAGCCGCTTTGAAATCAGCGGCCTGGCAATGGAGGTTCCAAGCAGATACTGCCCCTCGTAGAGCGCGTTGGCGCGGAACATCGGGAACACGAAGTCGCGCACAAACTCCTCGCGAAGGTCTTCGATATAGATGTTTTCAGATTTTATACCAAGGAGTTGCGCTTTTTCCCGAGCCGGTTCCAGCTCTTCGCCCTGACCCAGATCCGCGGTGAAGGTCACCACCTCGCAGCCATACTCGGTTTGCAACCATTTGAGAATGATCGAGGTATCAAGACCCCCCGAATAGGCGAGCACGACTTTTTTCGGTGCGATCATAGCGCAGTCCTTTCGTGGATTTTTTGCGCCGTTATCCGGTTTCAGCCCTGTTCGCAAGCAGTGCCCCTTGCCAGTGGGCCGCGTTTGCGGCAGGGAACCTTGCATGTCTGATTTTTGCCATAACGCCCGCGCGGCCGAGGCGGCCATGCGCGGTGTGTTCGAGCCGACACCGTTGCAACGCAACGATCACCTGTCCGAGCTTTACAATGCCGAGATTTTTCTCAAGAGGGAAGATCTCAGCCCCGTGCGGTCCTACAAGTTGCGCGGAGCGTTCAACGCGATGCGAAAGGTGATTCACGCGCGTCCCGACGCTACGCGATTCGTTTGCGCCAGCGCCGGAAATCACGCGCAGGGCGTGGCGTTCATGTGTCGGTATTTCGGGGTGAGCGGTGTCATTTTCATGCCGGTGACGACCCCGCAGCAAAAAATTGGGAAAACGGAAAAATTCGGTGGCGATGCGATCGGGATCCGGCTCATCGGGGATTATTTCGACGATACGCTGGCTGCCGCACAGGCCTATTGCGCCGAGGTCGGCGCATACTTCCTGTCGCCCTTTGATGACGAGGATGTGATCGAGGGGCAAGCGAGTGTTGCGGTGGAGATCGAGGCACAGCTTGATGGTATGCCCGACCGTCTCATCTTGCCCGTCGGGGGCGGCGGTCTTGCCTCGGGCGTAAGGAGCTATTTCGGGCAGAACGTGGCACTGACCCTCGTGGAGCCGGCGGGCGGCGCCTGCCTTGCCGCTGCGATAGCGGCGGGCAGCCCTGTCAGGCTGTCTCATGTGAACACCTTTGCCGATGGCGCGGCGGTGGCGCAGATCGGGGCACGGACCTTTGCGCGACTCTGCACCATACCGGCAGACCAGGTCAGGACAATCGACGAGGATCGTCTTTGCACGACCATTCTCGAAATGCTCAATATCGAAGGGATCGTGCTGGAACCTGCGGGCGCTCTCTCGATCGATGCGCTCAAGGACATGCGCGAGGCGATCCGCGGGAAACGGGTGGTCTGTGTCACCTCCGGCGGCAATTTCGATTTCGAGCGGTTGCCGGAGGTCAAGGAACGCGCGCAGCGATTTTCGGGCCTCAAGAAGTATTTCATCCTGCGCATGCCGCAGCGACCCGGTGCCTTGCGCGACTTCCTGGCTGTGCTTGGGCCTGACGACGATATCGCTCGGTTCGAGTATCTCAAGAAATCGGCGCGGAACTTCGGCTCGGTGCTGATAGGGATCGAAACGCTGAAACCGGAGAATTTTGCCACATTTCTTCAAAAGCTCGACAATACGGGTTTTCAGTATCGTGATATCACGCATGACGAGGTGCTGGCCGAGTTGCTGATATAGGCTTTGCATCAGCGCTCCGGTTCTCCGCCGTCACGCGGCGATCGCCTTGCCGATATTCGCGAAGAATTCGGCCCTTGATCGGGCATAACAGGTGCGAATCTCCTCTGTTTGCGCCGTGCGTTGCCCTCGCTCAACCGCTTGGCAAAGCTCGGCAAAGGCCGCGAAACCGAGGTTAAGTGCGCTTCCGGCAAGGAAGTGGAGTTGCTCGCGTCGCTCCGATACGCCCATGCCGTCGCTCATGTCGTCGATACCGGTTTCAACCTCCTCAAGAAAAAGATCGATCACCTCCTCAAAGGCCTCCGGACCGATTTCGTACCGCAACTCTCGAACGCGATTCCAGTTGATCATGACCCTCTCTCCTTGCTGCATCGATTCTGCGCCGTGTTCGTTCAGATCCGGTTAACGTCAGACCGAAAACGCACAAAATTTGAAACTTCACATATTCTTAGGAGTTTATACGCCAATGTCGATTCGCGGCAGGTTAAGGGTGTTCAGGTGCGGCTGGCAACACGGACGGAGGCGAGGCAGGAGAGCGACCAAAAGATTCCGCTGCGCATACTTGTCGTTGACGACAGCAGGCTTCAGCGGCGTATTGTCGGCACCCATCTCCGACAGTGGGGCTTCATCGTGCAGGAGGCAGAAAACGGCGCCGAGGCGCTCGCTGCGTGTCGGCGCGCCCCGCCGGACATCATCCTGAGCGACTGGATCATGCCCGGTATGAGCGGGATCGACTTCTGTCGCGCTTTTCGGGCGATGCAGCGTCCGAATTATGGATATTTCATCCTTTTGACGTCGAAAAGCAGCAAGGAGGAGATCGCGGTCGGTCTCGATGCCGGCGCTGACGATTTCCTCACAAAGCCGGTCAATCCGGCGGAACTGCGCGCACGTCTGGCTGCCGGTCATCGCATTCTCGAGATGGAGCGAGAGCTGACCGAGAAGAACCGGCTGATCAAGAGCACGCTCGACGAACTGCAGGTTCTTTACGACTCGCTCGACAGCGATCTGCTTGAGGCCAAGAAACTTCAACAGTCGCTTTTGAGCGAACGCTATCGGGATTTCGGTGTGGCGGACCTGTCGCTTGCCCTTCATTCGGCCGGGCATGTCGGGGGTGACCTGGTGGGCACATATCCGATTTCGGAGGGGCGAATCGGTCTTTATGGAATCGATGTGTCCGGTCACGGGGTCAGCTCCGCCCTCATGACGGCGCGGTTGGCGAGCTATCTGTCAGCGACGGTGCCCGAGCAGAACCTCGCGCTTGAGCAAATCGTGCCGGGGCGCTTCGCCGCCCGCGCTCCGGGTGAAACGCTGGCGCGGCTCAATCACATCATCATGTCCGACCTCGACACGGATCACTATTTCACGATTGCGCTTGCGGATGTGGACCTTGTCGGCGGGCGCGTTCTTCTGGCGCAGGCTGGTCATCCACATCCGGTCGTTCAGCGTCATGATGGCAGGGTCGAATTCGTCGGCTGTGGCGGTCTTCCGGTGGGGTTGATCGGCGATGCCAGCTTCGAGGAGGTGAGTTTTGCACTGTCACCGGGTGATCGGCTGCTCATTTACTCCGACGGGCTGACCGAATGCGCGGCTCCCGACGGCACCCTGCTCGATGAGGGCGGACTGGCGCGGCTTATGACCGATCTGCGGCAGACCCGCGGCCCGGCATTCCTCGAATCGCTGATGTGGAAGCTTGCCGATCACGCTCAGGATGGGGATTTTCAAGATGACGTTTCGGCAATTCTTCTGGAGTTCAAGGATTGCCCAGGGCTTGCCTGACAAAATGCCGATCCCCGATATTGCCAAGACGCGCCACTGCATCCCGCGGTGACAGCCATTCGGCACGATGGCCTGCTTCGGTTGGCATGCCAAGACGTCGAGCGGGAAAGGCGCCATAGATGACGCAGAGTTTTTCAGCCCAGAGATCGTATTCCGGCATGTAGGTAAAGCGCCGAAACGCTCCGAGGCGCTGTGGCCGTGCAATGCGCCATCCCGTTTCCTCGATTACCTCTCGATAGAGGGCCTGCAAGGGGGTCTCGCCCGGATCGACACCGCCACCGGGAAGCTGATATTCCGGCACCGGCTCGGTCTGATGCGTCACAAGCACGCGGCCGTCGCGCACCAGCACTGCATATACACCGTGTCGCAGCCGATAGCGGATATCGCGTTTCGGCACCTCGCCAAATCGTCGGATCATGCCAGTCTCCTGTCCCTCGGCTTGTCGCGCCGTCATGGACGCGATATGCGGGAGCCCGTCACGAAAGGAAAGCCCATGAGCCTTGGACAGCGAATCGCCTGGGATGACTCGGTGCTGCCGTTTCAGCTTGACCATGCCGACATAAGAGGCCGGGTTGCGCGGCTCGACGGTGTGCTGGACGCGATCCTTGCACAGCATCACTACCCGGCCCCGGTAGAGGCGCTGGTTGCCGAAATGGCGCTTCTGACGGCGCTGATCGGCCAGACGGTGAAGCTGCGCTGGAAGCTGTCGCTTCAGGTCCAGACCAGGGGCGCGGTGCGCATGATCGCCACCGATTATTTCGCCCCCGAATCGGAGGGCGAACCGGCGAGGATGCGTGCCTATGCCGGGTTCGACGCGGACCGTTTGCGCCATGCACGGCCTTTCGATCAACTGGGCGAGGGATATTTCGCCGTTCTCATAGATCAGGGGGCAGGCACGACCCCCTATCAGGGGATCACGCCGTTGGCCGGGGACGCGCTTCACCGATGCGCCGAGGCGTATTTCGCCCAGTCAGAGCAGATCCCGACCAGGTTCGCGCTCAGTTTTGGCAAATCCAACATGCCCGGCGAGGCCCCGCATTGGCGCGCCGGTGGCGTGATGCTCCAGCACATGCCCAAGGCATCGCCCTTTGCTGCGGATGGCGGGTCGGGTGTGGGCGGCCTCCTTGAGGCGCGCGATCTGGTCGATGGTGACGACGCCGAGAACTGGGGGCGCGCCAATCTCCTGCTCGACACGGTCGAGGATCTCGAGATGATCGGTCCTTCGGTCTCGCCCACGGACCTTCTGGTTCGGCTTTTCCATGAGGAAGGTCCGCGTGTTTTCGAGATGCAGCCGGTCAGATTTGGCTGCACCTGCTCCGAGGCGCGCGTACGCAACAGCCTGTCGATCTATTCTGCACGCGACATCGCGCAGATGACCACCGAGGACGGAATCGTGACGGCGGATTGCCAGTTTTGCGGTGCGCATTACGCGCTTGATCCTGCCACGCTCGGGTTTGATGCGGCAGGGGGGGGCGGGTGAGCAGCGCTGATCCGCTTGCGCCGATCCTCGCCGCGCTCGAGCACGGGTTCGGCGGCACGTCGGATTATGACCTCAATCCCGATGTCGTGCTTGCGCCGGGGCGCAATCTGCGGCCGGCCGGCGTGCTTGTCACTGTTCTGGGGCAGGGACCGGAGACGCGCGTGGTCCTCACCAAGCGGTCCTCCGCCCTCCGGCATCATCCCGGCCAGATCGCCTTTCCCGGTGGCAAGCAGGACGCGAGCGATCCGGATATCCGCGCCACTGCCCTGCGCGAAGCGCGTGAGGAGATCGGACTCGATCCCGGTACCGTCGAGATCCTCTGTCATCTGCCTCGTCACGAGACGGTCACGGGCTTTGACGTGACCCCGGTTCTGGCGCGCGTCCACGCGCCCTTCGCGCCGCTTCCCGATCGCGGAGAGGTGGCCGAGGTGTTTGACGTGCCGCTCGCACATCTGATGGATTTAGGCATGTACAGGGTCGAAAAACGGCGCTGGAAGGGGGATTGGCGCCGATATTATGCCGTCCCGTTCGGCCCCTATTACATCTGGGGTGCGACGGCGCGAATCCTGCGGATGATGGCCGTGATGGCGGGACGGTCATGAGGATCACCGGCGACTGGATCACCCGCCCCGAGACGCGCGCGGTCTGCGATGCGCTTACGGGGGCGGGGCATCAGGCGCTGTTCGTTGGCGGCTGTGTGCGCAATGCGCTTCTCGGCGCACCGGTCAGCGATATCGACATCGCCACCGATGCGCGTCCCGACGACGTGGTGAATATTGTCGGGCGCGCTGGGCTGAAGCCCGTTCCGACCGGCATCGACCATGGCACAATCACTGTTGTATCTGGCGGTGTCCCGCATGAGATAACCAGCTTTCGCGCCGATATAGAGACTGATGGGCGCCGCGCACGGGTTGCGTTCGGGGCCGATATCGCCGCCGATGCGCGGCGGCGCGATTTCACCATGAATGCGCTTTATGCCCGCGCCGATGGCACAGTGATCGACCCCTTGGGCGGGATGGCGGATCTCACCGCGCGCCGGGTGCGCTTTATCGAGGACCCGGAGCGTCGCATCCGAGAGGATTACCTCCGCATCCTGCGCTTCTTCCGGTTCCATGCCTGGTATGGCGATCCCGAGGCTGGGCTCGACCCTGATGGCTATGCCGCCTGCGCCGCCTTGCAGACGGGGATTGGAGCGCTGTCACGCGAACGCATCGGGACCGAGATGCGCAAGCTTCTGGCCGCCCCCGATCCCGCACCCGCGCTGGCCGCGATGCAGGCTGCGGGGATTTTGCAGACCGTGCTGCCGGGGGCGGCGGCGGCGGCAATGGCGCTCCTGGTGCATCTGGAATCAGAGACTGATATCGCCCGAAACGTCATACGGCGGCTTGCCCTTCTGGGCGGCGAGGGGGTGACCGAACGCTTGCGATTGTCGCGGGCCGAGGCGCGCAGGCTTGACGCGCTGCGCCGCGGGCTTGCCGAGGACATGCCCGCCGCCGAACTTGGCTATCGTCACGGGCCGGACACGGGCGCGGATATCCTGCTTTTGCGTGGCGCGCTCACCGGCACCGCCCCCGATCCAAAGGCATGGCAGGACCTCCGGAAAGGGGCCGAGGCCGTTTTCCCGGTCAAGCCCGCCGACCTCTTGCCTTCCCTCAGCGGCCCCGCCCTTGGAGAACGCCTGCGCGCGCTCGAGGCGCGCTGGATCGCCTCGGGCTTTACTCTCCGGCGTGAGGACCTCCTGTAAACACACCTTACATTGAAGAGGCCATCTTCACGCCTCTGGCCCGATCATGCCGCGACCGGGTCAGTCGCGGGAGCCGGATCCTGCGGATTGGCGCGCGCGCTCTTCACGGATCAGATCTTCCAGCGCGGCAAGCCGCATCAGCACCTCGTCGCGATAGCTGTCGGTCTTTGCGGTGTCCTCGGCGTGGTGGGCATCCTGCATCGAATTGACGATGAGACCGACAAGAAGGTTCACCACTGCGAATGTGGTGACCATGATGAAGGGGACAAAGAAGGCCCAGGCCTGAGGATAGATTTCCATCACGGGGCGCACGATGCCCATGGACCAGGATTCCAGCGTCATGATCTGAAAGAGCGAATAGGCGCTGCGCCCGAGGTCGCCGAACCAGTCGGGAAAGGCCGCACCGAAGAGCTTGGTCGCCATGACCGAACCGATGTAGAAGATCATCCCCATCAGCAGAAAGACCGATCCCATCCCCGGCAATGCGCTCACCAGCCCCTCGACCACCCGGCGCAGCGAGGGCGCAACCGAGACGACCCGCAACAGCCGCAAGATGCGCAGCGCGCGCAGCACGGCAAGGCCCTGCGTGGCGGGAAGAAGCGAAATGCCGACAATCACGAAATCGAAGATGTTCCAGCCGCGCTTGAAAAATCCGACAATCCCGCGCGCATAGAGCTTGGCCGCGATCTCGACAACGAAGACCGACAAACAGAACCGGTCAAGCGCGATGATGAGCGGGCCAGCCCGCTCCATGATCGGCGCAGAGGTCTCCATTCCCAGAATCACCGCATTGAAGAGGATGATCGCCAGGATGGTGTTCTGGAAAAGCGTCGTGTCGAGAAACGCGCCGACGCGGCTGCGAAATGTCATGTCCTGCCCGTTCTGACCATGGTGCGACCGCGTTTCATATGGGCGTGGATGTGGTGGCCCGCAAGCGGCGATTCAGCCCTGTGCCCGCGCCAGCATCCGGCCCAGCATCCGCCCGCCGAGAATGTGCAGGTGGAAATGCGGCACCTCCTGCACGCCGGCCTCTCCGGCGTTGGAGATGGCGCGGAACCCGCCGCCGCCCGCGCCGGGGGTCACGCCCGTGAGGCGGCAGATTTCGGCCACGGCGCGGTTGAAATCGACGATCTCGGCCTCGCTCGCCTCGGCGGCGAAATGCGCATAATCCACGTAAGGCCCCTTGGGGATCACCAGCACATGCACCGGGGCCTGTGGCTGGATATCCTCGAATGCAAGGGTGTGTTCGGTGTCGAGCACGGTCTTGTTGGGGATCTCGCCGCGCAGGATTTTGGCGAAGATGTTCTGGTCGTCATAGCTGTAGGGCATGATCGCTCCTCAATCGGCAAAGAGATGGTCCATTTTCGCGATGTCCTGCGCTTTTTCGGCTGGAATATCAAGAAACCGCGCCAGAAGATCGGGATATTGCTCTCGCGCGTCGCTCTCTCGAAGGATCAGGTGGTTCTCGAACTCGGCATCGCGGATACGGTCGCATTCATGGGTGATATCGCCGCGGATCGTCGGCAGAAGCCGCGCAAGCGTGTCCTGCGGGGTCTGTTCGCCCGCCAGCCCGACACGCTTGGCGTGACCGATAAGATAATCATCCGTGAAGGTGCACTGAACCTCCAGCAGCTTGGTCTTGGCGCGGTCGCGGCAAAAGTCTTCGAGCAGGTCCATGTTGCCAGGGTCCATGCAGACGATCAGGCGGTCGGTCTCATAATAGTCATAAAGCATCCGCATCAGCGCGCGGCGATGGCGGGTGCGCTTGGCCAGCGTGGCCTGAAGCCCGCCCAGATCCGGGAGCGCGGTCGATTCCTCGTTGAAGAGGTATTCGATGGCGGGCAGGTTGGTCACCTGACGGATGCGCGCCAGAAGCCGCTTGGCAACATGCCATTTCTTGCACACCACGATCATCAACTCACGCTCGCGCCCCAGCGTGCTCTCGGCCTCCCAGAAGCGGCGGGCAAAGCGACGCCCCTCGCGCCCGCGCGCGGTGAGAAACTTGAACAGGCTGCGCCCCTCGTTCGAGATGTTGAACGTGGCGTCCGCGTTGTTGTAAAGCGCACCGAGGCGGCGCTTGAGCTCCAGCGCCTCGGGGCTGATCTTGCGCGCGAATAGGTAATCCTGATTGAGCAGCATGTCATAGTGATCGTTGTAGAAGGTCACCGGCATCCCGTAATCGGTGAACATCAGAAAGGTCAGCGTGCGCGTCTCGATCTCGGCATCGGGCACGAGATGGCGCACAAGCGTTTGAAAGAAGGTCTCGTCGGGGATCCAGGTGGTGCGGAAAAACCGCATCACATCGCGACGTTTCCGGGTGAAATCGACGATCCATTCCACCGTGCGGCGGCGCAGGCACCACCATTGACTGCCAATCTGAACCTGGATGTCATGGGGGATGTCACGCGTCAGGCGGAGCCGTTTCTGTAGCTCGAAAGAGGTATAGAAACGCCATTTCTGCGTGCGCTCGTTGAAGAAGTGGCGGTAGATGAGCCGCTCTTCCTTCATGCCGGTCTTGATCCAGTCGCTGTCGAAATAGTCGAAGCTCTCGACGTAGTCGACATCGCGGTTGTCCAGAAACTCATGCGCGAAGCGGGCCGATTTGATCGGCGCGCAATCGCCCGAGAGCATGTAGAAATGCGTGGCGCGCGGAAATGCGTCAAGCGCCGCCTCCACCGCGTAAAGCGTCGCCTGCACAAGCGACCACTCGCCCCAGCCGCACTTGATCCGCTTCCTGGCAAAGACCACGTTGGGATTGTCGCCCAATTCGTTGCGGATGGCGGAAAAGGCTGCGGGCTTGGCGCGCGCGTCGAAATGGATGGAGATGTAATCGCCCGCCTCGGTCAGCATCCGCGCCTGACGGATGATGGCCTCGGGGTCCTTATGGCAGAGCAGGATGAAGGCGATTTTGGCCATATCGGAAACGGTTTGCCTGTTTACTCGGTGATTGTTTATATCCTTAACCATCAAGGGCGGCTTAATAAACACGCTTTCTTTGATTATTTGAACGGGTTAGACAGGGTCAAGGCCGCGAAAAGTGGCCAGCAAAGGTCGGAGACAGGCAGATGGGCTTTCCCGGAACGTGGATGACCGAGAGCGAGAGCGTGGTTTACCGCGTCGTTCCGAAATGCGCGTGCTCGACCATCGGCCAGATCATGTATTACTCGGATCACGGCGAATTCTTCGACGGCGACATTCATGATGCGACGACGGGCCTGCACAAATGGGCGATCGAGGACAGCCAGAAGATCATCACGGCCAATGTGCGCACGCATACAAGCTACGCCTTCACCTGCGTGCGCAACCCCTATACCCGTATCCTGTCGTCCTTTTTCGACAAGATCTGCGGCATCCAGCGCAACGGCAAGCGCTATCGCGGCAAGCTGGTGCCGATGCTTGTTCAGAAATACGGCATCGAGGTGGGCGGCGAGGACGGCAAGGAAGATTTCGACCAGATCAGGAGTTTTCGCCGCTTCCTGCTGTTTGCGCGCGACACGATCCGCTGGAAACGCCCGATGGACCCTGACATCCACTGGTCGGCCATGTCGGGCCATGTCTCGACCTTCATCGTCAATGGCGGGCGCTACAACAAGATTTTCTGGACCGAACACTTCAACGAGGGCATGGCAGATGTGCTCAAGGGGATCAGAACCCGGCACAAGATTGACCTCAAGAAAATCCCCCGCTTCAACGAGTCCGAAGGCCACGGGCCGAAACGCGCCCATCCGGTAGAGGATTATTTCGACGATCTCTCGATGCATCTCGTCTACGAAATCTACAAGCGTGATTTCGAGATTTTCAAATACGATTTCGAAAACCCCGCCAACAAGATGCCTATCGGCGAAATCGATCTCGAGGAGGTGCATGCCAAGCTGGGAGAGTAAGCCCGGTCTTGCATTTCCCGGCGACTCGGCTATACGACGCGCCAGACATGCGCGTGATGCCCGCTTTTCAGGCAAGAGCTGACGCCCCGATATGGGGGCAGGGTCGGGTATACGCGCGCCACGCATACACAGAACCCAGAAAGGCTCGACACCCATGGCCAATACGCCCCAATCCGAAAAACGCGCTCGCCAGAGCGAAAAGCGCTTTGCCGTGAACAAGGCGCGTCGTTCGCGCATCCGCACCTTCCTGCGCAAGGTCGAAGAGGCGATCGCCTCCGGCGACAAGGAAGCCGCCGCAACCGCCCTGCGCGCCGCCCAGCCCGAAGTCATGCGCGGCGTGACCAAGGGCGTGTTCCACAAGAATACTGCCGCGCGCAAGATTTCGCGTCTGGCGTCGCGGGTGAAAGCGCTCGGCTGAATCGCGACCAACCACTTGAATCAAAAGGCACCGCTCCCGCGCGGTGCCTTTTTGCATTGTCGCATCTCTGCACAAGCGAGAGATTCTTTTCCATCTGGCCCCCTGTCAAGCGCATTGATGAGTTGTCGGAACGCGCCCGAGGTTGCTATTTTCGAGCACGCGATTCACGCTTGGGGGGACAGGCCGCCGCGCATCGGGACTTTTGTCACAGGGACCGTGCGTACCAATGGGCATTACAGCTCTGGTCTTGTCTAAATGAATTTCAGGGAAGGGACTCGTGCGGCCTCTTTACGGGTCGTCATCGTGTGCTTTCTTCTGGGATTCTTGTGAGGTTAAGACGGGTTCTCCGTTGGCATCATGCCAGCGGAAGGCTGTCCTTTGCCCCCTTTCCGTGAGCCGCCCAAACGGGACATGGTGCACGCGACCCCTCGTTGCGTGTGCCCCAGAAGAGCAGCGGAATGGCAGAGATGACTTTGGAACAATGGGGCGAAATGAAGCAGCAAATCTGTCAGTCGGTGGGGCAGAACAACTTTCGAAACTGGATCGAACCGCTTGAGTTTGCGGATATTGCCGATGGGGTCGCGACCTTCGCGGTTCCGACGACGTTTCTTGGCAACTACGTGTCGCAACATTATGGCGATCTGATCCTATACCAGATCACGCGGATCAATCCCAAGGTGCGAAAGCTCGATTTTCGGGTGGCCGCAAATTCCGTGGCACGACCCCGGCAGGCGGCTCCTGCACCAGCCCCGACGCTGGGCGAATCCACCCTCAACTCGGCTCCGCTCGATGATCGTTTTCGCTTCGACAGTTTCGTGGTGGGCAAGCCCAACCATCTCGCCCATGCCGCCGCGCGCCGCGTGGCCGAGGGTGGCGAGACCACGTTCAACCCGCTCTTCCTCTATGGGGGCGTCGGCCTCGGCAAGACCCATCTCATGCACGCCATCGCCTGGGAACTGACCGAGAAGCAACCCGGAATGAACGTGCTCTACCTGTCGGCGGAGCAGTTCATGTATCGTTTCATTCAAGCACTGCGTGATCGGAAGATCATGGATTTCAAGCAGTTGTTCCGCTCTGTCGATGTGCTGATGGTGGATGACGTTCAGTTCATCGCCGGCAAGGACAGCACGCAGGAGGAGTTCTTTCACACCTTCAACGCGCTGGGGAAGACCGGATCAAGTCGCGGCTGCAATGCGGCCTCGTCGTCGATCTGCACCCGACCGATTACGAATTGCGTCTCGGCATCCTTCAGACGCGGCTGGAGCGCCATCGCGAGCAACACCCCGATCTTGCGATCGAACCGGGCGTTCTGGAATTCCTCGCGCATCGGATCAACACCAACGTGCGTGTGCTGGAGGGGGCGTTGACGCGGCTATTCGCCTTCGCCTCGCTGGTGGGCAAGCCGATCACGCAGGACCTGACGCAGGATTGCCTTGCCGACATGCTGCGCAGTTTCGAACGCAAGGTCTCGATCGAGGAGATCAAGCGCAAGGTGGCCGATCACTACAACATCCGCCTCTCGGACATGGTCGGTCCCAAGCGCACGCGCTGCTATGCGCGCCCGCGTCAAGTGGCGATGTATCTGTGCAAGCAACTCACCTCACGCTCGCTGCCCGAAATAGGACGCAGCTTTGGCGGGAGAGATCACACCACAATAATGCACGGAGTGCGCCGCATTGGCGAGTTGCGCGGCAAGGATGCCGAGATTGCCGACGATCTTGAGCTTTTGCGCCGCGCCCTTGAAGGCTGATGCCGCGCGCGAGCCCTTGACCCCCCTTGCCATCCGGCTGAAAAGTCCAGAAAACACTTGAGCCGTGAGGGGAATTGGCTAACGTGCCCCTCCCGGCGCAAGACCGGCACCTGACAGGAGCGAGGGCATGAAATTCAGCATCGAACGGGGCACGCTGCTCAAGGCGGTCGCGCAGGCGCAATCGGTGGTCGAGCGGCGCAACACCATCCCGATCCTCGCCAACGTTCTGATCGAGGCCGAGGGCGACCGGGTGCAGTTTCGCGCCACCGATCTCGACATCGAGATCGTGGACAAGGCCCCGGCACAGGTGGAGCGCGCGGGCGCGACCACCGTTTCGGCAGTCCTGCTGCACGAGATCGTTCGCAAGCTGCCCGATGGCGCGCTGGTCTCGATTTCCGAGGACAGTGCCTCGGGGCGGCTCACCGTGCAGGCGGGTCGCTCGAATTTCAATCTCGCCACCCTGCCCAAGGAAGATTTTCCGGTGATGGCGTCCTCGGAATACGCCTCGAATTTCTCGGCCCCCGCACCGGTGCTGCGGCGGCTCTTCGACAAGTCGAAATTCGCTATTTCCACCGAGGAGACGCGCTATTACCTCAACGGCGTCTACCTGCATGTGTCAGAGGCCGATGGCGGCAAGGTGTTGCGTTGCGTGGCGACCGATGGCCACCGCCTTGCCCGGATCGACGCCGAGTTGCCGGAAGGGGCGGGCGACATGCCCGGCGTGATCGTGCCGCGCAAGACGGTCGGCGAATTGCGCAAGCTTCTCGACGATGATGACATGAAGGTGGCCGTGTCGGTCTCGGAAACCAAGGTGCGCTTTGCCACCCCCGATATCACGCTTACCTCCAAGGTGATCGACGGCACGTTCCCCGATTACACCCGCGTGATTCCACAAGGCAATACCAAGCGGTTGGAAGTGGACGCCGCCGAGTTCGCGCAGGCCGTGGACCGGGTGGCGACGGTGAGCTCCGAACGCTCGCGCGCGGTGAAGCTCGCGCTTGACGAGGATCGTCTGGTGCTTTCGGTCAATGCGCCCGACAGCGGCGTGGCAGAGGAAGAACTGGCCGTGGCCTATGGCGACGAGCGGCTGGAAATCGGTTTCAATGCCAAATACCTGCTGGAAATCGCCAGTCAGGTCGACCGGGAGAACGCGGTGTTCTTCTTCAACTCGTCGGGCGATCCCACGCTGATGCGCGAGGGCAATGACACCACGGCGGTCTATGTCGTGATGCCGATGCGCGTGTAACCCCTGTCGGATGCCTCCGGCGGGAGTATTTGCCGAACGATGAAGGGGCCGAGAATGCCCGGCCTTTCCCTGTCAGAGCTGACCCTGTCGTATTTCCGCTCGCACAAATCGGCGCGGCTTGCGCTTGATGCGCGCCCCGTGGCGATTTTCGGGCCGAACGGTGCGGGCAAGACCAATCTGATCGAGGCGGTGTCTCTTCTGTCGCCCGGCCGCGGGCTGCGGCGGGCGGCGGCGCAGGACATGGTGCGGCGGCCCGAAACGCTCGGCTGGAAGATCACCGCCGTCCTGCACTCCGTGACCGGTGTCCACGAGGTTGAGATCGTCTCCGAGGGAGGCGCGTCGCGGCAGGTGCGGATCGACGGCAAGGCCGCAAGCCAGCTTGCGCTTGGCCGCATCGCCCGCGTGCTCTGGCTGATCCCGGCGATGGACCGTCTCTGGATCGAGGGGGCGGACGGGCGCCGCCGGTTTCTCGACCGCATGACCATGAGTTTCCTGCCCGCCCATGCCGATGCGGTGCTGGCCTATGAGAAGGCCATGCGCGAGCGCAACCGCCTGTTGAAGGACCAGGTGCGTGACGCCCACTGGTATCTGGCGCTGGAACGGCAGATGGCCGAGAGCGGCGCGGAAATTCACGCCAACCGGCAGCACGCGCTCGCGCTCATCACAGGCGCGCAGATGCAGGCCGAGACGACCTTTCCCATTGCCGAACTGGAGCTGAGCCAGACCGAGGGCGCGATGCCCGAGGGGGCGGACGATCTGCGCGAGGCGCTGGCCGAGAGCCGGTTCCGTGATCTGGCCGCCGGACGCACGCTGGTGGGGCCGCACCGTGCCGACCTTTACGGGGTCTTTGCCGCCAAGGGCGTGCCCGCCGCCGACTGTTCCACCGGCGAGCAGAAGGCGCTTCTGGTGTCGTTGATCCTTGCCAACGCCCGCGCGCTGGCCCGCGATTTCGGGGCGCCACCGATCCTTCTGCTCGACGAGGTGGCAGCGCATCTTGACGCCACCCGCCGCGCCGCGCTCTATGACGAAATCTGTGCCCTTGGCGCTCAGGCCTGGATGACCGGCACGGGGCCGGAACTGTTCGCGGAACTGGGCACGCGCGCGCAGCATCTTGAAGTCACCGATACCGACGGCCTCAGCCGGATCACACGGGAAAACGCATGACCGTCACGACCTATCAACTGGCGCTCTACGCGGCGGCCATGGCGGGGCTTTGGGCCGTACCCGGCCCGGTCTGGGTGGCGCTCACCGCGCGCGCCCTTTCGGGCGGAATGCGCGGGGCCTGGCCGCTGGCGGTGGGTGTGGCGCTTGGTGATCTGATCTGGCCGCTCTGCGCGATCCTTGGCCTTGCCTGGGTGTTGTCGCTTTATGGCGATGCGCTGGACCTCATGCGCTGGATCGCGGCGGCGGTGTTCATCGGGATGGGAGTGCTGCTGATCCGCAAACCCGCCCACGCTCCGGGCACCGACAGCCGCATGACACGACCCGGCATCTGGGCCGGGTTCTCGGTCGGCATGGCGGCGGTGATCGGCAATCCAAAGGCGATTCTGTTCTACATGGGCTTTCTGCCGGGCTTCTTCGATCTGTCCTCCGTCACCGTTCCAGACATCGCGGCCATTCTCGCGGTTTCGGCCATCGTGCCGATGTTGGGGAACCTCGGCCTTGCGTTCTTTCTCGACCGGGCACGCAGGCTTTTGCAGAGTCCGGCAGCCATTCGACGGATGAACATGGCCTCTGGCGGGCTGCTCATTCTGGTGGGGATTGTCATTCCCTTCACCTGACCGTGTGACAGCGCAAAATATGGGTAGGGACGTGACATTACCCCCCAGACTTCGTATAAAGTTCACAAAAATCCGAAGGAAAAACCGCATGTCCGAACCCGCCCGCGTGCCAGAGGAATATGGCGCCGATTCCATCAAGGTTCTCAAGGGGTTGGAGGCTGTCCGCAAGCGCCCCGGCATGTATATCGGGGATACCGATGACGGCTCTGGCCTGCATCACATGGTCTACGAAGTCGTGGATAACGGCATCGACGAGGCATTGGCCGGTCATGCCGATGCCGTCAACGTCACGATCCACGCAGATTCATCGGTTTCTGTCAGCGACAACGGGCGCGGCATCCCCGTCGACATTCACGAGGGCGAGGGTGTCTCGGCGGCCGAGGTCATCATGACCCAGCTCCATGCGGGCGGCAAATTCGACAGCAATTCCTACAAGGTCTCGGGCGGGCTGCACGGTGTCGGTGTGTCGGTCGTCAACGCGCTTTCCGAGTGGCTGGAATTGCGCATCTGGCGAGGCGGCAAGGAGCATTACGCCCGCTTCGAGGGCGGCTTTACCGTGGAGCCGCTGCGCGTGGTGGGCGAGGCGAACGGGCGCAAGGGCACCGAGGTGCGCTTTCTTGCGTCGCTCGAGACCTTTTCCAATCTCGAATACAGCTTCGAGACGCTGGAAAAGCGCCTGCGCGAACTGGCCTTTCTCAACTCCGGCGTACGCATCATCCTGCGCGATGAGCGCCCCGCCGAGCCGCTGACCTCGGAGCTGTTCTACGAGGGTGGCGTCAAGGAATTCGTCAAATACCTTGATCGCCACAAATCCCCCGCCATGCCGGAGCCGATCTTCATCACCGGCGAGCGTGACGAGATCGGCATCGAGGTGGCGATGTGGTGGAACGACAGCTATCACGAGACGGTGCTGCCCTTCACCAACAACATCCCGCAGCGCGACGGGGGCACGCATCTTGCGGGGTTTCGCGGCGCGCTCACGCGCACGATCAACAATTACGCGCAGACCACCGGAATCGCGAAAAAGGAAAAGGTGAGCTTTACCGGCGATGACGCGCGCGAGGGGCTGACCTGCGTGCTTTCGGTCAAGGTTCCCGATCCGAAATTCTCGTCCCAGACCAAGGACAAGCTGGTCAGCTCCGAGGTGCGTCCTGCTGTCGAGGGACTGGTGGGCGAGAAACTGGCGGAATGGTTCGAAGAGAACCCGGCCATTGCCAAGATCGTCGTGAGCAAGATCATCGAGGCCGCCCACGCCCGCGAGGCGGCGCGCAAGGCGCGCGATCTGACCCGGCGCAAGAACCCGATGGATGTGAATTTTCTTGCCGGAAAACTCAAGGATTGCTCGTCCAAGGACCCGTCCAAGACCGAACTTTTCATCGTCGAGGGGGATTCGGCGGGCGGCTCTGCCCAGACCGGACGTGACCGGGGCACGCAGGCAATCCTGCCGCTCAAGGGCAAGATCCTCAACGTGGAGCGCGCGCGCTTTGACCGGATGCTGTCGAGCCAAGAGATCGGCAATCTCGTGATGGCGCTTGGCACCGGCATTGGCCGGGACGAGTTCGACATCTCGAAACTGCGCTATCACAAGATCGTTCTGATGACAGATGCCGATGTCGACGGCGCGCATATCCGCACGCTTTTGCTCACCTTCTTCTACCGGCAGATGCCCGAACTGATCGAGGGCGGCTACCTCTATATCGCGCAGCCGCCACTCTTCAAGGTCGCGCGCGGCAAGTCCGAGGTCTACCTCAAGGACAAGCCGGCGCTGGAGGATTACCTCATCGCACAGGGCACGACCGACGCCGCGCTGCGGCTCGGCTCGGGCGAGGAAATCGCCGGGCCGGATCTTGTCCGCGTGGTCGAGGAAGCACGTCAGGCGCGCCGCATCCTCGAGGCGTTCCCGACGCATTTCCCCCGCCACATCCTCGAACAGGCGGCGATTGCCGAGGCGTTCTTGGCGGGGCGTGTCGATACCGATCTACAGGGCGTGGCCGATGCGGTGGCAGCACGGCTCGATCTCATCTCGAACGAATACGAACGCGGCTGGCAGGGTCGCCCGACACAGGATCACGGCCTGCGCCTGAGCCGCACGGTGCGCGGTGTCGAGGAGGCGCGCGTGCTTGACGGCCCGGTCCTGCGCGGCGGCGAGGCGCGGCGCATGGCGCAGATGACCGGGACGTTGCGCGAGGTCTATGCAGAGCCCGCCACGCTTGTCCGCAAGGACCGGAGCCAGCCGATTTACGGCCCGCTCGACCTGTTCGATGCGATCCTGAAAGAGGGTGAAAAGGGACTGACACTTCAACGCTACAAGGGTCTGGGCGAGATGAACCCCAGCCAGCTCTGGGAGACGACGCTTGACCCGAATGCACGCACGCTCTTGCAGGTCAAGATCGACGATGTGGCCGAGGCCGATGATCTATTTACCAAGCTGATGGGCGATGTCGTGGAACCGCGCCGCGAATTCATTCAGGATAATGCACTCAACGTGGCCAATCTCGACTTTTGAGGCACCGTAGGCGCGCGGGCTTGTTTTCCTCACCCGTCCAACGGCGACGGCGACCGGTATCAGAGACCGACAAAACTTGAATGCGGGGGGTGTTCTCGTGTGCGTCCATACGGGCACTCGACAAACAATCACACCGACAAGCAGCCAGACGGCCCCCACCGAATGTTTATTGGCCAAGCAACGTCGCATGAGATGGTCGCCCCAGAGAGCCCGCCGCGTGCCTGTTGTTCGCGCCGACGTTCTCGACGGTCGGCTCACCGGCGCGGACCAAAGACCAGCGGCATGACCCCAAGGTTTGCCCACCCCTTTTCAATGAAGCCCGAACCCTGCCATCAATTGACGGCGATAGCCGACAAAGGCCGTGTCGTTGCGGTCGCGCGGGCGAGGCAGGTCCACGTCGATGAGGCGGATGGCATCGCCCTTGTTGCCCGGCAGGACCAGCACACGGTCGGCAAGAAATATCGCCTCTTCGAGGTCATGCGTCACCAGCACCATCGTCACCTTTTCCTCGTGCCAGATGCGGGTCAGTTCCTCTTGCATGGTCATCTTGGTCATGGCGTCAAGCGCCCCCAACGGCTCATCGAGCAGCAGGATTTCGGGCTGCACGGTGAGCGCCCGGGCGATGCCCACCCGTTGCGCCATGCCCCCCGAAAGCTGCCGGGGCCAGGCGCCCTCGAATTCGGCCAGACCGACAAGGCGGATATAGCGCCGCGCCCGCTCGGCGGCGTCCGGTTTCGACACACCCTGTACCTCGAGCCCGAAGGCCACGTTGTCCAGCACCGTGAGCCAGGGCAGCAGGCGCGGCTCCTGAAAGATGACGGCCCGCTCGCGCCCCAGCCCGTGCACAGGCGCGCCGTCGATCAGCACATCGCCTGTATCCGGCTCTTCCAGACCGGCCAGCACGCGCAAGAGCGTCGTCTTGCCCGAACCAGAGGCCCCCACGATGGCAAGGCTCTCGCCGCCGCGAATGTCGAGATTGATCCCCTTGAGGACGGTCAATGTCTCGCCGTCGAGAAGGAAGCTCTTGGAGAGGCCACGGATCGTGACCTCTCCTTTGATCTGGGTTTGCACCAGCGTCATTGTCCCTGCCTCAGTTCGTGACGGGCGTATCGCCCGTGACCAGGAGGATGGCTGACGCGGCAAGCTGTCCTTCGGCCAGCGAGCCCTCACGCACCAGAACGTCGATCCAGAACTGCACGTCGCGTGTGACCGGAAGACCGCCCTCGCGCACACCGAAACCGGCAAAGAACTTGGCCACTTCCGGATTTTCACCGCGTTTTTCAAGAAGATCGGCGATGATCTTGCGGGTTTCCTCGGGGTTCTCGCGGGCGTAATCGAGCGCCTTGGCAGATTTCTCGACAAAGTGGCGCGCCGCCTCGGGGTGTGCCTCGACCCAGTCACGGCGCAGCACGGTAAAGCCGCCCGCGATCTCGCCCAGAACGTCGGTATCGTCAAACACCGCGCGCAACCCGCCATTCGCGCGCGCGGCACCCTCGAAGGTGGTCTGCCAATATCCGAAAGCGGCAATATCCACCTGTTTGGAACGCAACACCTGTTCCAACTGCGGCCCCGGCACCACCACGAGATTGGCCGCGTTCTGTGGCAGCCCCTGCTGATGCAGCGCCTCGCGGATGGTATAATCGAGATGCGCGCCAAGCGTGTTCACCGCAATGGTCTTGCCTGCGATATCCTTGATCGACTTGATCGGGCTGTCTTCGAGGACGTGAAAGACCGACTGCGCGTCGTCATTGATGCCGTTGGTCGGGTATGCGGCGATGAAATCGTTGCCGCTGGCGATCGAGTTGATCACCGCCGAAGTGGCCGCCGAGCCGATATCGACGCTGCCCGAGGCCAGTGCAAAGAGCGACTCGGGCCCGCCCCCGGCATAGCCAACGCCCTCGAATTTCACCCCGGTGCCGTCGAAATAGCCAAGCGCGTTGGCCAGTTCATGCGCGGCGATGCCGCCATGATAGGAGAGATAGCGCAGGGTCACGTCCTCGGCCTGGGCCGTGGCGGCCGAGAGCGACAGGGCGACGCCCGCGATTATGGATTTGAAGCGATAGGTCATTTTTCTGTCCTTTGGTTTTTTGGATGAGGGGTTGACGAGAGAAAACTCAGTGCTTGGCCGTACTCCAGCGGCACAGCCGCCTTTGCAGCAGAACCAGTACCCAGTTGGCCGCAAGGCCAAGCACGGCCAGAAGGAAGATCGCGGCGAACATCAGCGGGATCTGGAAGTTGTATTGCGCGTTCATCACCTGAAACCCGAGGCCCTTGTTGGCCCCGATCATCTCGGCGGCGATGAGCAGCAGAAGCGCGGTCGTGGCCGAGAGGCGCAGGCCAACAAAGATCGCGGGCACAGAGGCCGGAAGCACGACACGGCGAAAGGTGGTCAACCGTGATGCGCCAAAGGTGCGCGCCATCTCGATCAATTTCGGGTCCACTTCCTTGACGCCGCCGATGGTCGCCAGCAGGATCGGAAAGAGCGTGGCCCAGAAGATGACAAAGACCTTGGAGGCCTCACCCAGACCCAGAAGCAGGATGAACACAGGATAAAGCGCCAGCGCCGATGTCTGGCGAAAGAGTTGCAGGATCGGGTCGAGCGCGCGTTCCACCGCGCGGATCTGCCCCATGAAAAGGCCGAGCGGAATCCCGAGCGCGACGGCTGCGAAAAAGGCGATGCCCGCGCGTTGCAACGAGATGGCGATATCGCCCACCAACCGCCCCGAAGCGATGCCATTCCAGAGCGCCTGCCCGACCCGGTCGAGCGGCGGGAACACCGCCGGATTGAGAAGCCCGGTGACGCTGGCCACATGCCAGCCCACGAAAAACGCGACAAGCAGCCCGTAATCGGACAGGGCAGAACGGGCGCGCCGGGCAAGAGAGGCCAAGGCGCTCGGAGCCGGAGAATCGACCGGCCCGCTTTGGGGCCGGCCGCTCAGTTCTGAAACCTGATAGGTCATCGAAATCTCCTTTTACTCGGCGGCCAGCGTCTTGGCGCGCGCGGCGGCATGACGGTTGACCGGAAAGGGCAGGCCAAGGTTCTCGCGCAGGGTGCGCCCCTCATAGGCGGTGCGGAACAGGCCACGGCGCTGCAATTCCGGCGTCACGAGGGCGATGAAATCGTCCAACCCGCCCGGCAGCCACGGCGGCAGGATGTTGAAGCCATCGGCGGCCTCATTCTCGAACCACTCTTGCAGGGTATCCACGATCTGAACCGGCGTGCCGATCAACGTGAGATGCCCCCGCGCGGTGGCGATATGCTGGTAAAGCTGGCGGATGCTGAAACCGTTATCGTCGGCAATCTGACGGATCAGCGCCTGACGGCTCTTCATGCCTTCGGTCTCGGGCGAGGGCGGCAGCGGCCCGTCAAGATCGTATCCCCTAAGATCGAGCGTGCCACCCGCCAGGCCGTTGAGCAGCGCAAGACCGTCCGCCTCGACGATGAGATCGGTCAGTTGTTCGTATTTCGCGCGCGCCTCGGCCTCGGTGCGCCCGACAAAGGGGGCGACGCCGGGCATGATCAGCACGTGATCGGGATTGCGGCCCTTGCCGGCGGCGCGCGCCTTGATGTCGCGATAGAATTCCTGCGCCGTCTCGATCTTCTGATGGGCGGTAAAGATCACCTCGGCGCTTTCGGCGGCCAGGTCGCGCCCGGCCTCGGATTGACCGGCCTGCACCACAACCGGATGCCCTTGCGGCGAACGCGAGACGTTGAGCGCGCCCTTGACCCGGAAATGCTTGCCCACATGGTTAGCGTCATGCAGCCGCGCAGGATCATAGAAACCACCGCTTTCCTTGTCGCGGATGAAGGCATCATCCTCGAAACTGTCCCACAGTTTCTTGACCACCGCGACATGCTCGCGCGCACGGTCGTAGCGGTCGGCATGAGAAATCTGATGTTCGAGATTGAAGTTCTGCGCCGCTTCCTCGGTGGCGGTGGTCACGACATTCCAACCCGCTCGCCCGTTTGAGATCAGATCGAGCGAGGCGAATTTGCGCGCCACGGTATAGGGCTCTTCATAGGTCGTGGTGTTGGTGGCGATAAATCCCAGATGCGTGGTCTGCGTGGCAAGCGCAGCAAAGAGCGTCAGCGGCTCAAAGCCTGCGATCTTGGCGCTGCCGCCCTCGCGCCCGGCCCCGTTCGTGGCCAGCCCATCAGCAAGGAAATAGGCATCGAAGAGGCCGCGTTCGGCGGTCTTGGCCAGTTCGATATGATACTCAAGGCTGGTCGCCCCGTCTGCGCGGGCCTCCGGATGGCGCCAGGCGGCAACGTGTTGCCCGCCACCGGGCAGGAACGCGCCAAGTTTGATGTGTCTTGTCATGATGGTCTCCTTGATCTGGACAAAGCTGCGCCAGGGCCCGGCCTGCGTGGTCGGGCGGGCAAGATGGCACAGCGGGGGGACGGTGATTAGGCGGCAGCCTCCAGCTTGCGCGGGGTGAGGGCGGCGGTCAGTTGGGCAACCGCCGTGTCGAGCCGGGCACGAAGCGGGTCCGAAAGCCTCCCGTCGCTGTCAATATCGACGGACCCGGCATAGACGCCCGTCGGCACGCTCGCGGCCTCGAAGAAGCCAAACAACGGGCGCAGCTGATGCTCGATCACCAGCGCGTGCCGGTCGCCACCGCCGGTGGCAGTCAGAAGCACCGGCTTGCCGCGCAGGGCCTCTGGGTCGATCAGGTCAAAGAGGTGTTTGAAGAGACCTGTATAGCTGCCCTTGTAGACCGGGCTTCCGACGACAATCGCGCGCGCGGCCAATAGCCGGTCGACATGGGCCCGCGCCTCGGGGTCGAGATCTGCAAGTGATCCGGCCGCGCCCAGCGAGGCCCCGAGATCGCCCAGATCGAAGACTTCATAGCCCAATCCGGTCTTTCGCGCTGCATCCTGCACTGCCGCAGCGACGAGCGCGCGGGTGCGCGACGGCTGGCTGTGGCTACCGGCGAAACCGATTATATCCGTCATGGCACTCCCTTTCACGATCATATCTGTCGTGATAATGTATATTAAGTTTGCATCCCCCCCTCCATTCCAAAGATCGCGCAGAAAAGAGAGGGAAGTTGTCGCCCGACGGGCTAAGAGAGAACATCAGCTCCGCAGGAGAGCACTGTCAGATTGACCGCTCAGCGCGCGGGCAAGCTCGGCGCATTGCAGACGGATATCGGGAATCGCGGTGATTTCCCACAAGGCTCCGCGCGCGCAGGGACCGATGGCAAAGACCCGGCGTGCCGCAACGCCACCACGGGCGACAAGCCGCGCATCAAGGGTGGTATCCAGCCCAAGACGCAGCGGATCAAGGCGCGCGATACCACGCGCCAGCATGTCGCGAATCACCGGGGCGCTATCCGTCTCGGGGTTGCGGCGGATGCCACGGCAGTCGATGGCGTGATCGGCAATCAACATCCGCTCGGTGCCGTCTGACTGGGTGGTGGCAATCCCGGTGTGTGTGCCCATGGGCACCGCCCCGGCAAAACGCGCACGCAGGAGGGTCAATTGCCCGGTCGCGCGCGCGGCCTCGATTCTCTGCGCCGATTGCGGCGGCATCCGGTGGCGGTGCACCTCCCACCGGCTTGCGCAGTGGCGCAGAAAGCGGGCCCGCGTCTCGGTATCCCAGGAGCGCCAGATCGCGGCCACATGCGGGCGCAACCCGTCGAGCACAAGCTGCCAGGGGATGCCCTGCGCCTCGGCGGTGCGCACACGCCTGCGCAGCCAGCGCAGAAGCGCGCTGACCGACGCGCCAAGCGGCACCTCGCCGCGCCCGATGGGTTGCGCCGCACCGCTTACATGCGGTTGCGGCAAGAGGCCCCGGCGCGACAGGCAGGTGATCGGACCGCGATGACCGCGCGCCAGCAGCGCCACCACGTGATCGACCATCGACAGCCCAGTGCCGACGATCACCACCCGCGCATCGAGACCCTCCGGCGGGGTGAAGTCCCACGCCCCGCGCAAACCGCCACGCGGCTCGGCGGGCACAGCGTGGCCAGTGGCGAGAATCGCGGTATCGGCCAACACTGCGGTCCCGTCATCAAGATGCGCGCTCACGCCTTTATCCGTCGGCTCCAGCCGCAGCACCTCGCCCAAGACGCAACGAAGCCGGTTGTCGCTCCAGGGGGAAACAAGGCTTTCGAGATAACGGCCATAGGTGGCGCGGCTCACAAAGCACTGATCGGTCGCGCCACAATCCTCATCCCGCGTGCGCAGCCAGCGCAGGAAATGGTCGGGATCGTCGGGAAAGGCGCTCATGTTTTGAACGCGAGTATTCAGGATGTGCTCGGGGTTGTCGGTCGCATAGGCGATGCCACAGCCAAAGATACCGCTCTTTTCCACGATGGTGACGCGGGTCTCGGGGGCACTGTGCAACAGGTGCGTCGCCATCAACGCCCCGCTCGCCCCGCCACCGATGATGAGCACATGGCGGGCGGGATGCGGGAACGAGCCGTCCATCACAGCGACCCGAGGATGAGACAGGTGAGCACGAGGCAGGCAAGCCCCAGAATCACCTCACCGCGCGCGGGCAAGGGGCCATCCTCGGGCACGCCGTATTCCGGCGCGCCCAGACCGGCAAGGCCGGGATCGGGGGTGTAGCAGATCATGGCAATGTCTCCGTATCGGGATCAGGTAAGGACAACGATGGCTAGAAGCGACAGATAGGCCACCGCAAAGACCGTCATCGGAACGGCCTTGCGAATGCGCTTGAAAACGGGGGTCATGCGATTGCCTCCTTTCGGGTCAGATGGTCTTGCAGGCTGACCGTGGCGCGGCCCGGCAGGGTGGGAAGCGACCAGATCAGATCGCGCAGCGCGCGCCCCTCGGGCCAGGGGCCAAAGCCCGAGGCCACGTTTATATGCCCGGCCTCGCCCATATCGACGAACTCCGCTCCCCAGCGTTTCGCCAGAGCGCGCGCACGCGGCTGGCTCATCCAGGGATCGTTGCGGCTTGCCACGACGATGGCGGGCACGTGCAGCGGTCCCTCGGGGATCCTGCCGAAGGCCGCCGTGCGCGGGTCGCGCGACGTCTCGGCCGGGGCAACCAGCAGCGCGCCGCCGATCTTTAGCTGCGGCCAGCGCGACAAGAGCTGCACAGCTGCCACAGCGCCAAGGGAATGCCCCACGAGAACCGCACCGGGATGCAAGAGCAAAGCGCCGGCGATCTCGGTCAGCCATTGATCCGAGCGCGGGCGAGCCCAGCATTTCTGTTCGACGATGCGCGCGGTCGGATCCATGCGCTCCCACCAATGTTGCCAATGGGGCGCGGGCGAGCCGTCGAGGCCGGGAAGAAGAAGGGTTCTGATCATGGGCGATCTCCTTTCCCTTAAACACTATCATCTTTGTCGTGATTTTGGGTTCCAAAGTTCGCCGCGCTTTTAGAATGTGAGTCTCTCTTGGGGTCAGGCTGTAACCGTGTCGATGGGCCAGACGGTGGTGTCCCGAATCACTTCCATCGAGAACTTGGAGGTCACGTTGCGGCACGGCAGTCGGCGGGTGAGTTGGAGGTAGAATTCATCAAAGGCGGCCATGTCGGCCACCGCCACCTTCAGGAGGTAATCGACATCGCCCGCCATGCGATGCACCTCGACGATTTGAGGGAATTCCGCGATGGCGGCACGAAATTCTGCACGCCATTCACGGGAATGGTCGGGTGCCTCGATCTCGACAAAAACCCGAAGGCCAAGGCCGATTTGCGCGGGGTCGACGATGGCCACGCGGCCGATGATGATGCCCGCGGCTTCGAGCTTTTGCACCCGCTTCCAGCAGGGGGTTTGTGAAAGCCCCACACGCTCTGCCAGTTGCGCGACCGGGACTGTCGCGTCGCGCATCAACTCGTGCAGGATCTTGCGGTCGATCCGGTCCAGGTCAGTCTTTCTCATGGGTCAGGCTGCCGTGAAACTTCGGACAAAGTCGTTGGCCGGGCGCGCGCGGATCTCCGCGGGCTTGCCGACCTGCTCGATCCGACCCATCGACATGACAACCACCAGATCGGCCAGTTCCATCGCCTCTTCCTGGTCGTGGGTCACGAAAATCGTCGTGAGGCCGGTGGTGTCGTGAATGTCGCGCAGTCCCTGACGCAATTCCTTGCGCACCTTGGCATCGAGCGCGCCGAAGGGTTCATCGAGAAGCAGCATCCGCGGCTCGATGGCGAGTGCGCGCGCCAGCGCCACGCGTTGCCGCTGCCCGCCTGACAATTGGCTGGGATAACGCGCGCCGATATCGGGCAGCTGGATAAGGTCGAGCAGGCGGTTGACCCGCCGCCCGATCTCGGCCTCGGTGGGACGTTCGCGGCGTTTGCGCGCGCGCAGCCCGTAGGCAATGTTCTCGAACACGGTCATATGCTTGAAAAGCGCGTAATGCTGGAACACGAAACCCGCGCGCCGCTCCTGCACCGTAAGGCCGGTGGCGTCGGAGCCGTCAAACAGCACGCGCCCCGAGGTGGGAAATTCCAGCCCGCCAAGGATGCGCAAGAGCGTGGTCTTGCCCGACCCGGACGGCCCCAGCAGGGCGATCAGCGCGCCAGAGGGGATCGCGAGCGAGACGGGATGCAACGCCCGCTCGGTGCCGAATTCCTTGGCCAGTTCTTCGATCTCGATATGCATGGGGGAACCTTTCAGTGACGGCGCGTTGCGGCCAGAACGTCCGCGTGGCGCCATTCGAGAAGCGATTTGAGGGTAAGTGTGACGAGTGCCAGCAACGCGAGCACGGCCGCCAGCGAGAAGGCCGCGACCGAGAGATATTCGTTATAGAGCATCTCGATCATGATCGGCATGGTCGTAGTCTCGCCCCGGATCTTGCCCGAGATGACCGCGACCGCACCAAATTCGCCCATGGCGCGCGCGTTGCACAAAAGCACGCCGTAAAGCAGCGCCCAGCGGATATTGGGCAGGGTCACGGTAAAGAACACCCGCCAGCCGCTTGCCCCCAACGTCAGCGCCACCTCTTCCTCGGCCCGGCCCTGTTCGATCATCACCGGGATGAGTTCGCGCGCCACAAAGGGGAAGGTCACGAACATGGTGGCCAGCACGATGCCCGGAAAGGCAAAGACGATCTTGAGGTCATTGGCGATCAGCCAGGCACCCATGGTCGAGTGTGCGCCGAACAGCAGCACCAGCGCCAGCCCCGCCACCACCGGCGAGACCGAGAACGGCAGGTCGATGAGTGTGATCAGGAACGCCTTGCCGCGAAAATCGAACTTGGTGATCGCCCAGGCGGCGGCGATGCCGAAGACGGCGTTCAAGGGCACGGCAATGGCCGCCACGATCAGCGTGAGGCGAATGGCCGAACGTGCATCGGGCGAGGCCAGCGCGTCAAGCGAGGCTGCCCAGCCCTGTCGCAGGGCCTCGGCAAAGACGGCAATCAACGGTGCAAAGAGCAGCACCGCGATGAGAGCCATGGTCCCGCCGATGAGCAGGCCGCGCGCGAGGCGCGGTTCGGTCGTGACGGATTCCGCACGGATGAATGTGATATCAGACAAGTCCGATCCTCCGTCTGCTCCAGATTTGTATGAGGTTGATCGCCAGCAGCATCGCGAAAGAGATCAACAGCATGGCGATGCCGATCGCAGCAGCGGCGTCGTAGTTGTATTCCTCAAGCCGGATCACGATCAGCAGCGGCGCGATTTCGGTGAGGTTGGGGATATTACCCGCGATGAAGATGACCGACCCGTATTCGCCCACCGACCGTGCCAGCGCGAGCGCAAATCCGGTCAGGGCCGCAGGGGCCAGCGTTGGCAGGACCACCCGGCGCAAGGTATAGGTCCGGCGCGCGCCCAAGGTTGCGCTGACTTCCTCGACCTCGCGGTCAAGCTCTTCGATCACCGGCTGCACCGTGCGCACGACAAAAGGCAGCCCGATGAAGATGAGCGCCATCCAGATGCCCAGTTCAGTATAGGCAACCTTGATCCCCAGAGGGGCCAGCGCCTGTCCAAAAACGCCGTTCGGAGCATAGAGCGCCGTCAGCGAGATGCCCGCCACCGCCGTCGGCAAGGCAAAGGGCAAATCCACCGCCGCATCGACCAGCTTGCGCCCCCAGAAGCGGTAGCGCACCAGCACCCAGGCCAGAACGATCCCAAACACAAGGTTGAACACCGAGGCGATCAAGGCGGCCCGGAACGACAGTTCCAGCGCCGACCAGATGCGGCGCGAATTGACCATGTCCCACAGATCGGCGGGGCCTATCATCAGACCGCGCCCCAAAAGCGCGCTCAGAGGCAGAAGGACCACGATGGACAGAATCGCCATCATGATCCCGAAGCTCAGCCCAAACCCCGGCAGGGGAGAGGGCGAGCGCAGAAGGCTCGCCCTCATGGCTTATTCCGAATAGATCTGGTCGAACACGCCGCCATCGCCGAAGTGATGGGGTTGCACCTTGGCCCAGCCGCCGAAATGGTCGATGCCGAGGCGCTTCACTTCGGGGAAGCGTTCGATATCCTCCTGTGCCGCCGCGGATACGTCCCAGGCGCGATAGAAATGCTTGAGCGCGATCGCCTGTGCTTCGGGGCTGTAGAGGTGGTTGAGATAGGCTTCGGCGGCCTTGCGCTGCGCGTCCGACTTTATATTGCCCTCGACCAGCGCCACCGGCGGTTCGGCCAGCACCGACACTGAAGGCACGACAATGTCGAACTTGTCTTCGCCCAACTCTTTCAGAGACAGATAGGCCTCATTTTCCCAAGCCAGCAGCACATCGCCGATGCCGCGCTGCGAAAAGGTCGTGGTGGAGCCGCGCGCCGCCGTGTCAAGCACCGGCACGTTCTTGTAGATTTGGCCCACGAAGTCGCGGATCTTCTCCTCGTCGCCACCGAATTCGTTTTCAGCCCAGGCCCAGGCGGCCAGATAGTTCCAGCGCGCGCCGCCCGATGTTTTCGGGTTGGGTGTGATCACCTGAACACCGTCCTTGGCCAGATCGCCCCAATCTTTCAGGCCCTTGGGATTGCCCTCGCGCACGAGAAACACGATGGTTGAGGTATAGGGCGAGGAGTTGTGCGGCAGGCGGCTTTGCCAATCCTCGGGCACCTTGTCCGAGCGGCTGGCAACTGCGTTGATGTCGGCGGCCAGCGCCAGCGTCACCACCGTCGCCTCCAGCCCGTCGATCACCGCGCGCGCCTGACTGCCAGAGCCGCCATGCGACTGCTGGATGGTGACCGGGGCGTTGCCTTGCGCGGTCCACCATTCATTGAAAAGCTCGTTGTATTCGCGATAGAATTCGCGCGTCGGGTCGTAGGACACGTTAAGGATCTCAACGCTGTCCTGGGCCGAGGCCGTGACGGTTCCGACCGGACTGAGCATGAGGCCAAGGGCGGCAACCGTCGCAACAAGCCCGCCATGAAGCTTCCTGTTTGCAAGCAAGCGGGTGCCAATCTGGGCGACAACGCGGGTTTTCTCCACTGCGCGCCCCACAAGGCGCGTCGTTCCGGCCTCAATCTCGATACGCCCGTCGGCGAGACTCCGGATGAATTTACCCTGTGCCTGCGCATGAGCGCCAAGCTGAATGGTGCGGTACATTTAGGTCTCCTTTGTTGAACCCGTGCCTGCAATCCCGTGTCAGGCTGCGCGACCAGAACCAGAGATGACCGTTCATCTGGTGTTCCCACGCTGGGCGCTGTCTGACACGTCAATAACGACAGAGTTGGTCGAGTATTGCAAAGGAAAAATATCGGCCTTTTCAGTCGCGTTTTTAGAAGATCATTCTCCGGCACTCAGTTCGGGCAACCCGAAGGCTTCGAGTGGCCGCGAATCCTGCTGTAGATCGGCGACGGTCAGCGATTCAATCATCAGGATGTAGGTGGCGTAGAAACCGCCAAAGACGGCACGCACCCGGCAGGTCTGCTCATCCTTGCAGTCCTCGCAGCGCTGGTAGGCCTTTCGCGAGAGGCAAGGCAGCGGAGCCATTGGCCCGTCGATCAGTCGCAGAACCTCTGCCAGCGACACCCGTTTGGGATCCTTGATCATTTCGTAGCCGCCCTTGCGTCCGCGTCGACTGCCGATCAGGCCCGCCCTCTTGAGGTCCAGCAGGATGTGTTCGAGGAATCGCTTCGGTGCGCCCGACCGTTGCGCGATCTCCTCGATGCGCAAGGCTTGGGCTTCACCTGCCTTCTCGTCGGCGAGTACCATGAGCGCCTTCAGCGCATATTTGGTCTTGTGAGTGATCATTTGCTGAATGTGGCTCCCGGATCGGCGACTAAGAAGGTCAAAATTATCAGGATTTATCCAGAAATCGAGGCCAAATGGAAAGACCCGATACCGATTCATCGACATTTAGGGGAGACTGGGCAAAACTTGGAAACCTACATCGTAGGGTAAAGGCTTCAGAACAAGACAGGACCCACGATGGATGCAAGTATTCTTGTCGATCAGACGGTCGTCCCCTGAATATGACCCTGAAAACCGCGTCATGCGGCGAAATCCGGCTATCCCCACGGGCGCTGTTGCGCTATCCTGCCCGCAAAAATCGGGCAGAAAACGAGCGGACAGACCAATGAGGATAACAAGGCGATTTGCGCTTTTTGCGGGGGCTGCGGCCCTTGCGGGCTGTGCGGAGAAAACGAAGTTCAAGACCTATCGCGGCCCCGAGGTGACGCGCCTCGTGATCAACAAGGGCGAACGCGAGATGTTTCTCTATCACAACCGGCGGCTTCTCAAACGTTACGATGTCGATCTCGGATTCGCACCGGCGGGCCACAAGCAGTTCGAAGGTGACGGCAAGACTCCCGAAGGCGAGTATCATATCGACCGGCGCAATCCCGACAGCGCCTTTCACCTGTCGCTCGGGATTTCCTATCCGAACGAGCAGGATATCGCTTTTGCCCGCGCCCAGGGGAAATCTCCCGGTGGCGATATCTTCATCCATGGCGAGCCAAGCCTCTTCGGCTTTCTCAAACCCGACTGGACGGCTGGCTGCATCGCGGTAACAAACCACGAGATGGAGGATGTCTATGCCATGGTGCGCACAGGCAC